>NZ_NHOC01000004.1 GCF_002157465.1 Butyricicoccus porcorum
TCATGGCAAGAAGCTACGATAAAGATTTTAAAGAAGAAGCATTGAAGCTCTCAGATGAAATCGGAGCAAAGAAGGCGGCTGACCAGCTTGGAATCCCCTACAATACAGTCACAACCTGGCGAGGTAAGCGAAAGAAATACGGAGATCAGGCATTTGTAGGAAGTGGTCATAAACAACTGCCGGCAAGCGAGCAGGAACGAAGAATGCTTGAGCTGGAGAAGGAAGTCAAAGAGCTCCAACGAGCTAACGATATACTTCAGGAGGCTCTTGGTTTTTTCGCAGCGCGCCGAAAGAAGTAAAAGCACATGAGCGATACCGCTTTATCCACTCTATACAGACAGATTCAGATAAGGAGTGGAGTGTGGAACTATTATGCAGAATTCTTCATATAAGCGAATCTGGATATTATCGATATCTGAAGAATCTCAGTAAGCCGTCTAAGGACGCGCTTCTTTCGGCGGCAATAGACAGGATTATGAATGAATCCGATTATAATGACAATTACGGCGTGGAACGAATGCAGCTTGCCTTGGAGCAGAACGGATTCCACACAGGAAAACGTAGAATCAGGCGAATTATGCACGAAAAAGGTCTGATTCACGGCAGACCCAGACGTCCGCATGGTTTAACACGCGCTGCCACCGAAATTCAAGAGGAGGAAAATCTGATCAAGCAGGATTTTCGGGCTGATACCCCGTATCAAAAACTGCTGACAGATATCACGCAGATCGGCTGCCTGGACGGAAAACTCTATATTTCCCCGATTATRGATTGCTTTAACGGTGAGATTCTTTCTCTTCAGATGGATGACAATATGCGAAAAGAACTTTGTATCAATACACTCAAGGCAGTTGCCTGCCGGTATCCGGTTCGAGGCGCGACACTTCATAGCGATCGCGGAAGCCAGTATACCAGCGAGGCGTTCAAGAAAAAACTTTCTGAATATGGTATGCTGCAGAGCTTAAGCGGTGTGGCACACTGCTACGATAACGCCCGAATGGAGAGCTTCTTCGCAACTTTGAAGAAGGAACTGCTCTATAGAATTCCTACTTACCGAATGCCAATGGCGGAGGTTAAATCTATTATCTTTCGATATGTGTTTATCTACTATAATCGGAAGCGAGTATATACGTCGAATCCCTTAGGGCTTCCACCCGCTGTTTATAAGACACATTACCACAATATGTATCATTCATCTGCTGCTTAAAATTTGTGAGTTTTTAGACTGCACTTTTCTTGACAATTCCACTCGGCACAAAGTAAATCGGTTCATTATACGTAATTTTGTCCTTGTTTATCATTTTTACCTCACTTAATCATTTACACAACCCGAATTGTTAATATGTTTGCATCTATATTAAAACCCATACTTGGATAGGTATTTATCAATTCTTGTCAATGTAGATTCTGCCAATTTTAAATCATCTGACAGCCAACTGTAATAAGCCCTAGTAGATATATTGATACTGCGGCAAAATCTGGTTACAGGAATACCAAGTTCATGGGTGAATTTTTTACATCTATCTTTAAGAGTCATTTGTTAACCTCCAATTGTCGTTCGTTTGTTAGTGCAGTTATGAATAAAAAATAATAAAAGTGACACGCCATCAGCAATGCCAACAGCGCGTCAAAACAGTAAATCACTGTAATCTATGTAAACACTGTAAAACCAGTGGAATAAACTAAAAATATTACTTCTCCTACCATAAGACAAAAACTCGATGTTTTTTGGCTTGGATTTCACGCAATTTTTGCAACGTATAAAAGTGCATTAAAAATATGCAAATTGGCTTTTTCAGGTGGCTTACACAAATTTTATGTTTAATTTCTGTATTAGATTTTTTGTGGTGAAAATTTTTGGGTTAAAAACCTAGCGTTACATCCTTCTCTTTTCTCGAAGCAATCTTGTAAATCCAGTGAAATAAACTAAAATCTTATTTCCCTACCATAGACAAAACTCGATGTTTTTTGGCTCGGATTTTACGCAATTTTTGCAGCAGATAAAAGTGCATAAAAAATGTGCAAATTGGCTTTCTGGGGCAACTTGCACAAATTTTATATTTAATTTTTGTGTACGATTTTTTGAAGGTTAAAAATTCACTTAAAATCAGACTGACTTCAATCGCGTATCTAGCCTGCGTTTTCTTTATTCAAATTACTCAACTTATATACCATATACAAAATTTAAAATTGATTTCAACTTGTTCGACTTTTGCAACAATTCCACTAATTTTAATATCATATTTAATATATTTCGCACCAATATGGTATTTTTTTACATAGAAGCAACCATAATTTTATAATTCTAGTAAAAATGCATCTAAAGCAGATTAGATATTACTTACAACATACTGCTTCTTTTTTCTTCATTTCATTCATATACAGTTACTCCTTTGTTTACACAATCCAAAATATTCTGCGCCCAAGCACCAACCGAACTGATTGCTTTAATATATCCATTGCGCTGTTCCTGCGGCAAACCGTCAATATGTTCTGTTAGATACGCATATCCTCCAACTGCCTTCAAAAAATTACTTACTTTCGCGCAAAAGAAAATAGTATCATCTTTCAATTGCTCATCAAATTGCTTTTCAGGTGACTTTTCTTCATATCCTCGCATTTTTTCTTTTAAATCTCTCAGTTCTTGGCAACGCTTCTGATATTCTTGATTTAGAATTTCATAATCCCGTGCGCGTTCTTTATTTTCGCGCTTTGTCTTGTCATAATCGTCAGGATAAACGGTTATCGTTTCAGGTTTTTGCGCTTTATCAAGGCTCGACTGCAATTCCATATTCTTCTGTTTTAGATGTACAAGTTCATTTGCCTGTTCACCGATTTGAACATCACGATCAGAAATGTCACGAATATACTGTTGTACCTGTTTCTGTGTAAGTTTTTTTGTTGCGGGAAGCGACGCTGCAAGTTGTTCCTGTTCTTCCGGAGAAAGTCTTGCGATTAGTCTGGAAGCTGTAGAAGGTGAAATGTTTCCTTCTTGTACAAGGTCTTGAATTTCCTGCGGAAGTTTTGTAATAGATTCTGCGCGCTGCAATACATCAACAGAATATCCACACTGCGCCGCTAATTCTTCTTGTGTAATTTCAAGAACGCCATTGGCGGTTTTGATCTTTTCACTTTTTCTATCCCCACCATGAGTAATCCCATAGTAATCCTTCAAGAACGTAAAACAACGCCCCAGTTTAACCGGATTGGAATTGCCCGCAACCCTCTGCTTCAAATTAGATTCAATCAGGTCTTTGATTTCTTTCTGTTCATCTGTGTACTCAATCATCTTGTATGAAATCTCTTCGATACCCAGTACATTACAAGCGCGGACTCGCTGATGACCACTAATGATTGTCTTATCCTGCGTAATTGTAATCGCATTGGTAACACCAGATGTACGAACAGATTGTAAGAAGTCATCCCATACGTCATCCACCATATCATCAAAATAATAATTGTTTTGAGGATGCGGCTTCAGTTCTGAAATTTTAATCCTGCCTTCTTTTAACAAAAATTGTTCCTCCTGCGTTTCTATTTTTTTGAATTTTAATTTAACCTCAGAAATTACTTATTTTAAGCCAATTTTGAGCCATAACGATTTACCCTATTAGTTTCATACCTTAACCGGGCAATAACCACAGTATATTTCCTGACCTTTTTGCATTGCTTACTGCCATTATTCACCTTGATTTCCGTACTCTAAGTGATTTAAAATAACTCTTTTTTAGGGTTATGCAGTCTGTATATTACAGGGTTTCCTCGATTTTTATTATTTCTTGGTTATAAAAGCAACAACCAGAGAAATATATGTTTTGATATTGATACACAAATTGCGTAGCAATGCAGTGTTGCGGTGGGATAAATGGGCTTGTCCCAGATATCCCCCGCTTGCTATTGTAGGTTATACACGACGATTATATCGCCGTTTGCATCATGTCGCTATGCTCCATAGATGCAAGTCATTTTTTTGATACAATTTCATTTTTGGGGGGAATTCTCTTATAAAGGATTTATTATAAGAAAATTACCCCCATTTTTTAGATTTGATTTTTTGTATAGATTTTTATGTGGTATTTTCATGTCTGCAAGAATTTTTCGCACGTCCGAATTTGACTTCTTCAACTCGATCAACTGTTCTGTTGTCAAACCAATGCTTTTGGCAATATCCTTGCTTTTCCATTCTTTTTGCTCGTCAACTATGGATTCTACCCAATCAAAAAATAACTGTGGTTGGGTTTTAGCATTGGCATCATTACCACCCGCCGGAGTTCTTACTCGGCTTTTCGCTATCTTACGCCCCGGTAAATCATGCTCTTTAAATTTTGCACCAAGTCTTTCCAATTCCCATTTCAACATCTGTGTTATACCATCCAACCTATCATAATCGTATACAAGATAAAGATTTACAGGTTTACGATTATCATAATTTCTGGCAGCACATCTATAAATATTCTGCACCATATCCGATGTAATTTGTGATTCTCTGACATCATTAATTTGAGTTGAAGTCAAACCATATGTAATTTTCGTCCTATCTTTCCGCTTGCCATGCCCGGTTAAATCGTCAAACCATGCTATTACAGATTCCACATTTTTTGTAAATATATGTCTTGCATAATCATAAAGTTCCGATTGCGTTTCAAAAAGTATCAATAGGTATTCCAGTTCTGGAAACGTGTTTAACCCTACCTGAATGAAATTGTGTCGATCTTGCCAATGATTGAATCCTTTAAGACCTCCGAAATGCCCCATATTGATTGCATCGAGTCCATTTTCTGCAAAAACATTGTTTTCCAACAAATTGCGATATGACACAAACAAAGTATCATCTGCATCTAGTTGCAATGATTTAATGTATCTATTGATAAGCGATAATTTCATCTCAGAATCTTCTTGATCCATTAGTGCAGTTTTGCTTGTATTACATTTAACTAGATTTACAGTCATGTAATCCAGCGGTACCACATAATCCTCGCAGTCTATAACCTCAAATAATCCTTCATATCCTTCGTATCGGCAATCTATATTAGCTGTTCCGTCAAATATAAAAGTTTTAACCTCAGGATCTAGTTTGAATTTTTCGGTGCAGTTGTCCAGTACAAAGAAGGTTTTTCCGTATTCCGTTTTATTGTCCGCATTTGCCTTGACCTTGGTTGATACAAAAAAACCTCCATCTTTTATCAGTTTGAAGATCATACGCATAACTAATTCTGCTTTTGGATATTTGATTTTTATTGAAGGTAGGTATGCGTGGAATAATCTTAAAAACTCAGCATCATTATCAAATACCCTATATGTATCTGTCCCATCTTCAAGCGTTTCGTGTCTGCTATCATCGTACCAGTATAGATATGTGTTTTTGTCACGCCTGTACTCTAGCTGTTTAATTTTCATTTGCAAATATTCGCTGAACTTCCTGAATTGAAACAGGATATTATCTTTGGTATCTTTGTCGCATAAATCATTGATTCCTTCCTTTAATGCAGTATCCATTGCATTAAGTTCCGTTACCCCAATATTTACACGTCTAAAAAATTTCGGGGCTTCATCAAAGATGACAATATTTCTTTTGTGTTTGTCGCCGTTGTCATCCACAAAGGTGAGAAATTGTATTAAGTCCGATTTCTCCATTTGTGCATACCTCTGCGTAGTAATGAGAAGGATAGGTTTATATCTCTGTCGGGGGATTTCAGTATCTTTATTGTCTTTGGTAATTAAAGTAATCCTATTTCGATTTTTAAAATATAACCTTTGAAAATCATCTAATCCCTGCAATTCATCATCAGCATATATATCTTTGTGTTCCTGCAATCGCTCAATACTGTCTGTGATAATGATTGCGCCTTTTCCCTCATTTATACATTTTTGGATAAATCCTTGTATAGCAGTTGATTTCCCGCATCCGGGTCTTGCTGCAAATACTGTAACTGTATTGCAGTCCTTATCTTGTTCAAACTTTTCTCCAACAAACTTAAAAAGTTCCAGTTGTTTGGGGTGGAAGTGTCTGTCAGGGTGCATCTGCATAATAATCTTTTCAAGCGTTTCCATGTATAGCCTCCTGCATCTTAATTATATTAGTCATATACCGCTGCATAAGCTGATGCAGTTTTGGCTCTTTAAGTAAAGTGCTTGTTGCGTTTTGTCTATCCTGCTGGATATCCATTAGTTTAAGGTGATGCATCATTAGATGTCTCGTACTCTCTTCGCATTCCCATTTCGGGAATCTGTCGCTCATCTTAGTTGTATCTCTCGCCGTCATCCGTTAATCTCACTTTCTCATTTTGTTTCTGTTCTCAAACCATTCATTCTTTAATTTTCTCACTTTGTCGTTGTCGAAAAAGAAGAATACATTTTTTGTGTTATCCTTGTTGTCCGGTTGAATGTTTAATAATTTAACTCCGTTTTGCATCAGATATCCCGCAAGCTGCTGCGAGTATACTACGCACTGCTTTTTTGTAAGTGTGTTATTATCCATGTTATACCTCGTTTTTTTGTTGTAGATTTTTTCCGATCTTGCTTTGCTGATCGTCCGTTAATGTTTGTGCTGTCTGTATTTAGTTGTCAAGCTGCAATCGAACATCTGTTCTGAAAAGAGTATCAAAAAAGGGCTACCCAAACTAGACTTTACCAAATATAAGTCTTGGTAAAATCTAATCTGAGTAGCCCATATAACCGACTTCTTTTCACATTTCCTTGAAAGAACCGAAGTCTACGGGTCATGATGCCCCGCACTGTCAGACATTGGCAACTGATCGAAACCCCTCTGACAGTGTTGCTTCAATCGCCATAAAAAATAAGTCGCGGATAGTTATTAACACAGGCACCCTCATGATAGAGTAGGTGCATCGGTTAATGGTCTAGGCACCCGCCATTCGCTTGCGGTTTTTTGTGCCAATTTTTAAATTGTAAAACAATGATAGCACATATGCATCATTTTGTCAAGTATTATTTTAGCACTTTTTGTTATCGAGTGCTAAATGAGATAAAATAAAGATGATTAGTTGTATTTCATGGCTCTTTGACGCAATTAAAAAGTCATCTGTTTTGTATATGTATATATGATAGTATACGGTTTAACCATATAGGTTTTGTACGATATGGTCACAAATCGTTACTCCATCCATTTTGTCATCTTTGTCTACAAAGATCGCTTCTCTGTTCTGACCTGCCAGAACAATTCGTTCGGTCGGCTCAGAAGTTAAATCAGTTATCTGTCCCTGTCTCTCTTTTGCATTCCCCCTGGGGAGGGGGCATTTCCACAGCCCACTTTATCTTCATCATCTGAATACTTTCTGACCGCCTGCGCTGTGTCAGTATTACCCAGTACCATTGCGATATCCTTATTTACGTTCCACGATTCCACACAATACTTGCGATATAACGGGATAATGGCACTAATTTCCTAAATGAAAATACCAGTTTTATTGTGCGTACTAAAAACAGCGATTTTGAGGTGTTTTAGCCGTTTAAACATCAGAAAAGTTGCATAATCAGCTTATTTTGCAACTTCCATTTCAAAGTTCTCCGAAAACTATAGTGGCTCAGTTGTCAAGACAAAAATCTAAGATTTTTATAATGAACTGATATAGTGGACAAATTACAAGAAACATGGGGAGAACAGTGGAGCGGGAGAATCCTAAATTCTGTGTAAACGCTGTATCGCAGTGTAGAAAAGAATGAAATTTTATGATGAGGGGACGGCATATCTGTCGTTCCCTTGCTCACACTATAACGGCAATACCGTTCCGGTGTCAAGGGCAGCGGCGAGAGCTGCTGTTCATTTTACCCTTGATGCCGGGGCGGTTTGCTGTTAATTGGGCATTCGATCCTCAAAATAGATCGCCAGATTGGAATAAATTCTGCCCCAATCCTGACGCCGGCCAGTCCATTTTTTCGTGATGTCCATCATTGCCAGATACAGCATCTTAAACAGGCTGTCATCCGTGGGGAAGATAGTTTTTGCTTTGGTAACCTTGCGCAGTTGGCGGTTAAAGCCTTCTATCGCATTGGTCGTATAAATCAGCTTTCTCAGTTCCTGTGGGTATTTAAAATAGGTACTGAGATTTGCCCAGTTATCTCGCCAGGAGGACGAAATTTTGGGATATTTTGCATCCCATTTGGCAGAAAAGGCGTCCAGGGCAACCAGAGCTGCATCTTCATCTACAGCGGCATAAACTGCCTTCAAATCGGCCATGAGTGCCTTTAAATCCTTATAAGAGACATATTTGCTGGAATTTCTCAGCTGATGAATAATACAGTTCTGAATCTCCGTTTTTGGAAATACCGCTTCAATTGCAGCAGTAAATCCAGTCAGATTGTCGGTGCATGCAATGAATATGTCTTCTACTCCGCGATTGCGCAGTCCATTTAAAACAGTAGCCCAATATTTAGCGCTTTCATTTTCTCCGACCCACATGCCCAGGACATCTTTATGCCCATCCAGATCAATGCCAATAGCGATATATACTGCCTTTTTGACGATTCAACCCTCGCTGCGGACATGATAATGGATTGCATCCAGAAATACCACTGCATAAATGCTCTCCAACGGCCGCTGCTGCCATTCTTTTGCAATCGGCAGAATCTTATCCGTTATCCGGCTGATCGTCGTATCAGAGACTTCTACACCGTAAATGTCCTGGATATGCGTTTCAATATCGCTCGTCGTCATTCCCTTCGCATACATGGACAAAATCTTTTCCTCGATATCCTGGCTGATGCTGGTTTGACGTTTTTTTATCAGCTGAGGCTCGAATTCTCCTTTTCGGTCTCTGGGAATATCTACTTCTACATCTCCGAAACTGGTTCGCAGCGTTTTCTGGCTGTGACCATTCCTGCTGTTATCCGTCTTTTTGTTCCGATAGTCATACTTGCTGTATCCAAGTTCCTCATCAAGTTCTGCATCGAGTCCGGCTTCCATAAATTCGGCAATGGTTTCCTTGAACAGATTCTGGATATCCTCCATGCTGCCCACATTGCTTGCCTGCAATAATTCTCTGATTTTTGTTCTCCGGGCTTCTTCCTCGGGTGTTCGCTTTCTTCTTGCCATTTGTAAAAACCTCCATTGCTGTGCTTTTATTCTACACTGCAATGAAGGTTTACACAATCCATGGGATACTCGGGGTGCGGACAAAATCTTGGACTGATTATGCAGCAAAACCAAGATGATGTCTATACTCAATCGGGCTCATCCCACCTAGAGATAACTTGATGCGTTTATGGTTATACCAATTGATATAGCGGTCAATCTCCCGGCTAAAATCGTCAAGCGAGACTCCTGTCCAAGAGCGGCCATAGAACATTTCGTTTTTGAGCCTTCCAAAGAAACCTTCGCAGGCTGCGTTATCGGGGGAGCAGCCCTTCTTAGACATAGAGCGAATGAGACCGGCCCCATTCATCCGTTCAATCCATCCGGGCCATCGGTAATGGCAGCCCCTGTCAGAATGGACAATCGGATGACAGCCCTCTGGCAGATCGGCAATCACTTGATCCAACATGGTGTTGACCAGATCGGCATTGGGGCGGGTTCCTATCGTCCAGCCCACAACCATTCCATCAAAACAATCGATCATGGCGGAGAGATATAGCTTGCCGTTCGAAAGGGCAAATTCTGTGATATCCGTCAGCAACTTCTCATACGGCTGATTTGCATGGAAATCGCGTAAGATGATGTTCTCTACTTCGGGTGTGATTTCCCCAAAATACGAACTATATTTTCGTTTCTTCGAGCGCAAAACCACCAGTTTTTCTTCTTTCATGATCCGGCGGATGATCTTCTCGGAGAGCATAATCCCTTTGCGCTTCAGCGCCAGATAAATGCGACGGTAACCATATACGCCCCTGTTTTCGTGAAAAATCGAGGTAATTTGTGCCCGTTGGGATAGATATTTGTCGGGTTTGTTCATAACAGCTTGCTGGTAATAGTAACTGCTTTTGGCCATCTTAAAACGGGACAGCAGCGCTGGCAGTGTATATTTCCCCTTCAAGGCATCGATGATCACTGCCTTTTCACGGTTTCTGAGTACCGTTAGATCGATGCCGGGGTCTTTTTTTAAGACTGAGATGGTCTCCTTCAGCACATCTACTTCAAACTGCAGTTCCTGGAGTTGCGTTCGAAGATTCTCCAGTTCCTCAGATTCAGGCAATGCATGATCCTGAGGCAACGGCTCCCTTGGTATGCTTTTTCTCTTCGCCATCAGACCCACCATCCCATACTTCAGATATTTCCTGCGCCAGACGTATATGCTCATACGGCTGTATCCGATTTCCCTTGATACATATTCTACATCTTCGCCTAATTCAAAGCAACGGTGAATTACCTCATATTTGAATTCTGCTGAGGGATGCCTTGGATGCCCCGATGTGTTGCAGTGATGATCCATCTCTGTGGGAGACTCTTCTGTGTGGCCATGTCTGTTCTCTAACCCGGCTTTTTTGCGCTCATACCAGCGGTAAAGCGTAGACTCGCTCGGGTATCCTAACCGACGGATTACAGCAGCTATTGATCCCAGCCGCTCGTATTCTCTTAGTGCGATTTCTTCCTGCTCTTTTGTATACATTCAGTTCCCTCCTTTTGGAGTCCAACTTTTTGTCCGCAGGCCCCTCCCTGCCAAGAAAAGCATGGCATGCGCTATACACAATATCGAGGCTTGGCTCAAGTTACCAACTGGGTGAAGCTTAAATTTGCTGCCATGAATCTGAAAAAGCTGGCTATGTGGAAGTGGAAGATCCATTTCCCTATTCCAGTTTTCCGGCTTTTTCCATATATGTGCCAAAACCCGGCTCTCGCTTAATGCGCAGCCGGGTTCTTCGACAGGCTCAAACGCCTGATTTCATCAAAATCAGGCGTTTATATGGAGCTGCTAAGCAGATTTGAACTGCTGACCTCATCCTTACCAATTGGCTAAAGTTGCTGTTATCGGGTGTTTGCTCCTGTTATCCTGTCCTTTCCTGTTGAAAAAGTTCAGGATTTATACGTTTTTTGTTTGAAATGCATCTCGTTTCGTACCTGCTGATATCGGCTGGTTTATAGTGGCTCAGTTGTCAAGACAAAAATCTAAGATTTTTATAATGAACTGATATAGTGGACAAGTTACAAGGAACATGTGGAGAACAGTGGAGCACTCCCCAGATTCAATATATGCTAAGCTACATATGGCATCAACATTGCCGGATAGTAGCATTCAGCCGGTGTTTGGTAATCAAGTGCAGAATGGCGCCGCTCAAAGTTGTAGATGTGGATATACTGTCCGATAGCAGCTCTTGCTTCCCTGATGTTGTTGTACTGTGTCAGATAGGCTTCCTCATACTTGAAGCTGCGGAACCAGCGTTCAATCATGATGTTGTCTGCCCAGCGACTTTTTCCATCCATACTCTGACGGATGCCGTTTTCCTTTACAAAGTCAATGTATTGCTGACTTGTAAACTGACAACCCTGATCTGAATTCAGGATTTGAGGTTTTGCCACTTTGAAAGCTTTTTTCAGGGCACTGATAACCATTCTGGTATCAAGTGTGTCATCCACTTCCCAGCCGACAATACAACGGCTATACCAGTCGATCACGGCTGTCAGATACAGAAATCCGCGCTTGATCGGGATATATGTAATGTCAATAGACCATGCTTGATTTGGCTTGTCTATGACCGCATTACGAAGAAGATATGGACATACTTTCGCCTGCTGCATTCGCTTGGAAAGATTCACCTTTGGATAGATCGGGTAAATATCCATCTCATTCATGTAGCGTCTTGCCTTGCGGCGCCCAACCTGGTAACCACGGGCTTTTAACTGTGCAGACATTTGTCTTGCGCCCCAAGTGGGATTATCTGTATGGAGATGATCAATGATCTCTTTGCAGGCCAGTTCCTCATCTGAAATAGGGGTGCCCGTGTAATAAATGCTTGTACGGTTGATGTCAAGCAACCTGGCACCAACGGAAGCCGGAATTTCCTTAGTCGTCAAAAGGTTTTGGACTAAACTTACTCTCGTAGTCAGGTCCACAAATTTCTTCAGATTTTTTTTGAGCCAGTCAACCTGCATGGTTAACTGACCAACCTTTTTGGCATACTCCGCTTTCTCTTTTCGCTCTTCGGCAAGCTTTTCTTTGAGGTTTTCCTCGCGCTTGTCGTCGAACACAACCGAAGCATTGTTCAGGAACTCCTTTTTCCAGTTACGGAGCAGATTTGGTTGGATGCTATTTTCAGCTGCCAGGGTATTGAGATCTTTCTCACCCTTAAGCAGCTCAATTACAAGGTTTGATTTGAATTTGGCACTAAAACTTCTTCTCTGTCTGGACATGATAATGGCTCCTTTCTTACATACTGGTTTAAGTATATCAGATTCATTAAAATCTGTCCGAAAAAGTGTCTTAATTTATGAGACCATTATAAATCGTTAAATTTGATAAATTTTGCTTAATTCAGCGTTTTTGCTGCAATATCACGATGTTTGCAGCAGAATAAGTTCCTCTGCTTAGTTACCGTTGATTGTTAGGCAAAAAATAAGGGTGTCATCATTTCCGGTGACACCCTTTAATAGTTGGTTATAATCTCCTGTTCTTTCTGTTACTTCTGTCGCTTTCAGCAGCTAATTTTTCTCGTGTAAAATCAAGCCCAACATTGTTGGTTTTGAAACCTATGTATTGATTACCTCGATCCCACAGCCAACTCTTCTTGCGTAATTTCAAAACCGCCAATGGCGGTTTCGATTTTTTCACTCTTTCGATCTCCACCATTATATTTTATTTCCTTCTGTATTTTTTTAATCCTTCTTCGAGTTCTTCCTTAGACTTCGGCGGCTTCTGCGGTGTCATATTGTCCTTCGCCATCGCCACCATAAATACAATCAAAAATCCCAAAACGATTAAAACACTCATAATGCATCCTCCAATTTTTAAGCATGAATTGACTGTACTATTATTATAATGTATATTGTCCAAAAATCCAATGCTTATCTTCATCTTACAATTGCTGCATTTGTTCCGGTATCACGCTGTCAAATACCCATTCCGCAAATTGCTTTGCAATCCGCTGTTTGCTGTGGACGATCAAGCGGTATATATCACTGCTTGGTATGTATATAAGTTCCTCTGGACTACTGCTTTTATCTGCATCCTTAATATATATGTTCCGGCAATACTTATCCACACTTGCCTTTGGATTGAAATATCCTAAAGCCTTAGCAACATCAACAGCACAATAATAGATATGATTATCCTTTAACATCTGGCGGGCGTTATCCTCAAGGTCTTTGATATACGCTTTATAATCTGGCACCTTAATAATTTCCCGCTGCAACCAATTAACCACATCTTTTGCGTGTGCTGATTCTGATTTCCGGCAGAAATTCCTAACTCCATCTATGTTGACCGTTTTAATAGTCTTACACGGGCAACGGATTATCCTAAGTTCCGATCTTTGGAATGTCCTCTTGTTCTCCGCTATGACAGCTGAATTGTAGTAACGAATATAATCATTCGCTGATATCTCCATAATCATTGCAATGTCCGCTGCGACAAACCAATACTCTTCATCCTCGTCAATAATTGTTCGGATATTTTTACCTTCAAATCGGTATACTACTTCCTTCATTTTTGTCCCCAATCAATATTCATTATAAGGCATATTTTCCCGCTGGTGTTCATCTACATAACGCCGTTTATAATATGCAGGATAGTATTCCGGCTTCTCCTGGCAATCCGGGCAAATAAAAGTCCTGTTGTACATCACATCAACCTCCCATACCTGATTGCATACAGGACATACAATTTCCTTGGTGCGCTTTGGTGTATATAACTTACAGCCTTTACATCTTCGTGCCGAACGGTATTCATATCCACATGCATCTTGCTCATCCTTATATGGTTCTTCCATGCGTTCAACCCATCTTTTTATCCGATCCAGCGTGTTCCTGTATTCCATTTGTTGGTGTTTGTCTAATCGGTTATAGCTTTTCCTTAACGGTATCAATTTATATAATTGTTCGATGAAATAGTCACATTCGTCTAGGAATCGTTTAAGTGCATTAGCAGGCAAATAATAGATTCTATGATTAGGATCATCTTCATACTTGCTGTATCCTTTACGATGTTTGCCGTTGTGATAATATTCTTTCGGCGGTTTCATATATGGCATGATTTTCTCCTTTCGTTTTCTATGTTTTTTATATGTTTATTGATGTTTATATATGATTTTACCTATAATACATAGAATTTTATGTATCGTGTTAAATTATTGGTTTATATTCGTTTTTCCTGCGATTATTGCCAAATAAAGCAGATAATTGTTTTATTTTTACTGCATATAAAAAGAGAGTACCGGCAACCACTCCGATACTCTCCGAACGGAAAAGCTGAGGTACGTGCTTTATCCGTCTTTACAATATATAGTGCCACATCGTTGGAGTTAAGTCAAGAGGTGAGAGAGACACAAAACACCTGACTCTTTCCTGCTGTGTTGCTTACAAATTAAAAATGCAAATTATCCCCGTGGTAATGACATCGCAAGCAGCGTGAACAATATGCCATAAAACAGTATATAATATCGCAAATTGGATAAGATCCCTGTAATTATATTCTGGCGGGATTTTGTAATGCTTTTCTCCGGTAATGGAATTTTCACGCTTAGATGCTGGATTTTTATTTGTTCTAAAAATTTTCATATGTTTCCTTTCTGCTTTGGCTCGGACAGATGCAAAACATCTGCCTTTGCCGCCGCTCAAAACGGAGAACGATCCTCTTGTCAGAAGTGGTATCATAACGGACAAGCGGAATCATCCAGTGCAAGTACCGTCCTAGGCGATGATCCCACTCATCCGATATAATCAAATATTTAACGCTTAAACAGCGTCTTCATCATAAATTCCCCAAAACGACTCAGACAGATGGTCAGCAGCCATTCCAATCGAGAATTCACACTCCGGGTATTCAAACCCTTCCAGCATCTGCGCAATTTCAAGCTCAGATTTTCCAGTGGTCTCCTTGAACGACTTTTTCATAGCGTTAAATGCTGCCTCGCAGGTTTCAAACTTCCTTTCAGTAGCTTCTCCGCCACAAATAACACTTTCAAGCACGAACATAATGTATTCCTCCTAAAATTAAAATGATAATGCAATCATTTGATTGACAATTTCCTGCGACACAATCATCTTGCGCCGCATAAATACCCTCTCCTGCCTTGTACACTCTGCTGCTAAAAACGGATAACGCTTTGCAATCTTCCGCAAAATTGCAACCTTAACCATAGCATAATATACAAAGGATTTCTCTTTGTTGGCATACATCCTTGCCCAGTCATCATATCCATCGACATCATGCCTGAGTTGATTGACAGCAAATTGCTTCAAACTCTTAATGCGCGCACCTTTGTGTGTCCGCGTTACCATATCAATTACTCCTTCGTAGGTGTAATCTGGTATCTGTATATGATTGATATACTGCTGGGTTTTCTCCAACATTTCAGACTGCGATTTTTTGTGTAATTCAACTGTTGACAAGTATTTGCAGTATTGTTTTTTACGTTTTACAAATTCAGGTCTTTTTTCAACTGCCTCGACTTCATTGATAGTCCATACAGTTGTTTTCTTCCTGTGGTCTGTTGGGGAGGTTACAATCAGAGTAGGCGGTTCAAGAAATGTATTTATCATTCCTTGAGACCATCCTCTCTGTTGTATGTCTGCCCTTGATAAGTAACACATGGCATCCCCTATCCATCAGTGAATGAGTTCGTATTCGTTCAGAAAGAAATCCGAAATAGCAAATACAGCCTCATCAAAATACTTATCTGTCAGGGTTGTCGTGCCATGCGCCCTTGTCCACCAGTCTTCATCCGAAACCTCACGATCCAACACATGGATCATGCCGATATGCTCGCCCTTGAAATAGATGTCGGCTGCATAATGGTTAAATGTCTTGCCGATAAACATATAGCGGACTACTGCGGTAATGTCGCTGTCAACCGGAATTTTAATCATAATCATGTACCTCACTTTTTTGTTTTTACCCGTCCGCTGCTTTAGATATGCGGGATGCAGGGTTACAAGCCGTTTCCGGCTTGCTATCACCGTTCAGGTAATAATCTTCTGGTCTTATGGTTTGATACCGGATTTTAGCGGTCATTATTGCCTGGACTCGATCACTATTATATGTAAAGCCTTGCAATAAGACTTAACATCTTCGTTCTTTTGGCGCGGTGTGGATGGATGCTCTCGCATCCACCCTTGCCTCGCACAACGTATTTAGGAGTAAGAAATAAGCTGGTTTCATTGGGAAGGGTTTTCGCCCTCCACTATATGACTATCTGACGTACAATCTTCGGTACTGGCTGACCTTCTGATATTCAGCAAGTGAGCCAAGGTCAGATTCCAGACGCTTGCTGTCCAGTGTACGACGCTCACAGGTTGTCAGTTTCACGGTAAAGTCTGCGCCTGTCTCGGTCAACTTCTCGTTATCGTCCAGATAACCGATGATCTCATGCTCGATTGCTTGAATCTGTGCATCGAGTTCTTCTTTCATCGCTTTTAAGTTGCGATACTCTGCAACTGCTGCGGTCAACTCTGAAATAGTCTTACACATAATCTTGTACCTCATTTCTTATGGTGTGGTTGTTTTGACTTGTCCCGACAAGAGGATGGCGGCTTTAAACCGATCTCATGCACATCTGTTGCACTTTGCTTATCCTTGCCATCATTTAAAGTGTAGTCTTGGCTGCGTACACTCTCTTGCGGGGTTTGTCTTGTCCCTTTCGGTGATTATATGATACACAATATTTCCGTGTAATTCAATTGGCAGACTGCACAAAGATTACACGTATTTATTGTGTATATTACACTTAAGTTCCGTGCATTTATTGTAAATAAAAAGCTGATACTCACATCAGCTTTTAAGAGGTATTTACTTTAATGTACAAGATTATTCAGCCGTTTTTCGATAGTAGGCATTTCACCCTCTGCGTACTCAACGATATCACCAACATCACAGTTTAACAATTTGCAGATAATGTCTATCTGATTCCAGCCGATCAATTTACCTTTTCGGATATTTGTCAAAGTTGCTTCTGATATCAATTTTTCTTTTCTGATCCTTGTCGTATTATATCCAGCATCCTTTAACTTCTGGATAATGTCACATTTATATCTAATCATATATACTCTCCCGCAAAGTAAATATATAGATATTATATCATTATATATCCCGGAAATCAAACATAATATAACACACGGAATTTTGTGTAATTCATACACCAATTACACGGAAATATTGTGTATATTTACAGTTGAAATACACGGAATTAAAGTGTATAATCAAGATAGTTAAAGGGGAACAACAACCACAGCCCCAAACATGAAAATTTAAAAAGTGAGGTACAAGATCATGGCAGACAAAAAGAGTGTATATCAGATGGTAACTGACCGAATTATTGAGCAGTTAGAGGCGGGCGTTATCCCTTGGGAAAAGCCCTGGACAGGTGTACAAACTGGTGCTTACAACCGGGTAAGCAAGAAGCCATACAGCATTATTAACCAGATGATGTTAAAGCACTCCGGTGAGTATGCAACCTTTAAGCAATGGTCAGATGCAGGCGGCAAAATCAAAAAGGGCGCAAAGTCTGAGATCGTTGTGTTTTGGAAAATCTGCCAGCAGGAAAAGACAAAGGATGACGGTACAAAGGAAACCGTAAATATCCCGATGCTGAGATATTATAATGTGTTCCACGTTTCACAGGTTGAAGGAGTGGAACCTTTGAAAAAGCCTTTTGCAGACGTTAAACCGATTGAAGCAGCAGACAATATCATTTATGATTATGTTTCCCGCGAGGGCATCAAGTTTGAAGAGATTGCAGGAGATGAGGCTTTTTATTCGCCCGCATCCGATAGAGTTGTAGTACCGCTTAAAACTCAGTTCGTAGATACAAACGAATGGTACAGCACAGCATTCCATGAACTGACACATAGCACCTTAAAGGCAAGCCGCTGCGACAGAGAGAACGATGTCAAAGGACAACGTGTTGCTTTTGGCTCGACCGAGTACAGCAAAGAAGAATTGGTTGCGGAGATCGGAAGCGCAAGCCTGATGAACATTTTGAATATTGAAAATGTAAAGACTGTTCGCAATTCAGCCGCATATATCAAAGGCTGGTTAAGCGTATTAAGCAACGATACCCGCTTTATTGGGTACTCCGTAGAATTTTGTGTAAGCGATATTCGACAAATGTCAAGAATGGTGCAGTTTTCTGCGCATGTGCTGGCCTGAATTCCCTTGGCTACCGTTCTCCCGTGCAGGCTCTGCAATATGCGCGCCCGCAGGGCGTGAATGCTGCCAGAGCCTGCCGGGAAGCCTACAGCCTGGGAATCAGGTAACGCTGCGGTCGGCGAACATGATCTCCAACTGGCTCAGAATCAGATCCCAGTTCTGGCACCGGGCATGCCAGTGCTTCACAATCCGCTGTGAGGCCAGATAAAGCATCCGGCGCAAGGAATCGTCGTTGGTGAACGACGGCTTGTTCTTCGTCATTTGCCGGAACTGGCGGTTCAGCCCCTCAATAA
Source organism: Butyricicoccus porcorum (assembly GCF_002157465.1). GTDB lineage: Bacteria > Bacillota > Clostridia > Oscillospirales > Butyricicoccaceae > Butyricicoccus_A > Butyricicoccus_A porcorum. Next base: position 18,545 of record NZ_NHOC01000004.1, read on the forward strand.
TGTTCGTCGTGTATATGATCTTCCGAATCTCCATGGGATATTCGAAGAAGGTGCTGAGCACGTCCCAATTCTCTTCCCAACTCTTGACGCAGGAAGGATATTGGCTGCACCATTTTTCTGCAAAGTTTTTCAGTTGTTGTATGGCCTCGTCTTCTGTCACTGCCGTGTAGATTTTCTTCAGATCGGCAACGACTTGACGGATGTCTTTGTAGCTAACATATTTGGTAGAACTGCGAATCTGGTGCACGATGCAGCGCTGCAGCCTTGCCTTGGGATAGACCGCCTCAATCGCCTGGGGCATTCCACAGAGACCATCGGTGCAGAACAGATAAACATCCAAAACTCCTCTGCTTTTCAGGTCATTCAACACATTTAGCCAAAATTTGCTGCTCTCGTGCTCTCCAATCCAGACACCTAAGATATCCTTCTGACCGTCCATCGTGATACCCAGCACTACATAGGCAGCCTTGGTCACATATCGGTGATCCTCCTTGACCTTGTAGTGGATAGCATCCATAAAGATAAATGGGTAGACCGGTTCCAGCGGGCGATTTTGCCAGGCTGTAACTTCTGGCATAATTTTCTCACTGATCTTTGTGACCAACTCAGGAGAAATGTCCACGTCATACAGGCTCTTGATCTGCTCTGCAATATCCCGCTGGCTCATCCCGCAGGCGTATAGGGCCAGAATCTTGTCCTCCATCCCCTCCGCATTCCGACTATACTTGCCAATAATCTTTGGCTCAAAGCTGCCGTTGCGGTCACGCGGGACCCTGATGTCAATCTCGCCTAACTGGGTTTTTACTTTCTTCCGGGAATAGCCGTTGCGGTAATTCCTGGGTTGATCTCCTGCTGTAGGGGCAGAACGCTGGCATCTTTCATGACCGAGTTCCTCCTCCATCTCCACTTCCATCACCTGCTGAATGACGTCTCGGAACATCTCTTTCATAGCTTGCATGATGTCGGCTGTGCTGGTAAAGTGTTGGCTTTTCACGTATTCCCGTAATAAATCCTGTGGTACTCTCTGCATGATTATTGTCTCCTTTTCCGTTTAGGTGGTTGCTTCCATTCTTGACGGATTGGAGTTCAATCATACTGCCGAAGCTTGTCGTTTACACGAAATTTTCAGGGGTCTCCTTTATTGTATCAGCAGTGTTGTGGTCAAGCTTTTTTGTAACACTTTGACCTAATTTTTACTGCATAGGTTTTACGCCCCGTAGCGTGCCTCGAAAGGCGTTTTGTAATTATTATAAGAATGCGGTCGTTCATGGTTATAATGGACATACGCAAATTCTTCGATGGATGTATATAATTCTTTCTCAGAATGATAGTAATGATGATTTATCAATTCATTCTTGAGAGTGTTGTAATATCGCTCCATAGGGGCATTATCGTATGGATATCCAGCCTTGCTCATACTTTGCGTTATACCAACTGATTCGCAGTATTCTGTGAATTCCTTTGAGGTATACTGGCTTCCCTGATCCGAGTGAAGAATCAGGCAGCTGGGATCTAAGCCCGGCTGGGAATCAATTGCTTTCTGCAGGGTCCTTTTTGCAAGCTCTGCGGTTATGTGTTTGTCGGTAATGCTGGCAATAACGCTTCTGTCATATAGATCAATAATCGTGCAATTATAACGTTTGCTGCCATTCGTTAAAAATAAACAGGTAAAATCAGTGCACCATTTCTGGTTAATGGATTCTGCCTTAAAATCCTGATGGAGCTTATTCTCAAACACTTTATGAGGTGCACCGTATTCATAGTCCGGCTTGCGTTTCCTTACAATTGAGAATAACTGAAGCTCTGTATTCATGTATTTATGGACAGTTATGCGACTGATGTTATATCCTCTGCGAAGGAGATAAGCATGCATGGTTCTGTAACCATCTGTGCCGTTGTGAGAGTGGTATATATTCACAATTTCACGCTTGATTTTGTCCTTATGCTTATGATAATCACATTTTCTGTTTTTCAGAAAATTATAATAAGCATTTGGTAAGATATTCAGTCTTTTCAACAACCAACGGACACCATATTTGTGCCCATACTGCTGAATAAATCGATAAGCCGCTAATCGATTTCCTTCGCAAAGAAYGCCGCCGCTTTTTTTAGGAAGTCATTTTCCTTCTGAAGTTCTGCCAACTGCTTTTTCAATTGCAGATTCTCCTTCATGTAATCATAATCAGCTTTGGCTTCTTCATTTGTTTGGCATTCTTTGCGGAACTGCTTGATCCAGATAGATATACTTGCCTTGGATACACCATATTCGGCAGCAAGCCCTTTGAGGGTCCTTCCCTCCTCAAGATGAAGACGAACTATCTTCTTCTTGAATTCTGGTTCATAGTGTTTACTCATTTGTGACATACCTCGTTTCCTCCTAAGATTATATCCTATTAGGTCGAGGTGTTACAACTATATTATATCACAACACAGCAAGCAAAGCAGAAAAAGCAGTCAACTATATTTTAGGTTAATACCGGCGGGAGGCATCAAGCCTCCCTTGCCTTTGCCAAAATAGTAATAAATCTAAGGGTTTTGGAAAATGTATTAAAACATTTGCAAAACTCGCCTATATATCCCCAGTATTAGCCATATCAACAGTAATAATTTTATTGTTCGTTAGATTAAGGAAAGGAACTTGAAACACTATGGGTAAAATCTATGGTTATTGCCGCATATCCAAGCCCACCCAAAGACTTGACCGGCAAGTGGAAAATATCAGCAAGGCATACCCGACTGCTGACATCAGGCAGGAAGCCTATACAGGAACAAAGGTACAGGGGCGCAAAGTTTTTGAAAAACTGCTGCACGAAGTACAGAAAGGTGATACTATTGTATTTGACTCTGTATCGCGTATGAGCAGAAATGCAGAGGAAGGTATACAAGCATATGAACAGCTATTTGCTGCGGGCGTTGAATTAGTATTTCTCAAGGAACCAAATGTAAATACAGCAGTATACCGGCAAGCGAGAGAACGACAGTTGCAAGCATTAGCAACAACAGGCGATCATGCAACAGATACCTTTATCAACGCAATGTTTGAAGCCCTTAACGCTTTTATGATTGATCTTGCAAGACAGCAAGTTAAAATCGCCTTTGACCAGGCAGAAAAGGAAGTAACCGACCTCCAGCAGAGAACCAAAGAAGGAATTAAAGAAGCCCGTAAACGTGGCGCACAGATTGGACAAAAGAAAGGGAATAAACTGACCACCAAGAAAAGCCTTGCGGCAAAAGAGATCATCAGGAAACATAACAAAGGTTTCGGCGGCTCACTCTCGAATGAAGAAACGTGGAAACTTGCCGGAATATCCAAGATGACGTTTTATAAGTACCAGAAGGAACTCATGGAAGAACTAAATAAATGACTGCATAGAAAAGCCCTGCATCTGTCAAGCATTTCAGCCTGATAAATGCAGGGTTATTCTATTACGGTATAGGGGGGTACTTTGCATTTCCAAAAATTGTTAGATACCGAAAATACTCCCTATGTGGTTCACTTCACTGTCAGCAGGGGGTATCTTACTGATTATGTAAGATTTCATTGCAGAATAAAAGCACAGCAATAGCGTTCTCCCGCTTAAATTATACAACCCACGGAGTACTCCCATAAACACCACTGATATAATATTAAATAATTTTCTTATATAAGTCAATTAACCAGTCTAATAACTGCATATATCTTTTACACGCATTGTCATTTATATGCCCATTTGTTACGTCCTTATCATTTCTAACATCAGCAACTTCAAATGGATACTCATTAAGCTGAACAATTGTACGCTCGTAGTCTGGAACTAGATACCTTCGATTTTCCCTCGGAATATTTTCTATACGAATGCGAATATCTTTTCTAAGATTATAAGCTAACCAATCTGCTGTATCGAAGAAGGCTCGATACTCGTGACCATAAGCTTTAGAAAGATTGTCTTTAACATATTTTAAATAATCCACATTGTCAGGAATCGTTTTCGCCGTACTTGCAAATGTACGAATAATATGATCATAAGCATCTCTATGTTCTTTTAATGGTTGAATTAAAGCAACACCATCTTCGGAAGTCTCTTCGGCAATGAGTAAATATTTTTTTGTTTCTCTATGAAGTGTATATATTTCTTTCCATTGTTTTTGCACATCCTCATGCTGAAGAATATCAAAAATATCTTTTAGCATATACTCCCCCAAGACATATTAAACTATCTTTCTTCTGGATTCATCAATGATTTTTTCGTGCAAAGTAGTTGTATTGCCTATTTGGTCATGAAAAATCCTCCATGCACCTCTTCTATGGGATTGAATTTGACTCATAGCACATACACAAGAACGCTGCATACTATCTACAGAATCCACTTTATTTTTTTTAGTTACAGTATAATAATTATATAATATATGAATAATTTCTATCAAAACCCCCGATATCATAGATATCCCTATAACCGAAAAAGCATAAAACATTATTAATCCCCCTTATCAGGCCAGTTATCTGCTTCATCGTACTCATAGAGATAATATACTACATCAGAAGCAAGAATTTTGTTACTATTTTGGTTATTGCTAACTTTATTAGTATCACACATTTTTATTTGATGTGATTTTGAGACCATTCGAAAAAGATATTCAAGAACTTCAATTACTAAAGAAAGAATAATTGATGCTACACAGAACCCGATCCAATATTTTTTGCTATTAAAAGATTCTAATAACTCCTTTTCAGAAGTTGAGGCACCAATCTGATACATATAAATCAATGATAATACAAGGGATATCGTAGAACATGCTGCAACTATTGTTTGCCTAACTATCACAAAGGAAGTATATTTATTTGGGTCTAAATAATTAAATGCATCGTAAATATTATTTACAGATTGGACAAAAATTGCTAAAAACAGTGCTAATAAAATACTGCTCTCTGCATCCGAAATAAATATTCCTCCACACACAAGCTCAACAAAAATAGTCGCTGCATAAACGACTAGCTTGCACATGCATTTAGAATAACTGTCTGTAGTATATGCCCTTTTCACTAAAATACTCATAAACTTTCTAAAAATCAAACTCTGTTATAAATGCAAGAGAATATCGTATCTGTTGTGATATAATATAGTTGTAACACCTCGACCTAATAGGATATAATCTTAGGAGGAAACGAGGTATGTCACAAATGAGTAAACACTATGAACCAGAATTCAAGAAGAAGATAGTTCGTCTTCATCTTGAGGAGGGAAGGACCCTCAAAGGGCTTGCTGCCGAATATGGTGTATCCAAGGCAAGTATATCTATCTGGATCAAGCAGTTCCGCAAAGAATGCCAAACAAATGAAGAAGCCAAAGCTGATTATGATTACATGAAGGAGAATCTGCAATTGAAAAAGCAGTTGGCAGAACTTCAGAAGGAAAATGACTTCCTAAAAAAAGCGGCGGCATTCTTTGCGAAGGAAATCGATTAGCGGCTTATCGATTTATTCAGCAGTATGGGCACAAATATGGTGTCCGTTGGTTGTTGAAAAGACTGAATATCTTACCAAATGCTTATTATAATTTTCTGAAAAACAGAAAATGTGATTATCATAAGCATAAGGACAAAATCAAGCGTGAAATTGTGAATATATACCACTCTCACAACGGCACAGATGGTTACAGAACCATGCATGCTTATCTCCTTCGCAGAGGATATAACATCAGTCGCATAACTGTCCATAAATACATGAATACAGAGCTTCAGTTATTCTCAATTGTAAGGAAACGCAAGCCGGACTATGAATACGGTGCACCTCATAAAGTGTTTGAGAATAAGCTCCATCAGGATTTTAAGGCAGAATCCATTAACCAGAAATGGTGCACTGATTTTACCTGTTTATTTTTAACGAATGGCAGCAAACGTTATAATTGCACGATTATTGATCTATATGACAGAAGCGTTATTGCCAGCATTACCGACAAACACATAACCGCAGAGCTTGCAAAAAGGACCCTGCAGAAAGCAATTGATTCCCAGCCGGGCTTAGATCCCAGCTGCCTGATTCTTCACTCGGATCAGGGAAGCCAGTATACCTCAAAGGAATTCACAGAATACTGCGAATCAGTTGGTATAACGCAAAGTATGAGCAAGGCTGGATATCCATACGATAATGCCCCTATGGAGCGATATTACAACACTCTCAAGAATGAATTGATAAATCATCATTACTATCATTCTGAGAAAGAATTATATACATCCATCGAAGAATTTGCGTATGTCCATTATAACCATGAACGACCGCATTCTTATAATAATTACAAAACGCCTTTCGAGGCACGCTACGGGGCGTAAAACCTATGCAGTAAAAATTAGGTCAAAGTGTTACAAAAAAGCTTGACCACAACAATCAGGTAGTAAGGACTATAAGTAATTCAATTCTTCCTATCACACCCCATTAATTATATTCTCCTATTTCAACATTATATTCTACATTCCTACACTTGTCAACAGTATTTGATATATATGTGTTACAATTGTAGGTGTTACAATGATGTGTAACAAAAATTTAAATCATTGATTTTAATTTCTGGCGGGCGCATAATCGAACAATTACAGGCGGTAGGTTCTGCTCTTTCGAGCAGTGCCAACCAGCCTTTTTTAATTGTCTTATGTTCTGTAAATCAGCATTCATGAGAACATTATTCAGCCGTGTTATAACACAGTTCAATAATACTCTCAATATCTGAGTTATCATAGTGTAACGGGCTAGTGGATTTATACTTCTAACAAACTTCTAACAGACACGAGATTTTTCTGCACCGAATTTTCAATATTTGAAAGTTATTGTATTTTTTGAAAAGCGTGTAAAATATTATATATTTCGAGCAATTTCTTGAATAATGAGCGTTTATACACATAATTTATTCAAATTATTTAACACTATGCAACACTAAAAATCACCCTCTAACACATACATTACGGCACTCCGACTCTGAAGGCCATGCGTTCGAATCGCACCGGGCGTACCACAAAGACCCGCTATTTCTTACGAAATAGCGGGTCTTCTTAACTATTTTTACCACTTAAAAATTTTGACGACTTTTTGACGACAAAATCTAAAATAACAATGACTAAAATTTTCCATTCCATTAAATAGGGTGCAATTCACTATTCCCCTTTTCCGCTTTATTTTCCATCTTTCCCCGAGCGGTTTTCCAACTGTGCTTTATATTTCTTGCCTACATTGAACGATTGGTCTGACATGCCGCGCTGAATCAGCTCGGAGCCGAATCTGCTGCGAATGGCATCCACTGCTTTGTCCATTTTCCTCGCTTTTTCTTTTTGTTCATCGGGAAACAGGGTGAGTTGTATGGCTTCTTCACGAGTAATCTGTGTCAGCGAAATACCGATCAGCCGCAGCGGTGTCCGTCCATCCCAAAGCTCCCGGAACAATTGTTTGCTGACCGACAGGATTTCAGATGTAATATCCGTCGCTTCATCCAATTTGCGTTGATGTGAATGATTTTTAAAATCATTTGCCCGAATGGTAACCGAAATGCAATACGCCCGTGCGTCATCTGCCCGCATACGTGCTGCAACACTGTCCGCGAGTGCAAGCAGAATCCGGTGGGCTTCTGTAACAGTTGTCACATCTTCTGCCAATGTTGTGGAAATGCTGTATCCCTTCGCCTCCTCCGGCTGCGCCAGTACCGGCGAATCGTCTATTCCATTTGCAAAATTGTGAATCTGTCTGCCCAGCTTCACGCCGACCAGTGCCTGTACCTGTCTCAGATCACTTCGAGCAAGATCTCCTATTGTACGAATATGCGCCTTTTCCATTCTGGCGGCTGTAGATGCTCCTACAGTAAACAGCTCCCGTACTGGCAACGGCCAAAGCTTCGCCTGTATCTCATCTGGAAACAGAGTGTGTACCTTATCCGGTTTTTCAAAGTCACTTGCCATTTTTGCAAGCAGCTTATTTGTTCCGATACCGACATTGACAGTAAACCCTAATGTATCGCGGATTTCATCCTTTATTTTGTGCGCAACCGCGACCGGATCAGGATAAATATGCTCTGTGCCGCTCATATCAAGAAAGCATTCATCAATAGAATACTTTTCCACTACAGGCGCATAACTGCGGCAAATATCCATAAATGCTTTGGAACACGTCTCATAGAGCCGGAAATCCGGTCTGGCAAGAAACAGCTCCGGGCACTTCTCCAATGCCTTTGCAACCGGCTCTCCTGTGCGGATGCCAAACTTTTTTGCGGGGATAGATTTGGCCAGAATGACACCGGTGCGTTTTTCCCGATCTCCGCCGATTGCCGCCGGAATCAGTCTGATATCTTCCTTTCCCTGTGAAACACGCCTTGCTGCTTCCCAGGAAAGATACGCACTGTTTACATCAACATGAAAAACAAGTGGTTTCATCGTAGCGCACCTCTCTTCATGAAATATCATCTATCAACAGACAACTAAAAACAGAAAAACCGTCCATTTCGTATGAAACAGACGGTTTAATTGGTGGACCCGAAGAGGATCGAACTCTCGACCTCCGCGTTGCGAACGCGGCGCTCTCCCAGCTGAGCTACGAGCCCAAGTGCTTTATTATAATAGCACGCTCGCTTTCAAAATGCAAGCCCTTATGACAAAAATTTTCCTGCCGGAACATCCGGCAGGAAAGGTGTTTTTATAAATTTTGAAGGGTGTTGATAATCGCAGGAATGAACTGTTTTTTGCGCGAAACCAGACCGGGCAGCTCAAGTGGCTTGCTCGTGTCGACATCCCTGTTAAATGAACGCGACAACACTTCCGGCGCATCCTTTCCCGCAAACAAAACCTCACTCGACTGGTCAAGAATATTGGTGACAAGATAAAATACCATGTCCACATCCTCATGTTCCAGCACCGACTCCAGATATCCTGACAGCATATTCTTCGCAGCCTCACGGTTTTTCTCACTGACATAACTGCCCTGACCAACGCCAAAGCGTGTCTTTCCACTGACAAAGATTTTATAGTCCTGCAGCAGCAGCTGTTCGGCGGTCTTGCCTTCCAGATTTTCGCCCGCTTCAAACATCTCTGTCGCAAGCGCTTCCACTTCAACGCCCGCAATGCTCGCAAGCTGCCTTGCCGCATATTCATCCTGCGGTGTACAAGTCGGAGAACGGAAAATCAAGGTATCCGACAGAATGGCACTGCACAGGATTCCCGCAATATTCGGTTCTATTTCCACATTGTATTCCTGATACATCTGGAATACAATGGTCGCCGTACAGCCGACCGGCTGATTGCGGAAATACACCGGGCCATTGGTTTCCAGATTGCCAATGCGGTGATGATCGATAATTTCAAGAATTTCTGCATCCTCAAAGCCATCGACACACTGCGTTTTTTCATTGTGATCGACTAGAATGAGCTGTTTCCGCTGTAAATTCAACAAATTACGGCGGGAAATGACACCCTGATAGATGCCTGCCTTATCCACAACAGGAAAGTAATTGTGACGCACCTGTCCCATGATCTTCCGCGCTTCTTCAACCGGGGTAGAGAGCTGAAACATAATCATGGAACGTGCCATGGGGTGGCAGATGGGAATACTCTGGTTAATCAGACAGGACGCCGCATACGTATCATATGGCGTACTGATGACAGTACAGTTGTGCTCTTTCGCAATTTTGATAATGGTCTTTGCAATGTTCGGCGTCATGCAGACGACGAGACAGGCTGCCTCCAGTTCAATGGCACACAACTGTGCCTCATAGCGGTTTGCAACCAGAACAATGTCGCCCGGGTCTACCATATTTTCCATTGCCTCCGGGCTGCCTGCGGCAATGACAATCTTGCCATGGTCAATGCGCATATCCGTCGAGCCGGTGACCAGCGTACCGTTGAGTGTTTCCACAATATTGGAAACCGACGTCTTCGCATTTGCAACCGCATGCGGATCAAGGCTGTCCATATTCGCCATGGCCAGCCGTTTCAGAGTAATCAGGCCTTCCAGCTTGTTGTCACTGTTCGTGATCGGCAGCGTGGTAATATCCTGATCTCGCATCGTCTCCCACGCGCGGCGCAGTGTCATCTGTCCGTCCACGCCATCGATATAACGGATATCAATATCTCGTACTTTTGCATGTACATCCAGACAGATTCTGGGAGGTTTCATGTCAAATTTATTCAGTACAAACGCCGTTTCCTGATTGATTTCACCTGCACGGCGCGGTTCATATTCACGGTCTGTCGTGATATTTTTCAAATGTGCATAGGCAATGGCGGAACAGATCGAATCGGTATCCGGATTTTTATGGCCAATGACATTGACTGTACGCTGCAATTTATTCTTTCGCCCCATGTAGCTTTCTCCTCCTGTGCATTTTCTCACTCTTCATGTAATTATATCGTAATTCACTGTGCAGCAAAAGTCAACCGTGTGCGCCATGGATTTTCCCAGTTTTTTGTCCTTTCTTCTGAATTCAGGCAAATTTCCCTTGACATTATTGTGTATTATTGTCAAACTGGTATTGTAACATCTTGCAACAGGAGAACAACGCTATGAACCGAACAACTTCCTCATCCAAAAAGCAACGAGCACAACGGTGCCGGCGGAACCGACACCGTGCCTTTCTCCTTCTCTGCTGTGTGGTGCTGCTGGTTTCCGCCGCCGGCATCATCCATGCCCTGTCCGGCAGCAAAGAACGCCAATCCGACCAGCAACCGGAAAAATATGCAGCCGCAGGAACAATCCGCAAATCCGCAGCGACTCTCGAAAAATACCAGCCGGCAAGTGTCTCTCTGATTGCGGTCGGCGATAATCTGATTCACAACACTCTGCTGAAGGATGCGTATGAAGGCGGAGGTTCGTATGATTTTACACCATTTTATGAGGACATCAAGCCGTATATACAGGCAGCTGACATTGCCATTGTCAACCAGGAATCCCCTCTCGGCACAGGAACACCCTCCGGGTATCCGAGCTTCAATACACCGCAGGCGTGTGGGGATGCATTGATCGATGCCGGTTTTGATGTGGTGTCCCACGCCAACAACCACGCAATGGACTCCGGCTCCAGCGCAGTGTATGACACGCTGGATTTTTGGGACAGCCGGGCAGACAGCGGTGTGATCCGTATCGGCATTGCACGTGATGCAGAAGACCGCGCCAAAGTTCGCTATCTCGAGCGAAACGGCATAAAAATCGGTTTTCTGGCCTATACCTATGGACTGAACGGCTATTCTCTGCCGGATACCAATCCCGACCTCGTTTCACTGATTGACAAAGAAAAAATTGCTGCTGAGCTGGCAGCAGTCAGGGAGCAATGCGACGCAGTTGTTGTGCTGATGCACTGGGGGGAAGAATATCAGACCGTCGAAAACAGTGAGCAAAACGAACTCGCGGAATTTCTGACGGAAAACGGCGCGACGCTGATTATCGGTGGACATCCACATGTCTGCCAGCCATGCGAATGGATTGAATCAGAAAATGGTAACCGCGCGTTCTGTATCTATTCGACCGGGAATTTTATTTCTGCGCAGAATCAGACCAATACCATGGTGGAGGCCATGCTCCAGGTGACACTCACCCGCCAGAAAGATGGCTCCGTTGTCGTCGAAAATCCGGGCGTCATGCCGCTGGTCTGCTATTTCAATTCCAGCTGGCGCGGCTACCGTGTCGTTCCTTTGGATGATTATACAGAGTCCATGGCATCCTCTCATGCACTCGCAGGGCGCTGCCAGATGAGTCCCGCCCATCTGCGCAGTGTTGCCGCAGAAATTTTTGGAGAATATGTAATTGGCAGCACAATCCCGGTCACCTATGCCGCCGAAGAGGAACCGGCATCCAATACTGCCGCATAACCTGACCGCCATAGCTGTGCTGTTTTCCCGCGCAAATGATTGCAATGCTTCGACAAATACGGTATAATATTTCTTTGATGTGGCAACATGCGAAATAATTGCCCGCGCCGGCAGTGCGGGCTTATAGAGGAAGGATATCAATGATTTATAACAACGTACTCGAAGCCATGGGACATACGCCGGTCATCCGGCTGAACCATATGACGGCGCCGGACAGCGCAGATGTCCTCGTCAAATTTGAAGGACTGAACGTCGGTGGCTCTATTAAAACGCGTACAGCGTACAATATGATCGCTGAAGCAGAGGAAAAAGGCCTGATCGGCCCGGATTCCATCATCGTCGAGCCGACCAGCGGCAACCAGGGCATCGGCCTCGCACTCATCGGTGCTGTTCGCGGCTATCAGGCCATCATCGTCATGCCGGATTCGGTCAGCGAGGAGCGCCGCAAGCTGGTGCGCCATTACGGCGCCGAAGTCATCCTCATCCATGATGACGGCGATATTGGCAAATGCATTGACGAATGCCTGAACACGGCACTGCGCATGGCAGCGGAAAACCCGAAGGTCTATGTCCCGCAGCAGTTTGAAAATCCGGCCAACCCGGAAGTACATCGCAACCAGACCGCGCTGGAAATTCTGGCGCAGGTGGACGGTCCGATTGACGGCTTCTGCTCCGGCATCGGTACGGGCGGCACCATCACCGGCATCGGCGAAGTACTGCGTGAGAAAAACCCGCATATGACCATCTGGGCGGTCGAGCCGGAAAACGCCGCAATTCTCGCAGGCGGTACCGTCGGTACCCATCTGCAAATGGGCATCGGCGACGGCCTGATTCCCGGCATCCTCAACACTGGCATTTATGATGATATCTATATCGTCACCGATGAGGAAGCCATCACGACCGCAAAGGATCTTGCCCGCAAAGAGGGCCTGATGTGCGGCATTTCCAGCGGCACCAATGTTGCTGCAGCCTGTAAGCTCGCAAAGAAGCTCGGCCCCGGCAAAACAGTCGTCACTGTCCTGCCGGACACAGCCGAACGCTATTTCAGTACCCCGCTGTTCGATGAATAATACACCAGTCACCCCATCCCGCGTGCCCGGCACGCGGGATTTTTTTTTGCACTGCACAGGTATCGTTTTCCTCTATCCGGCAGATACTGTGTTTTGAGGTGAAGCGACATGAAAGATGACTGTACCCTGCTCAACCATATCCGGCAAACCACAGAAATGGGAGTCGAAGGCATTGACTCCGTAATGGAATATGCAGACGGTTCATTCCGCCAGGCACTGGAACAGCAGCGCACCGAATACCGCAAGCTGCACGACTCCGCCGACACTCTTCTCCGCCGGCACAACGGCGTACCGGAGGATCTCAGCTCATTTGCCAAATGGTCAAGTGAATTGTCTGCCGGGCTGAAAACCATGATGGATTCCTCTCAGTCCAACCTCGCACGCATGATGATCGAGGGCAGCACGATGGGCGTCACCAAGAGCCTGCAAACCATGAAGACCTGTGATGTACGCGACAAGGCGGTATCCAATCTCGCAGAAAAACTGCTGGCGACGGAACAGGCCAACATCGACCAGATGAAAACCTTCCTGTAAAAAGGAACCGGGGCATAAAAGCCCCGGTTCCTCGGTCGTTGTACGATGTTTACTGATTTTTTCTGCACCGCTTGTAGTTTTCATACCGCGGCTGCTTGTGCTGCTTTTCATTCCAGATTTCATCTGCACATACCGCCCACTCCTGTGCATAGTGTTCACACTTTGCGCACAGGTGTTCGGCGCTCTCAGGAGACTGCAAATCGGTGGACTTTGCGCCGGATTCCTTTACAATGCGCTGCAAAATTTCTGGATTCTCCAGCATCGGACACGGCCGCAGATGGTTTTCATTGAACGGCTGGTTGTTGTAGTACGCCATGAACAGCGGCTGCTTGAGTGCCTCGAGAATGGAGCACTCGTGGATATTCGCGCCGGAGTAATGGATAAACACGCACGGCTCACAATCGCCGTTTGCATTGATATGGAAATAGTTTCTGCCGCCTGCAATGCAGCCGCCGACAAATTCACCGTCGTTCTGGAAGTCCATGCAGAACAGCTGCTTGCCGCCGGTCAGACCGCGAATCTCGCGGACACGGTGCAGCATATACTTGCGCTGCTCCATTGTCGGCAGCAGGTCAGGCGCTGCCTCGTTGCCGACCGGCATATAGTGGAAGTACAGCGAATACCGGCAGCCCTTTTCAATAATCATATCGAGGAACTCGTCACTGGTGACGGTCTCGATATTCGCTCTCGTATAGCAAATTGATGTGCCGAAAATCAGACCGTTCGCCTTAAGCAGGTCAAACGCATGCATGACCTTGTCGAACACACCTGCGCCGCGGCGCAGGTCATTGACATCGGTAAAGCCCTCCAGGCTGATCGCAAGCATCAGGTTGCCGACGCGCTTCATGTCATCGCAGAATGCCTGGTCAACCAGCGTGCCGTTGGTATATGCGAAAAACTCGCAATCGTTGTGCTTCTCGCACAGGCGGATGACATCCGCCTTGCGGACAAGCGGTTCGCCGCCGGTCAGCATATAAAAATAAACACCGAGTTCCTTGCCTTGCGTGACAATACGATCCATATCGTCAAACGAAAGGTTCATGCGGTTGCCATATTCGGCAGCCCAGCAGCCGGTACAGTGCAGGTTGCATGCCGTGGTCGGATCCATCAGGATCAGCCACGGGATGTTGCACTGATGCACCTCACGCATTTTTCGGATGGTTTTTGTTCCATGCAAAAATGCCTCAAAGCCCAAATTCAGCGCCGTCATTTTGATGACATGCGGATCGAGCTCATCCAGCGCGCGATATGCATACTGTACCCACTTGTTGTCCGGGTCCTGAATCATGTTGCGAACCGAATTGTAGTTTTCCTCGGTAAATGTATCACCCATAAACTTTTCAGCCAGATCGACAATTTTGAGCAATGCCTGCTCCCGGTCCCGCCGAACATATTTCAGAGCACCATCAATTGCGACACCGAAAGCCGCACGCTCCGCCTTATGCTTCAGGGTATCCATGATAATCACCTCTAACCTTAAATTTGTCTTATCATAGCACCATTTCCGACAGAATTCAACAATTTCTTTTTTAAACCGGACGTTTTAAAAATTTTGTCCAATAATCGTAACTTTTTTATCAGAAAAATGACCAATCTTAAATTTTGGTCATTTTTCCATCACTCTGCGGGAAGACTTTTTGTTGCCCAACACGAATGCATATTCTGTTGAATTTTATGCCGCGCCATTGGCCAGATGTTCGCGCACCATGGAAAGAAAATACTGGTGTACGGCTGTGCTGTCCCCCAGCTCCGGGTGGAATGCGGTCACAAGCTGCATGTCCTGCCGTGCTGCGACAATCCTGCCGTCGACAGTCGCAAGAACCTCCGTGCCCTCGCCCACAGATGCAATATATGGCGCACGGATAAAGGTCATCGGGATGTTGCCCGCATCCGCAAACGGTGCGCAGGTGAAAAAGCTGCCCAACTGTCTGCCATAGGCGTTGCGGCAGGCCGTGATATGCATAGTTGCAATATGACGGCGGCTGTCGTTTTCCATGTCCTCCGCCAGCAGGAGCAGCCCCGCGCAGGTGCCAAACACCGGCAGTCCGGCGCGGATCTTTTCCCGCAGCGTGTCGAGCATGCCCAGCTCACGCAGCAGTTTGCCCATCGCAGTCGATTCGCCGCCGGGCAAAATCAGACCATCCAGCGGCTGATTGAGATCCTCGGCACAGCGCAATTCCACAGTCCGTGCACCCAGCTGCTCCATCCGGTGCTCATGCTCGATGAATGCGCCCTGTACGGCGAGCACGCCAATGGTTATCATTGTCCGCGCGCCTCCATAATCAGCTCAATCTCGTCCGCATTGATGCCGACCATCGCCTCGCCGAGGTCTTCGGACAGCTCTGCCAGCTTATAGGGGTCATTGAAGTTCGTGACAGCCTGTACGATGGCAGTGGCACGTTTTTCCGGATTGCCGGACTTGAAGATACCGGAGCCGACAAAGACGCCCTCTGCACCCAGCTGCATCATCAGCGCTGCATCTGCCGGAGTCGCAACACCACCTGCGGCGAAATTGACAACCGGAAGGCGGCCGGTCTCATGTACCTGGAGCAGCAGATCCAGCGGAACCTGAAGCTGCTTTGCTGCCTCGAACAGCTCATCCGGCTGCATGGATGCAACGCGGCGAATCTCGCTCATCATCTTGCGCATATGGCGTACCGCCTGTACAACGTCACCGGTGCCCGGCTCGCCCTTGGTTCGGATCATGGATGCACCCTCGGCAATGCGGCGCAGTGCCTCGCCGAGATCACGCGCGCCGCAGACAAACGGCACCTTAAACTTCGTCTTGTCAATATGATATACATCATCCGCCGGAGAAAGAACCTCGGATTCGTCGATGTAGTCGATTTCAATTGCCTCGAGAATCTGTGCCTCGACAATGTGGCCGATGCGAACCTTCGCCATGACCGGGATGGAAACCGCTTCCTGAATGCCGCGGATCATCTTCGGATCACTCATGCGAGATACACCGCCTGCCGCGCGGATATCCGCCGGAATGCGCTCGAGTGCCATGACCGCGCAGGCACCTGCCTGCTCTGCAATCTTCGCCTGTTCCGGCGTAGTAACGTCCATAATAACGCCGCCCTTCAGCATCTGGGCAAGCTGCTTGTTCAATTCATAACGTTCAGACATACTGATCCCTCACATAATTTATTGGTAGCAATCGCGCGGTTTTTACTTTGGTCTCCATTATATCATGAACTGTGCTTAAATAAATATCCAATTTTTACATTTTTCGCATGCACAGTTTTGTTGCTCCACATACCTCTCCCCCTGTGTTTTTTCGCACCGCTACATTGATTGCATGAGTATTTTATGATATGATAATTGTGTTATATGGATATGAATGGGAAGGTGGTGCCTGTAAATGGAACAGACAGAGCAAAAACAGGATGAACAGGCTGTACAGGCTGCGCACGATTCCGCAGGCAAGATACCGACGACTCCCGTTTCCAACGGCGATGTGCGCCTCATCTGGAAGCTCAAGGGCACCGGGAAAAAGGCGCGGCGTCAGGTCATTGAGGAATGTGTCAAGGGGCAGCCCGCGTTTATCATCTGTGATTCCAACGGAGCTAACTGCACCGTCATCACGGAGGAAGGTGAGGAAATCGGCCGCCTGAACGACAGGGATTCCAAAACCTACCATGAATTTGTGGAGAAGCATCCGCACCACATCTATATCAAACGGATTCGCTTTGACGTAGACAAGCCGCGCGTCAAAATCCTCCTCATCGTGCACGAGAAACCGCCGTACCCGCTGAACGAACTGCACGCCAATTCCTGACAGAAAAAAAGAAACCTGAGACCGTCCGCACGCTGCGAATTGCCTCAGGTTTTTATATTTATCATTGTATTGTCGGTTTTATTCCTCCGCCATACGGTAACCGACACCGATTTCCGTGCGGATATAGTACGGTTCTGCCGGGTTCGGCTCGAGCTTGCGCCGGATATGTGCCATGTTGACGCGCAGAATGCGATTGTTGTCGGTCGCATACGGCCCCCAGATGCGGCTGATGATGTAATCATAGGTCAGCACGCGGCCGGGTCGGCGGGCGATCAGCTCGACAATCTTATATTCAATCTGGGTCAGATGGACAATTTCGCCGGCGAGCAGAACCTGTCTGCGCTCAAAATCTACCGTCAGGTCGCGCACCGTATAGCTGCCGCGCGGCAACTCATCGCCGGAATCCAGCTTCGCCTGATGGCGCAGTGCCGTGCGGATGCGCGCGAGCAGTTCCGAGGTGCCGAACGGCTTGGTGATGTAATCATCCGCTCCGAGGTCGAGTGCCTCTACCTTCTGGCTCTCCTCCTCTCGCGCTGACACGATAAGCACCGGAACCCCCGACCAACCGCGCAGCCAGCGCAGCAGCTCGAGACCGTCCATATCCGGCAGACCGAGGTCGAGGAGGATCAGGCTCGGGCAATGTGAATTGATAATAGACCGCGCAAGGCTTGCGGTCTCCGCCTGAAGCGTGTGGTAGCCGTTGGCGGTCAGGACAGTGGTCAGGACATGCGCAATCGGCTGTTCATCTTCTACAATTAAAATTGTTTCCCTGTTCATGTGTTCTCCTCCATCGGCAGGGTGAATACAAACTGGGCGCCGCCGTCCAGGTGGTTGATTTCACTGATCTCGCCTTCATGTGCCGCGATGATGGATCGGCACAGCGTCAGGCCAATGCCGAGGCCGCCGCGCCTGCTGTCCGCATGCACCTGCGTCGTTTCAAACAATGTGTCGCGCTGCTCCTTCGGAATGCCGGGGCCAAAATCACGCACCGTAAACTGTGCATTTCCGTTCTGGCGGCGAAGGCTGACCTCTACAGGTGTACCCGCATAGCGGATGGCATTTTCAATGAGATTGATGAGCACCTGCACAATCAGTGTCACATCCATCGGGACAAACAGCATCTCCTCCGGCAGATGTACACTGATCTGTGCGTCCGGATAGCGCTTCTTGCACCGCGCTACTGCTTCAGCAATGACTTCTTCGGCAGCTTCCTCCGATTTTTTCAGGTTCGTCACCTGTGATACGCGCGTGACGGAGAGCAGATTCTCCACCATACGCAGCAACCATTCCGCGTCTTCATGGATGTCAGCGGCGAGCTTTTTGGTCTCCACTGCGCCGATGCGGTCTCCACTCTCCTCGATTGCAGCAGATGCGCCGATGATACCGGTCAGCGGTGTACGCAGATCGTGTGAGATAGAGCGAAGCAGGTTGCTGCGGATCATCTCGCGGTCGGCAGCCAGCGCAGCGCGGTTGCGTTCCTCCGCCAGCATCTGGCGCTCCAGCGAAATACCGGTCTGAGCGAGAATCGCACGGACATGCTCCATTGTCTCCTCGTCAATCGGATTGTCTTTCCACAGAAGTCCATAGCATCCGAGCATGGTCTCACCGCTCATCAGTGGAATATAGTGGAACATCGCATACGGTGCCAGCAGGGTTCCCGCACCGGCAGCTTTCTTTTCCCGGAAGCATGCCTCCACCGCGCCGCGTTCGATGGAATCGGATACAAAACCGCTGATTTCCCCACAAACGCGCTCCTGATTGTTTACCAGACTGTTCTCATTCTGGAAATACAGCACCGGGCAGCCCAACAGCTCGTGCAGATAGCGCAGCGTCAGGTCAATCATGCTGTCGGTGTCATGTGCATTGGCCAGCTGCTGGGAAAACTCGTACAGCCTGCGGATGCGCTGCTCGCTCGCACGCGAACGGCGCGCCTGCTGCTTGACGCTGCCGGTGGTCGCACTGGTAATGATCGAAATCAGCAGCAGCGATATGAAGATAACCGGATAGCCCGCCGCCGTAAAATTGAGCTTGTAAAACGGATCGGTAAAGGCATAGTTGACGGCAAATACACCCATGACCGATGCGAGAATACCCCAGCCATAGCCCTCTGTGGTACGGGCAACCAGCAGGGCAGCAAGCATATACAGCGCTGTGACGTTGGCGGAGCTGTCCGTCCACTTTACCAGCAGCGCAGACGCCCCGGTTGTCACCGCCACAATCGCTGTAGTAATACATAAATCGAGTACATTTCGGCGGCTGATATGCACCCGCCTGCGATGCTTCTCTTTTTCTTTTCTTTGCATGCAATTTTCCCCTTTCCTGCCGAAGCCCAACGAATTCCGGCTAATCCGGCAGATTATCTTTCTATTATAGCAACCGTCTGCGGCGGAAACAAGCGACGCAGTGTTAAGAATTTGCTATGTCATACAAGCCTGATACTTTTTGAACAACATCCGCATTTTATTTACAAAGAACGGACATGTTTAGGGCAAAAATTGGTGGTTTTTTAAGATTCGCGATATATTTTATAAAAACTATTTGCAATTTCAATTTTTATGCTATAATATGGAGAGACACAGGAGGATTACCGATGAGTTTTTTGAAACCAATACTTATTGCTGTTATCGTGATTCTGACAGTACTGATTATAGTAAAGGCAAACAGCTTCGCAACGTCTGACCAGCCGTCCGGCAAACAGAAGCCGGAAAAGGAACCGCCGGCATCGCCGAAGCCTGAACCGCCGATGCAGACCCCGATCGAATTTTTTATCGTCTATGTCGGTCGGCGTGTGCCGGTCACACATTACCCGTTCACCATCGGCAGCCGCAATGACAACGACCTGATTATCACCGATTCGACGGTTTCCCGCCAGCATGCCGAACTGTTCCGCAAGAATGGACAGGTCTGCCTGCGCGACCTCGGCTCGCTCAATGGCACAATTGTCAATAAGGTTCCCCGTTCCGAGACGCCGATTGTCGGCGGAGAACGCATCCAGCTCGGCACGACCATCCTTCAGATCGAACGCGCAATCGATGACGTGTCGGATGATACGCAGTTTATCCGGAGGTGATTGAGAGCATTATGGCTAATAAAAAATCCCCAAAAACATCCAAGGCACCAAAAACGAAAAAGCAGAGACCGGCTCGTTCAGAATTGCGCACCATCGGTTCCCAGCCGATTGTCCTGTTCGTTCTGTTCCAGCTGGTTTCTCTGCTTATTGTCATGGTCAGCGGACGCGGCACCGCATACCTGTATATGATGATCCCGCTGTTGGTTATCACCTACGGCGGTTGGTTCCTTGTCAATCGCATCGGCGCGGAAATCTCTTTCTTTATCAACGCCGCTATGCTGCTGACTTTCGGCACAATGATTCAATGTATGCTCCTCAAGGAGGACGGTATTCCGAAATCGCTGATCGTCATCTATGCGCTGGCAGCTGCCGCAGGTCTGATCTGCGGCTTCCTTTACCGCCGTATGCCGGTGATCGCATCGGCCAATGGCGTGGCGATCCTGATGATCGCATCCGTCGTGCTCTATCTCGCCACGCTGGTTCTCGGCGCGGCAGTCGGCGGCGGCGTGCGCAACTGGATCCGCATCGGCGGTATGTCCATCCAGCCGTCTGAATTTAACAAGGGCATTTATGTCCTCGTCATGGCAGGTCTGCTGTGCACCAAGGATCAGCCCGGGCGCAAGCGCATTTGGACTTCCATCCTGTTCACACTGGTCAACCTCGGCTTCCTCGGTATTCAGGGCGAGTTCGGCACCTTCCTGCTGATTCTGTGCACATTTCTCGCATTTATTTTCCTGTTTGTCCCAGATATCAAGGTATTCATTTCCGTCTTCAGCATTCTGCTGGCGGGCGGCACAGCGGTCACAGCCTGCTGCATGGCACTGCTCAAGGTAACCGGCGGCACAAGTGATTTCGGCCCGATGAGCTTTATTCTGGCACAGATCAAGAAAATTTCCAACCGATTTGTCTACTGGCTTGACCCGGCAAGTGATGCGCAGGGCGCAGGCTATCAGATTTTACAGGCGCGCAAGGCGCTGCTCAATTCCAACCTGTTCGGCAGCGACACGACAACACCGCTGTCCAACCCAACCAACGACATGGTATTCCCGGCGCTCACCGAGCGCTGCGGCCTGCTGATCGCGCTGACGGTCTGCATCCTGTTCGGTCTGCTGCTGGTTCGCGGCACGCGCATCTATTTCCGTTGCTCGGATCGCTACCATCAGGCTGTATGCGCAGGCCTGTGCTTCCAGCTGATTCTTCAGGCATTTATCATCATCGGCGGTTCGATTGGCATGTTCCCGCTCACCGGCATCACGCTGCCGCTCATCTCCCGCGGCGGTTCCTCGCTCATGTCAACGTTTATCTTCCTGGCGGTTATCCTCGTAATCTCCGCAGGAAATCTCTGGGATGGAAGGAGGGACTACTCCCATTATGAAACCAAGCTTCAAAAAGCGCGTACAGTGCATACAAACCGCGTTTCTTCTGTGCGCAATCGCAGTCGGCGTCGGACTGGTGTGGACAACGCTCGGAAATCCTGAGAGCCGTGAAGCTGCGGCGGCGGAAACCGCACAGCGCACCTATCTGCGCGGCACAATCTATGACCGCGACGGAAAAGCAATCAACTATTCCGAAGAGGTCAACGGCACCCGCAAATACACCGGCGGACGCGCTTTTTCCACAGTAACCGGCTATTTCTCGCGGATTTACGGTACCACCGGTATTGAAAAGACATTTAACACCGAGCTGGTCTCCAGCAAATGCAAGGGTGATACCAAAAAGGGTCACGACATCACGCTGACGCTGGACCGCGATCTGCAAAACGCCGCATATGATTCGATTTCCAACATTGCAGAGGGCGCCGCAGTTGTGCTCGATGCGCAGACCGGTGAAATTCTCGCGCTGGCATCCACACCGACCTATGAGCCGGAAACGCTCGAGGACAACTGGTCGGAGCTGTGCTCGGTAGATGGCCTGTTCCTGCCGAACGCCTATAAATCGACCTTTGCCCCCGGTTCTGACTTCAAAATCATTACGGCCTGCGCGGTCATTGACAACGGCGTAGCAGATACCACAGTCAACGACCAGGGCTCGTATACCTTTAAAAACGGCCAGACAATCACCAACTATGACAGCCGTGCATTCGGCGAAATCGATCTGGACGGCGCGATCAAGAACTCTTCCAACGTCTATTTTATCACCAAGGCGCTGGAAATGGGCAGCGACAAGCTGGAGGCAAGTCTGCGCAAGTTCCTGCTCGGCGAAGACATTCAGCTGGATTTCACAACGCTCAGCTCCAATCTCGATTTTGAGGACTACCGCGATGAGGTTGTTGGCTCCATTGCTTTTGGTCAGGGCAAAACCGAAGTCACGCCACTCTACATGGCTATGGCTGCACAGGCGATCGGCAATGACGGTGTCATGCTCAAGCCGTACATGATTCAGTCTATCGACACCGGCGATGGCAAAAACGTCACGACCGGACAGACCACCGAGCTGACTACCGTGACCAGTAAGGAAACGGCAGATCAGGTCACCAGCGCAATGACACTGGCAGCAGAGCATTACGGCTTCGATTATGTCGGCCCGGAGGGCTGGGATATCGCGGCAAAGACAGGCACGGCGCAGACCGGCACCAACACCAACGCCTGGATTGTCACCTTCGCCCCGTCGGAGAACCCGAAATATGTCGTCGTCGTCATGGCGGCACATCAGGGACATGATGGTATCTACTACAAGGATTCCGTCGACCAGCTGTACGACGCACTGGTTGATTATGACCAGTCCCAAAACAGCAGCTCCAACAGCTCTAACAGTGACGAATAATATATGATATGCATGATAAAAGCTCCTGTTCCCGATAAAAAGGGACAGGAGCTTTTGTTCTGTTCTTATCTTAAAACCTTTCTGCGAAGGAACTTTCCCACCACATCGTTGAATTCGTCAAAATTATCCGCATTGGCATTGTGTGCCGCCGCCGAAATAACATGCATCGGATATCCGCTCTGCTCTGACCATTTGCGGCAGTATTCCGCAAATTTACCTTCGTAGTCCAAAGCACCGACAATCAGCAGCACCGGACAGGTGAAATCAATCGCTTCTCTGCGTGTAAACCGGTCTTCAAATGTGTCACGAAATACCTGGACGATCTCACGCTTCGGCATCTGCTCAATCATGGCGAGTGCATTGTGATAGCCATAGCTGGATTGCCCGCGTGCCCGCGCCAAACTGGTGTGCAGCAGATGCTCCGGCAGACGTTTGACCGACATCGGTACGCGGCGCATCTGCCGCATCTCTGCCGCCGAATAATACTGATCGCCAAACGGCATGACGCCGACACCGATAAATGCCTGTACCTTTTCCGGGTGCTGAGCTGTATACTCCTGACAGACATAGCCGCCAATGCCGACACCCACCAAAATCACACGGGACAGCCTTTCCCGCTGCAAAATCGCTTCCAGCTCCTCCGCTGCATGCGCATACGAGAAATCCTGATAGGCACGCGACCTGCCATGCAGTGGAATGTCCCATGTCAAAACGGTGTAATCGCGCCCAAAATACGGTACCTGTTTGTCAAACGCATGGTGGTTTACTGCAATGCCATGTGTAAATACAATACACGGCGCATCGGCGTCCGCATGGCGCTCCACCCAATAATACGTCGCTCCGCGCGGCGAAGATATCAGCTTCCCGACCACAGCCATTCCTCCTGTTCTCAATCTCTCATCATATCTTCTCTCAGCTTCTGCACGCCGTCACCGTGAACCGCAGAGCAATGCACAATTTTCGCCCGTGGATTCAGTTCATGCACATCCTGTGCAAAACGCACCGGGTCAAAGTTGGTATATGGCAGCAAATCCATCTTATTCAGCACCACCAGATCGGATGTCTGGAAAATCAGCGGATATTTGCGCGGTTTGTCATTTCCCTCGGTCACACTGATGACGGCAATCCGCTTGTGCTCACCGAGTGCAAATTCCGCCGTACAAACCAGATTGCCAACATTGTCGATGATAATCGTTGTAATCCCGTCCAGATTGAACTGATCCAGTGCGGCTTCGATTGCATCTGCCTCCAGATGGCAGGCGCCCTGTGTATTGAGCTGTACTGCCTGCACCCCACAGGCACGTATGCGCTGCGCGTCCTCGTCGGTAAACAGGTCACCTTCGATGACCGCAATGTGTGCTGCGTCCTGCCGGAGCAGCTGTTCCAGCAGTGTCGTCTTACCCGATCCGGGCGTGCCGAGCAGATTGAACAGGCGGATGCCCTGCGCATCCAGTCTGTGCCGCACACGCTGTGCAATGTTGTCATTGCGCGCATAAACCGATTCATTCAGTTCCACTTGCTTCAAACTGTCAATCCCCCTCTATGCCGCGGACAAATTCCTGCCGCGCGCCTGTAATCGTGTCATCCTGTTCGATGGTCAACACGGCATGTGACGCCTGCGTGCCCTGCTTCGCAATCTCAAAAAAGAATTGCAGCTGCGCCGGATTGACACAGGACTGCGCACCGACAGCAAGCGTAATGCCGGTGATATCGCGAATGCCGTGCTGCTGCGCGGCACGCTCCGCGATCAGCAGAATTTCCCGGCAGACTGCGCCCTCATGCATGGGTGCGCCTCTTTGTCCGGACAAACACCTGCCGCTCGTTCCTGCGCAGTACGCGCACCGGGAATGGACACTGTACCGCACACTGTCCGCATCCAATGCAGTTTTCCGGCAGGAAGTTCAGCTTTTTCTGTTTTTTGTCATACCAGGTCGCCTCCGTCGGGCAGAAATTTCCGCATTTGCCGCAACCGACACAGGCGTTCTCATCCACAATCTCCGGCATAACGTATGCCTTCACCAGAATTTGCGACAGCGACCCGCTGCGATAGCCGTGATAGAGGAAACAACAGTCGACACAACAGTTACAGATCGCGATTTCCTCTTGATTGGTGTCCATGCCATAGTGATAAATCGTGTGGATACAGCCCTTCTGCTCAAAATCCGCAATCATGCGTCTGGCTTCCTCCAGACTGATTTTTCGGCCGATGCCGCTGTCTGCAATCTGTTCGCTGAGTGCACCGACCATCATACAGCCTTCCAGCGATAGGTCAAACGCACAGCTTTCCCCCTTCACGCGCCTCAGCGTGCGGCAGAAACAGTTCATCACCGCCAGCTGATCCGCATGTCGTTCGAGCATGGGCATGATTTCCCCCGCTGTCGTGACCGCCTGCTCTGCCGTAATCGGTTCATCCAGCGCGATGCTCTTTTTGCCGCGCGAAACCGTAACCGACATGCGTGCGGGCAGCTGCTGAATCGTGCGGCTGTTGACATGGTTCATATACAGGCGCACCGGCGGGATATTGAGCCGCAGCAGCCAGTCTTCAAATGCCGCAAATTCCTCCATCATACGCCTGCGAGCGGGATCATCCAGCGAGCCGCCGCCATAGACCTCAATCCAACCTGGAAAAATCGGTGCGAGCTCATAGGCTCCGTTCCGCTTCCACATCAGGCTCTTGCGCAGAATATCCGCAAAAAATGCGTCAAACTGCTGTGGCTTGCCATACAGTTCACACAGCTGCTCCCGTGTCATCTGCCGCGCGCCCACGGCAAGGAGAAAGTCTGCTTCTTCCTCATTCATGACGATGCGGAAGCAATTTTTTACCGGCTGTACGAGCGGAATGGTGAACTGCGATTTTGCATTCATCTGCGCGCCAAGCTGTTTGATTTTCTCGTCCGAGATCGTCATGCCTGCATCTGTCCGGGCAGCCTGCGTGCGCGGAACTGTTCGATCATATAATGCGTCAGATCAAGCGGGTCTTCCTCATATGCCGGCGGAATTTCATCCGGTGTAAACCATCCTGCTTCCTTCAGTTCATCTTCCTGAAGCGTGATTTTATCGCTGCCGTCCAGTTCTGCCCAGTAGCCGATCATCTGTGCCCCAGAGAAGCCCCACGGCTGATTGCCATAGTATTGCAGATTCTTAATCTTCAGACCAGTTTCTTCGAGTACCTCACGATGCACGGTCTCCTCCATCGTTTCGCCCACGCTCATATAACCGGAAACCAGTGCATAGACTGGATTTTTATAGACCGAAGAACGGGTCAGCAAAATGCGGTCACCATTGCGCACACCGACAATCACTGCCGGACACACGGTCGGATAGGTGACCGAATGGCAGTCCTCATTGGTACAGCGCATGGCCAGCTCTTTTGCATCCGGGCGCATCGGAGCGCCGCACACACCGCAGAAGCGATGTGTCTGGAACCACTGGTACAGATGCAGGCCGGTAACTGCTGCAAGCCGCAGCCAGCGCGGTTGGGCGGTACGCAGGCAGCGCGAAACATCCTTTTTCAACTGACTGCGGATATCCTCCGGCAGATCGAGTACAGTGAAAAACTGGATGCCGTCCACCTCCAGCATATGTACCAGCAGCTCATCCAAGCCGCCCAGTGCACACCAGTCACGATATGTCGGCAGCGTGCCGGTTTCCGGCAGCAGGAACACATCGGTATGCTCAAACAGCAGCACAAAATCGGTTGCCTTCGGCTTTGGTTTTGCAAATTCGGTACTGAGCATATGCTGTCCAATTTCCTGAATCATAGGTATCCTCCCAATTCATTTCTGTGAATGAATATCTTTTTATTTTATTGCGGTCATATTATGCATTTCTACCGCTTCTTTTATTATACGTTCTGTCGTGTAAAATGCAAGCATTTCTGCCGGCTCCGAGTTGAACAGCACGTAAAATTTCAGTATAATAACTATGGTATTGATTGGAGGGAATCACAGATGAAACCATCCTTATGTCATCTCACGCCGCTGCGGGCAGACATTGTCTCGACCGCGCAGCGTGCATATCATTCCGGCCTGATGGCAGGAACCAGCGGAAACCTGAGCTGCTATGACCCGGAGAGCGGCTGTATGGCGATTACGCCGAGCAACATGGATTATTCGGTCATGACACCGGAGGACATCGTTCTGATGCAGCTGGACGGCACCGTGCTGGACGGCGGCAAGCCGTCGTCCGAATGGAAAATGCACGCAGAGCTTTATCAAAATCTGCCGGAGGTGCGCGCCGTCGTGCACACGCACTCGCCCAACGCCACCGCCTATGCCGTGCTGCGCCGGGAAATCCCGTGCGTGCTTGTTGAAATGCTGCTGTTCCTCGGCGGCAGCATCGAGGTCGCGGCATATGCCGCCCAGGGCTCCGCCGCCGTCGGCACACACTGTCTGCCTATTCTGCGCCGCAAACCCGCCTGTCTGCTCGCCAACCACGGCGTTGTGACAACAGGAGCCACTCTCGAGCAGGCGTACACCAACAGTATATACGTCGAGGATTCCGCCAAAATAGTCCGGCTCGCCATGAGTACGGGCAGCCCAATTCCGGCGGTCATCGATGAGGAAGGAAGCAAACCCTACCATGAATGAATATCTGTCCGACCACGTCCATCTGACTGACGACGGCACAGCTGTCGTCATCCTCGACCAGACACAGCTCCCCTGCCGCACAGAATATCTGACTCTGCGCACAGCGCAGGAAATGTTCGATGCCATCCGGCTTTTGCAGGTACGTGGTGCGCCCGCCATCGGTATCTGTGCGGCATATGACCTGTATGTGCTCGCACAGCAGGTTTCGTCCGATACACCGGAGGCATTCCTCACACAGCTCCGGCAGCAGGCGGACTATCTGGCATCCTCCCGCCCGACTGCGGTCAATCTGAGCTGGGCGCTGAACCGTATGCTGGACATCGCCGCTGCACAGACATCCATCGCGGACATGCTGTCCGCCCTGCACCGCGAATGTATCGCCATCCACGAGGAAGACATCGCAATGTGCCGCGCCATTTCGGAATACGGCCTGACGCTTATCAAAGACGGCGACGGCATCCTGACGCACTGCAATGCAGGTCCACTGGCCACCTCGCGCTACGGCACTGCACTCGGCCCGCTGTTCCTCGGCAAAGAACGTGGCATGCATTTCCATGTCTTTTCCGATGAAACCCGTCCACTGCTTCAGGGCGCGCGGCTTACCTCCTATGAACTCAGCCGCGCGGGCATTGACGTCACTCTGATCTGCGACAATATGGCCAGCCTGGTCATGAAAAATGGCTGGATACAGGCGTGCTTTGTCGGCTGTGACCGCGTCGCGGCCAATGGAGATACCGCAAACAAAATCGGTACCTCCGGCGTCGCCATTCTTGCCCGGCACTACGGTATTCCGTTCTATGTACTCGGCCCGACGTCCACCATTGATCTGTCCTGTGCGACCGGCGCGGATATTCCGATTGAACAGCGCGACCCTGAGGAAATCAAACAGAAATTCTATGCCGAACCGATGGCGCTGCCGGAGGTCAAGTGCTACAATCCCGCATTTGATGTCACCGACCAAAGCCTGATCTCCGGCATTGTCACCGAATACGGCATCTGCCGCGCGCCATATACCGAAAGCCTGCGCACGGTCTTTGCACAGAAAACCGCCGGACAATCCGGCGAAGGGAGGAATCCGCTTTGAACACCCGCCTGTATAACGCCCGCATTCTGACCATGGCGGACGGAACTGAACCCATCTGGGGCGAAATCTGGATTGAAAACGACAAAATTACTTATGTCGGCGCGGAAAAGCCGACGGAGATCCATTGGGATGTCGAGCGCAATGTCTGCGGCAATCTGATTCTGCCCGGCTTCAAAAATGCGCACACGCATTCTGCGATGACATTCCTGCGCTCGTATGCCGATGACCTGCCGTTGCACGATTGGCTGAACACACAGGTATTCCCGATGGAGGCCAAACTGAACGAAGACCTGATCTACCATCTGTCCAAGCTCGCCATTCTGGAATACCTCACAAGTGGTATCACGGCGAATTTCGACATGTACCTCACACCGGATTCCATTGTACAGGCGTCCATTGACTGCGGCTTCCGCACCGTACTGACCGGTGCCGTCAACGATTTCAGCCAGTCTGCCGCCCTGATCGGTGAATGGTACCAGAAATACAACGGTTATCACCCGCTGATCTCATTCGAGCTTGGTTTCCATGCGGAATACACCACCTCGCGCGATATTCTTGAGGATCTCGCGGCACTCGCTGCGCTGTACCGCGCCCCGGTCTACACACACAATTCAGAAACCGCATCCGAAGTGCAGTCCTGTGTCGAAAAGACCGGCATGACACCGACACAGTACCTCGACTCACTGCACCTGTTCGACTACGGCGGCGGCGGATATCACTGCGTCCACATCACGCCGGAGGACATTGAGATTTTCAAGCAGCGCGGTATTTCCGTCATCACAAACCCGGCATCCAATCTCAAGCTCGCCAGCGGCATCGCACCGATTCAGGCGCTGCTGGATGCAGGCGTCAATCTCGCCATCGGTACGGACGGTCCGGCGAGCAACAACTGTCTCGACATGTTCCGCGAGATGTTCCTGACTACAGCGCTCGCCAAGGTGCGCGAAAATGATGCCTCCGCCGTCGATGCAAACGCCGTGCTGCGCATGGCGACAGTCGGCGGAGCGAAGGCCATGCGCCTGACCGACTGCGAGACACTGACTCCGGGCAGCCAGGCAGACCTGATCGTCCTCGACCTGAACCAGCCAAACATGCAGCCGCTGAACAACATCAGCAAAAACATCGTCTACAGCGGCAGCAAGCAGAACGTCGTGCTGACAATGGTTGCCGGTAAAATTTTGTATGAAAACGGACAGTTCGATGTCGGCGAAGATCCTGCATCGATTTACGCCAAGGCAAATGAAATTACCGCACAGCTGAAAGCGCAATAAACACACAAATACACGCAAAAAATCCACCCTTGCAGGTGGATTTTTTTGCGCGATCTGAAACCGAAGAAATTTTCGACGATTTCGCAAACGCAAGGAATCACCCCGCATTTGCAAAAACAGGCGAAATTTTCAACTTTTCAGATATGTTATCCATTTCAGTCCTGACGAAACTTCTCCGACTGGCTTGCAATCAGATCCACGTCATCGAAATAGTTGATTTTCATCGCATCGCGCACATCATGCAACGTCTGTGCTGCGACCTCACGCGCCTTTGCGCTGCCTTCCTTCAGGATTTCATAAATCGCCGGAATATCCTTCTGCAACTCCTTACGGCGCTGACGAATCGGCTCCAGCTCTTCCTGAAGGACATTGTTCAGGAATTTCTTAACCTTGACATCACCGAGACCGCCGCGCTGGTAATGGGCCTTGAGTTCATCGAGATTTGCATACTCCGGCCAGTAGCGCTCGAAATGCTCCGGCTTGCAGAATGCATCCAGATAGGTAAAGACCGTATTGCCTTCAATCTTGCCGGGGTCCTGTACGCGGATGTGATCCGGATCGGTATACATACTCATGATTTTCTTGCGCACTTCCTCCGGTTCATCCGACAGGTAAATGCAGTTGCCGAGCGATTTGCTCATCTTCGCCTTACCATCAATGCCCGGCAGGCGCATGCATGCCTGATTGTCCGGCAGAAGAATCTGCGGCATGGTCAGGGTCTCGCCGTATACACTGTTGAACTTATGGACGATTTCGCGCGTCTGCTCGACCATCGGCATCTGATCCTCGCCCGCCGGGACAGTAGTCGCCTGGAATGCGGTGATATCGGACGCCTGGCTGATCGGATAGGTGAAGAAACCAACCGGAATGCTGGCCTCAAAATTGCGCATCTGGATTTCCGACTTGACGGTCGGGTTGCGTTGCAGGCGGGATACCGTGACGAGATTCATATAATAGGTCGTCAACTCGCACAGCTGCGGCACCTGTGACTGAATAAACAGTGTAGACTTTGACGGATCCAGACCACAGGACAGATAGTCCAGTGCGACCTCAATGATGTTCTGGCGAACCTTCTCCGGATTGTCGGCGTTGTCGGTCAATGCCTGCGCGTCTGCAATCATGATGTAAATTTTATCATATTCTCCGGAATTCTGTAATTCAACACGCCGTCTCAGCGAGCCGACATAATGTCCTACATGCAGTCTGCCGGTCGGACGGTCTCCGGTCAAAATAATCTTACCCAATGTACTTCCTCCTAAGCGGCGCACAGCACACAGCATGCGCACGTTTGTTTCCTTTACTAATGTAATACAAAATGCCCATAAATGCAAGTTATTTTGTACGCTGTGTCTTGCACAAAACGCAGAAGAAGCATGGCATACATGCCATGCTTCTCCCGCAGAACAATGGTTCCTGTCCGAACGCTCCGGCCAGACGGCTGCCCGGCCTGTCCGGCAGGCGATCAGCCCATCTGGAACGATTCGCAGTCAGTGCACTTCTTCTCAGTCGGGTTCATCTCATGGGTGCCGACCTGAATGCTCTCGAGCGCGCAATAATCTGCGTCAGAACAATGGTTCTTGCACTGCTGTACCGAACAGCGGATGCTCTTGTTTGCATGACATTTGTCCATCATAACAATGTCCTCCTTTTGATTGGTTCACCTATAGCATGCCCGCCCGCGCACAATTTATTCACTCTGCTGTGCGTTCTGGAGCGCTTGTGCATCATAGGCTCCCTGTACCATATTGAGAAAATCGTTCCATTTGTTCTCATGAATGATGGTCTGTGGACAGATTTTTCCGGAAAAATCGCGGTGCTGCTTGACAGCATCCAGCGGCAAGTCATATTTGAGCAGCAGATATGCCGTCAGCTGTGCCGCGTTGCGCATTGTGTGGTCAAAATTTCCGCCCGCATTGACGCACAGCTCAATGCCAATACCGCACTGATTGCCGCCGCCCGGCGTCATGCGGTCACCCGCATGGTAACCAACCTCGTTGTCCGGCAGATGATGCCAGATTTCCGTATCGTCTACCGTATAATGCCAGCTTTTCTGTTCCTTCCAGCAATTTTCATGGATGTATTCGTTGTGTGCCTTTGCGGTTGCATGCGCACCCGTATTGTCAGTTTCATGGATTACAATATAGCGCACCGTGCGTTTTTTCCCCGGACGCGCCGGTGAATCCTGCGGGATGTAATCGGTATGTACGGCAAGACCTGCAATGGAATCCGGTGCGTCCGATTGCTCCTGTGAAGACTCCGGGCCGAAAACCGCATACAGCACACATGCCGACAGCGTAACGGCGAGAATGGCACCGAACAGCAGCCAGAGCATGGCACCCGATGATACTTTTTTCTTTTTCCGTGCCACTGCGCCTCACCTCCGCCGCAAAACAATGTATGTGGAACGGTTCTGAAAAATCCCGCCCGGAACAAATTCCGAACGGGATTGGAAATTCAAACAGACTTTTTCTTCCGCAATGCAAACAAGGATTTTCTTCTGGAAGACTTCGCCGTCTGAGGATATTTTCTGATCTTTACCAGGTAATAGATAACTGCCAGAATCACAGACAGATAGAACGACGCATTCGGACGGCGCAGGATACCTGCCGTATTATATGCGTTAATCAGTGCCAGCAACAGCGAAATGCCAAAGGCGCCCGCATCCAGCGTAAAATATTTTTTCGCGTCCTTCACCAGCGCCCAGCCGACAAGATACAGGAAATACGCCAGAAATGCCAGAAACAAAATAAGCCCGACGATGCCATACAGGAAATAGATGCCGTGGAAATCGTTCTCTACGTCATACATGTCACCCTTGTATACCATCTTATCGCGTTCCAGGCCAAACAGGCGGGATGAGAACGGCTCCTCATCCATCAGCAGCGAGCAGAACATGATTTTACTCATGCGTGCACCGGTGATCTGGGAGACATCCGTGGAAAAATTGCAGTTTTCCATCACCTTCTCCACGCCAAACCGCTGTACGAGGTCAGAACGGTAATACACATAAATCTGATTGAACTGACGCATTTTATCGATGCTGGTTTCTTCTTCCTTCTCTTCCTCTGTCAGAACAGAGGTACCGCGGTCAGCCGACATCGAGTTGAGCACACTCTGCTTTTCCTGCATCGTCTGGCCATAGCTCATCTGATGCTCATACATCGGAGAAATTTTGAAACACACAAGGCTGATGGCTGCAACCAGCACGAGAATACCATATTTCACTTTATCTGCATACCCGCATACCGCCGTGACAAAAAGAATGCCGATGGTGGAGGCAAAAATCGCCATATATGCCAGCCGGGTACCGAGAAAATACAGCTGTCCACAGCTCAGGACGGCCACCACAGCCAAAATCCATGGCTGTTTTGCCCGATATGCCATACAGAGCAGCACCGGTGTCAGCATACTCATAATGGATGCCTGTGAATTGGTAGTCGAAAACCAGCCCAGAATCCCCGACTGCGTGTCCACATAGGTATGCGGATTGGTGCCGGTGATGACACTGAGCAGAACGACAATCGTGATGATACCGAAGGAAATAAAAAATCCAGCTTTGACCCAGCGGAATGTGCGCGGGTCAGCCTTTAAAAGCGAAATAAAACAGAAGGTGAACAGCGGGATTTGAATCACACGGATATAATTCGTGAAATCCGCAACCGGGCTGACATACCCCGCGATGAAGCAGCCCGCCATATGCAGCACAAAAAAGACCGCGCATACTGCCGCAAGATACCAGTAATACTTCCGGCGGTCGGAAAGGATGTAACCCGCCAGCGCCGTTGCCGCCAGCACCAGCATGCGCAGCAGCAGCGAAGGTGCGGTGCTCATTCCCAATCGATCCAGCCAGAAGGACAGGACATCCATCGCCGGCTGGGCGGCGAATAAAACAAAGATACACACAGCCAGATGCTGTTTCAGCACTGACCGGCATCGCTCCAACAATTGAACAGCCATCATAGACTCCTAACAATACCCTTTCTCTATTTGCCATATGCGGGAAAACAGCAATTTTCCCTTGGATAACGCAACACATTATACCGTTCGACAAGAAACTTGTCAAGCAGGCGGCAGCTCTTCCTGCTCCGCGCTGTACGCTTTGATTTTTACAAAATAATAGATTACTGCCAGCACAACGGACAGGTAAAACGAAGCATTTGGACGACGCACAACGCCGGCCGTACAATAGACATGCACGAGCAGCAGGCACAGCGATATGCCGAACGCGCCCGCTTCCAGCGTGAAATACCGTGAAAAATCACGCAGCATGGCTCGCACGATCAGCCACGCAAAATACAACAGGAACAGAATAAACGCTGCAAGCCCGACAGCACCGTACAGATAAAAGATGCCGTGAAAATCGTTCTCCACATCATAGGTCTCGCCGTCCCACGTCATGTCGGACAGCTCCATGCCGAACAGTACGGCAGGCAGACCGGTGTCTTCCATCAAAAGCCGACAATACG
This sequence comes from Butyricicoccus porcorum, assembly GCF_002157465.1. Classification (GTDB taxonomy): domain Bacteria; phylum Bacillota; class Clostridia; order Oscillospirales; family Butyricicoccaceae; genus Butyricicoccus_A; species Butyricicoccus_A porcorum. The sequence goes on from NZ_NHOC01000004.1 coordinate 52,987, forward strand.
TGATTTTCATCTCGCGCCAGCCGGACAGGCGCTCCGCATCGCGTGAATAGCCGTATTGCTGCATGACACGCGCCGCGCCGAACCGATCGACCAGCCCGCCCAGATGCTCCTCATAAACCGGGAGCAGACACAGCTCCGGCGACTGCTCCACCGTTGTGCCGTATTCCTCCTCTGCCTGTGCAATCATCTCGTCTGCGCGCTGCTGCTTTTCGCGTACAATGTCCTGATGCTCCGCCTGATTGCGGTACATCGGTGAAACAAAATAGCCCGCACCGCAGATAACTGCCCCTGCCAGCAAAATAGCTGCCGCCTTTTTGTCCAATCGACGGCACAGCAGCATGACGAGAATCAGTCCGGTGGCGCTGACGAAAATCGCCAAATACGCCAGCCGCGTCGCAAACAGATACAGCACCCCGAACGAAGCTACTGCTGCTGCCACTGTCCACAGTGTTTTTTTGGCCCGGATCGCCTGCATCAGCAGCACGGGAACCAATGCCGATAAAATCGCACTCTGCGAATTGGCGAAATAAAACCAGCCGAGCAAGCCAATGGACTTGTTGGGATATGTATACGGATTGGTTCCGGTTGCCGCACTGAGCAGCTCGACCGCGACAATCATGACAAAATTGACGGCAAAGCCGCGCTCTATCGCGCGGTAGCTGTCCTCCCCGCCCTCGCGCAGGAACGTGACAAAGCAGAAGACAAACAGTGGAATCTGTGCCACACGGATGTAATTGGTGAGATCATAGACCGGATCGGAATAGCCTGCTGTCCCGCACGCCCAGATATGCCCTGCTGCCAGCAGCATGAGCACGGCACACAGCGCAAAATAAATTTTTCTGTTCCGGCTCAGCCCAAAGCCCACCAGCGCTGTCCCGGCGAGCATGGCAAACCGCAGCAACAGGGAGACAGTATTTCCTCCGCCCAGTGCATCCAGCCAGTAGGACAGCACATCCATACCTGGCTGCGCGATAAACAGCAGCAAAATCAGCTGCGGCAGATGCTGCCGCAGGTACGTCTGCCCCGCCGCAGCAGGTTGTTGTTGTGACATAAGCAAAATTCCTTTCCCCGGTTTATTGCAGCACGCCGCGCAGGCTGCCCAACAGCTCCGCCGTGCGGAAACGGATCTCATACTGTGTACCGTCCCTGTGAATCAGTGCATCTTCTTCCTCCGTTAAAGCCCGTTCCCCGCTTGCGGCGTCGTAACACAGCGACGGATACAGCACACACCACCAGTTGTGACCCTCCGCCTGTCCGATACGAATCTGGAGCCCTTCATACTGTCCTGCCGGAAGCGAAAATGCCGCGTAATCGCGTGTCGGGTACCATTCCTCAGCCAAGCATGCAGTAACGTGCTCGGTGTGCCCGTTGTCATAGACCTCCTGCTGGGCGGCATTGGCGATTTCCTGCATGTGCGCACGCAGCATTTGCTGCATATCCGCACGGCTGTCTGCCTGCTGCTCCAGCGGCTGCATGAGTTCCAGCACGCGGTCGCGTACGCGCAGCTTGAGCGCCTGATCTTCTTCCGAGTCCGAATGAGCGACCACGCGCAGGCGCAGAACATCATCCGCCAGCTCCTTCTGTGCGGTATCACAAGCCGCTGCATAACACAGCGCGAAAAAAAGTGTGAGTGCAACCGTCAATTCCCAGCGCGCGCGGCGCATGTTTTTGATTTTCATAAGTACAGCTTCCTTTCGATATCTGAAGATATCAAAAGTATCGCCTGTTGTGTCAGCGTTTAACCTGTGCCGCCGTACAAAAATTCGTCAGATAGGTTTCCGGATACTGCGCCGCAAGGGTATCGCACGCCGCCTGCGCCTCCTCCGGCTTCTCAAACAGGCCGAAATTCGACGGCCCCGAACCGCTCATAATCGCGCCCATTGCGCCGCAGCTGCGCAGCGTGCCGCAGATTGCCTCCACCTCGGGGTGCATACCCGCCGTAACCGGCTGCATGACATTGCACAGCAGCTGTGCCACACGGAAACAGTCCCCGGCGGCAATTGCGGCGCACATCGCCTGTGTGTCTGGGCGCTCCGCGATCTCTGCGGAATCAATTGCGCGGTAAATCGCCGGCGTGGAAACCGCAATCGGCGGCTTGCACAGTACAACATGTGTCTGCGGTACATCAGGCAGGCGCGTCAACACCTCACCGATGCCCTCCGCCAGCATCGTACCGCCGGAAATGCAGAACGGTACATCCGCCCCCAGCTTCAACCCGATCTCCATGAGTTTTTTCTCACCCAGATGGGTATCATACAGTTCATCCAACAGCACCAACACCGCAGCGGCATCCGTGCTGCCGCCCGCAAGTCCTGCCGCCACAGGAATATTTTTCTCAATAACAATCGAAATGCCGTCACATGGCGTTCCAGTCTCGCTGAGAAACAGCTCCGCCGCACGATAGGCCAGATTGCTGTTGTCAGCGGGCAGGTCGCTGCCTTCGACAGACAGCCGGATGCAGCTGCCCGTGCCGACGCAAGCTGTCACCATGTCGTGCAGCCCGATGGACTGCATGACCATGCAGACATCGTGATAGCCATTGGAGCGCTTTCCTGTGACGTCCAACGTCAGATTGATTTTGGCATGTGCCTCTGCCGTTGCCTGTTTCATATTCTCTCCCCCTGTCTCACAGTCTGTGCTGGATTGCTTTTCCGTTTTCAAAATCGGTTATGTAGGCAAAGCCAAATGCGCGCAAACGGTCAAGTGCCTGTGGAATGCCTGCGCCGATGCTCTCCGGCGCATGGGAATCCGAACCGGTCGTGATATATGTGCCGCCCAGCTCGCGATACCGCGTCAGCACGAAATCCTCCGGCCCGACCGATTGCTGCCAGCCAAATAATCCTTTTGCATTGCATTCCAGCGCGATGCCACGCTCAATGATGCCCTTCAAAATGATGTCCACACGCTCCATGTAGCCCTTCAGGGACGGGCGGTTGTGCGGCAGCTTCATGACGCGCAGCGGATAATCGATGTGCCCCAGAATCTGAAAATGGCCATATGCCAGCATGGCTTCCATCTCGTCAAAATATGCGTGCAGGAAATCGTTCTGGTTGATATTCTCATAGCGGTAAAAATACATGTCCATATCAGCCGCCGTCTGATGAATCGAACCAATGACATAGTCAAACGAAAATTCTTTTTGCAGCTTGTCCGCAAGCTCTGGTGCTGCATGCGGCTGTCCCATCTCAATTCCCGCGCGCAGCGTAATCGTTCCGACAAATTCCTCCCGGCAAGCGGCAATATCCCGCTGCTGTGCTGCGATATCCGGCAGAATCATACGTCCGCTGCGGAACGGCGCAATTTCACGCGCATATCCCGCAAAATCCACCTCATCCGGTGCAAAGTCCGACGCTGACAGCGCATCCGTCCGGAAAAATTCCAAATGCTCAGTAAACCCCAGCACATCGATGCCGCCCTGTATTGCCGCCTGCACGTGCTGCCGGAGCGGCCGGTCTGCGGCGTCATAGGAATAGGCGGTATGTGTATGCAAATCTGTTGTCATTGCGAATTTCCTCATTTCGTGCAGCAAATTATGATTCATTATACCGCCTGTGAACGCGAAACACAAGTGCCACACGCATAAGTCAGCGAAAACCGGTCATACTGAATATAGCATGAAAAGGAGGTTTTTATATGGACAAATTTGTCCTGACGCTCGTCATCATCGGCGCGGTCAACTGGGGCTGTATCGGCCTGTTTGGGCTGGATATCGTCGGTGCGCTGTTCGGCGGGCAGGGCGCGATGATCAGCCGCATAATTTACGCCGTGATCGGTCTGGCGGGCCTGTGGGCGCTCACCTTTTATTCCAAGCTGCACAGCGGCAGCTCGGATGAGTCGTAATTCTGTGCACAGCAAAGCGGGCTGTCTCCGATAAGCCGGAGACAGCCTTTGCTGATTTTTCCGGCGATAAAACAGGGGGCAGGAAACTGATTTTCCTGCCCCCAAATCGTTCTCTTTTTCAGATTATTCGTCCTCTGCTGCCTCAACCAGGCGCTTGGTATCCTCTGCGATAACCAGCTCCTCGTTGGTCGGGATGACCAGAACACGGACACGCGCGTAATCGACGGAAATATCCATCTGACGGCCGCGGTACTTGTTCTTCTCCGGGTCAACCTTGATGCCGAGGTATTCCATGTGCTCACAAACGTCCCAACGAACAGAACGGTCGTTCTCGCCGACACCTGCGGTGAATACGACTGCGTCAACGCCGCCCATTTCTGCGATGTAGGAGCCAATCAGCTTCTTAACCGAGTTGATGAAGATATCCTTTGCCAGCTTAGCGCGCTCATTGCCCTCGTTGATTGCGGTATCCAGATCGCGGAAGTCGGAGGATACGCCGGAAACGCCGTATACACCGGATTCCTTGTTCATGACCTCGAGGATTTCCTCTGCGCTCTTGCCCTCATGCTCACACAGGAAGTTGATGATTGCCGGATCGATATCGCCCGAACGGGTGCCCATCGGCAGGCCTGCCAGCGGGGTGAAGCCCATGGAGGTGTCCACCGACTTGCCGCCCTTGACTGCGGTTACGGAAGAACCGTTGCCCAGATGGCAGGTGATGACGCGCAGGTGCTCCAGCGGGATGCCCAGCATTTCAGAAGCCTGCTGTGCAACGTACTTATGAGAGGTGCCATGGAAGCCGTAACGGCGGATCTTATACTTCTTATAGTAGTCGTAAGGGATGGAATAAATGTAATCGACTGGATCCATCGTCTGATGGAATGCGGTATCAAATACGGCAACCTGCGGAATGTCGGCACCCATGACATCCTTGCAGGCGTCGATGCCGATCAGGTTTGCGGTGTTGTGAAGCGGTGCAAGCGGGATACAGTCCTCAATTGCCTTGATAACGGAATCGTCGATAATAACGGAATCAGCAAAGTACTCGCCACCGTGTACAACGCGGTGTCCGACTGCATCGATTTCCTTCATGGACTCGATGACGCCCCACTCCTTGTCGACAAGGATGTTGATAACCGCACGGATTGCGTCCGCATGATCCTTCATCGGTACGTTTTCACAATACTTTTCCGACTTATTCGGGTTTGTATGAGTCAGACGACCGTCAATTCCGATTCTCTCACACAGACCCTTGGCAAGAACTGCCTTGTTGTCCATGTCAAACAGCTGATACTTGAGCGAAGAACTGCCCGCATTAATAACAAGTACATTCATTTCTCTCATACTCCTTTATCATAATCATAACATTGCAAGAATATCGTCATCATAGTACAATAAACTTATCAGTAATTTTATTTTACACCACCTGATAAAATTTCTCAACTACTTTCCTTAGAAATTTGTGGAGGATTTATGAATATCTGCGCGATCATAACAGAATACAATCCGTTTCATGCAGGACATGCCTATCAAATTGAAGGAGTTCGCCGACGATTGCCGGATTGTGCGGTTATTTCGCTCATGAGCGGCAATTATGTCCAGCGCGGTGAGCCTGCAATCTGGGACAAATACTTGCGCGCGGCGTGTGCCGTGGACGCAGGCGGGCCCGATCTCGTACTGGAACTGCCGTTGACGGCAGCGCTCTCCTCTGCCGAAGGATTTGCACAGGGAGGAATCCATCTAGCCGCTGCACTCGGCTGCGTGACACACCTCTCCTTTGGCTGTGAAACCGGGACAGAAGAATATCTGATGCAGCTGGCCGCCTGCCTGAACACAGATGAATTCTCTGCTCGTCTGCGCGCCCTGTTGCCGAACAGCGCCAGCTATGCGCACGCAGCAGCTGCCGCCGCACAGGAACTGTGCCCGCAGGCGGCATCCCTGCTGGACTCCCCCAACGACCTGCTCGCTGTACAATACTGCCGGTTTTTACAGCAAATCTGTCCGGGGGTTCAGCCGATTGCCGTGCGCCGGCGCGGCGCGGCACATGACGGCACGCCGGAAGACGGCATCCCATCGGCCTCGCATGTACGCCGCCTGCTGCGCGCGGGACGGGCAGATGAGGCATTCGATCTGCTCCCCTCCGCCTGCCGGGAACGCGGCAGCGTGGCACGCCGGCACAGTTGGGATGATCTTGCCTCCGCCGTGCTCCCTTATCTGCGACGCCTGACTCCGGAAGACATCCGTGCGCTGCCCGGTGTATCCGAAGGGCTGGAAAATCGGTTTTATCAGGCATGCCAGAAGGCACAAACGCTGGATGAACTGTGGGACAGAGTTCGTTCGCGCCGCCATCCGCTCAGCCGTGTGCGCCGCCTGGTGCTGTGCGCCTATCTCGGCATCACACAGGAACTCACCGCACTGCCGCCCGCCTTCGTGACTGTACTTGCCATGAACACGCGCGGCCGCGAGGTGCTGCGAACCATGAAGCAAACCTGCTCCCTCCCGGTCATTGTAAAGCCGACGCAGGCGCGCACACTGACCGGAACTGCCGCCCGCCTCTGGAACCTGACTCTGTCTGCTGATGACCAGTTTTATTTCCCCGCCCCCGCCGGAACCAGCTGGACACAGACGCCGTTTTACCGCAGGCCGTACTGACATGTGCCTGCGGTAAAAAATTCCCCAAAGTACTTTACCTGATAGAGTAATCGCGTGATCCTTCATAAAAAAGAAACACAGGAGTTAAACCAATTTCAACTCCTGTGTTTTTCCTACTCTCCGTCTATGCGCTCAATTTTGAAAATAACCGGACGGGTACCGTCGTTGCAGCACGCGATCATGACGCGCTCATCATTTGTCCAGCCGTCCATAATCGAACCACCCTGTAATGCCGCATAGACATAGCGGCTGATACAGTCCCATGCCTCCGCACAAAATTTTCCGTCCATCATGTGCCAGAAATCATCGCGCTTGTCGCTGCGTTCCAGAATAAATTCCTGTCCAACCTCGAATATCGGACAGACACCAGCGTTCGGGTCTGCCAGATATTCCTCCTGTAAATCGGTAAACAGTTCCTTTCTGAGCACTGTAATCTTACACTTGCGTTTTCTCTTCACAGAACGCTCTCCTCCTTTTCCTTCAGACGGGCAAACTGGCGGATCGTTCATCCGACATGTTTGCAGCGCGCGGGAGCGAGCCACAAGGTTTTCTTTTGCCTACTTTTCTTTTCCTCAAAAAGAAAAGTACGGTTATCTCTCGTATTCAAATTCCATCTCGCCCATGATAACCGGGTCGCCATCCTGAATGCCCATGGCTTCCAGCTTGTCGAACACACCGGCTGCGCGCAGGCGGCGGTCGAGATACTGGCGGGATTCATAGTCGTCAAAATTGACCGAACCGGTGACGCGATCAATCCACGCGCCGGATACAATATAATAGTCGCCGTCCTTCGTAATTTCGATATCGTCCTCGGTGACCGGTTTATCTGCCGGCTCCGGAATGAACTCCGGCTCATAAACGAGCACCGGCGGCAGCTCCTCGAGCGCGTGCCAAGTCTGGTTCATCAGCTCACGCACACCCTGATTGGTCGCGGCAGACATCTCCGCATAGGCAAAACCATGATCCTCTGCCCATTTGCGGATGGCTTCCAACGGCTCACGGTTGTCGCCCAGCAGGTCAATTTTGTTCGCAACGACAATCTGCGGGCGGTTTTCCAGATCAATGGAATACTGTCCCAGCTCGCTGTTGATCTTTTCCAGATCATCAATCGGGTCGCGCCCTTCACTGCCTGCCGCATCGACGATATGCAGCAGCAGGCGGCAGCGGTCAATATGACGCAGAAACGCATGTCCCAGACCGGCGCCTTCAGACGCACCTTCGATGATGCCCGGAATATCTGCCATGACGAACGATTCGCCCTCGCCAATCGATACAACGCCGAGATTCGGTACCAGCGTGGTAAAATGATAATTGGCAATCTTCGGACGCGCCGCCGATGCCATCGACAGCAGTGTGGATTTGCCCACATTCGGGAAGCCGACCAGTCCGACGTCCGCCAGCAGCTTGAGCTCCAGACGGATTTCCAGCTCCTGACCGGGCAGACCCGGCTTGGCAAACCGCGGTGCCTGACGGGTCGGGGTGGCAAAATGGACATTGCCCCATCCGCCCTTGCCGCCACGTGCCGCAACAAACGGCTCGGAATCAGACAAATCCTTGATTACCTGTCCGCTCTTCGCGTCGCGCAGAATGGTGCCGCGCGGCACGCGGATGACCAGATCCTTGCCGTCCTTGCCGGAGCAGCGCTTGCTGCCGCCCGGTTCGCCTGCGGGCGCGGTATATTTCTTTTTATAGCGGAAATCCATCAGTGTCGACAGGTTGTCATCCACCTGAAACACAATCGAACCGCCGCGGCCGCCGTCACCGCCGTCCGGACCGCCGGAAGCAATGTATTTCTCGCGGTGGAACGATACCTTTCCGTCGCCGCCCTTGCCGGAACGAATCCAGATTTTCGCGGTATCAATAAACTGTGGCATATGAACTCCTTTCCAGAGTGTTCCTGAAAAAAAGCACCTCAGACAATATGTCCGAGGTGCCTTTCGCATCAAAGAATATCTTACTGCTCGATTTCGTAAACAGAAACCTGCTTGCGGTCACGGCCGAGACGCTCGAAACGAACAACGCCGGTAACCTTTGCAAAAAGGGTGTCATCGGAACCAATGCCGACATTTACGCCCGGATGGATGTGGGTGCCGCGCTGGCGAACCAGAATGTTGCCTGCCGGTACAACCTGACCATCAGCACGCTTAACGCCAAGTCTCTTGGACTCGGAATCACGGCCGTTCTTGGTAGAACCTACGCCCTTTTTATGAGCGAAAAACTGTAAGCTAATCTGAAGCATGACTTACACCTCCATTACTTCGATAAAATCCTGATATCGTGCCTTGAGGTTGACAAAATACAGCATCAAGGCGTCAAGTGCGTTCTGCGCCTGCATCTCATCTGCTTCATCCAGCTTCTTCGGAAGCTCGATGCGGATGCGCGCCTGTTCGTCGTCGACTTCGGTCTTGATGTCCAGACCCAGAACGTCGGCAAGCAGGCAGCTTGTCAGATCCAGATTCGCAGATACCGCCGCACAGACAATGTCTTCGCCTTCCTCCGCGTAGCCCGCGTGTCCGGTTACTTCCACTGCATCAATGCGGCTGCCTGTTGTAAAAAAACGGGCGGTTGTCATCTTACGCGTTGATTGCGCCGATGGTTACCTTGGTGTAGGGCTGTCTGTGACCCTGCTTGCGGCGGTAGCCCTTCTTCGGCTTCATCTTGTAAACGATGATCTTCTTCTGCTTGCCGGTCTTCTCAGCCGTGCCAGCAACGGTAGCGCCCTCAACATACGGAGCACCAACCTTCAGGTCTGCGCCCTCGCCAACTGCCAGGACCTTGTCGAACGTTACGGAAGCACCGTCTTCTACGCCGAGCTTCTCAACGTAAATAACGTCACCTTCGGATACCTTGTACTGCTTGCCACCGGTCTCTAAAATTGCGTACATGCGGTAGCACCTCTCTTTCTTTGATAGAGTCACGCTCTCACGGGCGGTGTCATGAGGCACACTTTTCCAACCCGGTCAATGCGGCTTTTCATATAGTATCACAGCAGTCGCCCGCTGTCAATACCAAATTTCGTGTTTTTTCAGTCCTCGATGCCTGCGTGCAGCTTAGCCGCTTTCAGTGTATTTTTCATCAGCATCGTGATGGTCATCGGGCCGACACCGCCCGGTACCGGCGTCAGATATGCGGCCTTTTCATTGACCTCATCAAAGCAGACATCGCCGCACAGCTTGCCGTTCTTGCGGTTCATGCCGACATCGATGACAGTCGCGCCTTCCTTAACCATATCAGCTGTGACGAAATCCACCTTGCCGACAGCGGCAACGAGAATATCCGCCTGCGCACAGACCTCTTTCAGGTTCTGTGTGCGGGAATGGCAGATGGTCACAGTACCATGGCGGTGCAGCAGCAGCATAGCCATCGGCTTGCCGACGATGTTGGAGCGGCCGATCACGACACAGTTTTTACCCTTCGGGTCAATGTTGTATTCATCCAGCAGCTGCATGACGCCTGCCGGGGTGCACGGCAGAAAATCAAAATTGCCGACCATGATCTTGCCGACATTGACCGGATGGAACGCATCGACATCCTTGCTCGGGTCAATGGCATCAATGACAGCCTGCTCGCTGATGTGCTTCGGTACCGGCAGCTGGCACAGGATGCCGTCAATGCGCGGATTGCGATTGAGCTCATCAATCAGGCCGAGCAGCTGCTCCTGCGTCGTTTCCTCCGGCAGCGCATATTTTTCCGAGTAAAAACCGCACTCCTCACACGCGCGCTCCTTATTGCGCACATAGACCTGCGACGCCGGATCCTCACCGACGATAATAACCGCAAGACCCGGACGCACGCCGCGCTCCTTCAGTCTGTTTACCTCATCCAGAATGCTTCCGCGAACCTTCGCGGAAACCATTTTGCCGTCCATTCGAATTGCACTCATGTTGTTTCCTCCGTGTTTGTATCGTTGTCGTTGACCTCCGCAGCTGTCTCACGCAAAAACGGCATAACCCGATTGAGCAGGAAGCCGCCAAAGCCGATGATAACAGAAATCAGTGCCACCACCTGTGAGACCCGGATGCCTGTGCCCCACAGGTACAGGCTGTCCGTGCGAAGACCTTCTATGAAGAACCGCCCGAGGCCATACCACCCGAAATAGAGCAGCAGAACCTCTCCGCGGTATTTCCGCTTTTTTGAGTAAAAATACAGCAGCACAAAGCCGATGGCATTCCATGCCGATTCGTAAAAAAACGTCGGATGGTTGCCGAATTGTCCCGCCTCGTCAAGGCCCTTGCCGATGACCATGCGCCACGGAAGCGAAGTCTCACTGCCAAACGCCTCACAATTAAAGAAATTGCCCCAGCGCCCGAGCACCTGCCCGATGGGCACAGCGCCCGCAACAAGGTCAAGCATATCCATGCAGTCGATTTTCCTGACACGACAGAACACAATCGCCGTAATCAGACCGCCAATCAGGCCACCGTAAATCGCAAGACCACCGTGCCATACGGCGAAGATCTCCGCTGGGTTGTCCTTATACTTCTCCCATTCAAACGCGACATAGTACAGTCGCGCACAGATAATTGCAATGGGAAGCACAAACAGCATCATATCGAGCAGGTCGTCCGATTTGACGCCGAACTGCTGCGACCGTTTGGATGCATAGGCAATCGCGAGAAGAATGCCCAGTGTAATCACAATACCATACCAGTAAATCGGTTTGGAACCAATGGTAAATGCCACACTGGAAAAATGAAATTCAAGCCCCAGTCCGGGGAACGATACCGTCTGGCTCATGTATTGTCCTCCCTCTGCGGCGCGATAACGGCAAGCGAAGTCATGCCATCTGCCGACCACTGCCGGATACGCCGCACAATGTCCTGCTTCGTGACGGAATGGAAGACCTCCGCGAAGTCGAAACACGATGCGCCGGAAAAGCATGCTTCTGCCTGCATGCGGCACACCTCTGCCGGATCATTTGTCCTGCGGATATATTTGCCATATGCCGCCTTTTTCATGCGTGTAAACACCGCGTCCTCCAGTCCACCGTCTGCGATGCGGCGCATTTCCGCCTCCAGCGCCGCGCGCACCGCCTGCGGGTCACGGCTCTCACCACTGAACATGGCACATGCGCCGTCCGGGAACGTAAAGTAATCCGGGTCAAACGTGCGGTCAATCAATCCGTCACGGTACAAACGCTCGTACAGCGGCGCGGACTTGCCGCATACGCAAGTTGCTGCCAACTCACCAATCAGCTGACGCGCATACGGCTGCTCCGGCACGGTATCTTTACAGCCCAGGATAAACATCGGGCGCGACACCGCCATACGTCGCTCTATATAAGGTAGCATTGCCTGTTTCGGCTCCGTACCATAGTCACGCGCCGCAATGCGCGCGGATTTCTTCGGTGTCATTCGCTCTGCCATCTCCACGACGCGGTCAAAGTCGTACCGGCCGCATACAATCAGCGCAAGATTTGCAGGAGAATAAAAGGCGCGATGGCAGACGCCCAGCACCTGCGGGTCAATCGGTTCAATCGTCTGCTTGCTGCCGGCGACTGAAATGCGCACCGGATGCTCGGCATACAGCCCCTCCAGCACGCCGACATAAGCCTGCCAGCTCGGTGTATCATCCAGCATACCAATCTCCTGCCCGATGATGCCCTTTTCCTTCGCAACATTCTGATCTGTAAAATACGGTGTTGTCACAAACCGCAGCAAAATTTCCAGGCAGTCATAAAACCGATCGGTGCACGTAACATGGTATGCCGTCATCGTATGGCTGGTGAACGCGTTCGGCTGCGCGCCGAGCGCGGTAAACTTTTGCAGCGCATTGCCGTCCTCCTCCTCAAACATCTTGTGCTCAAGGAAATGTGCAATGCCCGGCGTGACGTCGTACTTTGTCCCGTCCAGTGTAAACCGGCAGTCAACCGAACCGAAATTCACGGCGAGCATGGCAAATGTCTTTGTGCCGCGCTCGCGCGGGACGCAGTAAATATGCAGGCCGTTGTCCAGAACCGTCGTCTGGATGCAGTCATCTAAATTCGGATACGAAATGGTAGTCATGCGCCCGCTCCTTTGAGAAAATATACCGTGTCCGGCACCGCTCTGCGCGCCGCACGGGTGACGTCCTCTGCCGTCACCGTCTGGATGCGCGCAATCAGCTCATCCAGTGTTTCAGTCAGACCTGCCGCTGCCTGCGTCTGGTAAAAATTTTCCAGCGACAGCGGAGAATCCTGCATCGCCCGCAGTGATGCCGTCACTGACCGGCGCGCAGCCTCGACCTCATCGACAGTCATGCCGTCCTGCATCTCCTCCAGCTGATGCAGAATCTCTGCGCGCGCCTTCGGTTCGCTTTGGTTCTCAATGCCGGAAGATACCGCCATGACGCCCTTGAGCTTGTCCGTCTGGGAAGACGCATAATAGCACAGGCTCAGCTGCTCACGTACCGTGCGGAACAGACGCGACGAGGTCGTACCGCCGAAGCAGGCGTTAAACAGCACCATCGCGGGATAGTCATCGTCAAATGCGGTGATGCCCGTGCGCAGGCCAATGGTCAGCTTGCCCTGTGCGACCGGCTCTTCCTCGGTCACTTCACGCAGCGCTGTGCCCTGCGACGCGCGCGGCGCATCAAACTGCGGGCAGATCAGTGCATTTCGCTCCGGGAACGCCTGCATCGCCTCGCGCAGCTGTTGTGCGACAGTTTCCGCCGGCAGCGAGCCGCAATAGAACAGCTCAAGCGGCGCGGTCTGAATGACGCTTTGATAGTGCATCTCCAACGCCTCCGGCGAGACCGCACGGACAGCATCGATGTCACCCAGCTCCACCGCACTGTATGCCTCCTGTGCACACATATGCTGGTACATACGCCGCACCGCCCATGACCGTTTGTCATCCGGCAGTGACGCAATGCGCGCACACAGCTGCTCTGCCTCACGGGCAACCGTCCCGGCCTCAAATCTGTCCGGTTCAAGCAACAGCGCGGAAAGCAGCTGTGCCGTCCCGGCAAACAGGCTGCCCTCACCCGGCATAGCAAATCGCTCATCAATCACATCCGCGACAAAACCCACCAGCTGTGCCTCGCCGCGCTTGCGCACAATCGGTTCCAGCCGCGCGCCATACAGGTTGTCCAGCTGTGCCGCAACTGCCTGGTGCCCCGGATAGGCGCGGCTGCTGCTGCGCAGAACATAAGGCAGCAGCGCCGATTTGCTTCTTCCCTCTGCGCCCAGCGGAAGCGCAAGCATCGCGCTCAGGCACGAGGTCTTGGACTGTTTGGTTGTCACGCAGGTCAGCCCGATCCCGTCTTTCAGTGACATTCTCGTTGTATGGTACATATTTGTCTCCGTTACATGGCAATGGCGCAGAACGCCCGTTTCTCTGTGCTATTATATCGCTGTTTTTACCTTTCGTCTACCCGTTACTGTGTCGTTTTTTGCTTTCACTGCCATTTTGATTGCATTTTCCGCCTGCGAGTGGTATGATTATAATTCAATGAAAACCGGAAAGGAGTTTTGTGCGTGTCGGTAAAAAAACGGCGCTCTCCGCTGATTACGGTGCTGCTCTGGCTGTGCCTGATTGCCTATGTGCTGCTTTTGCTCAAGGTAATTCTGTTTAAATTCGATCACGACACCATTGTCAACATATTAAATGATACTGACGAGCTGGCGTATACCCGTGTCAATCTCGTCCCGTTCCAGACCATCCGTTTTTACGCGTTCTCCGGCCGCGTTCCCGCGTCCGTCGCAGTGCGCAACCTCGCCGGAAATATCGTCGCATTTATGCCCATCGGCATTCTGATTCCGCTGGTCACGCGCAGCCTGAGCCTTGGCCGCACATTCCTCGTTGGTTTTGTGCTGAGCGCAGGCATCGAGCTGACACAATACCTCACCGGGCTGGGCTCATGTGACATCGATGATATCATCTTAAACGTCCTCGGCGCAATGTCTGTCACACTGATTCTCGCCGTGCTCGACCTGATCGGATTTTTTCTCAAAAAAATCACAAAAATTATGCGAAAATCTCTTGACAAAAAACACAGACGGGTTTAGAATACCAAAAGTGTTGTAAAGCAAAATACCTTTACAAAGGTCAAAGCCTTTACACCACAGTGTTTCATCGGAGGTGTGTCATGAAGAACAAACCGTTTGAAATGTGCATGCTCTATGATTTTTACGGTGAAATACTCACGGCGAAGCAAAAAGAGCTGTTCGACCTGTATTACAACGATGACCTCTCGCTGGCGGAAATTTCCGAACACATGGGCATTACCCGTCAGGGCGTGCGCGACGGCATCTTGCGCGCGGAACGCACGCTGCGCGACACCGAGGAAAAGCTCGGGCTGGTCGCAAAATACGGTCAGACACAATCCGATCTGGAGCGTCTGGCGGATATCGTCTGGGAGCTGCGCGGCATCAACAACGTGCGCTACCACGATCCGAAGATTGCAGAATTGTGCGAACAGGCATTCCAGATTGCCAAACAGCTTTCGGAATAAGGAGAAATCATGGCATTTGAAGGTCTTTCCGAAAAAATCACTTCTGCCTTTAAGAAGCTGAAAAGCCGCGGCCGTCTGAGCGAGGCCGACGTCAAAAGCGCAATGCGCGAAATCAAGCTGGCGCTGCTCGAAGCAGATGTCAACTTTAAGGTCGTCAAGGACTTTACCAAAACCGTGACCGAGCGAGCAACCGGTGCAGAGATTCTCGAAAGCCTCTCGCCTGCGCAGCAGGTCATCAAAATTGTCAACGAAGAGCTGACCAAGCTCATGGGCGGCTCCAACGCAAAAATTAACATCTCCCCCAATCCCCCGACTGTCGTCATGATGGTCGGCCTGCAAGGTGCCGGTAAGACAACAAACGGCGCCAAGCTCGCTGGATTGTTCAAAAAACAGCAGCAGAAGCGCCCGCTGCTCGTCGCCTGCGACGTGTACCGCCCTGCTGCCATCGATCAGCTCAAGGTTGTCGGCGAAAAGTTGGATATCCCGGTCTTTGAAATGGGACAGGGCGACCCGGTGGAAATTGCCAAGGCGGGCGTGGATTACGCAAAGAAGAATGCGTATGACATGGTCTTCCTCGACACCGCCGGACGGCTCCACATCGACGAAGCGCTGATGGATGAGCTGAAAAACATCAAGGCGGAGGTTCAGCCCTCCGAAATCATGCTGGTTGTCGACGCGATGACCGGTCAGGACGCCGTCAACGTGGCAACCGCGTTTGACGATGCACTCGGGATCGACGGCATTCTGATGGCAAAGATGGACGGTGACGCTCGCGGCGGCGCAGCCCTCTCCACCAAGGCCGTCACCGGCAAGCCGATTAAATTCATCGGCACAGGCGAAAAGCTCGCCGACATCGAACCGTTCCACCCCGACCGCATGGCATCCCGCATCCTGGGCATGGGCGACATGCTCACGCTGATTGAAAAGGCACAGGAGAATTACGACGCCAAGAAGGCCGCGGAGCTGGAAAAGAAAATGCGTGCCAACCGCCTGACGCTGACGGATTTCGCCGATCAGCTCGCGCAGTTCAAAGACCCGGAAGCCATGCAGAACATGCTCTCCATGATCCCGGGCATGGACTCCAAGGCACTTTCTGGCGCGCAGGTCGATGAAAAGGCGGTCGCACATGTCGAAGCGATCATCAGTTCCATGACGCTGAAGGAGCGGGAAAATCCCTCCATCATCAACTTCAGCCGCAAAAAGCGTATTGCGGCGGGCTGCGGCCTGAAAATTGAGGATGTCAATCGTCTGCTCAAGCAGTTTGAGATGATGCAGAAGATGACCAAGCAGCTGAACGGCATGACAAAGCGCGGCAAAAAGCGCGGCGGCATGAACTTCCCCGGCATAGGTAACTTAGGCAAACGCGGCGGCGGCTTCCGCTTCCCGTTTTAATATCGTGTAAAGAAATTTACAATAATCAATTCACAGGAGGTGAAAACCATGGTAAAAATCAGACTTCGCAGACTGGGTGCTAAGAAGGCTCCTTTCTACCGTATCGTTGTCGCTGATTCCCGTTACCCGCGTGACGGCCGTTTCATCGAGGAAATCGGCACCTACAATCCGCTGGCTAACCCGGTTGAGATCAAGATCGATGGCGAGCGCGCACAGCAGTGGATCAAGAATGGCGCACAGCCGACCGATACCGTACGTGCACTGCTGAAGAAATCCGGCGTACTGTAATGCAAGTGAGGTTGTTTTAGATGAAAGAACTTTTGACCTACATCGCAAAGAACCTTGTAAACGACCCGGACGCTGTCAGTGTGACCGAAACCACGCAGGGCGAGGAGATCATTTTTGAACTCCGCGTCGCTCCTGATGATATGGGTAAGGTTATCGGCCGTCATGGTCGCATCGCAAAGGAAATTCGTACTTTGATGAAGGCGGCCGGAAATCGTCAAAATAAAAAGGTATCTGTCGAAATCGTCGACTGAGTCTTTTCGAGAGCCGCATCGCGGCTCTTTTTTTCTGCTATTGAAATTTCGGGCGTAGCTCACGCCCTGCATTCCCCGTGGAGGATTTTATGAAGAAGCAATTTCTGGAAATCGGCAAGATTGTCAACACGCATGGCGTGCGCGGCGATGTCAAGGTGCAGCCGTGGTGCGATTCCCCCGACTTTCTCGCCGAATTCGATACGTTATACCGCAAGGATCGGACACCGGTGACCATTCTCTCCGCGAAGGTGCACAAGGGCTGTGTGCTCATGCATCTCGAGGGCGTGGACACCATGGAGCAGGCGCAGCAGCTGCGCGGCATGACACTGTATATGAACCGCGACGACGTCGAACTGGAGGAAGGCGCGTTCTTCATTCAGGATGTCATCGGCCTGCCGGTCTATGACGAACGGGTCGGCCATGAAATCGGCGTGGTTAAGGAGATCAACGACGGCCCTGCGGGCGATTTGTATGTCATTCAGGACGGCAAATCTCAGCATCTGATTCCGGGCATGCCGTTTGTCGAAAATGTCGATTTGGAAAACGGCCGGGTCACTGTCCGCACGATTGAAGGGCTGCTCAGCGATGAAGATTGATATTCTCACCCTGTTCCCCGAAATGGTGGACTGCGTGATGCACACCAGTGTCATCGGACGCGCACAGCAGGCGGGGCTGATTGAAATCAATGCTGTCAACATCCGCGATTTCACGTTGGACAAGCACAACCGCGTGGATGACACGCCCTATGGCGGCGGCAAGGGTATGGTCATGCAGGCCGATCCGCTGTACCGCTGCCACGAACACGTGACCGGCGGCACACATGTCCACACCGTCCTGATGAGTGCACAGGGCGCGCCGTTCTGCCAGAACAAGGCACGCGAGCTGTTGGCGCACGAGCATGTCATCCTCGTCTGCGGCCATTATGAAGGCATTGACCAGCGTTTTATCGACGAGTGCGTCGACGAGGAAATTTCCATCGGCGACTTTGTGCTGACTGGCGGCGAAATTCCTGCGATGGCAGTCGCAGACGCGGTCTGCCGCATGGTGCCCGGTGTACTCGCAGAAGAGGTCTGCTTCACCGAAGAGAGCCACTGGAGCGGCCTGCTGGAATATCCGCAGTATACCAAGCCTGCGATCTGGCACGACCGCGCCGTGCCGGATGTCCTGCTATCCGGGCATCACGCCAACATTGAAACCTGGCGGCGCAAAAAAAGTCTGGAACGAACCAAAAACGACCGTCCGGACCTGTTTGCGAAGTTTGAACCGCAGGATAAGCGCGACCGTAAGCTCTTGCAGGAGCTGGAAGCTGAATCAGAATAACCGCGAAATCTTTGAAAAAGCGCTCATCTGAACAGAGTTCAGATGAGCGCTTTGCTTTCTCCCTGCAAATATCGTTCCGCAGATACAACACAGCTCGCGCCGTCTGCCGCTGCCGTCACAGCCTGACGCAGCGGCTTGCTGCGGATGTCTCCTGCTGCAAACAGGCCGGGCAGATTCGTTTTGCCGTCCTCTCCCGTCAGCAGATATCCGGCCGCATCGCGTGCGGTCTCCGGCGGCAGACAATCCGTATGCGGCACGGAGCCGACTGCAATAAACACACCGTCCGTTGGGATCGTGCGTTTTACGCCCTGTGTATCTGTGGTAAATGCCGTGACCTGCTCCTTCCCGTGAATCGCCAGCACGACAGTGTTCCACAAAAAAACTACATTTTTCTTTGTGCGCAGCAATTCCTGCCGCCGCCGGTTGGCGCGCAGAGTCTCACGCCGGTGTACCAGATACACGGTTTCCGCCAAGTCGGACAGATATAAGGCATCGTCCACGGCGGTATCCCCGCCTCCGACAACCGCGACCGTCTTTCCACGAAAAAATGCGCCATCACAGGTTGCACAGTATGACACACCGTGTCCGGTATACTGTTCCTCTCCCGGCACCTCCAGCCTGCGTCGCTGCGTGCCCATGGCGGCGATGACTGCGCGCGCCTTATATCGCGTTCCATCCGCACACTGCACCTCCCAATGTGATTGCCTTTGAATAAGGCGCAATACCTCTGCGGTCTCAAACACACTGCCCAGTGCTTCCGCATGCCTGCGCATCGCCTGTGCGAGGTCAAAGCCGGATATCTGTGTCATTCCGGGATAATTTTCCACCTGCACGGCTTCTGCCAGTTGTCCGCCACCCATGCCGTCGCGTTCGAGTGTGCGCGCCTCCAGTGCTGCGCGCTGCGCATAAACGGACGCGCTCAACCCCGCGACACCTGCACCGACAATAATCAAATCCAGCATCTGCTTTCGCCTCGTTTCTGTCTGGAATATCCTTAGGTTTCCTGAAACAAGGTGAATTTATTCCATCGGAAACATAACAAAGGGCATGCCGTCCCTGTATGGAACACGGCATGCCCTTCCGCAGTGCGCCCCCGGGCGCAATCCCCCAGTGTTGACTTTTCAAATCCCCTTCAACCAGCTCGCGCAGCGCCTTGCCGCCGCAACAAACCGAACAGGTACAAGAAAAAATCAGCATATAGAAATAGGCTATTTCCTGTATCTAAGATATCATATTTCCTTCCGCCTGTCAATATCTAAAGATATTTATATATAATATCTTTAGAATTTTGATAGAGTCACAAATTTCGCATACATTATAAGTAAACCATGTGGGAAGTGATTGTGATAGATAGTCAAAAGCAAAAGATTACAGCGGAAACCGGACAGCGAATCCGCCATTTCCGCCAGCTGCGCGGCATCAGTCAGGAAGCGCTTGCGCTGAAAATTGGAATGAGTCCGGCCTATCTCGGACATTTGGAGCGTGGACTGAAATGTCCGACCATCGATACCCTTCACCGCATCACCGATGCACTGGGAATCTCGCTGTCAGATTTCTTTTCCTGCGACAACCTGGACAGCACCCGTGAACAGGAAACCCGCATCCAGCTTGCCATGCGACAGATTCCACCTCACAAAATGGAGCACATCGTTAAAATAATCGAAGAGTTAGCTGCATTGTATAAAGATGAAACCGGCACAGCCTGAACGTGACATGCACCTCATTTGCAGATAGTATCTCATACTGTCTGACAAATGGGGGCAGTTCATCTCGGGCTGTGCCGGTTTTATTTTAATAAAAATCGAAGTATTTGACGTATGTTATGCGTTGCTGCCGACAACCTGAACCTTAATCATGTTGGTCGTGCCGGAAACACCGATCGGAACACCAGACGTAATGACAGCGATGTCGCCTTCCTTCATCAGCCCCTGATCTCTGGTAGTATCCAATGCGTAATCGAACAGATCAAATACATTGTTCTTTTCCTCAACCAGAACCGGGCTGACACCCCATACGAGGTTGAGCTGGTGTGCGACCGTTTCGGACGGCGTACAGCCGATAATATCACAATCCGGACGATAGCGTGCAACCATACGCGCCGAGCGGCCGGACTTGGTTACCGTGACAATTGCGCGCGCATTCAGGTCATGCGCTGTCGTGCAGGTCGCATGGCAGATTGCATCCGTAATATCCGGATTTGCCTTTCTGTCGCGGACAAAGAAGCGCTTGCGGTAGTCGATGTCTTCCTCTGTGCGCTCCGCAATGCGCGCCATCATGGTCAGCGCCTCAACCGGGTACAGGCCGGCAGCGGTTTCGCCGGACAGCATGATTGCGCCGGTACCGTCATAAATTGCGTTTGCAACGTCGGTGACCTCCGCACGAGTCGGGCGCGGATTCTTCATCATGGAATCCAGCATCTGCGTCGCCGTGATGACCTGCTTACCTGCCAGCGTAACCTTCTTAATCAGCAGCTTCTGGATCGACGGAACATCCTCTGCCGGAATTTCAACGCCCATGTCGCCGCGGGCAATCATAACACCATCTGCCAGCGCAACAATGCCGTCGATGTTCTCAACGCCCTGCTGATTTTCAATCTTTGCAATGATGTTGATGTTTTCGCCGCCATTCTCATCCAGCAGCATGCGCAGCTGCTGTACGTCGTCCGGCGTGCGGACAAACGATGCCGCGATAAAGTCAACACCTTGCTCAATGCCGAACTTGATGTCTTCCTTATCCTTATCGCTCAGATACGGAATGGACAGATGTACGTCCGGTACATTGATGCCCTTGTGGTTGGAAACTGCGCCATCATTCAGGACACGGCACAGAATATCCTGCTCCTGCGTCTGCTCCACACGCAGCTCAATCAGACCGTCGTCGATCAGAATGCTCGTGCCCGTCTGCACATCCTTGTACAGATCCGGATAGGTAATCTGAATCTTTTCCGGCGTACCCAGGCAGGCGCGCGGGGTCAGGCGGAGCACCTCGCCCTTCTTCAGGAAAATCTTTCCGTCCTTCATATCGCCGGTACGGATTTCCGGTCCCTTGGTGTCCAGCAGGATGGCGATCGGCAGACCAGCTTCCTCACGAACTTTCTTCAGGCAGTCCATGCGCTGCTTGTGCTCCTCATGCGAGCCATGCGAAAAGTTGAAGCGCGCGACGTTCATGCCGGCCTGCGCCATCTGCCGCAAAACCTCGATGTCGTCGGTAGACGGGCCCATCGTACAAATAATTTTCGTTTTTCTCATAACCAATACCTCACAAAATACCCACGGGCATCCATTCTCAAATGCCCTCACACCGCACCAATTCAGTGCAAACGAAACCAACAATTTCCCAACAAACTACAAATTCTTTGTACTTTTATGGGTTGTTCCTATCCCCTAACATCCTAATTGGATTATACCATATTGCACAAAAACAGTCAATTGTTTTTATGCATGATTAACAAGATATTTTCGCCCGATCAATCGTATGTTTCGCCGAGGCTATTGTGTCCAATTCTGAGTGGTTTATGCCGGTTTTGAGCAAAAAAGCACCCGAACAGAGCCAAAACCTGTCCGGGCGCAATTTATAAAAATATGCAGTTTATTCTGCTGCGGGCGGAATTTCGCCGACACCGGACAGCACAAGGCGCGGACGGTACGGGAATTTATCGATATCCTCCGGAGCGGTTACACCGGACAGCACGAGAACGGTATCCAGGCCGGATTCAATGCCCGCGATCATATCAGTGTCCATGCGGTCACCCACCATTGCGGCCTCTTCAGAATGCACACCGAGCATGCGCAGGCCGGTGCGCATCATCAGCGGGTTCGGCTTTCCGACAAAGTATGCCTTCTTACCGGTCGCCCGCTCAATCGGAGCGATCAGCGCGCCGCAGCCGGGCACAATCCCGCTTTCCGTCGGGCCAGTGATATCGGAATTCGTACCGATCAGCTTTGCCCCCTTGTTGACCAGGCGGATCGCACGGACAATATTGTCATAGCTGAATGACTCCGGCTCGCCGATAACAACATAATCCGGATCAATCTCATTGACCGTGATGCCTGCGGCAAACAATGCATTCTGTAAGCCATGGTCACCGACGACATAAGCGCTGCATCCCGGCGCCTGATGGCTGAGGAAGCTCGCCGTCGCCAGTGCACTCGTATAAAAGTGTGACTCATCGACATCCAGACCCATGCGCGCCAGCTTCTGCTGAAGCTCCTTCGGCGTATAGTGGCTGGAATTGGTCAGGAACAGAAAATGCTTGTTTTCGCGCTGGAGCCAGTCGACAAACTCACGCACGCCGGGCAGAATTTTGTTCCCGTGGTAGATGACACCGTCCATATCACAGATAAAGCCGGATTTCTCTCTCAAACGATCCATACAGTCTTTTCCTTCTTTCCGTATTCAGAATGACCGTCCGCTCTGACGGCCTATATTCAAGGTATCAGAATGATGCGCACATGTCAACCATACATAAAAAAATCCCCTCATATATACCGCATATTCGCGCAAATATATGAGGGAATGCATCAGCCGATTTTATAACCCACGCCGCGGATGGTCTGAATTTTGGTGCCGTCGTCATCGATTTTCCGGCGCAGCGTATTGATATGGATATCCACCGTGCGTGTTTCGACATCATAGCCTGTGTCCCACACATGCTCCATAATGCTTTCGCGCGTGACAACGCGCCCCTGATTTTCCAGCAGAAACCACAGCAGCTTGAACTCCTTGCGTGTCAGATGGATTTCCTCACCGCGCAGGGTGACAATATGGCTGTCTCCAAAGATGGATACATCCTTATATGTATAATGTTCCTCTGTATCCTCTCCATTCGCGCCTGTTCGCCGTGCAACCGCGCGGATGCGCGAAAGCAGCTCAAGGATACCGAACGGCTTTGCCACATAATCGTCGGCGCCGAGATCCAACCCGGTCACCTTATCCATTTCCGATGCCTTTGCAGTCAGCATGATGATGGGGATGGACGCAGTCCGGTCGGATGCGCGCAGTCGCTTCAAAATGGACAGTCCATTCTCACCCGGCAGCATAATATCCAGCAGGATCATATCAGGCAGACGCGCGCGCATGGCTACATTCAGCTCCCGGCCACTTTCAAATCCGCTCGCCTCAAATCCGTTGCCGCTGAGCGCGTACAGCACCATCGTGCGGATGCTCTCATCGTCTTCGACCAGATAGATGTTCATTCCCTTTCCCTCTCTGTGCTTCAGCCCAGCACGCGCATCTTTTTATGCGTGCCGGTGATGGAAAATTCAACCCACTCGGAGATATTGACCGCGTGATCTCCAATGCGTTCAAAATACTTGGCAATCATCATGATGTCCATCGCCTGCTCTGCGTCCTCAAGCGATTCGTGGATGCGCTCCACCAGCACGGTACGTGTCTCCGAAAACAACTTGTCTACGACATCATCATACTCAACAACGGCATGTGCTGCCGCAAGGTCTCGTGCAACAAAGGCATCGATAGAATCACGTACCATTTTAATGGTCGCCTCCGCCATATACGACAGCTGCTCCGGCGCAACATACGACGGCTTTTCACACAGGAACAGCGTGACCTCTGCAATATCCTCCGCGAGGTCGCCGATCCGTTCCATATCGGTAATCATTTTGAGGGCAGTCGAAATTTCGCGCAGATCACGCGCCACCGGCTGCTGCTGAAGCAGCAGCTTGAGGCAGGCACTCTCAATTTCACGCTCCTTCTGGTCGACCTCCTTGTCGCCCGCCATCGTTATGCGTGCCAGATCAGCGTCATATTTTTTCAATGCCTCAACGGCACGGCTGATCGCTGTTTCCACAAGGGCTGCCATCGAAATCAGATCCTCGTGCATTCTGGTTAGTTCTCTGTCAAAACGGTTTCTCATGGGTACCCCTCCATCAGCCGAAACGTCCGGTGATATAATTTTCTGTTCTCTGATCCTTCGGCATGGAGAACAATTCCTCGGTGTTTTCAAATTCGATGACCTCACCCAGCAGGAAGAACGCAGTCTTATCAGATACGCGTGTCGCCTGCTGCATGTTGTGCGTTACCATGACGATGGTATAATCCTTTTTGAGCTCCTGTACCAGATCTTCGACCTTCATCGTGGAAATCGGGTCAAGTGCACTGGTTGGCTCGTCCATCAGCAAAACCTCTGGCTGGATGGCGAGCGCACGCGCGATACAAAGACGCTGCTGCTGTCCGCCGGACATACCCAGCGCACTCTTGTGCAGGCGATCCTTGACCTCGTCCCAGATTGCCGCATCGCGCAGACTCTTTTCGACAATGACATCCAGCTTTGCCTTGTTGCGGATACCGTGCGTGCGCGGGCCGAAGGCGATGTTGTCATAAATGCTCATCGGGAACGGATTCGGCTTCTGGAACACCATGCCGACGCGACGGCGCAGGACATTGACATCCATGCGGTCGAAGATATCTTCTCCGTCCAGTAAAACTGTGCCGTCGATGTGGCAGCCCTCAACCAGATCGTTCATGCGGTTGAGTGTTTTGAGCAGCGTGGATTTGCCGCAGCCGGAGGGACCGATAAATGCGGTGATTTCTTTCTCTGGCAGCTCCAGATTGATGTTCTTGAGCGCATGGAAATCGCCGTAATGCAGGTCAAGATTTTTGATGGAATATTTTGTATTCACAGCCATAACAGACTCCTCTTACTTTTTTGTCAGCTTTCGCGCAATGAGAGCGGAAACGGTATTCATAACCAGTACAATAAGCAGCAGGACAACTGCGGTTGCATATGCCTGGTCGGTATGCAGGCCCTCGCTGGACAGGCAGTACATATGGACTGCCAGCGTGCGGCCGGAAGAAAACAGGCTGGTCGGAATATCTGTCGCCGTGCCCGCTGTATACATGAGTGCAGCAGTTTCGCCGACGACACGGCCGACCGCCAGAATAATGCCCGCCAGAATACCCGGCATGGCTGACGGAAGAACAATGCGGAAAACGGTGCGCAGCTTGCCTGCACCCAGGCCAAAGCTCGCCTCACGGTACATGTCCGGCACAGCAAGCAGTGCCTCCTCTGTGCTTCGCATGATGAGCGGGAGGATCATAATGGACAGCGTCAGCGCACCGGACAGCAGCGACATTTTCCAGCCGAGCTGTGTAACGAAAAACAGCATGCCGAACAGGCCGTAAACGATCGACGGGATACCGGACAGCGTTTCGGTCGTCAGGCGCATCAGGCCGACCAGCTTGTTGCCCTTTTTCGCGTATTCAACCAGATAAACGGCGGTAAATACGCTGATTGGAATCGCAATCAGCAGCGAAAGCAGCGTCATTTCAACCGTTGTGATGATAGAAGGCATCATCGAACAGTTTTCCGATGTGTACTCCAGCGAAAACAGGTCGGGGGTCAGATACGGAATGCCCCGAATCAGGATATAACCGATCAGAAACAGAAGCACAGCAAAGGTAAAGATTGCCGCACTGTAAACAAGGACACGCAGAAGCAGAGACAAAATCCCCTGTGTCGATTTCGGTTCAGAGTCGCGCCTGCCCGTGCGCACGGTTTCGCGCGGCATGGATATTACGCCGCCAGCGGGATTGCTCATGCCTTTTCACCTCTCTTTTTAATCAGTGCAAATGCAAAGTTAATCAACAGAATAAAGATAAACAGGACAACGCCGGTCGCAATCAGAGCTTCGCGGTGCAGGCCGGTCGCATAGCCCATCTCCAGTACAATGTTGGCAGTCATGGTGCGGATTCCCTTGAAAATGCCGCGCGGCATGGCAGCCTGATTGCCGGCAACCATGATAACCGCCATGGTTTCACCGATGGCGCGGCCGATTCCGAGTACGACTGCCGCAAGCAGGCCGGACTTTGCCGCCGGAAGAACTGCAAAGAAAACCGAACGCTCATGCGTCGCACCGAGTGCCAGCGCGCCCTCATAATAGCTGTTCGGAACAGCATTGATAGACGATTCACTCAAGTTGATGACCGTCGGCAGAATCATAATGCCGAGCAGAACTGCCGCCGTCAGCATGCTGACACCGGTACAGCCCGGAATCATACGTGCGAGCGGAACCATGACAACCAGTCCGAAAAAGCCGTAAATAATAGATGGAATTCCCGCCATCAATTGAACCAGAGGTTCCAGAATGCTGTGCAGTTTTTTCGGACAGAAGCGGGACAGATATACCGCAGTCAACACGCCAATCGGCACACCGATGATGACCGCACCCAGCGTGACACACAGGCTGCCGACTATCATCGGAAGAATGCCATAGGATGCCGGTTCGTTTTTCGGTGCCCACTTGGTTCCAAACAGGAAGTCAACAAATCCGATTTCCTTCATCGCCGGAATGCCGTTTGCGAACAGGAACACACAGATCAGGACAACCGCGACAATGGACATACATGCGCACAGGGCAAACAGCCATGACATACCGCGTTCCATAATTTTTTGTCGTTTCATAAAATCCAACCTCAAAAATACGTTCAGATACAACAGTTCCCTCCGGCGGACAATACGTCCGACGGAGGGAAGCTGTGTCACATTCAGCCGATTTCGCTCCAGTCGGTGGTTTCACCGGTGAAGATGCTGCATACCTGCTCGGTGGACAGCTCCTCAATCGGGTTCTCCGGATTGACGATGACCGCAATGCCGTCCAGTGCAATCTGAACCGGGGTCAGGGTCGCCAGCTCTTCCTCGCTCAGCTCACGGGATGCCATGCCGATGTCGCATACGCCCTCAATGGTGTTGTTCATACCGGTGGTGGAGTCAGACTCCTGGATGGTGATCTTGACGTTCGGATTGACCGCTTCATATGCTTCCTTCAGCTTCTCCATAACCGGAGTGACGGAGGAGGAACCTGCAACCGTGATCTCGCCGGTGGAGCCGTCAGAGGTAAACGCGTCTGCATCCTCATTGATCTGGATGTAGCCGTTGTCGGTGACAACCTTCTGACCGTCTGCCGACAGGATGAAGTTCATGAAGTCCTTGGCTGCACCGGTCGGCTCACCCTTGGTTGCGATGTTGAACGGACGGGATACCTTGTAGCTGCCGTTCAGGACATTCTCGGTCGTTGCTTCTGCGCCGTCTATGGCGAGTACCTTGATGGAATCGTTGACAGAGCCCAGGGATGCATAGCCGATGGCATTCTTATCACCGGATACGTTCTGCATCATGACTTCCGTCTGGTTTGCGATGATCGCATCCGCGGTGGTGTTGTCGACCTTTTCATCGCCGTTCTTGGTCTGGATGCCGAACAGTTCGATAAACGCGCCGCGCGTGCCGGAACCATCCTCACGGGATACGACATCGATTGCGCCGCTCATGGAAGCTGCTGCGGAAGAACCGGAACCCTGGTCTGCCGCCGCGCTGTCGGTGCCGGCGTCAGAAGAACTGCCGCAGCCTGCAAGTGCGCTCATCAGTACGATACCTGTCAGCGTCATTGCGCCGAACTTTTTCATTGCCGTTGTAAATTTCATGTTGATTTCCTTTCATGTCTTTGTTGTTTTCGATATTTGCTTTCAACAGTGTCTATTCTAAACGCGCTGTGTAAAGTCATCTACCGGCTTTTCGTAAAATGTTTGTAAATGCAAAAAATCACTCATTTTTCGCAAAATGAATGATTTATATAAATAAAATGTATGAATTTTGTAAAATCGTTGTTGTTTCTCACTTTTCGCTGTGCGGATGCTCATCACCGAAAATCATGTCATCGATGTCCGGACGCTTCGGGTCCGCATGGTAATAATCCCAAATCTGAATCAATGCACTCACCTCCTCTGCCTATTCTATGTCTCTTTCTCTTTGTGTTTCCTGTTAGAATCTACAATACTGACCGGACAAAGTCAACCGAATTTTTCAAACTTTACCGGAGGCATACGAAGAAATTGCATTTGCTTTGCATGTTCTTCCAGTTGTCTGGTAAAGTTTACACAACTTAGCCGTCATTTTGCACGTTGCAAACAACTGCCCTATACGGTAGGATAGTATTACATACAATAACAACAATCGGAAAGGACGATTTCTATGTTTTTCTCACTCCCGTTGCTTTGTGTCTCCTGTCTGCTGCCCGTGATTATGCTGGTTCTCGGCTTCCGCTGGAAGACCTCCGTACCGGCACGCGACGCAAAGCTCAGCTACCACACCACACTCGCCTGCAAATCAGATGAAACGTGGACATTTGCACACCACTGCTTTGCTGCACGCTGCCGCAGGCAGGGAGCTATCCTGCTCATCGCCTCGCTGATCCTGCTGTTTGCATCATTTCTTTTCGTGCCGAACTGGTCGAGCATTATCGCAATGGCGCTGGTCTGCGTACAGGCACTGTCCACCCTGCTGCTGATCCTGCCGGTGGAAAATGCGATCTATGACAACTTCGGCGGCAATGCCCCCGCCGGGACAAACTCTGCTTCCTGAACCGCTTCCCCTTCGGAGACACACGCCGAAGGGGATTTTTTTCTGATACCAGACTGAAAGGAAACTGTCAGCATATTGTTATTGTCATCTTTGTCCATATGGTCTATAATATAAGAAGAAATATTAGCACATTTCACAAATCTGCTGACATACAGGGAGGTATATCCATGAAAACGAGACTACTTTCTGTTCTCCTCGCTGGTACGCTGCTTTTCAGCGGAGTCGGCGAGCTTGCAGTTTCCGCGCAGGCGGTTGAAGCCCAGTCCCCCGCGCCCTCCGTACAGGTGGCTGAAAACCAGCCTGCGGTACAGGAACAGACTGCGACCGATGCACAAAGCATCTCTATTTATCCGAATCAGCTCTGGATGCGTGCCGGCGAGCAGACACAGCTCACCGCTTCCATCCTGCCAGACGATTGCGAAGAAACCGTTTCGTGGTCGGGCAACGATTCTTCTGTCTGCTCGGTCAGCGAAGATGGCACTGTCACCGCATTGAACAACGGTACCGCTGAGATTACCGCTCAAGCGGGCAGTGTTTCGGCAACCTGCACCGTGCAGGTCGGCCTCACTGCACCGACGCTTTCCAGCATTGTCATCGATGACGAACAGCATGCATCGCTGTCCTGGGATCCTGTCCCGGACTGCGACGGCTATCGCGTTTCCCGCCGGGCATCCGAATCGGATGAATGGCAGGACATGGAAACGCTGACCGGAACGAATTGGACGGATATGACCATGACCGCTGTTACCGGTTGGCAATATGGCGTGCGCGCCTACAAGCTGCGCAACAGCCAGACCGACGATGAAGAAACACTCTGGAGCGACTATGTCTGCGCAGAGGTGCCTGTGGTCGAACAGCAGCCTGAACTCGATATTCCTGCACGGCCCGCTGCCCCGGTGCTGGTCGGAGCAGAAGCCCTGTCTTCCGGCGGCATCCGCATCAGCTGGAATGCAGTGTCCGGTGCGAGCGGCTACCGCGTTTACCGCAAAAACGGCAGCAAATGGGATCTGCTGCGCGTCATCAAGAGTCCATCCGCAACCAGCTATATCGACGCTTCGGCAGAACCCGCCACCACATATACGTATACCGTCCGCGCATTCAGCCGCGGCGGCAAAAAAATTCTGCTCAGCGATTATGACGCTGTGGGCGTTTCCGCTACAGCTGTCACAATCTCTGTTCCGCATCTCGAAGACATCTCTTCGAGCGCCTATGACCGCCTGACCGTCACCTGGACTGAGGTGCGCAAGGCCGAGGGCTATGTCCTCTACCGCCGCACCAGCCCGACTGACAGCTGGACCAAGCTCACAACCATCACCAGTGGTACAACAGACAGCTATACCGATACCACAGTGACCTGCGGACAGACCTATTATTACACACTGTCTGCCTACTGCACGGTGGGGGACAAGAAGATCTACAGCAGCTACGACGAAGCAGGCATCAGCGGAAAGGCACTTCCCGCTGCCCCGGCGCTCAAGAGTGCGGTTTCTGCGAGCGCGACCAGCATTACCCTCACCTGGGGTACAGTCAGTGGTGCAAGCGGCTACCGCATGTACCGCAGGACGAGCACCTCTGAGGCATGGACATGTATCGGCGACCTCACCGGCTCTACGCGCGACAACTACACCAACACCGGTCTGAAAACCGGTCAGCGCTATTATTATACGGTTGCGGCATTCTGCAAGCTGTCCGACGGCACCATCGTCAAGGGACCCTACAACACCACAGGCATCAGCGCCGTCCCGACGGCAAAACCATACGGCAATGTCTATGCCACATACAGCACCCAGTACAAATCCTCTCAGGTAAACCGCACGACCAATCTCAATATTGCGTGCAAAACCATCAACGGTACCATCCTCAAGCCGGGCGAAACCTTCTCCTTCAACGGTACACTCGGCGTGCGCACACCGGAAAAGGGCTACAAGCCCGCCACTATCTTTACCGGCAGCTCCGGTACTGCGCAGGAGGTCGGCGGCGGCATCTGCCAGGTCGCATCCACCATGTTCAACACCGCCCTGCTCGCCAACAGCACCATCGTCGAACGCTACCCTCATTCGCAGAAGGTCAACTATTGTCCGGTGGGACGCGATGCCGGTATTTACTACGGCTCGAAAAATTTCCAGTTCAAGAACAACACCAATTACAATATTAAGATTAAGTCGTGGATTTCCGACGGAACACTGACCGTCCAGCTGCTCACGACGGAACAGGTCAAACCGCCATCTGTCAGCCTGTCGGTTTCCAAATCCGGCAACACCTATACGCTGAAGCGTACGGTAAACGGCAAAGTCAACTACACGACCAAAAGCACATACTGATTGAAACAGAAGCAACATACGGTGTGGCCTTCGGGCTGCACCGTATTGGATTGGAACAACGTTCTCTTTGCAGCGGTCAAAAGAAAGCGCAGCTCCGTTATCCCCGGACAGACAGGTGCTTTTGTCCCATAAGTTCTCCGAACATTGCACCGCCAAGAATCAGGACTGCACCCAGAAACTGTACAGGCAGCATGGCCTCCTTCAGGAGTACCGTAGAGAAGAACACCGCCGAAAGCGGCTCCAGATAGCCACAGATCGCAACCGTCTGCACCGACAGGTTTCCAATTGATGAAAAATACAGATAACATCCTATGCCTGTATTGAGCAGGCCGAGAATACAGACCGGTGCAAGACTCTCAGCGGGAATTTCCATCGCATATCCCTGCTTCAGTCCCACAAAAACCGCAACGGTCAAAAAACCGGTCAGCAATTGCAGTGCTGCATTTTCCAGTCCCGCAATATCCTTCGCTTTCTTGTTGCAGATCACCATGAGGGAATACATCACCGCTGACAGCAGCCCTCACAAAATCCCAAACGGATCGCTGCCGCCCTGCGCAGTTCCGTTTAACATGACAACCCCGATCAGTACGGACAGAAATCCGGCTATCTTGTATCCCGTCAGTTTTTCTCCAAACACAAGCGGCGACAGCACCATGACAATGACAGGTCCGCAATAATATAACAGCGATGCGATGCCCACACCAATGCGAAAATACGCCTCATACAAAAACATCCAGCTTGTCCCCATCGCAATGCCGGAGACAGCGAGAAATATCATCTGCCTCCTGTGCCTGAAAAATGTGAACCTGCCTCCCGTCAGAACAAACAGTGCCATCAGCAGGAGACCTCCGATGCATGTGCGGAGCAACACAATGTGCAGGCTGTCCAGTTCAATATAGCTTGCGACAATGCCGTTTGTGCCAAACAACAGCAGAGCCAACAAATACTTAACAAAAGAACGCTTCATCCGGTTTCCTTTCCCTCGTGCAGCGAATGCCCTCCCCCCTGCAGTGGCATTCACTGCATTTTTTCTTGATTTTTTCCTTCGTTATTGTATCATAGATATATCTATCGAAAAAGCGAATGTTTTTCATTATAAGCATGACAAAATCAGATATCAGAAGGCCGAATCATGGACAGGAACATTCAGAAATATATGTCGTTTGTAAAAGCTGTCGAGTACGGCAGCTTTACAAAAGCGGCAGAACGACTGCATTATTCTCAGTCGGGAATCAGCCGCATGATTGGCGATCTCGAAAAGGAATGGAACATCGTTCTGTTGGAACGCCGAAAGGACGGTGTCCGTCTGACCTCTGAGGGAATGAAGCTGCTGCCGCATGCAAAAAATCTGGTTGCAGAATATGAAAAGCTGCAAATGCAGGTGGATGAGCTGAACGGGCTGCAATCCGGTCTCATCCGAATCGGCACCTTTTCCAGCGTTGCCACGCACTGGCTGCCAAACATCATTCGAGAATTCCAAAAGAGCTATCCACAGATCGAATATGAACTGCTGCTCGGAGATTACTCCGAAATTGAGACATGGATTCTGGACGGGCGGGTCGACTGCGGTTTCCTGCGGCTGCCAGCGCATCCGGAGCTCGACACAATTTTTCTCGAACAGGATCAGCTGATGGCAATTCTTCCCGAGAATCATCCGCTGAAGGACTGCGAAAAATTTCCTATTTCCGCGTTGTGCACAGAACCCTTTCTGCTGCTGGAAAAAGGGGGAAAAGCGGAGATATCAGAAATATTTGAATCAAATGGACTGGTACCGGATGTGCGGTTTACGACATGGGATGATTATGCCGTCATGTCGATGGTGGAAAGCGGCCTGGGCATCAGCATTTTACCGCAGCTGATTCTGAAGCGGGTGCCGTATCGCATTGTTGCAAAGGAACTGGATGTTCCGGCATACCGCAGCATCGGGCTCGCTCTGAGGGACAAAGAAACCGCTTCACTTGCCGTAAAGCGGTTTCTTGATTATTTACCGTATCGGTGATCCCGGTAAGGCTTCCTCCCGCCGGAATTCGCCCGACTTTCCGCCGCTTTTGTGCAGCAGATAAATTTCGTCGATGTGCATGCCCCGGTCGACCGCCTTGCACATGTCATAAATCGTCAGCGCGGCGGTCGAGGCCGCTGTCAGCGCCTCCATCTCTATACCGGTCTTCCAGGTACACCGCGCCGTCACGACAATGCGCAGCTGTGTGTCGTTTTGCGGTTCGATGTCCACGGTGACGTTGTCAATCGGAATGGCATGGCACATTGGAATCAGTTCGGCTGTGCGCTTCGCCGCCATGATGCCCGCAATGCGTGCACAACCGAGCACATCGCCTTTTTTTGTCCGGTCGGACAGAATCATGCGCAGGGTCTCCGGCTGCATCGTCACAACCGCCTGCGCCTGTGCTTCGCGCCGCGTGATGTCCTTTTCCCCGACATCCACCATATGCGCGTCGCCGTTCTCATTGATATGCGTCAGCTTCATGCCTGTCCCTCCCAGTCATCGATTTCACACGGTACGCTGCGGAATTTCCGGTCGGTATAATCCGCCTCAATGCGATTGTGCGGCGGGCACGTCAAAAAGCGCGCGTCATCCCACGGACCATTGACCAGTGCCTGCAAATACTCCATGCTCCCATTTACTTTGCGAAATTCCCAGCCGAAGTCGTCCGCTGCCTGCCGCGCATATGCCTCATGCTCCGGACAATCTCCATATGGACAGGTGATATACCCGCAGTAGGCATAATTCGTCATCCAGTTGTTCGTGCACTCCATCAGGTAATCCGCGTTTTCCTCGCCATATTCTTCCACATACTGCGCGCGCTGGATGCGATAATTCTCCTTTGACGGTGTAAAAGCCTGCTCAATCCAGCCGCGATTGTACCAGTAGGCACCCGGCATGCTGCGGAACAGCTCGCGGTAGCGCTCTGCCGAGCCAAGAAACAGCGAAATGCAATCGTCGCAGCGCGGCACGACAACCGGCAGCGTCTGGCTGCGCAGGCCGAGCACGCCATTAGAACACAGCCCGTATGCCAGCACAATCGCGTCAAATCGCAGGTTTTCCCGCAGGGCTTCATTCTCACATTCCACCGCGTCGATGGTCTTTTGCAGCTCGGCACGCAGGATATCCGGTGTGTCGTGCAGTCCCTGCCGCAGCCACCACACGCGCACAACATGTCCGCTCTCAGCCGCCAGCCTGCTGATTTCCCGATTCGTGACCATACACCCGATCAATGCTATCCTCATCACATTTTCCTCCGTTTGCTTTACTACCGCAAGTATACCGCCACTTTCTACACGCCGCAAGCGTTTTTCTCTCATTGGAGAAGATCGTTTGAAAATCAGGCAATTTTGTCATAAACCAATTGACAATCGTGCTATACAGGGAAAGCAAAAACAGAGTATAATAAGATACTACAGTATCAGGGGGAGTGTCCTCCCCCGGGAAAGGGAGATCAATATGAAGCTCGCAATCGGCATCGACACCGGCGGTACGTGTACCGACGCCGTTTTATATGATTTTGAAACCGGAGCCGTTTTGTGCCGCAACAAGGCACTGACCACCTATGACGACCTGACACGCGGCATTCTGGAAGCGCTCGACGGGCTCGACCCCGTCCTGTGCAAACAGGCTTCCGTTGCCGGACTGTCCACTACGCTCGCCACCAACGCCTGTGTTGAGGGCAAATTTCGCCGTCCCCGCCTGCTCCTGCTCGGCATTGACCGAACCGGCATCGAGCGCTATGGTGCGGATTACGGCTTTTCTGACCCGGATGACATCCGTTACCTGCCTTGCCGCACCACCATCACCGGACAGATTGAACAACAGCCGGACTGGGATTATCTGCGCGCACACGCAAAGGAATGGTTCTCCGATGTTGAGGGCTGTGCGGTCTGTGAAGTATATGGCATCCGCAACGGCGGTGTACTGGAAAAACAGGCAGCACAAATTGTCCGCGAAGAGACCGGGCTGCCGACCGTCTGCGCGAGCACACTGTTCGGCGGGCTGTCCAGCCTGGAACGCGCGGCAAGCGCTGTGCTCAATGCGGGTCTTCTCCCGCTGACACAGGACTTTCTCAATGCAGTCGCGCGCGCGTTCCGCGCGCGCGGCATTGAGGCGGAAATTTTTATTGTGCGCTCAGACAGCAGTCTGATGGGGCTGCAATATTCCGCAGAGCATGCCGTGGAAACCCTGCTGTCCGGCCCCGCTGCATCCGCTTTGGGTGGCAGCGCGCTCGCACAAGAAGAGGCCGCTGTCATTGTGGATATCGGCGGCACGACAACCGATGTCGCCCTGATCGAACATGGCGCGCCGCTGCTCTCAGAAGATGGCATCCGTGTCGGACAATGGAAAACACTGGTGCGCGGCCTGTTTGCCACTTCCTTCGCACTGGGCGGTGACAGCGCCGTGCGCTGGGACAAAAACGGTGCATTGACACTCGGCCCGGATCGTGTCATTCCGCTGTGTGTGCTCGCTTCCCGCCATCCGGAGATCACTGAAATCCTGCGCGCACAGGTGGAACGTATCCCATCTCACACCCTGCCTCTGCATGAATTTCTGACATTGAACCGCACGGACTGGAGAAAACTCCCGCTGACGAAACAGGAAATCGGTCTGTGCCTGACACTGGAGGATGGACCGAAGAGCTTCCAGCAGGCCGCGGATGCACTTGGTGTGGACAAGTATTGCCTGCGCACGCAATCACTCGAACGCGCTGGTGTCGTGCTGCGCGCAGGTCTGACGCCGACAGATATCATGCACGTGCGCGGCGATTACACCGCCTATGACCGCAAAGCTTCTCTGCTCGCCGCACGCTTTACCGCGCAGTCGCTGGGCATAAGTTTGGAAGAGCTCTGCGAAGAGGTCTATGAACACATTTCGCGCGAAGTATTTTATGCCGTAGCCCAGATGCTGCTCGAGCATGCCTCGCCGCATTTCCGGCAGAACGGACTGGATGACGGCATCCGGGAGCTGCTGCGCATGCAGTGGGAAACCCGCAACTCCGACAGCCCATCGCTGCTGCAATACGCATTCCGTTCTGTCGCACCGCTCGTTGGCATCGGCGGGCCGGTGCATCTGTTCCTTCCCGAAGCGGCCCGGGCTCTCGGTGCGCCGTGCATCATTCCTGACTGTGCTGCCGTCGCCAACGCGGTCGGCGCCGTGACCGGCCAGATGTCGGTCAAAGTCTCGGCGGAAATCCGCCCACACGGACTGTCCCCTGAGGATGACAAACAAGGGGATTTCGAGGTGCTCTGTGAAGGCGAATCCCCGGCATATTTTGCCAGCGAAGAAGATGCTGTTATCTGGAGCACAGGCCGTCTGAAAGCACTGGCGGAGCAGCGCCTGCGCGCGCAGGGTGCAGTCGGCGTGCTGTCGTTTGAAACCACAACGGATGACATAACCTCTGCCGCAGGCGGCGGATGCATCCGGCTCGCCACCCGCATTTCCGTAACCGCGGGCACCAACCTCAGCCCCGATCACAAGGAGGATCTGCATGTTTGAACTGACAATCTGTACAGGCGGTCATCGCCGCACTGTCCCGGCAGAAGCCGGACAGCTGGTAAGTGACCTGCTTCAGCGATATATCCCATCGTTCGCACTTCCCTGCGCCGGCAACCACACCTGCGGCAAATGCCGCGTCCATGTCGAGGGTGCAGTAGAACCCGCCGGAGAGAGCGAAGTGCATCTGCTCGGCGCACAGGCGCTGGCAGACGGCGTGCGCCTGGCATGTGCCTGCCGCATTCAGGGCGACGCTGTCGTGACACTGCACGACGAAGGTACGTCTAAAATCGTCGCGTGGTACAAAACTCCGGACTTTGAACGCACAGAGAGCGGCTGTGGCTTCGCCGTTGACATCGGCACGACGACGGTCGCCGTACAGCTGATCGACCGCACAAGCGGCGCGATTCTGGCGGAACGTCTCGCCGAAAATGCCCAGCGCGGCTATGGCGCAGACGTCATTTCACGCATTGAAGCGTGCAAAACCGTCGGACTTGATGTCCTGTCCGACCGCATCTCGGAGCAAATCGAGGGCATGGCACAGGAATGCCTGCGCGAAGCCGGGATTTCCCATGTAGAAGAGTCGGTTGTCACGGGCAACTCCACAATGCTGCACTTGTACGAAGGGCTTGACCCGGCATCTCTCGCCGTCGTGCCGTTTGATGTACAGTCATATTTTGGCTGTTACAGCCGCCGCACGCTCGCAGGTTCACCGGTATATCTGCCCCGCTGTGTCGGCGCCTATGTCGGCGCAGACATCACCTGCGCGATTCTTGCCGCCGACCTGATGCGCGGCGGTATCCAGCTGCTGACGGATATCGGCACCAACGGCGAGATGGCACTGGCATGGAATGGGAAGCTGCTGTGCTGTGCAACGGCAGCAGGCCCTGCCTTTGAGGGTGCCGGACTGAGCTGCGGCATGCCCGCCGCCCCCGGTGCCATCCGTACTGTAACCGAGAAAAACGGCACCGTCACATATGAGACTGTCGGAGAGGAACCCGCCTGCGGCATCTGCGGGTCAGGTATTCTGGATGCGCTGTCCGTCATGCTGAAAACCGAAATCATCGACGACTCCGGTTATTTGGAGAACGAAGACAGCGAAGAAGACGATGTCTGGGAAATCGGCGGCAGCGGCGTGAGCATCACGCAGCGCGATGTGCGCCAGATTCAGCTGGCAAAATCTGCAATCTGCGCGGGTCTGATAACCCTGCTGGAGCACGAAGGGCTGTCAGTGGACGATGTATCCCGTTTTGCCATCGCAGGCGGCTTCGGCAACACCATCAATCAGGATTCTGCCGCAGAAATCGGCCTGTTCCCCGCAGGGCTGCGCGACCACACCGTCTTTATCGGAAATGGTGCACTCGGCGGCGCAAGCATGCTGCTCATGAACCGCAGCCTGCGTGAGCAAACCGAACAGCTTGCTCAAAGTGCGGTCGAGCTGTCACTGTCCACCAGCGCGGAATTTATGGATTACTATGTCGACTGCATGGCGTTCATGCAGTTCTGAGCAAGCAGAGCAGCGGTACCCGGAAATCCCGGATACCGCTGTTTTCGCGTCATACAACTGTCTCAATCGGAATGATGATTCTGTTTCAGATTGCATGGTTAAAAATATTTTAAGCACTTTTTCACACAAATCCTCAAAATCATGCCTTGATACAGGCATAAAAATTCCTGTGGAATGATTCCACAGGGATTTCAATTGCGTGCAGATTATTCAAAATATGCAACAGCTGCGTCTGCTGCGCTTGCTGCGTCCGGAGTATAGCAATCTGCGCCGATCTGGTCACAGAAGGTCTGGGTAATCGGTGCGCCACCGATCATGACCTTAACCTTGCCCTTCATCTCAGAAGCCTGAACTGCCTCAACAACGTTGCGCATCTCACCCATCGTGGTGGTCAGCAGTGCGGAGCAGCAGATGATCTTTGCATCGTTCTCACGTGCTGCATCCAGGAACTTATCAACCGGTACGTCAACGCCCAGATCGATTACCTTCAGGCCCTTGCCTTCCATCATCATGCGGACGAGGTTCTTGCCGATATCATGCATATCGCCCTTGACGGTGCCGAGAACAACGGTGCCCTTCTCTTCTACGCCGTCTGCTACCAGATACGGACGCAGAACCTCAACGCCGCGGTTCATCGCGCGCGCTGCAACCAGAACCTCCGGTACGAATACCTCGTTATTCTTAAACTTCTGACCAATGATGTTCATGCCGTCCAGCAGACCATCCTGTAAAATTTCGCTTGCCGGAATGCCTTCATCCAGTGCCTGCTGTACGAATGCCTTTACCTTCGGTGCGCGGCCCTTTTGCAGCCATTCGCTGATTTCGCTCAATGTGCTCATTGTATTTCTCTCCTCTCAACAGTTCCTGTTTCATCAATTCCACAGGCAGTATCCTGCACTGCCCTGTTGTTGTTTTTATCATACCATGCCGTCTGTGTTTTATCTTGTACTCTGTTGCAGTTTTTGGTACATTTTTACCCACTTGTACTTTGAACAAAATGATTGTCTCAAACGCCGGATTGAACCGATTCTATCCAAAAAAGGGTACGCTGAAGCGGCGTACCCTTTGATGTATGCAACGATACTTTTGTTATCCTGCGTAGTATTCGTCCACTGCTGCAAAGAACGCATCAATGTTGTCCCAGCTGGAAAGCGGCGGAATATCGCAGCCGGAGGAAATGACAAAATTCGGATGGGAGCAGCACTTCTCCATGACATCCAGCGTTGCCTTGCGGACAGACTCCGGCGTACCATTGCGGAATTCGCCTGCCGGATCAACATTGCCCATGCAGATGGTATCCGCCGGAACCTTGGACAGAATTTCCGCCATGTCAACGGCGTTGCCGAAATGATATGCGTTTGCGCCACAGGACAGGATAGAGTCCAGTGTCACATTCGCGGTATTGCCACAGTTATGATAAATGAATGCAAAATTCTCATCGCGCACAGCTTCTACAATCTTCTTGCAGTAGTCGCCGGAAAATTCCTGCGCCAGCATCGGAGAGAGCAGACCTGCGAGCGGCTCCGCCATGACGACACCGTTTGCACCCACTGCCTTATACGCATTGATGTAGTTGATAATGAATTCCGTCGCCTTCTCGAGCACGATATGAACCATATCCGGCTCGTCATAGCAATAAATCATGGAAGAGGTGACATCCATCAGGCGGCCTGCCAGCGAGAACGGACCGATTACGCCCGCAAATACCGGTCGATCGGTGATTTCATCAACTGCCTTTGCAATCGCATCGATGTAAATCTGCGTGCGGCCTGCACCGATTTCCGGAACCTCCATGGCTTCGGCCTGTGCCATGCGCTCATCCTCATCGATTTCCGTATCGAGAACTGAGCCGACAACTGTCGGCACCTCATCATCTGCGACACGAATCGGTGCGCCAAAGCACTCTGCTTCGACAGACAGATCCATCAGGCTGACCGAACCGCCCGCCTTCGGCGTGCGGTCTGCCACTGCCTTCATGCCCTTCGCCTGAAGCACACTGTCAGAAATCAGGTCGCGTACCGTGATATCCAGCAGCTGGATGGATGGAAAGGACAGCACCGGGATTGCCTTCTTGACCGGAGCCTCCAGCAGCTCCTTTGTCCACTGTTCCATATTCATTTTCAT
The DNA here is from genome assembly GCF_002157465.1 of Butyricicoccus porcorum. Taxonomy (GTDB): domain Bacteria; phylum Bacillota; class Clostridia; order Oscillospirales; family Butyricicoccaceae; genus Butyricicoccus_A; species Butyricicoccus_A porcorum. The sequence goes on from NZ_NHOC01000004.1 coordinate 92,987, forward strand.
AGTAAAGTCTCTCCTTATCGATATGCAAAATACGCATTCCGTATGGTCATGCACTCAGGTTGTTTGCACGGTATTTTCCGGGCGGCATGCCCACAACACGTTTAAAAATACGGGTAAAATAGCTCTGGTCATCAAATCCGACCGCGCAGGCAATTTCCGAAAGCGGCATGGAACTGCGGTGCAGATAGGTTTTGCTGCGCTCGATGCGCAGGCGGTTGGTGTATTCCGTAAAGGTGCAGCCCAGTTCCTCTTTCAGAATGCGGCACAGATACGATTTGGACAGATGTACCTCGCCTGCAACCTGTTCCAGCGTCAGCTTCTCGGACAAATGCTCCTGAATATAAGCCGAGATCTGCCGGATGATTGTCTGATGCTTGACATCATGAAAGTCAAACACCAGATCGAAAAAGTGGTGCAGCATCGCGCCAAGCCAGGCATCCAGGGAATCGAAATCGCGCATGCGCTCGATTTCAACCACACTGCGGTCACACAGCGCGAACACCTCTGCAACATCCGCGCCGCTGTCCGTCGCAGCACGCGACATCAGCGTAATCAGATCGCGGATGCGCAGCTTGAGCATCAGCAGATCATTTCCGCCCGCGAGATACAGCTCCAGCAGCAGATCATTGAGCAGCTGCTGTGCTTCCTTTTTCTCTCCGGAACGAATCAGCTGCTGCAAGCGACGCTCATCTTCAATCGGATAGCGAATGCGCTCCTCATGCCGTGTCATGGAATACATCGTGTGCAATGCTTTCTGCTGCACATCTGAATCGCTGACCGGCAGCTGTTTGCCGCCGACAAGAGAGCTGCAGACTGCCTGTACGGTTTCTCCCAGTGCACGCGCTTGTTCTGTTGTCAGGCATGGGATCTGTCCTGCTGCCTGTGCCGCCTCCGGCGTGCCGCTGTCCGAGAGAAGAAACGGTCCGGCAATCAATCCATATTCCGCCTGATGCAGCTGCCGGACCGATACCGCCAGAAACAGATATCCGCACGGACAGCGGTACATGTACCGCCCATCCCAGCGCCATGCCTCGGCACAGCCAGCACTGTGCACTGCGTCTGCACGGCAGCTCCCGTTTTCCAGCATACAGCTTTGCCGGAACGACGATTTACAGGAGTGCTTTGCCTGCATGTCCAGCAGCGTGCAACAGACGCCGGTTAGAATGCGGATATTCTCACACACCTGCAATGCCTGCTGTTGAAATTCCATCCAGATCACTTCCTCGCACAGTCCGGCTCCATGCATCTGCGTGGTCTGCCGTCTTCCTTTTCTATCATATAACGGTGGACTCAGCCGTAAACCTTTGCCACTTCCTCACGTGCAATCTCGACCCAACGATAGACATTTCTCGGCGTATTGGCAATGGTATGGTTGTCCTTCATAATCAATTCGACATGGTTGCCGCAGCGCTTGCAGTCGATGAGCACCTGATGCAGGCGGGTGCGGATGTGGTCTTCATCAATTTCCGGAACGGCGATATCCGTCGGGCTTACCTTGTGGCAGAAGACATAATCACTGCCGAGCATTTCGCTCATCTTCGGGATATCTGCCCACTGGGAAACCGATACGCGGCGCAGGCGCGGAATCTGCTTGACATATTCCCAACGGCGGTCAAGACCCTCACAGCAGCCATAATAGTTCAAGCCAAAACGCTCCGCCAGCTTGATCTGATACGGCAGGACAAATTCTGCAAACATCTCCGGGGAAACCTCACCGGTCTCCTGACTTTCGTGGAAGCCCCAGATATCCATTGCGCTCGTCGGAACCTCTGCCTTCGGATTCAGGCTGCCCGAAATACCCAGTCCGCCGGAACCGACATAGCAGTTGCCTGTATTGGCGGTAAACAGCTTGTTCTGTTCCAGAAAATCAATCTTTGCCAGATAGCCCTCAGTGAATCGGCCGAGAATTTCATGCATCTTTTCGGGGTAATCATAAAAGTCCATCAGCATGCTCTCAAAGCCGCGCAGATCAACATATGGGTGCGTCAGTTCGAGGCCCCACCACCACCACTGGCGGCGTTCGACTTCCAGAATGCCATCGAATACATCATGTGCAATCTCGGTGAAGGCATCCGTTGCCTCCCAGTCGATCGTGATCTGCGGAATCTGGATGAGCCCGGCAACATCAAAGTCATCCTCCATCATATCCTCTGTAATCGGGCTCTCCCAGGTATATGCCTCGCCGCCATAGAAATCGCCAATGATCTTTTTGTCAACGCCCCACTTGGTGTCATGTGCCTGATAGGGGATGTAGAACTTTGCCTCAATCGGCTTGTCACACTTGACCTTCTCCGCGTAGATGATCTCTTTGTGCAACCACATCTCCCATTCCTGCGCCATCTCACCTTCGCATTCACAGGTAAATTCCTGCGGCAGCAGCTCGTTCCAGCCATTCTCAAGGTCAAGATAGATGAGCGGACGGGTTTCCTTGAGGTCATTGTGGTCACGCCACAGCTGCATCAGCTCTTCCTGCTCCGGTTTTTCCGCATAGGAACGCATTTTCTTTGCCAGCTCCTGAAGGATTGCCTTGTCGTGCTCACTCATGACTGCCTGTTCTTTTGTCCAGCCATGCATAAAAATATTGCCGTTGGTGCACTGGTCGAATCTCATAAAACGGACTCCTTTCAACTCATTTCTCCAAATCGTCTATCCCTGTCAATCGATGGTTCATTTTGGGAAGTTTTTTTCATCTGTTTCTCATTTCAAACAGCTTTTGTGTTCCATGGCTGTATCTTATCACAGAAAATTTTCCTTTTCAACCAGTGCAAGATACTCCAAAATTTTGAATTGTGCAGTTTGACAATCATAAAATTGTCCAATTCCATTGTGCTAGTTGCCTAAAATATAGGTATTATCTTTGTTTTTTCTGGATGCTGTATTCATTTTACAGAAAAAGCCTGCGAAAAATGCGCATTTTTCTTTTTCCCCGGCAATCCCTTCAAAAACATAGGTTTTTTCCGTAGAAAAAAATGATAATTTTTCAAAGGTATTTCCTTCTCTTTCCTATTGCGCACTGCATTTCTGCGTGTTAAAATATTGGTTTAATATGACATAGGAGGAATTTCTATGCTGCGCCAAAACGAAGCCGGCGTATTATCCGGTTCCGAATTCTTTTTCAATACAATTGATTCCCATATCAGCAATCTGTTTTACTATACCAGCCTGTGCGGACACTATTACTGTGACGATCAGTATATCATCGACCGCCAATACTACGACAGCCTGCTGCTGATTCTAGTGGAAAAGGGTTCCATGCAATTCAGCTACCACGAAAAGGAATTTTCCGCCGGAGAAGGCGATATGGTCCTGATTGACTGTGCAGATCCGCAGCGCTATACTGCTGACCCCTATGCAGAGTTTTACTGGATGCATTTTGCCGGGGCAAACAGCCTCGAGCTGTGCTCCCATCTGACACGCGTGCATGGCAGTCCATTGTTTCACATGCCGAATACAAAAAATGCAGCCATACAGATACGTGCGCTGCTGCGCCAGTTCACAACAGAACAGATCATCAGCGACGCCGAGCAGTCCCGCCTGATCTACAGCGCCCTCTGTTACCTCATGCCGGGCAACCGCGACACAGGCAGCCTGTCGGAACATACACCGACACAGCAGGCTGTACAATATATCCACAACCATTTGAGCGGCGATCTGAGCCTGAAGCGACTCGCAGCAGAGGTGCATCTCAGCCCATCTCATCTGATCCGCCTGTTCCGTGCCGAGCTGCACTATTCGCCGCATGAATATGTCATCCGATGCCGGATGGATCGTGCAAAGTATCTGCTCAAAACCACTGATTTGCCGATCAAGGCCATCGCGGCAGAGGTCGGCTATGGCACGGAAACCAGCTTCACCGGAGCCTTTACCGAAAAAATTGGCATTTCTCCGCGCAAATTCCGCGATATGCCGCTTGGATAACGACACAAAGCCCGCAGCAGATGCTGCGGGCTTTTCCATACTGTTTTGCTGTTATTCAAATACAATAATACCGCGCTGATCCAGCTCCCAGACATCATCAGAGTTTTTTCTGATGCGTGCCGGACGGAAATTAACCATCTCCACATCGACAGACAGCGCAATTTCCCGCACGCCCGTGCCGACATGGCAGAAATCAAATACCATCGAGAGCTCCGAATATTCCGCCATACTGATCGGTACGCCCTGTCCCTGCGCACGCGGATGAAACCGAATCGGATTGAGCCAGATGCAATTCCTGTCCAGCAGGACAAACAGGTCATGGGAAAGATTTCTGCCCCGTTCAAAAGTACAATATCCCCGGTCAAAGCTACCAAACCGGTACGGCACAAACTGCGCCGGATTCGCGCGCCAATACGGATTCCGATACAGGTCGAACGGTTGCGCGAGCGTATATTGCTTGCGCGCAGCAGTCTTTGGTTCAGGTGTCTGCTCTGCGTCCGTCTGCATGACGTTTTCCTGATCGAACAGCTCCGGTGTGGGACGCTTCTTTGCTGTCGTCTGTTCTTGCGGCTTTGCCGCAGGTCGCGCCGACCTGCTCTGCGGTGCCGACTGTTTTTTCTGTTGCTTCACCGGCTGAGGAGCCGGACGATGTTGCCGCACCACCTTCTGCGGTTCTTTTCGCTGTACAGAAGATGCCACAGTGTGTCGGGGCGTATTCGGCCGGTTCGGTCGGACCGCACGCAATGCGATGTTTGAAGTGCGCAACGCCGCCAGCGCTACCAAATTGCTGGTCACAGCGAGCAGCATTACCAGAATGATCCAGACTGACGGAAAGGAAGCTGACGGACTGGCTTTTGTCTCCTGCTCGGATTTCTCCTCTGTGGTGTCCGTTTTTTCCCCGTCTTCTGTATCCGGTTCCACTGCATTGCTCTTTTCCAGTAAAACAGAAAAGACATTGGACTGATCGCTCCAGCCCGCAGCAACATCAGTAAAACCGTAAAAGTCACCGCTGTATTTGTAGCAGTTCACGCCGTCCAGAAATACCAGTCCATCCTGAAAGACGCAAAGCGTATAGGTCGTGTTCTTTTTCAGCTCATATTCTTCTTTGAACTTTTTATATTCCGAACCGTCAAACTGCATAACCGCGAGTGAGCCCTCATCCATGTACAGATATGTGTTTTTACCGTCTGGCATGACAATGCGAGCTACTGCACCGTTTTTCCCCGCTGTCGGATTTTCCACGCTCAACTTGCAGACCACGGCACCGTCCTGCGAGGCCGCCTCGGTATACGCATCATATTGCGCCTGATATGCGACTTCTGAACCATTAACGTCGACAGAGCCCATTCGCTGCGCGCCTGCCGGCACGCGCAGAAGCAGCAGGCATATTCCGCACAGCAGCAAAACACGGTACGCGCGTCCGTTTTTTCCCCGTTTTAATTTCAAAATAAAACAATCTCCCTTTGCATGTCAAATGCTGTAAAAGTATGTAAATTACGATACTTTTATTATAATCGCTGGCCAAGAGAATAACAAGTTTTTATGTTCTTTTTCTATTTTTTGCGTCTTGTTTTTGCGCAGCAAAAAAGACGGTTTCGTTTGAAACCGTCTTTCATGGAGGTGCCACCCTAAAGAACGCTACGTTGGGTGACATTCCCCTTTTTTCCGTCTCCGGGCAAATGAAGATGCCGCAAAGATAACTTTTTCCTGAGATAGAGCATTACAATACGTACACCCTCATAATAATTTACCACAGAATCAGCCTCGGAATCATGCTTTCCGGGCTGATTTTTGGTTCTGCGCTTCTTCCTCTGCTGTTCGCATTCTTCCTGCCATTTCTTAAACTTCCATTTCAGAGTGTTTCCACCAAAGAGGGATATCGCTTTTGCAGGTTATCCCTCAGTCGGATAAATTCCGGAATATAGCTGTCCAGAATGACATGCACCAGCTTTTGCGCTTCTATGCCGTCATAGATGTTCGTCATGCTGTTGCGGCTTTTGAGCATAGAGAGCCAGATTTCTTCATCCAAAAATCCATAGATGGAATATGCCGCTTTCAAAATCTCTCTGGGTGAGCCGGTATTGCCTTCCTGTCTGCCTTCGTATTTCAGAAGCTCTTTGAGTACCTTCCAGCCAAGCTCAAACTGAATATGGAATTTATCAATAATTCCGCCGATAATAAATTCATTGGTCAAATCCTCCTGTCCTGCGCGGGACAGGACATTCAGATTCGAGCAGTAATGTTCAAACTTTTTCATATAAAACCAAACCTTCCTTCTGAATGCGCGCCAGCAGCTCCGGAGATACCGTCTCGTCCAGGTTGACAACATCATAAGTCAATAACGTAGATGTTTCCTCCTCTACATCCAGCGAAAACCGCGTGATATCGCCGCCGGAAACCGCAAGGTCGATGTCGCTGGCTCTCCAGTAGTCCCCCCGTGCGCGGGACCCGAACAGAATGACTCGGTTCAGATGATATTTTTCGGCAAGCTGACAGATTTCGGTCTGTACTTGCGGTTTGATTCCTGTGTTGGGGAGCATGTGTATACCTCCACTCAAATGCAGTAAAGCACGTTACTCAAAGTACTTCTGCATCTATGCTTCTTTCATACCTCCAGTTTATCCAAACTCTCCTGAATTGTCAATTTTGATTTGTCGATTTTAAAATTTTAGAAAACCCCAAATTGCAATAACAAGTTGAGCATTTTCTGTGTTAGAGGGTCACCAATCTGACCTCGGCTGATGTCAAGGTCAGATTGATGACTATGCGGCATATATTGCATTCATCTCGGCTTCAAAAGCTCCTTCTGGTGTCCGATAGCCCAAAATCTTACGGGGAAGCGCATTTGCCCAAAGCACAACAGCCAGGATATCATCTGCACTATAAGAATCCATACGTCTGCCTTTTCGCAGAAAAATGATTTACTCAAGATACTGGTTGTTGTCCCTGCTTTTTCAACGCCAGTCCAATCAACCGATCTGCCTGATCTGCCATAAACAGCGGAATATTCAGCACATCATCATCCAGCTTCAGGTTATCAAGCGAGAAGCGTACACGGAGTTTTACCTTATCTGGGAATAACTCCTTAAACTTTTTGAGGCTCTTGCTGGACGTATTGGCTTCGGATTTGACCTCAACAGGGAAAATATCATTTTCCCGCTGAATCAGGAAGTCTACCTCGTACGGAGGATTGCTCTGTGTCCAGTAGCGTGGGACCACCTCAAACTGCGTAATCAAAGTTTGCAGCACATAGTTCTCGGTCAGTGCGCCCTTGAACTCGGTGAATAGGCGGTTGCCCTCTCCGAAGGCTGTAGGAGCCAACTGCGCCAGACGGCGGAGCAGACCCACGTCCACCAGATAAATCTTAAAGGCGGATAGGTCATCGTAAGCTGCCACAGGAAGGCCAGGAGCGGAGCTGCGGTAGATTTTATGAACCAGTCGGGCATCTACCAGCCACTGCAGAGCATCCTCGTATTCACGGGCTCTTGCACCCTCCTTTACAACCTTGTAGATGAACTTCTTGTTCTCTCTTGCCAGCTGAGATGGAACAGACTTCCAGATCATAGAAATCTTCGGGAACTGACTGATGTTGGGATGCTTTGCAAAGTCACGCTCATAGGCACCGATAATGCCGGACAAGGCTTCCTGCATAGCGGAAACATCACGGGCTTCCGTCCACATCAGAACGGGTTCAGGCATACCACCGGTGACATAGTACATCTTCAATTTCTCGTACAGAGGATTGAAGAACGCATCGGGGATCGGTTCAATGGTGTCCACACTTTCCAGATATGTGGCAAGGTTTTCATCACCATTGGCAATCAGGAATTCTGAGAAGGTCATAGGGTCAATCTGCATGAAGTTGACCTTGCCTACAGGGAAAGAAGATGGCTTTGCCAGAGCAATGCCCAGCAGAGAACCGGCGCAGGCAATGTGATACTGCGGAGCGTTTTCGCAGAAATACTTCATGGAGTTGATGACCTTGGGGCAATCCTGCACCTCGTCAAAGATGATAAGGGTCTTTTCCGGCATGATCTTCTGACCGCTGGCCAGCATCAGGTTCTGCAGGATGCGATCAACGTCCTTGGTGGTTTCGAAGAACTGTTTGTATTCCTCGTTCTCATCGAAGTTGAAGTAAGCAGTATTTTCATAGTAACGCTTGCCGAACTCTTTCAGAATCCAGGTCTTGCCCACCTGACGAACACCTTTTAAAATCAAAGGCTTACGGTAGGGAAAATTCTTCCAGTCCAGCAGCTTTTTCAAAATGAATCGTTCCATAAACTCACTCCTCACATTTTTATTGGAGTTTTAGTGTTTCTCAATCACATTTTTATTATATGCGGAAATCTCGGAAAATACAACTCCAATCACAAAATTATATAGGTTTTGCGGTGTGTGAATCACACTTTTATTTATGTATGTGAATTGGAGATGTAAAATCGAAAAACAAGGACAGGATTTCACGAAGAAGCGGAATCCTGTCCTTACTGAATTGGATATGAGATTTTGATTAATCTGGTTTATACAACCCCAATCCATGTTCACGATGGTAAACTGGACCTTGCGGTGTTTTACCTGCCCAATCTCTCGCACTCTTTACCTTGTCGAATAGGCCTAAAATCCGATGACAATTCTCTCGAAATGCAGTATCTAATTCTGGATTTCGAAATTGATTTTGTACGATTTCGCATTCCGTCGCCCATTGGTCATCAGATAATCCTTTTATCCATTCCAAGCTGTATTTAGATGGTTCTTTATTGATGCCCTTATATATGGCATATCCGCCGCCAATCAGCCCGATGGCTGTTAATACGATCTTTTTTACATTGGTTTTCAAGGCAATGAATTTCATTCTTTCGTTCTTGCAGACCTCCGACGGCTCGCGGCGAAAAAAGCGCTGGCTTCCTCCAGAAATTCATTTTCTTCTCTGAGCCGTTTGATTTCCTTGTTCTGCTCTTTCACCTGTTTGCGAAGCAGCTGAATTTCCTCACTCAGAGTCATGGCTCTTTGTGGTGTCTGTGTGCCGGCTCCCAGCGTCAGATTGCCCAGACGGTACTGACGCATCCATGTATGCAGGGTGTTTGCTGGAATACCAAGTTCTCTGGCTGCCTTTGTTGTACCAATTTCCAACGCCAGTTTAACCGCTTGTACTTTATATTCCATATCATATCACATCACCTTTTGATATATTCTTAAAATCTGTTCTTTGCATCATTGCAAGAACATCTTTTTCTATTGGTGTATATTCCATAGTCATCCTCCGATATTTGCTTTTTTTGTATGATTTGATGCTTTCCCCGAATTAACTATTCAAGATTTCTTGTTTTTTCTTATCAAACTCTTCCTGAGTCAATACACCCGCATCTAATAAACTTTTAATTTGTTGCAGCAAATCCATTTGTTCTTTGACAGACATTTTCGAAGTCTCCTCAGCTTGCTTTATGGTTGGGCCAGCCTTCTTTGCGTCAATCATAGCCTTTTGCTGATTTACTCTATTTTGAATCGTAGAGTTCTTCTGTTGCTGAATTTCCTGTTTTCTTCTTTTTTCTTCTAACTCTTCAAGTTCCTTTCTTTCTGCATGAGTCATTTTAGTTTTCAAACCAAATTCTTCTCTAAATTCATTTCCCATTTCAGTAAACTCGTCCTGAATATCTCTAATACCAATATCATCCAAAAATTCGTCCATCACACCTGAAAAAAGGCTCTTTTTCTTTTGCTTTCCAGCTGCCTTGGTAACAGCTTTTGTAACACCCATCGGTGTGAAATTCCCAGATTTAATCAAGTTTTTGGCAACAGATCCTGCAAATTCTAAACCAGATTCACCCGATGTTGGCATTTCATCTTGTACTTTTGCTCTAAGTTCCAAAATTCTATCAGTATCCTTAGTTTCAGTTACAATGCTTTGATAATAATTAAAATCGTAATATTCGGCATCTGCACCCATTTGGTCATTAATAGCCATAATCAATACTTGTAATTCATTATCATCACCAGACTGTAATGCAAAATCTTCAACATTTCCGTTGATATATAACTCTAACTGGTCTTCTCCATTTGAAGCCTCGCCTTTGATTGCTTGTGTAATATCTGAATAGTTATATCTTTCAATCCCTTTAAAGTTATTAAGCATACCATATTTTTCTAGTATTACACTTTGATTTGTTATTGTTAATGCGTGCGTGTATGCACCCCAAAATCCATGACGAACACAAGATGTCTTATATACAATCTTTTCTCCAGGATTCAATGCGTATTTTTGTTTTGCCATTTTATTGTCCTCCCTTTAGCTATTTGGTAGCAAATACTATTGCCATAACAGTCCTTGTAAATTTTGCGAATTTTTAACCAAGCAATGCCCTAAGCTTTGATGTTAAGATTGCTTTTCTCTTCTCATAGAACTCATCAAATTTATCAAGTTCCAATGAGACACCATCTGGGATTAATGCCTGCTCACAGAAAATCTTCTTCTGATCATCATTCATGTCATTGTAATAATCAATTAATGGCATATCGTTTTTGCTTCCATTGCTTCTTCCTTCAAGCAACTGAAGGTTAGCAAGTCTATTTCTATTTCCACGCCATCTTCTCCAGTCTTCCATTGATACCGTAATTGGCTTGCTGCCATCGAAACGGTCTGCCGGATGAAGATGGTCTTGTTCGTATTTAAAGTTCTTATTAATCCAATCCAGGCTCAAATAGTACAATGCCTCTCCTGCAACACGGCTACCCATTTCTGCATTCAGAATATCCTCAATCTTACTGTCTGTAACACGAAGGTCATTCATCTGATCTAACATATCAACAGTGATTTCATAATCATACTCATTGATGTTACTCTTCATTTGTTGCAGTTTACTTGTTGTACCTGATTGGAAATAAGTAAACAGTACGGCACGAACCAAATAAGCCTTTATGCCTACTGTATTATCTTTGTAATCAGGGTTGTAGTACATGAAATAGATGATTGGAAGAAGTACGTTCCAGCTACTTGAGAATCGACTTACTTCAATCTTCATTTCCTTTAACAGTGATTCAAGATTCTTTCATTATTTTTCCTCCCATACCTTTGAATCTACTTCAAAGGAAGTATCGTTCTTTTCACAAAAATCTTTGATTTTCTTTAATGCCTGATAATTCGGAATTGCCTTTTCATTTTCCCAACGATTTACTGTTGAAAAAGAGACACCAATCGCATCAGCGAACTCCGTTTGATTCAACAGACATTTTCTTCTAATATCTTTAATCTCACTGCTTATACTCATGAGTGACCTCCCTATCCATTTATATAGCGTTATTATAGCATATTTAACGCAAAAAGTAAATTGATTTGAGCGTAAATTCCGCACCACCAATTAAATAAATACCATAAGACGTGTGCCAAAATACGGACAGCTAAAATCAATATTTTTGTCTACCCAACCCCAAATCAATACTTCTGTCTATTCAACTATAAAAATCTGCCTCTTTGCAGCTCCCAAAACGCAAAAAATCCGAGGATCTGGATTTACTTCCAAATCCTCGGAAAAGCCTTATATTTCAAGCATTTTCACACTATCAATTATGTACTTTAGTCAACAGAACCACGCTCTCAACATGCCACGAGACAATGGCTTGAATGTCCACAGTACACGGGAATAAATCCAATGGGTATGTATGAGGGAACAAGTCAGGTCTATGCAGTGTAACCATCCGCCGAGTCTTGTTAGCAGATTTTTGATAATCAGATAAAATTTCAGCGACCTCTGTTTTCGTGCTGTACTGCATCGGCATAAACCAAAGGACATCGACAATAGGAGTTTTTTCGCGTTTTCTCTCACTCGCAAAGCTTAAAAGCTCTAACCCACAAAACCGTGATCCAACAGCCTCCTGCCGCAATGGACAGCAGCAGACAAAGAAGATTTCCCCCTGCCATCGCTTTTCCAATCCAAAAGGAAGGGAGAAGTGAAAAGCCAAAGGAAAGCGGTGCCGGAACAAAATAAGGTAAACGCCGTAGAACAGCGCCAGTACCGAGACCGCATAGGGGAGCCTGTCCCAAGTGATTTTCATGATTTTTCTCCTACAATCCAAGTTTATCTGCTTTTCTCTATTCTTTCATTTTACAACCTCATTCCACTCAACTCCGTCCTCGTCTATCCAGGTATCCGTACCGTTATAGGCAAAACGGCGTTCAATACGATCCATATAGGTGCCGTCCGCCAATTTATATACTGTTGTCGTGTCGCCACGGAGATTCACAAGCTCCACCACATCCGCTCCCGGATGAGCTGCTTCACCCGTATCTTCTCCGTCTTTTCCCGTCTCGCCCTCTCCCTGGGACCAGCACAGCAAAAGGCCCTTGTATTCCGTATACAGGAAAAGTACGCCGTCTGTTTTCTCCGCCGTAAATTCCATTTTCATGGAGCTTCCTTCAAAATCATTGGTCATATCGGCGGAGAGGATGTTTCCGCTCAGTGAATAAGTACCGATACCGCCGTCCGCGCCGATGTACCATGAGATATGGCCATCGCTTGTGATCTCCATGCTGCTGCCAAATTCCATAGCGCCGGGGATCGCCTCCATAGCGGTGGCATTGTCTTTTTCATCTTCCACCAGATGCCACGGGCCGACCAGATCGTCCGCTGTCACGGCATCCGGATTATTTTGCTCCTGCACCGGCGGCGCGATGGAAACGGAGGTGTCCGTCGTTTCCCTGGTGGGAGCCTCAGCGGGAAGGCTTTCTTCTTCCACAGCGGAATTCGACGGCTCCGTCTCCCTGATAGAGCGATGTTCCGTCCGGTGACGTGATCTTCATCTCCAGCGACCCTTTCACCGTCTCGAATAAAATTTTGAGCGTATCACCCTGCTTCAGCTCCAGGGTGTGGGTATCCGTGCCGTTCATGGTTTTGACATCCAAGTGGTAGGAATCCGCGTTCTTTGCGCTGCTGCCGTCAAAGGCGGAGCTGGACGCGCACCCGGCCAGAGATAGCAAGAGGGCACAGACGGTTATAACGATAACGAAAAATTTTTGCTGTTTCATAATGGTTTCCTTTCCGGGTTCAGATTTGGTTTGATTGAACATGATCAAGTTGCTATTTCTTATCCATATTCATCCGAATCACATTAAAAAGGTTTGACAGCAATATACTCACTACTGCGATTGTCAATGGTGTCGCGGTCTCATTTCCGTCAAAAATGCTGACGCACAGAAAGATTGCACCCGCTACGATCAAACCTAAACTTGCTATGATGAAAAGTTTATTCAGTATTTTTTTCATTTCATTTTCTCCTTCCGATTTCTCTGCCTTCTATCGCGCACGGTCAAAATATTCAAGGTTATCTCGCTTTCGCTTGTCTATCATCACCGGTCACGCTCAAGCAGCCGTGACTTTGCCTCCGAATTGCTGTTCCAGACCGCACCCACCGTGGGGCAGCCGCCCCTGTCCGGGCAGTCGCCGCAGGTGGCAAGGCCCTTTTTCAAAACGCACTGGCGGATGGGGCACAGTTTGTCGCAAAACGGTGTCTTGACTCCCTCCGTGCGGCAGCCCAGGCAGTTGATCATATCAGGGGTGATGGGAACCTCGTTCAGCCCGCTCCAGAGCTTTGCGGTCTTTTCCCGGAGTGCGTTGTCATTGTTCAGCGTAGCGACGCGGGCATCGCAGGTTTCGCAGTCCAGCCCGCAGCAGGCAATCAAATTTTTCATGGTATTTTTCTCACTTTGCTTGCTTAATTCTTGTCGGTGTTCCTTCCGAAACATAAAGCATACTGTCATAAGCCATTTCCGGATTTTCAAATACCCTGTATGACATTGGGATCGTCCTTATGATGAGGTTGTACCCCTCTCCAAGGGACCCATTATAAATATAATCTGCGGTATATTGCTTCAGGGAAGAATCCTCCGGTATTTTCGAGAAATCCAGCCAGCAGATGTTAAACCCTGCTCTCTTAGCCGCTTTTGCGAGAGGGTCATAGGAATAGAAGGTCTGATTGGTCCGGTTTCCGTTTCTGCCGCGGGGCAAATTACAGGTCGTCTTGTAGAAATCCGTCCCGATCACATAGTAATCGTCTTCCAGTTCCTCATACAAAAGGCCACCCATGTTCTCGTAGCCTGTAACCTTTTCAACATGCCCATTATGACCGGAAACAAAAATACATTCTCTCCCGAGCTTTTCCTCCTGCTCCAGGATCCACAGCGTATTCTCTTTCATAAATGAATCCCTCAGCGAGATATACTCCGCGCTGGTGCCTTCGCCAGAATTCAACTGACAATTTTGAATCAGCATTTCCGCCAGATGTACGCCAAGGTCGCTTTCCTCTTTTGCCGCTAAAAGCGCTTTGATCTGCTCGAAATGCGCTTGTCTCTGTGGGTAATCGTACTCCGGATTCCAGTCTTCACCGGTCACCAGAGGTTCGATCTTGGCAGCGGATACCCTCAGTTTTTCGCATTCTTCCAGAAGAAGCTGATAGGTGTACAGACCTCTTTGCATATCAAACCCGTAGAATCGAAGATCCTCCCCTTTCGGAGCTTTCTCATTGTATTCTCGCATATAGGAAATGAGCGCAGCCATTTCATCTGTACGGTAAATCGCAAATCCGATGTTTGCCGCCGCTTCCTCGGCAGTGCCGGTGCCGCCGTGAATATATCGGTTTACCATCTCACATCCGCCGAAATCGCCTTCCAGTGCGAATGCTTTTACGCCTTCGTTTTCTACCAGCAGTTGAAACACATCCAGCTTTAACTGCTGGAATTCGCTGTTGCCATGAGATGCCTCTCCCAGTGCGACTACCCTTACCCCTTCCGGAATTGTCAGGCTTTGGACAGTCTCTGCGTATTTTGCAAATTCTTCCGGGTCCGCACTTTCACCGGTTCCAAATCCGCCGAAATATGTAAATACCTCAGCCAAAAGAAGCACCGTGATGAAAATGCACAGGAAAACGGTACGGAACACCCGGCCCTTCTTTTTCTTTTCTGCCCGTCCGGCGAAGAACACCGCCAAAGCGATCCCGGCCACCACCAGCGGCACCGCCGCCATCATAAAGTCACGCATAAATTTTCACTCCCTTTTTCTTTTAAGACACCACTGCGCAAAGACCGCCTGACGGCTTTGTGAGGTGTTGCCTTTACTCTACAACAAAATCTGTCCAATCAATATGGTTATACACCATCACATTATTTGACTTTTTCATTCCGATTTTTTCATAAAACAGAATTGCATTCTCGTTTACACAGGTGTACATGATGCGTTTTATGTCTTGGCTGCTTAACCTTACTTTCTCAATATCAAGCCGCATCCATCATTCCTCCGAAAAAAATCTTTCATCGTGATATATTTTCGCAATATTCATCATGCATGAATTCACCCTTTCTTACAATTTCTTTACCATCTGCATTTCCCGGAATTGTCTTCCGGGAAACAAGTACGCAACCTCTTTGATCTCTTCAAAACCAATATCAGCGTACATCCCGCGCACGACCGCGTTATCCAAAGACACGCTGATATACAACTTCTCGGCGTTGTGCTTTTTCTTAAAATAGTCCAGAAAAGCCACGACCGCCTGTTTGCCATACCCTTTCCCCTGATACTGCTTTCCGATCATAAAACGACTCATAGACCATCCGGGAATGGTATCATCAAAATCATATAAGATAAACCCCACCATCGTATCTCCGTGATAGACGCCTAAAGTATATAATCCATCTTCGTAAGCGGCTTCAACCAATGACCACTTGTTGTCCGCGACAAACCATTTTTGACTGTCATCGACAGTTAGAGATATGCAATCCCAGTAGTTTGAACGATCGATTTCTCTAAATTCCATCATGTAACTCCTGTCTTTCTCCTTTATCGCCGCCCAAGATAGCGGAATGTATGCCGCTTATATTCCCGGTACGGCGTGCCGAATGTTTCCTCCAGATACCGTTCCTCCTGCAAAATCTGTAAATGCAGCATCACAATGGCAAACACCGTAAGCGGCACGGTCAGCAAGTTACAGTACATTAGTATCACACCGATATACATGAGGTCAAAGCCGAGAAAGGCCGGATTGCGGCTGAACTGATAGATGCCGGATGTGACCAGCTCTGTGCGATCCCAATCCGGGATGCCCACCCTCCAGCTATCCTTCATACTGAGAACGGAAAGGAGAAAGGTCAAGTCACCGAGCATCCCGGTGACAAAGCCGGTAAAGCGTGCGTTTGCCGCAAGGCAGCTCCAGCCGAACGCTATGGACACAAGCTGCACGATCACAACTCCCAGCGTGGCCATGCTCATCAGCAGTTCCACCGTGTGAATGGACGTTTCTTTTCGCTGTCCGATTTGCCGCGTCCGGATGCCGCGGCGCTTCTGCGCCAACATCTTGGCAAAATAAATGCCATAAAACACCGCCAGCACAAAAAGGGCAAGCAGGGGATAAGGGAGAAGTTCTTCCATCGGATATTTCATAATGCAACTCCTCAAATGAATCTTGTTTTAGCCATGAGCAAAACGCAAGGCGACCTGTTACTTTTTTTGATTCTTCCTTGTGCAGGCCACTCGGATAAACGGTACAAGCAGCAGAAGACATACCAGAATAGAACCGCCCAGCTGCCCGTAGGACATCCACACATTTGATTCCGGCGGGCAGGGATAAATCACCGCCACAACCACCCGGAAAATCCAAAGGGCCAGCAAAAAGCCGTAGAGATAGAACGCCTCCGGGTTCTGAGCAAACACCTTTTTGCCCCACAGAATGACAGTAAGGCTTAGCCCCGACAGCAAAAAGGAAAAGCATAGGTTTACATAATTGATTGGAACCACCAATGTCTCATAGGGGATATAGGAAGCCCAGCCAAACATCCACGGCACGGTAAAGTGCCACAGCCCCACCAGCAGGCTGATCGCAGCTCCCGCGTAGTACATGACCTGATACTTTTTCATCGGTTTTCACCTGCCTTTCATAGCCGGTTCCCTTTTGCGAGCAATTATTCGGAACAGATAGAGGAAATAGACCAGCAATACGATAAACTGTACCGCGCCCAGAATTATCTCAAACTGCGCGGACCCCTCTCCGCTGATAAAGGCGCAGAAGTCATGCAGAGCGTGGAGCAATACGCAGGGGAGAAGACTGCCGCTTTCCGCGAATATCAGGGCAAATATCATTCCGTAGACCAGGGCGAAGCAGATCTGAAGGATCGTCTCCACAAAGTCCGCGCCGCCTGCCAGATTCAGAATATGGCTGAACCCGAAAAGGACGGAGGAAAGCATCATCGCCTTTCCCACGCCGCGCCCCAGCCACAGGCCGCAGATGATGCCCCGAAAGAAAATTTCCTCCGCCATACCGATTCCAAGCGTCAAAAACAAGTTTGCTAAAATCAATGCCGCACCGCCGTTAAAGTTTATTCCCGCCGCAAAAGGGGAAAGGGCAATGAGCAAAAGCGGCGAAAAATAGAGCATTCTCTTTGCCGCCCCTTTTTCCGCACTTCGAAATCCCAGCTTTGAGATTCCTTTGTATCGGATGATGGAATTCGCCAATGTGATAATTACAAGCCCCCAGATCACAGCGCCCCTGATCAGCGCGGAGCGAATGCCCTCTATTCCTGTGATCACCACGATTGCTCCTTGCGCGAAAAAGAACAGCAGCAGCACAAGCATTGCCCCGGCGGTTTTCAGTACGATTCCGTCTTTCCGTTCCATTTTATCCTCTCTTTGCCGTCACCGCATTCCCTCCGCCAGCCGTTCAATCAGCCGGTTTACGATTTCCGGCTGGTCGGTGTTGGAGTTGTGCCCAGCATCTTTGATCCATTCCAGGGGAATTCCGGTGTCCTTATGCCACGCCTTGTTGTATCTAACGCAAGACCCCGCCTTGTCCTGTTCGCCGCAGATGAGCAGGGCGGGGCATTTGATTTCATACGGCAAATCCCGCTCCACCGCCTCGGCAAGGATTCGGTAGCCGTAGCCGGAAAGCTTTGCGTAGCGCTCCTGGTCGCCGTCATACACCAGCATCATGTCCCGCATCAGGTTCCTTCCGTATTCCGACAGGGCGACGCCCTTTGTCCCGGACTCTAAGAGGGCCTTCCACGGATAGTGGCGATAGACTGGCTCCATTCGTTTCAGCAGCCAAAGCTCCGGCTTTGTCATATACTTTCGTTGCAGCGGCGCGGAGTCGATGGACACAAAGCCCTTCAGCTTTTCGTGGTAAATTTGCGCATACGCCTGTCCCACATAGCCGCCCATAGACTGCCCCACGATAACGGGTTTTGTGATCCCCTCCTGCTCCAGAATTCCGTCCAGCCACCTTGCCTTGTCCATCAAATCGAAGTCAAAGGCAAAGGGCCAGGAGGCGGCGTGGCCGGGGGCGTCCCACACAAGGACATTGTATTTCCCTTCAAAATACACGATTTGTTTGTCAAACAACCGGTGATCCGCCGTCAGACCGGGCAGGAACACCAACGTTATTGCGTCCGGTGAAATCAGATGCACCCAATAATGGATTTTGCCCAATGGTGTCGAATATGTTCTCTCGTTCATGCTTCTTCTCCTTGTCGATCCCAGTTGCGGTTATATGCCCAAAACACGTATTGCTTGATTGCCATATTCCTTAACGAATGTCCCCGGCTCATCCGGTCAAAGTCTAAGGACTACGAGGCGGCGTGACCGGAGCTATTTCTCCAATCTCATCCGACAAACAGAAAGCCCTGTTCGTTCTCTATCCCAGCACCGCCACAATCAGGGCGCACAGCAAGCAGGGAACGAGACCAAGCGCCATGCCGATCACCGAGCGCACTACATGATACTTCTTCTGGTGATACGCCTTGTCCATGTGCTCCGTTCCCGGCAAACGGATGCGCTTGACGTTGGCAAACAGCACCCAGTCCAGGAAAAAGCAGTCGTACCAGTCCACCAGCAGCCATAGACCGTATGCGTACAGGAAGCCGGTCTTGAAATCCGTCGCTCCTGCCGCAAGCGCCAATGCCGTCAGAATGGATAAAGCCAGCAACACTGCAAAGCCCTTTTTCAAGAACACCGAGGCACTGAGCACCTCGGTGGGAATGCGCTCATGGGTTTCAAAATATTTTTCCTGAATGTCCTTGGGATAATCGTGGATCCACCAAACTGGATTTCTGCACAGCGGGATCATGATCAGGCAGGTAAACAGGATCAGCGCCCCAACACATTCCATCCCATAAATCGTCCAATTCACTGTTTCGTATCTCCTATAGCGCGTTCCAATAAAACACGAAGATCAGAATACATCCCCAAGCGTTTCCGGTGGCTTTTCGGACGATCAACATTCCATAGATCAAAAAGAGAGTACACAGCATCTCCGCCACCGCGTCCGGCGTCACACCCACGACCCCGTGTATCAGAATACACATGGCCGCGCAGACGAAAGCGCCCCAATCCCACAGCCTGTTTTTGGACGGATAGCGCTCGCCGATTTTATCGGAAATCACCACATAATTGAAGCCCTCAAAAAAGCCCCAGAAAAGCGCGGTGAGCAGCATGGCAAGAACGTTCTCCGGGAAACCGCTCTCAATCGCCTCCGCCGTCGTTTGCACAGCGGAAAAGGGAAGCCATGTATGCACATTTCCCGCAAAGAGGTTATACAGGAGATCCGGTACGCAGCACAGTGCGCTCAGCGCAATGGCGCTCAGCAAATGCTTACGGGTAAGGCCGTGATCTGAAAATCGTTCCTTTCTGACAATGGCCACGATGGTGATTCCCAGTCCGGCAATGCCGAACTGAAAGATGCCGCCCATGAACAAAACCCGCAGCACAATCGGGATCGCGGTGTCGGCGGCGATGTTGTCGATCTCCCTGCCGAAAACGGTATAGATGACAAGAACCAGAAGGGACACACCGGCGATGATCCACAAATCTGTATCCAGTTGTTTCTTCCGTTCTTTTGTCAGCATGACAGCTTCCTCCCTGATTCGGTTTCTATCTTGTTTGTATTCTCGTGAAGCGTTCCGAAGGAACAGCAGCTAAACTCCCATGCCTGCTGGCGCAGGCACCACCACATTGTATAAGTCCACGGATTGCTCCGCGCTTCGCTCTCACGATTCTTTTCCATGCTATTAACGGCCTGCTTCCCGCAATATTTCGTTTTGGATGTTTCATAGCAAATGCCACCCCATTTACAATGCCGCAAACACCCCGCAGCCCCGCTTCTTCAGCCACAGATACAGCACCCCGCAGAGAACAAGGTTCAGCCCGATGAACGCTCCCATGTATCCTGCAAAGCCCAGCTTCCAGCCGGGGAGCAGCAGAAAGCCCACGCAAAAGAGGATGGTGTAGGCCCAGCCGCCGAACATGGCGATCATCACTCCCATGCTCTGCTTGATGACCGTGATCTCCTGCGTCCAGTTGAGATTGGGCATCTTCAGCCCCATAAACAGCCCGAACAGCGCCGAGAGCAGCACAAAGGACAGCGTCTGAACCGCCGCAAGCGCGACATCCAGCGGGGCAAAGGGGCAGACCATCGCAAGACACAATAGGCAAAACAGCATGGGGACGCCGGTGAGCAACAGCTGCACGGAAAGCTTTGCCCGAAGCGCCTGCCAGGGCTTTACCGGCAGAGACTGCATAAGCCACAGGGATTTACCCTCCAGTGACACGGAGGGAACTGCCATATCGTTCATGGAGGCGATCATGCACCCCATGGTGCACAGCAGCACCGGAACGCTGCCCGGCTTTTCGCCGAACACCTCGTTCATGACCGTGAGGAACGCCCCACCCTTCCACAGCAGCAGGATGCCGCAGACGGGCAGCATCAGGATGCCCAGGCCGCAGTTGAGCATATAGTTGGGGTTGGCGAGAAACCGGGAAAATTCTTTCCCCAGCAGGGCGGAGGAGACGCTTTTCTGCCTGACGGCGGTTTCCTTATAGACCTTCCGTTCCGATTTCCCGGTGGAGGTGACCAGCTTCAAAAAGCTGCGGGAGATGAGCGCCCACATCAGGGCGAACAGTGCCGCCACAACCAGAGAAATAACCAGACACGGGATGGGGTCGCCCACGCCCACTTGGCCGAACAGGTAGAGGGGATAGGCGGCGCCCTTGACGGCCTCGCCAAAAGCCTCTGCGTTGGATAGCAGCTCGCTGATCAGGGTCTGGGCCTTGAACACCGCGAAGTAGTACACGGCGAAAAACGCCAGAGAGACGATGACGGTAATGAGGCTCTTGCGCTTTAGCTTCAGGCTGATCTTGGCCACCACCCAGCCCAGGGCGCAGGAGACCGTCATGACAAAAACGGAGATCAGCGCGGTAAGCAGCAGCGAGCCCAGCACGGTTTGCAAGCCGAATGCCGCCTCTACCCAGTAGACAAGTATCGCCGGAAGGATCACCACGCCGGAATACAGAAGGCCCATGAGGTAAACCGTGGTCATCCGGGAGGCCATCAGCACACTCACCGGAATGGGCAAAGACAGCAGTAAATCGTTGTCCTTGGCCAGGTACAGCGTGGAGTAGGTGGTGAACACGCTGCCGAAAGCCCCCAGCAAAACGGCGATCATCCCCATCATGGCAAAGTAGAGCCAGCCCACACCGGCAGCGTGGAGAGGAGCGCAGAGGGTCTTGGCCAGCATCGCGAACATCCCACCCAGGACACCCGCCATCAGAAGGGCAAAGAGGACAAAATAGGCCGCCGTGGCCCCCTTGGAGCGGGCCTTGTTCTTTTTCGCGTTATAGAAATAGCTGCGGAATATTTCCGCCAGCTCCTTTTTTACCAAGACCTTCAGCATACTTCTCCCTCCAACTCCAGGAACACGTCCTCCA
Organism: Butyricicoccus porcorum; assembly: GCF_002157465.1. Lineage (GTDB taxonomy): Bacteria > Bacillota > Clostridia > Oscillospirales > Butyricicoccaceae > Butyricicoccus_A > Butyricicoccus_A porcorum. The sequence goes on from NZ_NHOC01000004.1 coordinate 114,634, forward strand.
GAGACTCGTCCCCCTTGACCTCCTCCATGGCGCCGGAGCGGATGAGCCTGCCTCCCTTGATGATGGCAACTTTATCGCACAGCTTTTCCGCCACCTCAAGTACATGGGTGGAGAAGAAGATGGCCCCGCCCTCGTCGCACACCTCCCGCATCATTTCTTTCAGCAAGTGGGACGCTTTCGGGTCCAGCCCCACGAAGGGTTCATCCATGAGGATGAGCTTCGGCTCATGGAGCCAGGCGGCGATGATGGCCAGCTTCTGCTTCATGCCGTGGGAGTAGGCGGCGATGGGCTGCGCCAAATCGGCGGTGAGTTCAAAGTCGTCGGCGTATTTGCGGATGCGCGCCTGCCGCTCATTTGCGCCTACGCCGAAAATGTCGGCGATGAAATTCAGGTACTTGATGCCCGTCATGTAGTCGTACAGGTCGGGATTGTCAGGGATGTAGGCAAAGCGCCGTTTGCATTCCAAGGGATTTTCCTTGATGGATATCCCGTCAATGGTGATTTCTCCTGCGTCAAACTGCAAAATGCCCACCACGGATTTTAATGTTGTGGTCTTTCCCGCCCCGTTGTGGCCGATAAAGCCGTAAATCTCGCCGGGGGCGATGTGTAAGCTTAGATTGTCCACGGCTTTCTTCTCACCGTAGGCCTTTGTCAGATGTTCGATGTTCAGCATGGTTTTCTCCTCCATCATTTTCATTTTCTAATATTTTAAGTCCTGTTTTAGCATCCGTTCCCAATAGCTCCTGCGCTTTTTTGAAATCATAAACCTCATTCAGCTTATCGTGGACGTGTAAAAGCTTTTCCTTGCCGTATTTTCTGATAAACAAAGCCTGCGCCTTTGCAGCCCTGCTGTCGCTGCCATTCCACGCAATCGGAAATAGCCTTCTTGATTTCAACTCCATGTCCTGCCATCAAATAATCGCCTCGTCCTCCACGATTTGACCGTCGGCGGTGACGGTGAGATACATTTTCTCCTTGTCAGCGTCAAAATGAAGCTCCCTGGAAGCCAGAACGGTTCCGTTCTTACCTTTTGCGGTGATCGTAAAGGGGACAGGCGCTTCCGCATCCTTTGCGGCCATCATAATATCGTTGTCCAAAAAAATGTATTTGCCGCTCTCCCAAGCGCCGCCGTCCGCGCGAAGCCCGCCGCGGCTGGAGCCGTCATAGGACATGGAAACGGAAAATATGTCGTCCCGCTCCGGCTTTACATACACTCCATATCGCTCCGATTGCGGAAAAAATCCCGTCTCCCGTTCCCACAGCGTTGACTCGTTCATGCTGGTCTTGAGAACCACCTCGCTGATTTCGCCCTTGACGGGGATGGTCACATCAAAATCTCCTGTCTCAAAAAAACCGAACACCGCGCTAAAACGAAATCCCACATAGATCGTCCCGTCCCGTTCCTCGCTATAGCAGCCGCAGAACCCCTCGGGAAAAGAGCCGGGATAAAACCCAGAGATATGTACTTTGTCCTCGCTTACCTCCACGGCTTCAATTCCCGCGCCCTGACAGGCTCGGAAGCCAAGCAGCTTCCACCCATAGCGGCCCGCCAGAAAGACCGCCGCCAGGATAGCCGCGGCGACCGCCAGCGCGATCACGATTCTTTTCCATGCTTTTAGCGGTCTGCTTCCCAATTTCTGTTCTGAAGCGTCCATTTTTGTGGTCTCCTTTTCTCGGTTTTGTTCCCATGCTACCGTAACCGTCGCCGCGCGGATAGTACGTTTCCGCAGACATTTGTGTCTATTTTATAAATCTGAAGAGTCTGCCTGGTGCCATAGACAGAGTGAGAAGCACACCTCTGTGCCTTCGGTGTTTTTGTGAAGGGCACATAACATCCCCGCTATAACGCCAAAGCTCTTTTTCCGGGACGCTCATTTCCATATGCTCCGCTTTTGCCCATTGGGGCATATTCATTATTTTATTCTGTATCTGCTTATATCGCAGGTCATTGTCGTATATCTGCATGTATCCTCCTTCGGTGTCCTGCACTGTAAAAACGCAGCGCACACCGCAAGCCCCGTGTCTAAGCATCAGGCTCTCTTGTCATAAACGCTCTCTTGTACATTGGTAAAACAATTCTCCAAAACAGCAGGCAATGGATCACCAACATTACTCCAAAAAAGATTCTTACAGCCCATTCAGGGAACAACAGTGCAATTCCATTCATATCGCCTCCGCCGAAAAAACCGCACAATATGCTCAGATACAACGGATCAATCAGCAGCATGGCAATCGTAATATAATACAGACAGACTTTGAAGGTTTTAGATTTGACCTTGCAAATTTGAGCTGATGTCAATGTCAGCACATAAGCTGTTATCATTGTCGCCGCAACACCGACACTGCAAAAAATACCAAGCCCTGTTTCACTCATTCGTTCCTCATATATTCCAATCTGCATACCAAGCCCCATAAAATTGATCTTGCGAAACGCTCCGACAGACAGCGCATAAATCAGATGCGCGCCTTCGTGTATGATATAGTACATCAACACCGCGGAAAGCAGCCCAATATATTGACGTATGCGTTTATTCATATAATGTATCCTCCTGCTGCTTAATTTTTGCTCATTTTCCTCGTACTTCATGGATTCGGAATTCTATCCTCCGGAATCCCTGCCTGCTTGAGGAAACTATTACCTGCCTGATGTATCATGCTCATGATTTCTCCTTCCGATAAGTGCATCATACCGGTTGCTAAAAAGGAAGCGATCCCATGTGTATATATTACAGTGTTTTGAACATACTGCTCTGCGCTTTTCTCTGATATCTGAAATTCCGCCGCTATCATTTTGATCAGCTCACGGTTATCTTTATCGTCAAGAATCACATCAGAATCTCCCACAGGATAGCAGTCACTTCCATTCAGAAATACAAATTGAAAAAGATTAGGTTCATACAACGCCATTTTTATATAGGCTTGCCCTACCTGCTCAAAAGCATTGACTGACTCACTGGCTGAGGGGCGCATTTTGCTGTTCGCGTATTTCAGCGCGTGATCGGCTAACGCCTTGCGGAGTCCCTCCATGTTATCAAAGTGCCATACCAGGGGCTGCGTAGAGCAGCCGATTGCCTTTGATAAGGTCTTGATATTGATTGCGGAATACCCATCACGGATCAGCATTTTCAATGCCGCTTCCAAAATAACTTCTTTGGAAATCTGCGTTTTTCTTGCCATTTTAGTTTCCTCCCCCTAATTGTATAAATTATTTTATATAATTTGATTTATATTATAGGCTCGATTTAGAACCTTGTCAAGCACTCTAAATGATTTATTTTTTTCAATCAAATCCTATCTGGACCCGACTTCTTGAGGAGCCTACTTCTTGTGCAAGCAATTCCTTCCTGATCAGGAAGGCCCAAACAAAAAGATTCCGCCCGTAGGCGGAACTTTCTGTTTATGCTTGTTGGGGCAGCCTCGTCTCCCGACTCGATCCGCGCTAAACGGTCTCCACCGGAGACCGGCGCCCCCAATCCCCTTATGAACGAAGATTGCACCTTCGGCGACGCTCGTCCTCGCAAGTTTCAAGTCCTCCACACCGGTAAAGCCGTGCTGCTGATAATAGAGCAAAGCCATGGCCTGTTGTTTTGTGATCTGATTCTGAATCGCCCGGTCGTAATACTGACCACGCCCCTGATTCCGCTTCGCCTCCAGAGAGCTGACCATTCATCTGCTGCTTAAAATTTGTGAGTTTTTAGACTGCACTTTTCTTGACAATTCCAGTATATTGGCTCTGACGGGAGAGAATAGCAAGTCAATCTGACCACATAATTGTCACAAGAATGTGCGTCAAAAACTGTGTAGAATTCTACCGGTTTTTAAGCTCATCACGCTGACAATAGTCCTATCGTCTCAACAGCGAAAAAAGTAGTTTATTGTCTCAACCCTGCCAAAACCCAGGCGATAGAACGATTGTCAAAGCAAAAAGAAAAGGGATTCCGGGAAACTGCCAAATACGGCAATCTCTCGAAATCCCTTTATTTCTGGGCTTTTCAGAACTTTTTTACTTGTTTCGTGACAGAAGAACTACGGTCTCAACATGCCACGAGACAATGGCTTGAATGTCCACAGTACACGGGAATAAATCTACTCCTTATGTATGGGGGAACATATCAGCCTTCGCAAGCCGTGTGAAAGAAGTCTTGGAATAACAGCCCGATTTTGTTTTGACGGGGTGGCTGAAGATTCCTATTACGAAATCAGGTGCAAATACAATGATTTTCGTAATAAGTTAGGCTGCCCATTCAATAGTCATCAGAGTTCATTAACCGACTCATTATGCTGTCCCGAGAAGTAATCGTTCCATAGACACAGTTTCAAAAAATAAAAAAATTTACGATTTTGAAACCGGCATCTTGCATATACTCTTTGCAGACAGTATAATAGCTACAGCAGAGCGGTTTCAAAAACCGAAAAAAAATTTAAGTTTTGAAAGCGGGCGGCTATATGAAAACAATTACGAGGACCAAATATCTCGATCGGATCATTGAACTGAACGGCACTCCCGACATCAAGATTATTACAGGCATTCGTCGTTCCGGTAAATCAAAATTGATGCAGGCATATATCGAGTATCTGAAAAGTCATTTTGAAAGCATCAACATCATCTTCATTGACTACATGGATTTGGCGTATGAAGAGATTAAGGAATACCATGCATTACACGCTTATGTAGAAGATCATTATCAAGCCGGGAAAACCAACTATCTTTTTGTAGATGAGGTTCAGATGTGTCCCAAGTTTGAGCTGGCAATCAACAGCCTTTACTCGAAGGGCAAATATGACATCTATGTGACCGGCTCCAATGCTTTTTTGCTGAGTGCAGATCTGGCAACCCTTTTTACCGGACGCTACATTGAGATTCATGTTTTTCCGTTTAGTTTCCAGGAGTATTGCCAGTATTATGATGGTGTTGGCGATAAAGATAAACTTTTTGATGAATACGCGATAAAAGGCGGTTTGTCTGGCTCTTATGCTTACAGAACGGAGAAAGACAGAACCAATTATATCAAAGAGGTATATGAAACCATTGTGACAAGAGATCTTGTACAGAAATATTCTCTGCCGGATACTCTGGTTTTGCAGCGTCTGGGTGAGTTCCTTATGGATAATATCAGCAACCTGACCTCTCCCAATAAGATCAGTCAGCTGCTGACAGCGAACGACACCCCAACAAATCATGTAACGATTGGCAGATACATGAAATATCTGTGTAATGCGTTCGTGTTTTATGATGTGAAACGTTATGATATTCGGGGGAAAAAATATCTGGAGAGCTCTGAAAAGTTTTACCTCTGCGACAGCGGTATTCGTTATGCAATCCTCGGAAGCAGAAATATGGATTACGGCAGGGTTTATGAAAATATGGTTTGTATCGAGTTGCTCCGCCGTGGATACGATGTTTATGTGGGAAAGCTGTATCAGAAAGAAATTGACTTTGTTGCACAAAGGGGCAGTGAGAAAATCTATCTTCAGGTGAGTGACAACATTTCCGGGCAGGAGACTTTTGAACGGGAAGTATCTCCACTGCTTCAGATTCGGGATGCTTATCCGAAGATGGTCATCGCCCGAACCCGGCATCCGAAGTATAGCTATGAAGGAATTGAAATTCACGATATAGCGGATTGGCTGTTGCAGGAATAAAGAACAATACATTTATATTGACCAAAGTGTGCAGGTCATTAGCAAACCAACCAACACCGCCGCCTTGTAGGGCAAGAAGCTGGTTATAAATGGTATCAATACACATGTATTGATGAGTTCGGGAGGGGCCTGCGGACAAAAAGTTGGACTCCAAAAGGAGGGAACTGAATGTATACAAAAGAGCAGGAAGAAATCGCACTAAGAGAATACGAGCGGCTGGGATCAATAGCTGCTGTAATCCGTCAGTTAGGATACCCGAGCGAGTCTACGCTTTACCGCTGGTATGAGCGCAAAAAAGCCGGGTTAGAGAACAGACATGGCCACACAGAAGAGTCTCCCACAGAGATGGATCATCACTGCAACACATCGGGGCATCCAAGGCATCCCTCAGCAGAATTCAAATATGAGGTAATTCACCGTTGCTTTGAATTAGGCGAAGATGTAGAATATGTATCAAGGGAAATCGGATACAGCCGTATGAGCATATACGTCTGGCGCAGGAAATATCTGAAGTATGGGATGGTGGGTCTGATGGCGAAGAGAAAAAGCATACCAAGGGAGCCGTTGCCTCAGGATCATGCATTGCCTGAATCTGAGGAACTGGAGAATCTTCGAACGCAACTCCAGGAACTGCAGTTTGAAGTAGATGTGCTGAAGGAGACCATCTCAGTTTTAAAAAAAGACCCCGGCATCGATCTAACGGTACTCAGAAACCGTGAAAAGGCAGTGATCATCGATGCCTTGAAGGGGAAATATGCACTGCCAGCGCTGCTGTCCCGTTTTAAGATGGCCAAAAGCAGTTACTATTACCTGCAAGCTGTTATGAACAAACCCGACAAATATCTATCCCAACGGGCACAAATCACCTCGATTTTTCACGAAAACAGGGGCATATATGGTTACCGTCGCATTTATCTGGCGCTGAAGCGCAAAGGGATTATGCTCTCCGAGAAGATCATCCGCCGGATCATGAAAGAAGAAAAACTGGTGGTTTTGCGCTCGAAGAAACGAAAATATAGTTCGTATTTGGGGAAATCACACCCGAAGTAGAGAACATCATTTTACGCGATTTCCATGCAAATCAGCCGTATGAGAAGTTGCTGACGGATATCACAGAATTTGCCCTTTCGAACGGCAAGCTATATCTCTCCGCCATGATCGATTGTTTTGATGGAATGGTTGTGGGCTGGACGATCGGAACCCGCCCCAATGCCGATCTGGTCAACACCATGTTGGATCAAGTGATTGCCGATCTGCCAGAGGGCTGTCATCCGATTGTCCATTCTGACAGGGGCTGCCATTATCGATGGCCCGGATGGATTGAACGGATGAATGGGGCTGGTCTCATTCGCTCTATGTCTAAGAAGGGCTGCTCCCCCGATAACGCAGCCTGCGAAGGTTTCTTTGGAAGGCTCAAAAACGAAATGTTCTATGGCCGCTCTTGGACAGGAGTCTCGCTTGACGATTTTAGCCGGGAGATTGACCGCTATATCAATTGGTATAACCATAAACGCATCAAGTTACCTTTAGGCGGGCTGAGCCCGATTGAGTATAGACATCATCTTGGTTTTGCTGCATAATCAGTCCAAGATTTTGTCCGCAGGCCCTTCACAGCTTTAAAGTTTGTTGAGCGGATTCTGCAAAGACAGACAAAAAAATAAAGCCACTATCATTTGCATGATAATGACTTAAAAAATCCCGTTCCGGTGCTGGGACACTGAAACGGGATCAAAGAGCAGATAAATTGCAAAAACCCATCTGCTCCTCTATTATAACCGATTATAGGAGGAAAAAACAATATGAATGCAGTTATTTACGCAAGATATTCTTCAGAAAACCAATCGGAAGAATCCATTACCGCACAGCTTCGAGCCTGCCGTGATTATGCCCGGCATAATAAAATGGTGGTAGTCGGAGAATACATTGACCGAGCACAATCTGCACGCAGTGACAAGCGTACCGATTTCCAGCGAATGATTGCGGATTCTAAAAAGCATCTGTTTGATGTTGTCATCGTTCATAAACTGGATCGTTTCAGCCGAGACCGATATGACCACGCATATTATCGGCGTGAACTGCGCAATGCCAAAGTACAGCTCCGTTCCGTACTGGAAAATCTGGATGATTCACCTGAGTCCGTCGTTCTGGAATCCGTTTTAGAGGGATTTTCAGAATACTACTCCAAGAATCTTGCCCGGGAAACCCGAAAGGGACTTCGAGAGACTGCGCTGGAAGCACGATACACCGGCGGTAATGTTTTATACGGTTACTATGTTGGTGAAGATCAGAAATATCATATCAACGAAGAAGAAGCAGTCGTTGTACGAAAGATTTTTGACTGCTGTGAATCGCAGTGCGGCTATGGCGGTTTGCTTGAAGAACTGCGGAACAAAGGCATCCATACCCGTCAGGGCAGAGTTTTTACAGCCAGTACATTTTATTACATTCTGAAGAACAGAAGATACACCGGTGATTATGTCTACTCCCCTGTCGGAAATTTGAAAGAGCATCGCTCACAGCCGATTATCGTGGAAAACGCAATTCCTGCAATCGTCTCAAAACCCCAGTGGGAAAAGGTTCAGGCAATTCTGCATAAACGTCAGACCAAGGGAATGGTAACAGCCCGTGAACCGTATCTTCTCTCCGGACTGCTGTTCTGCGGTGAATGCGGTTCCCCGATGTCCGGACATCGAAGCAGAAAGAAAAAGAATGGCGGAGAATATGTTTACTATTCATATGAATGTCAGGCAAAGGTTCGAAAGCACGCCTGCAGAAAACGGTGTGTGCCTCGTGATGAGATCGAAACAAAAATTCTGGACTACGTAAAAATGCTCTTTTCACAGCAAAGTGTTGCATACATTCAGAACTATATCCGGACCCACGCCAATGAATTAAATCTGGATATTCTCACCCAGCAGGAGCAGCTTCGGAAATCTGCCGAGAAACTGGATCGAAAAATTGACAACACGATTGAGCTTCTGATTGACTCCCCGTCTGACCGTCTGCGTGAAAAGCTGGACGAGCTGGAAGCACAGCGCAGAAAAATTGATTATCAGATTGATGAGCTGAACACACACAAGATTGATTCAGATATGCTGAAGGATTATATTGTGGAGGTTCGCAGCCTTGAAAATATGTCTCGTCTGGAGCTTCAGCAGATCATTCGGAAAATCATAAAAAAAGTGACCATCTATGAAGATGGTCACTTTGATGGTTTTTCGGTTTTCTACACCGAAAATGGAGGTGCCACCCAGAATCGAACTGGGGATCAAGGAGTTGCAGTCCACTGCCTTACCGCTTGGCTATGGCACCATATGGAGCGGATGACGAGGCTCGAACTCGCTACCTCCACCTTGGCAAGGTGGCGCTCTACCAGATGAGCTACATCCGCAAATTGTGGTGCCTCCGGGCGGAATCGAACCACCGACACGGGGATTTTCAGTCCCCTGCTCTACCAACTGAGCTACAGAGGCATATGCTTTCTTGTCAGACAACGTTTGTTATTATATCACTTTGTTGACCGATTGTCAAGCATTTTTTCTTCTTTTCAGAAGTTTTATCCCGATTCATCGTCCGAAGACGATGAATCGAAACAAATCTTGCTGGCGACCCAGAACGGGCTCGAACCGTCGACCTCTAGCGTGACAGGCTAGCGTTCTAACCAACTGAACTACTGGGCCAGATGGTGGAAGTTACAGGGCTCGAACCTGTGACCCTCTGCTTGTAAGGCAGATGCTCTCCCAGCTGAGCTAAACTTCCGTACCGTCCAGCGACTATTATAGTATACTCAACGGACGGCATTTTGTCAACAGTTTTTTTCAGTTTTTTGACTTTTTTCGAAAATGTTCTTTTTGGTGTCGAAATTGCGCAGAAATGGCGGAAATCAGCCGTTTTTCTGCTCTCTTGCAGTCGCCGCCGTGAGCAGGACATCGATATCTTCCCGCGTGAGGTTGTAGACCTTGTCGCAGAACTGGCAGGTGACCTCGATGCCGTCCTCCTCATCGCGCAGGCGCGTCAGCTCGTCCTTGCCGAGGCTGATAAGGGCACGCGTCACCTTGGCATGCGAGCAGCCGCAGCGGTAAGAAATCGGCACGCGCTCAAGTACCTCAATCTCAAAGCCATCCAGCACAGCGCGCGCAATGTCCTCCAGGCTCATGCCCTTCTCGAGCATAGTCGTGAAGGCGCCCGCCGCCGTAATGTTATGTTCCAGCCGCGTGATGTCCTCATCTGTCGCGCCCGGCATCAGCTGCACGATATAGCCGCCCGCCTGCTTGACGCTCTGGTCGGTGTCCACAAGCACACCAAGTGCCACAGCGGATGGAACCTGCTCACTCTCCGCGAAATACTTCGTGATGTCCTCGGCAATCTCACCGTTATGCAGCGCCGTGGTACCCGTAAACGGCTCACCTACGCCGATATCCTTGATGACCATCAGATAGCCGCGTCCGACGCCGCTGCCGACGTCCAGATGTCCATTCGGTTTGAGCGGCAGCTCTGCTGCCGGATTCTGCAAGTAACCGCGTACACAGCCATCACAGTCGCCGACAGCCGTAATCGTACCCAGCGGGCCGTTGCCCTTGATTTGCAGCGTCACAGAGCCGTTGTCATCCTTCAGCTCACGCCCCATCATGGACGCCGCGGACAGCGTGCGCCCGAGTGCCGCTGTCGCCAGCGGCAGGGTGCGGTGAATCTGGCGCGCGCGCTCGACCAGTTCAGTCGTGCGCACTGCAGTAAACTTGATCTCCGCATTGCGGCAGATCACGCGAATCAGTGTATCATTCATGCTTGTTCCTCATTTCAATGGTTTGCGCGCAATGAAAAAGATGCGCTCCTCATCCGCGCGCGGCGCGTCATCCGACAGTTCTCCGCGCAGCTCGATTTCTGCAAAGCCCGCCTGTTCCAGCATACCGCGCAGCATATCCGGCTCATAGATGCGCTCGACATGGTGCTCCTGATAGCGGTTCCACGCGCCGTCCTCATTCAGCTCAAAAATATCGAAATCATAGTGGCACAGAGCACCGTTTTCAATCACAGCCTGCCAGACACAGAATACATCCTCATCTTCGCGCACGAAGCTCTGTCCGTCGATGCGCTCGAGCTTTTTCCTCGTGTTGATATCAAAAATAAATACACCGCCCGGTTCCAAAAACAGATGCACGCGGCGGAATGCCTCGCGCAGAACATCCGGGTCGGTCACATAATTAACCGAATCCAGACAGCAGACACACGCGTCTATGCTGCCGTACAGGTCAAGCTGCTGCATCGGCTGGTGCAGCAGCAGGACAGGGGATTTGACATCCAATCCGCAGCAGTTCTCCTGCGCCATCATCAGCATATCCTCCGACTGGTCAGCACCAATCATGTCATATCCTCGCTGCGCGAGAATGCGCGTCAGCGAGCCGGTGCCGCAGGCGAGGTCGAGGATAATATTCGGCTTAACCTGCTTCTGTGCAAAAATCCGCTCAAAAAAATCCGCCCACCGTTCGTATGGTACGTCATCGGTGAAGCGGTCATAGTATTCCGAGAGCAATGCGTACTCTGAATATTCACTCATGCCTGCCGTTCCCCTTCATACGGTCGAGCGCCGTGCGATAGCCGTCCGAACCATAGGTCAAACACTTGTTAACACGGCTGATGGTCGCGGTCGATGCGCCGGTTTCGCGCGCAATATCACTGTAGATGCGCCCTTCGTCCAGCATCTGCGCAACCTGAAACCGCTGCTCCATGGCGCGCAGCTCACTGATTGTGCACAAATCCTCAAAAAAGTTGCTGCACTCGTCGATGTCCTTCAAATTCAGAATGGCCTGAAACAGATCATCCATAGATTTTCCTCTGAGCTTGCTGTTCATCAATTCTATGCCTCCGCCGGGAGTATTCTCCCGTCCCTTCGTTAATATCAGCTATATTGTAACACGTTAGTTCGTGAAAGTAAACATATAACCAATGGAAAGATAGGGACAGGCGCGCCGTTTCACAAAAACAGCACGCCTGTCCGGTTATCTGACGATACGTTTGGGTTTTACAGCTTCGCCAGTGTCTTGTTCAGGCACTGGTTAATCATCTTCGGGTTGCCCTTGCCCTTGGAGGCCTTCATGCACTGGCCAACCAGGAAGCCGACAACATTCTTCTTGCCGCCCTTGTAGTCTTCCACAGACTTCGGATTCGCAGCCAGAACCTCATCGACGAGCTTCTGAATGGCACCCTCGTCGGAGACCTGCTTCAGGCCGAGCTTTTCAACGATGGCATCGACCGAATCGTCCGTCTCAAACAGCTGGATCAGCACCTTCTTGCCTGCGTTGCCGGAGATGACATTCTTCTCAATCAGCTCGATCATATCAACCAGCTTGGCAGCCGTCAGCTTGGTATCCTTCAGCTCAATGCCCTTGTCGTTCAGGTACTTGGAAATATCGGACAGAATCCAGTTTGCAATCGTCTTGGAACCGACACGATTCATGCCAACACCCTCGTCGAGCAGACATGCCTTGTCAAACGCGTCGGAAATGATGCGCGCTTCCTTCGGCTGGAGGCCGATTTCCTCGATATAGCGCTTATAGCGCGACTGCGGCAGCTCCGGAATTTCCGACTTGATCTGTTCCATCCAGGCGTCGTCGATTTCCACTGCAACCAGATCCGGGTCCGGGAAGTAACGGTAATCCTGTGCATCCTCCTTGGAACGCATGACAAGGTTCTTGACCTTGGAGTCGTCCCAACGGCGGGTTTCCTGAATGATCTTGCCGCCGTCCTCGAGTACCTCGATCTGACGGTTTACCTCGTAGTCAATGGCGCGGACAGCCGCGGAAAACGAGTTAATGTTTTTCATCTCGACGCGGGTACCCAGCTCCTCAGAGCCTTCCGGTCTGACCGATACGTTGACATCGCAGCGGATGGAGCCTTCCTCCATGCGGCAGTCACAGATCTGGAGATAAGATAGCGTGGTTTTGATGGTCTCCAAAAACTCCTTTGCCTCGGCGGAGGAATGGATATCCGGCTTGGTTACCATCTCAATCAGCGGCACGCCGCAGCGGTTGAAATCGACAACCGTGCCCTCGCCCTCGTCGTGCAGCAGCTTGCCTGCGTCTTCCTCAAAATGAATGCGCTCAAAGCGGACACGCTTCGGCTCACCGTCGACCTCGAAATCGACATAGCCGTCTTCACAGATCGGTACATCGAACTGAGAAATCTGATATGCCTTCGGCAGATCCGGATAGAAATAGTTCTTTCGGTCGGACTTGCACAGCTGGTTGATGCGGCAGTGGGTCGCAACACCCATCTTCGCGGCATAGTGGACAACCTGCTTGTTGAGCACCGGCAGCGCGCCCGGCTGACCCGTGCAGACCGGGCACACATGTGTATTGATTTCTGCGCCGAATGCAGTGCTGCATCCGCAGAAAATCTTTGTCTTGGTAGAAAGCTCGGCATGGACCTCCAGGCCGATGACTGGCTCGTATCTCATGATTGTTGTTCCTCCCTTACAGCGCGACGATGTTGGACAGGCCGGATGCCTTTTCAAATGCCAGACCTGCGTTGACCAGCTTCTGCTCACCGAAGCGCGGGCCGATCAGCTGCATGCCAATCGGCAGCTTTTCCGCATCATAGCCGCACGGCTGAACCAGTGCCGGCAGGCCTGCGATATTGACCGAAACCGTGCAGATATCGCCCATGTACATCTGAAGCGGATCGCTGGTCTTCTCGCCGATTTTGTAAGCAGTCGTCGGCGCAACCGGTGTCAGAATGACGTCAACCTGCTCAAATGCCTTTGCATAGTCCGCACGGATGGCGCGCTGTGCGGCACGTGCCTTTTTATAGTAGGCATCGTAATATCCGGAGGACAGAACATAGGTGCCGAGCATGATGCGGCGCTGTACCTCCGGTCCAAAGCCCTCGCTTCTGGACTTGACATACAGGTCAACCAAACCGTCAAAATCCTTTGCGCGGTAGCCGTACTTGACGCCGTCGAAACGTGCCAGGTTGGATGATGCCTCCGCGGAGGACAGGATATAATAAATCGGCAGCGCATACTTGGACAGCGGCAGAGAGATTTCCACAACCTCTGCGCCCAGCTGCTTGTAGGTTTCCGCAGCCGCGAGAACAGCCTTGCTGACCTCCTCAGAGATGCCCTCCCCGAAGTATTCCTTCGGCAGGCCGATCTTCATGCCGCGGATGTCCGCATTCATGCCCGCGGTCAGGCTCGCATATTCGCGCGGCACGCTGGTGGAATCCATTTTGTCATGACCCATCAGCACATCTGCCAGCATGGCAGCATCTTCAACACAGCGGCCAAACGGGCCAATCTGGTCGAGAGAGGAAGCAAACGCAATCAGACCATAGCGGGAAACCGTGCCATAGGTCGGCTTCATGCCGACGACACCGCAGAACGACGCCGGCTGACGGATGGAACCGCCGGTATCCGAACCGACTGCAATCGAAACCTCGCCTGCTGCAACCGAGGCCGCCGCGCCGCCGGACGAACCGCCGGTGACATGGTCGAGATTGTGCGGATTGCGCGTCTTCTGGAGTGCGGAATTCTCACAGGAAGAACCCATGGCGAATTCGTCCAGATTGGTCTTGCCGGTCATGACAAGGCCTGCCGCATGCAGCTTGTCCATAACGGTCGCATTGTACGGCGGCAGGAAATTCTCCAGCATTCTGGATGCACACGTGGTCTTGACGCCCTTCGTACAAATGTTATCCTTCACAGAAACCGGGACACCGGCCAGCGGAGACAGTGTCTCACCTGCTGCGCGCTTTTCATCGATCGCAGCGGCATCTGCCAGCGCCTGTTCTTCGGTCAGCGTGATATATGCGCCGACCTTGTCCTCGACCTGCGCCGTGCGTGCAAAGGCCGCCTTCGTCAGCTCGACCGAGCTGACCTCTTTATTGTTCAGCATCGCCGAAAGCTCGGCTGCTGTTTTCTGGTACAGTTCCATTGTGTTGCCTCCCTTATTCTACGACACGCGGTACGCTGACACCGCCGCATTCCACGCTCGGTGCATTCGCCAGAATGGTTTCCTTGTCATACGACGGTACCGGCACGTCCTCACGCATTGCATTTTTGCGTTCGGTATCAATGACGTCCGTGATGTCGCCCAGATCCAGCTCCTGAAGCTGGTCGACCATCGCGACGATGCTCTGCATATCCTCCGCGATTTTGTCAAAGCCCTCGCCTTTCGGGTCGAGCCGCGCAAGATTGGCGATATATTCGACGTTTTCTCTGGTGATAGCCATTATTGTTCATCCTCCTGTATCAAATCCCGGAATTCCTGTTCGGTCAGAACCGGAATGCCGAGGTCATTTGCTTTTTTGAGTTTGCTGCCCGCGTTTTCACCCGCGACAACATAGGTGGTCTTTTTAGAGACTGAGCCGGAAGCGCGCCCGCCGAGGCGTTCGATGATCTCGGTCGCCTGCTTGCGCGTGAACAGCGTCAGCGTACCGGTCAGGACAATCGTCTTCCCAGCGAGCAGGTCGCTCTTGACCGTCTGTTCGCCTTTGAAGTTGACACCCAGCTCGCGCAGCCGCGCAATCAGATGCTTCGACTGCTCCTGTCCGCGCCACGCCACGATGGCCTGTGCGGTTGCACCGCCGATATCGCGCACCTCGGTCAGCTGTTCCACATCCGCTTCGAGAATTGCGTCAAGTGAACCGAACGTACCGGACAGAACCTTCGCCGCCTTCTGTCCGACATGGCGGATGCCGAATGCAAACAGCAGACGCGACAGATCATTCTGTTTGGATTTTTCAATTGCCGCAATCAGGTTTTCCGCCGACTTGTGCCCCATGCGCTCGAGCGGCTCAACCTCCTCCACCTTCAGTGTGTATAAATCCGCGGCAGAGTGAATCAAATCCGCATCAATGAGCGATTGCAGCACCGCCTGCCCGCAGCCGTCGATGTCCATCGCATCGCGCGAAACAAAGTGCATCAGGTTGCGCAGCAGCTGTGCGGGACATTCCGCACCCGTGCAGCGGATTGCGGCTTCATCCTCGTCCTCGAACACCGGCGCGCCGCACACCGGGCACACCTTCGGCATTTCATAGGAAACGCTGTCTGCGGGGCGCTTTTCCGGCACATATCCGAGAATTTCCGGGATAATTTCGCCCGCCTTGCGCACGCGCACAGTATCGCCGATGCGCACATCCTTCTCGCGGATAAAATCGCGGTTGTGCAGCGTCGCACGACTGACCGTCGTGCCCGCCAGCCGAACCGGTTCCAGCACCGCATTCGGTGTCAGCACACCAGTGCGCCCGACCGTTATGACGATATCGCGCAGCAGAGTCTCCTTGATTTCCGGCGGATATTTATACGCCGATGCCCAGCGCGGATATTTTGCCGTCGAGCCAAGCGCCTGCCGTCTGGCAAAGCTGTTGACTTTGACAACCGCGCCGTCGATGTCAAAATCCAGCTCGCCGCGGCTGTCGCCCATGCGCCGGATTTCCTGCTCAATCTCACCCGGGTCAGTATATACCGGATAGCGCGGAGAAACCGGAAAGCCCAGCTGCTTCAGATAATCCAGCGCCTGCACATGTGATGTGAGCGGCAGCTCACTGCTGTTCTGGATGTTAAAGCAGAAAATCGAGAGCTTGCGTGCGCGCGTCACCGCGCTGTCCAACTGCCGCAGAGAGCCTGCCGCCGCGTTGCGCGGATTGGCGAGCAGCGGCTGTCCGTCCAGCTCCCGCTGGGCATTGATGGCATCGAACACCGACCGGCGCATATATACCTCGCCGCGCACCACCAATTCGGGCGGTGCATCCTTCAGCACCTTCGGGATTTCCTCAATGGTGCGCAGGTTGTCGGTGACATCCTCGCCCGTCACGCCGTCGCCGCGCGTCGCGCCGCGCACAAAAATGCCGTTCTGATACTCCAGCGACACTGACAGGCCGTCAATTTTGTATTCGACCACATATTCATCCGCCTGTGCGCGCGTATAGAACTCCGCGAGTTCGTCAAACGAGAACACATCCTGTAAGCTTTCCAGCGGCCACGGATGGGTAACGGATGAAAACTTATCCGACGCACTTCCGCCGACATGATGCGTCGGGGAATCCGGGTCATCGTACTCCGGATACGCCTGTTCCAGCGTTTCGAGGGAACGCAGCATGCGGTCGTACTCGAAGTCCGAAATTTCGGGCGCGTCCTCATCGTAATATTTTTTGTTATGATAGCGCAGGGCTTCGCGCAAAGCCGCGACCTGCTGTGCGATTTCCATGCTGTTCATCCTTTCCAAACGTACATTTTATTATATCAAAAATATTCCTGTTGGAAAAGGGAAAAATACGTGTTTTTCCGCCTGTTTTACGAATTTGCGGCGATAAGGGGCACATCTCCGACAACAATCGTCTCTTCCAGTGGATATTCCGCCGAAACGGTGACTGTTTGCGCCCGTCCGAGCGTGCGAATGGAGAAATCCGCTGTCATACGGATGGTCAGCGTGTGAATCGTCTGGTTGATGCCCGCGTTGGAAAAATCCGACTTTACCTTCGCGCTCACGCAGCCGAGCGCCGTCACGCCGAACGGCAGCTCCGGCCCCACGCCTGCCAGATACTGTGGATCAACCAGTGTCCCAAGTGACACAGCTGTGTGCGCGTTTTCCAATGTGCCGATGTTGTCATACACCTGCCGTACCACAGCTGTGCGCAGACGATTGACTGCCGCCGTGTCCGTCGTGAGTGAGGTGACTGCACCGGTCTCATCCGTCTGCATGCGGCCGATTTCCTCCATCTCTCCGGCGCACGCCGCCACCGATTGCTCCATGATAGACGTAACCTGATACTGTACGTAGTTGACCGCGTATTCCGTCAGCCGCGGACGCAGCGCATGCAGTCCAACCGGGCAGGCAAACAGCACTACCAGAAAAATCCATCCGTATGTGTGGCCGCGTCCCGCGCGCCTTCTGGTGCGGTGGCGCGCCAGTGCCGTTCGTATGTGCAGATTCATACCCATTCCCCTTTCGGCTGACAGCAGGGTATGCGGGCATCGTGCGGGCGGTTCCTCTTTTTTTCCACGCAAAAGGAGCACCCGCAAAGGCGGATGCTCCTCGTGAATTCTTAAAAATTACTCGTCGTCCTGATTCAGCAGAGCGCGGATCGACAGGGAAACTTTCTTCTTCTCGGTATCGATGTCGATGATCTTAGCCTCTACCTCTTCGTCCTTCGTCAGAACCTCTTCCGGCTTCTCGATGCGGCGGTTTGCGATCTGAGAAATGTGGATCAGGCCGTCAACGCCCGGGATGATCTGAGCGAATGCACCGAACGGCATGAACTTCAGGATGCGTACGGTAGCGGTGTCGCCAACCTCATAGTTGGTGGTGAAGACGTTCCACGGATTGTCCTCCGGACGCTTGTAGCCGAGGGAAATCTTCTTGTTCTCGCGATCCAGGCCGATGACGTAAACATTGACGGTATCGCCGACGTTGACAACCTCGGACGGATGCTTGATGCGGCCCCAGGACAGCTCAGAGATGTGGATCATGCCGTCAACACCGCCGATGTCAACAAATGCGCCGTAGGAAGTGAGGGACTTTACGGTACCGGTGTACTCGTTGCCGACCTCGATGGTCTCCCAAACCTTCTCAGCAGCAGCGCGGCGCTCTTCCTGCAGAACCGCACGGATGGAGCCGACAACGCGCTTTCTCTGGCGGTTGATCTCGGTGATGCGGAAGCGTGCAACCTGGCCGACCAGCTGGCTCAGCGGCTGGCCCTTCGGGATACCGGTCTGGGAAGCCGGGATAAAGACACGGACGCCGAATGCGCTTGCAACAACGCCGCCCTTGTTCTCTTCGCTGACCTTGCCCTCGATGACGGTCTTCTCTTCCTTGGCAGCCTCGATGGACTCCCAGCCCTTCATCTGGTCAACGCGCTTCTTGGACAGTACGATGGTACCCTCCGCGTCGTTTACGCGAACAACAACTGCCTCGATCTCGTCGCCGACATGGATGCTCTCCTCCAGGTTGAAGGACGGATCGTCGGACAGCTCATGCATCGGGATATAAGCTGCATGCTTGACGCCCAGGTCGACATGCACTTCATTCTGAGAAATCTTCAGAACGGTACCCGTTACCTTATCTCCTGTATTTAAAGTCTTGAAGGATTCCTCCAGCATAGCAGCGAAGTCTTCGCTGCCGGTTTCAATTCTTGTCTCGTCACTCATCATGTTTCTGACCTCCTTAATTATCCAAGCCGGTGTGGACGCGCCTGCTGTAATCCCGATGAATGGTCGCTCCATACCCCGGACCTCCTGTCCTGTCAGTCCGCTGGCATCTTCGATGTATAGCACACGGTCACAAAGAGATGTGCTGATTTCATACAGACGCTTTGTGTTAGAGCTTTTCCTGTCGCCAATCACAATCATAATGTCCGACTTACCGGCCAGCAAACGAGCTTCCTTCTGACGCTCGTCTGTCGCATTACATATTGTATCAAATATTTTGGCATTTGTACACTCTTTTTTTATAAATTTACTGCAAATATCAAATATTTTTCGATTGATGGTTGTCTGCGCCACGATTCCAACCGGCTTTTCGCGCAGCTGTCTGGCTTTCTCCGTGTCGCCGGAGAGCGCTTTTTCCAGCTCCTCCGGTGTCTCGAAGACGTCCGACGCCCCACACCAGCCCTGAATCCCTACCACTTCCGGGTGATTTCTCGAGCCGATTATGATAATATGCCGCCCATTCTGGCTCTCTTCCCGCACAATATGGTGTATTTTGCCGACAAACGGGCAGGTAGCATCGACCGGTGTACAGCCCTTTTCCTTCAGCCGGAGCATGACCGACTCCGGCACGCCGTGCGCGCGGATGAGCACCGGCACATTGTCCGGCACATCGTCCACATGCTCTGCCTTGTGCACGCCGAGCGCTTCCAGACGCTCGACCTCATGCGTGTTGTGAATGATATCGCCCAGCGCCCAGATGCTGCCGTACTGCGTGCACGCCTGTTCAGCCATTTCGACCGCGCGGCGCACGCCGAAGCAGAACCCCGCCGTTTTGGCAACTGTAACCATCAGTCAGTCTCCTTCAGTGCATAAATGCGGCGCATGATCTCATCGGCCAGCTCACGGTAGCCCTCCTTGGAACGGGTCGGCTCCGGCACAAATGGCTCACCGATAATCACGCACACTTTGGATCGGAATTTCTTGTTTTCCGGAATATAAATCGGCAGAATCGGCGCACCGGTCTTGAGCGCAATGCGCGCTGCGCCTTCCTTTGCCTCGTCGCCTTCCTTGTGCTTGGTCGTCCCCTCCGGGAAAATCAACAGCTTTCTGCCGTCGCGCACCGCCTTGAGTGCCAGCTTGATGGCATTGATGTCGGCACGGCTGCGGTCGACCGGGAACGCTCCCAGCGCCGTAATCAGCGGGGACAGGCCCTTGATATCAAACAGCTCTTTTTTCGCCATTGCGGCGAAATCGTGCTTGTTGCCGAGCGCGGTGGCGACCATTGTCGGGTCTGCCCACTGGCTGTGGTTTGCCACGACAACACATCCGCCCTCCGGGATATTCTCACGGCCGACGACGTGGTAATCGTACTTAATATGGTCATACAACGTCACAAATGGAATGGCAAGCCATTGAAATCTGCGGTGATACTTCATACCTGTCCCTCCAGTACGCGGCGGATGACAGCTTCAACCGCATCCATGGACTCCTCAAGTGTCAGCTCACTGGTATCGACCAGAACGGCATCTTCTGCCTGACGGAGCGGTGCTTCCGCACGGGTGGTGTCATCACGGTCGCGCTGGATCATATCCGCCAGCACCTCATCCAGTGTCACGTTCTCACCCTTCTGTTGCAGCTCCAGATAGCGGCGTCTGGCGCGCGCCTCCGGCGAAGCGGTCAGAAAAATTTTGACCTCCGCATCCGGCAGAATGACCGTGCCGATATCGCGCCCATCCATGATGACGCTGCACTTTTTCGCCATATCGCGCTGGGTGTCCAGCAGGAACGCGCGCACCTCCGGTACAGCGGATACAAATGACGCATATTTCGACATTTCGGGTGTACGAATGAGGTCGGATACATCCTCCCCGTTGAGCAGGACATGCTGCACGCCGTCCTCATAGCTCAGATTGACCTCAATACCCGGCAGCACCGGCAAAATACCCGCCGTGTCGCCCAGCTGTACACCGGCACGACAAACCGCCAGCCCAATGGTGCGGTACATCGCACCGGTATCTACATAGACAAAGCCAAGACGTCCCGCAGCAGCGCGCGCAATCGTACTCTTCCCCGCGCCGGATGGGCCGTCAATGGCAACCGCAATTGATTTCATGTCAATTCTCCTACCTTATCTCTTTATTCTCCCGTGCTCTGTCCGGCATTCAACCCTGCCAGGTAGCCGGTTGACCACGCGATCTGCAAATTAAAGCCGCCGGTATACGCATCCACATCGATGATCTCGCCGGCAAAATACAGGTTCGGCACCTTTTTCGATTCCATTGTCTTCGGTGTGATTTCACGCACCGAAATACCGCCCGATGTGACAATGGCGTCTGAAACCGGGCGTGGCTCCGTGATTTCCAGTTCAAAATGCTTGAGCACGCGCACCAGCGCATGCCGCTGCTTTTTGGTAATTGCATTGACCTTCTGATGCGGATCAATGCCGGAACGCTCCACGACAATCGGAATCAGCTTGCGCGGCAAAAGCGCGCCGAGCGAATTGCGGAAATCCGTGTTCAGCTCACCGGAAAAATCCGAAAGAATGCGCTTGTCCAGCGTCGCCTCGTCCAGTGCGGGCTTGAAATCGATCTCCGCGCGGTATGTCGCCTTATCCCATTTACGCATGTGCGACGATGCGCTGAGCACCAGCGGGCCGGAAATGCCGAAGTGCGTAAACAGCATCTCACCAAAGCCCTCATGCAGCTTTTTGTTGTTTTCAAATATGGTCAACGTGACATTTTTGAGCGACAGCCCCTGCAAACGGGGGCAGTCCTTTCCCGCACAGACCAGCGGTACAAGGGATGCGCGCAGCGGTGTCACTGTATGCCCGAGCTTTTCCGCCCAGACATATCCGTCACCGGTCGAGCCGGTCAGCGGATAGGATTTTCCGCCGGTGGCAACAATCACGCGGTCAGCGCGCCGCAGCCTGCCGCCTGCCATCACACCGCAAACGGCACCCGTTTCTTCTTCCACGCAGAGATCCGTCACCTCATCGTGCACAATCGTCACACCACACCGGCGTACCCAGCCATACAGCGCATCGACGACATCCAGTGCCCGGTCGGAAACCGGAAACACACGGCTGCCGCGCTCGGTCTTGAGCGGTACGCCCAGCTTTTCAAAAAACGCCATGGTGTCCTGTACGGAAAACGCGCCGAGTGCGCTGTACAGAAAGCGCGGATTTTGCGGCACATTGGTCAGAAAGGTCTGCGCATCACAGTTGTTTGTGACATTGCAGCGACCTTTGCCTGTAATGGCGAGCTTGCGCCCGACCTTTTCATTGTGCTCAAACAGCAGCACACAAGCGCCCTGTTGTGCCGCTGTCCCCGCCGCCATCAGTCCAGCCGCACCGGCACCAATGACCGCAACGGTCAGATTATTCATTGTCGAGTTTTTCATATACCTGATATTCGTCCCAAATTGCTTCCAGCTTGTTAAAGGTATCGCTGATTTCATTCTGCTTGCGCATGCCGATGGCGACAATCAGCGCATTGATAACGCTGAGCGGCGCAACGAGGGAATCGACAAACGAAGCCATATCACTCTTTGCAAGCAGCGTATAATCCGCCGTCTGGCTGAGCGGTGACAGGCGGCTGTCGGTCAGCGCAATGACAGTTGCACCGGATTTTTTGGAATACTCCAATGCCTTGAGCGTGCGCTTGGAATAGCGCGGGAAGCTGACGCCGAGCACAACATCACCCTCGCCGACGCGCAAAATCTGTTCAAAAATCTCGCTGACGCTGTTGGTATGGATCAATCTTGCATTGTCAAACAGCAGGTTGAAGTAAAACCCCAAAAAGCTGGACAGCGCAGCCGAAGAACGCACGCCCAGAATATAAATATGTCTGGCTCCCAGAATCGCCTCTACCGCACCTTCAAAGGATCGGCGGTCGATTTCATCCAGTGTCATGCGGATTTTATCAATATCAGACGACAGCACGGTGCGCAGAATATCCTGATCGCCCATACGGTCGCTTGTGACCTCCATACGCTGGACGGCGGTGAGCTTGTTGCGGATCATCTCCTGCAATGCCTTTTGCAGATGCGGATAACCGTCATATCCCAGCTCCGTGGCAAACCGGACCACGGTCGATTCGCTGACGCCGACGGTCGCGCCCAGCTTGCTTGCGGTCAGAAATGCCGCCTTGTCATAATGCTCAATGATATACTTCGCAATCAGACGCTGCCCTTTGGAGAATTTAGACAGATTATTCTGGATTTTGCTC
Source organism: Butyricicoccus porcorum (assembly GCF_002157465.1). GTDB lineage: Bacteria > Bacillota > Clostridia > Oscillospirales > Butyricicoccaceae > Butyricicoccus_A > Butyricicoccus_A porcorum. The sequence goes on from NZ_NHOC01000004.1 coordinate 137,644, forward strand.
ATTAAATCATTCATAGTTTGTGCCTCTTACCCTCACATTTTCTTGATATTCCATGTATCTTTCATTGTATCTGCTGCTGCAAAAAAATGCAAGTGTTTCCGCTTCCAATTGCAAAAATTATGCAGGATTCGCTTCATATTGTATCATTTCTGTAAAGTATCCCGGCGAAGCACAGCCATTTCGCCGCCGGACAGCTCGCGCCACTGTCCCGGACGCAGCGAACGGTCGAGCCGGAGCTTTCCCACCGCGATCCGGCACAACCGAAGCACTTTGAACCCGCACTGTGCACACATCTTCCGAATCTGCCGGTTGCGCCCCTCATGAATGGTCATATGCAGCACGAAGGTACCGTCCGGCTGCCGGGCGGTTACCCGGACCTGTGCCGGGCGGATACGGTAGCCGTCGATGTCCATCGGCTCGGACAATCTGGGGAGATTCTGCTCCTGCCCGCGCACTGTGACTTCATAGGTCTTATCCACATGATATCGCGGATGGGTCAGCGCATCGAGCAGCGCGCCGTCGTTGGTCAGCAGCAGCAGTCCCTCGGAATACTGGTCGAGCCGCCCGACCGGCAGCACGCGTACCGGACAGCGCTGCACCAGCTGCGCCACTGTTCTGCGGTTTTTCTCATCCGACATCGTCGTAACAACACCCGCAGGCTTGTACAGCATGATGGTATGCAGTTCTTCATGTCCGCCGATGCGTTTTCCGTTGACACAAATATCATCGACCTGCGCATCCGCACGGTCTCCCGGTTTTGCGGTCACACCGTTGACGGTCACAGCCCCACTCTCCATCAGCTTTTCCGCCGCCCGGCGCGAGCATACGCCCGCCCCGGACAGGATTTTCTGTAATCTTTCCTGCACGTTTTTTCCTCTTTCCGCTCTAGGCTTCTCTATTTTCTATCAATGCATCCTCACTGCATTTCTTCTATTTCCCGTCCGCGTATACGGTCGAGCCACAGCAGAAACCGTTCCCACCAGCCGGTGTCCGCCTGCGTTTCATCGGCGGCGACGGCGTTTGCGCACAGCAGCTCTGTCTCACACAGCACGGTATCACCGCACACCACCTGTGCGAAGCCGCAGACCATACCCTTCTCGACAGGCGCATACAAAAATGGTGCACAGAAAATGCGCAGCTCTGCCTGTTCCCCCGCCAGCATCGTCGCACTGAGATCGTCTGCATACACCGCAGAAACCGTCTCTGCCTGCCCGGTCTGTACCGAAATCTCGCAGGCAGCTTCTCCCTTCTGCGCCCAAGAGGTTTCTTTCATACCGGCAAATGCCGCGTCCAACATGGAAATATGATCGTTCCAATCATTTCCGTCGTTCAGCGTCACAACGACAACGGTGCGCCCGTCCCGCTCTGCCGCACTGACCAGGCAACGCCCTGCTGTCCGGGTAAATCCGGTTTTGACCCCGATTGCACCGTCATACAGCCGCAGCATTTTGTTGTGGTTGACCATGGTTCGCGTGCCATACGTATGGCTTGTCGTTGCAACGACTTCGGCAAATGTCTCATTTTTCAGGGCAAATGCCGCGAGCTTCGCCAGTTCATACGCGGTTGTGTAATGCGTCTCGCCGTCCAGCCCGCTCGGATTGTCAAAATGCGTGTTGGCCAGACCGAGCTGCTCTGCGCGCGTGTTCATGCGCGCAATGAAATCCTCGCGCCCGCCGCATACCGCTGCGATACATTCTGCCGCGTCATTACCGGAACACAGCATCAGTCCATACAGAATCTCTCGCAGCGGCAGTTTTTCCCCCGCCTTGAGGTACATTGATGAGCCTTCCACACCTGCACACGCCGCGGGAACCGTGATTTCCCGTTCCAGATCGGGGTCCTCCGCCGCAAGCAAACCGGTCATGATTTTTGTCGTGCTCGCCATAGGCAGGCGCTGGTTTTCCTGTGAGCCGTCCAGCAGGACGCCGGTATCCGCCGACAGTACGGCATAGGCCGACGCGGAGTAGGCCAGCGCATGCCGCGCGCACAGCAATACTGCCAGACAGATACAAAAGAGCAGCCGTTTTCTCATGCGCATCCCCTCCCCCTCATTTTTACGGATCAAGGCGGAGATTTATGCGCACAACCAAAAAGAGGAGCAGCGCATCCTGCCCCTCTTTTGTTCGGTTTATTCCGCTGTCGGTGCAGTCTCTCCCGTCTGAACCGGCGCAGAGGAATCACTTTCATCCTGCTTGCCGCGGCGTCCGGATACAAAGTTCTGAATGCCGTTGATTGCACCCGGAATCATCTCAATCAGGCGATCCGTGCTGTTTTCTGCCGGCATATTGACCGGAAGAATGCGCGCATCCCCGCCGTTGACAATCAGAAACGCGATCGGCGTGATGCTGACGCCTGCACCACCGCCGCCGCCAAAGCACAGCGGCGCATTGTCCGAGCTGTTTCTCGATTTAAAATCGCTGCCGCCGGAACCAAAGCCAAATGTGACCTTGGAAATCGGTATGAGCGTCGTGCCGTCCTGCGTAACAATCGGGTCGCCGATGATCGTATTGACATCCACCATCGAACGGATTTTTTCCATTGTCTCTGCCATCAGGCCATTTACTGCATGTTCTGCCATTTCGTCCTCTTCCTTTCTGCCGGGCGTGTTCGTAAAAATGTCCCCGCCCTCATTCTGTATTTGTTATCTCTGCTCCATGGGCTGTGAAGCTGCGTGCTCCGCTTCCCATTGTTTTGCTTCTTCCTTTGTCGTGCGGATGGATTTCCACAGCGCCCAGAGTGCCTTCCTCCTGCGCCAGAAGACGCGCGGAAAGCGGCCAATGCGCGTCATAACGGAACAATCCACGCCCCAAACGGTCTGTTCCGCGTCAAAATCCGCATCGAGTACAATTTTCGTATCCTTCAGTACAAAGGCGCGCTCGAAATACGGATACAGATTGCCGATCAGTGCAGACAGAGCACCCAGCAGGTTGCCTGTCTGTGCCGCGTCCGGCGTGTGCAGGATGACGGTGACATGCAGCCGCTCCCATGTCATGGTTCCCGCCATATCGTCAATCAGATCGAGTGCGAGCGAAAGCGCCTGCTCGTAATCCAGCTTCCTGACGTCAATCATCGGGGCGCGCGGCTTTTTTTCTTTGGGCTTTGCGGGCGCTTTTTCCGGCTTTTTCTGTCGTTTTTGTTTGCTTTTTCCCGTCTGTCCCAGCGTCCACACCCGTCTGACCGGGCCGAAGCCAATGCGCACACGCAAAGGACCGTCCGGCAGGCGCCGCCTGACCTCAACACGCGCCGGCAGGCACATCAGCAAAACCGCAAGCACAATCCCCAGACCGAGGACTGCCAGCAGCAAAATGCCGATGATTTTGAGAACAATCATGCCTGTTCCTCCGCGCGTTCTGCCTCTCTTTTCTGTTCCAGCTCCGTCAGCTCCGGCAAGTCAGGCAGGTCATCCAGCGAGGAAATGGAGAATGCCCGCAAAAACGCCGTTGTTGTGCGGTAAATCATCGGCCTGCCCGGCACATCCAGCCGCCCACAGCCCTCAATCAGGCCTTTATCCAGCAGCGTCAGGATGGTGTTTGAGCTGTCCACGCCGCGCAGCTGTTCGACATAAGCGCGTGTGACCGGCTGTCGGTATGCGACAATCGAAAGCACCTCAAGTGCCGCTGCCGAAAGTCCCGGCGCACGCCGCACCTCCAGTGCGCGGCGGATGGTATCCGCATATTCCGCGCGCGAAACCATCTGATAGCTGTCCTGCAAATGGATCAGCTGAAAGCCACGTTTTTCCGCGTCATAGCTGTCCGCAAGGTTCTGTGCCAGGCGGTGCAGCATGTCCGCATCGATGCCGAGCACCTGCATCAGCTTTTGCTCATACACAGGTTCACCCGATGCAAATAAAATGCCCTCCAGCAGGCAGGACAATTCATTCATGAAATGCGTTCCTCCCGAATTTCTGTGCGCTCCTCACCGGTGCACAGCGAAAGCTCTGTCTCATCGCCCTCGCCGTCAATATGGATGCGGCGCGTCTTGGACAGCTCCAGCACGGCGAGAAATGTCGCAACAATCTCCGACCGGCTGTGCGTATCGTCAAACAGGCTGCGGAAATTCAGTGTTGCCTTCCGGCGAAACCGCAGCAAAATCGATGTAATGCGTGTATGCACCGGCACGTGCTCACGTCCGACAATGCCGGAAAATGCACTGACTGGCGGCGGCAGCTTGCGCCCGATGCGCGTCAGCATGCGCCGCGCGGCATCCGGCAGCTTCTCCGGCGGCAGCGTGCCTTCAAACTTTTTTTTGCGCTCCAGCGGTTCAGGCGGACGCGTCAGAATATCGCGCGCCGCGTCGCTGTGCGCACGGAAAAACGGCTGTACCTCACGGATGCGCTGGTATTCCAGCAGCTGCTCCACCAGCTGTGCGCGCGGGTCGTCGTCTTCGTCTTCTTCGTTTTTTTCCTTCGGCAGCAGCATACGCGATTTAATCAGCATCAGCTGCGCCGCCATTGTGATAAAGTCGCCTGCAACCTCCATATCCGCCGACTGTACCTCACGCAGCACCTCCATGTACTGCTCGAGAATCAGCGAAATCGGAATGTCATAGATATTGACTTTGTTTTTCGCAATCAGATGTAACAATAAATCCAGCGGGCCGTCAAAGGCGGTCAGATGGAAGGTCATTTTCTCCGTCATAAATCACAGCACCAGTCCGACAACCGCAGACAGGATGCGGTAAACAAAATTGATGACAACATTGATCGGCGTATCCAACACACCGAGCAGCAGCAGGATCAGCAGGCCGAACTGGATATACTGCTGATACCGCGCAAATTTAAATTCAGCCTGATACGGCAGAAAGGAAAACAGAATTTTCGAGCCGTCCAGCGGCGGCACCGGGATGAGATTGAACACACCGAGACCGATACTCATAACCGCGGTCGAATAGCAGAACAAGCCGAGAGCAAGCAGGATCGTCGAATTGCCTGACATGAAGATCCGCTGTAAAAACAGCGCGATGAGCGCAAGCAGAAAATTGGACAGCGGCCCTGCCAGTGAAACCAGCGCAATATCGCGCCGTGGCTTTTTAAAATAACGCACATCGACCGGAACCGGCTTTGCCCAGCCGACATGGAACAGAAGCAGGCAAATCGTGCCGATCGGATCCAGATGATGAATCGGATCGAGCGTCAGCCGCCCCGCATTTTTCGCGGTTGGATCGCCCAGCGCATTCGCCGCAAAGCCATGCGCGGCTTCGTGCACGCTCAGGCACAGCAGCACAGCCGGGATGCTGATAAGCAACTCTATCAAAATGTCGTTCCAATTGCCCGAAAACATAAATCAATCCTTCTCCTGAAAAGCAAATTGACACCTGTATTGAAAAATACAGGAATATGCATTATAGTATAGCCGGAAAACAGGCAGATTTCAAGCAAATCAGGGGGATTTTACAAACCGGACAAAAACAGAGGGCAAAGCGCCATGCACTCTGCCCTCCTCCGTTTGTGATAAAAATCAGTCGATGTTCAGCTCTGCCTTGAGCTGTGCGATCATTTCGGCATACTCGTCGTCAGACAGGAATACCGGATTCTCATAGCTGATTGCGAACGAACCGCCGAACTCCGGGCCGCCCTCGTACTTCGGTACGATGTGGAAATGCAGGTGCGGCAGCTTGTCGCCGTATGCACCCAGATTCACCTTGGTGCAGCCCCACAGCTTCTTAACAGCTGCGGCAGCGGCAGCAACGTCGTCCATGTAATCCTTGCGCTGCTCTTCGGTCAGGTCAAACAGCTCGGACTTGTGATCGTTGAGCGAAACGATGCAGCGACCCTTATGAGCCTGATCCTTGAACAGGTGCAGGGTGCTGACCTTCATCTTGCCAACCGGGATCATCAGCGCCAGACGGCCCTCATGATTCGGATCACAATAAAAACAATTCGGTGCAGTTGCCATTGGTATCGTCTCCTTTTCCTACTATTTCTCTTTTCGTTTCTTTGGGGTATCTTCAGTATACCGCAATCACACCGAATTTTCCAGACCTCTGGAAAAAGTTACATAAAAATTTGTCTCCCACGCCGGGACATACGGATGATGCAGCATCCCGATGTATACCTCCGGGCACATATCGTGCAGCAGCAGCGGCAGCTCATATAAATCCTCACTGCGGTGATACGCGGAAAGGGCAATGCGCGGGCGGTATTCCTGAATGGTATCCCGTGCGCCCACAAGGGCCTGATATTCCGCACCCTCGACATCCAGCTTGAGCAGCGTGCACGGCGCGCCGTCCAGCACATGGTCAACCGATTCAACCGGTACGGATACCGTATGTTTGTCATGCGAAACCGCATGCATGACCGGTGTGAGTGCAGAATTGCGCCCCGCCTTGCCGCCGAACAGCATCTCTCCCGGCTCTGACCACGCACCCGCATTCAAAATACGGATATGTTCCAGTTCCGCCTGTTCCACATATTTTTTCAGCTTTTTGAACGTCTTTTTATCCGGCTCCAGCGCAGTAATCGACGCATATTTGCCGTCCGTATACTCCAGTAGCTCACGAATGGTATCGCCGTTGTATGCGCCGAGATCAACAAAATGCTCCTGCTCATGCGGCTTGAGATACGTCCGGAACGCGTTTTCCCGGCTGTCGGTATAATCGCGCAGCCAGTGCAGCTTTCCGCTCAGCTTGAAGTTGACCGTCGCGGCGAACACAGCGCGCGAACGGTCATCTGCAAGCAAATCATACGCCTGCTCCAGCTGTTCGCAGTGCGCCTGTACAAAAGCGAGGTCGAACAATGCGCCATCCGCGACCGGAACATCCGGCGCATATGTCGTATGCGTGCGATCCAGGTCGTCAAACAGAGTCAGTACTTCCGGGCGGCTGGACGCAAACGCAATCACGGCGACAAAATCGCCCAGCTCCTGCTCCAGCTGCGACCGCTTTTTCACCGGATAACCCGCAAAGCTGTGCCCGCGTACAAATTCATCCGATGCAAAAATACCTGCAATTTCGATGCCACGCTCCCCGCACACGCGCAGAATTTTCTCCGCACCGTCACCCATGCCGTACAGTGCAATCGGGCGTGTTTCGCGCTGCAAAACGTCCCAGATCGACTCGGTTTCGGTCACAAAATGCGGCAGACAGTTCATTCCCATGTCTTCCACACATCCGGACAGTAGCCGACAGTCGCCTGCTTTCCGTTGCGCACAATTGGGGTGCGCAGCAGCTTCGGGTTTTCCATCAGCTTTTCCATTTTCGCCTCATCGGACGCGAGATAGGGCAGCATCGCCGCATCCGGATCCTTTGCCTTCGGGTCAATCATCGCCTCTAGTCCAACCGCACGGCAGACAGAAGTGAATTCCCCCTTGCTCATGCCGTAGCGCAGCAGATCGACCGACTGGTATTTGACACGGCGCTCTTTGAAATATCGTTCCGCCTTCTTTGTATCAAAGCATTTGCTCTTGCCAAAAATCTGAATGTTCATGTTATTCTCCTTTGATTTCTGTCCCTTTCCGCTCTGCACACAGGCGACAAATGCAAGAAGGACAGATTCCATCTTGCTATCATCTTACCACAGCGGCTTGCAAAACACAATGTCCGATACCCTCCGCCGTGTCCTTCGCTCACGGGCATGTCTATCGCATGAATACATCGTGTGTACATTTGTTCAATCTGCCGCACCATTGCATCGAAATTTTCCATATTTTATGAATCCTGTCCATTGCTTTCGCGCTTTATTCTGCGTATACTATAGGTGTACTAAAGAGAAGGCAAAACAAAAGAAAAAAACCGTTTTCCTTCACTTTAAGGCTTCTTTTCTTAGCCTGCCACCGCACAGTTTTCCCATTCTGTGCTTTCATATATCTCTCTCTTTACTGTATGGCGCGCCGAATCTCCTACCAAATCGGCGCGCCGCTTTTCTGCCTATTTTTCGCCGGTTATGTGATTGTATTTTCCGGCGAGTTATGTTATATTAAATATGTATGCGCCGCATATTGTTGTCGGCGCTTTTTTACTGAATTATTCTGAATCACCCTGATCGGAGGTTATTCATTTGTCAGATCTGAAATCAGAAATCACCAAACGCCGCACGTTTGCGATTATTTCGCACCCGGACGCCGGTAAAACGACCATCACGGAGAAATTCCTGCTCTACGGCGGAGCCATCCAGCTCGCCGGCACCGTAAAGGGCAAGAAAAACACCCGCCATGCGGTTTCCGACTGGATGGAAATCGAAAAGCAGCGCGGTATTTCCGTCACCTCGTCCGTCCTCCAGTTCGAGTATGCAGGCCACTGCATCAACATTCTGGACACGCCAGGCCATCAGGACTTCTCGGAGGACACCTACCGCACGCTGATGGCGGCAGATTCCGCTATCATGGTCATCGATGCCTCCAAGGGTGTCGAGGCTCAGACGCGCAAGCTGTTCAAGGTCTGCTCCATGCGCGGTATCCCGATTTTTACGTTTATCAACAAGATGGACCTTGAGTCGCGTGATCCGTATGACCTGCTGGATGAGCTGGAAAAGGAACTCGGCATCGACACCTATGCTGTCAACTGGCCGATTGGCTGCGGCAAGGAGTTCAAGGGCGTCTATGACCGCCAGAAAAATCACATCATGGCGTTCGAGGCAGCTTCTGTTTCCGGCGTCAAGGAGGCAAAGTCCACCATCTATCCCATCGATGACCCGGCACTTGAGTCGCTGATCGGGGAACGTCTGTGGGATACCCTTCAGGACGACATTGAGCTGCTGAGCGGCGCCGGCGAGGACTTCGACCTCGACCGCGTGCGTGAAGGCACACTGTCCCCTGTCTTCTTCGGCTCTGCCCTGACCAACTTCGGCGTCGAGCCGTTCCTCCAGTACTTTTTGGAGATGACGCCGCCCCCGACCGCGCGTACTTCGCATGGTGAGATTGTCGACCCGTTTGACGAGCATTTCTCCGCCTTTGTTTTCAAGATTCAGGCGAACATGAACAAGGCGCACCGTGACCGCATCGCGTTCATGCGCATCTGCTCGGGCAAATTTGAAAAGGGCATGGATGTCTACCACGTGCAGGCAGGTAAAAAAATCCAGCTCGCACAGCCGCAGCAGATGATGGCACAGGATCGCGCCATTATCGACGAGGCGTACGCAGGCGACATCATCGGCGTATTTGACCCGGGCATTTTCTCCATCGGTGACACGGTCTGCACCCCGGGCTTTGACTGCAAATTCTCCGGTATCCCGACCTTCGCCCCGGAGGTCTTCTGCCGCATCCGCCAGAAGGATACCATGAAGCGCAAACAGTTCATCAAGGGCATGGAACAGATTGCACAGGAAGGTGCCATCCAGATTTTCCAGGAGCCGCACACCGGCATGGAAGAGGTCATTGTCGGCGTTGTCGGCACCCTTCAGCTGGACGTGCTCGAATACCGTCTGAAGAACGAATACCGCGTAGATATCGTCATGGAGAGCCTGCCGTACCAGTACCTGCGCTGGATTGAAAACGAGGAAGTTCAGCCGGATGAGCTGAAAATCACCTCGGACAGCAAGGTTGTTCAGGATTACCGTGGACGCTACCTGCTGCTGTTCACCAGCATGTGGAACATGAACTGGGCGATGGACAAAAACCCCGATCTGCGCCTTGCCGAATTCGGCCGTGCAGAGGAATAAATTCATACAGACGCAAACAGCGCTTCGCACTGAGGTGAAGCGCTGTTTTTTGCTATCTTTTTGTCATCCGAAGCTGTCTGTTTTATTTTGTGGTCAGACCTGCGCGTGCCAGCTGGCGGCGAACCTGCGGGCCGATGACCGCGGCAATCACCATCTTGACGAGATCGCCGATGATAAACGGCAGAACACCTGCTGCCAGTGCCGCATAGAACGACATCCCAGCCTGATATGCCAGCCAGACCGTGCCGAACACATAGCACACAATCGTGCCAAGCACCATGCCGACAAAGCTGGGCACCAGCTTGCAGTCAAATTTGTCGATAAACCAGCCGCAGATCAGCGCCATAAAAATGAAGCCGATGAGGTAGCCGCCGGTCGGCCCAAACAGTTTGCCGACACCGCCGGTAAAGCTGGAAAAGACCGGCACGCCAACCAGTCCGATCAGCAGGTATACGATGTAGCTGATTGTGCCGCGCTTGCAACCGAGCACATAAATCGCAAGGTAAACCGCGAGGTTGGTAAACGAAATCGGAACGACGCCGATCGGGACGGACAGCGGGCCGAGCACACAGGTGACTGCCGCCATAACCGCAATCAGTGCCATTTCACGTACATTTGTCTTGGTTTTTTTCTGTTCCATTGTCTTTTTTCACTCAATTCATTTAAAAAATCCCTGTCCGATTTTCCGGACAAGGATTAGTATACACGCATGCAAAGCGATTGTCAACCTATTTTTATTTTCAGGTTAACGATAAATTATTTATGTATTTTCTTCGCGGTGTTCCTCCATTGCGGCGCGGCGGAACTGTTTGGGTGTACAGCCGACATGCTCACGGAACGAGCGAATGAAGTTCGTCGTACTGTGGAAGCCGCACTCCTCCGCGATGCGTTCGACCGATTTCTGTGATACAGTGAGCAGCTGGCGCGCCATGGTAATGCGCAGATTGACCAGATAGGCGTGTGGCGACATGGATGTACAGCGGCGGAACAGACGGCTGAAATAATATTCACTCAGGTTGACCTGATCTGCAATCTGCTCGATTGTGAGCTTTTCAAAGAAATGATGCTCCATATATGCAATCGCATGCAAAACAGCGGCGTTCTGCACGGATTCGCCGCGCCCATCCGAGCCGGAGAGTTCAGCAAGAATCCGGTACAGCTGTACCGAGACTCGGTGCTCGTCGTACATGGTATCGGTAACAAGCGCGAAAATGCTCTGGATCGCACTCTGAACCTCGACGGAGCGCGCCGGGCGGGTAAAATATCCGTTTTCTCCCGCCAGCAGCCGGTAATACGCATCGCTGCTGCCGCCGCGGAAATAGATATACCGGAACGAAACGCTGTCAATCGCGCCATAGGTATGCGGTCTGCGGCAGTCGAGCAGGATCACTTCCCCCGCATGCACTTCAAACCGTTCGCCATTGTACTGAAAAAACATCCCTCCGCTGTCGACAACGGCAAGCATATAATAGTCGAACTGGTTGCGGTGGACGGTATAGGTATGATCGCAAAAGTAGTGCCCGACATAGGCTGCGTAAATCAGCGCAGACCGCGCAAACTCTGACGGAAGGTGCAGAAACATCTGCGAGGACGGCAACACACCGCCGTTGTCCATTCCCCCGTTTTTGTCCTGAAACTCGGCGGAAACCGCCGTATCATCGTAATTTCTCATGTAATTATCATACCATGCGGCGGATTTTCTGTAAAGGCTTTCCGGAGAAATTTATTCCAGATTTTGGATATTATTTTTTGAGCTGGATCCGCACGGCTGCCCGAAGCGTATGTCACTGCGCGCGATGCTGTAAAAAGTTATTCAGGAATGCCTGTGCGAGACTGTTCTGTGCGATTGCCTGCGATGCCTCCTCCAGTGGAAACCATGCCGCGCGGTCAACCTCGTCCGTGATGCCGCTCAGATCTTCGCTGTCTGCCACACAGGAAAAATTCAGCATGAGTGTATTACTCGGCTCAAAAAACTGGCTCTTCCGAAAGGTAATATCGTGCACATGCAGTCCGGTTTCCTCCTGTACCTCACGTGCTACAGTCTGCTCTGCCTGCTCACCGCGGCTGACATAGCCCGCAACAAGGATATTCCGCGTTTTGCCGTACTGCTGGATCAGCAGCACATGTGTCTGTGCCGGGTTGAGCACTTCCATGCTGACGGCGGTATGAAAGATCGGAAATCGGAACTGTTTACATTTCGGGCAAAACTGCACCATGCCCTCTCGTTCGAGATATTTTTCCGTCAGCTCGGTGCCGCATTCATAGCAAAATTTCATGTTCATCTACTCCTTTTGTCCTATGTTCTGTCTGTCACCTCCCATTATACCGCGATATTTGCGCCTTGCAACCGTTTTTCGCGCGCGGTATACTGAGAGACAGCAGGAGGGATTTTTCCATGAACACGATCGAAGCACGCATCTGCCGCATTCTCGATGACCATGCGTCCGAACTGGCGGCATTTGCCAACGATATTTATGCGCACGCCGAGCTGGGCTATACCGAACACCGCACAGCACAGCGCGTTGCAGACTGGCTGGAGCATCTCTGTGGGCTGCACCCGGAAACCGGCCTCGCTGTCACCGGTGTGCGTGCACAGGTGGGTACAGCGCGTCCAGCCGTCTGTCTGATCGGCGAGCTGGACGGCATTCGCTGCCCGGAACATCCATTGGCGGTACCGGAAACCGGTATGTCCCACGCCTGTGGCCACCATATGCAGCTGGCCGCCCTTGCGGGCGCAGCACTTGCACTGAGCGACCCGGAAATTGCAGCAGAGCTGGGTGGAAGTGCGGTATTTTTCGCCGTCCCATGCGAGGAGCATGTGCCGATGAACCGCATGGCACAGCTGCAGCAGGATGGCGTGGCAGATTACTGCGGCGGCAAGCCCCAGCTGTTGATGGACCGTGCTTTTGACGGCATCGATGTGGCAGTGACCACACATGCACACATGGTGCACTGTGACAGCGATTTCCTGCTCGGCAGCAACTCGACCAGCGGTTTCCTGTCCAAGCTCATCCGCATCAAAGGGCGCGCTTCACACACCGCCATTTCACCGGAAAAGGGCATCAATGCGCTGGATGTCGTGACACTCGCGCGCAGTGCCATCGGCATGCTGCGCAGTACCTTCCGCGACGAGGACTGTATCCGCATCGGCGAAGTCGTGCGCATGCGCAGCACGGCAGTCAACGTAGTGCCGGACGAAGTCATTGTGGATTTGCAGGTGCGCGCAAAGACCTGGGATGCTCTGCTGGAAACCGACAAAAAAATTGACCGCGCCTACCGCGGCGCGGCGTATGCCTTCGGTGCCGACGTTGAAATCACCGACGGCATGGGTTATCTGCCCACAGTACCGTGTCTGCCGTGCGAAGCGCTGACACAAGCCGCTTCTCTGCTCGCAGACGCGGACGGAAATACCTTTGAATCGGTCAGCCCGCTTGTGCACAACGCAGCATCGACTGATGTCGGCGATCTGTCACACCGCATGCCGGTCGTAAACTTCACGTTTTCCGGCTTTTCCGGCACACTGCATGGCGCGGATTTCCGCATTACTAATGAAAAAGCGGCCTATGTACAGCCCGCAAAGCTCGCTGCACTGACAATATACCGCCTGCTGCGCGACAATGCTGCGCAGGCGCGTGCGCTGACCGACCGCTTCCAGCCGACCATGACCGCAGAGCAGTACCGTGCGTATGCCGCGCGGTTTGACAGCGGCTTTGTCGGTGAGCCGTCCCCATTCTGATCCTTCCGGTAGATACACAAAAGCTGCCCCCGCTTGCGGGCAGCTTTTGATTTCATTACCGGGTAACCTTGTGAATCCACTTGAACGAGCGGATGCGCAGGAACACAACCGGGCATTTTCCGAGCTGATCCATCTTCAGGCAGAAGAAGACAACAGCAGGTGGAAAATGGAACACAAATGCGCACAGGAACGCACTCGGCAGACAGATGAGCCATGTCCAGATATTGTTGTTAATCATGCTGAATTTTGTGTCGCCGCCGGCGCGGAGGAAGCCGCAGTCGGTCGCCATCTGGTAACATGTGCCGACCGTCGTGACCGCCAGCACTGTGATAAACTGACCGGTCAGCTCCGCAGCGCGCGGGGTCAGCGTGTTGTAGATCATCAGAATTGGCCACTGAGACAGGTACAGAACCACGCCCGTGACTACGCCGATGGCAAGAAAGACAATTTGCAGCGTGTGCAGCACGGGCTTAATGCCGGCGACCGGGTCATCCTCATGCTCACCCAGCGTGCGCCCGGTGACAATCGCCGCCGCGCTCGCTGCGCCATACCCGACAACAGAAATAATCTGATAGACGATAACTGAAATTGAGTTTGCCGGCAGAACCGATGCAGAATCGTCCATGTTGCCGATGATTGCGGTCTGGAAAATGGAATTGATGCCCCACAGTGCCTGTGTAACGAGCAGCGGCAGGGAAATGCGGATATAATCCGCCATATACCGTGTATCAATGCAGATCAGCTTTTTCAGCGTGAGGTTGAGCGTATGCTCCCGGTATTTCAAATACCAGATGACAATCAGCAGCTCTACTGTGCGCGAAACCAGAGTGGCAATGGCAGCGCCGCGCACACCGAGCGCAGGTGCACCGAAATGGCCGTAAATCAGGATGTAATTGAGTACGATGTTAATGCACAGCGTAGAGCCCGCAATGATATATCCAATTTTTACAATGCCAATGGAGCGCAGCGAAGACGCCAGCATATTGGTGATGGCAAAAATAATATAAGTAAAGCAAATAATGCGCAGATATTTGATCGCTTCTTCTGCAACCGCCGCGTCATTGGTCATCAGACCGATAAGTTGATGCGGGAACAGCAGTGCCAGTACAAACAATACTGCCGCCAGTCCGCCGCCGAAGCGCAGGCCGCAGCCGATGATGCTGGGAATCGGCTTGATCTCCTTTTTGCCCCAGTACCGTGCGCCGAGTACGACAATGCCCTCACTCACACCGACAACCAGCATCTGTAAAAAGAACTGGAACTGGTTGCACAGTGAGACACCGGACAGGGCATCCTGCGAATATCGCCCGATCATGATATTATCTGCCAGATTGACCGAATAGGTCAGCAAGTTTTGCAGCGCGATACTGAGCGTCAGAATCGCAAAGGTTTTATAGAACTTTTTGTCCCGAATCATAGTGAATCCTTCCCTTTTTTCCCGTTATTTGATGCAAATATTTAGAAAAAACGCGATCCAATCCCATCCGCAATACATGCGGTACGTTCGCGTTCTTCCGGTTCTTTTCTTACAGTATATTCATTTCTTTTTTTAAAACAATAAAAAAATCAACCAATTCATTTTGATTTTGTGCTATAATAAAAAAAAGGAGGAATGTGCTGTGGGAAAATGCAATGAACCCGGTGTTCTGCTGGAATCCGACCGTTTTTTCAACACCCCCAGTGCGGCCGCAAGCCAGCTGTTTTACTATATCACGCGCTGTGGCCACTACTTCTGCACAACCGAATACAATTTCACCGATGACTCTGAGGTTGCCCGCCTGCCAAGCCACCGGAATTGCATGCTTTTTTATATCTGCTCCGGTTCGCTGTTTGTCGAAAACGCAGGTATGAGCGCCATTGTGATGCCCGGACAGGTGGCCCTGATCGACTGCACGCTGCCGCACCATTATTACGCGCGTGAGGATACGGAAGCGCTCTGGATGCATCTGGAGGGCTGCAATACAAAGGATTTCTTCTCCTATATCCGCACGATGAACGGCGAACGGCTGGTACTGACTCCCCCGTCCTCGCACAATACCAAGACCGCCATGCTTCAGCTCATCAATGCCTTCCGCCTGCCGGGACGCATGAGCGAAGGCGAGCAGTCACAGCGCATCCACCGCCTGCTGTGCGAGCTCATTGTCGTGCCGCATTCCATGCAGCAGGACGATGACAGCGACGCAGTCTCTCAGGTCATCGATTACATCACGCAGCACCTGTTTGAAGACCTGTCGGTCAGCGATGTGGCTGCTTCCGTCAACCTCAGCCCATCGCACCTGTCGCGTTTGTTCAAAGTACGCACAGGCTTTTCCCCGCATGAGTTTATCACGCTGCGCCGCATCGACGCCGCCAAGGAACTGCTGCTGACCACGAAGCTGTCGGTCAAGCAGATTGCTTTCCGCGTCGGTTATCACAGCGAAGCGAATTTTATCACATCTTTTTCCGGAAAAACCGGTCTGACCCCCGCGGTCTTCCGTAAAAATCCGATTTGATTTGGAGGAATGCTTTATGTCTGACTGCTGTGACATTGTCATTGCAGGCGCTGCCATTATCGATATCCCTGTTGTGCCAGCAGATGCATCTGTCTTCACACGGATCTCGACGCCCGCCGGACGCATTATCCTTACCTCCGGCGGTGACGCGATGAACGAAGCGCTCGTGCTGTCCCGTCTCGGCAGGCGTGTGCGGCTGGTCACCCGCATTGGATGCGATGACGCAGGCGCATATCTCAAGCGCACCTGTGCTTCTGCCGGAATCGACACACAGCATTTTCGTGAAATGGAAGGTCTGGACACGGGTATCAATGTCGTGCTGGTCGACAACAACGGCGAACGCCGCTTTTTCACCAATCCACACGGCAGTCTGCGCGCACTGGAGGCGTGCGATATCACGCCGGAGGCGCTGGACGGGGCAAAAATCTTCTGCTTTGCGAGTATTTTTGTATTCCCGCTCATCGGTCCCGATGAGCTCGAGCAGCTGTTCCGCAGCGTGCGCGGGCGCGGGCTGATTACCTGCGCAGACATGACACTGCCCAAGCACGGCGAAACACTCGCCGACCTCGCACCTGCCCTGCGCTATCTGGACTATTTCTTCGCAAATCTCGCAGAAGCACAGCAGATCACAGGCATGACATCGCCCAGCGCTGTCGCAGACGCGCTGCTCGACACAGGCGTGCGGCATGTCATCATCAAGCTCGGCGCAAAGGGCTGCCTGATCGCTGACGAAGCCGGACAACAGCACATCCCAGCCTGCCCCACAAACTGCATCGATACCACTGGTGCGGGTGACAACTTTGCCGCCGGCTTTCTCTCCGCCCTGCTCGATGGACACAGCTTTGCAGGCTGTGCGCGCTATGCCAACGCATGCGCTTCCGTTTCGGTGGAAACAGTCGGCGCAGCGACCGGCGTGACTGATGCCGAACAGGTTCTGCATCGATTGCGTTCCGTCTATCCGGATTGCTGAACATACCGGAATTTGACAATTCTGTCTTTTTATCGCAGACAATCCGCGAACAGCTTGTGCAAAATGCCCCGAATCGGTTGCAGATTCGGGGCGTTCATGCTATAATATATCGCAATATCGCAATCGGTTGCTCCAGGGACGCGGAAATGCCGCCGCATTCTCTGAAATCCATTAGGAAGAGTGAGTGTATGAGTTTCTTTAACCAGTTGAAAGACGAAATAAACGACCGCAACATTGACAAATCGAAAATTCATCCGGTATCCGACGAGCCGGAGGAGACCGAAGTCCAGCCGGAACCGGTCAAAGAGCCGGAAACCGATCCGGACTATCCGGTACATCCGGATTACATCGCGCTGAAGCCCAATTTTACCGAACGTCAGCTGTGGCGCATGCCCGCCATCCGTTTTTATATGGCCATTATCGGCTTCTGTGCCGGTATGGTTGTATTCGGTGTCATCAACCAGGTATTTGCCCTCGGCATGATAAAGGGCTCTGTCGGCTGGTACCAGCTGTTTGGCGCCGCCATCGGTTTCCTGTTCAGCCGGGAATATCTCGAACCGCACTGGAAAATCCCGTTCGCCCAGGGCACGCCGGAGCAGAAAAAAGCGGCTGCCGAAGCCTATGTTGCAGAAATGGACGCACTGGATGAACACATCAAGGAACTGCGCAGAATGCGCGGCGTGGAGGAAAATGAAGAAGACAATTCTTCTGAGTCCTTATAAAAGAAAAATTCCGCCATTGCTTGCACAATGGCGGAATTTTTTGTGGGTACGCTGCAATCGAGAGTCAGAGAGAATTGATCTGTTCTTTCATAACAACAAGGATAAGGAGAGAAGAGAGAATTATTTCAACATTCAGCGAACAGTTCTCCCGACGCTTATGTACCCTGCGGCCCCCACCGCATTTATCAGAATATAGTAGAAAAGGAAGGTAAAAGAAAGGATGTTTTTGAAGGGCTTTCTGTGTGTGTGTTGTTCCCTTCAACGATCTTTATTATAGTCATTTACGACAAAAACGCAACAGATGAATTGTTCAATATTACGAACCCAAAGACAATTGTATTTGGCAAGTGTGCATATCATGTCGAAAACACGGCGTAAATTGTTCTTCACTGTTGTTACAATATACAAATATTTTTGTCAAAATTTCAACAAAAGCCAAAAAATCACGTGATGTATGCCTGTTTTTGTGCCGGATTTTGTGCATTTTTGATTTTCGGACACGAAAATTTTTTCTCAATTCCTTGTTTTTTGCGGTACTCCTGTAAAAAGAAGCTATCGAACTCACGAAATCAGAAAGGATGTTACTATGTATTTACAGATCGGGCTGTGCGGTGCGCTGGGCGCCGTCAGCCGGTACGCCATTTCCTGCTGGGTCGGAACGCATCCGTTCCCACTTTCCACCCTCATTGTCAATCTGGCCGGCTGCTTTGCACTTGCGCTGGTGAACAATCTGTCAGGTGTCCCGCAGAAGGTCAGAACCGCTGTCGGAACGGGCTTCATCGGCGCATTTACCACGTTCTCGACGTTTTCAAAGGAAAACGCCGTGCTGCTGCTCGGGCACAACTATATCCTGCTCGCCCTGAATATCGCAGTCAGTATGCTCGGCGGTCTGTGCGCGGCCTATGTAGGCACACGCTGTGGGCTGATGCTGTGCGCGCGCGCAAAGGAGGGCAAACAATGACACCGGCATGTATTCTTTCTGTCGCACTGGGCGGCGGTATGGGCGCTGTCTGCCGCGCGGCTTGCTCTCATTTCATCAAAGCGTATTGGCATGGCAGCTTTCCGCTCGCCACGTTCTGTATCAACCTGCTCGGCAGCTTTGTGCTCGGCATTCTGGGTGCATGGAGCCTGTCTGCCCAGCTGTATGCGCTGCTCGGCACCGGCTTTCTCGGCGGCTTTACAACATTTTCCACACTGCATGTGGAAGCGCTGAATCTATTGCGCGGCAAACTTCCTGCTGTCGGCATGGGGTATCTGTGCGCAAGTTATCTCTGCGGCATCGCCGCAGCTGTTGCGGGGCTTGCACTGGGCATGCAGTGCCTGTAAACGCCATCAGTAAAAAATTTCCTCCAGCATCAGGCCTTGCGGCGGCATGGTCATGCCCGCCTGCTGGCGGTCACGGCTGATTAAAATGTCCGGCATGGACTGAGGGGCGCGTTTGCCTTCCCCGACTTCTACGAGCGTTCCGACGAGAATGCGAACCATATTATACAAAAATCCTGTGCCCTGTACGGAGATCCAGAGCTCCTGTCCCTTCCGTTCGATTTCCAGTGCGGTAATCGTGCGCACAGTGGATTTCTTAAACCGCTTGTTGACGGAGGAAAACGCGCGGTAATCATGCGTCCCGATGAGATATGCTGCGGCCTCCCGCATGGCAGACTCATCCAGCCGGTTGTCCCACGCACATACATAGCTGCGTGTGAACACATCCGGCACGCCGCTGTCACACAGTCGGTAGCAATACCGCTTTCCCTTTGCATTCAGTCGCGCATGAAATCGCTCCGGCATTTCCGCACATGCAGTTATGGCAATATCCGCCGGAAGGTATTGGTTCAGATATGCCATAATTTCTGCGGCAGTTTTATCGGTATTCATCTTTCCATTTGCAACCTGTGCCCGCGCATGCACTCCCGCATCTGTGCGTCCTGCGCCGTTGATCTCCACGGCATGCCCGGTCATACGGCTCAGAATCTGCTCTATTTTTCCCTGTACGGTTTTGTCCGTATTCCCCTGCCGCTGCCAGCCGCTGTATCTCTTGCCGTCGTATTGTACGGTCAAGCGAAAATTCTTCATGTTTGTGCTCCTCCTGCGTTCTTTCTGTTCTGATTGTATCATATCATAAAACGGATATCCTGCAACAGAAAACTGTTTCGCAATACGCAAAAAGTGGTATTTTACTCCGTCATGCCTGCACTTTTTCTTCTTGTATGTTATTTTAAGCAGCAATTTACAAATTATTAACAAAATTTCTGAATTTTTCTTGAAATCATCCTGCAAATACGGTATGATAAGAATAACCTACCAAGTGCATGATTGCAGACAGACAATGGCGTCTCGTTCCCGCTATTTGTATGTCTGCATTTTTTGTACGCTTATGAAGGGAGTTAAAAAACTATGGAAACATTTTCAAACATTGTCTCCGCTGTAGACAGCTTTGTCTGGGGTCCGGTCATGCTGATCCTGCTGGTCGGCACCGGTATTTTCCTGACAGTCCGCATCGGTTTCCGCACCTGGCTCAATCTGCCCTATGCACTGAAATCCGTCCTGAGCAAGGAAGCCAGAACGACAAACCGCGGTACCGGTGATATCTCACCGTTCGCTGCACTGATGACGGCGCTTGCCGCTACCATCGGTACCGGCAACATCGTCGGCGTTGCAACTGCTCTTGTCAGCGGCGGCCCGGGTGCTCTGGTTTGGATGGAAATTTCCGCAATCTTCGGCCTGACCAGCAAGTTCTCCGAGTGTATGCTCGCCATCAAGTACCGCACAGTAAACGATCAGGGCGAAATGCTCGGCGGCCCGATGACCACGATGAAGCGCGGCTTCAAGAATAAAACCGTTGGTGCTGTTCTGGCCATGCTGTTCGCAATCTTCGCTGTCATCGCATCGTTTGGCATTGGCAACATGACGCAGGCAAACTCCATTTCCTCCGCCCTGAAGAACACCTTCTCCGTTCCGACCTGGGTTACCGGCGCACTGATTACCGTTCTGGTTCTGATTATCCTGCTCGGCGGCATCACCCGCCTGTCCAAGGTTTCCTCTGTCATCGTACCGATTATGGCGGTTTTCTATCTGATTTTCGGTATCATTGTTATCATTGGCAATATCACCCAGATCCCGGCAGCCATTGTTCTGATGTTCAAGTGTGCCTTTACACCGGGCGCTGTCACCGGCGGTGTACTCGGTACGATTGTTTCCGGCATGATGAATTCCATGCGTTACGGTGTTGCCCGCGGCGTATTCTCCAATGAGGCCGGCATGGGCTCGGCAGCAATCACCGCAGCGGCTGCCACCACGGATGATCCGGTGCGTCAGGGCTATATCAACATGACGGGTACCTTCTTTGACACCATCGTTATCTGCACCGTCACCGGCCTTGCGATTTGCAGCTCCGGTGTTCTGGGTACGATTGATCCAGCTACCGGCGAACTGCTCACCGGTTCTGCACTGACCATCGCAGCCTTTGAATCCGTTCTGGGTACCTTCGGCGGCTGGATGGTTACCATCGGCATCGTCCTGTTCGCCTTCTCGACCATTCTGGGCTGGGAGTACCACGGCGAAAAGGCACTGGAATACATCGTCAGAAAGCCGTCTATCTGCATGGCTTACCGTGTTATCTTTGCACTTATCGCTTTTGTCGGTGCAACGACTTCCCTCGATCTGGTCTGGAACCTGTCCGATATCGCAAATGCGCTGATGGCAATCCCGAACCTGATCTCCCTGCTTGCACTGTCCGGTGTCATTGCCAAGGAGGTCAAGCGCTTCCAACCGACCATTGACGCGGAGCGCGCAGCCAAAAAGACCGCAAAAACAAGATAAGTTGCTTCCTCAGGAACGACATTTGCCCTTCCCTGCATCCACTGCGGGGGAGGGTTTTCTTGTTCTGCCGGATATGCTACAATAAAAGAAAAAAACAACTTCAGGAGCTATTCTTTTATGATTCGATTACTTGCAAGCGATATCGACGGTACGCTGATGCGCGAAGGCGAATATGCGATCCCGCCCGCCCTGTTTCCGCTCATCCGCGAGCTGCGTGCACGCGGGGTCTATTTTGCCGCATGCAGCGGCAGACAATACAGCAATCTCCGTCATCTGTTCGCACCGGTTGCCGATGAAATCGGCTATATTTGTGAAAACGGCAGTCTTGTTGTTTGGCAGGGAGAAATTCTCTCGAAGGAAACCATTGACCGCACCATTGGACAAGCATTGATGCGGAAGATTCTTGCACAGCCGGACAGCGAAGCGCTGCTCTCCGGCGTGCACACCTGCTATACCCAGCCAAACAACCCGGACTTTGTCACCCACCTGCGCGATTATGTGGGCAACGACACAACCGTTGTCGATGATATCTGTGCGGTTGAAGAGCCGTTCATCAAAATTTCTCTCTATCGCAAACGCGGTGTGGACGCTGCGCTCGCGTCGCAGTTCACCGAATTTGCCCCATACCTCGTCCCGGCTGTGGGGCGCAGCAGCTGGATGGATTTTCTGCGCGAAGGCTGCGGCAAGGGCACGGCATTAGATGTGCTGTGCACCCACCTGCATGTAGCGCAGAGCGAATGCGTTGCCTTCGGCGACAACGAAAATGACCTCCCGCTTGTCGGCCACACGGGCACGCTGTACGCGATGGCGGACGGACATCCGGCACTGATTGCGCAGGCGGACAAAACGACGATGGATGTCGTGGAGGAAATCCGCACATTATTCTCAATATAATAACGAAAGCTCCCCTGTTCGCCGCAAAAAGCGGCTGGCAGGGGAGTTTCCGATTTTCTCTTTAATCATGTATAACCTTCCACGTGTATGATCCAGTTTCCATTTTCATCCTGTGTCAGAATCCATTCAAAAAAGTCATACGTCTTACCAGATTTCAAAAATTCAAAATCGTTGTTTCCTTCTTCGCTATTTACATCAAAGACTGTTCCAAGAAGCATTGCCCTGTCGGCATCAAACTGTTCTGCCCAGTCTTCTCCCTGCATTTCATTGATTTCCTCGTCATACGTTACCTTGGTCAGCGTACATCCCTTCATATCTTCTTCAAAATAAGCAATCACAGCGTCCATTGCAACATCAATTTCCTCCGCACTGTATATTGATGAATCGGAAAAAGATTTTTCTACTGTACTGGCTGATTCCCTGCTTCCGCACGCACCTAGTAAAATACCTGCAATAAGCAATCCCACGCACGCCAAAACTTTCCTTTTCATATACATGCTCCTTAAATATTTTTTATTGAAAATATTTTATCACGATTTTATATATTTGTCAATGAAAAATATTATTTATCAAAAATTCCCGCTGGTTTTGCCAAGCAGGAATTTCTATTATGAAATTTTCCCGTTTTTGCTGCATGAGAGGGTTAACCGAACTGTTTTTTCTGTTTCTCCATTGGAAAACACTGCCTTTGCATGTTTTCCGTCAAAGCTGTCCTCCTGTTTCTCCCAGCCCTCTGAGACATAAAACATAGTAAAGTGTCCTGTGTCCTCTGCTTTTGTTCCGTCATAAACATATCGTGTCTTGATGATATAGGAAAACAGGACGTTTCCCTGCGGATCATAATAGGTAAACTGTTTTGATCCCATGACCATCTCTGTCCAATCCTTTGCCCGTTCTTCTGTGCCTGTTACCTCCGCATAGGAGCCATCGAAATATTGGACAGCTCTGGTTTCCGTATCACTGGCTGACGCAGCTACGCTGCTGCACAGACAAAGAATGCACAACAGGGAAAGGATTCTTTTTGCTCTATGTATCATTCTGTTTCCTCCGAAAGAGTTCCGTCTGCTGACTCATACTTTAATTGATCTAACGGTATACCATTCTGATCGATTTCAACGGTATTTCCGTCTCTATCTGTTGCTGAAATAATATTTCCCTCTTCATCCATTTCATAACTTAATCCATACTTTTCCGCATATTTCCAATATTCCGGTATATGATCTTCATCTTCATATATGACAGTTGTAATCTCAGCCGTATATGGGTATCGGATAAAATAGGCAACCGTACCGCATGCGCCGACCGCCACAGCCGCCAGACAGGCTGTCAACGCAATCCGAATCCACTTTCTGTTGCGCTGAACGCCTGCAATTTCCTGTTCCGGCACATCGCGCAGCATCTCTGCCGCCATCTCTGCAGGGCTGCCGAACGCCTCCAGAAAATCCTCATACGAGGCATCCGGACAGTCGTCCAGAAAAATCCCAATCGTCCGTTTCAGGTCGCTCATCAGCCTGTGTTTCTGTCTCATGCCGCAGGTCAGCTTCCTGCCCGTCTGTTTCAGGTACTTCCGCGCCGCTGTATTCTTCCTGTTCATATGTCTCCCCCTCAGATGCCAGAATGGTATCTACTCCCTCAGAAAACTGTCGGAACAATCCTCGCAATTCCTTCAAATATGTCCTGCCCTTTTCGGTAATCGCATAATACTGCCGTTTTCTGCCGTCCGGTGCAATGCGCTTCTTGCACTCGTCGATATACTCGAATTTCACCATCCGGTAGATGATCGAATACGGGAACACGATCTGGAACGTGCCGCCGCTGCGGCGGTTCAGCTCCTCCGGGATTTCCCCAATATACATATCGCGCTCGTTCAGCAGAAACAGCACCAGCATCTCTGCAACGGCCTTTTTCAGGTTGTCTTCCATGCCGGCGACCGAGCCGCTCCGCTCCGGTGCGCCACTCTCATTTGGCTTTCTCGGCATACGATCCACCTTCTCCATTTTTATTTTACTTAATTATATAGTATAGCCAATCTTTCAAATTTTATCAACAATACGAAAAGTTTTTTATTAAAAATTTACTATGGCGCAGAGCAATCCCCGTCTGTTTACCATTGATAAACAAACGGGGATCCATATCTGTTTATTGTTAGTTTTCAATTCTGCTCAATAGCAGCTTAAACGGGTTAATTTCATCCGGATTCAAACTTTCCGCAACTGCCAACGCTTCGTCAAATGTCTCATATTCTGTCAAACAAGTTTGTTCTACATATTCGTCAATGGTTTCCATCTGCTTGACCTGATCATCAGAGTACGCACTGATGGCTACAGTCTCCTCTCTTTGTTCCTCCAGTTCATTGATCGCATCTCCAGCAAATTCCACATTCATCTCGTCAATATTCTGGAGCTTCCACAGACCATCCTCTTTTACCATCGTTGCAGTTATAGTATTTTGATTGATTGGAGCAGTAACTTCTAATTTATCATTTTCATTTTGTTCTACCCAGTTCCCCCATACCTGACATACAGCTTTTACAGTTGCTGTCTGTCCATCTTCACTAATATTCACGTTACGAAATGTATAATCAAGCACTCCTGCATCTGCAACATAACATACTCTATTCTTTCCAATTTCACGAAGTATCTTCTCATTTGTCTCTTTATAAGTTTGACGGCAAACATTGCTCTCAGCATAATACTGATCCATTTTTGTGTTAAAATCATCAATATATGCCTGAATATGTTCCTCTGTCAACATATCAGTCTTGCCATTTTCTGATTCAAAATATCCAATCTGATATGAAATATCCTGAGAGCCGATAAATGCCTCTTTTACCGCTTCTACTTCTGGCGATGTCTGCGAGTCTGCCCATGCGGTTCCACCGACTAAACAGGCGCTTATCAACGAAATAGCCAACGCTCGCTTCCATTTTTTCATCATAGGTCAACTCCTTTTGTCAGTGAATTACGCGGGCAGTTCAAACGCATAGATTCTTGTATATTTTCTCTGTGCGTTTGCTTTATCTCGGTTCCATATAACATGATACCGTTCGTTGCTATGTTGATTTATCAAATCACCAGTCACGTTTCCATCCAAGGAAGTATTCGATGTTTTCGCATTATTAACAACATAAAAAGAAGAGTGATTCATCTCTCCATTCCCAGTCCAGTCATAAAAAATAACAACCTTTCCGGTATTAGAAGCTGTAAGATTTGCGCTATTATTTACATATGCATACGTTCCTGTAACGCCATTTTTGCTCCAATTTCCCAATCTATTCCAACTTAAACTCTTCACATAATTCTTAAATGAATCGGCCTTGTTCCAATTCGTTGTCCCACACTGTTGACCATCATTATTGTAGCTGGTAGTCCAACTCGCAGTCTTTTTCATACCACCTGCGTAAAAGCATTGTGAAACGAAATTTGTACAGTCCGCTCCTCCATAAAACTTATATGTTGGATTAGGATCAAGCGCATATTGGTTTGAATAATTGATAGCTGCCGTTCTGCTGTATGCAAATGCCGATGATGCTAAACAAAGCAGTGTACAAAACATACACAAAATTCCCCTTTTTCACTTCTTCATCATAATACATCCTTCCTACACGATTCAGCTTCTATAACCTTCTTTACTCATATTATAATCATAAAATATATTTTGTCAATACAAAATTACAATTCTTAAAAATATTTCTTCATTAAAAATCCCCGCCTGCCGCAGCAGACGGGGGATGAAAACGCAATTGCTTTGTGCTTACTTGAGGACAGCGCCCTTGTTCGCAGAGGTGACCAGACGCGAATAGCGTGCCAGCCAGCCGGTCTTGATCTTCGGCTCCTTCGGAATGAAGGCCTCGCGGCGCTTTGCAAATTCCTCATCGGAAACCTTTGCATTGACGGAATGCTCCGGGATGTTGATTTCGATGATATCGCCTTCCTGAAGCAGGCCGATTTCACCGCCCATCGCAGCCTCCGGGCAGACATGGCCGATGGATGCACCACGGGACGCACCGGAGAAACGGCCGTCGGTAATCAGTGCAACATCCTTATCCAGCTTCATGCCGGCCAGTGCAGAGGTCGGGTTAAGCATTTCGCGCATACCCGGACCGCCCTTCGGGCCCTCATAGCGAATGACAACGACATCGCCCTTGTTGATCTTGCCGCCGTAAATCGCTTCGATTGCCTCTTCTTCGCTGTCGAACAGACGAGCCGGGCCGGTATGCTTCATCATTTCCGGTGCAACTGCGCTCTGCTTGACGGCACAGCCTTCCTTGGCAATGTTGCCCCACAGAATTGCAATGCCGCCGGTCTGCATGTACGGATTGTCAATCGGACGGATAACCTCCGGATTGGTGTTATAGCAGTGTGCGATGTTCTCGCCGACCTTCTTGCCGGTAGCAGTGATCTGATCCAGCTCGATCAGATTCTTTTTGGACAGCTCATTCATAACTGCATAGATGCCGCCTGCCTCATTCAGCTCCTGAATGTAGGTACGGCCTGCCGGTGCCAGATGGCACAGGTTCGGCGTGCAGGCAGAAACCTCGTTCAGCTTATTCAGATCCAGCTCCAGACCTGCCTCATGTGCGATGGCAAGCAAATGAAGAACCGTATTGGTCGAACAGCCCAGTGCCATTTCACATTCCAGTGCGTTGTGGATGGACTTTTCGGTGATGATATCACGCGGCTTGATGTCCTTTTCCAGCAGCTCCATGATCTTCATGCCAGCATGCTTGGCAAGCTGGATGCGGTCGGAATAAACCGCCGGAATCGTGCCGTTGCCCGGCAGTGCCATGCCGATTGCCTCACACAGGCAGTTCATCGAGTTTGCGGTGTACATGCCGGAGCAGGAACCGCAGCCCGGGCAGGAATGCTGCTCAATATCAGCCAGCTCAGTATCGTCAATCAGGTTTGCCTTGCGCGCACCGACTGCCTCGAACGTGTAGGACAGCGAGACATTCTCGCAATTGTGATGGCCTGCCAGCATCGGGCCGCCGGAGCAGACGATAGCCGGGATGTTCAGACGAGCTGCCGCCATGACCATGCCCGGAACGATCTTATCGCAGTTCGGGATGAGTACAAGTGCGTCAAACTGGTGTGCCTGTGCGAGCGTCTCAACAGAGTCCGCAATCAGCTCACGGGACGGCAGCGAAAACTTCATGCCGATGTGGCCCATTGCAATGCCGTCGCATACGCCGATGGCCGGAACCAGAACCGGCGTACCGCCAGCCATACTGACGCCAGTCTTGACTGCATTGGCAATTTTGTCCAGATTGATGTGACCCGGGATGATCTCACTGTACGCAGAAACGACGCCGATAATCGGGCGGTTCATTTCTTCCTCGGTCATGCCGGTCGCACGCAGCAGCGAACGATGCGGTACACGCTCCACGCCCTGCGTGACGTTATGACTTCTCAATTCCATAAGTACCTCCTGACAGGCGGCAGCTGCCGCCGATTAAAAAACGGGGACGGAGACCTGATGTCCCATCCCCGTTTGTCTGTTTGGATGATGTGGTATGTATATCCTTACTTCTTCAGCCAGGACATCATGCCGCGCAGCTCCTTGCCGACCTCTTCCAGCTGGGACTCAGCTTCCATCTGACGGGTAGCCAGGAACTTCGCACGGCCGCCCGCACGGTTCTCCTGAATCCACTCGGAAGCAAAGGTGCCGTCCTGAATCTCACGCAGGATCTGCTTCATTTCCTTGCGGGTCTCCTCGGTGATGATACGGCGTCCGGTGCGGTAATCGCCGTACTCAGCGGTATCGGAGATGGAATAACGCATCTTTGCGAAGCCGCCTTCGTTGATAAGGTCAACGATCAGCTTCATCTCATGAACGCACTCGAAATAAGCATTCTCCGGTGCATAACCTGCTTCTACCAGCGTCTCAAAGCCAGCCTTCATCAGTTCGCAGACGCCGCCACACAGGACAGCCTGCTCACCGAACAGGTCAGTCTCTGTCTCGGTGCGGAAGGTGGACTCGATGATGCCCGCACGGCCGCCGCCGATACCGGAAGCGTATGCCAGCGCGATGTCCAGTGCCTTGCCGGATGCATCCTGCTCTACGCATGCCAGGCACGGAACACCGTGACCCTCAACATACTGGCTGCGAACGGTATGACCCGGGCCCTTCGGCGCGATCATAATAATGTCGACATCCTTCGGCGGGATGATCTGCTTATAATGAATATTGAAGCCGTGTGCAAAGGCCAGAACATTGCCGGACTCCAGATTCGGCTCGATTACATCCTTGTAGATGTCAGCCTGCTTCTCATCCGGGCACAGCATCATAATGATATCGCCGGCCTTGGCAGCCTCTGCCGGGGTCATAACCTTCAGGCCATAGCCCTCTGCCTTTGCCGTGTGGCGGGAACCCGGACGCAGACCTACAACGACATCGACGCCGGAATCCTTCAGGTTCATTGCATGTGCATGACCCTGCGAACCGAAACCGATGATTGCAACGGTTTTGCCGTCCAGCAGCGACAGATTGCAGTCAGCATCATAAAACATCTTAACAGTTGCCATTTTGCTTTCCTCCTAATTCGCGGAACCAAAGTCCGCTAACTTGTATATTATAAAATAATACAGCCCACAAATCAAGCCCGAAAGCCGATAACATCCGTCTCAGGCGTTGTTTTTGTCCTTATGGACAGCTGTGACGCCGGTGCGGCTGGATTCCACGATATCAAAGCTGCTGATGACAGACAGGAACGTGTCAATGCGGGAAGGTGTGCCGTCCATGCGGACAATAATGGTCTCATCACTGGAAGAGACAACGTCTGCATGGTATACGCCGCAAAGCTCACGAACCGCCTCGCGGTCGTTGACATCGCCGCGGATTTTGACCAACACCAGTTCCCAGCAGAATGCCTCGTCCTCTTCAATGTGAACGACCTCGATACACTCTTCCAGCTTTGCCATCTGCTTGAGTACCTGACCGAGTGTGTACTCATCGCCGATGACAACAATGGTAATGCGGGAAATCTCAGGATCCGTCGTCGGAGATACCGTCAGCGAATCGATGTTAAAGCCGCGGCGTCCAAACAGGCTGGAAACACGCGCCAGAACGCCGGAATGGTTCTGAACGAGGGCTGAAATAATATATTTTTCCATATTTTACTACCTCCGTCAGTCAATCACAACGTTGTTGATGGTCTGGCCTGCCGGGATGAACGGCAGAACACGCTCGTCCTTATCAACAATCGCATCGATGATAACCGGGCCGTCCGCCTTCAGAGCCTCGCGCAGCGCCGCTTCAAATTCCGCCAGCGTCTTGCAGCGGATTCCCTTTGCACCGAATGCCTCTGCCAGCTTGACGAAGTCGGTCTTTCTGTGCGGATCGGTATTGGAATAGCGGTGGCCATAGAACGAGGTCTGCCACTGGCGAACCATGCCGAGTACAGCATTGTCGACAATGACCGTGACAACCGGCAGATGATAGCTGACAGCGGTGCACATCTCCTGCAAGTTCATGTGGAAGCTGCCGTCGCCGGTGATATG
Organism: Butyricicoccus porcorum; assembly: GCF_002157465.1. Classification (GTDB taxonomy): domain Bacteria; phylum Bacillota; class Clostridia; order Oscillospirales; family Butyricicoccaceae; genus Butyricicoccus_A; species Butyricicoccus_A porcorum. Next base: position 167,368 of record NZ_NHOC01000004.1, read on the forward strand.
TACAACCTTTCGGTTCGGGCATGCCACCTGTGCGCCGATGGCTGCACCGTAGCCATAGCCCATTGTGCCGAGGCCACCGGAGGACAGGAAGGTGCGCGGCTTTTCACGGCCGGTGAACTGTGCCGCCCACATCTGATGCTGGCCGACATCGGTTGCAACGATATCGTCCTTATCCAGCAGCTCGTTGATCTTCTTCATCAGCTGGTGCGGACGAATGACGGAATCGTCGTCCTTCGGCCGATAATCCATGCGCTTCTTCCAGGTTGCAATCTGCTCCTTCCACGGAGTGTGATCCGCGTGATCGATGAGCGGAAGAACAGCCTCCAGTACATCGCGCGCATCGCCGATGACGTTGTGGTCAACCTCAATGTTTTTGTTGACCTCTGCCGGGTCGATATCAACCTGGACAATCTTTGCCGAGGTTGCGAAATCGCCCATCTTGGTGGCAACACGGTCAGAGAAACGCGTGCCGAGTGCGATCAGCAGGTCAGCCTTGTCGACCGCGCGGCCCGCAGAAACCCAGCCGTGCATGCCGATCATGCCCATATTCAGCGGATCGTCACACTTGAGTGCGCCGATGCCCATCATGGCATGGCATGTTGGAATGTCTGCGCGGTGAATCAGCTGTTCGAGCAGGTCGGATGCACCGGATGTGATGACACCGCCGCCGAAGAAGATAACCGGGCGTTCACTCGCGTTAATCATATCCGCCATCTTCTTGATCTGTTCGTGCTGAATCTGCGGATGCGGGCGCGGCTGAACGGCCGGCTTGTGCTCAAATTCACAGACCGCTGCGGTGACGTCCTTCGGAATATCGATCAGAACCGGGCCCGGGCGTCCGCTCATTGCAATTTCAAATGCGAGGCGAACGGTATCCGCCAGCTCCTCGACCTTGCGGACAACAAAGTTATGCTTGGTAATCGGCATGGTGATGCCCGCGATATAGACCTCCTGGAAGCTGTCGCGGCCGATGAACGACGTGCCGACGTTGCCGGTGATGGCAACCATCGGGATGGAGTCCATATACGCCGTTGCAATGCCGGTGACCAGGTTGGTTGCACCCGGTCCGGAGGTCGCAAGGCATACGCCAACCTTGCCGGTCGCGCGCGCATAACCGTCCGCTGCATGGGACGCGCCCTGCTCATGTGCCGTCAGGACATGGTGCATGCGGTCGGAATACTTATACAGTTCGTCATAAATGTTGAGTACTGCGCCGCCCGGATAACCGAAAATGGTATCGGTTCCCTGTTCCAGCAGCGTCTCAATGAGAATCTGTGAACCATTGAGTTTCATAGCAATCTCTCCTGAAATATTTTTTCGTATCTTGCGCGCCCGGACGGAAAACGCCATCGCGCTCCGCGCCGACGCCCGATGCAGGCAAATAAAAAAGCCCTTATCTCCTGAAAAAGAGACAAAGACTGTGCTCTGCGGTACCACTCTTATTGCCGCCTCAAATGCGGCCACCTCAACGCATCGATGCAGAATCTGCACGTAATGCTTGCCCGTTAACGGAGGCTGACCCGATTCCGGTTACTAAAGCCAAGGCCTGTTCGCCCGAACTGCTCGCGGATGACGTTCACTTCTCCTCCCCTGCTGCCTTGCACCAAGCGACAGCTCTCTGAAAGCTTCGGGGAAGCTACTCCTTCCGGTCTCTGCATTTACATATCTCGTAAGATTTATTATATCTCGTATTTCCAAAATGTCAACCGATTTTTCGATTTTTTTCATATTGGCTGCCAGATGTGACAGATACAGGAAATCTTTCGCGCGGGATGCATGCTTTTGCGCAATGTGTGAAATACTGTATCCATATCCGTTTTGGCGAGGTGATTTTGCTTGTTTCTGCTCTTTCTGCGCACACTTCTGGTCTATGCCGCTGTCATCGGCGGGCTGCGGTTTACCGGGAAGCGGCAGCTCGGCGAGCTTTCCACCTCGGAATTTGCCGTGACCATTCTGGTTTCCGAGCTGGCATCCATCCCGCTTCAGGACACCGCCGTTCCGCTGCTCGGCGGCATTGTCCCGCTTGTGACGCTGCTCGCAGTAGAAGTCCTGCTGTCCTGTCTGTGCCGTCGCAGCCGCCGTGCCCGCCGGCTGTTGTGCGGCAATCCATGCGTCGTCATCCGGGATGGGACGTTTGACACAAACATGCTGCGCATGCTCCGGCTCGCGCCGGAGGACATTCTGGAAGGTCTGCGCATTGCGGGTGTGACACGCATGGAGGATGTGCGATATGCCATCATCGAGACCAACGGACAGCTCAGTGTCATCCCGCGCGCTGCACAGCAGCCGCTGACGCCGGATGACCTCCATATGCAGCCCACAGAACAGGGTATGCCACTGGTTGTCGTGTCTGAAGGGAAGCTGGTTCACTACAATATCCGGCAGCTGTACAGGACAGAGGACGAAATTATCCAATTGTGCCGCGAACGGGGTGCCGATTCCCTGGACAGCGTATTTCTGCTGACATTGGATGACTGCGGCAATGCTTTCCTCCAGCTGCGCGGCGGTGGGACATCATGAAGCGGTTTTGGGCAGCCGTCGTGCTGCTGGTTTCCGTCGCCGCAGGCGGATTGTATAACCTTTCCTCCGTTTCCAGCACAGTGCACGACATCTCCGCCACACTCACGCAGGCACAGAATGCTGCACAACAGGAACAGCTTTCCACCGCCGCACAGCTGACCGCGCAGGCACACGACGACTACCAGCAGCACGAAGCATATCTGTCCGCGGTCATCGGTGAAAAGCTGCTCGATGAGGTGCGTCTGGGCTTTGCGCGCACACAGGCCGGCGTGCAGGCAGGTGACTGTACGCAGCTCGCGCTCGAACTGGCCGGGCTGCGGCAGGCAGTGGATGACCTGTTGCGTGCCGAAGCCATCGGGCTGAAAAACATTTTCTAAAACAAGAAAAAGCCCGCCGGATACACAATCCCGCGGGCTTTATGGTCAATTGAATTACAGGTACTTCTTCATCACGTCGCTGGCAGAAGCCGCGTCGCCGGACAGAGCAACGGTAAATTCTACGCTGTGCTTGGAAGAGAACTCATCCAGAGCCAGAATGAACTGATCCGCATCCTCCGGCTTGTCATCACATGCAACCTTGTACAGGCTGTCGATGAAGATCTTGGTGATGTCGTAGTTTCCTGCATGAATGCCGGCCACGAAGCCAAGAAGCGAGGAGTAATTTGAAACACTATAGTCCTGAACGTTAATCAGTCGAGCCTTGTGAGAAATGTCAAAGTTCAGCTGATTGCCCTTTGCGATGCAGACGATGGAGCCCGGCTCCTGTGCTGCCGCCTCGTTGACGAGATCGATAATGTTCTTGGTCTTACCGCTTCCGGTAGCCGCCATAATTAATTTAACCATTTTAGTTTTCCTCCCAATCTACTATGAGGTTGTTACAATGGTATCATAAATTGCAAAAAATTACAACGGATTTTGTAAAGAAAACCGAAGGTTCCGCTGCAAGATTTACAGTCCTGTAAAAAATTTTTAAAATGCCTGCCGTTTCATAAGCAGATATGCGAGCAAATCGCGGTAAATCGCAGAAATTCCCTTGCGCGCAACGTCTTCCGCTGCCACAATATCCCGACGGGCAATTTCCTCCTCTCCGCGCCGCAGCACGACCTCTCCCAGCTTTTCGCCCTGTTTCACCGGTGCCTGCACGCTGTTCTCCTGTATGATCTCCCGCTCAAGACCTTCCGCGCCCGCCTTTTCCATCAAAATCGGTGCGTCATCGGCGAGCTGTACGGATACAGACGACTGCATGCCCAGCTCAACCGGCACGCTGTCCAGCTTCTGCCCGTCCTCCAGAATATCTGCCATCGCATAATTGGCAAAGCCATAATTGAGCATCGCGGTGATGTCTGAATTGCGCGATTCCTTATCCGGTTCCCCCAGTACAACCGCAATCAACCGCATGCCGTCGCGCTCTGCAACAGCGGAAATACAGTATCCCGCTGTACTTGTATAGCCCGTCTTGAGCCCGATCATACCATCATACAACCGCAGCATTTTATTGGTATTGGCCAGACCAAATGCGCCGTCACGCACGGTATCCATCCAAATGGAAGTATACTCCAAAATCTTTTCATGGCGCAGAAGTTCGGCGGACATTTTGGCGAGATCAGCCGCCGTCGTGCGCGTCTCCTCCCCATCGGTATCCAATCCGTTCGGATTGACAAACGTCGTACCCGTACAGCCCAGTTCCTTCGCGCGCTCATTCATCATGGAAACAAAAGTCTCCTCGCTGCCGCCCAGATGCTCTGCAACAGCAACTGCCGCGTCATTTGCCGACGCGACTGCGATGGATTTGAGCATATCGTCCAGCGTCATTTGTTCGCCTTCCTTGAGGTAAATCTGCGAACCGCCCATCTCCGCCGCATGTGCCGACGCCGTTACAAGATCATCCAGCGATGCCTTTCCGCTGTCAACCGCCTCCATTGTCAGCAGCATCGTCATAATTTTTGTCACTGATGCAGGTGGAAGCGCCTCGTCCGCATTCTGCTCGAACAGCACCTGCCCGTCTTCCGTCGTCAGGATCGCAGATTTTGCCTTGACTTCTCCCAACCCGGCAGCGGACGCCGGAACGGATACTGCCAAAAGGCAACACACCACGGCGCCAATCACACAGATTCGTTTCATCCTCACACACCAGTCCTCTCCGGCACAGCCCCTTCTGTCGCATCTTTGTCTTCCCCTCAACCATATGCGGCGCGGCGGCACGCCATGCCGATTTTGCGCGCAAAAAAGCCGCCTGCACCGCAGGCGGCCCTCTGCTTCAGGCAGCATGTCTTACTTTTTCCTATCGTTCGACCATCATCGGGCGGAGATACCGCAAAAACGGCTCCGCACTATGTCTGTCTGTATAGATATCCACACGGATCGGCGAGGACAAATCCAACCCGAACAGTCCTACCATAGACTTTGCATCTGCTACATACCAGCCGGATACGAGGTCAATATCAAACGGCATGCGTGTTGCTGCCGCATTGAGCTCTGCCAGATCATCCAATCTGTCCAGACGAATCCGAACCTTAATCATCTGCATGTACCCCCCATTGTATCTCTTTGTAAAATTTATTATAATATTTTTGTTTGAAACAATCCATGCCTGGAACCAAAAGTTCACAGGGAGTTTACAGGCTTGATACACGGAGGACTATCATGAAATTCTGCTTTGCCACGCTCGGCTGCAAGGTAAACCAGTTTGAAACGCAGGCGCTGGCGCAGCTCGCGCAGGCGCGCGGGCACACACTGGCACAATCCGGCGCTGATGTGTGCATTTTAAATACCTGCACCGTTACATCATCCGGCGATCACAAAACCCTGCGCGCACTGCACAAAATGCAGCGGGATAATCCGGATGCCGTTGTCGCACTCTGCGGCTGCTTCGCGCAGACCGAACCGGAACGCGCGGCACAGCTGGACGGCGTAGACATTGTCTGCGGCACGGCAGACCGCGCCGCTGTGCTCACGCTGTGTGAGCAGGCGGTGCAGAACCGAAAAAAAATCTGTACCGTATCGGATATCCGCCAGAAGCGCACCTTTGAGGCGCTGCCCGCAGGCGTCCTGCCCGGGCATACACGCGCTCTGCTCAAGATACAGGATGGCTGTGACAACTACTGCACCTATTGCATCATTCCGTATGCACGCGGGCATGTCCGCTCACTCCCTCTTGCGCAAGCTGTCGAACAGGCTCAGCGACTCGCGCAAAACGGCGTACGTGAAATCGTTGTGACCGGTATTGAAATCGCAAGCTATGGACGCGACCTGCCGGATCAGCCGGATTTAACTGCACTGACTGCAGCGCTCTGCCGCACTGTACCACAGGTACGCATCCGACTCGGCTCACTGGAGCCGCGTATGGTCACACAGGAATTTTGTGACACGCTATGCGGTTTCCCCAACCTCGCGCTGCATTTCCACCTGTCCTTGCAGTCCGGCTGTGACGCAACACTGAAGCGCATGCACCGGCGCTATACAACCGCCCAGTACCTCGCCTGTGTTGAGAACCTTCGGAAAGCATTTCCATCCAGTTCGATCACAACCGATGTGATTACCGGCTTTCCCGGAGAAACCGAACAGGAATTTGCACAGACAAAGCAGTTCCTATGCCGCTGTGGGTTTGCGGCTGTACATGTATTCCCCTATTCCGAACGCGCAGGTACGCCCGCCGCATCCATGCCGGATTCTGTGCCGCAGACGGTGCGCGCACAGCGCGCAGATGAGCTGCGCACCCTTGCGTTCGGACTGACCAGTGATTTTCTGCGCGACTTTGTCGGAAAGACTGTTCCCGCCGTGCTGGAGCATGCTCGCGCAGACTGCCAGCCCGCACACAGCCGCTGGCATTTTGCCATTGAGCTCCCGCTCGGCTGCGGCAATCAGGGCGACGAAATCGATGTTGTCCTGACAGAGGTCTGCGGCAACAGCATGCGCGCCATACCGGCGAAAAAAGACTGAATATCCATCAACCAGATATCTTCCGTTATTTTAAACCTAATGAACCTAGGCCTGTCTGGTTACGGTCTTTTGCATTTTTCACTTGGTATGCATAAGTATCTTATCAGACAATGTGCGCAAAGATCGGTGCAACTCCATCATCCGTTATCTTTGCAACATAAATCTTCTACAATTCATATCTTCAACTGGAAGTTACCGCCCATCTATTTTTTCGGCAAGGCATCACTTGCTGCGAACATATTCAGACTTATAATCCCCACATCTTTTCTGTTTTCCTGTCCTTTTACCGACATATCACATTTCTTCTTTGCTATATCAAAAAAGCATCGCTTATGCGATGCTTTTTCGACAAGTTGCCAGCTGGCAACAGCCTGCCAGCCGGGTTTATTCTGTGTGAGAACAAAGAGATCAGAACTTAAATACTGCCACACCGTAAGCCGGGAGCGGATATTCAAACGAGAACGGCTGTCCGTCACATTCACTCTTTTCAGACTTGTAAATCTCCGGTGTCGTATCGCCTGCACCGCCGATTTCCGGCGCATTTGTGCTCAGAATCTTGGTATAACGCTTTTTCTTCGGCACACCGACACGATAATCCGGACGGTCAACCGGAGTGAAGTTGACAACAAACAGCAGGTTATTGCGTTTCGACGGAGAATAACGAACAAAGCTGAAAATGCTGCGATCTCCATCGTTTGCATTGATCCACTGGAAGCCATCCCATGTGTCATCCATCGCATACAGCGCCGGATATTTCCGATACAGCGTCAACAGCTGGCTGACAAACTCCGACAAGCCCTGATGGCGCGGATCCTTCAGGCAATCCCAATCCAACTCACGCGCTTCGCTCCATTCGCGGCGCTGACCGAATTCCTGACCCATGAACAGCAGTTTTTTGCCCGGATGGCCGAGCATGAATGCATATGCCGCCTTGAGGTTTGCAAATTTCTGATCCTCATTGCCCGGCATTTTCTCGATCATCGAACCCTTCAGGTGAACAACCTCGTCGTGCGAAATAACAAGGACATAGTTCTCGCTGTACGCATACGTCATCGAGAATGTCATCTTGTTGTGGTTGTACTTGCGGAAATACGGGTCACACTTCTGATATTCCAGGAAGTCATTCATCCAGCCCATGTTCCACTTGAGGTCGAAGCCAAGTCCACCGTCAACTGGGGAACCGGTGACCTGCGGCCATGCGGTGGATTCCTCCGCAATCATAACTGCACCTGGGCGGCGCTGATGTACGATGGAATTGAGGTGGCGGAAGAACTCAATTGCTTCCAGGTTCTTGTTCTCACCATACTGGTTTGCAATCCACTGTCCATCCTGCTTGCCGTAGTCGAGATACAGCATTGATGCAACGGCGTCAATGCGCAGACCGTCAACATGATATTCCGTCAGCCAATACAGTGCATTGGCAATCAGGAAGTTCTTGATTTCATTGCGCCCGTAATCAAAAATCTTAGTACCCCAGTCCGGGTGTTCGCCCTTCTTCGGGTCGCCATATTCATACAGCGGATAACCGTCGAAATTGGCAAGGCCGTGCTCATCGCGCGGGAAATGTGCCGGAACCCAGTCGAGAATGACACCGATTTTATTCTTGTGTAAGTAGTTGACAAAGTACATGAAATCTTTCGGTGTACCATAGCGGGAGGTCGGCGCATAATAGCCGGTAACCTGATAGCCCCAGGAGCCATCGAACGGATGCTCGGCAACACCGATCAGCTCGACATGGGTATAGCCCATTTTTTTGAGATAGGCGACCAGCTCAGGTGCCAGCTCACGGAAATTGTAATATCCCGGGTCATCCTCATCCTTCGGCTCATGCTTCTTCCAGGAGCCCGGATGAAGTTCATAAATCGCCATCGGTTCCTTCTTGAACTGGAAGGTCTTGAGCGCTTCCATCCAGCGGGTATCTGCCCACTTGAAGCCATCAATCGAGGCAACCTTGGAAGCCGTACCCGGACGCAGTTCTGCGCTGAAGCCATACGGATCGGATTTCAGGACAGTTTTGCCTTCCTGCCCGGTAACAGCGTATTTATACAGGTCACCTTCCTGCATGCCCGGCACGAAGATTTCATAAATGCCGAGCGGCTCAAGTCGTTCCATCGGGGTTGCCTCCGGATCCCAGCCGTTGAAATCACCGGTCAGGCAGACACTTTTCGCATTTGGTGCCCAGACAGCAAAATAAACGCCCTTCTCGCCATCCTTTTCCGCGGCATGTGCGCCCATTTTTTTATAAATTTCATAATGAACGCCCTGGCCGAACAGATACTGGTCAAATTCCGTGATAAATGGAACCTGTGCAGCCGGCTGTTCTGCCTTCTGTACCGAGCGCTTTCTCGTACTCTTTTTCTTCTCCATGTGACATTCTCTCCTTATTATCAATTGCCTGCGTTCTGCTAAAGCCCTCAGTTTTTATCTACAGAACGCGGAAGGTCGATTCACACCGTTTGCTATATTATAATATGTTTCCGCGCATTTGTAAATTATAAACAAAGTATTTTCTCAAATTACCCGAAAACTCATACACATTTTCTCATAAGTGTGGAAAAAAACCGGTCGAATCAAAAAAGTTCTTCCATTCCTCTGTTCTTTTTTCCAGAAAAAGTGTATGCTAAAGAAAGCAAAAAAGCAGGAAGGGATCACATGGACAAAATATTTTCCTATCAACACCGCATACAGTATTATGAAACCGATGGTATGCGCATCGTACATCACTCCAATTATATCCGCTGGATGGAGGAAGCTCGTACCGCAATGATGGAGCAGCTCGGCTATGGCTATGACCGGATGGAACATGATGGCATTTCCATCCCTGTGCTGTCTGTCAGCTGTGACTATAAAGAAATGATGCACTTTGGACAGACCTGCCGCATCGAGGTGCGCGTGACAGCAGTCTCACAGGTGCGCATGGCGGTTGCCTATGAATTCTATGATGTCAAAACCGGGCATCTGTGTGGGATCGGCACAACGAGCCACTGCTTTGTCGGACAAAACGGACGTCCGGTATCGCTCAAAAAGAAGCTGCCGGACATTTATGAGCTGTTTTGCAGCACACTCTATACACCGGATGAAGCATAAAAAAAGTCCTGAATCGGTTGGCTTAACAGTGATAAGGAACTAAATCGCTTATCAACTGTTAGCTGACGGTTTTCGGGTGCATACGAAACTCCCGTCTGATTCCTAACAGGAATTAGGCAGGAGTTTTTCTTGTTAACAGAGCTTATATTGGAGGATAGCATTATGAAAACATTACTTTCTTGTGAATTTAACATGGATACCGGCTGCGTTGAACTAAGATATTCTGACGGCAGCATGATTTCCATTAACTGCACCGATGTTGAGGCTGAGGTTGCGAATAGCCGTTTCCAGCGTTCTGAACTGGATTGGCTTATTTACAACGACCCGCTGTCCTATGCGGAATTGATTTTGAATGGTGATCCAGAAAAATACTTACGAATCGTCACGGAGATACCACAGTCAGATTTCGATTGATAAGCAAAACCGCCAGAGGCACATCCATGCGATGCTGCTTCTGGCGGTTTTTTACATTTTGTCAATCAAAGCAAACACTACGGCTTGTTGCTCTTCACTTAATCTCGACCATCGTTTCAAGAGCTCCCTTTGTGAATCGGTTAAAGAAACCGGTGAATCTTCTTCTGCAAATAGCTGAGAAAGCGTGATGCCAAAAGCCATGCAGATTTTTTCCAACGACGGAATAGTGGGAACCATATTCTTGCGGTACCACGAGGAGATCGTAGACTGCGGCAAACCAGAGCGTTCTGCAAGCTGATACTCCGTCCAGCCCCGATCCTCTCGATATGTGGTTATGGCAGAGAGAATATCTTTCACCTGCATCACCCCTTTGCTTGTGTTTTTCGTAAATTATACTTTTATTTGTCGTTGCCTTTTAATAATTCTAATCGTATAATTTTAACGATATACACAAGCAAAAGGAGAATGATTTCAGTGAGACAGAAGAGCTGCTTCTTTATTGGGCATAGAGAAACATCGGAAGAAATTTACCCAGTGCTATGCGCCGTTGTTGAGGAGCATATAGTCCGCTACGGTGTTACTGAATTTATTGTTGGTCGTTATGGATGTTTTGACGGTCTTGCCGCATAATGATTTATAAGAAAAAGTCATTACTTTTATTTGGTTTTTTATCTTGCGAAAAGTAATGACTTTGTGTTAAAATTAAATCGACATATTTTGCCGAAAAGAGGTGGTTTTGTGGCGAAAAAGAGGTCCGCTTCTACCGTGACGCCGGATTATGAAGCAATTACATCATTTCAAAAAGGCCAGGCTTCACGCATTTTTAAGGAAGTGAACGAGCAGGACAAAGTTTTGATTGTCAGCAAGCAAAACAAGCCGCAGAACGTCGTTATCTCATACGAACGGTATAAGAGACTCAGGGAAGAGGGAGCAGATATATGAACATCAATGAACAAGCCAATTTTATATGGAGCATAGCCGATTTGCTGCGTGGCGATTTCAAACAGAGCGAATACGGCAAGGTGATTCTGCCCTTTACTGTGCTGCGTCGCTTTGACTGTGTACTTGCACCTTCCAAGGCAAAAATTTTGGAGACTAATAAGACTTTGACGGTCAGCAACAAGCGCCCTATCTTTAAGCGCATGACTGGCCATGATTACTATAATGTCAGCCAGTTCGATTTCGAAAAGCTGATGGATGACAGCAATGCTATCGAAGCTAATCTGCGGGATTACATCAATGGCTTTTCCGAAGATGTCCGTGAAATCATGGATAACTTTGAAATTTTCGGGGTAATAGATCGTCTATCAAGGGCAAATCTGCTTTATCTGGTTGTACAGCGTTTTGCGGAGATTGATATGAGCGACACCCAGATTGACAATCTGGAAATGGGATATATGTTCGAGGAATTGATCCGGCGATTTTCTGAGCAGTCCAATGAAACCGCTGGCGAACACTTCACGCCCCGTGAGGTAATCGAACTGATGGTAGAAGTGTTGCTCGATCCTGACATGGATGAAATTGCAAATACCGACGGAAAGGTCATCACCATTCTGGAAATTAAGACTCGCTATTTGATACAAAGAAATGCGGCATAGGCACAGGGGTGTCGGAGTGTCGTTTAGGGTGTCGGTTTTGTGACCGGCTTTTTTTTATGCTCAGAAGTGTTTATAAATTATTTACATCAGGAAAATTTATAAACGATTGACAAATTTATTGTCAATGCATATTATATAAACAGGAGGTGCATGACGATGGACGAAATTCAAAGAATGCAAGATAACCTTCTGCTCATTCGTAGGGCGGTTGGCTGGAGCGCCGAAGAGTTCGGTAACCAGATTGGAGTTACAAGACAAACCATAAACAATATTGAGAACGGTCGAAATAAATTAACAAAAACGCAGTATATTGCTATGCGTAGTGTTCTGGATGCAGAAATCGCCAGATGCCCCGAAGAAACAGATATGCTTCGCACAATGCTGGATGTTTTTGTAGACCATCCAGATAAGTATAAGGAAGAAGATAGAAATAGTCTGCTGGATAAGGCAAACTTGGTCACACCTTCTATTCTTGCAGGTACGGCATCGAGAAAGGCTGTATCGAAAGAGTGGATGCAAGCAGCCACCGGCCTTGGAATAGCAGCTGCTGTTGCAGGCGGGCCTATGGGAGTTGTCGGCGGTCTGATGGGTGCTTGGCTTATGAAAGTAGTAAGCGGTACAGACAGGAAGGATAAAAAAGGGTGAGCTGAATGGATGAGATTTTACGAGAACTTATAGCGACGCTTCCAAAGTCTCCAACAGCGCTGGATAAATCTACGGTCGAAAAGATACATAGGTATATTCCAGTACCGACAGATTATAAAATATTATGGGCTGACATTGGCAGCTTCGGGGGATATCCTGCAGGTGTTGTTATTACAAATCGTGCAATTATTGTGAAAGCCTCACGAGAAGAGGCAAAGAATAACAAGGCCCAAATCAAAGAGGAAAACAAAAAGAAAAAGGCCAAAGAAAAAGTCAAAGCTCCGAAAACAATTTATCAGATTATTCCTTGGGAGTATTACTCGCCAGAGGATTATGATGTTGTGGCTTTAAGTGATGACAAAGGTAGTGTTCACTATGTTCTTAAAGCTGGAAAAACAGAATTGGCACAATTCAGTAGTAAGGGGCTTTATAGTATGCTTACGGCGTACAAGAAAAAAGCTGTTGAAGCAAGAGAGGCTGCCGAAGCGACCTTTAGCGCCATCAATACCGTCAATGTTGAGGGCGTAATGTTTAATGCTGCATACGGAGCCGACCAAACAAAAACGGGCCACGGTATCTATGCTGAAGAAGCTGGTGCGATTTTAGATAAGTTGGCCGGAGAACAATCCACAGTGGTGGGACGAGATAACGCTAAAAACGGACCAGATAAGATTGTGGACTCGTCGCCGATTCAATGCAAATACTGTAAGCAAGCATATAATTCAGTTGATGCCTGCTTTAAAAAGAATCCTCAAACCGGAACGAAAAGTTTTAGGTACTATGACCTGAACGGCAATGCGATGAAGGTGGAGGTTCCTGCTGACCAGTATGCTCAGGCGATTGAGTATATGAAAACTCGCATCTCAGATGGTCAGGTTCCCGGTGTTACAGATCCGAATGCGGCCTATGATATTATTCGTAAGGGAAAGCTGACATATAACCAAGCGCTAAAGCTGGCGAAAGCAGGCACAATCGAATCAATCACCTTTGATGCGTACACAGGTGCAGTTAATTGTCTATCTGTTTTCGGCATATCAGCGGTTGTATCTTTCGCACAAACCTACTGGGTGACCAAGGATTATAAGAAGGCTGCGAAAAGCGCCATTTTCACCGGCGTTCAGGTCTACGGCATGGCTTTTGCAGGTGGCATCATTGCTTCTCAACTTTCCAGAACAGGTCTGGCATCTGCGCTAAATCCATTGGCAACAGAAATTAGCAAATCGATTAGTCCGCAGATGGCGCAAGAAATCATCAATGCCTTTAGAGCGCTTGCCGGTAAAAAAGCGATATACGGAGCAGCGGCACAAAAGAGTTTTGCAAAGTTTTTAGGCTCGACTGCAATTACACAAGGTGTGATGTTTATCGTTTTTTCTGTACCGGACACCTTCAAAGTCTTTGATGGGAAGATTTCTGGGTCGCAATATCTGAAAAACATGACTTCGCTATTCGCTTCCTTTACCGGCAGCATCGTTACAACGACAGCGGCGGGAGCGTTGATTGGGAAAACACTCGGTGAGAAGGTAGATAAAAAAGTCGGCGCTGCAATTGGCATGGGAGCCGGTCTAATTGGTGGAGCTGTTTGTGGAACTGCGGCTAAAGGTATAGGTAATTTAATTCACGAAGACGATGCAGTGATTACAGCAAGGCTGTTCAATGGAATTCTGCTCAATCAATTCATGGACAATATGCTTACACCCGAAGAACAGGATTCCGTGATAAAAGCGCTGGATGATGACGAAAAACAGCTCCGTCAGTTACAGCAAGACCTGAGAAAATCAGAAACACAGGAGGCTGATATTATTAAATATCTTGCGCCGAAAATCAAAGCAGCTATTAAAGGAAGAAGTTCTATCGACCTTGCTGCTGAGCAGGAAATGGAAGAAAACATTAAATCTATCGTTTTGAAAGGAGAACTGGCATATGGTTTGTGATTGCTGCGGAAAAAAAAGAAAGTTGTTCGAATCTTTTGCTGCTGTAAAGTATAAGCAGGCACAATTGAATTTTTGTGTGGATTGCAATGATTTGGCATATAAGGTTAGAGACGATGCCAACGAACAGAATAACGATAGCTATGAAAAGCATCTGAAAGAATGGAAAAAAAGAGCTAAGGAACCCTCTGAGTTGTTTCTGGCATGGCAGCAGGAGTTTTTAACTCCGCTTGAAAAATCCCTTAAAAAAGAAGAATCAAAATAAACAAAAAGAGCCTCACCGCTGGCATCAAAACCAGTAGTGAGGCGTTCGTGCGTTGAGGGGCTTATCTTCGCTGTCGATGACGTAGACCGGAAAGCCCAATCGTCTCAGCACTCGGTGTCTTGCTTCTTGGAGCGGGCGAGGCTTTTCACCCGGTGCCTTCAGTTCTGCGAAGGCGATAACGCCATCAGGCAGTAATACAAGGCGGTCGGGCATTCCTGCGAAACTCGGAGACACGAACTTCGGTGCGATACCACCAGCCTTTTTTACCGCCAGTGTTAACTTGTTTTCTATCGTTTTTTCTAACATTGTCGTCCTCCCATCAGGGCTTTAATAGCTATGGTGCAAAGTGTATCAATGCCATTTCTAAACTTTTTCTTAGACCATTTTTTATAGTCCTTAGAGAATTTTTGTATTTGACCTTGATACACCTTGTCATAGCCTTCTATCAGTTCAGGAAATCCTCCTCAGCACTGGTATCTGGTCTAATGCGCAGACCCTTAAAGTAGCGCTTGCGATTCTGCGTGATACGCTCAAAGCCCGCGCCCTCCAATGCGAAATAGAAATCCTGTGTGTTGCGCACGTACTCATTGGTGTCCATGCAGTAGTTGCGGTAGGCCTGATACAGAGCAGAGGAGCTTTCCTTATACTCCACATCGACATCACACTTGTCCTCCAAGAAGTGACCGAACCAGTCGTTCTGGCTGCGATACTCGTTGATTGCCTTCTGTACGCACTCAGGCACCGGAATCTGGTAGTCCAGCTCGATGACCTTCTTGGCTCCTTCGATGACCCACGCCAGAATACTGCCGCCAGCGTTGTCGTACAGATATTCGCTGTAATTCTTGATGTCGCTCTTGCCGGTAATCTTGGCATTGAACGGGATGACGATAAGTCGCCTCCAGATACCATCATCGGATGCACTGACGCGAGGCAGATGGTTGGTATAGAGCACCAAGGTGTGACAAGGCTTGAAGGAGAACGGGTCTTTATACTTTTTCTCGGCAAAGACATCATCCGTGGAGCAGAGCTGCTTGACGGTGGAGTCGTTCAGGCGAGCGCCTTCCTGCATCTCAGCAGCGATGAGCAGTCGCTTGCCCTTGACCTCAGCCATTTCCGGCTTGATATTACGGCGGCATCCGACAGTCAGAGTGTCCGCAGAGATGTTGCCGGAGTACAGGCCCAGCACACGGGAGATAGCATTCCAGAAGGTGGATTTACCATTACGACCGTCGCCGTATGCGATGATGAGGGCCTCCACATATACCTTGCCGATAGCGGCGAGACCGCAAATCATCTGGACATAGTCGATGAGGCTCTGGTCGTGCTGGAAGATACGGTCGAGGCAGTCCAGCCAAATCTGCTGACCCTTCTGACCCGGAGATACGCTGGTAATCTTGGTGATGAAGTCTTCCGGCGAGTGTTCTCTGGCTCCGGCCATACCCTTACGCAGGTCGTAGGTCGCTTCGGGTGTACACAGGGCGAAGCAGTCAGCATCCAAGTCACGAGGAGAAATCTCCAGCATCGGGTGGGATTCCTTCAGCGTGGAGGTGATGTACTTGGAATCACGGCGCTTGATGGCGAAAGCCTGATATGCCTTGGCTGCCAGAAATTCCTGATACGCCTGCAGCTGGTCGTCGTTCATGAGCTGTTCGGCCTTGGCCTTGGAGGTTCCCTCCAGAATGGTCTGGGCACCGCTGTTCTTCATTTTTTCCAGTGCAGCCATCAGGTCATTGCCAGCTTCCTTCATCTGACGGCGGGTCAATTCGTGTGCGACTGCCTGTGCGCCCGGTTCGCTTTCCTGCCAGTAGTGGTCAGAGTAGCGGATGAAGTGGGTGGCCGGTGAATAACGCAGCTCGTTGGAGAAGTACTTCGCCAGTACCTCAGCCTGTCCGACATCGGAATAGTCGCCCGGTTTATAGCTGGAAGGGTCATTATAGACTTCCGGCGCCACATAACCGTCCTGCTGGGAGAGCCTTGCATAGAAACGCTGAGCGCTGTGCCAGATGGTGGCCAGTTCGGAATTGTCCAACGGAGGGACGCATTTAGCTGCTTCCTCCAGAAATGCCTGGTAGGCTTTATCGCTGTCGCCGTATTTCTTGATGACCTTACCGGCGAAGCGGGACATGGTCGCATTACGGCTGCCTTCCGGGATAACGGAGTTGTCATACTGGCCCTGCGCCATATCCTCGTCGAAGATGTCCTCGTCGAGATATTCGGTCAGGTTCATGCGGCCCGGATACAGAGCGACCTCGGCAGCAGTGGTACCAAAGAAGAAACGAGCGGCATCCAGTGCCTGCGTATCAAAATAAGGAAAGATGGAGTTGACCAGCTTTTTCATATCGCTGTAGAGAGTAGCATCGGTGACGTACTCGATTGGGAACAGGACATGGAACTTCGGTCTTGCAGGCTTGCCGTTCTTCTCACGATTGTGGAAGCGGCTGTAATGGATGGCGAATGTCACACCGGGAAAGGCCTGCATGACATCATCGGGAGTAACCCAATCCTCCGGTTTCTCGGAGTGGTCGTTGTCGCAGTCTACGGGTAGGCAATCGCTGCCGATGAAGTTCTCGCCATTACGATAGCTATTCTTGTACTCGGCGCAGACATAGTCATGGCAGATAGCTGCCTTCAGACTGGCATCGTCCAAGATGACATGTTTATGCGGATAGGAGCAGTTACCGGGATTGCCGGTGACCTCCGCGCTGTAGAGAGTAAACATCAGTCGAATACCTCCTTGGCTTCTTCCTCCAGCACCTTGGTGATGAACTTGAGGGCACGGATTGTGGTCTCCAGCTCACAGTCGCCGCCGAGGGAGACTTCAAAACCGGTGCAATCACCAAAGCGGTCTCTCATGACACGGACATCCATATCGGTGCAGGCTGCGTCCTTGATGCTGAAGTAGGTGCGTCCGCCGTGGCCGGTGTCGCCACCCATATAGCCGGTGGTACCAGCTTCGACTTCGAGGATGTTGCAGCTCACTACCTCGCGGGAGTAGGTTGTGATTTCAGTGCCGTCCTTCAGGCGACGGCGATTTTCTTTGATTCCATACATAGTCTTAGACCTCCTGACATTCTTCGGTGAAGTAGCGCAAGCGGTCGCCGTCGCAGAGCCAGAACTTGTTCTTCGGGCAAGCGCACTGACCGTGATACTGAGCCTTCTTGCGGAAGGTATCATAGTAGCTGGTATGCTCGCGGTAGTACTCTTCAGGGACTTCCACCCACTCTTTGGTGGACTTGATGTAGATACGGTAGGTTTTACTCTGGTTTTCAGTGTTTTTCATGATAGATGTCTCCTTTGGATTTTGAAATCCGTCAGAGGCATCCCAATCCGTCAAAACGAAAAAAGACGACAGTAGGCCTATAACCATTCTGGTTTATAGGCCCGCTCTGTCGTCTTGCGCTCTGGCGGATTATATTAATTTGATGTTGTTATGCAGCAGGTCTAATTGTTGCACCATCGAATTTTAAAGTACCGTCGCTGTTGGCTGTGATGGTAACAATACAACCAGCGATACAGATGCAAGCAGTTCGACGGTCTTTGCTTACATCGCATACACGCTTCTTGTTTGCATTTAGAACTTTATCCGTATTCGCGTCCTCCTTTCTTTAAAAATCATAGCATCACCTCCTTAAAGCAAAAACCGCTTGGTGTGGCTGTGCTGTAGAATGACAATCATTTCTGATTTAGTTCTACAGCATAGCTCGTCCAAGCGGCTTTCCTGTGAGTAACTTTTTATTAAGTCCCTATTACAATGGGGATTTTTTGGTTTTTCTGAACCGGACATTGGAACAGTACCGTAATTTTGCCCGGTAGAGCTTCTGTGGTTTCGAGAACGTGGCAGTGCTTATGGCCCTTGCAGTTGTTTCCTTCGTGAGGGCACTTATAGATGCTGGTTTTCACTTTATTCTCTTGAGTCATGCAATCCCCCCTTGAGATTAGAGAATGATATTAGGTAGTTCAGCATCTTCGTTGTTTCTTGCATTACGGATGATATTCTCGACATCTGCAATTTCATCAGAAGTCATAAGGTTACCCATCACCATGTAAGAGATAACCATTCCTGCATATCGAACAGAGTCTTTGCCGGTAATCATTCGTTTGTTAGCACTTCCAATAACGAGAATGTTAAACCAGAGAGCGTTGTCAAATGACCAGTCGATGGAGTTCAATTTCTGGGTGACGGAATCCCAGTCGACATTTTTTGCCTTTGCCATTGCGGCAACATGCGCAAGGGCCATTTTTTCTGGACGGTACATTTACAGAGGAAAAAGAGTATTGCGGCAACCGCCTATCGGTGTCTTATCGGGCAGATGCTCCTGCACCGCAACACTGGCTACGTTTTCTTTCGGAACTGTTGGAGCCGGAGGATATTCCCGCTTTGCAAGAGTATCTGGGCTACTGCCTGATTCCCTCCACCAAGGGACAGAAAATGCTCATGCTGATTGGCAAGGGCGGCGAGGGCAAAAGCCGGATCGGTGTGGTGATGAATGCCATTTTCGGGCTCAACATGAACACCACTTCTATCCAGAAGGTAGAAAACAACCGTTTCGTCAGAGCCGATCTGGAGGGCAAGCTGCTGATGATTGACGATGATCTGGATATGAATGCCTTGACCAAGACCAACTATGTAAAATCAATCGTGACAGCAGAACTGCGGATGGATTTGGAAAGGAAGAAAGAACAGAGCTATCAGGGACAGCTTTATGTACGCTTCCTCTGCTTCGGCAACGGGGCATTGACTGCGCTTCACGACCGCAGCGACGGTTTCTTTCGCCGCCAAATCATTCTGACCACCAAGGACAAGCCTGCGGATCGGTTCGATGACCCGTTTCTTGCCGAGAAACTGATTGCCGAAAAAGAGGGGATCTTCCTCTGGATGCTGGAGGGACTGCGGCGGTTGATCGCTAATCACTATCACTTTACCATTAGCCAGAGAGCCAGGGACAATATCTCTTCCGCTGTTCGGGATGCCAATAACATTCTGGACTTTCTCGATTCTGAGGGTTATGTGGCATTCAAGGCCGATTATGAATCCAGCACCAAAAATCTGTACGCAGCCTATAAGCGGTGGTGTGAGGACAACGCAGAAAACCCACTGTCCCCAAAGAGCTTTGCAAACCAGCTTAGCCAGAACGCAGAACGCTACCATTTGGAACCGGTCAGCAATCTGCACATCGGCGGCGGAAAACGGTGCCGGGGGTATATGGGCATTTATGTTCTGCTCTCGCCTATGGAGTTGTAATGAAACTTCAAAACCTTCTGTTCGTGCGTTCATGCGTTCCTGATCGGGTGCAGCCTTTGGAACGAAGGAACGCACGAACACAAAAATTCAAAGTTTATTTTTATATTGTTCAGCTCAGATACTTCCTAAAATAGCCGCTTTCCTGTCAATGATTGTGCAAACAGTGAAGAACATTACCGTAAGCAGAATACAAATCATCATTCGGTGATTTGCGGAACAGTGACGCTGGTATGCGGAAAGGTGGCTATTCTTGCGGTTTCGCTTGCAAGCCCACTTAATGGCAAAGTCGATGGGGTGCTGTTGCGAACAGTTCTTCATGGACATAGTCCGGAGCATTTTTTTGAATATTATCTGTGTTTGTCGAGTCGTGCAGTGAGTATGCTCCCCGGCAAACTAATTTTACGAAAGAATGAGGTATTTTCTATGAAATCCAATTTAAGAAATGAAATCAAGTCGTTCATCGTGCGTTCCGGCTACACGATGCAGGAAGTCGTTGACCGGCTTTCCGAGGATTATGGCTGGAGTGACAGCGTTTCCAACCTGTCCAACAAGCTCCAGAGAGAGTCTCTGCGGTATGTGGAGGCGGTACAGCTTGCCGACGCCCTTGGCTATGACATTATTTGGGGACCCCGCAAGAGTGAAACTCTTGTGGGGAGAGGAGGAGCAGCGAAGTGAACGAGCTTTTGTGCTTGCACAGAAGCGAGCGATACGGAACTTGTGACGACGAGGCAGAAGCGGAGGGACAAATGATGCCTGTCGTCCCTGCTCTCCGTATCTCTCGCCCCCATAGCAATACCGCAGTATTGCTATGGACAGGCGGCGAAAACATTCGATTTTTCGCTGCCGCCGGATGGCTAATGTTTCGCAAAACATCGGCTGTCCGGGCTGAACAACAGGAAACGATGCAGACGGTTTCCGGGCAGTTCAGCAGTGGTCATCGCAATGACCGCAATTCTCCCTCGGAGAGCCCACGGCACTTTGCAGCCCTCTGGGATGAAAGTGTCATAGTGGGTTATTACACTTCCCGCAGGAAGTGCATCCCCGTCCCCAAGCCGTCTGCCACGCAACAGAAAGGAGCTGATTTCCATGGCCAGAAACGACGGAATCGACCGCACCTTTGCCCGTAACCAGGACTTGCCCACCCTTGATGATGTGGCGAAGGTTCAGGAGCATAACGAACGAGAAAAGAAGAGCTACTCCAACCAGGATATTGATACCACCCAGACCTACCGGAATATCCACTTCAAAGCCCCCACCGGCAGCTATGCTGCCATGTTCGATCAAATGATTGCCGATGGGGTTATCTCCACCCGTGGCCTGAAATCCGATGCGGTGAAATACGGGGAAATGATTTTTGATGTGAACTCCGCTTACTTCCACAATCACGGCGGCTATGAATACGCCAAGCAATTTTACACCGACGCATATAACGCTGCCGTAGAGATCGTGGGCGGTGAGCAATATATTCTCTCCGCTGTTATGCACGCCGATGAACGCAACCGAGCTATGTCAGAAGCTCTGGGGCAGGATGTGTACCACTACCACCTTCATGTGGTCTATGTCCCGGTGGTGGAAAAACAGATTCTCTGGTCGAAGCGGTGCAAGGATAAATCCCTTGTGGGTACAGTCAAAGAAACAATCATGCAGGTCAGCCGGAGCAAAAAGTGGGAATCCAAAGTTGCTCTGGATGAGCAGGGCAATCCGCTTCTGACCTCCAAAGGCAAGAAAGTCCTGCGGACATCGTACAGTGTCCTGCAAGACGATTTCTTCAACTATATGAAAGCTGCCGGATATACCGATGTGGAGCGTGGAGAGCGTGGCAGCACCGAGGAACATCTGACTGTGACCCAGTTCAAGGTGGCACAGGAGCAACAGCGGCTGGAAGCTGTGACTGCTCAAATCACTCAGTCAGAGCAGGCGCTGGACACCGCACAGGCAGCCGTTGAGAAAAAACAGAAGGAGCTGCAATCCCTGCAAAAGCAGACCAAAGAACAGCGTACTGCCGCCCTGACTGTGCAGGAAATCCGCTCCATGGGGAAAAAGACGATCACCGGCAACATCACTCTGACCCCATCCGAGTGCAGCACGCTCAAGGATTATGCGGTCAATGGAATTCTTGCCAAGGCGGAAAACAGCCGCTTGGAAGAAAAGCTGCAACAAGCGCAAAAGAGCGCCGCTGTCTGGAAACAGCGATATGAATCGCTGAAAGAACAGGCACGGCCCTATCTGGACGCTGTCAAGCTCGCACCCGAAAAGGTGCGGGCTTTTCTTGACGCCATTTTGACCCAGACCCGGCAAACAAGGCAGCACGATCAACCTTCCCGCCGCAAATCGCAGAATATGGAACTTTAATTGATGGAGGAAACTGCATGAGAAAATACAAAGATTTTATGAGTGAACCTGACTATGGTTATATCGACATTGAATCTTGCTTTGACCCAATTTTTGAGCCGCCGATTGATTTTCTGGAAGAATGCCGGAAACGCTGGGAAAACCGGATGAATCCGTTCACCGGTACGGTGGAACGGAAAATCGGGAATACCTGGTATCTGCTGGAGACTGTATGTGACGGAAATGAGCCGCTTACCCACAAGGTAAAACGGCTCATTTTTTCGGATAAGGAGGTGCTTTGTTCATGACACAGACTCAAATTCATGCTACAATATCACCATGCACACCGATTCTGTCAGCTGAGCCAACCGTAAAGGAGGACGCTATGTTGGATCAGCAGAAAATTACCATCCTGTACTACCGCCTCAGCAATGAGGATGCGCTGGATGGAAAATCAAATTCAATACAGAATCAAAAAGAGTTTTTAACCCGGTACGCAGCCGAGCATGGCTACACCAACCTGAAAATTCTGGTAGACGACGGATATACGGGAACCAATTTTGACCGTCCCGGCGTACAGGAAGGCTTTGCACTGGTTAAGCAGGGGCTTGTCGGTTGCTGGCTGGTCAAAGATCTCAGCAGGTTTGGCCGAGATTACCTGACCGTTGGGCAGTACACGGACATCATTTTCCCCAGCTACGATGTACACTTTATCGCCGTCAACGATGGTGTGGACAGTGAACGAGGCGACAGCGACGGCTTTGCCGCTATTCGTAATTTGTTCAACGAATGGTATCCACGGGACACCAGCAAAAAAGTCCGGGTCGTATTCCGTCAGAAAGGCACCAGCGGAAAGCATCTGGGAAAACCGCCCTATGGCTATCGCACCGATCCCGCCGATAAAGACCATTGGATCATTGACGAGGATGCCGCCCCAGTAGTCAAGCGCATCTTTGACTTGGCCATTGACGGCAAGGGGCCGGAACAGATTGCCCGTATACTGGAGCAGGATAAGGTGTTGACTACCAAGGCGCTGTATGCCAAACAGTCGGAAAACCATCCTGACCCCAAAAAGCGGAAGAAGATGCCGGAGCGTCCTTACCATTGGATTGCTCAATCGGTTGCGGGTATTCTGGAACGGATGGAGTACACCGGCTGTACCTGCAATTTCAAGACCTATTCCAAGTCCTAATCCGGGGAGATGTACTGCGGGAACTGGTGTTGGAGCGCATTCAGGCGGTCAATGCCTATATCCGGCAGGACGTGGAGAGTTTTCAGGAGGAGTGGCTGCAATGCCGTCGCTCCGATCAGGAACGCAACATCCGTGAAGATCGGAAGCGAGTGGAGCAGGCCAAGAAGCGGCTGGCTGACTTGGATGTTCTTCTGTCCCGACTCTATGAGGATTTTGTCCTGGGCGATCTGAGCAAGGAGCGGTACAAGAAAATGACCGCCGATTACGAGGCGGAACAGGAACGGTTAAAACTCGAAATTGAAGTGACGGAAGAATGGCTGGAAACGCAGGAAACCATGAGTGCAGATGTAGATGCCTTTGTCGCTCTGACCCAGAAGTATGTGGATGTGCCGGAATTAACACCTACGATAGTCAATGAGTATATCAAGAAGATTGAGGTGTTTGCGCCGGACAAATCCAGTGGCAAGCGGGTACAGAAGGTAAAAATCTATTTCAACTTCGTGGATGACGTAGAGATTCCTGTGATTTCCGAGCCTGTTGTTGCAAAATCTACCCTTGGACGCAGAAAAACGGCGTGACCATTGCGGTCACACCGTTCTCTGCCCCTCGCAAAGCTAAATAGTACCTTATCACTATTAAGTCTTTCGATTCAGGATTTTTTCTTTTTCCGCTGCTCCCGCAGCTGTACGATGCGTTCACGATCTGCCCCGGTCACACGGCGCGAATCAAGGATTTTCTGTATTGCCATGCGTGCAGTTTCCGTGTCCAGTGTGACCCGCTGCATCCAGTCCCATGTATCATCCGGATCACGGACATAACACACAGACACAGCCCAGCCGACTGCCATTCTGACATAATACCCCGGATGCGATACCTGTTCCAGCTGCGCCAGCACGCGCGGCAGCCATTCGCCCTGCGCGAAGTGGAAAAGCAGCATGACCACGCCAAACCGCACCGCAAACTCCTGTTCACCGGAAAGATATGGCAGGATAAACTCCCAATAAGCCTCCGGTTTTTTCTTCGCTTCCTTCAAACCGTTACAGAAGCTGTCACACACTGACCAGTTATCAATGAGCGGGATAAAATCCCGTATGTGCTGCATGCGCTGATCCGTCGGACACTTCATGCAGCCGATGACCATACCGCGCAGCATAATCTCCTCAAACAGGTCGCCGCACGGTTCGGCAAAATACGCGTCGGCATCTGTGGCAATTTCCTTTGCCAACGCACGCAGGCGCGGCAGGCGCACACCAATCATGGTTCCACAGCCCGGAACGAGTGCGGACGAAAAATCGCGGTATTCCCTTTCCGCCATCGCAAACAGCCGCGCACGAATTGTGTTCTTCATGGCTCGCGCACCCGAATGCCGCACTGCTTACAATACTGCCAGGCATAGCTTCCGCTGTGTGCAATGACAGTCAGCTTGCCAAACCGCCCGCGCAGCAATCCTCCGCCCGCACCAAAGGCTTCCTCTCCGATGTGCTGTACGGAATCCGGCACACGAAGGACTGTCAGGCTGTCACACTGTGCAAACGCCTGCCTGCCGATGCGGCGCACACCCTCCGGTATCACAATCTGTTCCAGCGCCGTGCAGCCGAAAAAGGCACGTTCCCGGATTTCCGTCAACCGGAACGGCAGATCAAACTGCCGCAATGATACACAACCGGAAAAGCACTCTCGCGGTATCACTGCCAGCCGCAGGGAGAGCTGTACCGAAGCGAGGCTCCGACAGCCCGCAAAGGCGGCTTCTCCCAGCCGGATACAGCGGTCCGGCAAGAGGAGCTTTTTCAGCCCACTCCCCCGGAATGAAGCATGTCCCACACTGCGCAGCCCGGATGGCAGCGTAACCTGATGCAATCCTGTGCAGCCGTCACACAATCGATCGCCCAACACCTGCACGCCCTCCGGCACGCGCAGTGAGCCGAGTGCCGTACAGCCTGCAAACGCACGCTCACCAAGTTCCTGCACAGTATCGGGCAGGTGGAAACGCGACAAACGCACGCAGTCTGCAAACGCGCCGTCCAGAATCTTTACCAGTCCGCGCGCACACTCCACCTCACTGAGATTGCCGCATCGCAGGAATGCCTCTGTACCGATGCTCTTCACGGTCTTGCCGCATGAAACCGCAATAATGTCTTTGCGTCCGCGGAATGCGCGGTCACCAATCGACGAATATCCGCGTACAGACAGACGGTTAAACGGAAACCATGGCATACGGATACGCCATGCGGGCAGATGTGCCGCCGTGCGCGGTGTCAGTACCCCAGTCGGCTGTGCCGCCCCGCGCTGTACCGGATAACCGGTAAGCTGCTGCGCCATATAGCGCATTTCCGGTGATGCTGTGGCCGTCAGTCCGAAGATACCCAGCAAATCAAACCGGGGTTCCTGCGGCCTTTGCCAGAAATCCAACGCAGTCTGTGGTTTGCTCTCCGGCACAGATGCCGGACGACCCATCGCATCCAACGCGTCATACAGCTCCTGTGCCGATGAGAACCGGTCAGACGGACGAAATGCGCACGCCTGTAAAATCACACGGCTGAAGGCAGCATCTGCCTGAGACGGCGGCGGGAATTCCTCCCCGCTCAGCCGGCGTGCCACTGCGGTATCCCAATCGCGCGGCGGCATGTCCCTGTGGAAAAATGGCAGATAGCCGCCATTTGCCAGCTGATACAGCACGATACCGAGCGAATAGATATCCGCGCGCGCATCATACTCTTCTCCGGCAACCACCTCGGGTGCCGCATATTTTTTCGTGCCGATTGCCGTACCCGCATGCACTGTACCTGCCAGCTGCTTGGCAATGCCGAAATCACCCAGCTTATAACTGCCGAACCGGCTGCGGAAAATATTATTGGGATTGATATCGCGGTGCAGAATGCTGACGCTGTGGCAACAGATCAGGCCACGGCTCAAATCCATACCGAGGCGGCGAATCTCTTCTGCCGTGTACAGCTTTTTCTCTCCTCGGCCAAGCAGTGTGCCGAGGCTCTCCAACAGCTCCATGCGGATCAGCAAGTCACAGCCGACCAGCCTGTCATCTTCATACAGTTCCATCACGGCATGATCGTCCATATGCACGACATGGTCTGCACCGCGCAGGGTATCCATCGTGCCAACCTCACTGTCATATGCCTTTTTTGCGAGCGCACGCACCCGTTCCGGCGTATCTGCCAGTGTGCGATCCGGCAGAATTTCCACCACCTTGAGCGCCGCAGTATGTACCCCGCCGAACAAATCGCGTGTTTCCACGCGATAGACACGCCCGAAATTGCCGCTTCCAATTTCCCCGCACACGTGCCAGCTGCCAAACAGCGGCTCATACCCGTGCAGGCGCTGTTCCAGCCCCAGCATACCGTTGCCCCCTTTCGTTTTTCTCTCTGCCTCAAATTATAACAAACGATGTATGTCCCGTCAAACCGAAGGCAAAAAGCGGAGCCGCACATTCTGCGCGGCTCCGCCCCGGTTTAATTTTCCGATTCCCTCTGCATCTTGCGCAGTGGGATAAAAATCTTTTGATTGATTTTGTACATAAATGTGAGCGACAACGCCAGCGAAGCGACTTCTGCAATCGGGAACGACCACCAGACTGCATGGATGTTGCCGGTCAGGGACAGCAGATAAGCTGCCGGAAGCAACACAACCAGCTGGCGGCCAAACGAAATGGCCAGGCTGTACAGGCCGTTGCCCAGCGCCTGGAAGGTGGACGAGCTGATGATACAGATTCCCGCGACCAGGAAACTCCACGAAATGGTACGCAGCGCCGGCTCTCCAATGGCAAGCATCTCCGGCGAAGCGTTGAAAAAGCTGAGCAGCAAATCCGGCTTGAGTTTGAATACCAACAAACCGATCAGCATGATGCACTCTGCATAGACCATCGCCAGAGCAATGGTTTTCTTGATTCGATCCGGTTTACAGGCACCGTAGTTATATGCAATAATCGGAACCATGCCGTTGTTCATGCCAAAAATCGGCATGAAAATAAACGACTGGAGCTTGAAATATACACCGAAAACCGCAGTTGCCGTCGAGGTAAACGCGATCAGAATGCGGTTCATGCCGTACACCATGACCGACGAAATTGACATCATCAGGATGGACGGGATACCGACCGAATAAATCTGTCCAATGATATGCCCGCTCGGACGGAATCTGCCCTTCAGGCTGACATCGGTGTTAAACTTAAAGTTGAAGAAAACCGCCATCACACTGGCGATAATCTGTCCGGCAACCGTTGCGACCGCCGCACCCGCGATGCCCAGCTTCGGCAGGCCAAACATGCCGAAAATCAGGATCGGGTCGAGAATGATATTGATAATCGCACCGGTGCCCTGTGTGAACATGGTATAAATCGTGCGGCCGGTCGCCTGAAGCAGCCGTTCAAACATCATCTGGATGAACATGCCGAACGAGCAGATCATACAGATGCTGAGATACGTATCACCATATGCAATAATGGTCGCACTATCGGTCTGCGTGCGGAAAAACAGATTGCATGCCGTGAGTCCCAAAATCAAAAAGACCAGATAGCTGCAAATCGCCAGAAAAATGCCGTTTTTCGCTGCTTTATCCGCAGCTTCCTGATTTTTTGCGCCGAGTGAGCGCGAAAGCAACGCATTGACACCGACACCGGTACCGGATGAAATCGCAATCATCAGATTCTGCACCGGAAACGCCAGTGAAACGGCGGTCAGCGCGTCCTCACAAATGCGCGATACAAAGATACTGTCAACAATGTTATACAACGCCTGTACAAGCATGGAAATAATCATCGGCAGCGCCATCGAAATCAACAGCTTGTTTACCGGCATGACACCCATCTTGTTTTCCTGTTTTGTCTCAGCCATAAGCAAACCCTTTCCCCACCTGATACATCTTCAATTCTGTCACATCTTCAAGTTCAAATCAGCACTCGTATTCGTCAATTTCAAAGCGGTTGCCGTCATCATAGCCCACATCGAGGTATTCCATGACAGCCAGCGCCTCCCAGCAGTCGCACAGACGAACCTGCTGTACAATATCCATCTTATCCCACTGTGAACGGGTGCACAGCTTGCGCGTGCAGGCAATGCTGTCCTTGTAATTGGTGCGAATCCAGCGCTCCGGGTCCTCCTCATGAATTTCGCAAATCTTGTTGCCTTTTGAGTCAACCAGCTGCATCGGGAGATCCTTTTTAAAGCGGCCGGAGATAAAAATGCTCTTGAGCAGGCCGGCCAGAGATACCACCGAAGTGATTGTCTTGGTTGTCATACGCATTATCCTTTCCTATCGTCAAATCAAATACTCAATACAGCTTGTGTTTTTTGAGAAACTGCCATGCGACAATGCAGCCGATGACCGCAATAATCACCGGGATAAAGCTGATTGCGCCCGGCAGGTGTGAAACATTCATGCCGTAAAAGCCGAACACCATATTCGGGATGGTCATAATCAGGGTGATGACAGTCAGAGCCTTCATGATGTCGTTCATGTTGTTGGAAACAACCGAAGAATATGTCTCCATCGTACCCGCCAGAATGGAGGAATAAATACCTGCCATCTCGATTGCCTGACGGATTTCGATCAGCGCATCCTCCAGCAGGTCGCGGTCATCCTCATACAGCTTGAGGATACGTCCGCGCAATACCTTTTCCATCGTCACCTCATTGCCCTTGAGGGAGGCGGAAAAATAGACGAGGGATTTTTGCAGGCCGAGCAGCATCATAAGTTCTTCGTTGCGCAGGCTGTCATACAGGCGGCGCTCGATATCGGTGAAGCTGCGCTCAATGCGGTGCAGGTAATTCAGGAAGCGCCCCGCCACGCGGAGCAGCAGCTGAAAGACAAACCGCGTGCGCATGGCGGTCTGCACGCCGCGCACCTTGCCCGATGCGATATCACGCGTGACACTGGTGTCCTCCAGACAGACCGTAATGACGACATCTTCCGCCACGACAATGCCCATTGGGAGTGTTGCATACATCTGTACATCGCGCGTGATGCTATCGCTTTCCTCCTCAACCGGGATATCGACAATAAGCAATGCCTGGTCATCCTCCAGCTCCACACGGGAGGTTTCTTCCGGGTCGAGCGCAGCATTGATGAAGCCCGCATCCACATGCTGGGACACGATCACGCTGTCGATTTCTTTCCGCGTCGGATTGACCAGATTGATCCAGCAGCCAGGTTCTGCGCGTTCCAGCGCGACCACCGTCCCTGCATCTGCCTTGAAGTATTCAATCATCGCATGCACCTCCCATTTCACTTTCGTCCCGATGAAAAGCCCTTCCTCCGAAGAAGAAGGGCCATTCGCCTTTATTTCTGCTGTATCGGTTCGAAAAGGCTCGAACCTGTCGGCAAAATTACTTGCTGCTGAAAATCTTCATGATATCCGCGAACGGATCATCCGCTTCGACCGGATTTCCGTCAGCCACGCTCGCCTCAGCCTGAGACTGCTGCGGAGCCGGCGCTGCCGGTGCGCTGAAGGTCTGCGCCGGTGCGGAGAATGTAGAAGCTGCCTTCTTCGCGTTGGAGAAGATGGAAGAGGTCTGCTCCTGCTTGGCAGCCGGAGGCGCGTCGAAGCCGGTTGCGATGACAACAACGCGGATCTCATCGTCTACATCGTCGTCAATGGATGCACCGAAGATGATGTGTGCATCCGGATGCGCCGCAGCCTGAACCATGCTTGCTGCACGCTCGATTTCATCCAGACCGATATCGGAAGAACCGATGATGGACAGGATGACGCCGTGTGCGCCGTTAATGGAGGTCTCGAGCAGCGGGGACTGGATTGCCTTCTTCGCAGCTTCCTCTGCCTTGTCCTTTCCGGCAGCAGCGCCCACGCCCATGTGCGCATAGCCTGCGCCCTTCATAACGGAGGTAACGTCCGCAAAGTCCAGATTGATGAGACCCGGGACAGTAATCAGCTCGGAGATCGAAGCGACTGCCTGACGCAGTACGTTGTCGGCGATTTCAAATGCGTTCTTGAAGCTGATCTTCTGCTCGGAGACATACTTCAGACGCTCGTTCGGGATAACAATGAGGGAGTCTACATTTTCCTTGAGGTTTTCAATGCCCTCGTTCGCCTGCTGCATGCGCTTCTTGCCCTCGAAGCCGAACGGTCTGGTGACAACGCCGACGGTCAGAATGCCCATTTCGCGCGCGATCTGCGCAACAACCGGTGCGCCGCCCGTACCGGTGCCGCCGCCCATGCCAGCGGTGATGAATACCATATGTGCGCCTTCCAGTGCCTTGGAGATATCCTCGCGGCTCTCCTCAGCAGCCTTGCGGCCGGTTTCCGGTCTGGAGCCTGCACCCTGGCCCTTGGTGAGCTTGGCGCCGATCTGGATCTTGACGGAAGCCTCAGAACGGTTGAGTGCCTGCTTGTCCGTATTTATTGCGATAAACTCAACGCCCTGTAAGCCGCTGGTAACCATGCGGTTTACCGCGTTGTTGCCGCCGCCGCCAACACCGATGACCTTGATGTTGACAATGGTATCGTAATCCATTTCAATCTCGAAACCCATGTTTGATCTCCTCCGTTGTGTTATATGAAGTAATTTTCATTTTCAAATTCAGATGAGCGCCGCACCACCGGGTGCAGGAGCCCATAACCCTATTTTCTTCATTCTACCTCTTTCCCGCTGCTTTTGCAAGATAAGATGGCAGATTCGTTCAAAAAAACTTCCGGATTTTGCAGAATCCGCCGTGCGCAGCGGCACAGCAATCAGAAAAAAGGATGCTATGGCAACAGGTTACAGGATAATTTTTCCATACAGCACCACCCCTGTGGTCTGTCCATCCGAATTCTCCTGGCTGCTGTCCCCATCCTGTGCGCCGGTATCCGCCTGTTCCTCCTGTCCGGAAGCATCATCCGCACCAGTTTCCTCCTGCTCTGCGGAATCATCCGTGCTGTCCTTCTCCTGCCCGTCGTCCGTGCTGTCCCCGGACTGTCCGGTTTCAGCCGCATCGTCGGCCTCTTCGGTGTCATCCTGCTCTTCGCTCGTGCTCACAGTATCATCCGGACGGTAATGCGCCTTTTTGTCATCCGTCAGGTCAATGATGCCGGTCTCCGGCAAGGACGGCTCTTTCAAAATAGCCTGTAAAAACTGAATTTTATGCTCCAGATCGCTCAGGTTTCCAAGCAGGATGGTATACCGGTCGTCAAACCGCATGCGCACATCATAGGCTTTTTCAATATCAATGCTGCCAACTTTGTCGTTCATTTCATATTGCGTCATCAGGTTCATCAGGTCGAGTACTGTCTGCAACTTTTCCTGCTCGTCCCCGACCGTATCGCCGACCTTGAGTTTTTCTGCCTCCGCGCCGACAACTTCAACCGTATTGTCTGCCACCTGCCCGTTCTTCTCCAGAACCTTTCCCGTCATATCCATCAGCAGGTATTCGCCGTTTACCTCTACCGACAGCGCCGCAGTGCGCTCGGTGATTTCAATTTGCAATGTGCTCGGCAGCCTGCGGTGCAGCTTCACCGTATCCAGATAGGGATATTTCGCCTGTAGGATCTGCGCGATATGGCTGGAATCGAGGAAAAACATGTTGTCGCCCTCGCGCACACCGCTCGCATCAATCAGCTCCTGTTCGGTATAGCGGGTATCGCCCGTGACTGTGATATGCGATACACGAAAAAAAACCGTCGGTGCAAGCACAATCGCCGCGCAGATCAGAAGCCCGCACACCACCCGGAACACCAGCTTATTCCGTCTGCGCCGCCGTTGCCGCTGCTGCCGCGCCCGCTCTGAGTTGCGCGAGGTGCGCGCCGGGCGGGCAGGCTGCCCGGCTCTGTTTGCCTGCTGTCCGCTGCGGGATGACACCGGACTATTTGTTTTCCGTCGGGGCTCCGTTTGTTTTGCCATGTCCCCCTCCTCTCCGACTGCCGGTTATCTGCGGGCAGCCTCCAGAATATGCTGATAAATCTTCTCGCTGGCGTCAACGATCGCCATTTTTTTGGCGCAGCGCCCCATTTCCGCGAGCTTTTCATCGTCTGCCAGCAGCTCAGTCACCGCCGCATACAGCTTTTCCGGCGTACATTCCGGCTCAGTGATGACCTTACATGCGCCATTCTGTTCCAACGCTCGCGCGTTTTTTTCCTGATGGTTCTCCGCAACATACGGGGACGGCACGATAATCGACGGCTTGCCCAGCACGCACAGCTCGCCCAGTGTTGCCGCGCCTGCACGGCAGATGACGAGGTCAGCGGCTGCCATGACATCCGCCATGTCGTAAATATATTCGCGCAGCTCAATATTCGGGTGCTTGTCCAGATCTACACCCAGCTCGCGCACGCTGTCCGGCAGCCACTTGTATGCCGCCGTACCGGTCGCATGAATATGGCGGAACGCGTCATGCTCGCTCTCCAGCTTGATAAAGCCCGCCATGTGGCGGTTCATATACAGAGCGCCCATGCTGCCCCAGAACGAAACAACCAGCTTTTCTCCGTCCGCAAGGCCGAGCTTGCGGCGCGCGTCCTCGCGGCGGACAAAGATAATTTCGCCGCGCACCGGTGCGCCGGTCAAATGGATATTCGGGCGATTTTCCAGCAGTTTCCGTGTGTTTTCAAAGCAGATCAACACGCGATCTGCCTTTTTCGCGCATGCCTTGGTCACGACGCCCGGAAACGCGTTGACCTCGAGCAATACAGTCGGAATATGCAGCTCCTGCGCAGCACGCACCATCGGGAAACTCGCATAGCCGCCGCAGCCGACGACGACATCCGGGCGGTATTCCTTCAGGATTTTCTTCGCCTTCGAGGTCGCAGTCAATGACTTTTGCAGCGTGGCAATGTTATATGCAATCGCGGACGGTGAGAAGGAGCGCTTGAGGCCCCGCACATCTATCGTATACAGCTGATAACCCTCGCGCGGAACGAGTCGGGACTCGATACCGGTCGAGGTGCCTGCGAAGCGTACCTCTGCGTCTGCACGGCGCGACTGGACATATTTTGCGATTGCGAGACCGGGGTTGACATGACCTCCGGTGCCGCCTCCTGTGATGAGCAATTTCATATCGGATTACCCCTTTTCGTCAGATCCAACCTGCCGTCATTCTTTTTTTGACGGCGGAATATTGCGGGAAATATTGAGCAGAATGCCAATCTCAACCAGCTGCATGACAAGTGCTGTGCCGCCGTAGCTGAACAGCGGCAGAGACGCGCCGGTGACCGGAAACAGGCCGGAGACAACGGCGAGATTCAGCAAAATCTGGAACGCAAACTGCATCGTGATGCCCGTCGCCAGCAGACAGCCAAAGCGGTCCGCCGCGCGGCGCGCGATGGAGAAGCCGCGGTAGACAAAGTAGGCGAACAGCACCAGAATCAGTGCCGCACCGACAAAGCCCAGCTCCTCACAGATGACCGAAAAAATAAAGTCATTCATCGGCTCCGGCAGGTACAGAAATTTCTGCCTGCTCTGTCCGAGGCCGAGCCCGAACGCGCCGCCCGAGCCGATGGCAATGAGCGACTGTACTGCCTGGTAGCCGGTATCCTTCGCGTCGAGAAACGGATTGAGGAAAATATTGATGCGCTCCTGTACGTGGTTGAGCGTAAAATACGCAATGACCGCGATAATGCCGCCGCCGATACCGACCGGAACAAGAAACCAGACATGCATGCCCGCGACAAACAGAATCACAAAGCCGATGACAATCAGGATCATTGACGCCGACATATGCGGCTCCATTGCGAGCAGCAGGATATACACGCCGATCAGCGCGACATAGACCAGCAGTCCCTTCACCTTGCGGACGCTCTCCGACTTTGCACTCGCCATCGTTGCAAACAGCAGGATAATCGCCAGCTTCGCAATCTCAGACGGCTGAAAGCCGAACAGCCAGCGGCGTGATTTATTCAGTGTCGTTCCGAGTGGCGTAAGCACCAGCACCAGCATGACAAAAGAGATAAAATACAGGATAAATGCCCATCTCTTGTACATGGTATAGTTGATACAGGAAACGCCCCACATCAGCACCAGCCCCACGACCGCCATGCCGAGCTGACGGATGAAATAATAGAACGGGCCGATATTGCTGCTATAATATCCCTTCGGATAGCTGGCTGACAGCAGCGCGATCAGGCCGACAACCAGCAGCATCACCGTAATGAGCAGCAATGGTGCATCAATTTTTTTCTTTGACTGTTCGAGCAGCCCCGCCTGAAACGCATTGCGCGGCTGCACCGTCCTGACCCTCGCGCGTGAACGCCGGACACGCCGCTTCCCACGGCTGTCCTGCCGGGACTGCGCCTGTGCCTTCTGCGGGGATCTGCGGGACGCCGCGCGCCGCCGCGGGGAACCCCGTCGCTTTGTATTGGACGCTGTAGGCAGAGAGACCACCTCCATTTCCCGTCACAGCAATCAGTTTCTCCGTTGATTTGTTGATCTACAGATAGCGCGGTGCAACACCGAAATACGACAGGATGCACATCAGCGCGGTAATTCCGGCAAAAACCAGAACGATCTTCTTTTCGCTCCAGCCGCACAGCTGGAAATGATGGTGCAGCGGTGCCTTGCGGAACACACGCTTGCCTTCCATTTTAATATTGCCCTTCGCATCGCGCACCGGATTGCCGTTTTCATCCAGCACCGGCTTTTTGGTCATCTTGTAATAGGTGACCTGAATGATGTCGGACAGTGTCTCAATGACGTAGATCAGGCCGACCAGCGCGAGGATCAGCGGCTGGTCACAGGCAAACGCAAGACCGGCAACCGCACCGCCGAGAAACAGCGAACCGGTGTCGCCCATAAACACCTTCGCTGGATTGAAGTTGAAAATCAGGAAGCCTGCGAGACCGCCTGCCAGCGCAGACGCGAATACGACAACCGGCAGATTGCCCGAAACCGCACCGATCACGATGAAATACACCGCTACCGGCAACGTGACGCCCGCCGCCAGACCGTCCAGACCGTCGGTCAGATTGACCGCATTGTTGCAGCCGACCATGATGAACGCTGCAATGACGACGTAAATCAGCCACGGAATGTCGAGCGAAACGCCGACAAACGGAATATACAGGCTGGGCATCAGATAACCGCCCATATGCACGACTGTCAGGAAGACCAGCGCCAGCACCAGCTGAAGCGCAAATTTTTGACCGGAGGTCAGGCCTTCATTTTCCGCCTTGCGAATCTTCGTACGGTCATCGATGAAGCCGATCACGCCGTAGCACAGCGACAGCACGAGCACCGTAAACGACTGTACGCTGAGACCGCCCAGCACGAGATTGACGACAATCGTCACAAGCGTAATGCTGATGATGAACATAAATCCACCCATCGTTGGTGTGTTCTGCTTGCCCGCATGTTCGGGCACATAGGACAGAATCTTCTGTCCAAAGTTCATTTTCCGTAAGTATCGAATCAGGAACGGTCCGATTGCCGCCGTAATCAAAAACGACGCAATGACCGACACCGCAATAATGGTTGTCATGTACAAAATCCCCGTCTTTCTTTTTATTTTTCCCGGAACAGCTCGAGTGCTTTTTCCATCTTCCAGTACCGGCTGCCCTTGAACAGCAGCGCGTCGCCCGGCTTTGCCGCGCGCTTCAGCGCACAGGCAAGGCCCTCATGCGAATACAGGATATGCATGTTTTCCTGCGGCATACCCGCTTCTGCGGCACCCGCGCAGTAATCCTCCGCACCATCGCCATAGCAGTAAAGGAAGTCTGCACACGCCGCCGCCTTTTTGCCGCAGCGCCGGTGCTCGACTTCGGCAAACCGCCCAAGCTCGCGCATGCCGCCGAGCACGGCAAACCGCCTGCCGTTGACACTCAGGCTTTTGAGCACCTCCAGCGATGCCTCGACCGCATCCGGGCTGGCGTTGTAGCACGCATCAATAATGGCAAAGCCGTCTTCGTAGGTAATCGTCTGGTGCAGATCGTGAAATGAGGCAAGCCCTACCGCAATCTGCTCATGCGACAACCCGAGACACAGCCCCGCTGCTGCCGCCGCCAGCGCATTGTATACGTTGTGATAACCCGCTGTATTCAGCACTGCGTCAAAGCTGCCGCCGGGATGTACAATTGTCAGCTCAACACGGTCGTCATGCAGCACGATATGCTCCGCACGCACGTCGCATTCCGGATTGTCGATGCCGAAATACAGCGTTTTAACGCCCAGCCAGTTTTTCTTGCACCAGAGCAGCGGCTCGTCGCCGTTGAGCACCGCTGTGCCGCCCGGGCGCAGACCCTCCAGAATTTCCAGCTTCGCATCACGGATCCCCTCACGAGAGCCGAGAAATTCAATGTGCGCCGTACCAACGTTGGTAATAATGGCGACATCCGGCTTTGCCTGCACAGTCATGTGGGAAATCTCCTTGAAATTGGACATACCCATCTCTACCACTGCCGCCTGTGTATCTTCCTCCAGGCGGAACAGTGTCAGCGGCATGCCGATTTCATTGTTCAGGTTGCCCTGCGTATAAATGGTATTGAACTTCTGTGCGAGCACTGCCGCTGTCATTTCCTTGGTTGTCGTCTTGCCGACCGAGCCGGTGACGCCGACAACCGGGATGTCAAACAGGCTGCGATAACCGCCTGCCAGCGCCAGCAGCGCGCGGCGCGTGTCATCGACGCGAATAACCGGAACCGGAAGGTCGACATCGCGTTCAGACATCACTGCCGCCGCCTGTGCCTCGACCGCCTTTTCCAGAAAATCATGCCCGTCGAAGCGCTCACCGCGCAGTGGGATGAACAGGCTTCCCGCCGGAATCGACCGCGAATCGGTGGATACGCCGGTCATGCGCGTATTGCCGTCTCCGACGACCACGCCGCCCACAAATGCGGCAGCCTGCGCAGCCGTAATTGTCTTCATAATTCGGATTCTCCTCTTATCATTCTCTTACCCCCGCAGGAGCATTTGAGCGTATCTGAACAGTCAAAAACTGGGGTTCAGACAGCGCTTACTTCTTTTTTTCAAAATATTCTGCAACCACTTCGCGCTCATCCAGATGATGCTTGACGTGGTTGATTTCCTGATAGGTCTCATGCCCCTTACCCATCAGCACGATGGTATCACCCGCCTGCGCGATATCCAGCGCGTGCCAGATCGCCTCCGGACGATTGACAATGACCTCATACGGCGTTTTGGTGTCCTTCATGCCCTCGAGGATGTCGTCGATGATTGCCTCCGGCTTTTCGGTGCGCGGATTATCCGACGTGACGATACACAGATCGGACAACTGTGCCGCAATAGCACCCATCTTCGGGCGCTTGGTGCGGTCGCGGTCACCGCCGCAGCCGAACAAACCGATCAGGCGACCCTTTGTGAAGCCGCGCGCCGCCTTCAGGACATTTTCCACGCCATCCGGGGAATGCGCATAGTCAATGAGTACGGTGTAATCGGTATCGGTCGGCACGACCTCAACGCGGCCCTTGACGCCATGTGCACAGCGCAGAGCAGCGGCTACCGCAGCGATGGAAATACCCAGCGCTTTTGCACAGGACAGCGCGCACAGCGCATTGTAGACGGTAAACTGTCCCGGAATCCCCAGCGAGACCGGAACGCATTCACCTTCTGCCACGCAGTTAAACTGAATGCTGTCTGCATGCAGCTGAATGTCCTGTGCGCACAGATCACAGCCCTCTTCCTCGCCATAGGTAAGGAACGGGCACGCCTGCTCCGCGAGAATGATCCGGCCATCCGCATCGTCGCGGTTCATGACGCCGGTTTTGCTCTGATGGAACAGCAATGCCTTTGCATCACGGTATGCCTCCATCGTCTTATGAAAATCCAGATGATCCTGTGTCAGATTGGTAAATGCGCCGACGGCAAACGTGATACCGTACACGCGGTCGAGCACGAGCGAATGCGAGGAAACCTCCATCAGCACGTGCGAGCAGCCCGCATCGCGCATCTGCGCAAACAGGCGCTGTAATTCAAATGACTCCGGCGTGGTGCGCTCGGTCGGCAGAATCTCATCGCCGATCATGTTCTGGTTGGTGCCGATCAGACCGACCTTATGACCCTGTGCCTCAAGAATGGTCTTGAGCAGATAGGTTGTCGTCGTCTTGCCGTTGGTACCGGTGATACCGACCATGGTCATACTGTCCGCCGGGTGGTCGAAATAATTTGCTGCCATCTGCGCGAGCGCGCGGCGGGATGACGGCACGCGCACATACGGCACGGAAATGCCGCCCTCCGGGACATATTCGCAGACAATGACGCCTGCACCCAGTTCAATTGCCTTGCCGATGTATTTGTGTCCGTCGGTCTCAAAGCCGGTGATGGCGACAAACACATCGCCCGACTTTACCTGACGGGAATCATACTTCAGTTCGCCGATTTCACATGCAGCGTCTGCGGTCTGCTCCACAATTTCAACGCCGCTGAGGATTTTTTCCAATTTCATTGTATGCGTCCTCCTTTTATTCCTGGCTGGTAACCGCATTGCCAAATGCTACCGTGACAACCGAGCCGGGGGAAACCTTGCTTCCCGCTGCGGGACTCTGCTGCATGGCGACCGATGCGCCGCTGGCGCGCCAGTCCGCAATGCCGTTCTGCTTCATATATAATCCGTAGTCCGCGAGCTGCTGGCGTGCCGCCTCAATGCTCATGCCGCTGACATTCGGAACTTCTACCTTATCCACCGGTTTGTTTTCGCCGCAGTACAGAACAACCTTGTTGTCCGGCTGAAGCGAAATGCCCGCCACCGGAAGCTGGTCGGTGACTGTGTCGCCATCGCCCTTGACCCGATAATCCAGCCCAAGCTCTTCCAGCGCGGCCTCGGCGTCCTCGACCGACTTGCCGACCAACGACGGAATCGTGATCTCCTGACGGTCAGTTTCATCCTCCGAATAAATTGCTTCCACGCCGAGATACGGCAAAATATCCTCAAAAATACGTCCAACTGTCGGCGCTGCAAGCGCGCCGCCGCCCTTGACCGAGGTCTGCGGCTCATCGATCATGACAAGCACAGCATACTGCGGGTCATCCATCGGCGCGACGCCGATAAACGATGCGATACGCAGCGAGTCATCGCTCTTCGGCTGCTTCTGCGAGGTTGCTGTCTTGCCGCCGACACGGTAGCCCGCGACATAGGCATTCTGACCAGTGCCCTGTGAAACGACATTCTCCAGATAAGTCCGGATCAGATCGCTGGTTTCCTCCGAAATAACCTGCCGCTTGACCTCTGTCGAAATTGTCTGTTTGACGTTGCCATCGGTGTCGACAATCTCCTTCGCCACATGTGGTGTGACCAGATCGCCGCCATTGCAGGCTGCTGCGACCATACACAGCTCCTGAATCGGCGTGACCTGGAAGTTCTGACCGAACGATGCAGTCGCCAGGTCGACCTCACCCATCGGATCGTCGAAGAAAATACCGGTCGCCTCACCCGGCAGATCGATGCCGGTCTTTTCCATCAGGCCGTACGCCTCAAAGAATTTGCGGAACATGTCTGTCCCCAGCAGAGCACTGATATCCATCATCGCGACGTTGCACGAATTTTCCAGCGTCTGCCCGAGCACCTGCGTGCCGTGACCGCCGCTCTTCCAGCATCGGATGGTGCGATCCTTGACGATCTTGGAGCCACCGCAGGTAAACGTGCTGCTGTCCTCCACGACACCCGCCTCCAGTGCGGACGAAACCGTAAAGACCTTGAATGTCGAACCGGGCTCATAGGTATCGTTGATGGCCTTGTTGCGCCACAGGCGCAGCAGGATCTCACTGTATTTGCTGCTGTACTCCTCGCCGCTGAGATTATCCAGCTCAGCGAGCAGCGAGGTGTATTCCTCCGGAATGGTGCGCGGATTGTTCAGATCGAAGTCCGGCTTGGTGGACATGGCGAGGATTTCGCCCGTCTTGATGTCCATGACAATGCCGCACACGCCCTTTTTCGCCTGATAGTCGTTCAGCGCCTCCTCCAGATGCTTTTCCAGATAGTGCTGCACGCCTTCGTCGAGTGACAGCACGACGCCGTCGCCATCCTGCTCCGGCACATACTTTTCATAATCATACGGCATATCCGAGCCAAGTGCATTGGTCGCCTTGACCACGCGGCCCGCGACGCCCTTGAGCACATCGTTATATTGCAGCTCGACGCCATACAGCCCTTCGCCGTCGTTGTTGGTAAAGCCGATCACCTGCGAGGCAAATGTGCCATAGCGGTAATAGCGCTTGGAATCCGCCGTCGTATACACGCCGGAGAGGTTCTCCTCCTCCAGCGCCTGCATCAGCTCGTCGGCAATATCCGCGTCCACGCGGCGCGCAATGCGGACATACGACACTTTTCGCTGAATTTTTTCCAGTGTTTCGTCATAATCCAGCTCCAGCTTTTCCGCGAGCACGCTGGCGACTTTCTTCTGATAGGTTTCGACCGCTGCGGCGATTTCTTCGTCGGTCGGATCGATGGTCTTGCCATTGGCATCTGTGCGTTTTTGCACGGATGCCTTGCCCTTGTCACGAATGATGGAAGGGTCTACGCTGATTTCCTGCGTTGTCGCACTGACGGCAAGCTCTGTCATATTGCGGTCATAAATGGTGCCGCGCATCGGCGTAATAATCAGATCCTTGGTCTGATTTTCCGCCGCTTTACTCTGATAAAAATTGGTGTTAATCACCTGCATGTAAAACAGCTTCGCCGCAACCACAACGAAGCCCAGCACGGCAAACACCAGTATCAGAAAGGAAACCCTCTGGCGCATGGATTTATTCGGTTTGCTGGGGCGTTTTTGTGCCATGTGTCTGTTCTCCTATCGTTCCTTCCTGCCTGATACCTGTATCAAAACGGAATACATGTTATTATATCACAACTGTAGCGTCATTTCATCGTCATTGTGACAAAAAACAGGAGTCAGAAGGTTGTTCACACTTCTCACTCCCACTGCTTTCAATATGTATATGGTTTCATCACCGCAAAAATGATAAAATGGCGTTGAAGCTCTTTACAAAGCTGGAGACCAGCTTGTCCACCCCACTGGAAGCCTCATTCACCTCGACCTGGTCAGTCTTCTGGAGTTCGAGGTATTCCTCCTGGCTGCGATCCATCTTGACGAGACCCAGGACATTCTTGGCGTAATCCTCCACCTCATCCAGATCCACCGAATTTTCTTTTTTCGCGTTGAGCGAGACATACTCACTGTTC
Organism: Butyricicoccus porcorum; assembly: GCF_002157465.1. Taxonomy (GTDB): domain Bacteria; phylum Bacillota; class Clostridia; order Oscillospirales; family Butyricicoccaceae; genus Butyricicoccus_A; species Butyricicoccus_A porcorum. The sequence goes on from NZ_NHOC01000004.1 coordinate 208,591, forward strand.
AGCTGCGCAAGGGTCGCCTGTTTCTGCTCGACCTGCCCCTTGAGTTCGGTCATCTGGACGTAGCACGACACCGTAGTGACCGCGATAAATGCGCAGATCACACCGATGAGTCCCATCGCCAGCATATGAATCCGTCTGCGGCGGCGCAGCGCACGCTGACGCTCCCGCTTTCTTCTGCTTGCACTTATGTTTTTATCTTGAACGGCGCCGGCAGTTGCTCCGCCGCGCCCGGAATACTCTCTCATTGTTGAGCCGCTCTCCCTTAATGATCCGATAATTTCTCACACACTCTCAATTTGGCGCTCCGTGCGCGGGGATTTTGAGCGATTTCCTGCATAGACGGCAGCATCGGCTTGCGTGCCACCAATTTCACCTTTGCAGTCTTCCCACACACGCAGACGGGGAAGTCCTTCGGGCAGGTGCAGCCCTGTGCGGCCTTTCGGAACGCGGTCTTGACGATACGATCCTCCAGAGAATGGAACGTGATGACCGCCAGACGCCCGCCGGGTGCCAGCGCGTCAATGGCGCGATCCATCGCCTCCTGTACAGCCATCAGCTCATCATTGACCGCAATGCGGATCGCCTGAAAGCTGCGCTTGGCAGGATGCTGTTTTTCGCGGCGTGCTGCCGGCGGCATTGCGCTGCGGATGATATCCGCGAGTTGGACCGTGGTTTCAATCGGCTGCTGCTGTCTGGCGCGGTCAATCGCCGCGGCAATCTGCGGCGCATAGCGCTCCTCGCCGTATTCCTGTAAAATGCGGCGCAGCTCTGCACGATCCCACTGGTTGACAACCTCATAGGCAGACAGCTGCTGCTGCTGATCCATGCGCATATCGAGCCGTGCATCCTGCATATAGGAGAAGCCGCGCTCGGCGATGTCCAGCTGCGGCGATGACACGCCGAGGTCAAACAGGACGCCGTCGACCTGATCCACGCCGCACGATGCGAGCGCCGTGTCTAGATTGCGGAAGTCACTCTTGACCAGTGTAACACGATCCATGACATCCGCCAGACGATCCTTTGCATTTTCCAGCGCCATGTCGTCGCGGTCGAGCGCGATCAGCCTGCCGCCTGCGGTCAGCCGCTGCGCGATGTGCAGGGAATGCCCCGCGCCGCCCAGCGTCGCGTCCACGTAAATACCATCCGGGCGGATGTTCAGGCTGTCAAGGCATTCGGAAAGCAAAATCGAAATATGTTGAAATTCCATTCCTGTCTGAATCCTCCGTTAAAAGCCCAAATCTTCCATCGCTTCCGCGATACTGCCCGCGTCAAGCTGTCCGTTGTATTCGTCCCATTTCTGCCTGTCCCAGATTTCCGCGCGGTCAAGCACGCCGATGATCGTAACGTCATGTACCAGCTTCGCGTGACTGCGCAGGACGGGCGGAACGACAATGCGACCCTGCTTGTCCACGGTGACATCAGCCGCCGCCGACAGGAAGAATCGCTGCAAGTTTCTTGATTTCGACATGGGGAGCTGCCGGATCTTATCTTCCAGCGCCTTCCATGCATCCAGCGGGTACAGGAACAGGCATTCATCCAGCCCTTTGGTCACAACAAAGCTGTCGCCCAACTCCTCCCGGAGCTTTGCCGGGATGAACAGGCGGCCCTTGGCGTCCAAGGTATGCTGATACTCACCCTTCACAGCTGCGCCCTCCTGCTCCGTTCAGCGGAAATCCGTGGTATTTTGCGCCACCTTTCCCCACCGTAGTTTTATTATACGTTTTGTAATCTGAAAATGCAAGGACATGCGGGATTTTTTTGAGTGGAAAGCAAGACTTTTTTAGTGATTTGTGAACAGATTGCGAACATTCGAACGTATGTTCGCCCGTTTTGGTTGTATTTGGCAACTTCGTCCAAAGCAACAAGAGCAGAGAACGAACCGAGTCCATTCTCTGCCCTGTATCTGCTCATGTAAGACACTTATTTCTGGTTGGCGCTTTCAAACTGCTGGCGGCACTTGCGTACCTCCTCCAATGTCGCCTGTGCGCAGGCCTCAGTTGCGTTCAGCTTGTCGCTGCAATAGGTGCTGACTGCGCTGCGCAGCTGTGCTGCCTGCTGCTCCGCGCTGGAAACGATTTCGTCCGCCTGCTTCTGTGCTTCTGCAACCAGTGCGCTTTCGTTGACCGTCTTGCGCACATATTCCTCCGCCTTGCGGCGCAGGTCATCCGCTTCCTTTTTGCCCGCCGCAACCATCTCATTGCGCTTCTCGACAATCGCGCGCGCCATCTCGAGATCCTTCGGCATGCTGGTGCGGATTTCGTCCAGAATATCCAGCGCCCGTTCGCGGTCGATCATGCACTTTTCCGTGCTGAGCGGGACGCTGCGCGCCTCCTGAATCATGTCATATAACGAATTTACGAGTTCTTCTAAAACAGCAACCATATCTTGAGCCCTCCCATGATTGTAATCTATCTGACGTTCGGACGCTCACCTTGTCCGATCCAGTTTTTTCATAATATCGTCGCGGATCTCCTCCGGAACAAAACCGGTAATGTCCCCACCGTGGCGTGCAATATCGCGCACGATTGTCGAACTCAGGAACAGATACTTCTGTCCCGTCATCAAAAAGACGGTATCCACATCCGGATTCAGCTTTTTGTTTGCAAGCGCCATCTGGAATTCATATTCAAAATCGGACACTGCGCGCAGTCCCTTGACGATGGCGCAGGCGTTTTTTTCCTTCACATAATCCGCCAGCAGCCCGCCGAAGCTCTCGACCTCCACGTTGGGAAGATCGCGCGTCATGCGCCGAAGAAAGTCCACCTTTTCCTCCATCGTAAACGACGAATGCTTTTCGCCGTTAATCATCGGTGCGACAATGAGCTTGTCAAACAGACGGGATGCACGCTGAATAATGTCCAAATGTCCGAGCGTGGCAGGGTCAAAGCTGCCGGGATATACCCCGATTCTCATACTGTGCCTTTCCGGCTCCCCTGTGCGGAAAGCCTCCTCAGTCGTTTTCTGCTCCCTTTCGGCGCATCGCCGTCAGGCAAATCGTGCCGTACCGATAGGTTTTCTGTACGGACAGGCTGTCTGGGCAAATGACGGTATCCTCCACGGAACTTTCACATATTATTATACCATCCGGCGACAGGATGTCAAACAATTCTACAGCATTCAGCGCAGAATTTAATATCTCGCCGCCATAGGGCGGATCGAGGAAAATAATGTCAAATTTCTGTCCACGCAGCCGCTCAAGCGCCTGATGGAACTCCGCTCGGATGACCTCCGCACGCGCCTGCACGCGTGCACCCGCGATATTTTTCTGAATGACGGAGACCGCCTTCTGTGCCTGATCGACGAACACCGCGCGTGCTGCGCCGCGGCTGAGCGCTTCAATCCCCATCTGCCCGGTTCCTGCAAACAAATCGAGCATTGTTGCGCCGACGACACGAAACTGTAAAATATTAAAAACCGATTCTTTGACGCGGTCGGTCGTCGGGCGTGTATCCATGCCCGGCACAGCATCCAGCATCTTACCGCGTGCGCTTCCGCTGATGACTCTCATTTCTCTGTCTCCTCCTGCGCGCTGTGAAAATAATGATAGACCGCCTGTGCGGTGGAATGCGGTACAGCCGCTTCCAGCTGCTCCACAGTCGCCTCACGAATGCGTTTGACGCTCTGAAAGGTCTTCAGAAGCGCCGTGCGCCGTTTTTCCCCGACGCCCGGAATGTTGTCCAGCTCGGAGCGCACGGCATCTGCCCCGCGCAGCTGACGCTGATAGGTGATCGCAAAACGATGCACCTCCTCTTGGATGCGCCCGACCATCGCAAAGACCGCAGGTGTTGCCGAAATGCTGAATTCCCTGCCGTCCGGCGCGACAAGGCCGCGCGTGCGGTGGTGATCGTCCTTGACCATGCCGAACACCGGCTTTGTGCAGCCGAAGTGGTCGAGAACCTGCTTCGCTATGCGCACATGCCCCAGGCCGCCGTCAATGAGGAACACACTGGGCAGCTCGGTGAATTTTTCGTCACCGTCCTTCCAGCGCTGCATGCGGCGCGCCAGCATTTCTTCCATCGCCTTATAGTCATCCTGCCCGTTCGCAACCGATTCAATGCGGAACCGGCGGTATCGGCTGCGCCTGGGCTTTCCGTTTTCAAAAACGACCATCGAGCCGACGGTATTTGTCCCCGCAAGGTTGGAGATGTCATATGCCTCAAAGCTAACCGGTGTCTCGGTCAGCCCCATCATGCTGCCGAACAGCTCCAGTGATTTCTGGCGGCGCTCCGCATTTGTCTCCATGCGAATAATCTCTTCTTCTGCGTTTTTCTTCGCCATGTGCATCAGCTCACGCCGCCTGCCGCGCTGTGGGACGGTCAGCGTGACTTTCTTGCCCGCGACCGAGCGCAAAAATGTCTCGACCGCTGCCATGTCCTCAATTTCCTCCGAAACGAGCACCAGCGGCGGCACAACCCCGCGCAGCGAGTAATATTGCTTGATATAGCTGCCGAGCAGCTCTGCACCGTCCTCACTCGACGTGCCGTCCAGCATGGTGTATTCCTTGTCGTGGAAATTGCCCGCGATATAGTGCAGTGTGACAATGCAGCCGCGCGTCTCACCCTGCACGAATGCGATGATATCGGTATCGGAAAATCCGCTTGCGACGACCATCTGGTGCTGTCCCGCGCGCATAATCGCGCGCATGCGGTCGCGCAGCTGTGCCGCCTGCTCGAAGTGCTCCTCCTCCGCAGCCTGCATCATCTGCTGTTCCAGCTGTTCCGCGAGCTGTTTGTAATTGCCCTCGAGTACATCAATCGCCTGCGCCACACGCTGAGCATATTCCTCCTGCGTGACTGTCCCGGCACACGGCGCACAGCAGCGGCCAAGCTGGGCATTCAGGCATGGACGCGATCTGCCGATGTCGCGCGGCAGCACACGGCGGCAGGTGCGCAGGCCGAGTGCCCGGCTGACCGTATCAATCGCCTGCATGGCAGCGCCGCGCCCGGCATACGGTCCGAGATACCGCGCCGTGTCCTTCCCGCGCCGCCCGACGACCGTGAACTCCGGATAGGGGCGGTCTGTCGACACGCGGATAAACGGATAGCCCTTGTCGTCCTTGAGCAAAATATTATACTTCGGCTTGTATTTTTTAATCATCTGGTTTTCGAGCACAAGCGCCTCGAATTCCGATTCACACACAATAATATCGAAGCTATCAATATTTTCTACCATTTTCCGCGTCTTGGGCGTATGCTTTGCCTCGTTCTGGAAATATTGGGAGACACGATTTTTGAGCACCTTTGCCTTGCCGACATAAATAACCTGCCCCTGCCGGTTTTTCATGATATAGACACCCGGCTCACGCGGCAGTGTCAGCACCCGCTGGTGCAGCTCTTCCCTGCTGGACATGCAGCCTCCTTTCCCGGAGAAAAAAAGAGACACCGCAAAACAAGCGGTGTCTTCTTGCGTGCGTTGGATTGAAATCAGTCGCTGAAGTTCGAGTCGCTGAAATTGGACTGGATGAGATCGGTCAGCGCATTGACAGCCTCAACCTCGTCAACGCCGTCTGCAATCAACGTGATGGTCGTGCCCTTGGTGATGCCGAGGGAAAGAATGCCGAGCAGGCTCTTCGCGTTTACTCTGCGCTCTTCCTTTTCAACCAGAATGGTGCTCTTGAACCCATTGGCGCACTGAATGAAAAATGTAGCCGGGCGCGCATACAGCCCAACCTGATTGGTTACCTGAACTTCCTGTGAAAACATTTCAACATCGCTCCTATAAACAAAATTAAAACTAAACCTATACAAACACAATACAACATCGTTCCGATCTGGAATCGATAACAGATTATATATAGAATACCTGTTTTTTTTCGTTTCGTCAATATGCTTTTGTACCAAAAGAGAGCATTTTCCTGCCGGAATTTGTAGGCGCTTACACCCTCTCTCACGAAATAACAGGGCAAATCTACACAAACGTGCACAATTCGCGGCGAAAATTTAGCTTTTGTGCCAAAGACTATTTTAATTCGACAACGGTAACGCCGAGGTCGCCCTCGCCATAGCGCCCGTTGCGCACGGACCGGACATGTTTGTCATGCTTCAGATGCTGCTGAATCGCAGCGCGCAGGGCACCTGTGCCCTTGCCATGGATAATCGTCACCAGATCGAGGTGCGACATCAGGCAGTCGGACAGATAACGGTCGACCTCAAGCAGCGCTTCCTCGACGGTCATGCCGCGCACATCCAGCTCGCTTTTTGCGTGGGCGCGCTTTATTTCCCGCATTCCACCCGCCGGTGCGCGATAGGTCGTCTTCGGCTTCGCGGGCTTTTTCTTTTCGACAAGGCGCAGCTCGTTGAGCGGAACATTGACCTTCAGGATGCCCGCCTGTACATAAACTGTGCCGTCTTTATCCTCCGGCTTGAGCACAACGCCGTCTACGCCGACATTGAGCAGATGGACGGTATCGCCCACCTTGAGCGGACGCACGCTGTCCGGCTCAACCGTCTTTTTCTCGCGGCGCATTGCTTTTTTCTCCGCCTGTCCCAGCGTGCTGCGCAGAGCGGCACGCGCGGCAGCGAGGTTCTGGTCGGCAGCATTGGTCTCCGCCTTTTTCTTCATTTCGTCCAGCTGGGCAAATACAGTCTCCGACGCCATGCGCGCTTCGCGCAGAATGCGCTCCGCCTGATCGCGGGCCTTTTCCAGGATCGCATCGGTTTCATCCTCTGCGCGTCCCTTCAGCGTCACCGCCTTATCCTTCTCCGACTGTGCGGTACGGCGCAGTCGGTCTGCGTCCTCGCGCTGCTTCTGCAACTGGTGTCGCTCGCGCTCCAGTGTCTCCAAAACGTCCTCAAACCGCTGATTTTCCGCAGAAATCTGTTCCTTTGCGCGATCAATAATGGCTGGGGGCAGGCCGAGCCGTTTGGAAATCGCAAAGGCATTGGATTTGCCCGGTACGCCCGTCAGCAGATGATACGTCGGCTGAAGCGTGCGTACATCAAACTCACACGACGCGTTTTCAACGCCTTCCGTCGTCAAGGCGAATACTTTCAGTTCAGAATAGTGCGTCGTTGCCGCGACGAGCGAGCACATTTTACGGCCATATTCGATGATTGCCACAGCGAGCGCTGCACCTTCCTCCGGGTCTGTACCGGCGCCCAACTCGTCAAACAGAATCAGGTCATCCGGGCCACACTTATCCATGATTGCAACGATATTCTTCATATGCGCCGAAAACGTGGACAGCGACTGCTCAATCGACTGCTCGTCGCCGATATCCGCATAGATGTTCTGGAACAGACAGACCGAGCTCTCCTCATTTGCCGGGATGTGCAGACCGGATGCCGCCATCAGGCACAGCAGACCGAGCGTCTTGAGGCTGACCGTCTTGCCGCCCGTGTTCGGGCCGGTGATGACCAGCGTATCATACTCCCCGCCGAGCGCGATGTCAATCGGCACTGCCTTTTTCTGGTCGAGCAGTGGATGGCGCGCACGCAGCAGATTGACCTGCGTTGTTTCGCTGATTTCCGGCGCACAGGCATTGAGTGCAAACGAGAACCGCGCCTTGGCAAAGATAAAGTCCAGCTTGCACAGTACATCATAATCCGCCGCAATCGCATCGGAAAAGTCCGCGACATCCGCGGTCAGCTCGGCGAGAATGCGCTCAATTTCCGCCTTTTCCTTGCCCAGCAGAATTTTGAGCTGGTTATTTGCATCGACAACCTGTGCCGGCTCGATAAACAGCGTCGCGCCGGAGGACGATACATCGTGTACCATGCCTGGGATATCGCCGCGGTGTTCACTCTTGACCGGAATAACAAATCGTCCGTCACGCTGGGTAATCAGGCTCTCCTGCAAGTATTTGGAATACGTCGGAGACGAGACAAAATGGTTCAGTGTCTCGCGCACGCGCACATTCTGCGCGCGCATCTGGCGGCGCAGGTTGGCAAGCGTCGTGGACGCCGCATCTGCAATCTCCTCCTCACTGATAATCGCACGGTTGATTTTTTCTTCGAGATATTTGTTGCTGTTAATGCGCGAAAAATACAGATCCAGCGTCGTTGTCAGACCCTTTTCCTGCTGCTCCGCGCCATATTTGCGCACCTGATTTGCCGCATGCAGCAGCGATGCCACATCCAGCAGCTCGCGCGTGGACAGTACGCCGCCCATCTCAGCACGGCTGAGCGCGGCGGATACTTCGCGGATGCCGCCGAAGGCGGGCGCGCCGCCTGTCGTCATGAGGCGCTTGGCATCGTCGGTCTGGGTCAGCAGCTCGCGCACATCCTCGGCATCATGCAGCGGACGCAGCGCCTTCGCCGCCTGCTTCGCCTTCCGGCTGACACAGTGTTCTGCCAGCATGTCGAGAATGGTGTAATATTCCAGCGTTTTCAGGCTTTTTTCTGATAATTTACTCATAATATGTGAACTCCAAAGATCATTGTCATAACAGGATACGGATCACCGGTTGTGCCGGTATGCGAGGATACACAGGCCGATGATGGTAACCGCCAGTGCAGCTGTCAGCAGCACGGTCGCCAATACAAGCCCATCACCGCTCTGCTGATAGCTTTTCACCTGCATATACAGGGAAAAGCCCGCAATTTCCAGCTGAATCGCATGCAGCATCGTCAGTATGTCCCCATATACTGGTGCTTTGCGCTCTTCCCTGACCGCAAACGGCATATTCCACTGTGCAGGGTCTACCAAATGCGCAATCAGGCTCACGATACCCAGACAGGGCACCATCAGAAGCGGCGTAAGGAATAGGATAGCCGGAGAACCGTAGCCGTCCGGTGTTCCGTCAAGCGCGAAATGCGTCGCGATCTCCTCCGGCAGCGTGCGCACGCCGTACACGGCGACGAGCAGTGATGCCAGCAATATCAGCCATGCCCCAAGCTCCAATATCCGGTGCAGGCGCGTTCGATACCCTGTCTTCATCCTTTTTCACCTTTCCCTTCTTTTGTCCTCACTGCATCTGGAACAGAGAGTGATAAAAATCCAGTGTTGTGCAGTGGACGTCCAGATGGTACAGCAGATACCTCTCACAGATCAGCCCGAGCTGCTCTGCCGTCTGTGCATTCACCGCAAACGCAAACAGCCTTTTGCCGTCGCACGACAGGATATACCGCATGGCATCGAGCACACCCTGCGGCATGTCGTAATATGTCCCGCCGACGCGCTTGCGGCAGCCGCTGCACACAAGCGCACCGTTCTCCAGCAAAAGCGACCACGCCTCACATTGAGCTGCTCCGCATACGGCACATCCAGTCAAATCGGGTGAAAATCCCAGCTCAGACGCGAGCCGCAGCTCAAACGCCGCCTTGACGGTCTGCACCGGACGCTTCTGTCGGTCAAGCGCATACAGTGCACGCAGGAACATCGGCAGCAGACCGCTGACATCGCTGTCCGCATCCGCTGCCATGTTGACCAGCTCCGCAAAGTAACAGCACAGCGCATATTGCTCAATGTTTCCCGTAATGCCCCAGAACTGCGTGTCAATTTCTGCATCACTCAGCGTATAGCGCCTGCCGGAAAACAGCGTGAATTCGCTGTAGCAGAACAGCCCCACTGCGTTGGCAAGCCGTCCTTTTTTGCGCCGGATTCCGCGGCACAGCACCTCAATTTTGCCCAGCTCGGCGGTCAGTACGGTGATATAGCGGTCTGCTTCGCCGAAATCTGTTTCGCGGATGACCAGTCCCTTCACCGTAACGTGTGCCATGTCCGTTGTCCTTTCGTCCTCTGTTATTCGTCCTCATAGCCAAAGTTGCGCATCTGATACTGGTTGTTGCGCCAGTCTTCCTTGACCTTGACCCACAACTCCAAAAAGACGCGCGTACCAAGCAGCTCTTCGATGTCCGCACGCGCCTGTGCGCCGATCTTCTTGAGCATCGAACCGCTCTTGCCGATGATGATGCCCTTATGGCTCTTTTTCTCGCAATAAATGGTCGCATTGATTTCAATCAGCCCGTCGTCACGCTCGCGCATGCGCTCGACAGCGACCGCTGTGCCATGCGGCACCTCGCGGTCAAGCAGACCGAGCATCTTCTCGCGGACAATTTCCGCGACGAGCTGACGCTCCGGCTGATCGCACAGCATATCATCCGGGAACAGCTGCGGGCCTTCAATCGCAAATTTGGCAAATTCCTCGAACAGAATGTCGCAGTTTTCGCCGGTCTTCGCGGACAGCGGCACAACCGCGTCCCACTCGTGCGCCTGCGAATATGCCGCGATGACGGCAAGCAGATCTTCGTTTTTGACCGTGTCAATTTTATTGATAATCAGTACCGACGGCATGTGGTACTGCTTCATGCGCGCAATCAGCTCCTGCTCCGCCGGGCCGATGCGCGGCACCGGGTCAACGACCAGTGCGGCAATGTCGACATCGGTCACCGTATCGTTGACGACCTTTACCATATAGTCGCCCAGACGGGACCGCGGCTTGTGCAGGCCGGGCGTGTCCAGAAAGACAAACTGGCAGTCATCCTTTGTCAGCACGCCGGTGATGCGTGTGCGCGTCGTCTGCGGCTTGTTGGACACAATTGCGATTTTCGCGCCGACCAGCTGATTGAGCAGGGTCGATTTGCCGACATTCGGCTTGCCGACAATGGATATGATAGCACTTTTTGTTACACTCATTTGAGTTCTCCCTTTTGTTCTACTGCAAAAACAAACGCAACCGCAGCCGGAACAGATACCAGCAGCAGTGCGTCAATCCAGATATGCTGCGTCAATTTGGTAAGTATGGCGCGGATGGGCGCGGGATGGGCAAACAGCACCAGCCCAACCGCCGCGCTGAACAGCGCGGTCATCAGCACCGCGCCCGCCGCGATGTCCTTCGCGTCGCGGATCAGCGGGTCATGCTGCCGCGTGACGCGGTCGCACAGCGTTTCCATCGCCGTGTTGACCAGCTCCGCTGCTGTCACCAGCCCAAAACACAGGCATAGCACGGCGATTTCTGCACGGCTCAGGTCTGCCAGGAATCCGGCAGCCGTGACATAGCATGCCGCCGTCAGATGGATGCGGAAATTGCGTTCGCGCAGGGCGAGACACACACCGCGCGCCGCCCAGTGAAACGACCGGCGCAGGCCGCCGATGTCAATCCGCATCGCGGATCAGTCCCAACGAGGACAGCACAGCCTCTTCCTGTGTGCGCTGAATGCGGCGCTCCTCCTCGCTGCGCTCATGGTCATAGCCGAGCAGGTGCAGCATCGAATGCACGGTCAGAAAGCCGCACTCGCGCTCCACACTGTGCCCGTACTCCGCCGCCTGCTCGACAGCGCGGTCATAATTCAGAACCATATCGCCGAGGAACAGCGATCCATCCTCCGGATTGCGCTCTTCCTCCACATCTTCCGGCCATTCGCCGTTGAAGAATTCCAGCATTGGGAAGGACAGCACGTCTGTAACGGCATCCTTTCCACGGTTTTCGCGGTTGATCTCGCGGATGGTCTCTCCGTCCACGATGGTCACATCAACAAAGCAGCCCTCCGGCGCGTGCTCCATTTCAAACGCAGCCTTCGCACAGCGTTCGATCAATGCACCGACCGCCTCCAGGCCGTCCACTTCCACCTCCGGGGTGATGCGAATGCGGTGTTCCATGTGATTCCCTCACTTTCTCGCGGCTGGGCGGCGCTTCTGTGCTTCCTTCGCCTGCCGCATAACCTTCTGCTGCTCGTACTTTTCATAAGCGCGGACGATGCGCTGTACCAGCTCATGGCGCACAACGTCGCGGTCAGTCAGCTGGCACTGGGCAATATCCTCGACATTTTTCAGCACCTTGACCGCTTCCTTCAGGCCGCTTACGCGGTCGCCCGGCAGGTCGATCTGCGTGATATCACCCGTGACAACCGCCTTCGAGCCAAAGCCGATGCGTGTCAGAAACATCTTCATCTGTTCCGGTGTCGTGTTCTGCGCCTCGTCGAGGATGATGAACGAGTCGTCCAGTGTGCGTCCGCGCATATATGCCAGCGGTGCGACCTCAATGCTGCCGCGTTCGAGCAGCTTGTTAAATGTCTCTGCACCCATCATATCGAACAGACCGTCATACAGCGGACGCAGATACGGGTCGACCTTGCTCTGCAAATCGCCTGGCAGGAATCCCAGCTTCTCGCCCGCCTCCACTGCGGGGCGCGTCAGGATGATGCGGCTGACCTGCTTGTCGCGAAACGCCGCAACCGCCGCAGCGACGGCGAGATAGGTCTTGCCTGTACCCGCGGGGCCGATGCCAATCGTGACAGTATGTGTGCGCATGGCGTCCATATACCGCTTTTGTCCCAGCGTCTTCGCCTTGATCGGCTTTCCCTTCGCCGTGATGCACACCACATCCTTGCCGATTTCCGAGACCTGGTTCTGTCGTCCATCGCGCACCAGTCCGAGGACATACTGCACGGTCTGCGTGCCGATGCTCTCGCCGCGCTCCGCCAGCTGCATCAGTGACTGGATGGTCTTCATCGCCAACTCGACATTGCCCGCATCCGCACCGGTCACCTTCAGCTCGGTCTCCCGGCTGAGCACCGTCACGTCCAGCTCCTTTTCCAGTACCTTCATATTTTCATCGAACGCACCGAAGATGCCCATAATCAGATCAATCGCATCGATGTGCATGGTCATTTCTGCCATATATGTTTTCGCTCTCCTTGTGTCTGAACATCTAGGGCGTATCTGAAACGCAACAATCAAACGCGCCCTGTTTATGATTCATCCGGTTGTTCCGTTTCGTCCTTCTGTGGCAGGTCAGCTTCTGTCCTGCCGTCCTCCACGCTTTCGGCAATCTGTTCATAGCACCAGACTGTGGCGCGCAGGACTGCCGCGCCGTCCTCCTCGCTGACATCCGCCTGCATGGAGGATACGCTGCCCTCCGCAAGCTGCGCTTCGACTGCGCGCTGCGCGCCGTATTCCAGCTGTGGCTGTACGTCGGCGGCCTCATGCATCACAGGTTCCGTTGTGTACGGCGTGATGGTCTCACGGTACAGCGAAACCGGAAGCACCAGATGGTCGTTGAGCTTTACCGTCTCAATCGATATTATTCTATCACAATTCCCCTGTATTAGACTACTGCCAAAATATAAATTTATCCGTGTTTTGCCAAAACATATGGCATATCGCGTTTTCGACGCGCCAGTTTTGTGTTTTTTGTCCGCTTCCAGCGCCATTTTCCGCGTCACCGTATACCGTGTTGACGCCCAGATGTCCGCATTTGCGTCAACAAGCTGCGGCGTGCCCAGCTCGCTCTGCTGTTCATCCTTTGGCTCGACAAGCGCATCGACAAGGATATCTCCTGCCAGCACGGCATCTCCCGGTTTACATTTTGCCGTGCCGCGCCGGACAATCATCTTGTCAATCACACCGTCGCGCAGAGCAACGACATTGCGCACACCGTTGTTCTGGTCTACCTCCGGCACTTCGGTCGCTGCCGCAGTCTGGATAGACAGAATATTGCCATCGACGTTGACCGCAAAAAATTTCAAATCGTCCAGCGTCGTCATCATATGCACCTTTACCGCATGCGCATCGATATCCGAACTCTTTGTGCCGACACCGATGCCGAGCTGATCGAGCTCCTCCAGCACCGCATAGCCGTCCACCCCCTGTGGAAAATCCGTTTCAATCACCCAGATACGTGTTCCCAGCTCATAACACACCAGGCACAACAGCAGCAGACCGCCCCACAGGGCATATCGCCGCCGCATTCTGTACAGCAGAAACGGCAGACCGCGCCGCCGCAGAATGTGAATGCGGCACCGTTTTCTTTTTTTCAGCCGCGCAAGGCGACAGAAATCGTACAGCGAAATTTCCGCATGCAGCTCGTCGATATCAATGCGCTCAATGTGGCGCAGGCGGATGTGTTCCTGTGTGCACAGGTTCAAAAACCGTTCCAGCTCCGCGCCGCGTACGCGCACGGTCAGTATGCCGCCGCACAGGCGGATCCATCTGGAAACCATGCGCTCACCCCTCTCCGGTCAGAAAGCCCACTTCCGCAATCAGCCCGACAATGGACAGCTCCGCTTCATCCAGCGTGCGCAGCTCCAGCCCGTCCCCGCTGACGCGCACCGTCAGTCCGCCGCACCGCACGCGCATCTCTGTCTCGCTGTACAGTGTAATGGCGCAGCGTCCGGTAATGACAACACTTCGATTTCCATCCAGTTCCACCGTCGGGTCGCCCATGTGTGTGTGAAACCTCTGCTCCAATCTGCTCCGACCCCCTTCGGTGCCTCTCAAAAATTTGTATGCAGGGTGGGCATGTTTGTTGCCTTGTTTCGATAGGATGAAGCAAAGGAGGGGATTGTCTTGATGCGAAAGCTGTGCGTCTGTACCGGCTGTGTGCTGTTCCTCGCGCTGCTGTGCCGGTATTCTACAGACTGCGCGGACGCCGTGCGCGCAGCGGTTACGCTGTGCCTGACCTCCGTCATCCCGTCGCTGTTTCCTTTTTTCGCGGCGAGTTCGCTGGCTGTCTCCTGCGGTCTGGCACAGGAGCTGGGGCGTCTGCTGTCCCCATTCATGCGGCGCTGCTTCCACCTGCCCGGCTGTGGCGCGGCAGCGCTGGCACTCGGCTTTCTCGGCGGCTATCCCGCGGGAGCGCGCATGTCCGCCGAACTGTATCACAGCGGGCTGTGTACCCGGGAAGAAGCCTCCGCACTCGCGGCCTGCTGCAACAACACAGGCCCCGCCTTCCTGGTCGGCATGTGTGGCGGCGGACTGTTTCACTCACTGCGCGCGGGCATATTCCTGTATGCGGTGCACATCGCGTCCGCACTGCTCACCGCGCTGCTGCTGCGTCCAAAACGCACACAGTCCGCCGTATATGCGGCAAATCAGACCAAACCGCTTCCGTTTTTCCACTGTCTGGTGCAGGCGGTCACCTCCGCCGGGCATTCCTGCCTGATGATCTCAGCATTCATCCTGTTCTTTTCTGTTGTGCTGTGCCTGCTGCGCCTGACCGGTATGCTGTCCGTATTATGCACCGCCCTTACGCCACTGCTGTCAATTTCCGGCCTGTCTGCCTCCGGTGTGCACAGCCTGCTGACCGGCTGCGTCGAGCTGACACAGGGGCTCGCCGGACTGACAGACCATGCCGGGACCATTTCCGCCCGCCTGACTGCGGTTTCCTTCCTGTGCGCCTTTGGCGGGCTGTCTGTGCTGTTTCAGACCGCCGCCGCCACGGAAGGCCTGGCGCTCACCCGCTGCGTGTACGGCAAATGCATACATGCCTGTCTGGCGGCACTTCTGTGCGCGCTGCTGCTTCTGATCTTCCCCAGTCTTTCACAATTGTGACGTTTCTCCCCACATGCCGGGATTTAGGCGCCATAATCCCGTTTTTTTATCGATATTTTCAAATAATAGCTCTGGAAACAGCGTGTCTTTTGCGCTATAATATGGAAATAGTGCCCTATGATACGAAAAGGAGACTTACTATGTTCAATCTGTTCCGCAGGAACTGCTTATACAACGAGTCCATCGATCCGCACTGCGCATACTGTGCGCACTGCAAGCCGGACAATGAATATCAGGGTGTCTGCGATTTCCGCGGCATTGTAGCGATGGCAGGCAGCTGCCGCCGCTTTGAATATGATGCGCTGCGGCGCAAGCCACCCAAGCCCGCGCGTATCCGCGGCCGGTTCACCGACGATGATTTCTTTTTTGAGGAAAAAGAGACCGATGACCAGCCGCGCCCGGCCGAATCCAAACCGGAGGAGCCGGAAACGCCGCCGCAGAAGCCGTTGATCTCCGACGATCTGAGCCAGTTTGCCGATCTTTGGGAGGATGACGACGACATGGCACCTGCTCCGAAAACGACAAAAACTCCGGAAACAGCTGAGCCGGAAACTGCATCCGAACCAAACGAGGAACCGGCAGAAAAACCAGACGCACAGGAGGACAATGGGCATGAAATGGAATAAGAAACTGGGGGCACTGCTGTTGTCCGTTGCACTGCTCGCCGGAACGGCGCTACCGTCGTTCGCTGAGCCGGAGCCTGCGGACACTGAAACACCTGCCGCTTCCCAGACCACAACGGATACCACCCCGACCGCAGAGGGGACGGACGGCGCCACCGACACCGGCACAACCGACACCGGCACAACCGACACCGACACAACCGACGCTGGCACAGCAGATAGCAATGCCGATGCCGCAGACAGCGCGCAGACGAATCCAACCGAACAGCAGCCTGCCGAAACGGAGCAGCCGAAAAACCAGACCGGCGCCGAGGCAGAGGATGGTTCGATCCAGATGCCGACCATCGACATCGATGCAAAGGCGTCCATTCTGGTCAACGCCGAGACCGGCGAGATCATTCATGCAAATAACGAAAAAGAAAAGATGTATCCCGCATCGTGCACCAAAATCATGACTGCCCTGCTGGCGCTGGAAAAGTGCAATCTGGACGATGTCGTGACGATGCAGGAGGAGGATTTCACCGATGTCAAAAACGGCGCGAGCAATGCCGGTCTGAAAATCGGCGAGAAAATCACCGTGGAGAATCTGCTGTACTGCCTGATGCTCCCCTCCGGCAACGAAGCTGCCAATGCGCTCGCGCGCACCGTCGCCGGTTCCGTGGATGAATTCGTCCAGATGATGAACGACCGCGCCAAAGAGCTGGGCTGTGTCAACACACACTTTGCCAATCCGAATGGCTTACATAACGACAACCACTATACCTGTGCCTATGACCTGTATCTGATTGCGCAGCAGGCCATGCAGAATTCCACCTTTGCAACCGTGGTCAATACAGCGCAGAAAAAACTCCCGGCAACCAACAAAAACCCGGAGCGTGTCATTTATACAACCAATCATCTGATTCTCAGCAGTTATTCGTCTATCTATTATGACAACTGCTACGGCATCAAGACCGGACATACCTCACAGGCGGGCTACTGCCTCGTGTCCTACGCCAAGCAGAGCGGATATACCTATTACTCCGTCGTACTCGGCGCGAAGGATGGCGCGGATTATGCGGGCAGCTTCACCGAGACCAAGCGCATGTTTGAGTGGGCATTTGACAATTTCCGCATGCAGACTGCAACCTCTGCCGGCTCCGCCGTCACGGAGTGCCCGGTTCGTCTGGCGCGCGGCACCGACCATGTGACGCTGGTTACGGCAAATGATGTTCCGGTACTCGTCCCGAAGGGACTGGATATGAGTGAACTGGACATCGATATTTCCGTCGAAGACAGCTATGACGCACCGATTGCCAAGGGAGAAAAGCTGGGCACAGTCACCTATTCTTACGAGGGCATGGAATGTGCCACTGCCGATCTGGTCTCCCTGACCGAAGTCAAGCGCTCAGTCATCCTGTTCATTCTCGACCAGATCGCGAAATTCTTCCGTCTGACACCGGTTCGCATCATTGTGGGCATTGCCGTTGCCGCTTTCCTGCTGTACCTGATCCTCTCGTTTATCGCGGGACGCAACCGCCGCAACCGCAGAAGACGTCGTGCACAGAAGCGCAGAAAGCAGAGACAGAACCAAAACCGCAGATAATGTACAACAGTCCGGCTTTGCCCGGACTGTTTTTATATTGCAAGACAGAAACAGGCAGCCCGCAGGCTGCCTGTCATACTGTCGCGTTTATTTGTCAATCGGCGAATCGATGAGCGACGCAACACGGAAGCAATGTCTGTGTCCGTCTTCCTCTTCGGTTCTTGCTTCGGCAAAATGGACATGACGGCCGCCGCCGACAAAGACAGCGCCGCCGGTGCGGCCCTTGAACTCGTGGAAATGTCCATCAGCAAAGTCCGTGTGGAAGCAAATTTCATGCACATGGTCATTGCCGCCGATCGGGATGGCTTCACCACTTACGGTCGCAAAGCGATGGTTGTGGGCGTCATTGCAGCAGCCAAAGATCTGCGTGCTGCCCTGAACTTCATGAACATGTTTCTGTCTGCGTCTGCGGTCACGGTCACAGTCGCGATCCCGATCACGCTTCCGATCACAATCGCAGTCGCGGTCACGATCTCGGTCACGGTCACAATCACAGTCGCGATCACGGTCACGGTCACGATCGCGGTCGCACGGTTTCTGCTCCTGACACTCCGGCCCGCCGGCGCGTGCCATAATGGTCTCGAAATCCATAAGAATGCTCTCCTGTCTGCATAATCTGGGGGGCGCGTTTGCCGTCCCTGTATCATTCTATGCCTGTTTCCGCCCCATCGTGACACGGGGAAAGGGCGCAGCCGGTGGGCTGCGCCCTTACTTTATGCACACGCATTGCTCTCTGCGGTGCTCTGTTCTTTTTTCTTTACGCCATGCAGGCAGAAAATATAGATCACATCGAAGACAAAGCAGATCACACCAGTGACCAAAATAAAGCGGTTGCCCTCTATTGTGCCATAAATTGTCGGCGTCAGCGTGCCGATGCATTTGCTCACGGCAATCGTCATGGTCTGGCCTCTGGACGATTTGCGGCGGTTCAGCATGTACAAATAAGCCACACTCATGGCGATGTTCTGCAAATATGCGGAATATTTCTCACCCGCTACATCCCCAAACTCGGCAATAAAAAGCAGTTGCAGCACAATGCAGCAGGCCAGCACCAGCACCGGCCATGGGATAAACGACTTTTTCCCCAGCTCACCCTGCGCTTCTTCCCTGCCATATTTGAAGTATGTAATGACAATGAAAATATCCAGCAAAAACCAAACTGTATTTGCGATGGCCTGCGCACTGACTGTTGCGCGAACAAACAGATCCGTATAGGCATATATGCCCTCCCACGCGATGTTCAGTCCGAGGGCAAACAGCGGCATGCAGTAAGTTTTCTGTTTGAAGCCGGTGCGGATGGAATCCACATATACCAGCGACCAGCATACACCGCTGGCGACAATCAGCAAATTTATTATCAGTGATCTCATGATTTTCCCATCTTTCCGGAATCAGACCTGCGCATCCAGACCAAAATACATCAGCTCCCACAGAGCCGGCGCATCCACATGCTCTACAACTGCTCCGTTTTCCAGCCGTTCCACAACAGCAGTCCCAGAAAACCGGGTATAGGTGGGATCCAAACCCTGCTGCATCATGGCGACACGGACAGCCTCCTGCTTAATCATGACATCCTGCTCCAGCATCTCCTCCATCCGGTAAGTAATGCGGTAATGCTGCCTGCCGTCGTCATAGTCATAGATCAGTGTTTTGAAATAGTGCTTGCCGGTCACCTCATCAAAAGCAAGGTCTGTTTCCTCATATACAGGCTGCACATTGGTATCACTGATGATCTCCCCGCCTTTCGCCAGCATGAACACTGGAGTATGCGCATAGCCGTACTGCGGGCCCGCAGTGATATAGCTGCTGATAATCTGATAATCACCGACCTTGCAACGCCCCCAATACCAATGGTGCATCAGGACAAACATGCCGATATTTCCCCAGTTGTGGTCATGATAACCGGTGCCTGTGTAGCTTTCCTCATTTCCATCCCGGACAATGGAAACCTGTACGCTGCCCTCCGGCACGGCGGGAATCCATGCGAAATAATCCGACTCGCCGAAGAAAATATGGCCGGTACCGGTGCGCCATGCAGGTACGTTGCCATGCAGCTTTACATCGGCGCGTACCTGTTCGGATTCGTAGTGAATCTGATAGTCGTGCAGATCGCCCTCAAACAGGCACTGACCGATTCGGACACAGCAGTGATCTTTGGCAAAGCTGAAATCACCCTCTGCCGGGTCGAGGCGATCCCTGATTTCCGTGCCATCGGGCAGCGTAAGATTCAGCGTGGCATAGGGGGGCAAACCCGCCGTTCTGGTTGTCCATCGGCGATATCGTATAAAAGACGATAACCAGATTTCCGCCGCCCTCCAGCTTGGAATCAAAATACCACCATTCGTATTCCCCCTGTGCACCACTGGTGCGCAGGCTATCCTCCCATACTTCGGGAGTTCCAGGCTTCATACCCAGCATTTTGTACTGCTCCGGCTGCGCATGCAGCTCTACGGGAATCGTGTTGTTCATAAAATTCGCTCCTTTCTCCGTCGCCTTGACATATGTCAAAGATTATGATAGCATTTTATTCGCAAGTTAGATATTTGTCAACGTTTTGAGCGCAACTTATACATTGGGAGGTGCAATGTCCATGTATCAGGGAAACAACCCCACCGCGCTGCAATCCCAGCACTGGATTGCAGACAGTCTCCTCATGCTGATGCAGGAGAAGCCGTATGCGCAGATCACCATTCAAAACATCTGCAAGCGCGCGGATCTGTCGCGCCAGACCTTTTACAACATGTTTGACTCCAAGGAGGAGGTGCTGCGCTTCTGCCTGCGCGAGCAATATGAGCAGCAGCTGCATCGCTTCAGCAGCAAGCCGATGATTTCTCTGCACGAGACGGTGGAGGTTTTTGCCAGCGTACTGGACGGAAACCGGACTTTATTGCAATCCATGCTGGACAATCAGCTGGGTGGCATCATTGCGGATGAAATCGCCAAATGCGTATCGCTGTTTGCAGATCGGTTTGTCAGCCACAAAGACCAAAACCTGCCTTACAGCGAAGCGCTGCTCAGCGGCGCGTTGGCACATCTGCTGCTGTGCTGGTTCCAGCAGCAACATCCCATTTCGATTCAGGCACTTACAGAGCTGCTCTCTGCGTTTCTGTCAGGACAGCTGTATCTTTTTGAACCCGATCAGAACGATCCGGTGCCTTCCGGCAGTGAACCGCGGAGATAACAGACAAATATTTGCACGCGAAAAGGGCGCAGCCGACTGGCTGCGCCCTTCTGTTTGTATCCAAGAATTTACTTGTTGGAAACTGCGCTGAGGAATGCTTTGGTGCGCTCCTGCTGCGGGTTATCGAAGATTTGCTCCGGCGTGCCTTCCTCGGTGATAACACCATCCGACATAAACAGCACACGGTCCGCTACGTCGCGGGCAAAGCCCATCTCATGTGTCACGACAACCATCGTCATGCCGTCCTTTGCGAGCGCCTTCATAACATCCAGAACCTCACCGACCATTTCCGGGTCGAGTGCACTGGTTGGCTCGTCGAACAGGATGGCCTTCGGGTTCATCGCCAGCGAACGCGCAATGGCGACACGCTGCTTCTGGCCGCCGGACAGCTGTGCCGGATAAACATCCGCCTTCTCAGCCAGGCCGACGCGCGTGAGCAGCTCCATCGCCTTTTTCTCGGCCTCTGCTTCGCTCATCAGCTTCTGCTTGACCGGTGCAAGCGTCAGATTCTGCATAACCGTCAGATGGTTAAACAGATTGAAATGCTGGAACACCATGCTCAGCTTCTGGCGGATTTTATTGATATCATTGGAACGATCCGTGACATCCTGGCCGTCGAAAATAATCTGGCCGCCTGTCGGCTCTTCCAGACGGTTGAGGCAGCGCAGGAAGGTACTCTTGCCCGAACCGGACGGGCCAATGACAACAACGCATTCACCCGGCTTGATGTGACAGTCAATTTTTTTGAGAACCTGCAAATCGCCAAAGCTCTTCTTTAAATCCTTAACGATTATCACTTTGACGCAGCCTCCTTTCAATGACAGCGAGAATCTTGGTCATAATCTTGACGATGATATAATATACAATTGCAACTGCAATCAGCGGCAGGAATGCCTGATAGGTGCGCGATACAATGAAGTCGCCCGCCTTGGTCAGGTCAACAATTGCGACATAACCGACAATAGAGGTCTCCTTGACCAGCGTAATCATTTCATTTCCGAGTGCCGGAATGACGTTCTTGATTGCCTGCGGCAGGATAATATAACGCATGGTTTCGCCATAGGTGAAGCCGAGCGAACGGCCACCTTCCATCTGTCCAACATCCACGGCAAGAATACCGGCACGAATATTCTCCGCGACATAAGCACCGCTGTTGATGCCAAACGACAGGATCGCCGCGACATAGGCATGCTGACTGCGGAAAATAACCATGAACATAATCAGCAGCTGAACCATGGCCGGTGTGCCGCGGATAATGTCGATGTAGGCGCCCGCAATGCGGGACCATACGGTCTTGCGCTTTTTGCGCGTTTCCGTCAGTTTCATCAGTGCGAGGATAAAGCCGAGCGCAATGCCCAGAATACCGGCACAGATCGAAATGCCGATCGTCACGCCGAGGCCCTTGGCCATCAGCTGATAGCCATTGGTGTCGACAAATACATACTTGAGGTTATTCAGAAATTCCTGAATCACATTGTCGGAGGTTTCTTTTTCGGTTCCCGTGTTGCCCTCAATGTACTCGGCAACCAGCTTGTCAAACGTGCCGTCTTCCTTGATTTTTGCCAGGCCGCTGTTGATCTTTTCCAACAGCTCCGTGTCTCCCTTGCTGACGGCGATTGCGTATTCCTCGGTAGACGTGTCGTCCTCAATCAGCTTGAGCTTGTCGCTGTTGCTGGCAACGAAATTTTCCGCCGGGTTCTTGTCGATGACAACCGCATCGACGCCGCCGTTGTTCAACGAAACAATGGCGTCTGTGCCCTTCTTAAAGCGCTTGACCTCCGTGTTTTCGTCGGTGATAACGTCATTATCCTCGCCCGGTGTGCACAGCAGGTCACCGGTCGTGCCTTCCTGAACCGCAATCTTTTTGCCGTTCAGATCTGCCAGACTCTTGATGCCGCTGTCCTTTGCAACAACGATGCACTGTGTTGCGGTGTAGTAGCTGTCAGAGAAATCGACCGACTGCTTGCGTTCATCCGTCACGGTCATGCCTGCAATGACCGCATCCAGACTGCCTGTGGACAGCGATGCAATCAGCGACTTGAATTCCATATTGGTGATCTTGACATCAAAGCCCTCGGCCTCACCAATTGCCTTGATGACTGCCATGTCAAAGCCGTCCGGTTCGCCGTCATCGCCGATATATTCAAACGGCGGGAATTCTGCGTTGGTACCGACATTGACAACCTGCTTTTCACCGTCATCCGCAGGCGTTTCCTCTTCGGTTTCGCCGCCGATGTATTCCGCTACCAGCTTGTCAAATGTGCCGTCTTCCTTGATCTTCTTCAGGCCGCTGTTGATCTTTTCCAACAGCTCAGAATTGCCCTTGCCGACAGCGATGGCATATTCCTCTGTAGAGGTCTCATCCTCGATCAGCTTGAGCTTGCCTTCGTTGTTGGCAACAAAGGTTTCTGCCGGGTTTTTGTCAATGACAACTGCATCGACGCCGCCATTGTTCAGCGTGACAACAGCATCCGTGCCCTTCTTAAAACGCTTGACCTCCGTGCTTGCGTCCGTGATAACATCGTTGTCCTCTGCCGGCGTGCACAGCAGGTCACCGGTTGTGCCTTCCTGAACCGCAATCTTCTTGCCATTCAGGTCTGCCAGACTCTTGATGTCGCTGTCTGCCGGAACGACTATACACTGCTTCGCGGTGTAATAGCTGTCGGAAAAGTCCACTGACTGCTTGCGCTCGTCCGTGACTGTCATGCCCGCAATGACCGCATCCAGACTTCCCGTGGACAGCGACGCAATCAGTGACTTGAATTCCATATTGGTGATCTTAACTTCAAAGCCCTCGGCTTCACCGATCGCTTTGATGACCGCCATATCGAATCCATCCGGTTGGCCGTCGTTGCCGATGTACTCAAACGGCGGGAATTCTGCGTTGGTGCCGACGGTGATGACGTCTGTTGCCTGCGCCGGCTTGGTAACGGGAAAGAACATACCGCCCAATACTGCCAGACAGGCCAGACACATCGCCAGCACACGTTTTGTGCTCTTTTTCATGTGTTTGTCCCTTCTTTCAATTTTTTTACAAAAAAGAGGATGAGGCCTACGAAAGACACTCGCGGTCTCATCCTCTATTTTACAGATGAATCAGTTTATTCAACCGGAACAGTCCAGCCCATCTCATCCTTCAGAGTGCCCCACTGAATACCGGTCAATGTATCGTACAGCTTGTGCGTTACCGGGCCGATCTCACCGTTGTTGATGTAAGCGACCTGATCCTCAAAGCGCAGCTCGCCAACCGGGGAGATGACCGCAGCCGTACCGGTGCCGAATACTTCTTCCAGCTTGCCTTCTTCGGAAGCCTTCATGACGTCTGCAATCGGCAGACGCTCTTCGGAAACGGTGTAGCCCCAATGCTTGAGCAGGTCGATGCAGGAACGGCGGGTGACGCCCGGCAGAACGGTGCCGACACACGGAGCGGTGTAAATCGTGCCGTCGATCTTGAAGAAGCAGTTCATGGAGCCAACTTCCTCGACATACTTATGCTCTACGCCGTCCAGCCACAGAGTCTGCTCATAGCCGAGGTCATGTGCCTTGACCTGAGAGATCAGGGATGCCGCATAGTTGCCGCCGCACTTGGTAAAGCCAGTGCCGCCCGGGCATGCACGGGTGTATTCGTCCTCGACGAAGATCTTAACCGGATTGATGCCGGTAGAATAATATGCACCAACCGGGGAGCAGATGATAATGAACTGATGCGTCTTGGAGGTGCGGACACCCAGATGCGGCTCCGTTGCGATGACAAACGGACGGATATACAGCGAGGTACCCGGCTCGGACGGAACCCAATCCTCCTCGACCTTGACCAGCGTCTTGACTGCCTGGACGAAGTCCTCGACCGGCAGGGTCGGCAGGCACATACGCTTGTTGGTGTTAATCATGCGTTCTGCGTTGCAGTCCGGGCGGAACAGCTGGACGCTGCCATCCGGCTTGCGGTACGCCTTCAGACCCTCGAACGACTCCATTGCGTAATGGAGAACCATGGCAGCCGGATCAATGGAAAGCGGCTGATACGGCACAATGCGCGCGTCATGCCAGCCGATGCCCTCCGTGTGGTCGATAACCAGCATATTATCGGTGTAGAAAACGCCGAAGCCCAGATGTTTGGAATCCGGTTTAGCCTTCTTTTCTGTTGCCGGAGTAATCTTAATGTTAAGCATGTTATATTTCACTCTTTTCCCGCCATACAGCGAATTTCATTAAAATAATATGTATAAGAGTATTTTATATAACTTGCCTGCACATTGCAAGAGCCTTGCGGGATTTTTTTGCCGGGAACGCAATTTTTTGACTGATTTGCTGTTGCCATCCTGCATTTTCGCATGATTCTATGCATTTTTTCTTCTGCATGGGCTGAATGATTCGTTTTTTGGAGCACCGGCATAAAAAAGAACCGCATCCGAACGGATGCGGTTCCTGTTGGTTTCAAAAAGGAAAGATCGATTAAGCCTTGCCGTCGCAGCCCAGAACGTTGACGATCTTATGAGCAACCATGTCCTTAACAGCCTGGCGAGCCGGCTTCAGGTACTGGCGCGGATCGAAGTGATCCGGATGCTCTGCGAAGTGCTTGCGGATCGAAGCGGTGATAGCCAGACGGATATCAGAGTCGATGTTGATCTTGCAGACTGCCAGCTTAGCAGCTTCACGCAGCTGCTCTTCCGGAATGCCGATTGCATCCGGCATAGCGCCGCCGTAGGTGTTGACCAGCTTTACGAACTCCTGCGGAACGGAAGAAGAACCGTGCAGAACGATCGGGAAGCCCGGCAGACGCTTGATGCACTCTTCCAGAACGTCGAAGCGCAGCGGAGGCGGAACGAGAACGCCGTCCTCATTGCGGGTGCACTGAGCCGGAGTGAACTTGTAAGCGCCGTGGGAGGTGCCGATTGCGATCGCCAGGGAGTCACAGCCGGTGCGGGAAACGAATTCCTCAACCTCTTCCGGATGGGTGTAGCTTTCCTGACCAGCTTCAACAACGACCTCATCCTCAACGCCAGCCAGGGTGCCCAGTTCAGCCTCGACAACAACGCCGTGGTCATGTGCGTACTCTACGACCTTCTTGGTCAGAGCAATGTTCTCCTCGAACGGCTTGGAGGAAGCGTCGATCATAACGGAGGTAAAGCCGCCGTCGATGCAGGACTTACAAACCTCGAAGGAATCGCCGTGGTCCAGATGCAGAGCGATCGGGATATTCGGGTTCTCGATAACAGCAGCCTCAACCATCTTTACCAGATAGGTGTGGTTAGCGTAAGCGCGAGCGCCCTTGGAAACCTGCAGAATAACCGGAGCATTCAGCTCGCCAGCAGCCTCAGTGATGCCCTGGACGATTTCCATGTTGTTTACATTGAAAGCGCCGACAGCGTAGCCGCCGTCATAAGCCTTCTTGAACATTTCAGTAGTAGTTACGAGTGGCATTATTCATCTTCCTTTCAGAATTTAATCCGCACACATCCTGTTTACAGGCATGCGGGTCCCGTATGTGATTATTTTACCAGTCTTTCGGTATAAAATCAAGTCGATTATGTAATTTCCGCAAATTTTATCCAGCTTCCGTCCACAATTTGTGCATTTGGAAAAAGAATTGATTTTCTGTCAAAAATATGGTATATTCAATTTAACATCGGAAAGTGCGGCATAATGAAACGTTTTTGGTAACTATTTTCTGTTTCCGCCGCACATCTTTCGTCACATTATTAGGAGGTTTTTTGATTATGAGTGAGCTGAAGGGCGCAATGATCATCGGTCAGTCCGGTGGTCCTACTTCTGTCATCAATGCCAGCGCATATGGCGCAATCAAGGCTGGTCTGGATTCTGATTCCATCACCACCGTTTATGGCGCTGCAAACGGTATCGTCGGCGTTCTGAACGATAAGCTGTATGTTATGGATAAGGAAGATCCGGCTGAGCTGGAGCTTCTGAAGTACACCCCGTCTTCCGCACTGGGCTCCTGCCGTTACAAGATCGCTGATCCGGATGTCGATGACACCGATTACAAGCGCATCCTGGAAATCTTCAAGAAGTACGACGTCCGTTACTTCTTCTACAACGGCGGCAACGACTCCATGGATACCTGCAACAAGATTTCCAAGTATATGAAGAAGGTCGGCTATGACTGCCGCGTCATGGGCATCCCGAAGACCATCGACAACGACCTGTTCGGCACCGACCATTGCCCGGGCTTCGCTTCCGCTGCGAAGTACATCGCAACTTCCATCACCGAAGTTTACCAGGATTCCCACGTATATGACAAGGGCCAGGTTTCCATCATCGAGATCATGGGCCGTCATGCTGGCTGGCTCGCCGGCGCTGCTTCCCTGGCTGCTGTAACCGGTTACGCTGCTGATCTGGTTTACCTGCCGGAGGTTGACTTCAACATGGACGAGTTCCTGGAAGACGTTTCCGCTCTGTGGGAGAAGAACCACAACGTAATCGTTGCCGTTTCCGAGGGTATTCATTACGCTGACGGCTCCTTCGTATCCGAAGCAAAGACCTCCGCTACCGACGGCTTCGGCCATGCGCAGCTGGGCGGCCTTGCTGCTATGCTGGCGGATGTTGTCAAGGAAAAGCTGGGCGTCAAGGTTCGCGGCATCGAGCTGTCCCTGCTTCAGCGCTGCGCTGCTCACTGCGCTTCCCAGACCGACATCGACGAATCCTTCCTCGCTGGCCAGACCGCGGTTAACTCCGCTGTTGCAGGCGAGACCGACAAGATGGTTGCATTCGAGTGCTCCCGTGAGGGCGGCTACTCCTGCACCACCAAGCTGCTGAACCTCTCCGACGTAGCAAACTACGAGAAGAAGGTTCCGGTTGAGTGGATCAACGAGCGTGGCAACAACGTATCTCAGGCGTTCATCGACTACGCTCTGCCGCTGATTCAGGGCGAGACCAAGATGCCGAAGGAAAACGGCCTGCCGCGTTTCGCAAAGCTGGCTAAGATTGTCGCTGAGTAATCAGGATATTCCTTTTTGTATACCGGCGGATGTCATCCGACATCCGCCGGTTTTTCATGCTCCTTTTTCAACCGGTCACCGCATGCAGTAAACCGCTTATCCGAAACCACGCGACAGCGCCGCGCCCGTCTGCTATACTGTTTTCAGAAGGAGGGGATCTCTCATGAAGCTGACACTTGAACCGCAGGAAACCACCGAACTGGAGGTCATCATCCGCGGCGATCTGAACGATCCGCAGGTCTCGCAGATCATCGCCGCACTGAATGCCGTGCGCGCCATCTCCCGCCTGTTCCTGTACCGCGAAGGCAAAGCGTATCTGTGCCCCGTTGACGATATCCTGTATTTTGAAGCATCGGGCGGAAAAATTTTCGCCCACACTGCACGCGACATGCTGGAAACACAGTACAAGCTATATGAGCTGGCAGACATGCTGCGCGGCAGCGGATTTATCCAAATCAACAAAAGCGTGATCGTCAATGCGCACCGCGTGCTGTCGGTTGAGCCGGAATTTTCCGGCAACTACACAGCCGTGCTGAAAGACCATAACATCCGTCTTACCATTTCCCGCAAGTATTTTAAGGCTTTCCGCGATTATGTAATAAAGGAGCTGTGACCTATGAAATCAAACAATCTCTTCAATGTCCTGATGTATACCGCAGTCGGCATTGCCATCGGTGCTGTCGTCTGTACGCTCTCCCTTCTGGCCGTTCACGGCATGACTGATGTGCTCCGCGAGCTGACTGTCTGGCTGATCGCTTCCGCTGTCCTCGGCCTGGTCTCAATGGTATATGAGAGCGAACATTTCACCGACCTGACTGCGACGCTGATTCATGCGCCGGTCACGCTGGCAGTCGCGCTGATTGCCGGCTGGATTCTGGATTACGGTGACGGTTCCATACTGCTGCTGCTCACGCGCATGGTGCCCGCCATCATCGTGCTTTACGCACTGATCCATCTGTTCCTGTTTGTTATGCGCCGCTGTATCGTGCGTGTACTCAACAGCCATCTGAAAAAATAATTTTTGCGGACAGACACCACGCTGCCTCTCCCTGCCTATACTGCATGCAGGGGTGAGGCAATGGCTTGCTGCTGGAAAACCTTCGGGCTGACGGCGGCGGCGTTCGGGCTCGGCTTGCTGCTCGCCACGCTGCTCCCGCCCTGTATTCTCGTTCCGGTTGCGTCGATCCTGCTGATCGCGGTCGGCGTTGTCATCCATCTGCGCTGAAAGGAGTCCGCTTTATGAAAATCGTCGTTATCCGAAGTCCCAGGCTGCTCGCCGGTATCCTCCGCGGTATCTTCGGCATCAAAAAGGCTCCAACCGCGTGATAGGCAGCAATTTTCACAATTTTCGACGCCACATATGGCAGTTTTTTGTCTTGACTTTTCTCCGCTCTGTTTGCTACAATAGGCTCACCGAGTAGCGAAGAGCGTAAATCCAGGCATGCTGGATTTACGCTCTTTTTTGCTGTTCTGAATCTTTCGTTTTTCAGTGAGGTTTTATATGCAACAGGATCAGACTATGAACAAGATGGGCACGGCGAAAATCAACCGTCTGATGCTCACGATGGGTCTGCCCATCATCCTTTCCATGATGCTCCAGGCATTGTACAACATTGTCGACAGCGCGTTTGTTTCCAATATGGCAGCAGGTGGCGAAACCGCGCTGACCGCGCTGACTCTTGCCTTCCCGGTACAGGTGCTGATGGTCGCAGTCGGTGTCGGTACCGGTGTCGGTGCAAATGCGCTGCTGTCGCGTTCGCTCGGCGAGGGCAATGAGGAAAAAGTCAACCGCGTTTCCGGCAATGCCATCTTTCTCTCCGCAGTCATGTACGTGATCTTCCTGCTGTTCGGATTATTTGGCGTGCGCATTTACGTGCAGTCCCAAACCACAAACCCGGTCATCATCGATATGACTGTCGATTACCTGCGCATCTGTTGCTGTA
The DNA here is from genome assembly GCF_002157465.1 of Butyricicoccus porcorum. Lineage (GTDB taxonomy): Bacteria > Bacillota > Clostridia > Oscillospirales > Butyricicoccaceae > Butyricicoccus_A > Butyricicoccus_A porcorum. Next base: position 238,086 of record NZ_NHOC01000004.1, read on the forward strand.
TTTCTTTTGGCATCCTGTTTTTCAACTGCTTTGAAAAACTGTTGCAGGCGACCGGCAAGACGACTTATTCCACTGCAGCACAGATTGCAGGTGCCATCACCAACATTGTGCTCGACCCGATTATGATCTATGGCCTGCTCGGCTGCCCGGAAATGGGTGTGCGCGGTGCGGCATTTGCCACCGTTGTCGGCCAGATTGTTTCGTTCCTCGTCGCGCTGATTTCACACATCGCAGTCAACAAGGAGATTTCCAACGGACTGCGCTATATGAAGCCGGATAAGCACATCATCGGCCGGATTTATTCCATCGGCCTGCCGGCGATCATCGCACAGGCACTGATGTCGATCATGACCTACGGCCTGAACATCATCTTTGGCACGATCAATGAAAATGTTGTCACCGCCTATGGCCTGTACTACAAAATCCAGCAGTTCATCCTGTTCGCTGCATTCGGCCTGCGCGATGCCATCACGCCGATTGTTTCGTTCAACTATGGCATGCACAGCAAAAAACGCATCAACGCCGGCATCAAGTACGGCATGCTGTATACGCTCATCATCATGCTTGTCGGCCTGATTTTCCTTGAGCTGTTTGCCAGCCCGCTTTCCCACATATTCGGGCTCTCGGGTGAAACCGAAGCGCTGTGCATCAGCGCCATGCACATTGTCTCGCTCAGCTTCCTGTTCGCAGGAGCAAACATTGCGTTCCAGGGCATCTTCCAGTCGCTCCAGAGCGGCGGGGAATCGCTGATTGTCTCGGTCTGCCGCCAGCTGTTGTTTGTGCTTCCGGTTGCCTGGATTTTTACCCATATCGCCATCTCAAATCCCGACCTGACCTCGCTGGTCTGGTTTACCTTCGTCATCGCGGAGGGAATTTCCGCCATCATCTCGTGCGTGTTCATGCGCCGCATTTATCGCAATAAAATCGCCGGTATCACAGAGTAAAAAACAGGGCTGACAACTTTTGAACTGTCAGCCCTGTTCATTTTTCCGGTTCTATTCTGCCTCGCTGTGAAAGGCATGTATGATATTGCACAGCTGTTCATACAGGTCATGATATTCACTGATGACGCAATCCACCTGATCTCCGATCCAGATGTCACCGCTGCTGTCCGGATCAATTACGACAATATAACCAATCCCTGCGCCGTGCGCTGCATAGGCACCGGCCAGCGCATCCTCCACAACAACACACTGTTCCGGTGGAAAGCCCAGCTCCTGCGCCGCGATGCGGTAAATATCCGGCGCGGGTTTGCCCGGAAACCTGCGGTCGCTGCAAACGACAGTTTCCCGGTTAAACCATGTCGCAAGGCCCAGGTGTTCAAAATAAAAATCCATGCTGCGCGGGTTGGACGACGTCGCAATGGTAAACAGAATGCCGTTTTTCTTCAACAGGTCAAGCACTTGGGTGATGCCGTCCGCAAGATGGAATATCTCCGGATGCGCCAGACACAGCTGTTTGTATTTTTCGCGTTTGCGCGCAACCAATTCCCCCATCTGCGCTTCGCCTACGTCGCCCCAGAAGTATTCCACCGTTTCCCTGCTTGGGCGACCGTTGGTACAGTGCAGGAATTCCTCCTCTGACAGCCCGTGCCCCAATGTTTCCTCCGCGAGGTCATTCCATGCGCGGAACTGTATCTGTGTATCAAACAGCATCGTGCCGTTAAAATCAAAAATGACCGCGAAGTCAACCATGGTTTACACACCCTTTCGTGTTACATTGTACCACACCGTTTTCCCGCGGGCAATCCCATTTTTCCGGCATAACTGTCCGCTCTGTGCCATAGAACTATACAAACACCGATAAGGAGGACGTTCTATGGATTTAACCAAAAGCAGTGTCGCCCTGAGCCGCCTGATTCTGGACGCCTGGAATAATTACGAAGAAACCACCGATGCCATCGTTCCGGACACGTTCCCGGATATTGCACGCATTGCTGCTGTGTATGGCAGCCCGCAGCTCAAGGACGATGCTCCGCAATCCGGGCGCGTCCTCATCTCCGGCGCCGTGCGTATGACTGTATTATATGTGCCGGAGGGCGGCGGTGCGCTGCGCCGGCTGGATATTCCAATCAGCTTTGCACATATTGAAGAAGCCGCGGGGATCAATGAGGACAGCCGCCTGTTTGTAACCTGCCGTGTTGTCGCCGCAGATGCACATGTCATGAATTCACGCAAGCTGTCGGCAACCGCCACCCTGTCCATCTGCTGCCGGGTGTTCGCCCCCGACACCGCACAGCTCACCGATGGCTTTGCCGAAACGGACAACGGTCTGGAACTGCTGACCACAACGCATACGGTCACTGTACCGTCCAGTGTCCTGCGCCGCGAATTCACACTAATGGAAGATGTCAACCTGCCGGATCACGAGCGTTTCCGCGAAATGTTTGCCCCGCGCGCAGAAATGCGCCTGTCCGACTGCCGCCTGATGAACGGAAAAGCCGTATTAAAGGGTGATGTCGCGCTGCACATGCTGGCGATGACGACAGATGACACGCTGGAAAACATCGACTGCGTCGTTCCGTTTACACAGATTTTTGAAGCGGACGGCATGACGGACAATCAGCAGATCAGCGTGAGCTTTTCGGTGCGGCATCTGGATGCGGAGCTGCGCGATGACGGTCTGGTCGGCGTCGGACTTGGCGTCTGCGTGCTGCTGACCGCATTTGAAACGCATACGCTTCATGTGATCGCCGATGTCTATCATCTCGAGCACCCTGTACATGTAGAAACCCGTCCCATCACGCTGCCTGCCTGCCATCCGCTCGCAGAGCTGGGGTGTGAAGCGACGGAAACCGTGCCGGTCGGCATGAAAATCGCACAGATTGCCGATGTCACCGCAACACTCGACACGCTGCTTCACGATGCATCGCGCACGATGCTGCGCATGATGGCGTGTATTGTCTATCGTTCGGATGACGGTGAATATTATTCCGTGCACCGTGCCATCCACATGCCGCTCAGCCTGCCGGACGGCACCCAGTCAGTGCGTCTGAATGGCATGCAGTGCCGTGCCTCTGCCACGATCAGCGGAGAGGATTCGGTTGTGCTGTCGCTCAGCGGACGGTGCAGTCTGCTGTGTGATGAGCCGCTGCAATGGAACGACCTGTCCGCACTGTCCATCGATGAAACTGCACAGCCCGCCGCTTCCCCTGTCTCGGTGATCCTGCGGTATGTGGATACAGAAGAACGGCTGTGGGATATCGCCAAGCATTACCGCACAACCGTAGACGCCATCCGGCAGGCCAACCAGCTGGATACCGACCGCCTGAGCGCACGCGCACAAATGCTGCTTATCCCTGTGCGGTGACGCCGCAGGCATATGGAGGTGCATATGGAACATCAAAAGCTATATGAAGACATCAGCCGCCGTACCGGCGGCACCATCTATATCGGTGTTGTCGGGCCTGTGCGGACGGGAAAATCCACTCTCATCAAGCGGTTTATGGAAACGCTCGTCCTGCCCGGCATTGAAAATGTATACCGCCGCGAACGCGCAAAGGATGAGCTGCCGCAGTCCGGTTCCGGGCGCACCATTATGACAGCAGAGCCAAAATTTGTACCGGAAGAAGCGGCGGAAATTGCACTGGACGGTGACGGTACCTGCAAGGTGCGTCTGGTGGACTGTGTTGGCTATCTGGTGGACGGCGCACTGGGACACACCGAAGAGGATGCACCGCGCATGGTCTCCACACCATGGAGCGACCAGCCGATGCCGATGGCGGAAGCTGCCGAGCTGGGCACGCGCAAGGTCATTGCCGACCATTCCACCATCGGTCTCGTCGTGACGACCGACGGCACAGTGACGGACATCCCGCGCGAAAACTATCTCGAGGCGGAAGACCGTGTTATCCGCGAGCTGCTCGGCCTGCACAAGCCATTTCTGGTACTGGTCAACTCTGTCCAGCCGCAGGGTCCGGCAGCACAGGAAATCTGCCGCCAGATCGCGGATACCTACGATGTGACGGCACTCGCGGTTGACTGCCTGAATATGGACGCCGACCGCATGGCAAATGTCCTCAAGTCCGTATTGTATGAATTCCCCGTCCGCGAGGTCGGCATTGTGCTGCCTCCTTGGGTGGGAACGCTGCCCGCCGGGCACCGCGTCAAGGAGGCAGTGTACAGCGGCATCCGCAGTCAGGCGGCGCACATCGGACGCATGCGCGATATGAAGGCGTGCGCGGCGGCACTGGCGCAGACGGAATATGTCTCCGATGCACAGGTGCAGTCGATGGACCTCGGCACGGGTTCCGTGCAGCTGGTAATGCGCATTCCACAATCTGTCTTTTACCAGATTGCCGGAGAGCAGTCCGGGCTGACCATTCGGGGCGAAGCAGATCTCATCCCACTGTTGACAAAACTCGCAAAAATTCAGAAGGAATATGAACGCTTTGACGGTGCGCTGGCACAGGTGCGCCAGACCGGCTACGGTATTGTCATGCCGACCATCGATGAGCTCAAGCTGGATGAGCCGGAGATTGTCAAGCAGGGCGGCCGGTATGGCGTCCGGCTGACCGCCTCTGCTCCATCGATTCACATGATCCGCGCGGATATTCAAACAGAAGTCTCCCCGATTGTCGGCACGGAAAAACAGTCGGAAGACCTTGTGCAATACCTGATGTCTGAATTTAACGGTGATCCGGCGCGCATCTGGCAGACCAATATTTTTGGCAAATCGCTCAACGAACTGGTCAGCGAAGGCATGAATACCAAGCTCACGCGCATGCCGGATGATGCACGCAGCAAGCTCCAGGAAACGCTGGAGCGCATCATCAACGAAGGCTCCGGCGGCCTGATCTGTATTATCCTGTGACTTCTCTTTTTCGGACAGCGTTTGCCTGGTGCGCTGTCCGTTTTTCTTTTTCGCGTTCATTTGTGCGCGGTACACGGACAATCCATCTGTTCATCCCCCACCGGCGCACAAATCCAAAAAAGTTGCAAAATCGTGCATTTTTGCTGGACAAAGGCGCTGTTTTGTATCATAATATGGTAAGAACTTGTTGTGAAGGAGAAACCCGATGAAATATATTATTGTACTCGGCGACGGCATGGCCGACGAGCCGATCGACATGTTGGGCGGCAAGACGCCGCTGGAATATGCTTCTACCCCGACGCTGGATGCCCTCGCACCGCAGTCGGAAATTGCACTCGTACATACCATCCCGGACGGCATGAAGCCGGGCAGTGATACAGCAAATCTCGCGGTCATGGGATACAATCCGCGCAAATATTATTCCGGACGCTCCCCGCTGGAGGCGCTGAGCATCGGTGTCGACATGAAGCCGACTGACATCGCTCTGCGCACTAACATTGTCACACTGTCTGAGGAAGAAGGCGTCCCGTTTGAACAGCGCACGATTCTCGACCACAGCTCCGGAGAAATCTCCACAGAAGATGCCGCCGTCCTGATCGATGCAGTAAAGGCTGAATTTGAGAATGATACCTATCGGTTTTATGTCGGCACGAGCTACCGCCATCTGTTGATCTGGGATCACGGTGAGGTCATCGAGCTGGCACAGCCGCATGACCATCTGGGTGAAGTCATCGCGCCGTATCTGCCGTCCGACCCGGTGCTGCGCGACATGATGATTCGCAGCTATGACATTCTGAACAATCATCCCATCAACATCGAACGCGCAAAAAAGGGTCTGAACAAGGCGAACTGTCTGTGGTTCTGGGGCGCCGGCACGCGCCCCGCGCTGTCCTCATTTGAGGAAAAAACCGGCAAATCCGGCGTCATGATCTCCGCTGTCGATCTGCTCAAGGGCATTGCGGTCGGCGCAGGCATGGATGTCATCGAAGTGGAAGGCTCAACCGGTTCGCTGAACACCAACTATGAGGGCAAGGCGATGGCAGCGGTAAACGCCCTGCTCAACGGCAAGGATTTCGCCTATATCCATGTCGAAGCACCGGATGAAATGGGTCATCAGGGCAATGTTGACCACAAGGTACAGTCGATTGAAAACCTTGACAGCCGTGTGATCCGCGTCGTCATTGACGAGATGAACAAAGCCGGAGAGGATTTCCGCCTGCTCGTCATGCCGGATCATCCGACCCCGATCCGCTGCCGCACACATACCAGCGATTCCATTCCATACCTGCTGTACGACAGCACCAAACCGGTCGCAGGCGACTGCACGCTGTACAACGAAGCACAGGCAAAGGCAACCGGCAAGCTGATTGAGCACGGCTATGAGCTGATTGACCGACTGCTGGCGGAGTAAACCGGGAATAAAAACTCCTTCAGAGAAGGGAGCTGTCACCCCAGCGACCGATTGATAGAAATATAAATGCAGAAAAAAGCAGCCTCGCGGCTGCTTTTTCTCACTTCTTTACATTTAATTCACTCTTGATCTTGGTCGTGGAAATCTCCGGCGTGCGCGGCAGATAGACGACCTCACAGCCCTCGTCTTTCAGGAAATCAAACTTGCCCTCCCAGTCATCGCCGATGACGAACGTGTCGACATGATATTCATGTACGTCGAATTTCTTCTGATCCCAGCTTTCCTCCGGAATAACCAGATCGACATAACGGATCGCTTCCACCAGCTGTTTGCGCTCCTCATAGGAGAAATAGCACTTTTTCTGTTTTTCGTTCCAGTTAAATTCATCCGTCGATACCGCAACAATCAGATAATCACCCAGCGCCTTCGCGCGGCGCAGCAGGTTGATATGTCCATAGTGGAGCAGATCAAAGGTACCGTAGGTAATCACTCGTTTCATAATTCCAGATTCCTTTCAACAGCGGAACGCTGTATGATAGCATATATAATATCATATATTATAACACGACTGCACAGGCTGTTACAATGCTTTCCTGATTTTTCCCCAGACAGACAAGTGTCCCCTCCGGCTTTTTCGCCAAAGGGGACGTCTTTTTTTCTGTCAGACAGATAACAGACCTGCTTTGTCCAGAATCGTAAATGCACGGCACAAATCTTCACTCAGATTCAGTCCGGTTCCGGTTCCGGCAATCGCACCCTTGTCCACGAGTTTTTTTACCGCCTCGCGGTAATAGTCGGGTATGTCATCCAGTGTCTTAAAATATCGCATGAGATCCTCCTCTTCCTGTTCATTCGGTTTCCTGTCCGTCACAATCTCGCGGGAAATCAGATAATAACTCGGACTGCGGTCAATGGTTGCCTTGCCGCACTGGGTCAGGCTGGTCTTGACCACGCCCTTTTGTACCACACTGACATAATTGCGGCGGATGGACGATGCGGTATATTTTCCGCTGTACCAATAGCTGTCCAGCACAGTAATCGTCTGTCCGGATGCCGCTGCTGCCGTCACAAAATGCCCACTTGTAGAAAACAGCTTGTATGCTGTGCCCGCATGCAGGATTGCTGCGCCTCCTGCTTTCAGATGCGTGAGCAGCTCGGCATTTTTGCTGGTCGTACTGTATGCAAAATGGTATTTGGACGCCGCTGCCCGCAGCAGCGGTGTCATCAGCGTACCTCCTTCAACGCGCGCGCCCGCCGCGACTGCAATGCTGCACATCGTCGGAATGCTGATATCCGCAATGCCGAGTACCTGTAAGGCATTGCACAGACTCGCCGGGCCACAGGCAGAGGAGTAAATCGTTCCCTGTCCATACCGGATGGATTTATATTTCTCTTCTGTCTGGAATTTTACTGCGTAACCGATGGTTCTCACCCTTTCGATTCATTGTCCGATTGTCCGTCTTTCTTTTCCTGTTCCAGCCTCGCCTTGCGCCATTCGTCTGCTTCACAGGCAATGCAGGTGAAGCTGTTGTTTTTCCACCATGCCACCAGAGAAGCTCCGATTGTCCAGCACAGCGAAACCAGCTGGTAAATATCGTTATCCGTGAACGCAATGGTTTCGTGTCCTGCAATGGCAAGGATCTGGTTCAACAGCGCAAGCGCCAGTACAATGGTCCGCGCAATGGTATCGGAACCAATGGTATGACCCGGATTGCTCATTTCATCGCCTCCTTACAGTATCATAGATATGAGTGCGCCACAGACTGCGATACCTACCGCACTCAAAATTGCCATGATGATGTTCAATTTCGTCGAAATAACTGCAAATTCAACATTTCCGCGCTCCAGCCGTTCATCGTGCTTGGTAAGCTGCACGGTATGCTGCTGTGTCACCTTTTCCAGCTCTTTGACAGCATGGCAGGGACATTTTTCATTTTGTTCCGTCATCGTTCCATCACTTTCCGGTGTCTGCGCCTTCCCGCGCTTTCCCTTTCGATAATACACGCCGGTTTCCCGTTGTCCACGTTAATAAATTATCTGGCTGTGGAAAGCATAAAAAATCCGCCCCACAGGAAGAATAACCTGCGGAACGGATATGCTCTCATCTATTGCAATTACAAGATTACAATGAATAAACCTGCTTTGCAGTCTCATAAAACACCTTATCATGCCAGCATTCAGGAACAAGCCGCGCGATAAAGGCAATATACTGCTCCAGATTGACCAGCGGCCAATCCGTGCCGTACATCAGCTTTTCATATCCCCCTGCATAGCCCATCCACGTGCGCAGCAGAGAAAAGTACCCTTCATTTTCCTGAAACAACGTATCCATATCCACACGCCCTTCCAACAGGCCGGACAGATCGGCAAATACATTCTCGTTTTTCTCCATCACGGCAGCGGCATCCGTCAGCCACGGATTTCCAAAATGGCACAGTACAAACCGCGTCTGCGGGAACTGCGCTGCGGCCTCATCTACCGTCAGCGGATGGGCATATTTCAACAGCCCCATACCGCCTGCTGTCGCACCCGTATGGATGGCGACCGGCTTGTCATACTGTGCGGCCAGTTCATACAGCGGCGCATACCGCCGATCCCCAACATATCGGTGTCTGTAGCCGGGATACAGTTTGATGCCGACGCAGTCCGGACGGCGCAAATGCTGTTCTACCAGCTCGGCAAGCCGCTGTTCGTCCAGCTGTTCCCAACCGCTGTCCAGTCCCACACAATAGTGCAAAAAACCCGGACAGACCGGTATATCTTCGTCAGGCGCCCGGTTTCCCATAACCACCGCATATTCAATCCCCAACCGGCTGAATTCTGCCTGTAAATGCTCCTCGGTATATCTGTGTCCAGCCTGCTCCGCCAGCATGCGAAAGCTCTCTATTCCCGGACAAAAGTGAATATGTGCATCGATAATTTTCATAACCAGCCTCCGGTTTGTCGGTTTCTGTCATCATACTGCATGTATATGCCTTCGGTCAAGCGCCTGCCGCGGGCTTTCCAAAAAATTGGTCGGACATTTTCATCATATGATCTCCAAAATTGTAAAAATCTGGTTGACGTTATGCCGAAATAGGTCTATAATTTTGGTATCATGTAAGAAACTGACTGCAAAGGGGGAGGCATTTTATGGCATTAAATGTGAAGCAGGAAAAACGCCTGCTGAGCTCTGCCCTGTTTGCCGGCTGTGATACGCAAAGCTATCGTCCGCTGGTACAGACGCTCTCCCCCATCAGCATTCTGAAGGGACAGCGCATCGGTTCACCTCCTCACCATGCTTCGGCGCTGGGCTTCCTGCTGGATGGCTGTCTGGATTTATGTAACTTAAACGGCGTGCTGTTCTACACCCTGGAGGCTGGAGATTTTTTTGAAATCGAACCGATGTTTTCCCAGATCCAGACCATCCTCCCGTGGCATCTGCGCGCACGCACCAATACTGTCGTGACGTTTCTTGATAAAAACATCATGCTCTCGCAATTTGAAGAGGATCCCGCATTTGCGCGCAATTACATACATATCCGCGCGGACTATACACAGAATCTGACGCGCCAGCTCGACCACTTTACCGCAGCCTCTCCGGGAGTTGCGTTGGCGCTCTATCTTCTCGGAAACCATACCCAGCACATCCTCAAGCTGCCGGATGGGCTGGCCGGACTCGCCCGCAGACTGAACATCAGCCGTGCAACGCTGTACCGCGCGCTCGCCGACCTGGAACGCCGGCAGTTGGTGTCACACCATGAAAAAACCGTCCGCATTCTCGACCATGACGGGCTTTTCGCTTTTGCCTACAGCCAATCTCAACCGCAGGACAGCTTACCCGCCGAGTAAACAGATATTTCGATACAGAAAGAAAGCGCAGATCATTCGATCTGCGCTGCGTTTTTATATCCAGAGCTGAGCCTGCAAACTGTTTCCACCAAAAGAGTAATGTGAAGATGATTGAAGATGTGTATAGAGGAATAGAGTTTGCTTTTCATGATACGAAGGTCTCTTTTACTGTAATGTGACGGTTCAGTAAAAAGAGCTGCGAAAACAGCCTGCCGCTCATGCTCAAGATTAACAAAAAGATAAAAAAGGCGTCGCAGAAGACCTTCTGCAACGCCCTTGTTAGCATGGTTAAAGTATATCGCAATTACATCGGAATGTCAATCGGTATCACCAATTTTTTACTTGTGTTTTTTCACAATTTACGCCCGATTTCCAGTGCTTTTCTTTGTTTTTCGATATTTTACGTACTTTTTAGTTCTTTATACGTATATCATACTTCTCATCCGTTATTTTATACTTATTTAATATTATTCAGGTGTGAAAAAGCCGGAGCGGATTGCTCCGCTCCGGCAAACATACACGTTTTCCTCGCTTACTTGGAATCCGCCGGCGTTTCATAAAAACGAACCCAGTCAAAATCCAACGCTTCAGCAATACGCATTGCGGTACCGACCGGAAGGCGATAATCGCCCAGCTCGATGCGGGTATAATAGCTGCGGGCAATATGAGCTTTCTGCGCAGTAACCTCCTGCGTCAGGCCCTTACTTTTTCTCAGTTCAACTAACCAGTCACGCATAATATTCACCTCAGAAAAGAAATATAATAAGCTATCATTTTTAAAACATCTCTTGTTTTTTACGGTGTCATTATATCACCATTTTTGCAACTTGTATATGTATTTTATGACGGATTTCAGGTGAATTTGCGATGTTTTGCTGGCATGATGTTACAAATCAGATAAGGTATCCAAAAAATTGCTGAGAAGCTCTGTTTTCTTTCTGCGTATTTTTGTGCAGAATGTCAAATCACTTGACAAGCTTGGAAATGGTCTTAAATTCCGGGCCGGAAGCCTTGCGCAGAAGTTCAAACAGAACCGCCTCCGCAGTCGTCAGCAGAATGCCCTCCTGCTCTGCGCGGCGCAGGCCGATTTCCATGTCATGTGCAAAGCGGGAGCCGAGGCAGTCCTCAACCAGAACGACTGTTTTTCCCATTGCAACCAGATCCATTGCAGACTGGAGCACACAAATATGCGCCTCTGCGCCACAGATCAGGATGGTGCTGCACTCCGTCGCCTCGATTGCGGTGCGGATAGCATCGTCATCCAGGCAGCTGAATGTTGTCTTCGGCAGAACCGGAGCAATCCCCAGTACTTCCTTGATCTCCGGAACGGTAGAGCCGAGCCCCTTCGGGTACTGCTCGGAAACGACAACCGGAATATCAAGCGCATGCAGACCCTGAAGCAGCATACGGGTGCGCGGAATAAAGGCATCCTTATTGTGCATCGCCGGCATCAGCTTTTCCTGATAATCGATAACCAGAACGGCGGTATCTTCTCTGTTCAGTTTCATAATTCAATTCTCCTTTTACAAGTAGTATGGTAGCTATATTATACCACAATCCTGTAAAAATAATATACGTATGCCATGAATTTTTCTCACTTCTGGTTCAGCCTCATGACCAGACAGCAGGCGTCTGCTCCCCCCGTTTTGTCTTTCTTCCGATCTTCCTCCGGTCTTCGGCGGAACGGTTTGATGAGGTTCCTGACTTGTTGTCAAAGATTTGACAAATTTCTTTATTTCCTCTATACTAAGGGTACAAAATATCACATTTCCCCTTATCCAACGAAATTAGGAGGGACTCATATGTCCACAGATACTGCTCCGCATCTGCCACTTATCAAGCTGCATACAGCCGACCATCTGACCTATCTGCGCGCAAACCATCTGTTAAAGCAGCACGGCATCACCATTCAGCAGGCGTTAATCATCCAATATCTCGCCTGGCATGCCGGACACAGCATCAATCAGAAAAACATTGAGCTCTATCTGGGTATCAGCAATCCCTCCGTTACCAGTCTGATGAAGACCATGGTCGCTAAAAACCTCATCCGGCGCCTGCCTGACCGCTCCGATGCGCGCAGCTATCTGCTCTGCCTGACTCCGCATGGTCAACAGCTGCAGGAAAGTATCTGTAAAGCATTTGAGCAGCTTTCCTTCGAGGTCAATGCCGGTCTGACCGAAGAGGAACAAGAACAGTTGAATCTTCTGCTCGACAAAATTACACACAATCTGTCAGCGGTTCTCCGCTGAGTCATCCACGATTCCCTCCCCGCCTTTCGGCGGGGAATTTTTTATGTCCCCGAACCAAGGTCTGTCGTGTTGGGTATCTGTCTACCAGTGTGATCCATCGTGTATCCATCCGTATAAATCAGCTCAGAGACCGGCACAAATGAGAAGCCCTTTTCTACCAGACCATCAATGACATCCGGCAAAGCCGCCGGTGTATTTTTCGCCGCATTGTGAAACAGGATAATCGAACCATTTCGTGCATTTTTCACGACGCGGCTGACAATCTCAGACGGTGCAGGATCCTTCCAATCCAATGAATCAACATCCCACTGAATGGTATACATGTCAATCGAGCGCATGGTGGAAACGACTGAGTCGTTGTAATCGCCATATGGCGGACGGAACAAGGTCGGACATTTCCCTGTAATTTTCTCAATCTTCTCATTGCAGCTTTTCACCTCCTGAATCATGGCATCGGGTGACAGCTGTGTCATATGCGGATGGGTAGACGAATGGTTCATAACCTCATGCCCGGCATCAGACAGCTGTTTCACCGACTCCGGATATTTCTCCACCCACTCGCCGACAACGAAAAACGTCGCCCGAATGTCGTGCTCCCCCAGAATTTCAATCAGCTGTTCCGTATCTTCGTTTCCCCAGGCCGCATCAAATGTCAGCGAACATACCTTTTCCTGACGCTCCACACTGTAGATCGGAAGGTCGCGTTTTGTTGCAGATACCAAAACCGCGCCTGCCGCGCCCCAAATCGCGTGCACGGTCACGCAAATTCCCGCCACTACAGCGGCTCCAATTGCCAGTTTCTTTCCTGATATAACAGTAAAATAGTGCATCTTACCCACCTCTGTGAAGCATACGCCTGACATTTGTCCATTATTCCAAAATACAGCCTGGCCAGTTTTTTGTGAAGCTGCAACAATTTTCCGGTTCAATATCTGTTCAAAAAATGTTCAAAAAATACTTGCATTTCTCTCATAATTGTGTTAAATTCTTTTACAGGATACATAACGCACAAAAATCGACAGTTAAATCTGGACATAATTGTACATACCACTGTAAATTATGCACAAATTTGACCTTGATTTTTCTACATGCATCACAGCTCCTGAACACGCTGCCGGCGCATGCAGACCGCGGTTCCTGACCCGCAGCCTGCGCTTCCTGAACGCTCTGACAGCACATGTGTGCATGTAGAAATGCCGCGTGCATCCGAACTGTACCTTCATAATTTTAGACGGGCATAAAACTTCGCAATTTCCCCTGTGTCGTTTTATGCAATACAACAACAAAAGGGAGAGTTTTACACATGAATTGGAGCACAACACAACTCATCTGGATTGCTGCCACATTTCTGTTGTTTACAGTAATGGTAGCAGTCATCTCCTCCTGGAAAACCAGAGGAGATAACCTCGAAACCGCAGAGGGCTACTTCCTTGCCAGCCGTTCGCTGCCGGGCTTCGTCATCGCAGGTTCCCTGCTGCTGACCAACCTGTCCGCAGAGCAGCTGGTCGGTCTGAATGGCCAGAGCTGGAAGACCAACATGGGCGCCATCGCCTGGGAAGTTGGTTCCATGTTCACTCTGCTCGTACTCGCATTTTTCTTCCTGCCGAACTACCTGAAGATCGGCACGACCACCATCCCGTCGATGATGGAGACCTGCTATGACAAGAGCACGAAGACCATGTTCTCCGCAATCATTGTCATCATGTACTCTATCCTGAACCTGCCGGTTATTCTGTACTCCGGTGCAGTCGTATTTGAGAACATCTTCGATGTATCCGGCATGTTCGGTATCACCAAGTTTACAGCTATTGCGGTTCTCTGTGTCATCATCGGTGTCGTCGGCGGCTGTTACGCGATCTTCGGCGGTCTGAAAGCCGTCGCGGTATCGGACACCATCAACGGCGTTGGCCTGCTGATCGGCGGCCTCATGATCCCGTTCCTCGGTCTTGCGCTTCTGGCAAAGGAGACCGGCGGCAGCGGCATGATGGACGGTATCCGCTATCTGCTGGACAACGAAGCCGAGTTCCACAAGCTGAATGCAGTGAACGCATGGGATTCCGCACAGCCGCAGGTTCCGTGGCCGCTCATCATCACCGGTATGTTCTTCTCCAACATTTACTGGTGGTGCTGCAACCAGTCGTTCGTTCAGCGTTCGCTGGCCGCTAAGAACCTCGCAGAAGGCCAGAAGGGTGCCATTTACTGTGGCTTCCTGAAGTGCCTTGGCCCGCTGTACCTCGTTCTTCCGGGCATTATCGCATTCTACCTGCCGAGCATTCAGGAGCAGATGCAGAGCATCGCGGGCAATCCGGGCGTATCCCTGATGGACCAGGCATACCCGATGCTGGTCGTCAAGTGCGTTCCGTGGCCTGTCATGGGCTTCTTCGCAGCTGTCATGTTCGGCGCAATTCTTTCTTCTTTCAACTCCGTACTGAACTCCGCTTCCACCATGTTCACCCTCGACCTGTACCGCTCTGTCTTCAAGCCGTCCGCTTCTGACATTGAGTGCGTAAAGGTTGGCAAGATCTACGGCACCATCGCCGGTATCGTAGCGATCTGCGTTGCGCCGTTCGTTTCCTTCACCGGCAACGGCATCACCACGCTGCTTAACTCGCTGGCAAACTTCATTTCCATGCCAGTTGCGTGGACGATCCTCGGCGCAATCGTATTCAAGAATATTCCGAAGTGGGCGCCGAAGCTGATTACAGTCATCGACGTCGTATTCTACGGTGCATTCCTGCTGATTAAACCGGTTTATCCGACGAACCCGACGGAAGAGATTCATTATCTGTATGCCATTGCAATCCTGTTCTTCGTTGACTGGATCGTCATGTGGGCATGCAACAAGTTCGCTCCGCGCAAGGAAGCACTCATCCTGAAGGATGTTGGTGCGGTCGACATGACCCCGTGGAAGTACCGCAAGGTTGTTGCCGTTATCGGCATCATTCTTGCCATTGCAATCTACCTCCTGCTTTCGCCTCTCGGTATCGCAGCTTCCGGCGAACCGACCAGCTGGCTGGGCGTCTGGGGTATCGCATCGTAATCTGACTTTCGCGCAGTATCTACGAACACAGGAAGGCTCCGGCAATTTGCCGGAGCCTTCTTTTCCCCCTTTTGCGTGCAGTGTGCGTTTGTTTTAAAAAATGTGCATGCTGCACGCATCTATGGTATAATAAAGCCAGACAAAAAAAGAGGTGTTTCTCAATATGGCTGTTACACTCAAACAGATTGCAGAGCTCGCAGGCGTATCGCGCGGCACAGTAGACCGCGCACTGTACAACCGCGGGCGCATCAATCCCGAAGTTGCCGAGCGAATCCGCACAATTGCCAAGGAGCTGGGATACCAGCCGAATCGCGCGGGCAAGGCGCTGGCAATGGCAAAGCATCCGATTAAAATCGGCGTCATCGCACAGGCGACGGAAACGCCGTTTATGCATCTGCTGCTGTCCGGCGTAGAGGACGCACGCAAAGAGGTTTCCAATTTCGGCGCAGAGGTGCTCATCCGCTCCATGATTGGCCTGGACGCAGCACATCAGCTCCGGCTGATTGATGAGCTGGTCGCAGAAAACATCAACGGCCTCGCCATTACTCCGGCGAACGATGACCGCATGCGCAGCCGCATCAACGAGCTGATTGACAGTGGTATTCCTGTCGTGACATTTAACGCCGATATCGACGGGACGCGGCGGCTGTGCTTCGTCGGTCAGGACAGTGAGCTGGCCGGGCGCGCCTGCGCGTCGCTGATGAGCGCCATCATCGGCAACAAAGGTCTGGTTCTCCCCATCTCCGGACACCAGTCCAACCATTCGCATACGCTTCGCATCAACGGCTTTTGTTCTGAAATGGAGCGCTGCTTCCCACAGGTCGAGATTCTGCCGCCGGCTTTCTGTCAGGATGATGATGCGCTGACACAGCAGCTGACGGAACAGATACTGCGCGAACATCCCGATCTCTCTGCTATTTATGTGGCTGCGGGCGGACAGTCCGGCGTCTGCCGTGGTCTGGCACGGCTGGGCTATACCGGCAGTGTACGTGTCATCTGTTACGATCTGATTCCCAACAATATCAAAAATCTGATTGACAGTCGTATAGACTTCTTAATCGACCAGGATGCCCATACCCAGGGGTATCAGCCCATTATGATCCTTTTTGACTATCTGTTTGCCGGTACAGTGCCGGAAAACAAGTACTTTTTCACTGATATCGCCATAAAAAATAAATACAATGTCTGACTGTATCCGCCCTGTTTTCCAGCCGCAATCGGAAAACAGAGCGGATTTTTTTGCACCTCCAGCTCCCATGCACGGTAAAATTTTCGTCAAAATATTATCATCGCGTTCACGTGAACGCGTTTAAAAGAATATTTTTACATCACAAAAAAAGTTCGGTTTTTCTTGATTTTTTTGATTTTTACCTCTTTTCGCGTGCAAAATAGTCCAAAAAACCGCAGTTGTCTGGTATTTGTGTACAAATAAAATGTCTTTTTATCAAAAATATGCATTGATTTGCACAACAGATTGCGTTATACTAGGTGCACAACAACAAATGAAACCTGCTTGGAACGGTTTCACACTTATGATTTGGAGGTTTTTGACATGGATGAACTGAGAATTGCCCTGATCGGCTGCGGTATGATCGGCCAGCAGCACATTGACCGCATTCAGAACAGAATTAAGAACGCAAAGGTTGTCGCTGTATGCGACGTCTTCGAGGCTGGCGCTAAGAAGGGCGCTGAAATCGCTGGCGAAGGCACTAAGGTTTACACCGATTCCGCTGCTGCAATCAACGATCCTGACGTTAATGCAGTAGTTGTTACCACTCCGGGCGCTTTCCACAAGGATCCGGTTCTGCAGGCAATCGCCGCTGGCAAGCCGGTATTCACCGAGAAGCCGCTGACCAACACCGCTGCAGAGTGCAAGGAAATCGTTGACGCTGAGATGGCAAGCGGCAAGCACCTCGTACAGGTTGGCTTCATGCGTCGTT
Source organism: Butyricicoccus porcorum (assembly GCF_002157465.1). GTDB lineage: Bacteria > Bacillota > Clostridia > Oscillospirales > Butyricicoccaceae > Butyricicoccus_A > Butyricicoccus_A porcorum. The sequence goes on from NZ_NHOC01000004.1 coordinate 255,369, forward strand.
ATGACCGTGGCTACAAGCAGGTCAAGGAACTGATCGATGAAGGCAAGTTCGGTGCTCCGATGGTTCTGAAGTGCACCCATCGTGCAGACGGCGTTGACCCGAGCTACACCACCGCTATGGCTGTTACCGATACCGCAATCCATGAGATCGACGTTCTGCCGTGGCTGATCGACGACGAGTGGGATGAGGTTCAGTGCATCATGCCGAAGACCTCTTCCAAGGCTCATGAAGGCCTGAAGGATCCGCAGATCATGATTATGAAGACCAAGACCGGTATCGTTACCGTTCTGGAAGTCAACGTAAACTGCGGCTTCGGCTACGACATCAACTGTGAGGTTGTCTGCGAGAACGGCGTTATCAACCTGCCGTGCCCGTCCTTCCCGACCGTACGCTATGCAAACAACGTTTCCACCAAGATCGAAGACAACTGGATTCTCCGCTTCATGGATTCCTACGACGTTGAGATTCAGGACTGGGTTGACCACGCACTGAAGGGTGAGACCGGCGGTTCCTCTGCTTGGGACGGCTATGTTGCTTCCATCACTGCTGACGCTCTGGTTAAGTCTCAGACTTCCGGCGTAGCTGAGAAGGTCGTTACCGGCGGCACCCCGGACTTCTACAAGAAGTAATTGTTTCGTTTCATACATATCGTAATCAGATAAGGAGAATATCATCATGCTTAAGATGGGTTTTAACGAAGGCTGCACTTGGGATGGCAACCGCGGCTGTGCTGACCAGTCCCTGATGGCTGATCTGAAGGCTTGTGTAAAGTATGGCATCAAGGGTATCGATATCCGCTTTGACTGCCTGAATAAGTACCTCGAAGAAGGCGGCACGCTGGAAGAGCTGAACGCTTTCATGAAGGAAAATGACATCGTTCCGCTGTCCTACAATGCGCTGTGCTTCTTCAACATGAAGTCCACGCAGGAAGAGAAGGACGCTGTTATGGCGGAACTGGATGACATCATCGCGAAGTGTGCAGCAATCGACTGCCACATGGTCGTTGTTGTTCCGTCCTGCGATCTGGCAGAGAGAGGCATCGAAGCTACCCGTCAGGAAATCCGCGACGAGGCTGTTGCTGTCCTGAAGGAAATGATTAAGAAGTGCGAGCCGACCGGCCTGAAGCTGTCCCTCGAGTTCTGCGGCGCTCCGACCATGTCCATCAACACCTTCGACGACGCTTACGAAATCGTAAAGCTGGTTGACTCCCCGCTGATGGGCGTTACCCTCGACCAGTACCACTTCAATGGCATGCGTTCCGACTGGTCCAAGCTGGAGAAGGCTGATGGCAAGAAGATCTTCGTATGGCATCTGAACGACACGGAGGACGTTCCGGCTGGCGCTGGTTACAACACCGACGCAAAGCGCCTGTGGCCGTCTGATCCGCGCGGCTGCTTGGATCACAAGCGTTTCGCTGACACCCTGAAGGATATCGGCTATGACTTTGAGAACGGCTTCATCACCATGGAAGTATTCCGTCCGGATTACTACGAACTGAGCACCGACGAGTGCATCAGAATTGCTGCTGAAGAGACTGCAAAGCATATCCAGAGATACTGCAAATAAGATTTCCGGTCAAAAACCATTCAGACTGAGCTTTGTTTCAGTCGCAGGGCCGCAGGACATTGTCCTGCGGCCCTTTTCTGTTGGCTCTTTAGCAAAAAAAACACCGGCAGACCCGTCTGCCGGTGTTTGTGTTCCATTCAGCTGCCCTGCGCGAGATAGTCGTCAATCAACTCGGGAAAATGCAGCAGCGACGCCTGCCCGGTATTCATGCGCAGTACAAATGCCTGCGCGGAATCGCCGTCCAGTGTCAGTCCGCCAGCCTGTGCAGCTGTTCTCCCGTTTTCCACAGCCAGCACGCCATACCATATGCGCTGCTGGCTGTCCCTCTGTTCTGTGCGGATATAATGAAGCATATTTGGTTCCCCTCCGGAATTTCTATGCTCCAGTGTACCACAGACACAGCGGATAACCTGTCGGTTTGTGCCTCAGTCCTCAATGATTTCGTCGACATAGGGCGTGAGCTTTGCGATCAATCCTCTGGTGTCGCGCTTCGTGTCCTGCAACAGCTCTGCGTCATCAATCAGATTGACCCACACGGCATACCGCCCGTCATCGTGAAGCGTGACCTCCAGCTCCGGCCAGAGCGAATACTGCTTCGGTGTATAGCGGTCATCGCCCTCGAACAGAATACGTGCGGCAGGCACAATGTGCTTGCCCATAAAGATCAGGCGCTTCATCCCTTGAGCATCTCCCCGACAATCTGATTGACCAGCTTGCCGTCCGCCTTGCCCTTGACCTGCGGCATCAGGTGCTTCATCACCGGGCCCTTATCGCGCGGGGTCGGCACGGTAATCTGGAGCTGATCGAGTACGGACTGTACCAGCGCGCGAATCTGCTCCTCACCCATTTCCTCCGGAGCAAATTCCTTATAAATATCCAGCTTGAACTGGCACTCGCTGCGGATGTCCTCACGGTCAGCCGGAGCAGCGTCCATCGTCTCACGGGTCTGCTTGATTTCCTTTTTGATAATCGCATCCTCTTCTGCTTCGGTCAGATCTTCCCGCTTGTCCTTTGCCTTCGCCTTGAGGGCAGAGAGCAGCAGGGACAGCGCATCCTTGCGCGCGGAATCCTTCGCCTTAAGTGCTTCCATCATTTGCTTCTGAATTTCCTTTGTCTTGGACATTTTGGTATCCTCCTGTAAAAAAATAACGGAACACAGGAAACCTCCTCCCGCGTTCCGTCCATGTGCTTCTTTATCCGAACCGCCTGGATCGGAACCATTTTTGGAAAAATCCACTTTTCTCCTGCGTGTCTTCCATCTGCGGCACAGGTTCCTCCATCTGTACAGACGGCTCCGCTTCGCGGTATTCTGCGCCAGTCTGCACGCAGGTCAGAACCTGTTCCAGCTCTGTTGCCGCCGCATCTGCCTGTACATGCCGCATCTCTTCCAACACGGCAATCAGCCATGCCGTATTGCAGGTTTTCGTGCAGCCGACCTGCTTCATATGTGCTGCAATGGTCTGGCGTGCGCGCCGCATGGCGCGCTTGATCTCGATATCCGGCTGGGACAAAATCTCCGCCGCCTGCGGCGCGGAGCAGCCATCTCCACAGAGCAGCAGCAGCGCCGTACGCTCCTGCCGCGGCAAGCCGGAAATCACGCGGTATGCTTCCGCGCTGTCACCCGACAGCGCAGGAATGTTGCGCCCGATATCCTCCGGCTGCCGGAGCAGCTCGTCGAACGCAATGCGTCCAATCCAGACGCGCAGGTCACTCGGGGAACGCAGCGAGGAGACCTCATTCCATGCACGGCGATAAATCTGCGTCACGGCGGTTCCGATATACGGACAGCCAAGTACGGCGGCCATCATCCAGATATTCGGCGCAGTGTGCTCGAACAGGCAGGTAAGGCCTTCGGTTTCGCCGCGGTGCGCGAGGGCAATGGCATCCGCCAACGTCATGCAGTTCTCCTCCTTTCGTTATCCCAAGAATATAATCATACACCTTTTCACATAGATTTTCCATATGTGGTTTTACCAATTTTTCTGCACAGTTTTTGGTATTTCCCGTGCCTGCGCCGTGCAGAAAGGGTAAAAAATCGCATGGCCACACAGGCAGCCATGCGATCTGTTTCAGACTTGCGAACGGTCAGTCATCATCCGTGTCGTCATCCTCGTCGAGGTCGTCCTCTGCATCCGGCTCTTCGTCGGAATCGAATTCAATCTCCGGGAAATCATCTGCCGGGATATCGTCCTCCGGAATATCGCCCTCCGGGATATCATCCAGCGAAAAATCCCCATCCAGCGCGGACATATCGAATTCCAGTTCCTCGCCGCAGGCCGGGCACGCAATGCTTCCCTGGCTGAGTGCAGCCTCATCGACATAAATTTCCTCGCCGCAGCTCGGGCAGACAACCTCGAACAGCTCACTGTCCGGATCATATGCCATGTCGTCGGGTTCGACGTCCTCTTCGTCATAGGAATCATCATCGTCATAGATATCCTCAATCATGGCGTCAATGACTTCCTGCAATGCTTCGTTTTCTTCCTCCAGGTCGGTGATGGACAGCGCCATATCCTCCAGCAGATCGATGATCTCTTTGAAAAGACGGCCCTCTTTTTTATCCACATTGACTTCAAAGCCTTCAAACAGGCCGCGCACATACGCGACGCGCTCGGTAACAGTCATGGTTCCATTCCTCCTTATCTGGCAAACGCCGGATGCTCAGGTTCCCGGCTCACAAAAAGGACAAATCAGCCCTTTGCGCGCTCGAGGTACTCGCCGGTACGGGTGTCGATCTTGATCTTCTCGCCCTGGTCGATGAACAGCGGAACCTTTACGGTTGCGCCGGTCTCAACGACAGCCGGCTTCAGGGTGTTGGTAGCCGTGTTGCCCTTGAAGCCCGGATCGGTCTCGGTGATTTCGAGCTCAACGAACATCGGCGGCTCAACAGCAAATACATTGCCCTTGTAAGACAGGATCTTGCACATCATTTCTTCCTTGACAAAGCGGAAGTCATCGCCCAGGATATCCTTGCCGATCGGCTCCTGCTCATAGGTTTCCATATCCATGAAGTAGTACAGATCGCCGTCGTTGTACAGGTACTGCATGTCCTTGCGCTCAACGAATGCTTCGTCGTACTTATCATTCGGGTTGAAGGAACGCTCGGTAACAGCACCGGTCATGACGTTCTTCATCTTGGTACGGACGAAAGCTGCGCCCTTACCCGGCTTTACGTGCTGGAAACTAACTACCTGGTAAACCTGTCCATCCATTTCAAAGGTTACACCGTTACGAAATTCGCCTGCGGTCATAAATAAAGTCCTCCATATAAAAGAATAAAATGTCTTTTTATTAAATCTCTTATTATTCTACCCTATTGTACGTACTTTTGCAAGCACTTAGCCGCAAATTACCAGTTCTTTCGGCGCATTTGTCAGGTTGCGGCAGCCATCTGGCGTGATGCACAGCATGTCTTCAATGCGCACACCGAATTTTCCGGGCAGGTAGATACCCGGCTCGGCAGAGATAATATTGCCCGCCTCGAGGGGATTGGTGTTGTTCGGCGCGGCGACAGGTGTTTCATGAATGTCAATGCCGATGCCATGACCAAAGCTGTGACCAAAGTATGGGCCATAGCCCGCCTGCACGATGACATCACGCGCCGCCTTGTCCACATCGCGCCCACTGACGCCCGGCTTAGCTGCGGCAATGCCTGCGCGCTGTGCCTCGAGCACAATGTCATACACCTTGCGCATTTCATCGGTCACATGCCCAACCGCGACTGTGCGTGTCATATCCGAGCAATATCCCTCGACGGTGCAGCCAAAGTCCATTGTCACGAAATCGCCCGCCTCAATTTTCTTATCAGACGGCACGCCGTGCGGCATGGACGATTTGGTACCGGAGACGACAATCGGCTCAAACGACATCGCTTCTCCGCCGTAATCGAGCATGCGATAGGTCAGCAGCGCCGCGATATGCTTCTCCGTCACACCCGGACGGATGTCATTCAGAACCTCCTCCAGTGCGCGCTCCGCAATGCGCTGTGCGGCAACACAGCAGTCGATTTCCTGCTGGCATTTGACCTCGCGCAGTCTGCTGAGCAGCGTACCCATCGGTCTCAGCTTCGCAGCCAGCGCACGCTCCCATTGCGCATGGTCGGCACAGGTCATAAACCCCTCTTCAAAGGCAAGCGTGTGCACATCGTCCTGTGCACAGACGGCATTGACCATCCGCGCATAGGAGCCTTTTACCTGCTCAACGACAAAGCCTTCGCCAATGCGTTTTTTTGCCGCTTCGATATAACGGAAATCTGTAAACAGATAACCGCCCTTTTGGTCAATCAGGCACACGCCCGCCGAGGACGGAAAACCGGTCGCATACCGGCGGTTCTGCGGACTGGTAATCAGCACCGCATCGACGTCCGCCTCACGCAGTGCAGTTTGAATTTGTTTCAGCATAAGTCATACCTTCTTGTCTATTGCAGAAAATTGTTTCATATACTCTTGATAACAGCGCATCATTGCCGCGGCATCCTCCGCCTGCGTACCCGCCGATTCACAGATAAATCGGGGCGTATAGCCGCGTGCAGCGGTCTCCTGCGCGACCGCGTCGAATTTCGGGCCATACACGGTGTCGGAAAAGGTCAGATGGCGCACCTCGCCGCCCTTCCCATATTCAATCTTGGAAAAGTGGCTGTGGAATACGCGCGCACGTTCCATACCGATGGTGTTTTCCATCAGGTCAAACAGTGCCGCTACATCCTCACGGGTACACATGCCGCCGTGCGTGCGCGCATTAAGATGGCCGAAGTCGATACACGGCAGCAGCCGGTCATCGAGTGCCACCAGCTCCATGATCTCCTCTGCTGTGCCGATGACATTGATTTTGCCCATTGTTTCCAGACAAATGGTGACATCGTCATAACCTGCCGCATCGCGCTGTTCGAGAATGCGGCGCACGTTATCACGGCTGTTTTCCATTGCCTGCGCGCGGCTGCGCTTGCCCACACCGCCCGTATGCACAACAATGCGGTCTGCACCCATATCATGTGCCGCGCGGCAGCTCTCCAGCACATAGCGCGCATTCTTCTCGCGCTGTACGTCATCATCCGTCGAGAGATTGATAAAATACGGTGCATGCAGCGACAACGTAATGCCGTTATCACGGGCTGCCTGACCGATTTTCTGTGCGGTCTCCGTGCCGACGCGCACGCCGCGCCCGCACTGGTATTCATACGCTGTCAGCCCCATCTGCGCGAGCCACGCCGGTGCATCCGCAGTCGCGCGAAAACCTGCCGCGGCAAATGACTCCGCATTGCCCGCGGGTCCGAATACTGCTTCCATTTCATGCCTTCTTTCATCTTTGGGAACCATTTTGACTGTAAAAATGCAGCCTTACTTAGTGTACTTGATTTTTCACTGAAATGCAACGTGATCGGAGGAAAACAGCATGGAGAACCGAACAAACTGGATCATTGCCGCCGCCGGAATCGATGCTGTGCGCACGCGGGAGGCAGGGCTGACCTGTCTGCACCTGTGCACGCAGCTCTCTCTGGAGGGGCGTTTTGTCCCGCTGGCTCATCCCGCCAGTGCCCGTGGAGATTTTCTCGGCATTACAGACAGCGGCGGCGTGCCGCGCGGCTGTGATCTGTTTGCCGCCGAAGCGATCTCCGCCGCGCAGGAGCGCGGCTGCGCCGGCATCATGGCGGATTTTGAGCGCCCGCTGTTGCAGGAGCTGACCGCCGCACTGGACCGTGAAGCCCACCGCGCCGGGCTGCCGCTGCTCATCCCACTGCCGCTCGCGGAATATGCACCAAACGCCTGCGCCATCGCGGACACAGCGATTTCCGGCGGCAGTCTCGAGGGGCGTTTTTCTGAGCTGCTCCGACGCTTCGGGCGCGGGCGCATCGCCGCACAGCTGGTTTGCTCGTGTGCGGATTTTCCCCTCCCCTGTGCCAATCCGAACGGCACGCCACTGTCGCCTGAGGAATTTCAAAAGCTGCTGCACCGCACCGGTTCCACAGTTTTTTTCTCCCGCGAGCTGTGCGCAAAATATTTCACCTATTCCGACGGAGACCATGCACATTTCGTCCTGTTCGACGACGCGGATACGCTGCGCACCAAGGCGCGCCTGCTGCGCGGCCTGGGCGTCTCCCGCCTGCTGGCGGTATATCCCGACGCCTGTCGCATGGGGCTTCTGACCCCTGTACAAAAAAGATGACCGCAGGTCGTGTTACCTGCGGTCTGAGGAAAAAGATCAGTGATTGTTGGGGAACAGCTTTCCGAACAGCCAGTGCGTGAACGGCGCTGCCGCAAACATGTTCCAGAAAAACGCCATCGGGAAATTTTTCAGGAATGTGCCGACCCAAATGGCGGGCAGCTGAACAATCGGCGCACCGCCGAGAATGAGATTGAACAGAATGGATGCAACCATGCTCATGGTCGGGCACATCACAGCGACCGTACCTGCCTGCCGCATCAGCTGACAGAAATACGGGTTGTCTGTCTCCGGATTGCAGTGGCGTGCCATAAACCGGGCGCCCAGTCGATTGCCCCACAGATTGGAAAACAGAAAGACGAACACGCCCATGTACAGCGCTTCCTTAAACGCCTCCCAGAACACGATGTCGGTCATGTTGCTGAATCCGCCCGCCGACAGGTTAAAGCCCATCTTGATAGCGATGTTGTAGACCTCCATGCCGTATGCCATCGCATACGACATAATCAGCCCGAAAATGATGCCCTGTGTCTTTGTCTTCGGCATATGTATCTCCTCCTGCGCACAATGCGCAATATAATGTGAATCCCCGCCTTGCATGCAAAGAAAAAAGCGCATAATATCCGAACTCGGATATTACACGCTTTGCGATAACCAAATACATCTTTGTGCTACACGGTATCTTTATTTTCGCACATGCTGTGGCAAAAAGTCAAGGAACATTTTTTGCAGGAGTACAAAAAAATGCGGTACAGCCGAAGCCATACCGCATTTTCCGTTTTCAGAAGTACCTTACCAGACCTGATTTCCCTTGCTGTCCATAAACGAACGTTTGCAGTACCGGCATTCGAGCACCGGGCCGATCAGCGGCAGCGGCTTATGGCAGTTCGGGCAGCGCCATTTGACCATGTTGATGGCATAAAATACAACCACACAGAGAATGGCAGCATAGCCCAGACGGTTTGCAATCAGGTTGTTTGCATCCTGCGTTGCAAAACAGATCACGCATGAGATGACGATCATGGCAATTCCTGCCATCAGCACATAAAATGCGATGCGGTGCCACTTGCGGTACGGTTTTTCTTCACGGAACGGCGTTTTTGCCATATATGATCTCTCCTGTTACTTTTTTCTTTTTATTTTAACACATTCCCCCACGGGATGCAACGCCATGCGCTGCCATCCGCGTGAAAAACGGAAATCTCTTAGCAGCAGTCACAGGAATTGCCGCCATTGCAGCCGCCATTGCCGCCCCAGCCGAACGAACCGCCGCCGCAGCAGAAGATCAGGATCAGGATGATAATCCAGCAGCAGTCAAAACCGCCGAAGCCACACGAATTGTTGCACATAACAAATTCCTCCTGTTTCATAATTTCATTCTCATAGTATTGGGTGGACAGGCCGGAGGTGCAGGCAAAGCGAAGTTTTTTCCAAAAAGATCAGCCCGCCCCGCCAAAGCGGAACGGGCTGTATCTGTTTCCCGTGTTATTCGCCGAACTCAAACGGATCCGTCGCCTTCATGTGATAACACAGCTTCATCAGTGAATCGGAAAAATGCACATTTTCCACCGGAACGCCGAGATGATCCTGACGCAGCGACACATTGGAGAAATTCCAGATGCCGCGCACACCACAGCGCACCAGGCGCTCGGAGACCAACTGTGCCTGGTCGGCCGGAACGCACAGCACCGCGATATCCGGACGCTCACGCTCACAGAACAGCTCCAGGTCATGCAGCGCATGCACCGGAATGCCGCGGAAATCGCGGCCAATGACCTCCGCAGCTGTGTCAAATGCTGCAATTGGGCGGACGCCGCAGAAAGAAAAGTCAAAATTGCGAAGCAGGGCGCGGCCGAGATTGCCCACCCCCAGCAGGATGGCGCGCTGACTGCCGGCGACGCCGAGAATGCGTTCCAGCTCGACAATCAGCTTGTCCACACTGTATCCGTAGCCCTGCTGACCGAAGCCACCGAAGCAGCTCAGATCCTGCCGGATCTGCGACGCAGTCAAATCCATCTGCGCTGCCAGATCCTTGGACGAAATTCGTCCGACTCCTTCATTTGCCAGCTGGCGAAGTGTGCGGTAATAGCGCGGCAGACGGCTTATGACTGCCTTGGATACATGCTTTGCGTTTTCCACGGATAATCCTCCTGAGTTCCTTTCTTAATCAAAGGGAGGCTTCCAGAGTTTCACGAACAGCCTTGATGAAGCCTTCCGTATTGAGTGGGGTAACATCCTCGAGCGTGGTAATCAGCGCGAGGTCTTTTGTCATCTTACCAGATTCTACGGTGTCAATGCAAGCCTTTTCGAGCTTGTCAGCAAATGCAGACAATTCCGGCAGGCCGTCCAGCTCGCCGCGCTTGCGCAGTGCGCCCGTCCAGGCAAAGATGGTTGCGATGGAATTGGTCGAGGTTTCCTCGCCCTTCAGGTGCTTGTAATAATGGCGCTGTACGGTGCCATGCGCTGCCTCATATTCATAGACGCCCTTCGGGGAAACCAGAACAGAGGTCATCATGGACAGGGAGCCGTATGCAGTTGCGAGCATGTCGCTCATGACGTCGCCGTCGTAGTTCTTGCACGCCCAGATGTAGCCGCCGTTGGAGCGAATGACGCGGGCAACGGCATCGTCGATCAGAGTGTAGAAATATTCCAGACCGAGCTCCTCGAACTTCTCCTTGTACTCGGTGTCATAGATTTCCTGGAAGATGTCCTTAAACGTGTGGTCATACTTCTTGGAAATGGTGTCCTTGGTTGCAAACCACAGATTCTGCTTTGTATCAACTGCAAAGTTGAAACAGCTTCTCGCAAAGCTCTCGATGGAGGAGGTCAGGTTGTGCATGCCCTGTACAATGCCGGAGCCTGCAAAGTTGTGTACCAGCTCGCGGGTCTCGCTGCCATCTTCAGCGGTATAAACCAGCTCAACTTTGCCCGGGCCCGGAATCTTCATCTCAGAGCCCTTGTATACGTCGCCGTAAGCATGACGTGCAATCGTAATCGGCTTAACCCAGTTCTTAACATACGGTTCAATGCCCTTGACCAGAATCGGCGCACGGAACACAGTGCCGTCGAGGATGGCGCGGATGGTGCCGTTCGGGCTCTTCCACATCTCCTTCAGGTTATACTCGTCCATGCGTGCCGCATTCGGCGTGATGGTTGCACACTTGACGGCAACGCCGTACTTCTTGGTGGCCTCCGCAGAGTCGACCGTAACCTGATCGTTGGTCTTATTGCGGTATTCCAGACCCAGATCGTAATACTCAGTCTTCAGGTCGATAAACGGACAGAGCAGCTCGTCCTTAATCATCTTCCAGATGACACGGGTCATTTCGTCGCCGTCCATCTCGACGAGCGGTGTAGTCATTTTAATCTTTTCCATGACGGATTATTCCTCCTGTCTGTATCGGAGCGGCGCAGAAGAGCATTTTCCCCTGTCTGCCGCCTGTTCGGGTGGGATACGGTATGCGATGTACTTTCCTGTATTGCTGCCCGTTCCGCCCATACTGACGGTGCTGCCATTTCCTGGAGAAAATTTTTTCTCTTTGTGCATGCCAAATTGGGAAATCCTGCAAATCTGCCCGTATGCCACAAAAGTGGAGCATCTCTGCTTATCCGGTCACACACGGCAGCTGAACAGAATCAGAAAAGCTGGTAGAATTTGAAAACCATTTCTATATTACACCTTTTTTGGCAGATTTTCTACCTTTTGGCGCGTTTTTTTGCAATTCCGTGCTTTTGACAGATTTTTTCCGAAATTTCTGCCGTGGCAAAGGCATTTTGCCAAATCGTTCCTGTATTTCCTGCAAGAAATTCATAGTACGCCTGCGCGCCGATCATAGCGGCGTTATCCCCGCACAGGCTGAGCGGCGGCATATAGACAGGCACACCGAAGCCTGCCGCCATCGCTTCCAGGTCTGCGCGTAGACGGGAATTGGCCGCAACACCACCCGCTGCGACCAGCGTGTGCACACCGGTCTGCTCTGCCGCGAGCTTCAGGCGCGGCACCAGCGTATCGCTGACCGCCGCCGAAAACGAAGCTGCAAGGTCATGCACCCGGATCTCCTCCCCCTTCTGCTCCGCATTGTGCGCGAGGTTGATAACCGCTGTCTTGAGGCCGGAGAACGAGAAGTCCAGCGGCGCGCCGTCGACATGCGAGCGCGGCAGGACATATGCCTTGTCGTCGCCGCCCTGCGCAAGCTTATCAATCTTCGGGCCGCCGGGATAGCCGACGCCGAGCACGCGCGCCACCTTGTCAAACGCTTCGCCCGCCGCATCGTCGCGCGTGCCGCCCAGGATTTCCATGTCGGTGTAATCGCGCACCAGCACGATCATCGATGAGCCGCCGGAGGCCGACAGACACAGGAACGGCGGCTCCAGCTCCGGGAACGCCAACAGATTCGCCGCGATGTGTCCGCGGATGTGGTGCACCGGAATGAATGGCTTGCCGAGCGACCACGCCAGCGATTTTGCATAGTTTGCGCCGACCAGCAGTGCGCCGATCAGGCCGGGCGTACAGGTTGCCGCAATCGCATCGACATCGGCAAATTCCATACCCGCCTCGCGCACCGCCGCCTGTGCCACTGCGCTGATCGCTTCGACATGCCCACGGCTCGCAATTTCCGGCACGACACCGCCATACAGCGCATGCTCGTCCGCCTGTGAGTGAATAATATTGGAACAGATTTTCCTGCCGTCCTCGATGACCGCCGCCGCAGTCTCGTCGCAGGACGACTCAATTGCTAAAATTTTCATATGCTCTTTACCCAGTTTATTTCTTTTTGTATTTCTGCTCAATGCGTATATAAACAGCAATGAGCACAATGGTTTCAAACACCACGCCGAGCACGGACAGCAGAATCAGCGCCGACGGCTGCGGGATCAGCATCGGAATGCCGAGCACGCAGAACACAGCTGCATACGCCAGCCACAGCACACCGACTGCACGGTTATATGCCTTCACGTTCTCCATCTGCGGTGTCTCCGCATTCGCCCAGAAGCCGACCTGCTTCTTTGTAAAAAAGCACCGGATGCCGATGCCGAAAAACAACAGCCCGCACGCAAGCCAGACCAGGAAACCGATGTTCCATGCGTTCACACTCATCCTTCTTTCAACTGTGCCGTCATGAGCAGTGCGTCCTCCGTCGGATGAGAATAAAACCTGCGGCGCGTGCCGACCGGCACAAAGCCGCAGGCAGTATACAGCGCAATGGCAGGCGCATTGGACGCGCGCACTTCGAGCGTCACAAATGTCAGGTCAGCTGACCGCGCGAGCAGTGCCTGTACGAGTCTGCGCCCGATGCCGCGCCGCCGGAAGGCGGGTGCAACCGCAACATTGGCAATGTAGCCCTCGTCGAGAACGGTGTGGCAGCCGATATAGCCCGCCACCGTGCCGCTCTCATCCACCGCTGTCAGGAAACGCGCACAGATGTTGTCCAATTCCTCACGCAGTCCGTCCTCCGTCCATGGGTCAGCAAAACATGCGCGTTCGATTTCCGCAATTGCGCCGACATGCTCCGCCGCAAATGGGACGATACAAATCTCGCTCATGGAAGTTCCTCCACCTGTGCACGGATCTCGTCCGCACACCGCGCATATGCCTCGTTTCCCATGCCGAACGGGTCTTCGATGTCCGCCATCGCATGGATTTTATGTGCCTGCTGCGGGTGTTCCTCCGCCAGATGGCGGGCAATCGCCGCCGTGACACACCACACGTCGTCCGCCTTTTCCAGCATGGCGGCAGACAGCTGCCGCGACCGGTGTGCCCCGATCAGCGGCGGACAGACGGCTTTACACAGCGCCGCGCCCTCGTCGGCATACACGCCTGCACTGTACGCCGGTTTCCCACAGGCGCGCTGATACAGCGCAGCTGCCAGCGGCGCGCGGCAGATGTCATTGATATCGACAAACAAAACCATGCTTACCCCTTTGCCGCGTACCAGTCCCGGCCCCATGCGGCATCCGCACGCAGCGGTGCGGCAAGGGCACAAGCCGCTTCCATTTCCTCTTTGAGCAGCTTTGCCGCGATCTCGATCTCATCCTCCGGTGTTTCGAGGATCAATTCGTCGTGCACCTGCAAAATCAGGCGGCTGCGCAGCTGTTCCTTTTTCAGTCTGCGATATACGCGCACCATGGCAATCTTGATGATGTCCGCCGCCGTGCCCTGAATCGGCGTATTGAGCGCAGCGCGCTCGCCGAAGGAACGGATGTTAAAATTTTTGGATTTCAGCTCAGGCAGATAGCGCCGGCGCCCGAACATCGAGCAAACATAGCCGTCTTCCTTTGCCTGCTGCTTGATGCGCTCCATGTAATCGCGCACGCCGTGATAGACGGCCAGATAATTGTCAATGTATTCGCCTGCCTGCTTGACGGAAACGCCGATGTCATTCGCCAGCGAAAATGCGGAAATACCGTAGACAATACCGAAATTGACCGCTTTGGATGAGCGGCGCATCGACGGCGTGACCTCGTCCAGCGGCACATGAAATACCTGCGACGCGGTGACAGCATGAATGTCCATGCCGGAATGGAACGCATCGATCATTGTTTTATCGTCCGCAATATGCGCCAGCACACGCAGTTCGATCTGCGAATAGTCCGCATCGACCAGCACACAGCCATCTTTTGCAGCAAACATATGCCGCAATTCGCTGCCCAGTTCCTGCCGGACGGGAATGTTCTGCAAATTCGGATTGACCGAGCTGAGCCGTCCGGTCGCAGTCACCATCTGCTGGAACGTGGAATGGATGCGTCCATCGTCCGCGATGACCTTGAGCAGCCCGTCCACATAGGTCGAACGCAGCTTTGTCAGCTGGCGGTATTCGATGACCATGCCGACAATCGGATGATAGCCCTGCAATGCTTCGAGCACATCGATGTTTGTCGAATAGCCGTTCTTGGTTTTCTTGATAACCGGAAGTCCCAGCTCGTCGAACAAAATTGTTCCGAGGGTTTTGGTCGAATTGATGTTAAACTCGCGCCCGGCCTGCTCATAGATCTGTGTAGTTAGCTCGTCAATGCGGGTGGTCAGCGTTTCGCCGAATGTGCGCAGCGCATCCGCATCTGCCTGAAAGCCGTCATGCTGCATGGAGGCGAGTACGATTTCCAGCGGCAGCTCGATGTCATAATACAGCTCATGCATGCCCTCTTCATCAATTTTCGGACGGATGATTTCTTCCAGCTGTGCAACAGCAGCAGCATGCGCACACAGTGTCTGTCCCGCTGTCTCCGCCCCGCCGAGCGGGGAAAACGCATCATCTGCCTCGTAATCAGACGCAGGCGGCAGCTCGCGGCTGAGATAGCCGAGTGCGGTCTTTTCCAGTCCATAGCCGTTTTCCGTCGGATTGAGCAGGTACGCGCCGAGCGCCGTATCAAAAGCAAAATCTGCCGCCTCAATGCCCTCTTCGAGCAGGGCAGTCAGATATGGTTTTCCGTCGTGCACAATCAGCGGATACGCACCGGAAAACAGCTGCTCCAGCAATGCATGCCACGCCTGTGTCCCGACCTGGTCGGCGCTCAGCAAATACGCAGTATCATCCACCAACACGCACAGCGCAGAGAGCGACTGCGGCGCAGTCAGCACGATGCGGTCTTTTCCCTCAATGGCGGCGAGCAGCTGCTCCCCGCTCTCTGCCGCAACGCAGGTGATACTCTTTTCCGGTGCGGCTTGCTGTACCGCCTCCGGCGCGTGCAGGTTCAGGCGTGTGATGAAATTCTTAAATTCCAATCTCGTGAACAGGTTGTACAGCGCTTCCTCATCCATCTGCATGGGCGGCAGGTCAGCGACGTTGGTCTCCAGCGGCACATCGCGCACAATCGTGACCAGATGCAGGCTCTGCTCTGCACTCTCCCTGCCCTCGAGCAGACGCGTGCGCTGACCCTTTTTGATAAACGGATCGTCGATGTTGTCATACACCGCCTGCACCGTGCCGAATTTCTGAATCAGGCCCATCGCGGTCTTTTCACCGATGCCGGGCACGCCCGGGATGTTATCAGACGTATCTCCCATCAGCGCTTTGAGGTCAATCATATGAATAGGGTCAAAGCCGTACTGCTCACGGAATACCTCGGTCGTGTATTCCGTTGTCGTGGTCTGTCCCCGGCGCGTGACCGCGAGCAGCACCGTGGTGCCGCCGCCGATGAGCTGGAGGGAATCCTTATCGCCCGTGACCAGCATGCAGGTATCCCCGCGCTCGTTCGCCTGTCGGCTCAGCGTGCCGAGCAGGTCATCCGCTTCAAAGCCCGGCTTTTCCATGCGCGGGATCCCCATTGCGTCGAGCACCTCGCGGATGAGCGGCAGCTGCTGTGCCAGCTCGTCCGGCATACCCTTTCGCGTGCCCTTATAGGCTTCATATTCTTTATGGCGGAATGTTTTTTCCCTGACATCAAAGCAGACGACGATGCGATCCGGTGCATGCTCGCCCTGTAGCTTCAACATCGTCGCCACAAAGCCGTACACCGCATTGGTAAACAGCCCCTCATGGTTGTTCATCAGGCGCACGCCGTAAAACGCACGGTTCAGCATGCTGTTGCCGTCAATTACCATCAGCTTCATTCTTCGCCCTCCTTACACATCTTGTATTTGGAAACAGATTTATTATAGCATGCCCGCCATATGGATTGCCAGTCATGACGGGAACAAATAAGACGGAATTCCTGCCCAATCGGCGCAGACTTTTGGCACAGCGCACGCAGTTCGGGAAATATATTGTTTATATGTTCCAAATTGACGCATTGTTTTGCGCTTGATATAATAGTTTTATCCGAATCTGTAAGAGAGAGGAAGTTGTTCCATGCGCCTGCTCCACATCCTGCGCCGCTTTGGCAGCTCCGCTGCGGCGGCGTTTTTGATTCCCTGGCTGTCATTTTTTCTGCCGGAATTGTTTATCTACACCTATACCGATACCTCTGCTTTTTCCCTCGCGTTCTCAGCAGTGTGGGCAGGAATCCTGGCCGGATTTTTGTTCCTGCTGCCGCGCCTGCCCGCGCGTATTTTATTCGTCCTGCTGTATTACCCGGCTGCAACACTCGCTATCTTACAGGCGGGCTATTTTGAACTTTTCGGCAAATTCATGTGGCTGACCTATCTCGTCTATCTGCGCGACGGCGCAGAATTCGCAGGCTCCGTTTTTGATTATCTTCCCGCCGGTTTTGTCCCGGCTGCAGTGCTGTTGCTTCTGTGGGGCGCAGCTGCCTGCCGCCTGCGGCCGAACACCACAGCCAGCCGTGCCAAAGTGCTCGCAGTGTGCTTCTGTGCTGTCACCGCAGCTGCCGCACTGCCGTACCTGCTGAATGCCGCCTGTGCGGGAGATGAGCTAGAGCGTGGGCTGGGAACCGATTACTATGCCGGAAAATCGCTGCGCCGTGCGTATGACCTGATGTATGACGCGCACAAGGTCTACACAATGTGCGGGCTGTACCATTCCGCCGGACGCGATATCTGGGTTCACCTGCTCGAGCCGCAGCTGCCCGGCAACAAATCAGAAGAAAACCAGAAGCTCGCGCGCATCGAGTCATATTTTGCCCAACGCGAATCCGCTACAGAAAACGAAATGACCGGAACACTGGCGGGCAAAAATGTCATTCTCGTGCTGATGGAAAGTGCAGATGACTGGACCATCCGCGAGGATACCACGCCGACCCTCTGCCGTCTGATGCGCGAAGGCATCAACTTCACCAACCTGTACACACCGCTGTACGGCAGCGTGCGCACGTTCAACACGGAATTTACCGTCAACACCGGCGTGTTCTCCCCGACCGACGGCAGTCTGACCTTTACCTACTGCGGCAATGACTATTCTGAAAGCCTGCCCAACACCTTCCGCGCCGCGGGCTATTCCGCAAATGCATTTCATTACAATTCTCCGAGCTTTTACAGCCGGGGCGTCATGGACCCCGCGATGGGGTATGAAACCTACATCTGCTATGCCGATTACGCAGAGCACAGCAACCAGTTTTCCAGTGAGCTGTATGAAGATACGTTTGTGCTGACCAATCCCGACCTGCGCGCACAGCTGCTGCCGGACAAGCCGTTTTTTAACTTCGTGATCTCGCGCAACGCACATATGCCGTATTCTTCCGATGACTCGGTCAGCAAATACGCCATGGAACAGTATCCGCAGTATGCCGACGCGGACGAGTGTGAAGAAGTTGGCTACTACCTCGCAAAAATGAAGCTGCTGGACAACTTTTTTTCACAGCTGCTGGCCGAGCTGGAACGCGCCGGCCAGCTGGAAAACACGGTTATCGTCGGCGTTACTGACCACTATTCCTACTCGATGAAGGATCAGGAGCGCGTGCGTGCATTGTCAGATGTACCGGTCGACCTCATGGTGGAAAAGACGCCGTTTTTCATCTGGTCGACTGACCTCCAACCGATGACAGTGGACAAGACGCTCAACACAAGCGATATCGCACCCACACTGCTCAATCTGTTCGGCCTGTCCTCGGGTACATACTACATCGGACACGATGCCTTTGATCCCAATTACGCCGGTTATGCCATTTTCAGTGACGGCAGCTGGATTGACGGCAATGTTGTCTATCAGGACGGTGAAATCATCCATGAATTTTCCGATGGCGCAGCGGCGAGGACAGATATTGCAACCATGAATCAGACTGCACAGGATTTTATCGAAATCAATAACCTGATTTTGGAAACTGATTACTATTCCAAATAAAAAATACACCACAGACCGCAGCTTGCGCGCAGTCTCTGGTGTAAAAAAAGAAAAAACTGTGATGCAGGGCGTACCCGGAGGATGGTATTGCCCTGAATTTTTTGAAACAATCAGCTGATTTTCAGCTCCAGCCGCAGGCGATCCGCAACCATAGAAATAAATTCGCTGTTGGTCGGTTTTCCTTTTGTGCCAGAAACCGTAAAGCCGAAATATTCCTGAAGCGTATCGACATCTCCGCGATCCCAGGCGACTTCAATCGCATGCCGGATGGCGCGCTCCACGCGGGAGGATGTTGTTTTGAATTTTTTTGCCACAGTCGGATATAATATCTTTGTGATCGCATTGATGGCTTCCATATCGTGAATCGTCATAATAATGGCTTCACGCAGATACTGATATCCTTTGATGTGTGCCGGTACACCAATCTGGTGAATGATATTGGTCACGCGCATTTCAATTTCCAAATCCTCATCCGGCATACGCACTGCCGGTGTACGCGAAAAATTGCGCTGTCCGCCATAGCGGCTGACCCGCTGTGCGAGCGCCTGCAAATCCACCGGCTTGCGCAGATAAAAGCTGACGCCGAGCGCATTGCATTCCGCTGTCATCTCCTGCGAGGCAAAGCCGCTCAGGACAAAAATAACCGGCATTTTGGCCGGTGCAGCGTCATTCAGCTCGTGCAGGACGGTCAGTCCATCCGTGCCCGGCAGCATCGGGTCGAGCAGCAGCACATCCGGCATACTATCCAGTATGTGCTGTGCCAATCCTTTTCCCTCTGCGAATGAACCAACTATTTCCACGCGATTGTCCCGTGTCAATGTTTCGTCGAGCAATTTGCGAAACTCTGTATCTTCGTCGGCAATCAGCACCCGAATTCTGTTCTCCATGATGTCATTCCCTGCCTTCCAGCATATCCGTAATTATTTGCCGCATTTACGACGGTTTTAGATTACCATATTTTCCGAATTAAGACAATGAATTTTACCCATTTATTCATAAAAATCGTACGACGACATTCCTGCTTTTACACCCGGTAAATCCAGTATTTTTTTGTCAATCCGATAATCTTATGCTCGAATTATGTGATTTTCTGTCAAATTTCCCCGGAAACAGGAACATTTTTTTCGACAGAAAATCCAATTTATAAACATAGAAAGCAAGCAAAAAGAAAAGCCCACCATTAGGCGGTGCAACTTAGGGATTTTAATTCCTTGAAAAAGATTCGGCATAGTTTGGTATTTTACCGGGCTATGCCGATTTTTCATTTGCCGGGGTATATCCTCATGCTCGTGAAGAAGTATCACGATACCCATTGCGAGGATAAGGAAGTCCTTATCACCATCAAAAAGGCTATCGATGCCAGCCCTGAGCTGCGTAGCAAGAAGGCGCTTATTGAAACCTTCATCGCAGGTATCAATGATGTTGAAGATGTCATGACCGAATGGCATGATTTCGTTGCAGAACAGCGTGAACAGGATCTGGTTGCCATCATCAAGGAAGAAAAGCTGAAAGAGGCTGAAACCCGTAAGTTCCTCGACAACTCCTTCCGAGAAGGTGAAATCAAGATTGTCGGTACAGACATTGAGAAAATCCTTCCTCCAGTCAGTCGTTTCGGTGGCGGTAACAGAGCAAAGAAAAAAGAAGG
Organism: Butyricicoccus porcorum; assembly: GCF_002157465.1. GTDB lineage: Bacteria > Bacillota > Clostridia > Oscillospirales > Butyricicoccaceae > Butyricicoccus_A > Butyricicoccus_A porcorum. The sequence goes on from NZ_NHOC01000004.1 coordinate 275,412, forward strand.
TGTAATCAGCAAGCTGAAAGCTTTCTTTGAGAAATACTTCGGTATTGGTGGTTCTGTTAAGTTCTCCGATGAACCGTAAGAGAAAAAGGTTATTACATACGATTTTGCTCCACAGGCACCGCTTATGGTTGCGGATGGAAAAACTCCGTATGGTGCAAAAAAGGAGGATTAAAGAATGGATTTTGATGCGTTAAAAAACTTATCAGCATCTTTCAAACCTATTGACATATCACGTATTGCTATGCCTGAACCGATATATCCTAAAATTGAAATGCCTGAACTTCCAATTATAGATCCGGAAGATACTATAATGGGTGATATTAAAAGGAAAATCGAGGAGCAAAATAATCTTACAACTCAGCAGATAAATATACTTGTTGAACAGAATAAACTGCTGGCTGATAATTATAATAAATTAAAGGAAATGTATGATGCTCAGGCGGAGTCATACAAAGCTGCTCAAGAGGATTTGAAAAGCAGTAGAAGATACAATACTATCATGATGATTATCGCAGCTGTCGCTATGATTGCTGCGATTACAGGCCCAATAGTAACGATACTCGTAAGTCAATAATAACGAAAATGACCACAACAGAGGCGATTGCCAATGCTGTGGTCATTCTTTTTGCTCCGCTTGAGGGCTGTCAGCACTCATATTTTACTTGTTCTGTAAAATCCCTGTGTTGAACGCCCTTTGGGCGAGCCTTTCCGTTTCCTCTCTTATCCTGCTGCTTCGAGCATTTTTCAATCGAGCTGTCAAACCTCGCGCCGGGTTGTTCACCAGCACATGTTTCACCGCGCCGACCAGCTTCCCATTTCGTATTGTTGGCAAGTTGCTCACGAGTGATTGTAATTCAGGGAACCATTTTGCAGACGCAAAACAGCCATGCACCGAAGTGCATGACTGCTATGTAAACAACTCTGGTTATATGCTGAGGAAACTGGAATTTATGCGAATGCATGATTCATGATTCTGTTTTGCAGATAATCATAAAAGGCATCATACTCCACTTGTGAAATCGGCATAGGGTTACTCATGACGACCAGCTCATGCCCTTTATTTCCCTTATGGTACGGAGGGTGAACATGCGGATACGGATTCCCAACAAATCCGCATCGCTCATAAAACGCCTTTCTTCTGATGGATATCGCATCAATCGGGGGATCGATTTCAAGTATGAGCGTCTTCTGCTTTTCCTTTAAAAGCGAGAGCACCCTCTGCCCATATTGCTTGTTTCGCATTTCCGGCAGAATGCAGAAATGCTCGATGTAGACATTGTCTAATCTCTCCCAATACAAAACAATCCCTACAAAAATGTCCGCATCGTAAATCAGGTCGAAATGATAGTCATCATCACGCAAAATCTCAGCCTGAGAAAAAGCCTCTCTCTGTTCATGAAGTGGGAAACTAATTTGATACAGCTCTAAAGCTCGGTTATACATGGAATGCAATGGATTGGTAATTCGTTCAAGATGCATAGTTGCTGCCCTCCCAAATTCTGATTTATCTGCACCAAGTATAACATATAACTTTCATTCTGCAAAGAAATTGTTGTCCCTACGATCAATCACACATCCCGCAATTGTCAATAGGGACAACAAGATCCAGCGCTGCTACAATGATTCAGCCGCTGCTAACATATTTTCTATAAAGATTCCATATCCTCTCGTCAGGTTGTTCACCAGCACATATGTTATCGCGCCGACCAGCTTCCCATCCTGCAAAATCGGACACCTCCTACGAGTGAACGTTCGTTATTCAGCCTGGTGAAGCAACAAATTGACATTTATCGTTCTATAACGATTGTGAGCAAAACCAAATCATCCGTTCCCGTATTGATCATACTGTGTTCCGATCCTTTTTGCAAATATGGCAGGTACCAGCACGCAAAATTTCCTCTTGACCATCACAGATGGCTTTTCCGTTTCCCGACAATACGTAATTTATATCATCACTGGTTTCATGCTTATGCAATCCGATGGATCCACCTGCGTGAATAGAACACGGAATTATTTTTCCTTGCTCGTCCATATACATTTTCGCTGTCATCGTTCCTGTTCCGTTATTCATTCCTGGCACAGTTATTTCTTTCATTTTAGCAAAATCAACCAACATAGTGATTCCTCCAAATACCGATTTATCTGCACCAAGTATACCATACAGCTTTCATCTTGCAAAGAAAAAGGTTGCCCCTATTATCAATCACATCTCCCGCAATTATCAATAGGGACAACAAGATAAAGGCTATAATTATTTATTCAGCCGCGTCCAGCATATTTTCTATAAAGATTCCATAACCTCTTGCCGGGTTGTTCACCAGCACATGTGTCACCGCACCGACCAGCTTCCCATCCTGCAAGATCGGGCTGCCGCTCATGCCAGGTACGATCCCGCCAGTTTTTTCCAGCAACTCCGGGTCTGTGACACGAATGGTCAGCGAACGCCCATCCACGGTGTTCGTTGCCACCTTCTCAATCACAATTTCATAATACTCTGGTGTCTTTCCTGACACACACAACAGAATTTCCGCCTTTCCGGTATAAATTTCCTCTTTCTCTGCCGTATCCACAGCATAAGCGGCAGAATACAGCGAGCTGTCCGTCAGTGTGCCAAAAATGCCGCACGCCGTATTTTCGTTCAGCTGACCAATCTCCCGGGAAAATTCATACGTGCCGACCAGCTCGCCCGGTGTACCTGCTTCACCCGCGACAACACCGATCACACTCGCAGGTACAATAGAACCAGTTTCCAACGGCATCAGCGCACCGCTGTCAATATCGCTGACCGGATGACCGAGCGCACCAAATTCACCGCTCTCCGGATCCACATACGTCAGCGTGCCAATACCTGCCATGCTGTCACGCACAAGAATCCCAATTTGATACGTTCCAGTGGTCTTGCTTTTGACCGGTTGGACTGACACGGAAATATCAGTATCTCCGCGCAGTCCGGTAAACCGAATTGGGTTACCTCTGCTCTGCTTCACAATTTCCGCAAGCTGGCTGCTGGACGAAAGGGTTTCCCCGTTTGCCGCTTGTAAAATGTCGCCTGCCTCCAGTCCGGCCTGTTGACCAGGGCAGATCTCCCCAGCCGGACTGTCTACTGTCGTCATAGCTGACACGACGACGCCCGCCGCTGTCATGCGCACGCCGACCGGTACGCCCAGCGGAACCAGTTTCTGCGACGCCGCCTGTGCGCTCGGTGACAAAGCACAAACCAACAGCAGTGCCGCACACCATTGCTTTGCCAATGTTTTCCGCATTGCATCCTCTCCCTTCCTCTTTTATCGTGACCGCAATGCGGCAATCACATTCGTGCGTTTGTCTGGGTCTATGGGCAGAGTCTGCACGGCATGTCCGCCGCTGTCCTCTGACGGAAATGTCTGTCGGCTCCTCCATGCATGCAGGAAGCAGATGACAGATGCGGCATTTCCGTGTATAATAAACATCACAGAATAGACATCTATGACGAAACAGGAAAACACAGGAGAAAAAGGGAGAGTTTGACATGAGGGTAGCGATTGTAGGCTCACGGTCTATCACGATGGATTGTTATTCGGACATATTGCAGTACATCCCGCGCGGAGCAAGCGAAATTGTCTCCGGCGGTGCTGAAGGTGCAGATGAACTTGCACAGAAATATGCACAGCGTGCCCATCTTCCCTTAAAAATTTTCCATCCGAATTATGCGCGTTTTCGCAAGTCTGCACCGCTCCAACGCAACATTGAACTCATCCGGTACAGTGATTATGTTCTTGTCCTGTGGGATGGCAAATCGCGCGGAACCGCACATGTCATCGATAACTGTATTCGAGAGTATACCCCGGTTCATGTACTGATTATCCGCGACGGCAAACTGGTGCAGACGCTGTTCGGACAGAAAGACGGATATCTATTATCCCCTTCCAGAGAATAATCCCATCTGCCACGCACCTGACAACAGGATTCTGCCCATCAGACAGTCCGTCCGTACCAGCATAAATAAAATCAATAAACAGGATTTATCCAAAAATCTGCCCCGCAAATCCAACTCATGGCTGCGGGGCTTTGCTATTGCTTCCCATTTGGTTTCTTTGGAATTTTCATCTGCTGCGCCGCCTTGTCTGTTCTGCCAGCGACAACGCAGCATGCATATACAATCAACACGCTGACAATTGCAGCGGTCGCCAGAACGGCGCGGATTATTTGAATCATACTGCCTCCTTATACTCCGCCAGCGTATCGTACGCCCATTGACCGATGCTGTGCACACGCCAGTCAGCACGCGCTTCCGCAAGCAAACAATTCATATTTACACACTTTGCTGTTCTCCATTTTCAGCCGCTCCCGAACACCTGCAACATTTTGACTCAGACTGCGATGAATATTGCCCTGAATTTTCCTTCTTCCCATCTGCATGATAGTTTTTGTGTCCTGCATCCATGATATGCACGCATCTTTGCTTTGTTGTTTATAATAACGAATTTATATTTTTTGTAAACAGTAAATTTATACTTCCCCTGTGTATTGTGTGGAACAATCGGCGTTTTTTCCGCAGCTGGTGTTATACAAACCCACTCGTCATAGACAGATCCAAAGAAAATCTCCCTCCTGTCACCCGCTGAAATGCAGGTAACAGGAGGGAGATATGGTATAAATCTGTTTTAAGATGCTAAGAAAGCTGCAAAACCAGCAACTTACTTGTTCATAGCAGCAGCTACGTCAACTGCAACAGCAACGGAAGCGCCAACTATCGGATTGTTGCCCATAAGAAACAATTTATACTCAGAATATCAAATCTGAACTTACTATCCCTTATTGTATGGTAATTTTGCCTTTTTCCCCGATGAAAATAAACTTGTTTGAGCCATTCATATTTTCTTGTATTTTACAGTGCTTTGCTCGTATGTGGACGTATTGTGGACGCGATATGGGTTAAGCTGTCAGTCTCTTTATATATAATAACATACGCTCGGCTACTAATGGGCGCATTTTTTATGTCTTTCCTTTGTGTCTGTCTATGTAATTGAATACAGCAGCCTTTATCCCATCATCCGGTAACTGATCCAGCGCATAGTCCCTATAGCTGCCCACATAGTATTCATGATATCGTTTCTTTTTCAGCTCCCGCCAGATTTCCGGGCGATATTTACGCTGGTAAACAACATAAGTAATAAAATTTTTGTATGGCTTTTCGCGTACAACATAGTAGCTCTTCATTTTTGTCACCTGCCTTTGCTCCACCAGATTATGCTTTATGTATTCGTGGGTATTAAAAAAAGTAGATAGACTTGCAATCAGCGAGCCAATACATTCACCAAGAACAAGCCTATCCATTAAAAAGGAAAGAGAAGAAAAATATGAAACGGTAATTTATGTAAGTAAAACCGGAAGCAAAACGGAAAGCCAAACCGAACATAAAAACCGGACACATCTTTTGTATTCATAAACAGGCGGAATGTCCGCACAATATATAAAGTTGATCCTGCGCTGATTTGTTTCTTGTAATTTACAAGGGCTTTGGCTTTCATCCCTTATTATTTAATGATATACATGCAAATTCATTCACATTTTGTGACATTTCCAAGTATACATATCAAAAAAAGTATGCTGTCTAATTCTTAAAAAAATAAGTTTAATTTTAAATCTTCAAACTTTCTCAGTCATTTCCTCCACATTTTGAAGTATTTTTGTCATTTTTCGGTCTATTTCTTCGATTTTTGCAATGATATATACCGGTTTTATGCTATGTTTTTTGAACCAATATTATGATATGTTTGAATTTCAAGCACAAATTGTGGAATATTGCCATGTTGTTATCATATGGGTTTAGTATTTTTCACTTCAAAACCAATCCTCCCAACCGTATATCCTAGTATTATAGTATGATATATTGTTAAAACATACTATATTTTTTTGTTAGTAATTCCCACAATTAAAAGCCATAAATCAATATATTATACCTAAAAAAGTTTGAATAAGGTAGAAGGTGAAATGTTCCCTCTTGTACAAGGTCTTGAATCTCCTGCGGAAGTTTTGTGAGAGATTCTGCGCGTTTTATTACATCAACAGAATATCCATACTGTTCTGCTAATTCTTCCTGCGTAATGCCAAAACCGCCATTGGCGGTTTTGCCACCTGTGTATTGACTCCCTCGATTCCGCGGCAAGTTCTTCCTGAGTGCGCGGATGTTCTTTATCAAATAGAACATTGTTCGTTCTGATTCCCGCACTTTTGCGATTCCCACCATTCTTAATCCCATACAGTCTTTCCAGCTTCATAATTCGTCTGCCAAGTATTCTTCCTCTGTAAATGGTATTTTGCTCGAAGTGCCATTGGCTCTTGAAGCATATTGATTCGCGCCAGTTCCGCCTGCACCACCTTGATCCAGCGTGGAAAAATTTCCCTATTGAGTAATTGCCTGTCTTTCTTTTGCCTTTGCAGACTAAACAGAAGTATTGTACATCTTGGCTAATTCTTCCTTAGATATGCCAAAACCGCCATTGGCGGTTCTGCTACCTGTGTATTGATTACCTCTATCCCGCGGCCAACTCTTTAGGTATGCGGATTACTAAATAGGGTTCCGACAATGTCGGAACCCTATTTAGGACTTTGACATTGTCAAAGTCCTCTTTTACGAACTGGTTATTCCCATGCTTAATCCCATAATATTTTTCCTATATAATATAGATAATATATATGTATATACCTTGCACAAATCAGGATCGCCGCCCAGACTTTACAATAAGCCAATCCATTCACATAAACAACGTTAAAAAAGGGGGGTGGTTTGCGGCGATTTTGTGCAATTCCTATATATAAGGCATATGGAGTGGTATCATTTAAGTAGAGTCGGAAAACTCACCAAACTATGATAGAATAAGAACAAAGGAACGGTGAGAAATCATGGCAAGAAGCTACGATAAAGATTTTAAAGAAGAAGCATTGAAGCTCTCAGATGAAATCGGAGCAAAGAAGGCGGCTGACCAGCTTGGAATCCCCTACAATACAGTCACAACCTGGCGAGGTAAGCGAAAGAAATACGGAGATCAGGCATTTGTAGGAAGTGGTCATAAACAACTGCCGGCAAGCGAGCAGGAACGAAGAATGCTTGAGCTGGAGAAGGAAGTCAAAGAGCTCCAACGAGCTAACGATATACTTCAGGAGGCTCTTGGTTTTTTCGCAGCGCGCCGAAAGAAGTAAAAGCACATGAGCGATACCGCTTTATCCACTCTATACAGACAGATTCAGATAAGGAGTGGAGTGTGGAACTATTATGCAGAATTCTTCATGTAAGCGAATCTGGATATTATCGATATCTGAAGAATCTCAGTAAGCCGTCTAAGGACGCGCTTCTTTCGGCGGCAATAGACAGGATTATGAATGAATCCGATTATAATGACAATTACGGCGTGGAACGAATGCAGCTTGCCTTGGAGCAGAACGGATTCCACACAGGAAAACGTAGAATCAGGCGAATTATGCACGAAAAAGGTCTGATTCACGGCAGACCCAGACGTCCGCATGGTTTAACACGGGTACTCCGTAGAATTTTGTGTAAGCGATATTCGACAAATGTCAAGAATGGTGCAGTTTTCTGCGCATGTGCTGGCCTGAATTCCCTTGGCTACCGTTCTCCCGTGCAGGCTCTGCAATATGCGCGCCCGCAGGGCGTGAATGCTGCCAGAGCCTGCCGGGAAGCCTACAGCCTGGGAATCAGGTAACGCTGCGGTCGGCGAACATGATCTCCAACTGGCTCAGAATCAGATCCCAGTTCTGGCACCGGGCATGCCAGTGCTTCACAATCCGCTGTGAGGCCAGATAAAGCATCCGGCGCAAGGAATCGTCGTTGGTGAACGACGGCTTGTTCTTCGTCATTTGCCGGAACTGGCGGTTCAGCCCCTCAATAATGTTCGTCGTGTATATGATCTTCCGAATCTCCATGGGATATTCGAAGAAGGTGCTGAGCACGTCCCAATTCTCTTCCCAACTCTTGACGCAGGAAGGATATTGGCTGCACCATTTTTCTGCAAAGTTTTTCAGTTGTTGTATGGCCTCGTCTTCTGTCACTGCCGTGTAGATTTTCTTCAGATCGGCAACGACTTGACGGATGTCTTTGTAGCTAACATATTTGGTAGAACTGCGAATCTGGTGCACGATGCAGCGCTGCAGCCTTGCCTTGGGATAGACCGCCTCAATCGCCTGGGGCATTCCACAGAGACCATCGGTGCAGAACAGATAAACATCCAAAACTCCTCTGCTTTTCAGGTCATTCAACACATTTAGCCAAAATTTGCTGCTCTCGTGCTCTCCAATCCAGACACCTAAGATATCCTTCTGACCGTCCATCGTGATACCCAGCACTACATAGGCAGCCTTGGTCACATATCGGTGATCCTCCTTGACCTTGTAGTGGATAGCATCCATAAAGATAAATGGGTAGACCGGTTCCAGCGGGCGATTTTGCCAGGCTGTAACTTCTGGCATAATTTTCTCACTGATCTTTGTGACCAACTCAGGAGAAATGTCCACGTCATACAGGCTCTTGATCTGCTCTGCAATATCCCGCTGGCTCATCCGCAGGCGTATAGGGCCAGAATCTTGTCCTCCATCCCCTCCGCATTCCGACTATACTTGCCAATAATCTTTGGCTCAAAGCTGCCGTTGCGGTCACGCGGGACCCTGATGTCAATCTCGCCTAACTGGGTTTTTACTTTCTTCCGGGAATAGCCGTTGCGGTAATTCCTGGGTTGATCTCCTGCTGTAGGGGCAGAACGCTGGCATCTTTCATGACCGAGTTCCTCCTCCATCTCCACTTCCATCACCTGCTGAATGACGTCTCGGAACATCTCTTTCATAGCTTGCATGATGTCGGCTGTGCTGGTAAAGTGTTGGCTTTTCACGTATTCCCGTAATAAATCCTGTGGTACTCTCTGCATGATTATTGTCTCCTTTTCCGTTTAGGTGGTTGCTTCCATTCTTGACGGATTGGAGTTCAATCATACTGCCGAAGCTTGTCGTTTACACGAAATTTTCAGGGGTCTCGATTCCACACAGGAAAACGTAGAATCAGGCGAATTATGCACGAAAAAGGTCTGATTCACGGCAGACCCAGACGTCCGCATGGTTTAACACGCGCTGCCACCGAAATTCAAGAGGAGGAAAATCTGATCAAGCAGGATTTTCGGGCTGATACCCCGTATCAAAAACTGCTGACAGATATCACGCAGATCGGCTGCCTGGACGGAAAACTCTATATTTCCCCGATTATGGATTGCTTTAACGGTGAGATTCTTTCTCTTCAGATGGATGACAATATGCGAAAAGAACTTTGTATCAATACACTCAAGGCAGTTGCCTGCCGGTATCCGGTTCGAGGCGCGACACTTCATAGCGATCGCGGAAGCCAGTATACCAGCGAGGCGTTCAAGAAAAAACTTTCTGAATATGGTATGCTGCAGAGCTTAAGCGGTGTGGCACACTGCTACGATAACGCCCGAATGGAGAGCTTCTTCGCAACTTTGAAGAAGGAACTGCTCTATAGAATTCCTACTTACCGAATGCCAATGGCGGAGGTTAAATCTATTATCTTTCGATATGTGTTTATCTACTATAATCGGAAGCGAGTATATACTGTCTCTTATACACATCTCGCCGACCAGCT
>NZ_NHOC01000005.1 GCF_002157465.1 Butyricicoccus porcorum
TCACGCCATCTGCTTCCCTACTATATTTCGGTCCTTACGCCCGGGCAACCATCGCCCGGGTCAGACTTAATGAAAGTGTCCCTCAGCTTAACATCTTCGGTGGTTACGGAATATCAACCGTATGTGCATCGACTACGCCGTTAGGCCTCGCCTTAGCTCCGACTAACCTTGGGCGGACGAACCTTCCCAAGAAACCTTAGATTTTCGGCCATTATGATTCTCACATAATTCTCGCTACTTATTCCGGCATTCTCACTCGTATGAAGTCCACGTGTCCTTCCGATCACGCTTCACCCCGCATACGACGCTCCCCTACCCAATGTTTCAAACATTGCCCGAGCTTCGGTTGAATACTTAGCCCCGTTAAATTTTCTGCGCAAAATCACTCGACCAGTGAGCTATTACGCACTCTTTGAATGAGTGGCTGCTTCTAAGCCAACATCCTGGTTGTCTTAGCAATTTCACATCATTTTCCACTTAGTATTCATTTGGGACCTTAGCTGCGGATCTGGGCTGTTTCCCTTTTGACCATGCGACTTATCTCACATGGTCTGACTGCCATGAACCAATTATCCGGCATTCGAAGTTTGATAGGGTTCAGTAACCTCGCGGCCCCTAGCCCATTCAGTGCTCTACCTCCGGTAATCTATCATAACGCTAGCCCTAAAGCTATTTCGGGAGAACCAGCTATATCCGAGTTCGATTAGAATTTCTCCGCTATCCACAAGTCATCCCCGGCCTTTTCAACGGACGTGGGTGCGGCCCTCCATTGCGTCTTACCGCAACTTCAGCCTGCTCATGGATAGGTCACCCGGTTTCGGGTCTAATACATGTAACTAATTCGCCCTGTTCAGACTCGCTCGCTGCGGCTCCRTGACTCCAGTCACTTAACCTTGCTACATACATTAACTCGCCGGACCGTTCTACAAAAAGTACCCGATCACACATGAACGTGCTCTCGGTGCTTGTAGGCACAAGGTTTCAGGTTCTCTTTCACTCCCCTCCCGGGGTCCTTTTCACCTTTCCCTCACGGTACTGCTTCGCTATCGGTCACCAGGTAGTATTTAGGCTTGGATGATGGTCCACCCGTCTTCCCACAGGGTTCCTCGTGTCCTGTGGTACTCTGGATACTGCTAGCGTGCTTCCGATGTCGCTTACGGGGCTGTCACCCTGTTTCGCCGCTCTTCCCAAAGCGTTCAGCTATCTTTCACACTACATATTGCAGTCCGAACCCCTGAGATATTGCTACCTCAGGTTTGGCCYCYTCCGCGTTCGCTCGCCACTACTAGCGGAATCTCTGTTGATGTCTCTTCCTCGCCCTACTTAGATGTTTCAGTTCAGGCGGTTCCCCACTCATACCTATTTGATTCAGTATGAGCTGCATGAGCTTCTCTCATGCGGGTTTCCCCATTCGGAAATCTTGGGATCAATGCTTATTTGCAGCTCCCCCAAGCTTATCGCAGCTTGTCACGTCCTTCRTSGGCTCCTGGTGCCAAGGCATTCCCCTTGCGCCCTTTACAGCTTGACCAGCTGTAAGACCTGATCCGGTCAGATCAGGAATTATTTTAGTAACTTAAGATTGTGAGTAATCTCGGTTATCTTTTGTTATAGCTAATTTGTAGTAGTACTTTCGTACTTTCGCCACAATTGGATCGTTAAAACCTTTTATTTCAGTTTGCTTTTCGCAATTTCCCAGAATAACAATTTTAATTTCCTATTGTTGCTTTGTCGTTTTCTCGCTGTTCAGTTTTCAAGGTGCAGAGTTTAACATCCTTTGGGATGTTAGTGGTGGGCTTAAATGGACTCGAACCATCGACCTCACGCTTATCAGGCGTGCGCTCTAACCACCTGAGCTATAAGCCCATATGAAAGGAAATCAATATCAGCAAAAGAATTGTTCTTCTTTTGCTTACCTTTCTTCTTCTATAAAAAGAAAAGTAAGTGGTGGAGATGAGGAGAATCGAACTCCTGACCCCCTGCTTGCAAGGCAGGTGCTCTCCCAGCTGAGCTACACCCCCATATGAAATTGATTTCCTTTTGTAAGGGCATTATGCCCTCTAAATTAAACAACGTTCGTTTGAATGACTCATTCCTGAATTGACCTAGGAATTTACAAAGCTCTGTTTCAAGCTTCATGGTCTCCTTAGAAAGGAGGTGATCCAGCCGCACCTTCCGATACGGCTACCTTGTTACGACTTCACCCTAATTACCAGTCCTGCCTTCGGCCGCGTCCTCCTTGCGGTTAGACTACGGACTTCGGGCATTACCGGCTCTCATGGTGTGACGGGCGGTGTGTACAAGGCCCGGGAACGTATTCACCGCGGCATGCTGATCCGCGATTACTAGCAATTCCGACTTCATGCAGGCGGGTTGCAGCCTGCAATCTGAACTGGGACAGCTTTTAGGGATTTGCTCTGCCTCACAGCTTTGCTTCCCTCTGTATGTCTGCCATTGTAGTACGTGTGTAGCCCTGGTCATAAGGGGCATGATGATTTGACGTCGTCCCCACCTTCCTCCGTTTTGTCAACGGCAGTCTCGCTAGAGTGATCAACTAAATGTATCAACTAACAATAAGGGTTGCGCTCGTTGCGGGACTTAACCCAACATCTCACGACACGAGCTGACGACAACCATGCACCACCTGTCACCGCTGTCCCCGAAGGAAAAGGCATATCTCTATGCCGGTCACCGGGATGTCAAGACCAGGTAAGGTTCTTCGCGTTGCTTCGAATTAAACCACATACTCCACTGCTTGTGCGGGCCCCCGTCAATTCCTTTGAGTTTCAACCTTGCGGTCGTACTCCCCAGGTGGGATACTTATTGTGTTAACTGCGGCACGGAAGGGGTCAATACCTCCCACACCTAGTATCCATCGTTTACGGCGTGGACTACCAGGGTATCTAATCCTGTTTGCTCCCCACGCTTTCGCTCCTCAGCGTCAGTTAATGTCCAGCAGGCCGCCTTCGCCACTGGTGTTCCTCCTAATATCTACGCATTTCACCGCTACACTAGGAATTCCGCCTGCCTCTCCATCACTCAAGACCAGCAGTTTTGAAAGCAGTTCCGGGGTTAAGCCCCGACATTTCACTTCCAACTTACCAGCCCGCCTACTCGCCCTTTACACCCAGTAAATCCGGATAACGCTCGCTCCCTACGTATTACCGCGGCTGCTGGCACGTAGTTAGCCGGAGCTTATTCATCAGGTACCGTCACTTTCTTCGTCCCTGATAAAAGATCTTTACAATCCGAAGACCTTCTTCGATCACGCGGCGTTGCTGCGTCAGGGTTTCCCCCATTGCGCAATATTCCCCACTGCTGCCTCCCGTAGGAGTCTGGGCCGTGTCTCAGTCCCAATGTGGCCGTTCAACCTCTCAGTCCGGCTACTGATCGTCGACTTGGTGGGCCGTTACCTCACCAACTATCTAATCAGACGCGAGCTCATCTTTCAGCGGATTGCTCCTTTGGTATCTCGCAGATGCCTGCAAAATACGTTATGCGGTATTAGCGACCGTTTCCAGTCGTTATCCCCCTCTGAAAGGCAGATTGCTCACGCGTTACTCACCCGTCCGCCACTAAGCACAAAAACCGAAGTCTCAGTGCTCCGTTCGACTTGCATGTGTTAGGCACGCCGCCAGCGTTCATCCTGAGCCAGGATCAAACTCTCTAAAAATTGTATTATCACGAGCAAAGCCCGTTATAATCAAATTTCAGCTTTAAGCTGGCTTGCTGTTGTTTTTTATACCGAAGTTACAGCTTCCGGTAGTCTTCTGAGTATAAACTTCAAAAGAATTTCAGGTTTGTAATTCGTTCAAACTTGCGTTGTTTAATTTACAAGGTACAATGCTTTTCGCTGTTCGCCTTTCAGCGTAGCAGCTTAGTTATTATATCATCTCACCAGAGGTTTGTCAAGAACTTTTTTCATTTCTTTTTTCAAACTTGATTCGATTGTTTCGCCGATCTCTCAGCGGCAACTCATTTAGTCTAACACATTCAAACCACTTTGTCAAGCACTTTTTTGCCTCCCGGCCAGTAATCTCAACAAATTCTTCGATTTTTCGTGTCGCTCATGTTGAGTGCTTATATAGGATATCATGTCGGACGACATATGTCAACCTTTTTTTCTTGTTTTCTTCAATTATTTTGACCACCGCCGCTCTATGTGCTATAATGGGGTGCAAACACACCGGCGATTATAAAGGAGGTTCTTCTATGCCAATCATCATAGAAAACAGCTTGCCCGCCTGTGCCGTATTGGAAAGCGAAAATATCTTCGTCATGACGCACCACCGGGCAACCACACAGCATATCCGTCCGCTTCGGATTGCCATGCTCAATCTCATGCCCACAAAGATTGTCACTGAGACGCAGATTCTCCGCTGCCTGTCCAATACCCCGATCCAGATTGAATTTGACCTGATCCAGACAGCAACACATAAATCGACAAACACCCCTGAGGATCATCTGCTGAAATTCTATCAGACCTTTGATGACATTCGCGACCAGTATTATGACGGATTCATCATCACCGGTGCGCCGGTTGAGAAGATGGAATTTGAAGAAGTTGATTACTGGCCGGAACTGGTCGAAATTATGGAATGGACCAAGACGCATGTCCATTCGACACTCCATATCTGCTGGGGGGCACAAGCCGGCCTGTACTACCATTATGGTATTCAGAAGCATCTGTTGGACAAAAAGCTGTCCGGCGTCTACAAGCATCACATCATGCGCCATCATGAAAGTCTGCTGCGCGGCTTCGACGATGTATTCAAGGCGCCGCATTCGCGTTACACCACGATTTATTCCGAAGACATCATCCGTCACCCCGATTTGACCATGCTGGCGGAGTCGTATGAAGCCGGCCCATACATTATAACAGCAAAGAACGGCAGACAGCTGTTTGTCACCGGCCACAGCGAATACGACAAAGACACACTTGCGCGCGAATATTTCCGTGATGTCCAGCGCGGGCTCAATCCGAGCGTTCCGGAAAATTATTTCGAGCACGACGACCCGCACAGCGAACCGCTGCTGTCGTGGCGCTCGCATTCGACTCTGCTGTTTACCAACTGGCTGAACTATTATGTCTACCAGTCCACACCGTTTGAACTGACTGATCTCGGATAACTGACCGACCGCCGGAGGAAGTGCATTCCTCCGGCGCTTTTTATTGATTTGATTTAAATGTAAAATCCGCCATTTACGCCAAGTACCTGTCCGGTGACAAACTTCGACTGCTCGGACGCCAGCCAATAGATGACATCTGCAACCTCCTCCGGCGTACCATTGCGCCCGAGCGGAGTTTCTTCTGCCAGCTCCTGCATCACATCTTCCCCGTGCATACGGTTCATATCGGTGTCGATGACACCCGGCGCAACACAGTTGACGCGGATACCGGACAGCCCCAGCTCTTTGGCGAGCGCTTTGGTCATGCCGATAACCGCCGCCTTGGACGCGGAATAGTGCACCTCACATGAGCCGCCGGTCTGCCCCCAGATCGAGGACACCGTGACGATACTGCCCGCCTGCCGGTCGAGCAGCTGCGGCAGAACCTCACGGATGACGCGATACATGCCCTTGACATTCACATCGAACATCGTATCCCAGTCATCCTCCGTAATATCAGCAAACAGCTTTTGCTGTGCCATACCGGCATTGCAGACAACCGCATCCGGCGTGCCGAATTCCGCCTGTGCCAGTAATACCAGCCGATGCACCGCGGCGCTGTCTGTGACATCCGCCTGCACACACCGGCATTGTGTGCCCAACTGCCGGATTTCCTCCTCCAGCGACTGTGCCGCGTGCTGCGCGCGTGCATAGCACGCCGTGACATTCCAGCCCTCTTTTGCAAACTTGAGCGCACAGGCACGCCCAATGCCGCGCGCCGCGCCCGTAATCAAAACAGATTTGCTCATCTTTCCTCTTCACCTCAAAAAAGGGACGGAATTGTCTTCCGTCCCTTTTGTCTGTTCTGTTGGATGACCGCAATCAGATAGAAACGGTCTGGGATACCTCGTACAGCTCCTGATTCAGATCCTTGCTCATTGCCAGGCCTTCCTCGATGTCGTAGTCGGTAATCTGGTTGTTGCGTGCGCAGACAACACGGTTGGAAGCGCCTTCCATCAGGATCTTAACGGCATGATAGCCCATACGGGTCGCCATAACACGGTCACGAACCGTCGGGGAGCCACCGCGCTGGATATGTCCGAGGATGGTTACGCGCGCATCGATACCGGTTGCAGTATGAATGCGGTCTGCAACATCCTGTGCATTGCCGACGCCCTCTGCGACAATGATGATGTGGTGCTTTCTGCCGCGGATACGGTTGGCACGCATCTTCTCAACAATGGACTTTTCAAAGTCAATCTCGCGCTCCGGCAGCAGGATTGCGGTTGCGCCGCAGGCAACGCCGACATCCAGCGCCAGATGACCGGCACGGCGTCCCATAACCTCTACGACAGAGCAGCGTTCGTGCGACTGCATGGTATCGCGCAGCTTGTCGATTGCCTGAATCGCCGTGTTGCAGGCGGAATCGAAGCCGATGGTGTAATCCGAGCAGACGATGTCGTTGTCGATGGTGCCCGGAACGCCGATGGCCGGAACGCCCTTGCGGGAAAGTGCCTGTGCGCCGCGGAAGCTGCCGTCGCCGCCACAGACAACCAGGCCGTCCAGACCCATATAATGTGCGTTGTTGGCAGCCTGAGTCAGGCCGTCATCGGTAAGCATCTCAAGGCAGCGCGCGGTATACAGCATGGTGCCGCCCTTTGCGATGATGCCGTCAACGCTTCGTGCGCCCAGCTCGATGATATCGCCGTTAATCAGGCCGCTGTAGCCGCGGCGGATGCCGAGGCAGGAAATGCCATACGCTGATGCGGTGCGGACAACGGCGCGGACAACCGCGTTCATTCCGGGTGCGTCGCCGCCGCTGGTCAGGATGCCAATACGTTTAATCTGCTTTTCCATTTCGGTCCCTCCAAATCATGTCTTTCGCCGCCTGCCCTCTGGCACAGCCGGGATCGGAAGCCATTGAACTTTTCATTTTATTTTCCAGTTGTTTACGTTTTTTTTGCACTTATTTTTCAAATCAGGGTGAAATGGTAGATTCTGCCCATTTCTATTTCATTATAACATTTTCTTCCCCAAGAATAAACCTTAATTTGTGAATCAACTTCAAATTATTATAGACCCACATGGAACGCGGTGCAAGCATCTGCTTCCGGTTCGCCGAGCAGAACAGCACAACCGGCAGATCGCCGCGATACTCTGCGAGCAGGCGGCGCACCTCCTCCAGCCGCGGATCGTCCATATCGGTCATGCGCAGATACAGCTTGTGCCGGCAAGTCATGCCCGGCACGGCCGCCTGTGCCGCCGGGCGCGGTGCATCTCTGCGATCATCCTGCCTGCGCCGTCCTCCCTGTGCAGACTGCCGCACGGAATCAAGATACTGCTCTTCCAGTGGATAAATCGCAGACGGCAGGATCTTGGGCGCTTCATCCTCTCGCGCATCGATGCGCCCCGCAATCCAGACGGCACGGTCTTCCTGCAACCAGTCGCCCGCCTGCTGCAAGACGGAGGAAAAGACCACCAGCTCCGCCGACCCGGTCAGGTCTTCCACTGTGACATACGCCATCATGGTGTTGTTTTTGGTGGTCTTGCGTTTGATTGCAGTGATAACACCCGCCAGAATAACGGTCATGCCGTCGTGGTATACCGGCGGCACGGTTTTATCTTCACCGGACAGATCCTGTTCAATGTGCCGGATGGTGGCGCAATCCGCCTGTGCGACCAGCTCGCGGTAATCGTCCATCGGGTGGCCGGACAGATACAGTCCGGTTGTCTCCTTCTCCATCGAGAGCAGCTCACGCATGGACAGCTCTGGAATATTGGGCAGCGCAATGCGCTCGCGCTTCTGCTCCTCCGCGCCCATGCCGAACAAATCCATCTGTCCCTCAACATTGCGGCGGCGCGCATTCGTGACCGCCGTGAGCACACTGTCATAGACGCGCAGCAGCTGGCTGCGCTTATAGCCCATCGAATCAAATGCGCCCGACTGGATCAGGCCCTCGAGCGCGCGGCGGTTGAGGTCGTTGGTATACATACGCTCACAGAAATCCTCGAACGATTCAAAGGCGCCGTTCGCGGAGCGCTCCTGCTCGAGTGCCTTCAGGAAGGTGCGCCCGACATTGCGCACCGCCGCCAGACCGAACCGGATATTGCCGTCCGCGACCGTGAACCCCTCGCACGACTGATTGATATCCGGCGGCAGAACAGTCAGACCCATGCCGCGGCATGCGCCGATGTATTCCGAGACCTTTGCGGACGAATCGAGTACACTGGTCAGCAGCGCCGCCATATATTCCTGCGGATAATGGCACTTCATATAAGCGGTCTGATAGGACACGACCGCATAGCACACAGCGTGCGCTTTGTTGAATGCATAATTTGCAAAATCCATGATTTCATCAAAAATGGATTCCGCCGTTTTTTCATCGACGCCGCGTTTGATCGCGCCGTCGATGCCAAGCTCCTCATTGCCGTAAATGAAGTTTGTGCGTTCCTTTGCCAGCTCCTTCATCTTCTTTTTGGACATCGCACGGCGCACCATGTCCGCCTTGCCGAGCGAATATCCCGCCAGCACGCGGAATACTTCCATGACCTGTTCCTGATAGACCATACAGCCATAGGTGACAGACAGAATATCCTTCAGCAGCGGGTGCTTGTATTTGACCTGTGAAGGGTCGTGCTTGCACGCAATATAGCGCGGAATCGACTGCATCGGGCCCGGGCGGTACAGCGCGACGACGGCCGTGATGTCTTCAATCGAATGCGGCTTGAGGCCGGTGACGACATTGGTAATGCCCGCACTTTCGAGCTGGAACACGCCGGACGTTTTACCCTGTGCGAGCATGGCATACGTGGCGTCGTCGTTCAGCGAAATGTCGTTCAGATGAAATTCCGGGTGTGCGCGCTGCACCATCTTCTCCGCGTCAGAGAGCACTGTCAGGTTGCGCAGGCCGAGGAAGTCCATTTTGAGCAGGCCGAGCTCCTCCAGCGTCGTCATGATATACTGCGTGACCATGTTGCCGTCATTTGCTGCGAGCGGAACATAATGATCGACCGGCTCGTTGRTGAYGACGCCCGCCGCGTGTGTGGACGCATGGCGCGGCATGCCCTCCAGGCTGCGCGCCGTGTCAATCAGACGGTGTACGGTCTCATCGTTCTCATACATCTGCCGCAGCTGGTCGGAAGCGGCGAGCGCCTTGTCCAGCGTGATGTGCAGTTCGTTCGGCACGAGCTTGGCGACAACATCGACATCGCCATAGGGGATGTTCAGCGCACGCCCGACATCGCGGATGGCGTTGCGCGCCGCCATTGTACCAAAAGTGACAATCTGCGCCACATGGTCGGCACCATATTTATTCGTGACGTATTCAATGACCTCCTGCCGGCGCTCATAACAGAAATCAACGTCGATATCCGGCATGCTGACGCGCTCCGGATTGAGGAAGCGTTCAAAGTACAGCGAATACTGGATCGGATCGAGCGTCGTGATATCCAGACAGTAGGCGACCATGGAGCCCGCTGCTGAGCCGCGCCCCGGCCCGACCGGGATGCCGTGTGTCTTGGCATAATGGATGAAATCCCAGACAATCAGGAAGTAATCGACGAAGCCCATGCGCGCAATCATGTCCAGCTCGTATTCCAGACGTGCACGCTTTTCGCTGTCATTCGGGTCATAGCGACGGTCGAAGCCTTCCATGCACAGCTTGTGCAGGTATTCCTGTGCAGTATACCCCGCCGGAACATCAAAGGACGGCAGATGATATTCTCCGAACGTGAAATCCAGATTACACCGCTCCGCAATCTTCGCCGTGTTGGCAATGGCCTCCGGGTGCTCCGGGAACAGTGCCGCCATCTCCTCCTCGCTCTTGAGGTAGAATTCCTCTGTTTCAAAGCGCATGCGGTCGATATCGTCCACCGTCTTGCCCGTCTGAATACACATCAGGACGTCCTGTATTCTGGCGTCCTCGCGCCGTGTGTAGTGCGCGTCGTTGGTCACGACAAGCGGAATGCCGGTCTCCTCCGCGATTTTCAGCACGCCGCGGTTGACATCTACCTGCTCACGCAGACCGTGATCCTGAATTTCCAGATAGAAATTATCTTCTCCGAAAATATCGCGATATTCCAGCGCCATCTCCTTTGCTGCGGCGTAATTCTGCTGTAAAATCAGCGATGGCACCGCGCCTGCCAGACAGGCAGACAGCGCAATCAGGCCTCCGGAATGCTGCCGCAGCAGCTCCAGATCGACGCGCGGTCGGTTGTAAAAGCCCTCAGAAAATGACAGGCTGACCATATGGATGAGATTTTTATAGCCCTCTTCATTTTTGCACAGCAACACAAGGTGATACGGGTTGTTGTCCATCCCATGTACCTTGTCATGGCGCGTGCGGCGCGCGACATAGACCTCACAGCCGATGATCGGCTTGATGCCCGCCGCCTTCGCCGCACGATAAAAGTCAATGACGCCATACATGACGCCGTGGTCTGTAATGGCAATGGCATCCTGCCCGATTGCCTTCACATGCTCCATCATGGTGGAAATGCGATTGGCGCCATCGAGCAGGCTGAATTCGGTATGTACGTGCAGATGCACAAAGCTCATGTTTGTTCCTCCTCCGCCGCTGCGCGCGCAATCGACACAATGCGGCGCATGCGGTGGCTCAGTCCCGGCTTGGAAATCGGCGGGTCAAGGCGCGACGCCAGCTCCGACAGACTTGCTGTCGGATCATCCAGCCGCAGACGAATGGTTTCGTGCAGCGCGTCCGGGAAAATATCCCATCCGCTTTGATCCAGTGCGCGCCGGATGACGGCAATCTGCTCTGCCGCCGCATTGGATGCCTTGATGACATTCGCAGCCTCACAGTTGACCTGTCGGTTGATCTGGTTGCGCAGCTGCTTTTCCACCTTGGCCTCCATCATGCACAGCGCCGCATGCGGCGCGCCGATCAGCGTGAGAAAATCCTCTGCGCCCGCCGTGTCCTTCCAGTACAGCAGCGAGGCTGACTTGCGCGTGGCCAGCTTGGGCGACAGCTCCATGTCCAGCATCAGGCTCATGACCTCGCGGCACAGTGTATGGTGTGGCGTCGTCAGCTCGAGATGCGTCTTTTTGTCCGGGCTCGCGACTGTGCCCGCCGCGAGGAAAATCCCGCGCAGGAACGACGCCCGACAGCAGTCTTCCTCAATCACATTGCGGTTGAGATGATAGGACAGGTGATATTTCAGATCGTAGCCAAGCGCGGAAAAAATGCGCCCCAGCTGCGTTTCTTCTGTTATTTTAATGGCATAGCGTCCGCCGGAACCCGCTTCCGGCAGCTTCACCGTCACGCCGAAGGCGCGTGCCAGCAGCGGCGGAATGCGGCGTGCCAGCGGCTCACAGCTGGTCACCATGCAGATTTCCGTATGGGAAAAGGTGTGCGCATACAGCAGAATGCCATACGCCTCCGCCACCGCGCAGCACATGCGGCTGACCGGGATGCGGCACAGCTCCGCCTTGGTCTCTGAAGAAAATGACACCGCAATCCCTCCTCAAATTTTTCCCGGCTCGGTCTCCTGTGCGAGCAGGTCATACGCTCCATATACGCCCTCACGCGCCCCGCAGCACTGTCCAAACGTATGGATAACTGCCTGTGCCAGCAGTGCGGGGTCATGCCGCGCAAAGCGGCTGCCGCTCGCGATAAGCGGATAGCCGTACATCTCCACGCCTGCGGCGCGAAACCGCTCCATATCCATGACAACCGGCTCGGCATCCTCTGTTTTATAGCGCACCTGAATCGTGTCCGGCACGGGTGCGGTATTATAAATGCACGCATCTACCATGCCCTCTGCGCTATGCTGCAGCAGCGCGTCCAGATGGTCAAACGCGGTATATTCTTCGGTCTCTCCATCCTGCGTCATAATATTGAGCACATAGACCTTTGGCGCCTTTGCCCTTTTCAGCGCATCGACAATGCCATCGACCAGCAGATTCGGGATGATGCTGGTATACAGGCTGCCCGGGCCGAGCAGGATCAGGTCGGCGGACAAAATCGCGTCGAGCGCATGCGGCAGGGCGCTGGCATTTTCCGGCTCCAGCCGCACCTTTTTGATGCGGCAATTCTGCTGCTTTTTTTTCGCGGCAATTTTGGATTCTCCGACGACACTCGCGCCATTTTCAAAATCCGCGACGAGATTGACGTTTGCATTGGTCACCGGCAGCACCTTGCCTGTAACCGCGAGAACCTCGTTCATGCGCGTGACGGCTTCCTCAAACGAGCCGGAAATGCCGTTGAGCGCGGCGAGGAACAGATTTCCAAATGACTGTCCCTTGTTGACCCCCTCCGGAAAACGATAGTTCATCAGTTCCATCATCGTCGGCTCGGTATTGGCGAGTGCGGTGATACAGTTGCGGATATCGCCCGGCGGGAGCATACCGAGATCCTCGCGCAGCATGCCGCTGCCGCCGCCGTCATCCGAAACGGAGACAATTGCCGTGATGTTTTCTGTATAGGTCTTGAGTCCACGCAGCATGGTGGACAGGCCGGTGCCGCCGCCGATGACGACAATGCGCGGCCCCAGGCTGCGCGCGGACTGAATGGACTGGCGATTCTGCCGTTTGCGCAGTCCCAGCCTGCGCGCCGTCCGCATCGCGCGCAGATATACCTTGCGGTAAAATGGTCTTGCCATATGTTGGTTTACCCCTTATGACTGTCTCGATGCGTGGCTGTTGCGATGATGTTCTGTTCCAGCAGATGCTGGGTGACCGCCTCCGCAATGGCGACGGAGCGATGGCGCCCGCCCGTGCAGCCGATGCCGATGGTCAGCACAGCCTTTCCTTCCTTCGTATACTGGGGAATGAGGAAATCGAGCAGGCTGAACAGCTTATCGAGATAGCGGTCCGCCGTGCCGTCACAGAACACATAATTGCGCACCTGCGGGTCCGTGCCGTTTTTCTCGCGCAGGCTGATTTCATAGTACGGATTGGGCAGGAAGCGCACATCAAAAACGAGATCTGCATCCGCCGGAATGCCGTATTTAAAGCCAAAGGAAACAACATTGATGCGCATCAGACCGCGGCGCGAGCCGGTGACCAGTGAAATGATGGTCTCCCTCAGCTGTGCGACCTCAAAGCGCGTGGTATCCACGACATAGTCCGCCCGCACACGGATCGGCGTGAGCAGCTCGCGCTCGCGCTCAATCGCATCACTCATCGTGACGCCGTTTTCCATCAACGGATGCTTGCGGCGCGTTGCCTTGTAGCGGTTGATGAGCGTCGGATTTGCAGTATCCAGAAAAATCAGCTTGTAATCACAGCCCATTTCCCGGACGCGATCAAACGCGGACAGCAGACCCAGGATATCTTTTCCGGCGCGTGCATCCACGGCCAGCGCAACGCGTTCATATTGCCCGCCGGTTGCGGCAAGGCAGATCTCCGCAAACGCGGGGATGAGCGCGACCGGCATGTTATCCACGCAGTAATACCCCAGATCCTCCAACGTCGCCATGGCTCTCGATTTTCCCGATCCGGACATGCCGGAAATGATAAAGAACTTCATATCTGTCGACCTTTCTCCCTGACATCCCTTTTTATTACAAACTGCTGTGTTACAGCACGCGCACCTCCGGCTCAAGCTGCACGCCGAACTGGCGCAGCACCTCGTCCTGCACGTGCTCCATCAGTGCGAGCACATCAGCGCAGGTTGCGCCGCCGCGGTTGATGACAAAGCCCGCATGCTTTTCGGAAACCTGTGCGCCGCCGACGGTATACCCCATCAGCCCGGCATCCTGAATCAGTTTACCCGCGAAATATCCCTCCGGACGCTTGAATGTGCTGCCTGCGCTCGGATAATTGAGCGGCTGCTTGTCGCGGCGGCGCGCGGCGAAATCGTCCATCTTCGCACGGATTGCCGCCGTGTCGCCTTCTACCAGCTGCATCTCTGCGGACAGCGCGATCCAGTCGGGATGGCTCTTATATGTGCTCGCGCGGTAGCCGAACGCATGATCTGTTCCGATGAGCGTTCCAATTTTACCGGTCTGTGCGTCGTAATAGCGCGAGGAAACAACAACATCCGCCGTCTGCCCGTCATACGCGCCCGCATTCATAAACAGCGCACCGCCGAGTGAGCCGGGAATGCCTCCCGCAAATTCCAGGCCGGAGAGCCCTGCCCGCTGTGCCTCATTGGACAGTACGGACAGCAGTACACCGGTCTGCGCCGTGATGCGTGTCCCCTCCACCTGAAGCGCCGCATAGTCGCTGCCAATGCACAGCACAACGCCGCGGATACCCTCGTCATGCACGAGCACATTGGAGCCGTTACCGAGCACGGTCAGCGGCAGCCCCGCCGCACGCGCCGCCTTCACAGCACTGCAAAGCGCACGCTCACTTTTGGGTGAAACCAACAGGTCTGCCGGGCCGCCGATGCGAAACGATGTATGACGGCTCATCGGCTCATTCGGGCACAGCATTACCTCATCGACCGGACACTCCAGCCCGCGTTTGAATACTTCTATCATAAAATTTCATTCCTTTATTGCATAAATACCGCCCGCAGGCGGAAGGTGATACAGCTTTATTATAACATGCCGGCGTTGGAAAGGGAACGCCACCGCTGAAATTTCCATAAATATCCCGCACACCGGTTTTCGCTCATTCTGCCATGCCCCGCCATGGCAAACAAATTCCCATCGGTTTGCGTTTTGCTCTTGTTTTTCTTCCGCATGTCGCATACAATAGTAGTAATAAAATTACCTGTTATTGGCGATTACATCCAACCATTGTATCAACCGGAGGGTTCCGTTATGATTTACGTTACAAGTGACTTGCACGGCTGCCTGGAGGACTGGAAGAGCCTGCTGCAAAAAATCCGTTTTTCTGACAACGACACCATGTTTGTACTGGGCGACTGCGTCGATCTCGGCCCCGATCCGATCGGCTTGCTGCACGATATGATGGAGCGCCCGAATGTGTTCCCGATTCTCGGCAACCACGAATGGATGTTTGCCCGCTGTGCACGCACCATCCCGCCCGAGGCGAATATGGACAATCTGATGTCCTTTTTCGACGATTATTCCATCCGCGACCTCGCCCAGTGGGCAGCAGACGGCGGACAGCATACACTTGCGCAGTTCCTCGATCTGGACGAGGAAGGCCGCGAAGCCATCCTCGATTATATCGGCGAGATGACGCTGTATGAGGAGACCGAGGCGGACGGCGTTTCGTTCGTGCTGACTCACAGCGGCATCGAGGAATTTGATCCCGACCAGCCGCTGGAGGATTATCCACCCTCCGCGTTCCTGATGGCCCACCCGGAGCCGGGCATGGAATATTTCCCCGACCGCACGGTGATCGTCGGCCATCGCCCGACCTACCGTCTCAAGGGCGGCACTGCGGGCAAAATTCTCGACGACGGCGGCATTATCTACATTGACTGCGGCGCAGCGCATAAGGAGGACGGCGGCTGTGTCGGCTGCCTGCGCCTCGACGACTTTGAGGAATTTTATATCGACTGAGTGTTGACAGAGAAAACCCGGTTTCCGCTGAAGAAGCGAAAACCGGGCCTTTTTTGTCTGTCATTTCATGCGTTCGCGTATGTACTGCTCGAGCGTATCGGTCGTGCGCTCGATCCCCAGTTTGTTGCTGTTGATGCACAAGTCGTAATTGCGCGAGTCGCCCCACTTCATCTCACAGTAATGATTGTGATACGCCTTTCGCTTTCGGTCATGCCGCCAGATCATGCGCTCGGCCTCTGCCCGCGAAATCAGATGAAGGCCCGCAATACGCTTAATTTTGGCGTCCATGTCTCCGAGCACAAAAATCGTAATCAGTCCGGGATTGCCCTTCAGAATGGTCTCTGCGCACCGTCCGACGATGACAAATGACGCCCCTTCCTCCGCCTTTTTGCGCAGGAAGTCGAACTGCATGTTGGCAATCTGTTCCTCCGGCGAGTTGCTGAAGCCGCGCACCGTCCGTGAAAACAGGTGGTTCTTCGGCAGCTCGTCATACTTCTCCAGATTGCGGGAATCCACATTCTTCTCGTCTGCAATTTCCTCGAGGATGTTGCGGTCATACAGCGGCAGCGCAAACCGCCGCGCCAACTCCTCAGCGATACAGTGTCCGCCGCTTCCGAATTCACGGCTGACAGCAATAATCAGTTGCTTGCTTTCCATACTCTACCTCTCTCATAAATAGCGTACCCAAATGAAAACAGTTGAAATGACCAAAACAAGAATGGTTGCCGGAACGGACCGGCGGCAATACTGACCCCAGCTGACCGGATGTCCCTCTCGTGCGGCGACCGATGTACCGACAACATTGGCTGATGCACCGATTGGCGTCGCACTTCCGCCGACATCCGTACCCATCGACAGCGCCCACGCCAGCACGGAGAGCTCCGCATCGGTCGCCAGCGCCAGCGTCTTGATGACCGGAATCATCGTCGCGGCAAACGGAATGTTATCAACGAAGGCACTTGCCACCGCAGATACCCAGATGATAATTGCCGTCATCAGCATCAGGTTGCCGCCGCTGATCTCTCCGATATAAAAGGCAATGATTTCGAGAATACCCGTCTGCTCCAGACCGCCGACAACCATAAACAGACCGATAAAGAACAGCAGGGTTTTATAATCCACCTTTTTGAGCAGCAGCACTGCATGCCGCCCTGCCGCGAGCAGTGTCGCCGCCGCACTGATGACACCGATCAGCGCGACCGTCATACCGGTCTGCGCATGGGTAATCAGCAGCACAACCGTGCCCCCAAATACCAGACAACTGAATACAAATCCGCGTCTGTCTGTAATCGCATCTGCTGGGTTGGGATATGTCGTGGGGATATTGGCTGCACGGTCTGTCGGCTGCAACTCCTTTCGATAGGCAAAATAGAAGTAAATTACCACAGCAACGAGTGAAATTGCCGCTATTGCGCCGGTATTGGTGATAAAATCGGCAAAGGAATAGCCGAGTGAGGTGCCGATGATGATGTTCGGCGGGTCGCCGCACATCGTTGCTGAACCGCCCAGATTGGCACAGAATATTTCGGCCAGTATCATAGGCACGGGATTAAATCGCAGCAGCTGTGCCAGCTCCACTGTGACTGCTGCGAGGAACAGAATAACTGTGATGCTGTCGATGAACATCGCAAGCACCGCCGACATAATCATAAATGTGATAAAGATCGGGATGACCTGATAGCGCACAAATTTTGCAATTGTCATGCACAGCCAGCGGAAAAATCCGACACGCGCCATGCCCTCTACCATAATCATCATGCCTGCGATGAAAATAATCGTCGCCCAGTTGATGCCGCTCGACTCCTCTGAAACCGGATAGCGTTCATACCAAAAGCTCAAATGCAGGATGTTTTCCAGATTGAGTGTCTTCATCATAGCTGCTGTGCTGTGCATGCACAGCCCGAATACAATCAGAAACATAGCGCAGCCGCTAATCAACGTGACAATATGCCGTTCGATCTTCTCTGAAATAATCAGTAAGAACATCAATACAAAAATAACTCCTGCCGCAATTTGTGCCATCATAGCAAATCCCTTCTTTCTCCGGGGCTGTCCCGGCGCGCTGCGAAACACGCCATGTGCCCAATGATATGGAGCTTTTCGCAAAACAAGGCGAGAAACCGCAAAAATCCATCCGGATCTCAGGATTTGCCAACGATGCATTGCAGAAAAAACCTGTTCCGGGCGCGCGCCGACCCGTTCTGCAGCAGACCGGCGCAGCTATGCCGCCGTACCTGCCAGTTTCCCCGCTCAGCCAAAAGTTATGTCAGAACATTCCGAAAATCACATCAACTGCGCTGCTGCCGCAAATTTCCTGTTATTTCTTAGCATTTTCTTAGCCTCACAGGGACAGCTTCCCCGCTGAACAGCGCGCAGTGCGCCCCTGAACATTACGAATTGTAACACTCCCTCTGAATATCCGTATTCTAGCAAGCTGTCGAATTTTTGTCAAGTCCATTTTCTGGAACCGACCTCTTCCGTTGCTTTGGATAATTCTAGTGGAATACGTGTAAATTTCCTATAAAGCCCCCCACTTTTTGTGCGAATTGACTGGAAATACGCGCACATGTTTGGTATACTATAGGTAATCTTGGTATCTTTCTGATTGAATGCAAAGGAATGGTGAGATATAGAATGAAATTGAGTCTGGAAAATCTGGAAAAGAAGGTAAACTGGAAGGGCTATCGCCTCCCGGACTACGACATTGCGGATATGCGCGCAAAAACAAAAGCTGAGCCAACCTGGCTGCACATCGGCGCAGGAAATATTTTCCGTGCGTTCCCGGCTGTACTGGCACAGCGTATGCTGACCGCCGGCCTGACGGACAAGGGCATTATCTGCTGCGAGGCATATGATGAGGAGATCATCGACAAGGCGTTCCGCCCGTTTGACAATCTGTCCATCTGTGTCACGCTGTATGCCGACGGCGCACTGAAGAAGGAAGTTGTCGGCTCAATCGCCGAATCCCTCAAAATGAGCGCAGAATTTGACCGCGTGCGCGAAATCTTCTGTAACCCGTCGCTGCAAATGGTCTCCCTGACGATCACGGAAAAGGCATATATTCTGCGTGGTCCGGACAGGAATTATCTTCCGGACGTACAGGCAGATATGGAAAACGGCCCGGTCGGCTGCCGCAGCTTCATGGGTAAGCTGGCATGCCTGTGCCTGCGCCGTATGCATGCGTGCGGCACACCGATTGCCCTGGTTTCCATGGACAACTGCTCCAACAACGGCTATCGCCTCCAGCGCGCTATGTTTGAGATTATCAACAGCTGGTTCCAGCACGGCAAGATCGATGCGATGGAATTCTCGTATCTGACCGGTCAGGTCTCCTATCCGCGCACCATGATTGATAAGATCACCCCGTTTCCGAGCTCGAAGATTGCAACCGTCCTGCGCAAGGATGGTCTGGATTTGGTCAAGCCAGCGAAGACCGAAAAGGGCAGCTGGGTTTCCTGCTTCGTCAACACGGAGTCCCCGCAGTACCTGTTGATGGAGGATCTGTTCCCGAACGGACATCCGCCGCTGGAGCAGCTCGGCATCATCTTCACCTCCGGTCGCATCGTCGAAAAGAGCATGGAGATGAAGGCATGCTCCACGCTGAACCCGATGGATACCGCAATGGCGGAATTTGGCATGCTCCTCGGCTACGAGACGATCAACTGCATCGTGCATGATGACGATATCCGCACGTTTATCACCAACCTCAGCCATGTCGAATGCATGCCGCTTGGTGCTGACCCGGGCGTTCTCGATCCGGATGAATTCGTCCATGAGATTCTGACTGTCCGCTATCCGAACCCGTACCTGAACGATACGGCAGCGCGCATCATGACTGACACCTCGCAGAAGGTTGGCACGCGTTATGGCCAGATTCTGAGCAATTACTATAATTCTCCGGTTCCGATGCACCGCGTTTCTCATCTGCGCTTTATCCCGCTCGCCATTGCAGGCTGGTTGCGTTACCTGCTCGGCGTGGATGACAACGGTGAGCCGATGCAGCTCAGCCCCGATCCGCTGATGGAGTCCCTGCGCGGCAAGCTGGAAGGCATCACGCTCGGCAGCACGGCAACCTATGAGCAGCTGTATCCGATTCTGTCCGACCGCACACTGTTTGGTGTAAACCTGTTTGAAATCGGCTGCGGCGATCGCGTCATTGAATATTTCAACGAGCTGATTGCAGGCCCGGGCGCTGTCCGCGCAACGCTGCACAAGAGATGCAACGACAAGGACACGGATCTGCTCATCTGACCGCACTTTTCTTTTTGCACCGTACTTTTCTTTCTCCACCGTACTTTTCTTTCTACATAGAAAGAAAAGCAGGCAAAAGAAAGATGTCTTGCTCGCTCCCGCGAGCGCGAACCTGTCGGACAGACGGTCCGCCGGTTCGCCCCATCAGACACAGCATCCAATCAAAAGCCATTGCCCTCGGGCAATGGCTTTTTTCGTGAGTTCTTCCATCATATGACAGTTTGAAAAAGCAAAAAAACAGCAGGCTCCAAACGGAACCTGCTGTAAATTTTGATCCGATGTAAGAATCTCTTACTTCAGCTCTACAGAAGCGCCAGCCTCTTCCAGCTGAGCCTTGATGGACTCTGCGTCTTCCTTGGAAGCGCCTTCCTTGATGGTGGACGGAGCCTCGTCAACCTTAGCCTTAGCTTCCTTCAGACCCAGACCGGTGATCGCACGAACAACCTTGATAACGTTGATCTTCTTGTCGCCTGCGGAAGTCAGGACAACGTCGAACTCGGTCTTCTCTTCAGCAGCAGCAGCCTCGCCGCCAGCAGCAGCACCACCAGCAACAGCTACCGGAGTAGCGGATACGCCGAATTCTTCTTCCAGAGCCTTAACCAGCTCAGCCAGTTCCAGAACCTTCAGTTCCTTGACGGCATCAATAATTTCATTGACAGTCATGGTAGTAACCTCCAAATTTCAAAATTAAATGTGTGGGGATTGGGAACGTTACGTTCCCTGCACGCAGAACTTATTCTGCTGCTTCAGCAGTCTTCTCAGCGACCAGAGTGGAAACCAGAGCTTCCTGATCTGCCTCGCCCTTCTCAGCGATTGCGTTAAGCGCAATAGCGAGCTGCATAATCGGGTAGTTGAAGCTGTAGAGCGTCTGAGCGATAAGGACTTCCTTGCTCGGCAGCTTGGCCAGTTCGTCAACCTTGGATACCGGTACTACTGCACCTTCCAGGAAACCAACCTTGACATTGAAGTTTTCGTGATCCTTTGCGAACTTGCTGAGGATCTTAGCCGGAGCGACAACGTCGTCAGAGCCGATTGCGATAGCGGTGGTGCCATGCAGGTGCTCGATGAAGCCGTCGAAGCCCAGCTCCTGTGCAGCGAACTTCAGCATGGTGTTCTTTACAACGCTGTACTCAACACCAGCCTCGCGCAGCTCCTTACGGAGAGCGGTATCATCTGCTACGTTGATGCCCTTGTAGTCAACCAGGACACCAGCCGGGGAATTCTTGATCTTTTCAACCAGAGAAGCAACCTGTGCCTTCTTCTGTTCCAGAACCTTTGCGTTAGGCATAGTCTGTTTCACCTCCATAAAAATGATAGGGACATGAAAAAATGCCCTTCTGCTCAAAGACAGAAGGGCATGAAAAATCATCAGATGAAAATTCTCATCAAAATGCTTGCCTCGGCAGGATGACTTGCGCCAGTTAGGATGGTTGTCCATCTCCTGCTGTCTTTGAACGAGCTATTAAATTATAACAGCTGTCCGCCAGCCTGTCAAGGCTTTTGGAAAAAATTTAGTTAGAACCCAGCTTTGCAGCGTTGACCTTGACACCCGGGCCCATGGTCGAAGCGACAACACAGGAGCGGATATACTGGCCCTTTGCAGCAGCCGGCTTTGCCTTGATGATTGCGTTCATCAGGGTGTTGAAGTTCTCAGCGAGCTTCTCGGTACCGAAGGAAACCTTGCCGATCGGGCAGTGGATGATGTTGGTCTTGTCCAGACGATACTCGATCTTACCAGCCTTTGCTTCCTTGACAGCCTTGGCAACGTCCATCGTTACGGTGCCTGCCTTCGGGTTCGGCATCAGGCCCTTCGGGCCAAGAACGCGGCCCAGACGGCCAACCAGGCCCATCATGTCCGGGCTTGCGATAACGACGTCGTAGTCGAAGAAGTTTTCCTTCTGGATGCGCTGAACCATATCCTCAGCACCTACGAACTCAGCGCCTGCGTCGATAGCAGCCTGTGCCTTGTCGCCCTTAGCGAAGACAAGAACACGAACCTGCTTACCGGTGCCGTTCGGCAGAACGATAGCGCCGCGAACCTGCTGGTCAGCGTGACGGGAGTCAACGCCCAGCTTTACGTGAATTTCTACAGTCTCATCGAACTTGGCCTTGGCAGTCTTTACGACGGTGTCCAGAGCCTCTTCGGTGTCATAGAGCTTGCTGCGATCTACGAGCTTTGCGCTCTCAATATACTTTTTACCTTTGCGCACGATAAATATCCTCCTTTAGTGGTTAATTCGGAAACGAAGTTCCTCCCACCAGACGGCACGGGCTGCCGTCAGCACATGAATATGAATAACTCAGGTCTTCGGGCAAAAAACTTACTCGGAGACGGTGATGCCCATGGAACGGGCGGTGCCTGCGATCATGCTCATAGCAGCTTCGATGGAAGCAGCGTTGAGGTCCGGCATCTTGGTCTCTGCAATCTTGCGTACGTCCTCGATGCTGATGGTAGCAACCTTGGTCTTGTTCGGAACTGCGGAACCGCTCTGGATGTTGCATGCCTTCTTAATCAGGACAGCAGCCGGAGGGGTCTTGGTAACGAAGGAGAACGAACGGTCTGCATATACCGTGATGATGACCGGGATGATCATGCCTGCGTCATTCTTGGTGCGCTCGTTGAATTCCTTGGTGAAAGCCATGATGTTAACACCATGCTGGCCCAGTGCCGGACCTACCGGAGGAGCGGGGGTTGCCTTGCCTGCCGGAATCTGAAGCTTGATAAATCCTACTACTTTCTGTGCCATTTGTATAGCACCTCCTTGAAGAATGTGGTAATGGCGAGACGCTTGTCATCTCAGAAGATGGACGCGCTCTCCCACCTGCCAGACGAGGACATCAGTCCTCAACGACTTCGACCTGATTGAGTTCGAGCTCAACCGGGGTCTCGCGTCCGAACACGGGAATGGTAATGCGAACCCGGTTCTGTCCCACGTCGATTTCATCGACGACGCCGACGAAGTCGACGAACGGGCCGCCGCAGACGCGAACGGAATCACCGACCTTGTAGCTGATCTCAACCTCAACGTCGCGTGTGTTTGCACCCCACTGTGCAGCCTCCTCGTCGGTGAGCGGGAGCGGCTTGTTGGAGTTGGGGCTGACGAAACCGGTGCAGCCGCGCGTGTTGCGCACGAGATACCAGCTTTCGTCGGTGAGGATCATTTTAACCAGAACGTAACCCGGGAACAGCTTGCGCTCCACCTCGCGGGTCTTGCCGTCCTTTACCTCGCGGACGGTCTCGACCGGAATGGTCACGTCGGTGATGAGATCATACAGCTTGCGGTTTTCAACCGCCTTCATAATGGACGAGGCTACCTTGTTTTCGTAGCCGGAATAGGTATGAATGACATACCACTTAGGTGTTTCAGACATCAGTTCTCAAACCTTTCCGCTTACGCAGCCACAGTAATCAGCGTTGTAATGCCCAGATTAAAGATTGCATCCAGAATCCAGATGAACACGCCGACAACCAGAATGGTGGCTACAACGATAAGTGTATTGTTCACTGTCTGCTTGCGGGTCGGCCACACGATCTTCTTGCATTCGCTCGTCAGATCGCGGAACCACTTGCCAATTCTGGAAAAGAAGCCCGGCTTCTTCTCCTTTGCGGAGTTCTTCTGCTTCTTCTCAGAAGCGTTCTGCTCTTTCTTAGCCATGAAGCCGTATCCTTTCTCCAGCCTTACTTGCTCTCACGATGCAACGTGTGCTTCCGGCAGAACGGGCAGTACTTGTTCATCTCGAGACGCTCGGGATTGTTCTTCTTGTTTTTCATTGTGTCGTAGTTTCTCTGCTTGCACTCGGTGCATGCCAGGGTTACCTTAACGCGCATAACGGCACCTCCTTAAATAATTGCCTCCCTTTGCAGGCTGCTCTGCGTTTCAGAGCAAAAAAAATACCCTGCATAGGTGTTATCATTATAACACGCAGGGTATTTCTCGTCAATGCTGTTTTTATTGATTCTTTTCCACAAATTTCAGTGCGCGTTACGCCGCTATAAACTCAACAATCCACATATATGCCACGAGGACGCAGTAGATGCTGTAGCAGACGATCGTGACCTTGCGGCCCTTGTCCTGCTGGCGTGCGGCATACAGCCCGACGAGGCCGCCGACAAACGTAATCGGATAGCCGATCAGGCGCGACCATTTCCACGCGACAAACAGGCCGATTGCCATAACGGCAATTGCAACCAGGCTCATGCGGAAGCGCTTTTTTTCCTTCTGCTGCATTGCCTCGTCGACCTGAAGCTCCTGTTTGCGCTGCTGTTCGGTAACCGGTGCGCGATGGCTCTGCGCGCGTTTTTTGCCCTTTTTGCGGTTATTTTTGGATACTGCCATGGATAAAGCTCCTTTGATTTGGTATTTGCCCGGAAAGGCTTATGACACTCTGCCGGTCAGCATGCCGATCCACATGCCTGCGACCGCGATACAGTAGACGATATAACAGATCACGGTGACTTTATGCGGCCAGGTGTCCCATCTGGTTCTGACCAGTCCCATGACCGCGCCGACGAATGTGATCGGATAGAAGACCAGACCGTATTGCGTGAACATCGCACCGAGGAAGCCTGCCAGCATAATAGCAAGGCCAGCCATATTGAACCAGTCATATCCTCCCCTGTTCGACGGCTCCTGCTTTTCCTCTGTCTGCCGCACCGGTGCGGCGTGTGCCTTTGTCCGTTTTTTGCCCTTTCGGCGGTTATTTTTGGATACTGCCATGTTTCCCGCTCCTCCTGCTCTCTACTGTCCTATATTATAGCAACCCGGCGCGCAAAGTGCAATGCAATTTGCATCCCTCCCCTGCCTGTGCTACAATACAAAAAACACACGACGGAAAGGAATCACTATGAAAATCATGGGAATCGATTACGGCGACGCACGCACCGGCGTGTCGATCTCCGATCCGACCGGCTTTCTCGCCGGCTCGCCGCAGGTCATCGCCACCTGGAACACCGAAGATCTTCTGGAGCAACTGACTGCACTCGCCAAAAAGGAAAAAATTGAAGAAATCGTGCTCGGCCTGCCGAAGAACATGAACGCGACGCAGGGCGAACGCGCAGAAAAATGCAAGGCACTCGGTGTAGAGCTGGAAGCACGCACGGGTCTGCCCGTCATCTACTGGGACGAGCGCCGCACGACCATCGAAGCGCACGCCATCCTGCACGCGTCCGGCAAAAAGCAGAAAAAGCACAAAAAAAATGTAGATGCCGTCGCCGCATCGCTGATTTTACAGGGCTATCTGGATTTTAAGCGGATGCAGAGATGAGCGCCCCGGATGCCTGATTGATATCGCCATACGCCAGCAAAGGCGCACTGCAATGCAGTGCGCCTTTTTCATATTCCGCGTCACGTACCGAAGTACGAGAAATGCATGTAATCCTTTTTGCTGTTCCATGTACCGCCCCAGCTGAAACCGTACTTTGCAAAAATGCGTACCACCGCGCTGTCTGCGGGGATGGAATACGGGTCGCCGCCCGGGGACCAGTGCGAACCGGTCAGCGCCACGCCGCTGTTGGTGCACATATAGTTTTCTTCCCAGTTGATATCAATCGCCGTACCGAGACAGTGTTCCGAGGACGAGCCATTGCCGCGCCAGCAGTAACCGCCGAGCGATTTGATCGGGAACTGTTCGCCGCTCGCATAAATTTCGCCAAAGATCTGCTGTACCGTCGCCGCGAGCGCCTCGTGGATCTGGAAACGCTTGGTCTTTGTCACTTTGTTGCCATTGGCATCAAAATCCCAGACCTGTACGCTGATGGTCACCTGATGGCTCTCCGCCTCAGTGGAATTGGCATATTTATGATAGCCGGCACCCGCCCCGAAAATACGCGCGACCTTTTCGCTGTAGCTCTCGCCGCTGTATGCCAGTCCGTCCGGAATGGTATCCGAAATAATATCCGGCTGGGCAATGACCGGAGAATCCGGGATATACAGACCGGATTCGGTATCCTCTGCCTGTGCCGTAACGGTCAGCGGTGCGGTCTGTCCAGACGATGCAACCAGTTTTCCGGTACAATCCAATCCGTCAACCGACCAGTACCACACGCCCGGCTGCTCCGCAATTTCCTGCGGAAGTGCGAACTCCTGCGCACCGGTTCCGGCAGATGCGACCTGTTCGGTCAGCACCGGCGCTGTGGAAAAGTCCGCCGACGCATAGAACGATACGCGGTAATAATCTGCGCCGCAGCCCGTCCAGCTGACAGCATTCGTGCCCGAATGCATCGCAATTGAGCTGATATCCTGCGCACTGCTCACACCGCGCCCGGTATGTACCGCTGCTGCTGCCCGATAGGTGAGCACAGCAGCCTGCTCCGCGCTGACCGGTTCACCGGAGCCGAGCATATTCCCACCTGTGCCGCTCGTCAGGCCCTCGCGCACAAAATAGGCCATGCCGTCCTGTGCCCAATCGGATACCGATACTCCATCCGAATAGCTGTACAGTGTCTCGGCAATTTCATTTTCCGATACACCGACTGCACTGCCGCTCTGCTGCATCGCGCGGTAGAGCATGGCAATCAGCTGCTGCCGGTTTGCCGGTTCATCCGGTCGGAACTGTATTCCGTCTTCTTCCTCCGTCAGTCCGAGCAGCCACGCCTGCCGCACATCCGCACTCTGCGTGTCGGTATACGGGCACACGCTGCGGCGTGCTGCACTTTGCTCCATCAGGCTGCTATAGTCCCTGTCGGTCAGGGAAGCATACAGCCGCACCGCCAAACCGCACATCTGCTCACGTGTGATCGGCTGGCCGGCCTGCTGTCCGTCCATGCCGGACGGAAGCAGCGATGCCTGATCTGCTGCCTTCAACAAATTGTCTGTCTGCCCGGACGGCTGCTCCAGGCTGACCGCTGCCGCAGGCGTGCGGCAGAGCAGGCAGGTGCACAACACAGCTGCCGCTGCACAGCCTGCAAGTTTCCGATTCATTGTATTGCATTCACCTCTGGTGTCGTGTGTTATCTCAAACTTGCTGTAGATATAAAAATTCAAATATAGTATAGCACAGTTTTTGTACACTGAGAAGCGGAGACACAAAATTTTCACAAAGTTTCATCCTGCACTATTCGAGGATATCCCTGTGTTCTCTGTCCGCGCGCGGGAAAACAGTCAGCACGCCGTCATCGGTACACGTTGCGAGAAAAATATCTGAAACCGTGCTCTCTCCCTTTCGTTTGAGCTGTTTTTTGAGCCATGTGATATCATATCCGAGGTTTTGCAGGTTTTTGTCCATGATCTTTCCGTCCATAATGACATTGGCGCACATGGTTTCCTGTGAAACGGCAAGTGCAAGATCCTCCGGCGTTGCCGGGCGCGTCCGGCTGACCGGCAGAATGCTGATGCTGCCGTTGGATTCCAGCACAGCAGTCTGAACCTGACTCAAATCAAAATATCCGCTCTTGCGGCATTCCATCTGAAATTCATGGATATCCATATGCGCGCGTTTGAAATTTTTATCATATATTTTTCCGTTGTCCAGCAGAACAATCGCCCGTCCGCTGACCACGCGCCGGACTTTGATCGAACGGTCGGAAGCCACCGACAGCAGCCATGTCACAACGCCGAATACAACCAGTGCAATCAGCCACTCCCAGAATTCCTTTCCCTCTGCAATGGAAAGCTCCGCGCCGATGGAACCAATGGTAATGCCATTGATATAATCAAACGCGCTCAGCTGTGCCAGCTGACGGTAGCCGATCAGCTTGGTGATGGCAAACAGTGCGACGATGGAAAGCAGCGCAGTAAGCGCCGTGCGTACAAAATCCATGCAGCCGCCTCCTTTTTTCTTGTTTTCCGTTTAGCATGACCAGATATCCCGACTTCTATGCTTTGGAGTTTTTGCATATTTTTTGTTTATGGGGTCTGCGGACAAAAAGTTGGACTCCAAAAGGAGGGAACTGAATGTATACAAAAGAGCAGGAAGAAATCGCACTAAGAGAATACGAGCGGCTGGGATCAATAGCTGCTGTAATCCGTCGGTTAGGATACCCGAGCGAGTCTACGCTTTACCGCTGGTATGAGCGCAAAAAAGCCGGGTTAGAGAACAGACATGGCCACACAGAAGAGTCTCCCACAGAGATGGATCATCACTGCAACACATCGGGGCATCCAAGGCATCCCTCAGCAGAATTCAAATATGAGGTAATTCACCGTTGCTTTGAATTAGGCGAAGATGTAGAATATGTATCAAGGGAAATCGGATACAGCCGTATGAGCATATACGTCTGGCGCAGGAAATATCTGAAGTATGGGATGGTGGGTCTGATGGCGAAGAGAAAAAGCATACCAAGGGAGCCGTTGCCTCAGGATCATGCATTGCCTGAATCTGAGGAACTGGAGAATCTTCGAACGCAACTCCAAGAACTGCAGTTTGAAGTAGATGTGCTGAAGGAGACCATCTCAGTTTTAAAAAAAGACCCCGGCATCGATCTAACGGTACTCAGAAACCGTGAAAAGGCAGTGATCATCGATGCCTTGAAGGGGAAATATGCACTGCCAGCGCTGCTGTCCCGTTTTAAGATGGCCAAAAGCAGTTACTATTACCAGCAAGCTGTTATGAACAAACCCGACAAATATCTATCCCAACGGGCACAAATCACCTCGATTTTTCACGAAAACAGGGGCATATATGGTTACCGTCGCATTTA
Source organism: Butyricicoccus porcorum (assembly GCF_002157465.1). Taxonomy (GTDB): domain Bacteria; phylum Bacillota; class Clostridia; order Oscillospirales; family Butyricicoccaceae; genus Butyricicoccus_A; species Butyricicoccus_A porcorum. The sequence continues at coordinate 28,436 of NZ_NHOC01000005.1, forward strand.
TCTGGCGCTGAAGCGCAAAGGGATTATGCTCTCCGAGAAGATCATCCGCCGGATCATGAAAGAAGAAAAACTGGTGGTTTTGCGCTCGAAGAAACGAAATATAGTTCGTATTTGGGGAAATCACACCGAAGTAGAGAACATCATTTTACGCGATTTCCATGCAAATCAGCCGTATGAGAAGTTGCTGACGGATATCACAGAATTTGCCCTTTCGAACGGCAAGCTATATCTCTCCGCCATGATCGATTGTTTTGATGGAATGGTTGTGGGCTGGACGATCGGAACCCGCCCCAATGCCGATCTGGTCAACACCATGTTGGATCAAGTGATTGCCGATCTGCCAGAGGGCTGTCATCCGATTGTCCATTCTGACAGGGGCTGCCATTATCGATGGCCCGGATGGATTGAACGGATGAATGGGGCTGGTCTCATTCGCTCTATGTCTAAGAAGGGCTGCTCCCCCGATAACGCAGCCTGCGAAGGTTTCTTTGGAAGGCTCAAAAACGAAATGTTCTATGGCCGCTCTTGGACAGGAGTCTCGCTTGACGATTTTAGCCGGGAGATTGACCGCTATATCAATTGGTATAACCATAAACGCATCAAGTTATCTTTAGGCGGGCTGAGCCCGATTGAGTATAGACATCATCTTGGTTTTGCTGCATAATCAGTCCAAGATTTTGTCCGCACCCCCATGAATTGCAAAAATTGTGTAAACGCAACTGAGCACATCCTGGCGATCTTCTGTTACCTTTGTTACTTTTCAGGAACATATTTAATTTTCCCACGCAATGATTCCCGTATTTTGATTGTTATGCCGCTATTTTTTCAACTTTGTCCCGATTATAATGAGAGCATAAGAAATTGGAACAAGGAGGGATTATCATGAAACAGTTCCAGTATACCATCACACGCGACCACGGCATTTGCTGCCGATCCGCAGCTGCTCTTGCAAAAATCAGTAAGGAGCATGGCGATTGCATTGAAATCAAGAAGGGCGAAACCAGCGTCAGCGCATCTCGTATGATGGCCGTCATGTGGCTGAACATCCGCTGTGGCGATACCATCTGTGTATCCGCAGACGGCGAAAACGAAGCATCCGCTGTCCATTCGATCCGCTCCTACTGCGCGGCGAATCTGTAACGCCGCTCCATTGCAGCAACAATAAAATCGCAGACCGTTTCGGAATTCCCATTCCGTCGCGGCTGCGGTTTTTTTATGCATCTGATGCCATCTCTCCAGCGGTACAGCGCTGTGGTACCATATCTTTTTCCCACAGATATGGCTCATACAGCTGTCGAAGCTTTTTTACCGCTGCATTTCCCGCATGCGGTACCAGTACATCACAATGCCCCGGCACACTGCCGATGCGCACGACATTGGTCATGCCGATGCGTTGCGCCAGACAGGCTGCCATATTTTCCCGCGTCGCCTGCGGGTGATAAATTTTGATATACCGATAATCGGGGTAATCATCCGAATCATAGGACACCACGCGGCAGCGGGTTGTCCAGCCGGTACGTTCCAGCAGGTCATATACTTTCTGCACGCGGTCACGGTGTTCAATCACCATTAGATAAACTGCCCGAGTTCCCTCCGGCGGCCTGCGATGCATATAATTGCGATATGGCGAACGGCGCAGCTTTGCATAAATACTCCGCTCTGCTTCATTGCACAGCATGTCATAATAAATCATCCAGCGGTTGTCCTCGATGACGTTGACAAACACATCCATTCCCTGCTGTTCCAGCAGGGTGCACAATGCATGGGTATCCTCTGCCGGCAGTGCCGCCGTATTCAGATAACGGTTTTCCTTGATATCGTACAAAACCGCGCCATCCATCGCAATAACCGGCAGCCGCAGACGGATGTCACGCAGGTCTTCCACCAGCGAGGCAGGCGTGCGGATGGTGGAAACAGTAAAATTCATGCCGTCATCCAGCATGCGGTTGAGTTCCACCTTGCTGTAATTGTTCAGTGTCTCACATTCGGTCAATGTATGGTTCATGCCGGAGACAAACAGGATATCACGCCGCGTGCGGTGCGGCAGGCGGGCGCGGTTGACGACCATGCTGATGGCAATGCCGATCAGCGTGTCAAGCACACGGTTTAACACAAACAAATACGGATTCGGGTCAGTAATGTGCATAACCGTAATGCTGAGAAACACAACACAGGCAAAATAAGAGGCATTGCGCCGTCCAAGCAATACCGTCGTATAAATGATTGGGATGATACACAGGCCAACTACCATAAACCGCGCAAATTCATGGCCATTGAGCGGTGAATGGAGATCAATCAGGATGACAATCAATCCGTACAGGCCGCCGAGAAATGTGCCAATCGTGCGCTGAATTGCCATGTTTTTGGAATCCGCATCATAGGGACGCATGCACCACAGCACAGACAGCGCCGTATAAAACGGTGCTCCCTGACAGCCGCGCAGGAAGTAGGTGACAAAGCCGAGCATGACGCCGACCGCTGATTTGATGATGCGCATGCCGACAGGCGGCAGGCGGCGCAGTTTTTCATACATACGAAGTTTCCTCCTCCACTGGCAGAAAAAAGACCCGAAACCACTTTCCCCTGCGGTTCCGGGTCATCTATGCCCCTCTTCTTATTTATCATAGTGCATATTTGATCTCACTGTCAATCCAGTCTATGACCAAATCCGACCTGTCCGCTTCGTCTTTTTTCGTGGAACATCGTCAGATCACGCACATTGCCTTCCCCAAAGGGCGTAGACAGGTGCACACTTGACGTGAGCGGTGGATCGGATATACTAAAAGGAAGGAGGAATGTTCTATGCTGACACGTTGGAGGCTTGTCCTTTCCGGGCGCGTACAGGGCATTGGCCTGCGTTTTCGCGCCAAAATGGGTGCCCAGCAATATAAGCTGACGGGCTGGGTCAGGAATTTGGATGACGGTGACGTCGAACTGGAAGTCCAGGGAGAAGATGCCGCTGTCGATGCCTATGTCAATTGTCTCCGCACTCTGCCCGGCGCAAACGTTACATTTCTGCACGCAGAGGAACAGGATGTCATCGAGGAAACTCGATTCCGAATCCGGTAAGCGACGGTGCAGCCGCCTCATTTCCGCATCCAATCGCCCAATAAAATACAAAAAAACCGCTCATTTCCGGAGAAACAAGCGGTTTGTGTGGAGCTAATGGTCGGATTTGAACCGACGACCTGCTCATTACGAGTGAGCTGCTCTACCCCTGAGCCACATTAGCATCTGGATGGTATTCTAACACATTCACTCTGCTTCGTCAAGCACAATCGCAAAAAATTTTTTTGATAATTCCCGAAATTTTTCCTTGACAAGCCCCGCAAAAACGATATAATAAAAAGGTATCCTTGCTCACACACAAGGGTGTGGGCCAAAGTCCAAAAGGAGGTGCTGAAATGGCAAAGGTAAATGGTAAGTACGAGACAATCTTCATTGTCAACCCGAATCTCGGTGAGGAAGCAATCGCTGCAATCGTTGAGAAGTTCAAGACTCTGATCGAAAAGAACGGTACCGTCGAGTCCGTTGATGACTGGGGCAAGCGCAGAATGGCGTATGAGATCAATGACCTGCGTGAAGGTTATTACACTCTGATCCAGTTCGAGTCTGCTCCGACCTTCCCGGCTGAGCTTGACCGTATCTATAAGATCACCGATGGCGTTATGCGTTCCATCATCATTTCCAGAGACTAAGGCTGGTGAAAGAATATGCTGAATAAGGCAATTCTGATGGGCCGCTTAACCCGCGACCCGGAGCTTCGCTACACCCCGAACGGTAATGTTCCGGTCGTTACGTTCACGCTCGCTGTTGACCGCAATTATAGCGGAAACGGCAGAGAACGCCAGACCGACTTTATCGACATCGTTGCCTGGAGACGCCAGGCGGAATTCGTTTCGCAGTGGTTTACCAAGGGCATGATGGCAATCGTGGTCGGAAGCATCCAGTCCAGACGCTGGCAAGACAAAAACGGAAACAATCGCACGTCGATTGAAGTTGTTGCGGATGAGATCCAGTTTGGTGAAACCAAAAAGTCCCGCGAGTCCAATATGGGCTACCAGGGCGGATATCAGGATTCCTATTCCCCCGCTCCGCAGCAGGCCCCGGCATCGCGCCCCGCGCCGAGCTTCGACATGCCCGCAGGCGACTCGGATTTCAGCGAGATTTCCGATGACGACGGCGAAGTTCCGTTCTGATTACCGAATAAGGAGGTTACGACAATGGCTGAAGAAAAAAGAGAATATCGCCCTAACCGCGGCGGCCGCCGCCGCAGAAAGGTTTGCTCTTTCTGCGTAGACAAGGTTGAGGCTATTGATTATAAGGATGTTGCAAAGCTCAAGAGATACATGTCTGAGCGCGGCAAGATTCTGCCCCGCAGAATGACCGGCACCTGTGCCCTGCATCAGCGTCAGCTGACCGAGGCAATCAAGCGTGCCCGCCACATCGCTCTGCTGCCCTACACCGCAGAGTAATTTTTCTCAAAAACAGGATACCAAAAAAGACGTGTCAGTTCTGATGCGTCTTTTTTCGTTGTGTAAAACGGGCGCCCTCCGCATAAAGCAGAGGGCGCCCGTCTGTTCTGTCCATATTGGTTTGATTATGCCTTCGGTGCGTTTTCATCCACAGCCTTCACTGCACTTTTTGTGGAGGAAAGCGTATGCGCACTCGATGTGACGGTATTCACTGTTCGGAAAATACCGTTCTGTATCTCAAATACATTCCAGTACCGGTTGTCTTCCGACGCAGTGGGATCGATGTTGTAATCGCCGATCAGATTGTCGCCGTTGTATACCTTGACATTCGCACCGGAAGCCGGGAGCGAACCGGAGGACGAATAGCGGTAAACATAATAGTTGTAGCTTCCGTCTGTATCCGCCTTGAAGGTAATGGTTTCCGGTCCATAGCTCGTGGTGTCATCCAGATCCAGATTGGCAATTTCCGCTCCGCTTGCGTCATATGCCGATTTGTTGCTGTAATAGACATGGAACGATGTACCGTCCCCGGCTGTGCCTGCCAGATGGGAATCCAGATCGGACGGTGAGGAACCCCAGGTCAGCACGACACGATACGAATCACCGGACAGAACCGGCGACAGCGAACCGTTGATGGCAGCAGTCTCTCCGCCCTGTACCAGTACATCCGTATAGCTGGACGTATAATTTTCCAGCGACATCTCGAAGGTATAATACCCCGCTTCCAGCTCCAGCGAATAGGTACCGCTGTCATCTGTCGATGTATTCGCAATGACCATGCCATCCTTGTTGCTGTAGCCGCTGCGGACATTGACCTGTACGCCGGACAATGCCTGTCCACTGGTCGCACTGACCACAGTGCCGCTGACAAGGCCGTTGCCCGCCTTGACAAGCACGACATCGCGCACGCTTGTGGTATTCCGTGTAATCTCCTGCGAAGCAGTATACTCCACATAACCTGTGGCATTGACATGGAGGACATAGGTATCGCTGTCCAGCTCCAACGTATACGTTCCATCAGAACCCGTCGTTGTCTGACCGATCTGCTCTCCGCCCAGATAAGCAGAAACTTCCGCCCCGCGGACTGCATTGCCTTCCACATTTGTGACCGTTCCTGTCACAGTGCCCTTGTCGTAGATTTCTTCCTCGTCAAAGGCGCGCTTGATAATCTGAATCTCCGAGCTGGACAGATTCATTTTTTTCGCCGCCTTGAGGACATTGCGGCGGACGGTATAAAACTCCGCATTGGCATCATAGCCCATGCTCATCGACTTATACCACAGTCTGGCCAGCGTCGATTTCGACATGCCGTAGTGTTCCATCAGATAAGCGGCATGGTAGACCAGTGCCGAGTTGGTATGCTCCTCCTCATTCTGCGCATAGAAGCTGCTGCTCATCTTGTCCGGCGCACGGTGCGCGGTGGGATCCGCAGCATCTCTGCCATAATTGGTATAATCCTGTCCACTCAGCCAGTTCTCTCCTATCTGCCAGTCTCCTTCAATCAGGCATCCGAACACATCCGCATACCCCTCGTTGATTGCGCCGGTAATGGTATTGTTATACGGCAGATCACCGGCAGTGTATTCAAATACACCGTGTGTATATTCATGTCCCACAATGTCCAGCGAGGAAGCCGGTGTCGTACTGGAGGAAATGCTCTTGTTGTCACAGAAAGCAATGCCGGAGCCATCCCAATAGGCATTGTCATTCATGCTGTCGTCGTGAACAAGCACATCCAGCTTTTTCCCCCGGTTATCGACGGAGGTTCGATTCAATGTGGACTGATACCAGTCATAGACCTGAATCATATTCGTATAGGCAGAAACTGCGGCCTTGTCTCCCCAGCTATTGAATTCGCTGCCAATGCGAAAATCGATAAACAATTTTTGTGTATACATCTGGATATTTCTCTCCAGATCCTGCATATAGAAGAAGAAAAAGTCTGTCCAGGTAAATGCAACCGGAAAAGAAACCTTTGTACCGATTTCATTTTTGCCGCTGCCGGTCTTTGATTCGGCATCCATCCTGTTGGTATCGCTGAATACAATCGAACCGTCTGCCGCGTTGACAAAAACAGTTTCATCTACATAGCTTCCGGTGCTGTCCTGTCCCGAAACACGGACGGCATACACCAACACCGGCGCATCTTCATGTGCACCCAGCGCATAAATCATCTGCTCGGTTGCGCCGGAATCCGCCGCGCAGTCGCCGCCATACTGCTGTACCGCGGCGGCTTCGGCCTCCTCCTGTGTGACCTCCGGCGTCAGAGAAACATCCGCCAGCTTCGTGGATGCGCAGACGCCCGCGCTCAGCGAATCGGTCACACCGGTTTCATCTGCCGAGACCGTCACGCGCAGGCCATAGACGGGATAGCCCTGATATACCTGATCGAAAGTATATTCCGCGCCATATTCATCTCTGGAAATGGAAAGCGGCTGCATCTCCTCGCGGGCATTGGCCAGTCCGAGAATGCTGTGCACGCTCTGGATGGCATCCAGCGCATCATCCACATTGTTTACTGTGAGATCGGTGAAATTTCCTTCAATCGAAACAACCTGTGTCTCATCATCATTGTAAATGATATCCGCCTGGCTGTCGTTCATGCTCTGAATATCGACAACCGAATGGTTTGGAATTTCCTCGATGTTGCGTGTATTCTTATGCAGAACGATCAGATCAAACGAAACAGTCTGCTTCTTGCCGCCCTTCTCCGCCGTCGCGGTGAGTGTAACCTGCACATCCTGCGCGTCCGGGCGGACAACCGTGCCGTCCGCCGCGATCACATCAGGCGCACTGCTGCTCCACGAAACCACAACACCATCTGCCTGCTCAACCGATGTCGGCAGGGAGATATTTCCTGTTACGGAATCCGCATAGTCACCGTCCTGATATCCAATGACAATCTGTCTCGCTGCATACGCAGCTGCCGCGCTGTCCGCATCATCTTCTATCCAGTCCGCATACAGCGTGATATCCTTTTTAACCGGCTCTTCGTCAAACAGAAACGCACTGCTGCATTCCTCGTCATTGTACCAGCCCAACAGAACCCAGCCGCTGCGCGTGGGGTTCTCCGGTCTGCTGACTGTCGTGCCGCGCTGCACCTGCACGCTGCTCACAGCGCTACCGCCGTTGGATTCAAACGATACCGTAACATTGCTACCGACAAAGCTCTTGAGCATGGCAGCAGCCTCTGCACGGGTTGCCGTACCCTTCGGGTTGAGCATCACGCCATTCGCAGTCTTTGTGCCGCTCAGGACACCGTTCTGAGTCGCCCAGAGCAGTGCATCTTTCGCCCAGCCGGAGGCATTTCCTCCGTCCGGGAATTTCCCCAACGAACCGGAAACTGCCGGTTTTCCGGTATAGGCATACAGGAACTGTGCAAATTCCTCACGGCTGACCTTTTTCTTCGGGTTAAAGTGTCCCTTGCCGTCGCCGGAAGTCACGCCGTTGGCACTCGCCCACTGCACAGCATCATAATACCATGTGCCCTGTGCGACATCGGAAAACGCATTTTCTCCCGAAACAACCGGCTTGCCTTCATAGCTGTACAGAATCTGTACCACCATCGCACGATCCAACGTGGACTTCGGGGAAAATGTTGTGTCACTGGTTCCCGTCATCAGACCTTCTTCATAGACGAACTGTACGTATGGATAAAACCAGTCACTTTCACTTACATCTGTAAACGCTTTTGCATCTGCTTTCCCTGCGATTTCTGTCGCCAGTGCCGTCGGTAATACGGAAACCAGCATACAAAGGGCCATCAGGAAGCTAAGCACTCTCTTTTTCATATTTTCACTCCTTTGTTTCCCGGCACCTGCTGCGCCTCCCTCCGCAGTCTTTTTGTGCCATTTTTACCATTATATCATCCATAAGAAACTGCTGTAAAGTCAGACTGCACAATTTCATTCCTCTGCGACAGCCCTGCATCCGGCGCATAAAAAGGCTGCCCTGCTTTCGCAGGACAGCCTTACTGTTTTCTGTGTATAAAATTAGCTCTTCGGATAATTGACCGCATGCAGGACGCAGATGCCGTTGCTGTTGCGGCTCGCCCATGCGCCGTACTTGACATAGCGCACGCTGACCTCATTCGGCCCGGTCCAGTTTGCATCGTACACGGTAAAGCCGTTGCTGTCACTGGAAACGAAAACCATTGTGTGCATCTTCGGGGAGTCCATCTGGAGAATGTCGCCCGGCTTTGCCTTGCTGATGAGCGTCTTGATGCTGCCCGCAGAATAGGACGACGAACGAGCTGTGACGGTATACAGCTTTCCATCCGACGAGCTCTTCGGGCTGCCGTCATAGCTCCACTTTGCGGTCTGGCCGTACATACGGTAAAATACCTCGCGGCCAAAGCCCATGCACTGACCTGCACCGCCGAACGAATAACCACTGCCGAGACTCTTGCCATCCGGATAAATCTTCATAATGGATTTCAGCTTTGCCGTTGCTGCCGCAGTGTCCTCGCTGTTGTCGGACAGCTTCCACTGCTGTGCCGAAGAACCGGTGTACGCGCACAGGCGAACATCGCCATTGCTCGATTCCGTCAGCGCCATGTTCGGATTCGCCTTGAGGCGGATTTCGTAAGCGCCGCTCGACAGCTTCTTTGCGACAAAATCCTGACAATCCGTTCCGTTTGCCGTCCACAGGATGATATCGGCACCGCTGCTCGGATTGGCGTCGATTGCCAGCGCACTGTTCGATGCGCTGAGGATGCGGAAACTGCCATCACTGTTCTGCTGTATGCTGAACAGCTGGGTGGTCGAATTGGCATCGCCTGTCACGTAGACATCCGACTGTTTGCTGATCGGGTTTACCGTCATGACATTGCCACTGCCGACATTGTGCAGTTCATACTTGCCGACCGGCAATGCGGTATAACCGGAGGTATCAGCCTGCTGCGTGCTGCCGCTGGCCTGATAGGTCTTGCCGAAGGTAAGGTGTTCGGATTTTGCCTGCTCTGCTGTAATAATACCTGCTGCAATCAGCTTGTCGGTCAGCGTACAGTCGCTGTTCTTGAGCTTCGTGCTCAGTGCGAGATAGGAAATCTCCATGATCTCCTGGCGGCGGAACGGTTCATTCAACCATTTGTCCGCCTGCTGACGGGTACACAGTCCGATTTCAACAGCCTTATCGAGTGCTGCCGACCAGGTGAAATCTGATGTATCATAGCCCAGTGCACGCAGCATAAAGGTTGCATACGCCTGCGGGGTAACGGCATCATACGAACCAAACTGAGTCTCGCTGTAGCCGGATGTATAGCTGTGATAGACACCGTAGCCGGCGAAATTGCCGAACCAGTCCGGAATATCGCGGAAGGTATACGAATAGCTCACGGAAGTTGCCGCATTGCGTTCGCCGAGCAGGGCGATAAACAGCGTCAGCGCCTCCGAACGGGATCCAATTTTATCCAGCATCAGGTCGCCATCCTCGCCGCCCGCCACCAGGCCGAGGCGCTGAAGCGCATAGCCGCTGTCGGACAGATCCGTCGCGCTGCTCTGCGCACCGTCGAACAGACTGGAGAAAATGGTCTCGCTGTCAAATGCCAGTGTCTGCGCGCCTGTGGAAAGCATCATAGAACCGCACAGGACGGCGGACAAGATTCTTTTTTTATGTTTACGCAAGTGAAAGTTCAATGGATGTCCTCCTGTTGTTTTCCTTGTTACCATCTTGTTACTTTTTATAGTATACCATAAAAACCGCCGTTTGTGTTACCAAATTGTAATTATTGTAATCTTTCTGTAATCCTCACAAAAATTGCCGTTGGAATTTATTCATTTTTCACGAAATTTTCTGCCATTTTTTGCCGAAATGATCGGCAGAGGCCTGCTTTTCCACTGCAATTCCGGTTACAGGCACCGCAAAAATCTGTCGAAAAAGGGTTTCCTCTCCGCCTGCAATCCAGTATAATAGAAAAGGCAGTTTCCGCAGTGCAAGCGCTGCGGCTGAAAAGAAAGGGAGGTTCTCCGTGAGTATTATTGACGTCAACGGCCTGACCTGTGACTATGGGCGCGGCCGTGGTGTATTTGACTTACATTTTACCGTGGAACCCGGCGAGGTTTTTGGCTTTCTCGGTCCGAATGCCTCCGGCAAAACCACAACGATCCGGCACCTGATGGGTTTTGTCAAACCCGCATCCGGTACCTGCCAGATCGAAGGGCGCGATTGTTTTGAATCTGCTGCGGTGATTCAGGAAACACTCGGCTATCTGCCGGGCGATATCAGCCTGTTTTCCGATATGAGCGGCAAAGCGTTTCTGTCCTTCATGGCGAAATACCGCGGCATGAAAACCTTGGGGCGCACCAAGGAGCTGATTGACCGCTTTGAGTTGGATGTGCGTCAGCCCATCCGCCGCATGTCCAAGGGCGCAAAGCAGAAGCTCGCGCTGGTATGTGCATTCATGCATGACCCGAGTATTCTGATTCTGGACGAGCCGACCGCAAGTCTCGACCTGCTCATGCAGCACGCCTTTATCGATCTGATTCTGGAGGAAAAGAAAAAGGGCAAGACCATCCTCATGTCATCCCATCGGTTCAGCGAAGTGGAAAAAACCTGTGACCGCATCGGCATTCTGAAGAACGGGCGTCTGGAAACGGTTTCCTCCCTGGACGAGCTGCGCCGGACAGAACGCCGCGTCTATATTGTCACGTTGGAAAACGAGGAAGCCGCACATGCCCTTCAACATGAAAATATCAGTGTCATCGAAGCAGAGGGACGCATGCTGAAAATCGCCGTCTACCGCGATCTGCGCAGCCTGCTCTCCATCCTTGTCAACTATCCGGTCATGACACTGGACAATGCCGGACAGAGTCTGGAAGAGATTTTCCTGCATTATTACGGAGGTGAGGACGAATGAATTTCCCCCTGTTCCGATACAGCTGCAAGCGTGCCTTTCCGATGTGGCTGGTATGCACTGCACTGATGAGCGTATATGCCTTTGCCGTCGTGCGCATGTATGACCCAGAGGCAGGTGCTGCACTGGCTGACCTGACCAAATCGCTGCCGCAGACCATGACTGTGCTCGGCATGGCGGAATATGGCAATACCTTCACGGCATTCATTGTCAATTACCTGTACGGCATGCTGATGCTCGCGCTGCCGATGCTGTTTACCATCATCCTGTCAACCCAGCTGATGGCACGGCACATCGCGCGCGGCACAATGTCCTATCTGCTGGCATCGCCCAATTCGCGCAAAAAAATTGCGGCGACACAGCGAAATGTGCTGGTGTTCTACCTGTTTCTCATGCTGGCAATCTGCTGCGGCGTGACCATTGTCCTGTGTGAATATTTCTATCCCGGACATCTTGCGGTGCTGCACTTCCTGTTGCTCACCGCCTGTGTGTTTGCGCTCCAGCTCGCCATTGCGGGCATGTGCTTCTTCTTCTCGTGCAAATGCAGCAGCACGGGTCGTGCACTGACGCTCAGTGCGGCAGCCTGCCTGCTGTTTTACACCATCCGCCTGCTCGCCAATCTCGGCGGCTCACTGGGCTATTTGAAGTACATCACACCGTATACGCTCATCAATCCCGCCGGTATTTTGCAGAGCGATCTGCAATCCTGTCTGCTTCCGCTGATCCTGCTGGCAATCGCCATCGTGCTGTTCGCGCTGGCAAGCCGCACGTTCCGCAAGCGCACAATGCCGTTCTGAGCAGACGCACAAAAGCTGCCCCCTGTTTGGGAGCCTTTGGATGATGCAAATCAGTTGAAGCATTTCTGAGCCTTTGAAATTTCCGCAACAAAAAAGGGACAGTCCCGGTTGGGACTGCCCCTCTTCTTTTTGTCTGATTTATTACAGCGGCTTTACATTGACAGCGCGCATCTTGCTGCTGTTCTTCGGATCCGGCTCTACGTCGAACGTAACCTTCTGTCCCTCGTTCAGCGTCTTGTAGCCGTCAACCTGAATCGCGGAGAAATGTACAAAGACATCCTCGCCGCCCTCATCGTTGGAAAGAAAGCCGTAGCCCTTTTCTGCGTTAAACCATTTTACCGTACCCTGATTCATTCCAGGTACCTCCAATTCAAAAAGTTTGCCCCCTCATCTCGGCACAAAAAAATCACATATTTTTGTAGGCCATCCGCTCGAACATGCAATGACTTACAAAAATATGTGAGATCCTTGAACCGCCCTTGGAAGCCTGTTCAGTATACCATTCGCACCCCAAAAAGTCAAGTCATTCCCACCTGCAACCGCTCGACAGCAATCCCCTGTTTTTGCGTGTTGCGGTATATTTCCCCAACTGCCCCCAATATAGGAATTCCTGGTGCTGTAGTGATTATTTTTGTATACATTCCCAAATTTTGACCAATAACTTTGTGCACTTTCCCTTTTTGCTTTCAAACATCATACGAATTTATGTTGAATAATGCTCTATAATTTCCGTCTTTGTTCGTTTACAATACAATCAAAGCAGAAAACACACCGACAAAGCGGCGAAGCCATGTGCCTGCGCCGTATGGAGGAATTTCTAGTTATGATGACCATTTGCAAAGATCCCGTACTCAACGTGGACACCTATGGCAATATTTTTATGTACGCAACGCACCGTGATCTGACTACCTCACCGCGTCATATTATCCGTATGAATGAGCCGGTTCGTCCGGAGCTTCTTCAGAAGGCGCTCGAACTGGCGCTCATCCGTTTCCCGCAGATGGCCGTTGGCCTGACGCGCGGCGAAACTGCATATTCCTATCGTTACATTGACAAACCCCCGGTTGTCCTTCCGCTCCAGAACCATGTCTCCCCGTACTGGATGGGCTCGGCGGATACCAACGGATATCTGTTCCTGTGCGGTTACTGCCGCAATACCATCATCATGGAGTATCAGCACTGTACCTGCGACGGACACGGCTTTGATGAGTTCATCCGCAGCGTGCTGTTTGAATACCTCACGCTGTGCGGTCATCCGGTCGAAAATGACGGTTCGATCCGCACGCGTGAGACAGAATTTGATCCGAAGGAATGTGAAGACGGCTTTGAACTGCTGAATGATGTGCCACGCTCCGGCGCAAACCATCATCCGGATATTCCTTCGTTCCATATGCCGGAATATGACAGCACGACGGATGCCAACGAGCTGGTTACGGAAATTGCATTTCCCTTCTCCCAACTCAAGGCATTCACAAAGAAAAACGGCGGCACCCCGATGACCTTTGTCATGACGGCACTTTCCCGCGCAATGCATTTGACCTACAACACCGATGAAGCAATTGTCGCGGAAATCCCGATGGATCTGCGCCCGCTTGTACCCAGCCCGACGACCCATTTCTTCGTCTCGCTGCTCGACCTGCCGTTCCTTCCGGAATATTACGACCTGTCGTTCGGAGAAGCCTGCCGCCGTTGCAGTGATTACTTCAATACCCAGCGTGCACTGGAACACAGTGCATGGTGGGCAAAGCAGAACGGCGACAACGTCTTTGCCATCCACAACTCGGATATGCCGATTGCGGAGAAGGAACAGGCCATGCGCACCCGTGCGCGCAACTATATCCGCCGTGACAGCTTCATTCTGACCAACATTGGCGCCTTCCACCTGCCGGAAAGCATGCAGCCGTATGTTCTCGGCTACAGTGCCATCCTGCCGTGTGCATACCAGCCGTGGGGCGTTCTGGTCAGCTCGTACCGTGGATATCTGAAAATCAGCCTTGCCCAGCGCGACCACAACATGAATCTGGTGCGCAATCTGCTTGACACGCTGGCAGGCACAGGCGTTCGCGCCTCCACCTATTCGTATCCGTTCCATACGACGCGTTACGACGGCAGATATCTCGACCGTTAAAGTGACTTTTCCCCTTCTATCCTGAAAGCCGGACTGCAAACGCAGCCCGGCTTTTTTTACTCTTTTTTGCGGGACCGGTACAAAATCAGCCCGATCACCAGACCGAGCAGTGCAGGGACTGTAATAAATAGCACCAGGTACATGCCGCCGAACCACGATCGGAGCGGTGTACACAGCACAGCGGCGGGAAATACCAGCGGAACGAGGTATTTATACCTACTATCCGACCGCCCCGCTGCCAATGAGCTGACCAGTGCGACAACCGGCAGAAGCAGCATCGACAGCACCACCGTGAGCATACCATCGTCGTGCATCGCGGCAAGCAGACAAATCAGCACAATTGTGGTGACGCCTGCCACCCGGATGAGACCTGCTGCCTGTCTGTGCCGCTGTGCCCATGCTGTCCATGTGCTCGCACGCCGTTCACCCTCCGACAATTCTGATCTTCTGATGGCAATGCCGATACCAATCCCAATCAGCGCCGGAACAAGTGCAAAAGCCGTGACATAAAACAGTTCAAAAGAATGAAATATAAAATATATCCCCCCAGCGGTGCCAACAGCAAACAACAGCGGCACAATCCATTTCAACCTGCTGCCCGATCTGCCTGCAAATATGCAGCAGACACAGCTCGCCAGAGGGAGAACCAAATACATAGCAAGCAAGCTATATCCAAATGCATCTGAACCGTCTATGCAGAGGCTCCAGATCAGAAGACCGATACAAATCATTACAAATACTGTTACAGATACAGCAACTGCGGTGTGTCGGTGCAGTTTCCTCCGCAGCTCACGCAGCGGTTCCGCACTGTACACCGGCTTCTTCTCTGCGTCTCCGGCGCGCATTTCCTCCAACTCACGGCGGCAGTCCTCGCACTCTTCCAGATGGTCCTCAACCAGCCTGCGGCTCGCTTCGCTCGCCATATCCTCCACATACAGTGGGAGCAGGTCGCGGATGACCTCACAATCGATGCGTTTCATGATATCCCTCCTGTCTGCTTCTGAATCTTCTGCCGGGCGCGGTGGTAGGTCACACATGCCCAGTGGTCTGTCTTGCCGAACAGTGCGCCGATCTGTGAAAACGACAGCTCGCCGAACACGCGGAGCGTGAATACCTCGCGATACGGTTCGGGAAGCGCATGCAGTGCCTGATGCACGGCAAAGGCACAGTCTTTATCCACCAGCTGCTGTTCGATATCTGTGACATCCGGCATCAAGTCAAAATCCGTTTCATTTCCAGTCACATGCTTCTGTTTTTTCAGGTAGGTAAAGTAACAGTTGCGGGCGATGCGGCACAGCCATACCCGCACATCACAGTCTCCGCGGAAGCTGTCCAGCGACCGCATGGCGCGAAAAAAGGTTTCCTGTGTGATCTCCTCGGCAACCATGTCGCTCGCCGACAGGCCGCGCACATATTTATAGACATCCAGAAAATAGTCCTCATAGATTTGCCCGATGTTCATGCCGCTTCACCTCCCTCTTTGTCTAACAGACTGTCTGGGCAGAAAAATATCACAGAAAAATTTTTCTTTTTTCACAAAAAAAGCAAACCGCAGGGTTTGCCTTTTACTTATAATTCACGAGAATCAGCCCTGCCACACACAGTGCCGCGCCGAACAATTGACGCACACTCATGCCCTCATGGTAACACAGCACGCCGATTACCAGCAGCAGAACGGCAACGGCCAGATTGGCGGTCAGGGATGCGACGCTGATGGCCCAGCCGGTGCGGTACATGTACAGGAAGCCGGCTTCCAGACCGACAACCGCCAGACCGAGCGCGGCACTCGTCCAGTTGAGGCGGGAAAGTCCCTGGGCGAGGCCGCTTCCGCCCGCTGTCGCCAGATACAGCGCAAGCGCCACCGCCGCACTCACCAGATAAGTCACGACCAGCGACAAAAACGGATTGACCTGCGCAGGCGTGCGGTTGGAAATCAAATGATAGGTCGTATTGGACGCGATGACCAGAAGCAGCGGCCAGACTGTCTGCCACATAAACGCCCTCCTTCCGAAAAAAAAGATCTCCCCAGCCTGTGGAGAGATCACATATTCTGTCACAGCTGTTTATCGGGATTCCGCTATCCAGTATACCCGATCAGCCGTCCGTTTGCAAACAGGTTTTACCACAGCATGGCAAACAGCGATGCCGTGCATGCGGTCAGCGTGCCGGAAACCGCAATGGCAAGCGAGCTCATCGCGCCCTCAATCTCGCCCATCTCCATCGCGCGCGCCGTACCGATGGCATGCGCTGCCGTGCCGACGGCAAGCCCCTTTGCCACCGGCTCCTCAATGCGGAACAGGCGGCACACACCGGACACAATCATATTTCCCAAAATGCCGGTCAGAATGATGACAGCGACAGTGATCGTCACAATGCCGCCCAGCTCCTCTGAAATGCCCATGCCGATCGCAGTCGTGATGGACTTCGGCAGCAGTGTCACATACTGCTCATGTGTCAGCCCGAACAGCACCGACAAAAGCAGAATGCCGCCCATGCTTGCCAGCACGCCCGCAATGCTGCCCAGTGCAATTGCCTTTGCGTTCTGCCTGAGCAGCTTCATCTGGCGGTACAGCGGAATGGCAAGGCAGACGGTGGATGGGGTGAGCAGATAGCTGATGTACTGTGCGCTCTCCTCATAGGCTTTGTAATCGATGCGCAGCGCAAGCAGGACGCCCATCACAACAATGACGGCAATCAGCAGCGGATTGCAGATTGCCCAGCCGAATTTCCGCTTGCACCACAGGCCGAACAGAAATGCCGCGATTGTGAGCAGCACGCCGAAATAGGTACAGCTTGTCAGTACTTCACTCATGGATGGCCTCCCGCTTGCTGTGCCGGATATGCGGCAGTGACGCACGGGCAGCTGCGGCCTTTTCCTGACGGATCACCCACTGTGTCACGATTCCGGTGACCGCCATAACCATCACTGTCACAACGACCGTGATAACCGAAACGGCAAGCAGGATCGGCCGCAGCTCGTTCCATGCATCCATCAATCCGACTGCTGCGGGAACAAACAGGATCGGCATAATCTCAATGAGAAAATCTCCCGCCTGCTCCACCTCATCCAGCCGAATCACACCCGTCATCAGCACCGCCAACATCAGCAGCATGCCGTAGATGCTTGCCGGAATCGGCAGCGGGAGCAGCATCCGAAGCAGCTCACCGGCAAATGTAATCAGCAGAATCATACCAAACTGCCGCAAAAGTTTCATACTGGTTTCCTCCGTCCAAAGTTGTCCTACCAATTTATAATACTACAAAGAAACGGTAACATCAATTGTTTTGACGGATGTTCCAAAAAGAAAAACTTCCAATTTTTATCAGCTTCTGCATCGATCTTTTTGTTCCTATTTATGGATTTTCTGCAATATTCCGATGATCTGTCCGGAGAGCACTACGGTCAGCACCGAATATGCGATGCGCTGCACCGGAATATAGCTCAGCGACAGCGCGAGCACGGCGATATCAATCAGCAGAAAGACCCACTTGATATCGACATGGGTCACATATGAAACGCTCATCGCCAGCGCATCGTCACCGCTCGCCGCGCCGCCCACACGCACACACAGCCCGGTGCCGATGCCGACAAACAGTGCGCCGATGGCTGCCGCTGTCAGCGGCATATCCGCCAGCTGCGGCCAGAACGGTTCAAAGCGCTCCCATAAATGGTATGACGCGGAAAAACCGACAGTCGCCACAAATGAATAGACCAGAAAGGTCTGTCCCAGCAGTTTCCACCCTACGGCATAGCACACCAGATTGAGCAGGCCGCCGGACAGCGACGGTGAAATGCCCCACCAGTGCTCCAGAAGCAAGGTCAATCCCAGCACGCCTCCCTCCGTCACACCGGACAGGCTGTGTACCTGATACAGCCCGAATGCAAGAAATGCACTGCTGCACAGGGCAATGACACATGACCTGACTCTGATTTGAGATAACAGAGGCAGCAGCTTTTTTCTCATATGATCTGAACTCCTTTCTGTGGATAGAAAGAACCCTGACCCGATGCCCCGCATCTGAATCAGAGTTCTATCTGGTGCCGCTGACCGGACTTGAACCGGTACGCTGTTGCCAGCGAGGGATTTTAAGTCCCTTGCGTCTGCCGATTTCGCCACAGCGGCAAATTGACTTATATAGTATACCAACCGCACCCCGTTTTGTCAAGTCGTGCCGCCGGAGAAATCCCGCGAGACTTTTAGAGAAGCGTGCAGAAAACCGCCCCGGTGCCAAACTGAACTGCCCCGGGGCGGATACCGTTTTTGAATGATCTTACGGCAGGCAAATGCGGATAAACCGACTGCCCAGCGCCGTCAACATGATATTTCCCGTACTCAGGCGAATCTGGCCGCCATGGTATTTCGGGAAGCGTTCACGGAATTCCTCAACCGTCTTGTTGATGACCTGTTCAAACAGCATGTAAATGTTTTCATATACATCACTCTGAATCTGGGTGAGTTCCTCCCGTTCCGATCGCATATGTACTTCGATCAGCTGTAATCGAATGAGGTTGTCGATTGTCGCCTGTACGCGCGCATAGTCGCCGTCCTCCGGCAGGAAATCCGTCATGCGGGAGATAACCTTGACCGCGCTCGATTTGATTTCGACCTGACGGGAAGCAAAACCGCCCTCCTTCTTGGTCTTACACAGATAGCAGTTGGCGACGCCCATTGTCACACGGTCGCGCAGCGTGCGCAGAAATGCCAGATCCAGGCTGTCCAGCTGTCCGACAATCGCGACAAACGCGGGATGTACCAGTCCGCGCTTTTTCGGGTTCATGCTCGCTGCCAGCAGATTGGCATAGCCGCTACAGGTCGCCTCATCCGCCCAGATACACTGGATCAGCACAGGTCCTGCAATACTTGGGGTCGGCATACTTGGTTCTTCCGTCATACGCTCTGCAACAAGGGCTGACATCGTCTTTAAAACGCCCTCATTGGGACTGTAGGGTTTTAAATATTCTGTAATCTGCTGCTCAAACAAAAAACTCACACCCTTTCCTTTTTATATCATATCATCCCCGTAGGCAAATTGCAACGAAAAACGTCCTGTTTTCCGGCTTGGAAAACAGGACGTACGCTAGTTTTTACAAAAAATACACAAAAACTCGGAATTATTCCTGAATACCCGGCAGCTTCGGGATGGTGGCAAAACCGCGCGCCAGATCCTCATCGGTCGGAATATAGTCGGACATGGTCTTTTCGTTGTATGCCTTATAGGCAGCCAGATCGAAATAGCCCGTGCCGGTCAGGTTGAACAGGATGGTCTTCGCCTCGCCGGACTCGCGGCAGCGGATTGCCTCATCAATCGCCACGCGGATGGCATGGGAGGATTCCGGTGCGGGCAGGATGCCCTCGACCTTTGCAAACAGTTCAGCAGCCTCAAAGACAGCGGTCTGCTCAACCGCACGCGCCTCATCGAGGAAGCCGTCATGATACAGCTGAGACAGGATCGGGCTCATGCCGTGATAGCGCAGGCCGCCCGCATGGTTTGCCGACGGGATAAAGCCGCAACCAAGAGTATACATCTTTGCCAGCGGCGTAACCATACCGGTATCACAGAAGTCATATGCAAACTTACCGCGCGTCAGCGACGGGCAGGAGGCCGGCTCAACTGCGATAAAATACGGATTTGCCTTGCCGTTCAGCTTGTCGCCCATGAACGGCGCCATAATGCCGCCGAGGTTGGAGCCGCCGCCTGCACAGCCGATGACGATATCCGGGTATGCGTCTACCTTTTCCATCGCAGCCTTTGCCTCGATGCCGATGATGCTCTGATGAATCAGAACCTGATTGAGCACGCTGCCAAGGACATAGCGATAGCCGTCATGTGTGGTCGCATATTCCACTGCCTCGGAAATTGCCGTACCGAGCGAACCGGTGCTGCCCGGGAAGCGTTCCAGAATCTTTCTGCCGACCTCGGTTGTGTCCGACGGAGACGGGATGATGTCTGCATCATAGGTATGGATGACTTCCTTGCGGTACGGCTTCTGCTCATACGAGCATTTTACCATAAATACCTTGCAGTCGAGACCAAAATACTGGCATGCCATCGACAGCGCAGTACCCCACTGGCCTGCGCCGGTCTCCGTGGTAACGCCCTTGAGTCCCTGCTCCTTGGCATAATATGCCTGTGCAATTGAGGAGTTCAGCTTATGGCTGCCGCTGGTGTTGCCGCCTTCATACTTGTAGTAAATCTTCGCCGGGGTATCCAGCGCCTTCTCCAGATAATACGCACGCATCAGCGGAGACGGACGATACATACGGTAGCGTTCGCGCACCGGCTCCGGGATATCAATAAAGCGGTCCGTCGCATTCAGCTCCTGCTCTGCCAGCTTGGTGCAGAAAATCGGGGACATATCGTCCACTGTGACCGGCTTGAGCGTGCCCGGATGCAGAATCGGGCGATGGTCGGTCTTCATATCCGCGCGGACATTGTACCACTGCTTCGGGATTTCGTCCTCGCTCAAATAAATCTTATACGGATCTTTTGCCATACTATCTCTTCTCCATGCTTCATCTTAGTAGTGCATGAAATCATGCTTCATCTTATTATAAATTGGTGTGTATCAATTGTCAAGCAATGCAGTTGATTCTGTGCGTGCGGCAAATGCCGATGCACAATCTTGCCGCATTCTACTCCATTTCCTTCAAAACAGCGTCCCATATACGATACTGCCGCAGGCAGACCATTGCCAAAACGCCGAGCACGGCATCAAATGCCTTCATAAACAGATGCATATGCCGTACATCCAGCATAGATGCATTGTCTGTCAGGATGGCAATGTCATAGTGCAGCTGCACAGTAACTCCCACTGCGAGCAGGACGATGCCCAGCCACAGCAGCGCTGTACACAAATCAAACGGCTTTTTGAGCTGATCCAGCCAGTGGCGCGCATAGCGCATGGTAAAGGCATTGTACCAGCCCTGTTTCTGATGCAGCCCGGCGGCGTATTCTGTGCCAACCGCACAGCACAAAATCCGGTACAGTGCCGCACGCGCCGACCAGATCGCAAGCAGGCTGAACACTGCAAACAACACCAATTCCCAGAACACTTCGGAACGTATGATCTGTAAAAAATCCATGGCCTGTCCTTTCTCAGAATCCGGCGCGGTCAGCGATCCGATTGACGGGCTGCCGACTTCCCCCAAGCGAAAAAAATCCGGCAGATGCGCACATCTGCCGGATTGATTGTATCAAATTTCCGATTACTTGACAACGTTCGCGGAGGAATCCTTGAGCACAACGTCGTGTGCGCCGCCCTCGACAATGGAGGTCGCAGATACCAGCGTGATCTTTGCCTTTTCCTGCAACTCCGGAATGGTCAGCGCGCCGCAGTTGCACATGGTGGAGCGAACCTTAGACAGTGTCATGCCAACATTGTCCTTCAGCGAACCGGCATACGGAACGTAGGAATCAACGCCTTCCTCAAACGACAGCTTCTTATCGCCGCCCATGTCATAGCGCTGCCAGTTTCTCGCACGTGCAGAGCCTTCGCCCCAGTACTCCTTCATGTAGGAGCCGCCGATGACAACGCGGTTCGTCGGGGACTCGTCGAAGCGGGAGAAATAACGGCCGAGCATCAGGAAGTCTGCGCCCATTGCCAGCGCCAGCGTCATGTGGTAGTCATAAACCAGGCCGCCGTCAGAGCAAATCGGGATATAAATGCCGGTCTGTTCATAGTACTCATCTCGGGCAGCAGCAACCTCAATCAGTGCGGTTGCCTGTCCACGGCCAATGCCCTTCTGCTCACGGGTGATGCAGATGGAACCGCCGCCGATGCCGACCTTGATAAAGTCCGCACCGCACTTGGCCAGATACAGGAAGCCCTCGCGGTCAACGACATTGCCCATGCCGACCTTGACGGAATCGCCGTAATTTTCACGGATCCAGTCGAGCGTCAGCTTCTGCCATTCGGTGAAGCCCTCAGAGGAGTCGATGCACAGAACATCTGCGCCCGCCTCGATCAGTGCCGGGACACGCTCTGCGTAGTCGCGGGTATTGATACCTGCGCCGACCATGTAGCGCTTGTGTGCATCCAGCAGTTCGAGTGTATTTTCCTTATGGGAATCGTAGTCCTTGCGGAATACCATGTAAACCAGGTTCTGATTTTCGTCGATAATCGGCAGGGAATTCAGCTTGTGATCCCAAATGATGTTGTTGGCTTCCTTCAGGGAAGTTTCCTTCGGCGCGGTAATCAGCTTTTCAAACGGGGTCATGAACTCGCTGACGCGGGTCGCACGGTCCATGCGGCTGATGCGGTAATCGCGTCCGGTGACAACGCCGAGCAGTTTGCCGTTCGGAGTGCCGTCCTCGGTAACTGCCATGGTGGAATGGCCGGTCTTCTCCTTGAGTGCAAGGACATCCGCCAGTGTCTGCTCCGGCTTGATGTTGGAGTCGCTTACAACAAAGCCCGCCTTGTAGCTCTTGACCTTTGCAACCATCGCTGCTTCGGATTCGATGCTCTGGGAGCCATAGATGAACGACATACCGCCTTCCTTGGCGAGTGCAATCGCCATGGTATCGTTGGATACCGCCTGCATGATAGCGGATACCATCGGGATATTAATGGAGATCGGGCATTCTTCTTCGCCCTTGCGGAATTTAACAATCGGTGTCTTCAGGCTGACATTGGTGGGAATGCATTCTTTCGAGGAATAGCCCGGTACCAGCAGGTACTCGCTGAAGGTACGGGACGGTTCAGAAAAGTAATATGCCATCGTTTTTCGACTCCTTTTCCTAATCTTCAATACTGGATTTTCTTGTAATTAAATTACATTATACTCGCTGGCTGTTCCGATGTAAACAGACTAACTGTCGAAATTTTCGGCAAAACGTCCGCGCTTCATGGTCATTTTTCCGGGTACCTGCTGTGCTTATGCATCTTGTTCCATTTTCATCGATTTTCACGCACGTTTTGGCACTTATTTTTGAATATTTAACCAATTCAGTTATACAATTGTCCTCCATACAAAGACAGCGCCATCCCGAAGGATGGCGCTGCCCAAATACAACTTGCTTGTTATTCCTTATAGCTCCACTGCGTGCCCTGACGGGTATCCTTGATGATAATGCCCTTTTCGTTCAGCAGGTAATCGCGGATGCGGTCAGCCTCTGCGAAATTCTTTGCCTTCTTGGCTGCGGTACGCTGTGCAATCAGATCCTCAATCTCACTGTCAATTGTTTTCTTTTCCAGATGATCGACCAGGCCAAGCACGCCGCACAGCTCCATCATGCGTTCAAAGCATGCCTGAACAAACGCATGGGTGCATGCCGGGTCTTTGACTGCGGTGTTGATCTCACGAACCAGCTCAAAGATTGCCGCAAGTGCATCTGCGGTGTTCAGATCGTCATCCATCGCATCGATGAACTTCTGACGGTACTGGTCAAACGAATCCGCCTTTGCCTGCTCCGCTTCGGTCATCGTGTCGCCGGTCTGATGGTCGAGCAGGAACTGGAGGTTCTCCGCCGCAGTATACAGGCGTGCCAGCGAGTTCTTCGCCATCATCAGCGACTCCTCGGAGTAGTTCAGCGGGCTGCGGTACTGGGCAGACAGCATGAACATGCGGATGGTCTCATAGCCATAGACCTCAGCTGCCTCACGAACCATGAAGAAATTGCCCTTGGACTTGGACATCTTCTCGTTGTCGATGGTCAGGAAGCCGTTGTGCAGCCAGTAGTTGGCAAACGTGCAGCCGTTCGCACACTCGGACTGTGCAATTTCATTCTCATGGTGCGGGAAGATCAGATCCTTGCCGCCGGAGTGAATGTCAATCGTCTTGCCGAGGTACTTATTGACCATGGCAGAGCACTCGATGTGCCAGCCCGGTCTGCCCTGTCCCCACGGGGACTCCCAGCTCGGCTCACCCGGCTTGGCAGCCTTCCAGACAGCGAAGTCCATCGGATCTTCCTTCAGCTCGCCGACGCTGATGCGCGCACCGGCCTGCAATTCATCGAGCGGCTGGTGCGACAGCTTGCCGTATTCCGGGAAGCTCTTGGTGCGGAAATAGACGTCACCGTTCGGTGCGGCATAGGCGTGGCCGTTGTCGACCAGCTTCTTGACGATGTCGATAATCGCATCCATGGTCTCGGTTGCACGCGGATGCACGGTCGCCGGGCGGATACCCAGCCCCTTTGCATCGGTGAAATATTCCTTGATATAACGGTCTGCAATGACATCATAGGTCACGCCTTCGGCATTTGCCTTGTTGATAACCTTGTCATCGATATCGGTAAAATTCTGGACGAACTGAACCTCATAGCCGCGGTACTCAAAGTAGCGGCGCAGGGTATCGAAAATAATAAACGGACGCGCATTGCCGATATGGAAAAAGTTATACACCGTCGGGCCGCAGGAATACATCTTGACCTTTCCCGGCTCAATCGGAACAAATTCTTCCTTTTTGCGTGTCATGGAATTATACAGCTTCATAAAAACGGTCTCCCCTTTGTCTGCCGTTCAGACAGATTTGATTTATTTGGAACGGGTTGCACCCTCCGCAACGATATCCCAGTTGCGGTGCATGTAATCATAGCCGGAATACAGCGTCATCAGCGTCATAACCCAGCCTGCAATGACAACCAGCGCATGTGCCGCGCCGGTCAGATTTCCGCCGGTCACAATGCTGCACAGGAAAATCACAATGACGCCGGCGATCTGGACACAGGTCTTCACCTTGCCCGACCACGCCGCGGCGAGCACGCGGTTTTTTCCCATGGCAACCGTGCGCAGAGAGGTGATAATAAATTCACGCGCGAGGATAATGAAAACCATCCAACCGTACATCAGGCCGCGGTCGACAAAGATCATCATCGCCGCACACACCAGCAGCTTATCCGCCAGCGGGTCGACAAATTTGCCGAAATCAGTCACCTGATTGTATTTGCGCGCGACATAGCCGTCGAGAAAATCGGTGGCACTGCACACGATGAACAGCACCAGTGCAAGGATGTCGAACGTCGTTCCGCCGAGCACCGCGAGCACAAGAAAAATCGGAATCAGCGCAATGCGCGCCAATGTAATTTTATTGGCAAGTGTCATATGTGTTCCTTCCTTACAGAGTATGTTGTGCGGAAACAGGTTCCGCACCGTTTATTATACGTTGTCACCCTTCGGGTGTCAATCGCGTCATTCCATTGTTTCGGTATTTCCGGTCAGATCTGCGCCCTGTGCACCCGTGATACGCACCGGGACAAACTGTCCTTCCTCGACGGAAAAAGCGCTGTCAAACAGCACGCGACCGTCAATATCCGGCGAATCGGCATAGCTTCTGCCATAATACAGACCGGTTTCGCCGTCCCAGCCCTCGCACAGCACTTCGATGAGCTGTCCCTTCATGCGGGCGGCAAAGCGGTCGAGTACATCCGACTGAAGTTCTTCGAGAATCATGCGGCGCTCGTTCTTGGTCTCCTCGTCGATCTGATCCGGCATCTCTGCGGCTTCACTGCCCTCCTCCGGCGAATAACAGAACACACCCGCCCGCTCGATGTTCATCTCGCGCATAAATTCGCACAGCTCCTCAAATTCCTCCTCGGTCTCACCCGGCAGGCCGACAATCAGGCTCGTGCGCAGCACAAGGCCAGGAATGCGCGAGCGCAGCTCGCCAAACAAATCGCGCAGAAATGCACTGTCGCCGCGGCGATGCATCGCTTTCAGAATACGGTTGTTCACATGCTGAATTGGGATGTCAAGATACTTGACAATCTTCGGTTCTGTTGCAATCGTTTCAATCATGTCGTCCGTAATTTCGTCCGGATAGAGATAGTGCAGGCGCACCCAGGTAAAGTCCATGGCACACAGCTCATGCAGCAGGTCGGACAGGCGACGCTCACCGTACAGGTCGGTGCCGTAGCGTGTGATGTCCTGTGCCACGACGATGATTTCACGCACACCGGCTGCTGCCATGGCGCGCGCCTCCTCCAGAATGTCCTCCATCGGGCGCGAACGGAACTTGCCGCGCAGCTTCGGAATCACGCAATAGGCACAGTGGTTGTTGCAGCCTTCCGCAATTTTCAGATAGGCGGAATAGCCCGGCGTAAGCAGGATCCGTCCGCCCTCCATCTCAGCCTCATCGATCTGGCCAAAATTGCGGTATACCGTGCCCGGTGCCTGCATAACTGCGCGCACCGCGTCGACGATGTTGGTATAGCTGCCCGTACCGAGCACCGCATCAATTTCCGGCATCTCCTCGGTAATCTCCTCCGGATAGCGCTGCACCAGACAGCCGGTGACAATCAGCGCCTTGAGCTGCCCGCTCTTTTTCAGCTCTGCGGTCTCCAGAATGGTCTGAATGGCCTCCTGCTTTGCGGATTCGATAAAGCCGCACGTATTGATGACCGCAACATCCGCCTCTGCGACATCATCGACAATGGTAACGCCGGCTTCTGCGAGCTGTGCCAGCATGTGTTCGCTGTCCACAAGATTCTTGGCACAGCCCAGTGAAATCAATCCCAATCGAATTGACATAAGTGTAAATTTCCTCCTCGGTGCGCAGCCCCGCCGCGCTTATTGATCCTCTTCGGCTTCGGTGCGGTATGCCTGCATCGCCGCGCGGATTTGGGAAAAGGTAAACCCGCGCCGCTGCAATGCCGCCATGGCCTTTTCACATTCGCGCCGGTCGGATACATCACCGCGCAGCCGCTTATCCAGCAGCTTCAGCATCGCATCCATCTCCGGCTCAAAATCGCGCAGTGCCTGCGCGATCACATCATCCGGCACGCCGCGCACACGCAGCTCCTGCCGGATGCGCAGCTCACCACACCCCCTGCGCGCATACGAGCGCACCACCAGCTCGGCAAACGCGGCGTCATCCACCGCTCCGAGCACGCGCATGCGCTCTACCGCGTAGCCTGCGGCCTGCTCACAGAACTTCTTTTCCAGCAGCTTTTTCTCCAGCATTGCCGCCGACAGCGGGCGGCGCGCAAGCATCTTTGCCGCGCATTCCGCTGCCTTGCGGTACTGCTCTTCGTCCTGCTGCCCGTCCATTAAATATCGTCCTCGCCGAAGTCATCCGCATCAATGGACACCGCTGCCGAGCGGCGCTGTGCGGGCTTTTCTTCCTCCGGTGCGGACGCGGTTTCTTCCTCTGCATGGGACGCGCCCTCGCTGCGCAGCTGCTTGCGGCGCAGCTCATTGCGCGCGTCACGCTCCTCCTGTGCCTTTTTGCGGCTCTCCTGAATCGCCTGGCGGATTTCCGCCTCCAGATTATCCGCAACCTCCTGATTTTCCGCGAGATATTTCTTCGCGTTGTCGCGGCCCTGGAAGCGCTGCTCACCGATGGTAAACCATGCGCCGCCCTTCTTAATCAGGCCATATTCGACGCCCAGATCGACCAGCTCACCCGTGCGCGAAATACCTTCGCCATACATAATGTCAAACTGCGCCTCACGGAACGGGGGCGCCATCTTATTCTTGACGATTTTCGCGCGCGTATGGCTGCCGATCAGCGTTTCGCCGTCCTTCAGGTGCTCCACGCGGCGCACGTCGATGCGCACCGAAGCATAGAACTTCAGGGCACGGCCACCCGTCGTGACCTCCGGCGAACCATAAATCACGCCGACCTTCTCACGCAGCTGGTTGATAAAGATCGCCACACACTTGGACTTGGAAATGACACCAGCCAGCTTGCGCAGCGCCTGGCTCATCAGGCGCGCATGCAAACCGACAAATGAGTCGCCCATCTCGCCCTCGATTTCGGCACGCGGAACCAGCGCGGCAACCGAGTCGATGACGATGATATCCAACGCACCCGAACGGACAAGCTGTTCCGCAATTTCCAGACCCTGGTCACCGCTGTCCGGCTGAGAGACCAGCAGGCTGTCAACATCGACACCGAGCGCTGCCGCATAGACCGGGTCGAGCGCATGCTCCGCGTCGATGAACGCCGCAATGCCGTCCTTTGCCTGTGCGGATGCAATCGCATGCAGCGCCAGCGTGGTTTTACCGGAGGATTCCGGTCCGTAAATTTCAATGATTCTGCCGCGCGGCAGGCCGCCAATGCCCAGCGCCATATCCAGACCGATGGAACCGGTGGAAATGACCTCCTTATCCAGCGGCTGGGTTTCCTGTCCGAGATACATGACAGCGTTTGCGCCATGCTGTTTTTCAATCTGTGCCAGCGCCTGATCCAGCGCCTTCTTTTTATCCGTCGCTACCACAACCGGTGGCAGCTGTTTTTTCTTTGCCATATATTCTCACTGTCCTCCTGTGAAATCTATTATAAAATCAAAGTGGATGGTGTGTTTTCTCCGTTCTTCGGCGCCGCCGCGCATACAATGCGCGGCACGCCCGCCAGATCACATTGCAGGTGCACACCTGTCCAGCCCGCCGCACGGAACAGCGCCGCGGCCTGTTCGCCCTGCTTCCAGCCGCACTCAGCAAAAAAGCATCCGCCCGGCTTCAACCGAAACGCGGGTCTCTGTGCCATCGCGCGGTAAAAATCCAGCCCATCCTCGCCGCCAAACAGCGCGAGGTGCGGTTCATAGGCATCAACGCTGTGATCCAGCTCGCGCATTTCCTGTGCTGTGATATACGGCGGATTGGTCACGACGAGGTCAAAGTCCCCGTCGATGCTGTCCGGCACAAGTGCATCCGCCTGCACTGCCTGAAAGCGCGGCGCATCCAGCCCATGCAGCGCCGCATTGCCCCGCGTCACTGCAAGTGCGGCTTCCGAGCAGTCAGCAGCGATGACCTGTGCGCGCGGCACCGCGAGCGCAAGTGAGATGCCGATGCAGCCGCTGCCACAGCACAGGTCGAGCACGCGCGGCGCGGGTATGCGCCGTGCCGCCTGCACCGCCGCGTCGCACAGCCATTCGGTATCGCCGCGCGGGATGAGCACACCCGGCGTCACGCGGAACCGATTGCCGTAAAAATCCCATTCTCCGAGCACATAGGCGAGCGGTTCGCCCTGCCTGCGGCGCGCGAGCAGCTGTTCTGCCGCCTGCTCCTCCTCCGCAGAGAGAGGGCGGCGGTTCCAGCCGAAGGTATCACGCGCATCCAGTCCGGCGGCGCGCGCCGTCAGCTCGCGCGCCTCGAGGTCAGATTCCTCCACGCCCATCGCGGTCAGCTGATCCCGCATCTGCCGAAAGCAGTCCCATGCGTTCACCACTTGTCCTCCTGCTTATTTTCCGGGATGACATGCTCGAGCGACACAATGGCGACCTCAATCATGCCGTCGTCCGGCTCAAGCACGGTGATGTGTTGGAGCATCATGCCGGGCCAGCGCAGCGCACGGGAAAGTGCGCCGTCATGCCGTCCGGCAAAACGGTTGACCTCATAGCTCAATCCAATGACCACCGGCAGCAGCACGAGCCGCAGCACAAGCTGTACCACACGGCTGTCCGACGTCACGAGTGAAAACACCAGGATACTGATAATCATCACAACAAACAGGAAACTCGTGCCGCAGCGCGGATGCTCCCGCGGCTGCACGCGCACGTTTTCCGTCGTCAGCGGCAGTCCCTTTTCATAGCAGTAGATGGTCTTGTGCTCCGCGCCGTGATAACGGAATGTACGCTTCATGTCGGGAATGAACGACATCAGCCACATATAGCCGATAAAAATGGCGATACGCACAACGCCCTCCAGCAGGTTGACTGCCAGATGCGGTACGCTGTCCGGCAAAAAGCCCACCAAAAATGCGGGCAGCAGGATAAACAGACCAACTGCCAGCACAACGCCCAGTACAATGGAAAAAACGTACAGCGCGTTTTCCACTGCACCCTCGCCAACCTTGTCAATCAGCCATTTCTCAAAGCCGGACGGCTCCTCCTCGTCCTCTTCTTCGAGGAACTGCGAGGAATATTCAATCGCCCGGAATCCGTCCGCAAGCGACTGCACCATCACGAGAAAGCCACGGATGACCGGCCAGCCTGCCGGAGCAAATTTTTCGCGCAGCGGTGTGGTCTCCTCATCCCGGATGGCGAGTGTGCCATCCATCCTGCGCACGACGGTACAGCTTTTGCGCGGGCCCTTCATCATAATGCCCTCAAGAATCGACTGTCCGCCGATGGTTGTCTTATGCACAACCTCCTGTGAATGCTTGCTGTTCAATGCTTACTCCTTGTTGATCTCTGCGACGATGGTTTCGGTCGGTTCGACGCGCTTGGTATCTGTGTTTGCCAGCGGCAGGGAAATCGTGACCGTCGTTCCCTCGCCATAGGTGCTGGCGATGTTCAGCGTGCCGCCGTGCATGCGGACGATCTCATCCGTAACGGCGAGGCCGATGCCGCTGCCGCGCTGCTTGGAGCTGCCCTTATAGAACTTCTCCTTGACAAACGGCAGTTCGTCTTCCTTGATACCGACACCCCAGTCGCGCACCTCGATGCGCACGGTATAGCTGTCGCGCGACAGCTCAATCTGAATTTTGCCGCCGCTCTTGCCGTACTTCGCTGCGTTATCAATGACATTCAAAAATACCTGCTTGAGGCGGTGACGATCACCGCTGACCGGACACATCTGATCGGGAATGTCATATACCAGCTGGATATCTTCCTTTTCCAGCATATTTTCGTACATATAGACCGCTTCATACAGCTCTGCGCCGACGTCGAACAGCTCGACGTTGAGCTTCATGCGGCCGGATTCCAGCCGTGTGAAGTCCAGCAGCTCCTCGACCATCTGGGTCAGACGGCTGCTCTCCTTCTGAATGATGCGCAGACCCATGATGACCTCCTCCGGGTCGGTCGCACCGCCTGCAATCAGCGTGTCGCTCCAACCGCCGATGGCGGTGAGCGGCGTGCGCAGCTCATGGGAAACGGAGGAAATGAAGTCATTTTTCATGCGCTCGGCACGGCTGATTTCCTCCGACATATGGTTGATGGTGTCACACAGGTCGCCGATTTCATCGTCATAGACCTTGTGCAGGCGCATGCCATAGCGTCCCGCAGCAATCTCCTTGGCAATGATGTTAATTTTCATGACCGGTTCGACAATCGACTTGATGAAATACCGGTTGGAAAGCTCGACGGTCAGCGCGAAAAACAGCCCGACCAGCAGGCAGGCCAGCACGATATAGACAATCTGCCGCTGTACCAGCGCCATGGATGAGATACAGCGCACACAGCCGATCAAATTCTGGTTGGAATCGTACAGCGGCGAGGACGCAGACATAACGCGTTCGCCCGATGTCGTATCCTTGCCCATCCAGACGGTTGTCGTGTTGTTTTCCAGGCACTGCGCCACATCCTCTGTACCCGGCGCGCTGCCGGTCTGCGTAAAGGACGAGGACGATGACAGGATATATCCGCCATACGAAACAATCTGAATTTCCAGCTTGTCCTTATCCTCAAAGCCGGTGACAAACGACTGTCCTGCGGACAAAAACTGCTCATAGCTCGAGTTGAGAAAGCGGTTGAGGAATGCCGCCGACTGCGTCGTTCGCGTGACAAGATTCTGCCGCATGTTGTTGTAATAATAGCTTGCCCCTATCATGGTAATGAAAATCGAGGCAATGGCAAGCGCTGCCGTGATGATCGTCATCGAATTCATCGTCCAGCGCCCCTTGAGGCCGCCGCGCGCATGCTGCACGCGGAATTCACGCGGCCCCTCCTGTTGTTTTTTCCCCTTGAATTCCTGCGAAAGATCGGGCAGCTCCCTGGTATCCGCAGTTACCTTTTTATCCATAGATCAATCCTTCTCGGTCAGTCTTTCCACATGTAGCCAAAGCCGCGTACCGTCGTGATGTGCTTCGGGGAAGCCGGATCATCCTCTACCTTGATGCGCAGACGGCGGATGTTGACATCGACAATCTTCAGCTCGCCGGAATAATTCTTGCCCCAAACCGCGCCGAGCAGTTCCTCGCGGTCCATGGCTCGGCCGCGGTTTTCCAGAAACGTCTTCATCAGTGAAAACTCAACCTGTGTCAAATCGACGCGACGGCCATTCTTTTTGAGCTCACGTGCGCGCATATCCAGACAGAATTCACCGCTCTGAATGGTCTCCGACGAGAAGGAATGCAGACCGAGGCGGCGCACCAATGCGTCGACGCGGGCAGTCAGCTCGACGACGGAAAACGGCTTGGTTACATAGTCATCCGCGCCGGTCATCAGACCGGTGACCTTGTCGGACTCCTGTGTGCGGGCAGTCAGCATGATAATGCCGCCCTCATAGCCCTCTGCGCGCAGCGTACGGCAGACATCATAGCCATCGATACCGGGAAGCATGACATCGAGGATGCAGACTGCCACATCCGTATTGTTGTGAAATTTCTCCAGCGCTTCCTCGCCGCTGCCCGCCTGAATGACTTCATAGCCCGCACGTTTGAGGTTGATTACGACAAAGCTGCGGATATTTTCCTCGTCCTCTAAAACCAATACCTTGCGTGTCATCATAATTCTGTCCGATCTCCTTCATCCCTATATATGGTTATTTCCATTCGCCTTGTACCACGCTGAACGCCTCCACAGCTTCGTCCTCCGATATCTGATAGCTGCTGTCGCTGTGACCGAGCTTTGCGGCAAAACAGGTATCCACCGTCGAGCCGAGCGCAATCAGCCCGCCCGATCCGGCAGCGGCCTCGCGGTCCTCGCCGGTGAACACATAAATGGTCAGCAGCGGGTCATTCAGCTGCCCGGGCTGCATAAATGTTGTCTGGCTGACACCCGCCTCACTGGTGGTGGTCGCCGTGACTGCCCCGCGCCATTCCTTTGGCAAGCGGAACGTCCAGCCCTCCGAAAGGCTGTCATAGGTAGTCAGCATCCGCTGTGTCGCGCCGTTCATGCTGTAGCGGTACCAGTCCACCATCCACAATGTCTGGGTCGCATCGCTGTTCTCGTAACCGGGCATCGGCTGTAGCTGCGGCACCTCAATAATGCCGTCGCCGTCGATATCCTGACTGTAGTACAGCGAAACCGAGCGATACGTGGAGGCATTGGCGGACAGTGCCACATTGCGCAGCCTGGTTTTATCCAGCACGTAGATATCGGTCTGCATGCCGTTGTCATTTTCAAATTTGTTGTCGACAAACACCGCCTGATGGCCGTCCTCATCCAGCTTGCCCTGTGTGATATTGGCGACCGTCTGCACATCCTGTGTCGCATCGGTCTGCGAAAGAAGAATCATTTTGTTGTCGGCATAATCATAGACCTGTGCGGTCTTGCGCCCTGCGTCGTCATAGGTGACGGTAAACAGCTCCTCCGAGCCGTCGCTGTCGAGGTCGCTCATCGTATAGCTGGTATACGTCGCATCGAGCACTTCGGTGAGCTTGCCGTCCTGCACGGCGCATACGGTCATGCCCTGCTTGAGGTCGCCCGACAGCGTCCAGGTCAGCACAATGAGCTTTTCCTTCCGCTTGTCACCCGTGCCCTCATCCTTCTCATGGATCTTGAGGAATGACATCGAACCGAGTGCAGAGCCGGGAGCCTCAATGCTGCCGATGGGACGGTATTCACCGTCCTCGAGTTCAAACGCATACACATAAATTTTTCCGCCCGAGCCTTCGCGCAGGAAGGCAATGGCTTCCTTTTCGCTGTCGCCGTCAATGTCCTCGAACGTGACGGTATTGCGGTATTCACCGCCCTGCGGCGACACATACGTCATCGTGTCACCCATGATCTGTTCCAGCTGTTTTTGCAGCAGCATAAAATTTTCCGACGGCCGGGGTGTTTGCAGCAGGTCATCCCCGCTGGAAATCAGCGAACAGCCCGACAGAAGTGCCGCGCACAACACAACAGCAATACATCTTTTGACTGTTTTCATAATCCTACCCATAAGATGCGGGCTGCATCCGGCGTCACCGCCGAACCCCGCCCGCCGTTGTTTTTGCGTCTGTCCTGACAATTTTCTTTATTGTATCACACTTTACGCAGTTTGAACACCACAGACCGAACAAATTTTCACCCCATGGCCTTGACAACAATTTACTGCATATGCTACCATAACCGTATACTGTTTTACGCGGATATGGCGGAATTGGCAGACGCACTGGATTTAGGTTCCAGCGGGCAACCGTGCAGGTTCAAGTCCTGTTATCCGCACCAGGTCGGAGCAAACCGGGCTTTGCTCCGACTTTTTTCTTTTTTCAGATTCTCACATCGCACGGAAAGGAAGATAACCCATGAAGCTGTACACCTACCGAGCCGCGGATGGCGCGGAGCGCCTTGCCGCGGAACTCCACAACAGACTGTATGATCTCGAACAGTTCGGTCTGCATTATGCCGATATGAACGCACTGATTGCCGACAGCGGGGTCTTCCTGCGCACGCAGCTCGACCCCACAGGCAAGCAGCCGTTGGC
This sequence comes from Butyricicoccus porcorum, assembly GCF_002157465.1. Classification (GTDB taxonomy): domain Bacteria; phylum Bacillota; class Clostridia; order Oscillospirales; family Butyricicoccaceae; genus Butyricicoccus_A; species Butyricicoccus_A porcorum. Next base: position 62,922 of record NZ_NHOC01000005.1, read on the forward strand.
AGAGCCGGTGACACTGTGCGCCCCTATCCCGCACCCGCAGCAGGATGTGCTGTGCCTCGGCATCAATTACACCGCACATGCGGAAGAGGCCAGCCGGTTCAACGGCGAGGCATTTGGCGGTGAGCGTCCAAAGGCGATTTATTTCAGCAAGCGCGTGCACACAGCCTCCGGCTACGGCGACCCCATCCCGTCCTATCCAGGTCTCGTCGACAGCCTCGACTATGAGTGTGAGCTGGGTGTTATTCTCGGCAAAGACGCCTTCTGCGTACAGCCGGAGCAGGTCGCAGACTATATTTTCGGTTATACCATCGTCAATGATGTATCTGCACGTAATTTACAGACCGCGCACAAACAGTGGTATTTTGGCAAGAGTCTCGACGGTTTTACGCCATGCGGCCCGTGCATCCTGACAGCGGATGAGGTCCCTTTCCCGCCCGCGCTGGATATCCGCTGCACGGTCAACGGCGAGCTGCGGCAGAACAGCAATACCTCATACCTGATTCACGGTATTGCGGAAATTATTTCCGAGCTGTCGCGCGGCATGACGCTATGCACCGGAACCATCATTGCCACCGGCACCCCATCCGGCGTCGGCATGGGCATGCAGCCACCCCGATTCCTCAAACCGGGCGACTCCGTTGTCTGTGAAATCGAGGGCATCGGTGCCCTGCACAACACCGTGGAGTAATTTCATCTTTTTGCGCACAAAGCCCCGGCAGCGATTGCTGCCAGGGCTTCCTTTATGCCTGTGATTCGTCCAGTTTTTCCAAAATACGGCGCTTATACGCCAGAAATTCCGGTGTCAGATTAAAATCTACCGCACGCGGCTTCGGCTCTGTGATGACAATTTCCTCAGAAATACGCCCCGGCCTGCCGGTCAGCAGATAAATGCGGTCAGACAGCAGGACTGCCTCGTCGATGTCGTGTGTGATAAACAGCGTCGACAACCGGATGCGCTGCATGACATCCAGATACCAGGTATGCATGGCAGACTTGGTCAGCGTATCCAGCGCAGAAAACGGCTCATCGAGCAGCGCAACGTTGTGCGAAAACATATAGGTGCGCAACAGGGCAGCGCGCTGGCGCATGCCGCCGGACAGCTGTGCCGGATACTTTTTCTGCGTGCCGTCCAGGCCGAATGCCTCAAACAGCTCACCCGCCTGCGCCCGTGCCTCTTTTTTTCCCACGCCGCGCAGCAGCAGCGGCAGTGCCACGTTGTCCTCAATTGTGCGGTATGGCAGCAGCAAATCCTTTTGCAGCATGTAGCTGATGCGTCCCGGCTGGCCGGTAATATCTGTGCCATCCAGAAACACCTGCCCACAGTCCGGCTTCATCAGACCGGAAATGATATTGAACAGCGTTGTCTTGCCTGCACCGCTCACACCGAGAAAACAGACCAGCTCTCCCTCATGCAGCGTGACATGGATGTTGTCCAACACCTGTTTGTCGGCAAACGACTTGCTGACGCCGCGCACCTCCAGTTTGTTCTGTTCCATCAGGACTGCGGCAGGTAATCGTTGGAGAATCCGGTATTCTCCGGAATGTCCGCGGATACCAGATCGTTTTCATTCAGCCAGTTGTAGAACGCATTCCAGCGCTCCGCGTCAAAAATACCCCACTGAGATGCATCAGCAGTGTATTTATCTGCAAGATACTTCTGGCTCTCAACGACAAGCTCCCGATTGGATTTCAGCTCCGGACACTGCTCAAGCAGGATATCCGCAGCCTCCTCCGGGTTCTGCTCGGCATATTCATAGCCCTTTGCCAGCGCAGCAAGGAACGCCTTTGCTGTTTCCGGATCGTTTTTCAGGAAATCATTGTTCGCAATGATGACCGGGGTATAGTAATCAAAGACCGGATTGATGTCAGAAAATGCAAAGTAGTCGGTGTCAAGTCCTGCAACCTTGGTCGCAATGCCGGCCCAGGCATAATACACCCAAATCGCGTCGACCGACTTGCTCTGTAATGCGGACACCTCATCCGTGACGGTGGACGGGATCAGCTCAACCTTGGAGAAATCACCGCCGTCCGTCTCGACGACATTCTTCATCATAGCTTTTTCAATATCCATATCCCAGGTGGCATACTTTTTGCCTTCCAGACCCTTCGGGCGATCCATCCCCTCGCCTGCGCGAGAGATAATACCGGAGGTATTGTGCTGGATGACCGCGGCAACCGCCGTGATTGGCAGTGCGTTGTCACCGATCAATGCAGAAGCCATCGTGTCCTGAAACGACACGCCAAAATCTGCCTTACCCGAGCCGACCAGAACCTCTGCGCCGTCATCAGGCGGCTGTACAACATCGACATCCAGTCCGGCGTCTTCAAAATAACCATTCTGCAACGCGACATACAGACCGGTATGGTTGGTATTCGGCGTCCAGTCGAGCACAAAGGTGACTTTCTTGAGATCCCCAGAAGTGTCTCCGGAGCCCTGTTCCGCAGAACCGTTCTGCGGCGCGCTGCTGCTGCCGCAGGCAGCGAGTCCCAGCGCCATGGCGGACAGAACAACTGCCGCCGTTACTCTTTTCCACAGTTTCATACAAATCCTCACTTAATCGTCGCCGTCCATATTGGAATACGGCATGCATTTCTTTTGCAGCAGGTTGACCAGCGCCATCAGGATCAGACTGATGGCGGAAATCAGGAAAATGACTGCAAACATCTTGTCAAACGCAAACGCCTTTTTGACGCGCGTCATGTATACACCCAGACCGCCGAAGCCGCCCAGCCATTCCGAGATCACCGCACCGACAATCGCATAGGCCGAAGCAATGCGCAGCCCGGAAAAAAACTGCGGCAGCGCAGACGGGCATTTGATATAGCGGAAAATCTGCCATTTGCCCGCGCCCATCGAGCGCAGCAGGTTGATGGAATCCGGGTCAATGCTGCGGAAGCCGTCGAGCAGACCGACTGTCACCGGAAAAAACGTTGCAATGACAATCAAAATGATCTTTGGCGTCATCTCATAGCCAAACCAGAGCACGAGCAGCGGCGCAATTGCCACGGTCGGGATAGTCTGGGAAATAACCAACAGCGGATAAAATGCCCGGTACAGCCAGGAAAACGCATCCATCAGCACCGCAAAGGCAAAGCCGATGGCAACACCGAGTGCAAGACCAAGAAACGCCTCCTCCAGCGTAATGACAGCATTCTCACACAGCAGGCCAAATTCCCCGACAAAGGCGCGAACGACCTGCACCGGAGACGGCAGCATATAACCGGGCACCAGCCCGCTGGCCGAAACCAGCTGCCAGACCGCCAGCAGCAGGACAATCGCAAGTGCGGCAGGCCCCTTACTGCTCGTGATGCTTCGTAACCTTTTTATCAATGGTCAGAATCTCTCCTTCCGGGCGGTACACTACCTTAATGTACGCGGAAACCGACGGCGCACCTGCACGGATGGCAATGTGCTGGCATTCCTTTACAATGTCCATCAGCTGGTCATAGTCCTCACCCTCAATCGTTGTCTCAAACGGGCCGACATAATAATGCAGGCCGGTGCTTTTGATATACGCAATGACTTCATCGACAATACGTACCAGTTCGGTTTCGTTTTCTGCCTCCGGCAGAGTCTGAATTGCAACGCTTGCTTTCATGCTACTTCTTCCTTTCTTTGTTCGCAGCGGTTTACACACAGAAAAAGCGCCTTCACCGGAAACGCGGCGAAGGCGCTGGCAGTTCTGTCACTCCCGCGCTGGCATGATCCAGATCAGGTCAAAGGGTCACGGAACAGTATCCGTTTCTCAGCCCGTCTGTCCGGACTCCCCTGATAGTCATTTAATATAGCACAAATCCTGCCTGTCTGCAACCCCGTGCGCCATTATGCAGCGACAACCAGCTTCATCAGCGGCACACCACGGCGGTACATACGCTTATACACGGCTGTACAGCGCTTATAGACATCGAAAGTCCGCTGCGCCCGGTCTGCATCGCCGTAGCACTTCCAATGCCCGCAGCAGGAATAGTTTTGTCCGCGGTTTTCAATAAATCCAATCACATCATGCAGCGGATAGCCCAGAAATACACCGATTTCATGCGGGAAATCCTCCTGCAGGCACAGGCGGCGCGACAGCTGGCACAGCACGCTCTCTGTCCCCTTCGACAGATCATAGCCGTTTGTGCGTAGAAATTCCGCCGTATCCGCCTGCGCCAGTGTGCGGCAGATCCAGTCCCAGCGGCACACATAAATCAGACATGCATGGGTACGGCGGCAGCGTTTGACCACACGAATGCGGATACCGCTCGCGCGAAGGCGGTTGTCCCACTCCTGCACCGAATGGTACAGCGCCGCATGATCGGGGCAACGGAACAGATTCGCAGGCTTCACTCCTGCCAGCGTCGGCGCGCACTGCTCCACCAGCATTTCTTCCAGCGTTTTATCCATGTCCTTCCCTCCATAATTAGCAAAAGCTAACTCAATTTTCCAAAAAGAGGGGCTGCTTTGACAACCCGCTTGCAGTTAGCCCCTGCTAACTGCCATTATGATACCAAACCAGTCCAGATTTGTCAATCCTTTCTTTTGTCTTTTCCGCTGTGCCTGTAGTTTCCCCTGTCGCCTGTCTTGCTATGTATGCGGACAAATTGATTGTACTGGCAAAATAGGGTATACTGAGTACATCAAACCCAACCGGGAACAGGAAGTGACTGTAATGCAACGAGAAAATCTTTCCATGCTCTGCGATTTTTATGAGCTGACAATGAGCAACGGGTATTTCCTCAACGGCTTTTATAAGCGAAATACCTATTTTGATGTATTTTTCCGCACGGTGCCGGACGGCGGCGGCTTTGCAATTGCGGCCGGACTGGAGCAGATCGTGCACTATATCGAACAGCTGCATTTCGAGGAAGAGGACATTGAATACCTGCGCTCGAAAAAACTGTTTGACGAAAAATTTCTGACCTATCTGCGCGAGTTCAAATTTACCGGTGATATTTACGCTGTGCCGGAGGGCACGCCGGTGTTTCCGAACGAGCCTATCCTGACTGTGCGCGCCCCGGCAATTGAAGCACAGCTGATTGAAACCTTTGTCCTGCTCGCCATCAATCATCAGTCGTTGATTGCTACCAAGGCCAAGCGCATTGTGCGTGCCGCACAGGGTCGTGTTGTGCTGGAATTCGGCTCCCGCCGCGCACAGGGTGCGGACGGCGCAGTCATCGGCGCGCGCGCGGCATACATCGGCGGCTGTGCCGGAACGGCATGCACGCTGACCGACGAGCTGTACGGCGTCCCGGCGGGCGGTACCATGGCACATTCCTGGGTACAGATGTTCGACAGCGAATATGAAGCATTCAAAACATACTGTGAGCTGTATCCGGACAACACAACGCTGCTGGTCGACACCTACAACACACTGAAAAGCGGCGTACCAAACGCCATCCGTGCCTTCAAAGAGATCCTTCTGCCGAAAGGGATCACCAATTTTGCCATCCGTCTGGACTCCGGTGACATCGCCTATCTGTCCCGGCAGGCGCGAAACATGCTGGATGAGGCAGGGCTGTCCTGCTGCAAAATCACCGCGTCCAATGCTCTGGATGAGCACCTGATCCGCGACCTGCTCATGCAGGGTGCCTGTATCGATACCTTTGGTGTCGGCGAGCGCCTGATTACCGCGCGCAGCGCACCGGTCTTCGGCGGCGTGTACAAGCTGGTGGCAATTGAAGCACCAGACGGCACCATTGTGCCGAAAATCAAAGTGAGTGAAAACACCTCCAAGATCACTAACCCGCATTTCAAAAAGCTGTACCGCTTTTTCGACAACGAGAGCGGCAAGGCACTGGCAGATGAACTGTGTATCTATGATGAGGTCATCGACCCGGACACACCGCACACAATTTTCGACCCGAACGCAACCTGGAAAACCAAAACGCTGACCAACTTCACAGCAAAAGAGCTTCAGGTTCCGATTTTCAAAAACGGCAAGCGCGTCTACGAGCTGCCGTCCATCCACGACATTCAGGCGTACTGCACCGAGCAGGTCGGCCTGCTGTGGGATGAGGTGCAGCGCTTTGAAAATCCGCACACCTATTATGTCGACCTGTCCCGCAGGCTGTGGGACATCAAGCGGCTGCTGTTGCAGGACTGCAAGAGCTGATTTCTTCTCTCAACAGCATGTGCCCCGCCGGTTGCCCGGCGGGGCACTTTTTGCATACGATTATTTTTTCTTTTTGCGCTTCTCCCATTCCGCCCACGGAATCAGTTCATCGCCGCGCACAATCCACGCAGTCTGTGCTTCGCGCGCAAGCGGCGTATCCGACAGCGAATCGGAATAGAAGGTTTCAATCTGCGCGTCGCCGAATACCTCGCGGAAGCGGCGCACCTTTTCCTCGCCCCAGCAGTTGACACCGGTGTATTTTCCCGTGTGCGCATCGACGCGCGATGCCATCAGATATTTGATACCCAGCTGTTCACAGGCGGGCTTCAGCAAAAATTCCGGCGATGCGGAAATAATTACATCATCCTCCCGCCAGGTCTTCTCTATGTACCATGGCTTGATGTTGCGGATATGTGTGCGCCAGAATTCCTGCACCACCTGCTCAGAATCACCGATGGCGGTCAGAAAGCGATACATCTGCTGCTTGGCCTTTGTCTTATCCCACAGCTTTGCGCCATACAGGGCAAAGCCACCGATGGTTCCCGGCACGGTGCGCAGCATCAGCGGCTTGTGCCGCAGGCAGTAAAAATAGAAATCTACCGTGCTGTCGCCGTGGTAGATGGTTTGGTCAAAATCATATACGTTCATCCGTCCATCCTCCATGTGTCTTTCTGATTTTATGATACACTGTGCGGTTATACCACGTCAAGAGGCGGTTTGCGATTCGCCGGGAATGTGCTATACTGGAGAAAATCATATCTATTCAGGAGGAACCTGCTATGTCACCCTTGCTGCTTGCAGCTATTCTTTTTATCACGCTGGCACTGATATTCTACACTACCGGTGTCTTTGGCGAACGCCGTTCCGGTACGCTGACCGTGCGCCATGTTGTCATCTTCTGGCTTGGCCTGTGCTGCGATACGACCGGCACGCTGTTGATGTCGCGCATCGCCTCGCAGCAGAATGCGGGCGCGGGAAATCCACTGCACGCCGTCACCGGCACGCTCGCCATTGTGCTCATGCTCATCCATGCGGTCTGGGCGGTTTACACCCTGCGCCGCGGCACAGAACATGCACGTCACATTTTCCACAAATTCAGCCTTGCTGTCTGGCTTGTCTGGCTCATCCCATATGTGCTCGGCATGGTCATCGGCATGGGATAAACGCAAAAAAACAGCCGCAAAGCCTGCGGCTGTTTTTCATCTGGTTCAGTTTCCGCGCTTATCTCCGTAGAAAAACAGCGCAACGGTTCCCGGCCCGGCATGGGCGCCGATGACCGTGTCCAGCATATGGATTTCCACATCCTTCACCTCTGTGTGGCTGAGGATATAGTTTTTCAGGTATTCAGCATCCTCCAGACAGTCACCGTGGCTGATGGTGACCGGATAGCTGCCAATGTTCCGAATATGCGCATTCAGCTGCTTGCAGAGCATGTCGAGCGCACGCCGACGCCCGCGCACCTTTTTGTCCGCGATCAGGCGTCCGTCATCCGACACGTACAGAATCGGCTTGATGCCGACCAAAGAGCCCATGACGGCGGATGATTTGGACACACGGCCGCCGCGATGCAGGTACATCAGATCATCCACTGTAAACCAGTGGACAACATGGGTACGGAATTCCTCCACCCATTCGACAAGCTGCTCAGCGGTCATACCCTCCGCCCGGCGCTTCGCCGCTTCACGGACAATCAACGTCTGTCCGCCGGAGGCGGCAAAGGTGTCGACGCAGTACACCCGGTTGGGATATCTGTCCTTCAGTTCGTCGCGCGCCATACAGCCGGACTGGAAGCTGCCACTGAGTGCGGAGGAAAAGCCGATATACACAACATCACGACAGGACTGCAAAATACCTTCAAAAACGCTGGCAAATGCGCCCACAGTCGCCTGGGATGTTGTGATACTTTTTCCCTCGCGCAGCTGCTGATAAAAGGATGAAAAAGGAACGGTTCTGCCGAAATCGTCTTCTACGGTGTCACAGCCCTCCAGTGTAAAGCTGAGCGGAACCGTACAGATATCGTTCTGGAGCAGATAGGACTCTTCAATGTCCAGAACGGAATCCGTGACAATAACGTACCCCATGGTATCCTCCTTCCGCATCATTCTGCCGGAATAATCTCGACCCAGTAGCCATCTGGATCGACGATGAAATAGATGCCCATCGCTGCATTTTCAAAGCAAATGCAGCCCATTTCCTGATGCTTTTCATGTGCCTCTTCAAAATTGTCCGCGCGCAGGGCAAGGTGAATTTCATTTTCACCCAGATTGTATGCCTGCGGATGCTCACGCAGCCAGGTCAGCTCAAGCAGATGCGGCGTCACACCGTCACCCAGATAAACAATGGTAAATGCGCCGTCCGGCCCGTGGATGCGGCGCGTTTCCTTCAGTCCCAGCGCCTCCTGATAGAACGCAATCGAAGCGTCCAGATCCTTTACATTTATGTTATTATGTGCAAATGTAAACTGCATATGCATTCCCTCCCATAAACAAATATCACTGATCGTATCTATTATACGTGGATTTCCGTGCTTTCGCAATGGTCTGTCCCCATTTTTCACAATCTCTCCGCATTTTCCGTCTGTTTGCACAAAGAAAATCCCCTGCGGACGCATCCGCAGGGGACTGTGTATTCAGCTTTCTGTCGGGGGAAATAAATTACATAACACCCTGAGCCTTCATTGCCTCGGCAACCTTCAGGAAACCTGCAATGTTAGCGCCTGCAACCAGATTGCCCTCGCAGCCATATTCCTTGGCAGCAGCAGCAATGTTGTGGTAAATATCGACCATGATCTGATGCAGCTTGCTGTCGACCTCTTCAAAGGTCCAGGACAGACGCTGGGAGTTCTGGCTCATCTCCAGAGCGGAGGTAGCTACGCCGCCTGCGTTTGCAGCCTTTGCCGGAGCGAACAGAACGTTGTTGCTCTGGAATACAGCGATTGCTTCCGGAGTGGACGGCATGTTTGCGCCTTCGCCGACAGCCTGTACGCCGTTGGCAACCAGAGCCTTTGCATCCTCTTCGTTGATCTCGTTCTGGGTTGCGCACGGCAGAGCGATGTCACACGGAACAGTCCAGATGCCCTTGCCCTCGAAGTACTTCGCAGTCGGAACAGCGTCAACATATTCCTTGATGCGGCCGCGGCGAACTTCCTTGATTTCCTGAACAACCGGCAGGTTGATGCCGTTCTCGTCTACAACGTAGCCGTTGGAGTCAGACAGTGCGATAACCTTTGCGCCCAGCTGGGTAGCCTTCTGGGTAGCGTAAATTGCAACGTTGCCGGAACCGGAGATAACAACCTTCTTGCCCTCGAAGGAAGTGCCATGATCCTTCAGCATTGCGTCAACGAGGTAGCACAGGCCGTAGCCGGTAGCCTCGGTACGAGCGAGGGAACCGCCCCACTGGAGACCCTTACCGGTCAGGACACCAACATACTCATTGCGGATGCGCTTGTACTGGCCAAACATGTAGCCGATTTCACGCGCGCCGGTGCCGATATCGCCAGCCGGTACGTCGGTGTCAGCGCCGATGTGGCGGCACAGCTCGGTCATGAATGCCTGGCAGAAACGCATAACTTCTCCATCGGACTTGCCCTTCGGGTCGAAGTCGGAACCGCCCTTGCCGCCGCCGATCGGCAGGCCGGTCAGGCTGTTCTTGAAGATCTGCTCAAAGCCCAGGAACTTGATGATGGACGCGCAGACAGACGGATGCAGACGGATGCCGCCCTTGTACGGGCCGATTGCGGAATTGAACTGATAACGGAAGCCGCGGTTAACCTGAACCTTGCCGTTGTCATCAACCCATGCAACGCGGAACTGAATGCCGCGCTCCGGCTCAACAATGCGCTCAAATACGCCAGCCTCAACGAGGTCCGGACGGCGCTCTGCGACCGGCTGGAGAGACTCCAGAACTTCATAAACTGCCTGCTGGAACTCCGGCTCGCCGGGATTGCGCTTTACAACGGTGTCATAGACACCCTTCAGATAGGTGTTGGTGATTGCCATATTTCATTTTCCTCCATACAAAATGGTTTGTTCACATCTTCGGTAAAAATAATACCACAAGAATGGCAATTTGAAAATACAAAAATTGCAAAATTCATAAATTTTTCTAAATCGCTCTTCTTTTTCCCCTTGTTCTTCCCCTTTTATCGTAAATTTTGCTGAAATTTTAGGGGAACTCCGAGGTTTTGCGCTGGATTGTCCAGTTTTTGCAACGAATTATGCCTGCTATGCTGTTTTTGCACAATTTCCTGCAAAATCTATATTCTACTACTTTTTAGTTATTTAGCCAGACTTTTCGTTCAAAATGTATTTCTTTTTTGTTATGCATCGCGACGAAAAACCGTCTGATTTTGCAGGAATTCTGTTGAAGTGCTGCAAATTGTTTTTTTATACGGACAACTGTCTTTCTCATGTGTGCACAAAAACGCGTCAAAAACGTACACATGATTGACTTTCCGTTCAAAAATAGGTATCATGTGGACAGTATACAGGCTCTCACACAGTGGAAAAAGACCATCTTTTGGAGGATTCCAATACATGCAAAACCGTAGTTTTCCAAGAAAAGCCAAAAAAGCCAGCCAGAAAGTCAGGCGGTCGGTGTTCAGCTTTCTATTCAACCGTCTGACCATCAGTGCATTGCTGATCCTGCTTCAGCTTGCCCTGGTTGTGTCCGCATTCGTATTTCTACAGGGTCGCATCAAACACCTGTACAACATTCTTCGTGTCATCAGTCTCGTGGTCATCATCTGGCTGATCCGCAAGCCGGATAACCCCGCCTATAAGATATCATGGATTATTATTATCCTCATACTCGCGCCGATTGGCTCTCTGTTCTACCTGTTCTGGGGCAATACGCCGTTTAACCGTGCGCGTCTGATTAAAATTCGTCCGATTGATGTGACACGCATCGAGCCGTCCCATCCCTCCGCGACACATGAGCTGTGTACCCGTCTGCCGCGCCACAGGCGCAACTGCCAGTATCTGCACAGCATTGCAGAAATGCCTGCCTGGAAGGATACTGCTACAGAATATTTCCCGGTCGGTGAATTTATGTTTGAATCCATGTTGTCTGAGCTGAAAAAAGCAAAGCGATTCATCTTCATGGAATTCTTTATCATTGACCGCGGACATATGTGGGATGCAATTCTGGATATTCTGCGAAAAAAAGCCGCAGAAGGCGTCGATGTCCGCGTGATGTACGACGATGTCGGCTGTATCTCCAAGCTGCCGCACAATTACAGCAAGACGCTGGAGAGCATGGGCATTCGTGTGATCCGGTTTAACCGCTTTGTTCCGATGCTCAACACATATTTCAATTATCGCGACCACCGTAAAATCTGTGTCATCGATGGAAATGTCGGATACACCGGCGGCATCAACCTTGCCGATGAATATATCAACGAAAAGGAACGCTTTGGACACTGGAAGGATACCGGCGTCAAGCTGACCGGCAGCGGTGTTGCCAATCTGACCGCGCTGTTTTTACAGCTGTGGGATTTTTCCGTCGGTTCGACCACGGAAAATCTGGAAGATTATCTCCCCACGATTACCGCCCCCAGCGACGGTTATGTGCAGGCGTTTGCCGATTCCCCATTGGATGATTACAACGTCAGTGAAACCGTATTCCTGAACATCATCAACAACGCCACACGCAGTGTCTATATCACCAGCCCTTATCTGGCACTGGATAACGAGATGATTACCGCACTGTGCAACGCAGCGGAATCCGGTATCGATGTACGTATTGTCACGCCGGGCATTCCGGATAAAAAATCCGTCTATCTGATTACACGTTCCTATTATGCCCAGCTCATCCGCGCCGGCGTGCGCATCTATGAATATACGCCCGGCTTTATCCACGCAAAAATGATTGTTGCTGACAATGATGTTGCGGTTGTCGGCACCATTAACATGGATTTCCGCAGTTTTTATTTGCATTTCGAGTGCGGTACCGTATTTTATCGCGGCTCTGTTGTCGACAAAGTCCGTTCGGATATTCTGGAAACCATCGAAAAATCCGAAGAAATTGACGCGCACTGGATCAAATCCTATCCATGGATCAAATCCATCGGCGCTTCGTTGCTGTCACTGCTCATTCCGCTGATGTAATCGAAACATCTGGTGCAACAAATTAAACCAAATAAAACCGCGGGATGTACCTTTACGGCGCATCCCGCGGTTGTTCTGTCCGGTTATTCCCAATTATATTTCGTGTGCAGTCAGTTCCTTTGCCTGCTTGCCGGACAGCTGTCTGTTTGTTTAGATTCTTGCAACGCCGCTCTCGCGTGCAGCCTTGGCAACCGCAGTCGCAACCGCATCCCTGACGCGCGGGTCAAATGCCTTCGGCATGATATTCTCCGCACTCAACTCCTCGTCGGAAATCAGATTTGCAATCGCATATGCCGCTGCAATCTTCATATCCTCATTGATATCGGAAGCACGGACATCCAGTGCGCCGCGGAACACACCCGGGAATGCCAGAACATTGTTGATCTGGTTCGGATAATCCGAGCGTCCCGTACCAACGACTGCCGCGCCGCCGCGCTTTGCCTCGTCCGGCATAATCTCCGGAACCGGATTTGCCATGGCAAAGACCATCGGATCCTTTGCCATCGTGCGAACCATGTCCGCAGTCAGTACATTCGGCGCAGACATGCCAAAGAAGATATCTGCACCCGACAGGACATCCGCCAGCGTACCCTGCTTGTTTTCCGGGTTGGTGACAGTCGCCATATATGCCTGTTCCGAATTCATCTGCTCACAGCCTTCATACAGTGCGCCGAACTTATCGCACATGATGACATCCTTCAGACCCATGCTGAGCAGCAGCTTGGTGACCGCAATGGCAGCCGCACCGGCGCCATTGACAACCATCTTGATTTCCGACAGCTTGCGGCCCGTCAGACGGCATGCGTTAATCATTGCCGCTGCACAGCAAATGGCCGTGCCATGCTGGTCATCATGGAAGACCGGAATATCACAGCGTTCCTTCAGTTTGCGTTCAATTTCAAAGCAGCGCGGTGCGGAGATATCCTCCAGATTGATGCCGCCGAACGAACCTGCCAGCAGTGCAACCGTATTGACAAATTCATCGACATCCTTGGTGCGGACGCAGAGCGGGAATGCATCAACGCCACCGAACTCCTTGAACAGGGCACATTTGCCTTCCATAACCGGCATGCCTGCTTCCGGGCCGATATCACCCAGACCAAGAACCGCAGAACCGTCCGTAATAACGGCTACCAGATTGTGTCGGCGGGTATAGACATAGCTCAGATCAATATCCTTTTGGATTTCCAGACAGGGCTGTGCAACGCCGGGGGTGTATGCAATCGACAGATCATCTGCATTTTCCACCTTGCAGCGGGAAACAACTTCAATCTTGCCCTGCCAGTCGCGGTGGGCCTGTAATGCTCTTTCTTTCTGGTCCATGATGTCCTCCATTTTCCGTGTTCGTATTCTCAGATTCTTACATTCTACCACTTCACAGAGGCAAATACAAACTGTATTTTCCCGGTCTGCCCTGTACATGTTATACAAAACAAATGCGTCTGTTATTTGGCTTCTTCTTTGTTACAATTTATTCACAGGATTGTCACAAACTCTTTACCCCTGCGTGGATATTCCTTCATAATTTTTCGATAGAATAGAATTACAGAAAAGCACAGGAAGACAATGTGAAATTCCACTGTCCCGCTGCCATTGTCTTCCGTTCCGCAGTGGGCAGGCTAAAAGCATCTGCTGAAAAGCAGTCTCTATATACTCTCTCTTAACTGTTGTTTTTCCACTTATCTCTTCTTTTTTACCTCTTTTTTCATCCACCTTTTCTACCGCAAAATCTCCAGCTGAGCCGAACAGCTTCACCCTGTTCGGCTCAGCGTCTTTTTATGCAGAAATTTCGCGGCGGGCAGCGCGTTCGTTTCGCATCTCTGTTCCTGCATACGAAAAAAGCAACCGAATCTCTCGGTTGCTTTACTGGAGCGGATGACGAGGCTCGAACTCGCTACCTCCACCTTGGCAAGGTGGCGCTCTACCAGATGAGCTACATCCGCATGTTTTGTTGTTCTGTCCTGACGACGATATTTATTATATCCAATCGGGCGCCTGTTGTCAACAGTTTTTTTCGTTTTTTTCAAAAACATTTCCATTTCCCCAGAGCAAAGAAAAAAGGCCGGCACAGCCTCCCCACTCTGAGGCTGTACCGACCGGACGTAATCAAAAGAAACAGATGGTCAGTAGCCGAGCTCTTCGCCAATCAAAATCAACTCGCAGCGTTCCTGCGACAGCATCGGCCCCTGATGAATGACAATCGCACGACAAATACTGCGCGGGGCATTGCAATGATAACACTTGTCCCCACCGGCTGCCGCACAGGCTGTCATTTTATCCGGATGATCGCCGAACAGACGCATGGCATTCTTTGGCGCAGCTATATTCTGTGCGCGTTCCATGGCAGACGGCAAATCCGGCGTCAGCTTGTTGACACCGCATACAAAATAGACCTCCTTCGGCCCGTACAGCGTCGCGGAGACACGATTGCCTGCGCCGTCAATATTGACCAGCTCGCCGGTCTCCGAAACCGCATTGGCTGAGGTGAGATAAACCTCCGGCGTCTGCATATAGCCGTCGCCCTTCCAGTGCCAGTGCACGTCTGCCTGCTTTCCCAGTGTCTCGTATGCTCCCAGCGCTTCCAGCGTCTTGGAACCGCCGAACGATACTGTTTTGCCCGCAGTCTGTTTGCTTAAGTATGCCACAGCCTGTGCACCATTGTCAAAGTATTTTACACAAAAACCGTGCTGCTCAAACGCCGCCCGGATCCGTTCCAGTTCCATGCAGCATGCCTCCTCACAGCATCATCAGAATCTGAACCGGCAAGTCAGCCAGCAGATCCGCACCGTTATCAATCAGCTCTTCACGGCTTCGGAAACCCCAGGTTACACCGACTGCGGTCAGACCCGCATTGCGCGCCGTATTCATATCCACACCGGAATCACCGATATACAGTACTTCCTCCGGCTTGGCACCCAGCTGTTCCATTATCATGCGGCAGGAGGTCGGATCCGGCTTGCGCGGTATCCCGCTGTGCTCACCAAACACAACGTCTACTTTTCCACGGAAAAAGTGGCGGATCAGCGCCTGTGTCGCAGAATTCAGCTTGTTGGACAGCACACCAACTTTTATGCCGCGCTTGCGCAAAATGGAGAGCAACTCCTGAATGCCGTCATACGGCACGGTCGTGTCATACAGATGCTCCGCATAATATTTCTTGAAGTCCGCCAGCGCCGCATCAATTTCTTCGTCTGACGAGCCGGCAGGCAGACAGCGGCGCATCAGATTGCGCACACCGTTTCCAACAAAGCGCCGAACCTCCTCCGTCGTGCGCGGAGGCAGGTTCCGCAGACGCAGCGCATAATTCGCTGCACCGCGCAGATCGCCCAGTGTATTGAGCAAAGTTCCATCCAAATCAAAGATAATGGTTGTTTTCAAAATAAATTCCTTCTTTTCAGGTACGGGGATTGAGCCGCTTTCCACCGAATGCCGCACGGCGCAGGAATCCGGATACATCCGGGTTGATGGCCTCACGGCGCACACGCCAGCTCCAGTTTCCGCCCAATGTGGACGGTGTATTCATGCGCGCATCCGCGCCGAGCGACAGCACATCCTGCATGGTTGTCATCGCAATGTCCGCCTGCGACGCAAATGCTGTGCGGATTGCACTCCAGCCGAGCGGCTCACGGTCAGAGGTGCGCAGATATTCATATGCAAATTTTCGGTCTGCTTCTGTGCACTTGTCATTGATCTGCTCACAAATTGTCTCTGAGTCATGCGTAGATGTATATCCTACGCAGTTTTTCGGCCAGTTGAATGGAATATGGTCATTGGTTTCATTCGCACGCATGCCGAAAATCATGACACGCATGCCCGGATAACCGGACTTTTTGAGGAACTTGCGCACATCGTCGTCAATGTCGCCCAAATCCTCCGCAATAATCGGCACATCGCCAAGTGCATTGCGGATTGCCTTGAACAGCTTCATGCGCGGGCCCTTGATCCATTTGCCGTTGATTGCAGTTTCCTCACCCGCCGGCACTTCCCAGTAAGCCTGGAACCCACGGAAATGGTCAATGCGGGTGACATCAAACAGCGCCAGATTGCGGCGTACACGCCAGATCCACCATTTGAAGCCATCCTGTTCGATCACCTTCCAGTTGTAGGTCGGATTGCCCCAGAGCTGGCCGGTTGCGGAATAATAATCCGGCGGAACACCTGCAACACCATTTGGCTTCAGGCTGTCAGACAGCTTGAACATCTCCGGGTGCGCCCATACGTCACAGCTGTCCGGAGAAACATAAATCGGAATATCACCGATAATCTGAATGCCCTTTTCATTGGCATAGGCATGCAGCTTCATCCACTGGTCGAAGAACAGATACTGCATGAACACATAAAAATCAATCTCATGCTTGAGTTCAAAGGAATACTTCCGCATGGCTTCGGGTTCCCGATGCTTGATCGCCTCGTCATCCCAGTCCCACAGTGCCTTGTGGTCGAAATGATTCTTGAGCGACATAAACATCGCATAATCTTCCACCCAGTCGCGGTTGTCCCAGCGGAATGCCGCCATCTTGCCGAGCAGCTCCGGTGTCGCGCGGTCAAACGCACGGCGCAGAACAACAAAGCGTGTTTCTGCCAGCGCAGCAAAATCCACTGCATCCGGCGTGGTCTCCGCGTCCGCATCGCGCAGATCCTGCTCGTTCAGCAGGCCCATCTCCGCCAGCGTGTCGAGGTCGATGAAGTACGGATTGCCCGCCGCTGCCGAGAAGCACTGATACGGGCTGTCGCCGAAGCCGGTCTGACCGAGCGGCAGAACCTGCCAATAGGTCTGTCCTGCGTCGTGCAGAAAATCGACGAATCGATACGCATCTTCACCCATTGTGCCGATGCCATACGGAGACGGTAAAGAAGAAATATGCAGCACTACGCCGCTGGAACGCTGAAACATTGTAACACCCAATTCTAATTATTTATTTGCAAACGAATTGCATTTACACGGCGTTTCCGCTATAATCATGACAGATACACCGTTATTTTTCAACATAAAATCAAAAATTTCTGAACAAAAAGAGGAGAGTATCCCCATGCGCATGCGCAAAAAGAAAAATCTGGACACCCGTCTGGCGAACTGCGCCGCCGTCCTGATCTCCGACCCGGAGGCCCACAAAGGCAGCTGGCGCGCCATCTTCGGCAACGATAACCCATTGCATCTGGAAATCGGCTGCGGCAAAGGCCGCTTTATCGTCGAGACCGCCCGCCGCAATCCTGAGGTGAATTATCTCGCCATCGAACGTGAACAGGGCGCACTGGTCATGGCAACCGAAAAGGCTATGGCGCTCGAACTGCCCAACCTGCGTTTTCTCGACTTCGACGCAGCCGGTCTGACGGAAATTTTCGCAGACGGCGAAATCGACCGCATCTATCTGAATTTCTCCGACCCGTGGCCGCCGAACCGCCAGCGCAAACGCCGCCTGACACATTCCAATTTTCTCGCGCTGTACGACTGCGTGCTGTCCAAATACGGTCAGGTTCATTTTAAAACAGACAACCAGCACCTGTTTGAATTCACGCTGGAGGAAATGTGCGGCTACGGCTGGCTGATTCAGAACATCTGTCTCGACCTGCACAACAGTGATTTCGATAACATCATGACGGAATATGAGGAAAAATTCTCAAGCGAAGGCTTCCGCATTTACCGTCTGGAAGCGTGCCGCCGTGACGAGGACACGCTCACGCGCGCGCACACGCCTCCGCGCACCGCCGAACAGCTCAGCCATCCGGCACGCGGTTCCGTCGCGCCCAGTTATCACACATCCCGTTGATTATTGTATCATTTTTACCCAAATTTAGCAAGGATTTTTTGTGCTTTTTGTGTGATACGTCCAGAGCATATACTGTGATGTTGCTCAACGGATGCTTCAGCCTCTGACAGCTCCATAAAAAAGAATCGGTGCGGAGATTGTTCCGCACCGATTCTTTTTTGAAATCATTACAGTATTCAAATTTTACTTATGCACGTGATTGGTATTGGAATGGCAGGCATCTGCCATTCCGCAGCCCCCGCAGGAACCGCCGCAGGAGCAGGAGCTCCCGCCGTTTTTTCTCTTTCGTATTCCCGAAATAACAATGGCAAGGAATACCGCCGCGACCAGCGCGGCAACAAGAAATGTTGCAAGATTCATAGAAAAAACCCTTCTTTAATTCTGTGCCGCAGACGCATGAACTGCCAGCACATTGTCGTTGTACTTATTTCTGCGGAACAGCAGGTACAGCATGCCGATCAGGACAACGATTGCCGCCGCCGTCCAGATGGAGAAACCGCCGCCGGTGAACAGTGTGCCCAGCTGATAGACAACCAGCGAAACCGCATAAGCAAACGCACACATATAACCGATTGCCGCACAGGTCCACTTTGCGTTGTTCATCTCACGCTTGATTGCACCCATTGCCGCAAAGCACGGTGCACACAGAAGATTAAAGATCATGAACGAGAAGGCTGCCAGACCGCTGCCGCCAAAGAACTCCTGTCCGATGACCGTCAGTGCCGCAGAATTGCCCTCTTCGACCAGTTCCATCGCCAGATCTGCATTCGCCATGGAGGACAGGGAGCCGAATACGCCGACAACCTCTTCCTTTGCAACCAGTCCAAGGATGGTGGCAACTGCTGCCTGCCATTCGCCGAAGCCCAGCGGGACAAACAGAACGGCAAGACCCTCACCGATGACATTCAGAATAGACATTTCATCGCCGTCGCCGATATAGTGAAACCCGCCTTCAAAGGTCAGGCTGTTGAGTACCCAGATGATAATGCTCGCTGCAACAATGACCGTGCCGGCACGCTTGATAAAGCTCCAGCCGCGCTCCCAGGTCGCACGCAGAACATTGGAGGCCACCGGCGCATGATAAGCCGGAAGCTCCATGACAAACGGAGCCGGGTCGCCCGCGAACGCCTTTGTCTTTTTCAGAATGATACCGGAGACGATGACCGCAGCGACACCGATGAAATATGCCGCAGTCGCAACCCATGCACTGCCGCCAAATACCGCACCGGAAATCAGACCGACAATCGGCATCTTCGCGCCGCACGGGATAAAGCAGGTGGTCATAATAGTCATCTTACGGTCACGATCCTGCTCAATGGTACGGGATGCCATGACACCCGGCACGCCGCAGCCGGATGCAACCAGCATCGGGATAAAGCTCTTGCCGGACAGGCCAAACTTGCGGAAGATACGGTCCATGATGAAGGCGACGCGGGACATATAACCGCAGTCCTCCAGAATAGACAGCAGCAGGAACAGAATCAGCATCTGCGGTACAAAGCCCAGAACCGCACCGACGCCGCCGACAATGCCGTCCGCTACCAGGCTGGTCAGCCAGTCCGCACAGCCAATGGCTTTCAGACCGGATGTCACACCCGGCACAATCCATTCGCCGAACAACGTATCGTTCATAAATCCAACTGTCCAGTCACCGATGGTGCCGATGGAAATGGTGTAAACCGCCCACATGATAACCGCAAAAATCGGCAGCGCCAGAATGCGGTTGGTCACAATGCGGTCAATCTTGTCCGAGGTGGACAGCTGACCGGTTCTTGCCTTTTTGTAGCATCCCTTCATAAGCGATGCAATGTAAATGTATCTCTCGTTGGTGATGATGCTCTCCGCATCGTCGTCACACTCATCTTCCGCAGCTTTGATGTCCGCCTCGATATGCGCGAGGACATCGGCTGCAATATTCATCTGTTCCAGTACCTTATCGTCGCGCTCAAAAATCTTGATCGCATACCAGCGCTGCTGCTCCTCCGGCATCTCATGCACGGCAGCCTCTTCGATATGGGCAATCGCGTGCTCGACCGCACCGGAGAAAGTATGCATCGGAACTGTCTTTCCGTTTTTCGCCACATCAATGGCAGCCTCTGCTGCCTCCAGAATACCGGTGCCCTTCAGTGCGGAGATCTCAACTACCTTGCAGCCCAGCTCACGGGACAGCTCCGCAATGTTGATCTTATCACCGTTTTTCTGCACGACATCCATCATGTTGACCGCAACAACGACCGGAATGCCCAGCTCGGTCAACTGCGTAGTGAGGTAGAGATTTCGCTCCAGATTCGTGCCGTCGACAATATTCAAAATGGCATCCGGACGCTCACCGATCAGGTAATTTCTCGCAACGACTTCTTCCAACGTGTACGGAGACAGCGAATAAATACCCGGAAGGTCGGTGATGGTAATATCCGCATGTTTCTTTAATTTGCCCTCTTTTTTCTCAACCGTAACGCCCGGCCAGTTGCCGACGTACTGGTTGGAACCGGTCAGCGCATTGAACAGCGTGGTTTTGCCACAGTTCGGGTTGCCGGCTAAGGCGATTCTCAATTCCATAGGTTCATTCCTTTCTGCAAGAGATTAGCGAAAGCTAATCATCCGTCAAAAAATAAAGATCGTCTGAAAACGATCTGTTATTTTACCTCAATCATCTCGGCATCCGCCCTGCGAAGGGACAGCTCATAGCCGCGAACCGTCACTTCAATCGGATCGCCGAGCGGTGCGACCTTGCGCACATGTACCTCAACGCCCTTTGTGATGCCCATATCCATGATGCGGCGCTTGACTGCGCCTTCGCCGTGCAGCTTGACCACGGTGACGGTGTCAGCAACCTTTGCCTGCTTCAACGTATTCATACGATGCTCCTTTCTCTGCCCAAAGCCGTCAGATCATGATTTTCTGTGCCATTTCCTTGCTGATGGCGACACGCGCTTCCTTTACATTCACAATGACGTTGCCGCCCATCATCGTGATGACTGTCACGCTTCCGCCTGCGACAAAGCCCAAATTTTCCAAGTGCTTTTTGACGTCCGGCCTTCCGCCTACCTTTTTGATGATATTCTCTTCGCCGACAGACGCGAGTGTCAATGGCATCATGACTCCGCCTCCCTTATGCGTTCTATTTGTTAGTGTATCCTAACACTATGTCAGATTATCTCGCAATTAGCGTTCGCTAACCAACTCGTATCATACATTCTTTCTCCGGCTTTGTCAACCATTTTTTGAAGTTGTTCCCGCCGGATCAATATTTTCGTAATATTCGCGCATTTGTTAGCCTTTGCTAATATCTGTTTTGTGCAGAATAGACAGACACGGAGCATCGCAAAATCGGATGCACCGTGTCAAATTCAAACCGATTCATTCAGTTTTCTTTTCCTGCCTCCGGCAGGACAATGCGCAAGCGCACCGGTTCCTCACTTTCCAGCTGCACGCCGGATGCGAGGTCACAGTACAGCTGGAGAACACCGGACAGCAAATTCATCAGATACAGCGCCTGCGGCATGCGCGATGCCGGGTCGGTCAGCTGCGCCTGATCCAGACAGTCTTCCACCAGCTGGCGGAGTGTCTCATCCCCGCGTGCATAAAACTGTCCAAAAGCCGCCGCACGCTTGAGCGAATACAGAATATATGGCGCTTCCGTCCCCTCCGCCGCTGTCTTCGGCAGGATACTGCGGAACACCTGTGCGCGCACCTGCGGCGCAACCCTGCTGTGCACAGACTCCGGCAGGCGGCTGTCCGGCATCAGATCGTCCAGCAGATACAGCGCCGCACACAGATACTCGACTGCAAGCCGCCGCGTCTGGTCGCTGTTCAGCCCGAGGTCGTGCCGCAGATCCGCGTTGAGAAACAGATTGTCATATTCCGCCAGTGTGACATGTTCAAACAGCCGGCAGTATTCCTCCATCGTCAGATTATTCGCTTCATCCATCTCAAGTCACCTCATGTCGCTTTTGTAATAAACACCGGGATCGGTGGATCACCTGCTCGGTTGGAAAACTGTACCGTCAGCACGGTGTACCGCTCCGGGTCAATCGTCTTCACATATTCCAGCAGCGCATCGCGCTCCTCATAGCCGCTTGCACCGCCGTAATAAATGCTGACACACATCAGCCCGCCGTCGCGCAGCAGCTCCAGCCCCGCTTCAATCGCAACAATCGTGCTGTCCGCATGGGTGAAAATGCTGTGGTCGCCGCCCGGCAGCCAGCCGAGATTGAAAACGATGCAGTCCACGCTGCCCGGTTCGGCATACTGCGCCATATTCGCATGGCTGTCCAGCACGGCGCTGCCGACTTCATCCCAGCCGCTCTCAACCAATCGCTTTGTTGTATTCTCGACTGCCTGCGGCTGGATATCAAATGCCAGCACCCTGCCTGTTTTGCCGGTCAGCCCACAGAGGAATGCCGTATCCCGTCCGTTGCCCGCCGTGGCATCTATGATAAAATCTCCGGGTCGGATAAACTGTTCGAGGTATTTATGCACCAATGTCAAAGTATTCACGATTCGCCTCCCAAATGTAACACCAATGACTGCATTATAGCATATTTTTTGAGAAAAATCCGCACTTTTCCTCCGATTTCACCTGTTTTTTCCCGAAAAGTATGTTACAATACAGATATTAACAGCTTACTCGATGGTTCCCATTGGCGAGGGGAGTGAACTGCCATGTCCAACCGTCATACCATATCCTTTACCTGTCCTGCCTGCCGGCAGGCATTTACCATGACAAAGTGGACCAACATCAGTCCGAACGATGATCCCGCTATCCGAAAACATGTCATGACCGGAGACCTGTTTCATCACACATGCCCACACTGCGGCAACCGCATGATGATCGCCTATAATTGCCTGTATCAGGATCGGCAGAAAAAATTCGCGGTTTCGTTGCAGGCCGACCGCAACCAGCCCGCCGTGACGCCGCTGCTGCCCGGCTACCAGATGCGTCTGGAACACACGCTGTTGTCCTTTGTCGAACGCATCCGTATTTTGGATGCCGGACTGGACGACATGGCGTTCGAGCTGTACCGCATAGTCGTGCTGACACAGGTCAGACGCCAGCATCCGGAGCGTTCAGTCACCTCCCTGCGGTTCGACGCGGTTGAGGGCGACATGATTTTTTTACAGGCGAGCCAGACCGAACAGGTCAAGCTGCCGCTGTCGTCTTACCAGAACATCGCGGACAAGGTAAAAAAGTCCGGCTTCCACCCGAAGGTGTCCGGCTACCTGACCATCCACGGCAAGTGGGTGCAGCAGTCCGGCATTCTGGACGTCCTGAAGAAGCAGTAAAAAATCCCCGTTCCGATCGGAACGGGGATTGCTTTTCGTGTAATCCTGAAATTACAGGGCAGCCTTTGCCTTCTCAACGAGGCCTGCGAAAGCAGCCTGATCGTTGACAGCCAGGTCAGCGAGCATCTTGCGGTTGATGTCGATGCCAGCCTTCTTCAGGCCGTTCATGAAGCGGCTGTAGTTGATGCCGTTTGCCTGAGCAGCAGCGGAGATGCGGGTGATCCACAGTCTGCGGAAATCACGCTTCTTCTGCTTGCGGCCGATGTATGCATAACGCAGGGACTTCATAACGGCTTCGTTCGCCGTGCGGAACAGCTTGGACTTCGCACCGAAGTAGCCCTTGGAAAGCTTCAGAATCTTCTTTCTTCTCTTGCGCGTCATCATTGCGCCCTTAACTCTTGCCATGTTAAAACAATGCCTCCAAATTCAAATCGTAAGTGTTTGTAATCCTGAAAATCAGTCGTACGGCAGCAGGCGCTTAACCTGTGCTACGTTGGTGGAATCAGCGAAGCCTTCCTTTCTGAGGTGTCTCAGACGCTTGGTGGACTTCTTGTTCAGGATATGGCGGCGGCCAACGTGAGCGCGCTTGATCTTGCCATTCTTTGTCATCTTAAAGCGCTTGGATGCGCCGCTGTGAGTCTTGATCTTAGGCATATTGGGTTCTCCTCTCTGGTGTTGCCGCGCCCGGTGCGGGCACGGATCTGTGATTTATGAATCGGACTCTTCCGTTTTGGGAGCCTGCTGCGGCTTGCCGGATTTTCCCTTGCGGCCGCCCTTCTTGGCGTCCTTCTTCGGATTGTCCTTTTTGGGGGCCAGGAACATAATCATCTGGCGGCCCTCCAGCTTGGGGGCTTTCTCCATACTGCCGATTTCCGAGCAGTTTTCGGCGAACCGGTGCAGCAGATCCAGACCGATGGAAGAATGCGTCACTTCACGGCCGCGGAAGCGGACGGAAACCTTGACTTTATTGCCATCCTTGAGGAAACGCTTGGCATGGTTGGCCTTTACGTTGAAATCATTCACGTCGATGCCGGGGCTCAGGCGGATTTCCTTGATCTCCACGACATGCTGGTTTTTCTTCGCTTCCTTTTCGCGCTTCGCCTGTTCAAAGCGGAACTTGCCGTAGTCCATGACGCGGCAAACCGGCGGAACGGCCTGCGGAGCGATTTTAACGAGGTCGAGATTTTTGGACGATGCGGCCTCCTGTGCCTTGGCAATCGGTACGATGCCAACCTGGTTGCCGTCCGCGTCAATCAATCTGACTTCCCTGTCGCGGATCTCCTCGTTGATCTGGTGTTCCATACTGCTAATTGTTAAGCACCTCCAAACGGTAAAAACAATAAAAAAACGGACGGAAAGGCACCGTCCGACGCTGCTCCCCGCACATGCGAACAGCAGAAAGCATCTGAACCTCTCAGCCGGAGCGCGAGGTGAGGACGGTGAAGCCCTTCTTTCTTTTGCCCGTATAGTATAGCAAACTCCGGGCACACTGTCAACAGAAAAGTTTGATTCGCACCAATTTTTTGTCTTTCCGCTGTTTCGCCCGCTTTTTGCTTGACAAACCGGGGTTCCGCGTGCTATCCTGCCAGGAAGATTATCCAATATCCCAGACCGGCAGTATCATTTTTCCTGTGATTTTTTTGCGCTTACCTGTTGAAAAGCGCGGCAAAATACGCTATGATATTTATACAAGATAACCAAACCGCCGGTTCGCCAATGGAGGCTGCGCTATGAGCGACGAGTACAAAAACAACTTTGTCGTCCTCACCGATGAGGAAGGCAACGAAAAAGAATTTGAGCACATCGACACCCTGGAGGACGGCGGCACCATGTATATGGCCTTCATCCCTGCCGAGCTGAGTCTCGAGGAGGAGGCCGAAGTCGTTATCCTGAAGATCGTCGAGGAGGACGGCGAGGAGCTTCTCGCAACCGTCGATGACGACGACGAAAACCTGCGTATCTACAACCTCTTTATGGATCGCCTGGAGGACATGTACGAAGCGCCGGAATTCGACGATGACTGACCGATCTTCCTGATATCTTTGTCAACGCGCCCTGCGCGGTTCGACAGTCGCCTTTTTTTAACCCACAGTTAGTTTACGGGACCCCGAAGTATTGTTCCCCCTTCAAGTGCAGGCCTCCCGCCCTGCGGAAGTTGGAAGCACAGCGATTCGGGATAGGGGACCCACCTGCAGAGTTCGTGCAGGTTACTAATCTGGCGACATCGGCCGTGCGGGGTTTCTTTATGCCCCGGAAAAACTGGGTATCCATTCAAATCTTTCACCAATTTTCGCCCCGTTTTGTCATAAATCCCTATATATTTTTCACGAAATTACCCTTTACATTTGCATCCGTCGGGTGTATAATGTACAAAATAAACAAAGAAAGGAGCGCTGAACCCATGGAAGGCATTCTGAAGATCCGCGACTATCAGCCGCAGCCCGACAAGCCCGATATTGACGACCTCATCTACGGTGACGATCATCATGTTTCCGAAAAGTAAGACCAACTTGTAAGAACATCAGAGATTTCCACGCAGAGAGGCGTGGTTTTTTTCTACCCAAAACAGCGGCACAGGACAAAAAAACTCCCGCCGTTTTTATATGATAGATGAAGATAAATCCACGTCATATCGTGGCAGCGCCGCACCTTGTTCCAAAGGTGCGGCGCCTTTTGTTATCCACAGTTTCCACAGAGTTTTGCACAAAGTAGAAACCAGTACACGTAATACTGTACGTATTGTCTGCTCACAGGCTGCGGCAATATGCTGCAATCGCCTGACGGGCAAAGGAAGCCGTCCCCTTTCCGCCCGCATGGTCGATGTTCTCCGTCATGCTCCCGCCTGCGGCATACATCTCACCGAGCGACCGCAGTATTTCCGGCGTGCAGGTGTAGTAGTGCTCTGTGATGAAGGCACGCAGCGTCAGAGTCAAGGCCTTTTTGCAAAATATTCTTGGATACCTGCGGGACAGCTTATCGAACCGGTGTATAATCAATTTCTGAAATATTCTCCGTAGCTTCGAGTTTAAAGATAACCGGTCTTAATCCATCATTACAGCTGCATATCGCAACGCCGGGTTTTCTGATCCAATCCCCATAATAAAAAACATCGTTTCCTGCTCCATGTGCCAGGGCAAATACATATTGGTAAATCGCTTTCCATGCTTCGTCACAAAATCCTTCCGGTTTTGCATAATCCGCATAAAATATCTGTCCCGCTCTCATCATTGGGCAGGCAGTCAGTCCGACTGCACCGTATTCCTCCGCCAATTCCTTGTCAAATGTTGTTTTTAGCACAGTTATTTTGACTTTTTTCATCATTTTGTCTCTTTCCTCTCATTCAAATTTTCCTGTCTTCAGGGCATCACTCACCGGAACCGATACTGAATCGCCTCCGCGATGTGCGCAGCAGAGATGTGCTCTTCCCCGGCGAGGTCGGCAATGGTGCGCGCCAGGCGCAGCACGCGGTCATAGCTGCGCGCCGTCATGCCGAGCCGTTCAAATGCCGCATCCATCAGCTTCTGTCCGGCTTCATCCAGTCGGCAAAACTCTGCCAGCTGTGCCGGGCGCATGTCCGCATTGCATGTAACCCCGGTTCCCCGATAGCGCGCCAGCTGGCGCTCCCGCGCCGCGACAACGCGTGCACGGATGTCTGCCGAACACTCCGCAGGCTTGCGCTCAGACAGATCTTTGAGCGGAACCGGACGCACATCCATTTGAATATCAATGCGGTCGAGCAGCGGGCCGGATATTTTTTTGCGGTATTCACGCACCTCATGCGGCGTACAGCGGCACCGCCCGGATGGATGCCCATACCATCCGCACTTGCACGGGTTCATCGCGCAAATCAGCATAAATTTTGCCGGATAGGTCACGCGCCCCGCAGTGCGGACGATGGAAACTGTCCCGTCCTCCAGCGGCTGGCGCAGTACCTCCAGCGCATCCTTGCGGAACTCCGGCAGCTCATCGAGAAACAGTACGCCATTGTGCGCGAGGCTGAGCTCACCGGGCATGGGGAGCCCCATGCCGCCGCCTGCAATGCCTGCGGCGCTCGTCGTATGATGCGGCGACCGGATCGGGCGCAGATCGCTGCGCGCCGCCTTTGCCCCTTCCCCGATGACAGAATAGATGCGCACGACATCCAGCTTCTCCTCCGGCGTCATCGGCGGCAGGATGGTGCCGATGCGCTTTGCCATCATACTCTTGCCCGAACCGGGCGTGCCGCACAACAACATGTTATGCCCGCCTGCCGCCGCGATTTCCATCGCGCGCTTGACATTTTCCTGCCCCATGACATCGGAGAAATCGGGCATACCGGCGTGTTCCTCCGGTTTCTCCGGCTTTCCGTCGTAGGGCTGCATGCGGTTTTTCCCCGACAGGTGGTCCAGAATCTCCTGTGTATGCTTTGCCGCATAGATGGTCAGAGCACCCGCAAGCGAGGCTTCTTCCGCATTTTCCTCCGGCACAAACAGGCAGGTTTTGCCGGAATCACGCACCGCCATCGCCATCGAAAGCGCACCGCGCACCGGGCGCAGCGCCCCATTCAGGCTCATCTCCCCGATGAACACACAGTCCTCTGGCAGCGGCTCAATCTGTCCGAGTGCGGCCATCAGCCCAAGGAACACCGGCAGATCATATACTGCTCCCTCTTTCTTTCGGTCAGCGGGCGCAAGGTTGACTGTTTTGCGGCAGGGCGGAACCGCAAGCCCCATGCTGCGCGCCGCCGTTGTGACACGCTCCTTTGCTTCGCGTACCGCCGCACCCGGCAGTCCGACGATATCAAACGCCGGCAAACCGTTGGCAACCCCGCACTCTACTGTCACCAGATATCCTTCTATGCCATAAATCCCCGCAGAAAATGCCGTCGCAATCATCGCTGATGCTCCTTTTCTTTCCCAATTTTCCGGTACAATTTGCATCCATTTTACCGCATTCCGACCTGAATGGCAATCATTGCCTGCACTGGTTTCCTGTATTTGGTTCAAATTTATCATAATATTACCAGCACAGCACAATGAATGATATTTTCTGAGTTTTTCCAAGTTTTTTTGTGTCATTTGCGTAAATTCTTTCGGTTTTCTGTTTACAGCCGTATTTTTTTTTGTTAAAATAGACAAGGTTGAAGGGCGTTGCAAACGGCAACCCCCTCTCTGACCCCTTCTGTTTCGCCACAGTCAGCCCACTCCTGATTGTCCCGAAGCGAAAGCAACCGTCTGCGGTTTCGAGCAAAGATCGCATTACGGTTTCGCAGAAAAAAAAATATAGGAGGAACTATTGAATCATGGCAAGAAAAATGAAATCCATGGACGGCAATACCGCCGCTGCTCATGTATCCTATGCGTTTACTGAAGTAGCCGGTATCTATCCGATCACCCCGTCCAGCCCGATGGCCGACAACGTTGACCAGTGGGCTGCTGCCGGCAGAAAGAACATCTTCGGCACCACAGTTAAGGTCGTCGAGATGGAATCCGAGGCCGGTGCCTCCGGTACTGTACACGGCTCTCTGGCAGCCGGTGCACTGACCACCACTTACACCGCATCCCAGGGCCTGCTGCTGATGATCCCGAACATGTACAAGATCGCCGGCGAGCTGCTGCCCTGCGTTTTCCATGTTTCCGCACGTACCGTTGCAACCCATGCGCTGAACATCTTCGGCGACCACTCCGACGTCATGGCATGTCGTCAGACCGGCTTTGCAATGCTGTGTGAAACCAACCCGCAGGAAGTTATGGACCTCTCCGCTGTTGCTCACTGCGCAACCATCGAGAGCCGTGTTCCGTTCATCAACTTCTTCGACGGCTTCCGCACCTCCCACGAGATCCAGAAGATCGCTGTCTGGGATTACGACGACCTGGCTGATATGGTCGACATGGACGCGGTTGCTGCATTCCGCAAGCGCGCGCTGAACCCGGAGCGCCCGGTTATGCGCGGCTCCCACGAAAACGGCGACGTTTTCTTCCAGCATCGTGAGGCCTGCAACAAGTACTACGAGGCTGTTCCGGCAATTGTCGAGAAGTACATGGACAAGGTCAACGAGAAGCTGGGCACCGACTACAAGCTGTTCAACTACTACGGCGCACCGGATGCTGAGCGCATTATCATCGCAATGGGCTCCATCTGCGACGTCGCAGAAGAAGTTATCGATTACCTCACCGCACAGGGAGAGAAGGTCGGCCTCGTCAAGGTTCGCCTGTTCCGTCCGTTCCGCGCGGACAAGCTGATTGAGGCGATTCCGGCAACTGCCAAGAAGATCGCAGTCCTCGACCGCACCAAGGAGCCGGGCTCCCTGGGCGAGCCGCTCTATCAGGACGTTGTCACCGCTCTGGCAAACGCAGGCATCTCTGCTACCATCACCGGCGGCCGCTACGGCCTGGGCTCCAAGGACACGCCTCCGTCCAGCGTATTCGCAGTATACGAAGAGCTGGCAAAGGATGAGCCGAAGAAGCAGTTCACCATCGGCATCTCCGACGACGTTACCTACCTGTCCCTCGACGAGAAGCCGTCCCCGAACACCGCAGCAGAAGGCACCATCGAGTGCAAGTTCTGGGGTCTCGGCGGCGACGGTACCGTTGGTGCGAACAAGAACTCCATCAAGATCATCGGCGACAACACCGACAACTACGTACAGGCTTACTTCCAGTACGACTCCAAGAAGACCGGCGGCGTAACCGTATCTCACCTGCGCTTCGGTGCAAAGCCGATCAAGTCGCCTTACTACATCAACAAGGCTGACTTCGTCGCATGCCACAACCCGTCCTACGTTGTCAAGGGCTACAAGATGGTCAACGACGTTAAGCCGGGCGGCGTATTCCTGATTAACTGCCAGTGGACGCCGGAAGAGCTCAACGAGTACATGCCGGCTGAGGCGAAGCGCTACATCGCCAAGAACAACATCCAGCTGTACACCATCAACGCAATCGACCTGGCAATCCAGATCGGCATGGGCAAGCGCACCAACACCATCCTTCAGTCCGCATTCTTCTCTCTGGCCAAGGTAATGCCGGAAGAGACCGCAATCCAGCTGATGAAGGACGCTGCTACCCATTCCTACCTGAAGAAGGGCCAGGATATCGTAGATATGAACCACAAGGCAATCGAGCTGGGCGCTACCGCTTACGTCAAGATCGACGTACCGGCTGACTGGGCTGACGCTCCGGACGATGCTCCGGCTGCTGCTCCGGAAGGCCGTCCGGCAACCGTCAAGATGGTTACCGAGCTGCTCGATCCGATTGGCCGCATGGACGGCGACTCCCTGCCGGTATCCGCATTCAACGACTATGTTGACGGTACTTACCAGCACGGTGCTTCCGCTTACGAGAAGCGCGGCGTAGCCGTAACCGTTCCGTCCTGGGATGCAGAGAAGTGCGTACAGTGTAACCAGTGCGCATATGTCTGCCCGCATGCTACCATCCGTCCGTTCGCTCTGACCGCCGAAGAGGCTGCTGCTGCTCCGGCTGCTGCCAAGACCGCTCCGATCAAGGCTGGTAAGGGCAAGGACGTTTACACCTTTACGATGGCTGTTTCCCCGCTCGACTGCATGGGCTGTGCTGTCTGCGTCGGCGTCTGCCCGACCAAGGCTATCACCATGGTTCCGCAGCATGAGGAAGCTGCTCAGGCAGAGGTTTGGGATTACATGGTATCCAAGGTTGCTCCGAAGGCCGACATGGCAGACACCAAGACGGTCAAGGGCTCCCAGTTCAAGCAGCCGCTGCTTGAGTTCTCCGGTTCCTGCGCAGGCTGTGCAGAGACCTCGTATGCCCGCCTGATTACCCAGGTTTGCGGCGACAGAATGTATATCTCCAATGCGACCGGTTGTTCCTCCATCTGGGGCGGCCCGGCTGCTACTTCTCCGTACACCGTCAACAAGGAAGGCCACGGTCCGGCATGGGCGAACTCCCTGTTCGAGGACAACGCACAGCACGGTCTCGGCATGTACTACGGCCAGAAGGCAATCCGTGACCGCCTGATCTCCGACGTTGAGCAGATCGCTGCTGACGAGCGCTGCTCCGCTGAGCTGAAGGCTGCCATCGACGCATTCCTGGCTACCAAGGACAACGGCGCTGACAACGAGGCTCCGGCAAAGGCTCTGATCGCTGAGATCGAGAAGGCTGCTTCCTGCGGCTGCCCGCTGATGGCTGACGTTCTGGAAAACAAGGAATACCTGTCCAAGAAGTCCATCTGGATCTTCGGCGGCGACGGTTGGGCTTACGATATCGGCTTTGGCGGTCTGGATCACGTCCTCGCTTCCGGCCAGGATATCAACGTCATGGTATTCGATACCGAAGTTTACTCCAACACCGGCGGCCAGGCTTCCAAGGCTACCAACATCGGTGCTGTCGCTCAGTTCGCAGCTGCCGGTAAAGCAATCGCCAAGAAGTCCCTCGCAGAAATCGCAATGTCCTACGGCTACGTTTACGTTGCTCAGGTTGCGATGGGCGCAAACATGCAGCAGACCCTGAAGGCAATCGCTGAGGCTGAGGCATATCCGGGACCGTCTCTGGTTATCGGCTACGCTCCGTGTGAAATGCACTCCATCAAGGGCGGCATGACCAACTGCCAGTCCGAGATGAAGAAGGCTGTTGACTGCGGTTACTGGAACATGTTCCGCTTCGATCCGCAGCTGAAGGCACAGGGCAAGAACCCGTTCATCCTCGACTCCAAGGAGCCGAAGGAAGGCTATCAGAACTTCCTGATGGGCGAGGCTCGTTACTCCGCTCTGACCCGTTCCTTCCCGGAGCGCGCCAAGGAGCTGTTCGCAGAGTCCGAGAAGGAAGCTGCTGCACGCTATCAGCACCTGCTGGCTCTCCAGAAGATGTACGGCGGCGAATAATCCCGTTCATTTCATTCAATCAAATACCCGTTCCCGGCGGCATTTGCCGCCGGGAACTTTTTTGTCTGATTCTTAAAATTTTCTTACTCCCCTTGCATTTCTTCGTGTATTGTTGTATTATTGTATCAATATCTTAGTACAGTAATTCAGTCAATCTTTCCAAATTCTTTACTGCGGCCTTTCCCGTGCGCTTAACCTCTGTCTGGTATCGTTGCAATCAGATCGGGCAGAGAGTGATTCGCAACCAAGCCGCAACCGCTTCGACAGAATTTCGTAAGATATTTGCGCGGGCTGCCGCAAGAATTGTGCGGTATCCTGATACAAAACAGCGAAGGGAGGGAGTCAGGCAGCCGCGGCTGTCTGACAAAATGATGAAACACATTTTAATTTTAACCGGCCGCTTTGGCATGGGGCACTGCTGCGCAGCGGAAGCCGTTCGTCAGGAGCTTCTGACGGTCAACCCGCAGGCGGAGGTGCAGATTGTCGATCTCGTGGACTACCTGTTCCCGCATCTCGGTGGAGCGATTTACCGCACGTTTGCGCACATGGTCAACCATTGCTCCGCCATGTATAATTTCCTGAACCGCGCAGCCGGGCGCTGCGGCATCCTGCCGATGAAAGCAGTCATCGCGCAAAAAATCGACCGTCTGTTGCTGGAATATCATGCGGATATCGTGGTTTCTACGCTCCCGATCTGCTCGCAGTGCATCTCCGCCTACAAGCAGTTGCGCGGCGCGGACATCCCGCTTTACACCTATATCACCGACATCGGCGCACAGGACGAATGGATTGTCCCGCACACCGACGCGTATTTTGTCGGCGCAGCGGAAACAAAGGCGGAACTGATGGAAAAAGGTGTGCCCACCGCTTGCATCCATATTTGCGGCATTCCCGTCCGGCGCGATTTCCTCCATCCATCTGAGGCTGTGCGCACTTCCGGCAGGCAAGCGGAGCTGCTGGTGATGGGTGGCGGTCTGGGGC
This sequence comes from Butyricicoccus porcorum, assembly GCF_002157465.1. Taxonomy (GTDB): domain Bacteria; phylum Bacillota; class Clostridia; order Oscillospirales; family Butyricicoccaceae; genus Butyricicoccus_A; species Butyricicoccus_A porcorum. The sequence continues at coordinate 95,989 of NZ_NHOC01000005.1, forward strand.
TGCTCCCATCGTCTGACGCATTTCTGTCCGCGCTCAGCAAAGTGGAAGGTGTCCATCTGACTGTCATCACCGGCAAAAACAAGGTGCTTTACACGCGCCTGCGCGACCAGTATCCCGGCATCACGGTCGTGGGCTACACCGACCGCGTCGCGGATTATATGCGCCGCGCCGACCTGTTACTCACAAAATCCGGCGGCATCACGACGTTTGAAGCAATCCACTGCGGCACGCCGCTGTATATCATCCAGCCATTCCTCATGCAGGAAATCCGCAACGCGCAGTACATCGAACGAGAGGAGCTTGGACGCGTGCTGTGGATACAGCCGGATGACATCGCGCACGACATTCTTTCCCTGCTGCACGATGAGGTACGGCTGTCCGCGATGAAGCGAAACATGTCACAGCTGCGGGACAATCTGGAAGAAATCTGTCCTGCCGCATATTATGGAGAGCCTGCAAATAAAAAGTCAAGCCCAAATTGGACTTGACGAAAGAAAATTTTGCAGGCGGCAGGTAACTGCAAAAGGGCACGACAAAAAGGCCACCGTGAAACCGCTGGCCTGCAATGTCGGGGTGTTTGGCTGTCAGTTGGTCTGGTTTAGACCGGTGGAATCCATATCTACCGGCGGTAGATCGTCCAAGGTGGCGAGGTAATCTCTCACCTTTGCGTAGTACCGCCGCAGGAACTTGTTCGCACCGGCTGTCATGTAGACATAGAAGGGCTTGCCCTCGGCTCGCTTGCGGTCAAGGAACTGGTACACAGGCTCCTCGGCTGGCGAGCATCTGAGATAGATTCCCATGATGTTGAACAGCGTCTTGCGAAGATACGGCGAGCCGCGCTTCGAGGAACGGTTGCTGCGCACATTCTTGTCGCCGGACTGGTTCGGCATAGGGTCAACACCGGCAAACGCGATCAGAGACTTCTTCTGCTCAAAGCGGCGCACATCGCCAATCTCTGCCATCAGCTGAGGCCCCAGAGACTCGCCTACGCCGTATAGTTCCATGACGACTGGGTATTCCGGCAGCAGGGAAGCCAGACGGTTCATCTCGGCGCGGTAGATCTCCACAGAACGAGAGATACTGGTCAGTTGGTTCGCAGCCTCCTGCACCAGCAGCTTCGTGGTTTCGGACGACGACACCAGCACCACGGCAGACTTGGCGAGGGTGTAAACTTCTTCAGCGTTGCTTTGCTTGAAAATGTAGCCGTGCCGTTTGCACCATTTCCGGTAACGCTCGGAAAAGGCGTTCAGGCTGTGTCTGCGGACGCAGTCCACGTGCCAAAAGGCGTAGGTGAAATCCACCCACTTCTGCGTACCGTCCCTGCGGACCGGGCTGTCAAAGCATTTGCGGATGCCGGGGAAGGACTGTTCCTGTAGGGCGATCAGGTTGTTGGCGGTTGCGGTTTTCTGCTTACTGGCCAGCTGAAACTGGCGGTTCAGCGTTTTCAGGTCATAACGAATCGTATCCATGGGAGTATAATCCCGCAGATCCGCCCAGTTGTCAAGGGCATAGCGGGCAATCTTCACAGCGTCTGCCTTATCGGTCTTGACCCTGCGCAGAGAATTGCCGCCGTACTCCCGGATGAGCAGCGGATTGACCGCGCTGACGTACAGGCCTGCTTCGTGCAGCACATTGGCCACCGGCTCGTAGTAGCGGCCGGTGTGCTCCATGACGACCCGCGTCTCGCCGTCAAGCGTCTTGAGCTGCCGGGCAAGATCAAGCAGTGCTTCGGCGCTGTGGCCCACCTCAAACGGAACCTTTACAACCTCGCCAAACGGACGGAGCACGGCCACCGTACTTTTTCTGCTGGAAACATCAATACCTGCTGCGTTCATAAGAATCACTCCCGTTTAGAATTTGCAATGGACAAATGCCATCCTTTTCCCATTGCCGATTCCATCTGTTTGATGACGCGAACGCTCAGGCTCTACCTGCACAAATCGAACGCTGCGAATGAGAGGATGGCTGACTGACTTTCTCACGGACGTGAAAGCCCTTGGAGGCAAAGGTCAGACCATTACCTCTTCATTCTAACAGCTTAGGCAACGAGATGTCCCATGCCTATGGCTGGCTGCCATATATCAAGGGGCAAATTTATAGTAACAGGAGGCAACGGTATCATGAAAAAATATGTTCTCGGCGCACTGGGTACGGCAGCACTGTGTTACAGCATTGTTCCGACCTATGGCGGCAAGCTGCTGCACCGATTGCGCCGCCCGGAGCCGGACGACACACTGTATCTGACCTTCGACGACGGTCCTGACCCGGTTTATACACCGCAGCTGCTCGACCTGCTCTCGGAATATGGCATCCACGCGAGCTTTTTCGTTGTCGCACAGTCCGCACAGCGTAACCCCGGCCTGATCGCCCGCATGAAACGCGAAGGACATCTGATCGGGCTGCATTCCCTTCAACACAAAAACGGGATGCTCCAGCCGCCCATCTCGGCATGCCGCGACTTTGTACATGCTGCCTGCATCATGCAGCAGCTCGGCGCACCGGCCTTTTATTACCGCGCGCCGTGGGGACACTGGAATCTCGCCTGCCTCGCAGAGCTGTACAGCTATGGTATGAAGCCGGTGCTGTGGGATGTCATGGCACAGGACTGGCGCGGCGATACAACAGCGAAGGAAATCGCACAAAAGCTGCGCCGCCGCACCTGTGGCGGCAGCATCCTCTGCCTGCACGACGGACGCGGCAAAAATGATGCGCCTGCACGCACCATTGCCGCGCTGCACGACGTCCTGCCCGACTGGCTGGATGCGGGCTTCCGCTTCGATACGGTGGATCACTATGAACACTAAACGCTCTCCCAAGCGCCTGCTGGCGCACATCGCTCTGTTCATCGGGCTGATTGCCCTGACCTTTTTCATCCTGCTGCGCGGGCAGAACCTCTCTGAACTGCTCGCTGTCCTGCGCGGTGTCCGGGTGCGCTGGCTTGCGCTCGCCGCAGGCTGCATGTGCGTGTTCCTGCTGTGCGAGGCGGTAAATCTGCGCGGCTGTTTGCAGCTGTTCGGCTGCCGCTGCACGGTGCCACAGGCAATCCGCTATGCGCTGACCGGCTTTTTTTTCAGTTCGGTCACGCCATCCGCGAGCGGCGGACAGCCCATGCAGCTGTATGCGATGCACCGCGACCGCATTCCGGTCTCACATGGCACGCTCGCACTGCTCACGCAGTTTTCCTCCTTCCAGACGATAACCGTCACCTTCGCGGCCGCCGGATTTGTCCTGCAATACGCGCTTTTGTCGGAAGAAGTGGGTCGCTTTCGCTGGCTGTTCGCACTCGGTGCCGCTGCCAACGTCGTGCTGCTGCTCATCACGCTGACGGCAATTTTTTCCCGACGGCTGTCTCATTCGCTGATCCGCGCGGCTTGCGGCATCCTGCACGCGCTGCACATCAAAAAAGCCGCTGCCATCGAGCAGCAGCTGACAAGCCAGCTCGCACTGTACCAGCGCAGCGCGGCATATCTCCGGCAAAATCGCTCCGCCCTGCTGGGCGTGCTCACAGTGACTGCCGTACAGATTGCGGCGTTTTACAGCATTCCCTATCTGGTATATTTGTCACTCGGACTGCCGCTATGTTCATTCTGGATGGTTCTCTCGCTCCAGGCAGTGCTGCATATATCCGTTTCCTCGCTGCCGCTTCCGGGTGCGGTCGGCGCGAGTGAAGGCGCGTTCCTGCTGCTGTTCCGCTCCGTATTTCCGGCAGCGGCGCTGCACGACGCGATGCTGCTCAGCCGCGGTGTGAGCTTTTACCTGTTCGTCGCGCTCAGCGGCCTGTACATTGCCGTCTGGTCGCTCTTCGGGCAAAAAAAGAACAGCGAACCCGGCTGACATGCAGCCGGTTCGCTGTTTTTTCCTCTGTTTGTTATGTGTTACATGGTATAAACCTTGATGGTTTCATATACCCCGTAGGCTTCCTTCATGGTTGCCATCTGGGTGCCGGGCAGCTTTGCGGATGCCGTGCCCATGGCGACGGCGAACTTGGCAAGCTCCTCGTTAGACATGCCCTGGTTGTACGCATGTGCAATCGCGCCGACCATTGCATCGCCGGAGCCGACCGCACTCTTATCCGCCGGGCCTGCATCTGCCACCATGTACAAAGGTGTTTCATTCGGGAAGACGAAAATCGCGCCGTTCGGGCCGAGCGATGCACAGATTGTCTGTGCGCCCTGCTCCCGCAGCGGCAGGACATGCTCCAGCGCCTCCTCCGGATCATGCGTGCGCGGCAAACCGGTCAGCTTGGCAAGCTCGGTCGTATTCGGCTTGATGAAATCCGGCTTGCACGGCAGGACGCTGCTCAGCGTTGCGCCGTCGCAGTCGACCAGCAGCGGGCAGCCCGCCTTTTTGATAATCTTGATGATTTTGAGATACTGCTTGAGCTTCATTCCGGGCGGGACACGGCCGCACAGAACGAACAGATTGTGTGGATCGAGGTACAGCTTGAGCTTCTCGATAAAGCGCAGATAATCTTCATCTGTCACAACAGTACCCGGTTCATTGAGGTCAGTATGGCTGCCGTCCGGATGAACCAGCTGGGTATTGACACGGGTCTCACCCGCAACGTCGGTGAAATCGTGATGGATGCCGAGCGAAGTCAGGCCGTTTTTCAAGGAACGGCCATTGTTTCCGCCGGTAAAGCCCATTGCCACGCTCTCGCCGCCGAGCGCACGGATCGCTCTGGAGACATTGATGCCGCGTCCGCCAACCTCGACAAAGCTCTGAGAAACGCTGTTTACCGTTCCAAACTCGATGGGTTCGTCGATAATCAGCGTCCGGTCAATCGCTGGGTTCAGCGTTATGGTTATTATCATGGATAAACCCTCCTGCTTTCAGTAAAAAATGGACGCATGGTTTATCAGTGTTGTCCTACATTATATTTTACATAATTTCTGGTGCAATGTAAATGAAAACCTCAAAGATTTTTTGTTTCTTTCTGCTAAGATTGGCAACCGTCCCACAAGAGGCGACATACTCCGGCATCATCCTCCTGAAATCGATTTCTCCCACAATAGTGGTATATTTTTCAAGAAGTGATTTCGTGTGGTTCATCCTCTGTCTGATACAGTTCCTGCCGAATCATGTTGAACATATCCTCTGCCATCGTCAGAATGTTGTACACCTGTGTCTCCGTAATTTCAAACGGGAGGTCGGTTGGATATCGTGTTTCAATATAATAGTTGTTGAGCGCGGCACTCTCATCCAGATAATGAATGAACCGATCGTCACACATTGCCGCCTGCCGGCACAGGAAGGTGAGGTTGTGCCCGTCAAAATGGCGCCCGGCGCGAAACAGCAGATAGCCCTTGAGGGCTTTCTCAATCGCCTGCTGGCAATGAAACGCCACTGCCATCGCATCCCCACCCCAGGTGAGCAGGATGCGCGCGCTTTGCAGATCGCTGAGTGCCTTTTCCAGCCATTTGTAATAATACCGGCTGTCAGTGCTCCCCTTTCGTCGTCTCGCCATACAGTATCGTTCCCTTCTTCTCAATTGCAGACGCATAGCTTCCTGCGTCCTTCCGCATGCTGACCCATTCGTCCGTGTTGTACAGCAAAAACTGAACCGGGAATGGCGCATTGACCTCCAGATACAGCTTGCGCAGCAGACTCTTTTTGTCGCACATCACGTCAACGATGATGCACAGGTTTGCCGATCGCATGTCGTGGCCTGCCATCTTTTCGCCGTACAGAATCACACGGCTCGGTCGGCAGTACCGGATTACTGTGTCGAGAACTTCCTTGAAATTCATGCCTGTCTCCCCCCTGTCCGGGTTAAAGTGCGGAAAAGACCACTTCCGACTGTACATTTTCCCTTTCGCCGTCAAACGCCGCCACGCAGAGTGCGCCGTCCGCACCTGTACCGCGTGCCAGCATGAGCTTTGTGCCACAGGTTGTCTCCGAGAGATAATTGACCTGCATCTGTGAAACCCAGCGCGTCTCATCATCCTCCAGTCCGAAGGCATCCGACAGGATATCCACCGCCTTGACGTTGTTCAGATGGTGATTGATATCGATGTCACTGTATCGCACAACACGGTCAAAACACGGCTGCAAATGCTCCGTATGAATCGTCTTGAGCATCTCCGGCTCGCCGACAATCTGATCTTCAAACGAGATATCCAGCGCCTTCGGGCGCAGCAGGCGATGGGTTTCCATGTTGACAATCGCCCACATGGTCACCGCACTGCCGATTACGCCGTCCTGCGCCTCAAATGTAAAATCGCGGTACCACGACGCGCCCTTGATCTGACGCGGCCAGGTAGTCAGGCGTACGGTCTCATACGAATGCAGCGGGCGGGTTAACCGATATTTCAGGCGCGACAGCACCCAGAATCCATTGTGCGCCGCAACCTTTTCGGAAAGTCCCATCTCACCCGCATGACGTGTGGCGAGATCCTGCATAAAATCGATGACAGCGGACGGGCGTGCAATCCCCCGTCCATCAATATGCCCGATATCGAGCGCATATTCCTTAGACATCTGACACTGCGGCATCTGTCTTCTCCTCCCCGGCTGTGTTTTTTTATTACCTTTAGTATACCGCATTTGCGCCGGAAAGAAAAGATTTCTCCGCAAAATCCCCCTGTGTTCTGCGTTGTCGAACGCGGAAAATTGTGATAGACTGATAAACACAGAAAGGATGTGCATCATCATGGAACTGACCTTCCAGCAGGTTACTGACACAGAGATTGAGACACTCGCCGCACTGGCGGATGAAATCTGGCATGAATTTTTCCCCGGCATTATTTCCGACGCGCAGGTGGACTATATGGTTGAAAAATTCCAGTCCGCACCCGCTATGCGGCAGCAGATTGCGGAGGGCTACCGCTATTACCTCGTATATGCCGGCGCGGAGCTCATCGGCTACACCGGCGTACATCCAGAGGAGGAACTGCTGTTCCTGAGCAAGCTGTACCTCAAAAAACAGCACCGCGGCCATGGATATGGACGCAAAATGATCGAATTTGTCGCCGGTCTGGCGCGTGAGCTGGGAAAATCCGGTGTCTATCTGACTGTCAACCGCTACAACGAGAACACCATTGCGGTCTACCATGCAACCGGCTTTGAAACTGTGCGCACGCAGGTCGCTGACATCGGAAACGGCTATGTCATGGATGACTATGTCATGCAGCTTGCGGTATAATCCCACCCCTGTCCCGCGTAGGATAGACCGAGGACAGGAGGGTTGTCTATGAAAAAGCTGTTTGCACTGACAGTGCTGTTTCTCGTGCTCGTCGGCGGCATTGTGTGGTATTCGGACGGTTCCGCTGCACTGGAGCTGCCCAATCTGGAACAACTGACTGCAAAGCGGGAACAGGTGGAAGCGCAGGCCGGCAGTGCCGGGACAGAGGAAACCGGACAGGCTGATACCAAAACGAGTCTGCTCACTTCGCTGACCGAAACACGCGCCGTCTGGGTCGCGACAGCCTATGCCATCGACTACCCGTCCGCACCGACAACGGACGCGGACGAACTCAAAGCGCGCTGCAATGAAATCCTGGACGAAGCCGCAGCGGACGGCTGCAACACCGTGTATTTCCAGGTGCGCCCGGCAGCGGATGCGCTCTATCCATCCGAGCTGTTCCCATGGAGTCGGTATCTGACCGGTACCTGCGGCACAGCGCCGGAGGACGATTTTGACCCATTCGCTTACTGGACGGAACAGGCGCACACGCGCGGTATGAAACTGGAAGCGTGGATCAATCCCTACCGCATCTGCGCCGGACAAAACGCGAAATCGGATTTTGACGCTCTGCCGGACACCCATCCCGCAAAGCAGCACCCAGACTGGGTCGTATCGTGCGATGGCGACTATTACTTTGACCCGGGCATGTCCGAGGTGCGGCAGCTCATCTGCGACGGCGTCGAGGAAATTGTCAGACAGTACGATGTGGACGGCATCCAGTTTGACGATTACTTCTATCCCTCCACCGACTTTGCGGATGGGGAAACCTACGCCGCGAGCAACACGCAGCTGAGCCGCGCTGACTGGCGGCGTGACAACGTCAACCAGCTTGTGCAGGCGGTCGGCGAAACGGTACACAAAAAGGCGAAAAATCCCATCTGTATGTTCGGCATCAGCCCTTCGGGCATCTGGCGCAACAAGGGTGTGAACGCCTTCGGCGGCAGTGATACAAACGGCTATGAGCACTATACATCCTCTTATGCGGACTCGCTCACCTGGATTAAAAATGGCTGGATCGATTACATCTGTCCGCAGATTTACTGGGAAATCGGCGATACTGCCGCGGATTTCGACACGCTCGCGCACTGGTGGGCACAGCAGGTCGAGGGCACAGATGTCCGGCTGATCCTCGGTCTCGCGGCATACAAAATCGGCAGCACGGACTACACCGACACCTGGCGCACGGACGGCTGTGCGGAAATCGCGCGCCAACTCAGCCTTGTGCGCGAAATTGACGGTGTGGACGGCTGTGCCGTATTCAGCTACCGCAATCTGGAACAGACAGACGGGCTGTCCGAAACACTCAAACAGGCTTGGACGCAGTAAAAAACGAACCTCGCGGAGCTTCCGCGAGGTTCGTTTGCGTTTGTTTCCATTTTATCTATTCCATCCGGATTTTCGTGCCGGTGCGTCCCTCCAGCCCATCGCGCGCCTTGTCCAGCAGTGTAATCAGCGCTTCGCGGCCCGGTTTGCTGCTCGCAAACTGCACGGCTGCCTCGACCTTCGGCAGCATGGAGCCGGGAGCAAACTGTCCTTCCTCCATCAGCCGGTATGCCTCATCTACCGTGATGCGGTCGAGATTGCGCTGCTCCGGTTTGCCGAAATTGACAGCGACCTTTTCCACTGCCGTCAGGATGACGAGGGAATCCGCATCCAACTCCTTCGCCAGCAGTGCGGAAACCAGGTCTTTGTCGATAACGGCACTCGCACCGCTCAGATGGTTGCCGTTCTGGAAGACCGGAATCCCGCCGCCGCCACAGCAGATGACCAGCTCGCCGCAGTCTACCAGTGTGCGGATGGCGCCAATTTCCACAATTTCCTTCGGCATCGGGGATGCGACCACGCGTCGATACCCGCGTCCGGCATCTTCCTTTACGATATGCCCGAACCGGCGCGCCTGTTCTTCGGCGACTTCCCGGGTCATGAACTTTCCAATTGGCTTGGACGGGTTGTCAAACGCCGGATCGTCCTTGTCTACACGCACCTGTGTGACAACCGTGGAAACAGGCACACTGGTGATGTTCCGGTTGCGCAGCTCCTCGCGAATCGCATTCTGTAAATCATACCCGATGTACGCCTGGCTCATGGCAACACAAACGGAGAGCGGTGTATTCGGCTGCTCCGGGTCTTCACGCTCGAGCGCATACATCGCCTGGTTAATCATGCCGACCTGTGGGCCGTTTCCATGGGTCACAATGACCTGATAGCCCGCTTCAATCAGATCGACAATCGACTGTGAGGTGTGCTTCGCCGCCGCCATCTGTTCCGGCAGCGTATTGCCGAGGGCATTGCCGCCGAGGGCAATGACAATCTTCTTTCGATCCATGCGCAACATCCCCTTCCTGCTGTAGCATCAGCATATCGAAAGAAAAAAAGCCAATGGGAGCTGCTCCGCCCCCATTGGCACAGTTTTCCGGTAAAAACTCAGCCAAAGACGCGCTTTGTGCCGCGCTCTTCCAGCTTCTTCAGGATTTCCTGCGGGTTCTCAAACTTCGACAGGAAAATCATCGCTGCAATAATATAGGGCTTGAAGGATGCTTCCTTGTACAGCGGCGTGCGATAGCGGTCAAAGACAGACGCATCGACCTCGCCGGTCTCACAGGACACGCCGGAGATATCTGCCGGCAGGCAGTGCAGGTACAGTGCCTTGCCGTCGCGGGTGAGCTTCATCATATCCTCCGTACACGCCCAGTCCTTATGCTCGGCATTCTGCGCGAGCAACTCCTGCTCCAGTGCATCAATGCCCGCCTGATCGCCCTCGGCGTACAGTTTGGTACGCTTTTCCATTGCGGCAAACGGCGCCCAGGACTTCGGATAGACGATATCTGCATCCTTGAATGCCTCTGCCATGTCGTTGGTCTTGGTGAACGAACCGCCGGCCTTTGCAGCATTTGCCTTTGCGACCTCTTCGACCTCCGGCATGACCTCATAGCCCTCCGGATGTGCAAGGACAACGTCCATGCCGAACCGGGTCATCAGACCAATGACGCCCTGCGGGACGGACAGCGGCTTGCCATAAGACGGAGAATATGCCCAGGTCATCGCCAGCTTCTTGCCCTTCAGGTTCTCGACACCGCCGAACGCATGGATGATATGCAGCATATCTGCCATGCACTGCGTCGGGTGATCGATGTCGCACTGGAGGTTGACCAGCGTTGGGCGCTGCTCAAGAATGCCCTCGTCATGGCCTTCTTTTACGGCGTCAACAACATCATGCATGTATTTGTTGCCCTTTCCGATATACATGTCGTCACGGATGCCAATGACGTCCGCCATGAAGGAAATCATATTTGCGGTTTCGCGGACGGTCTCACCGTGTGCAATCTGCGACTTGCCCTCGTCCAGATCCTGTACCTCAAGACCCAGCAGATTGCAGGCAGAAGCAAAGGAGAACCGGGTGCGGGTGGAGTTGTCGCGGAAGAGGGAAATGCCCAGACCGGACTCAAAGACCTTGGTGGAGATGTTGTTCTCTCGCATGTAGCGCAACGCATCGGCAACGGTAAACACCGCTTCAATTTCGTCGTCCGTCTTTTCCCATGTCAGGAAAAAGTCGTTTTCATACATCTCCTTAAAGTTGAGCGCATTCAGCTTGTCGATATAGTCCTGTAACGTCTTCATCGTTCGTTTCTCCTCCGTTTTTTACTTCGTATTTTCGCAGTAAATGGTCGGAAGTGCCGCATAAACCGCTGCGCACTTGACCAGGTCTTCCTTCCAGGTGATCTCATTCGGCGCATGTGCCTGTGCCTCGGCGCCCGGGCCGAAGCCGATGCACGGAATGCCATTGCGTCCCATGATAGTGACGCCATTGGTGGAGAACGTCCACTTGTCGATCAGCGGGCGCGCCTTGCGCTCCGCGTCCACCGTACTGTCACCGCTGCGCTCCTCGCCGTACAAACCGGTGTACGCCTGCTTGAGCGACTGGGTAATCACGTCATTTTCCGGAATCGTCCAGGTCGGGAAATAGCACTCAATCGGGTAGACCAGACCGGTGTAGGACGGGCGGTCGTACTCATACATCGAAACCGTAACCGCATCTCCATACTTTTTGCAGGCCGGCAGATCGCGGATCTCCTGGAGGCAGGATTCCCATGTTTCACCCGCAGTCATGCGGCGGTCGAGCGAAACCGAGCACGAATCCGCAACTGCGCAACGGGACGGAGAGGTAAAGAAAATTTCCGATACGGTGACGGTGCCGCGGGTCAGGAAGCGCGCTTCCTCCCATTGGGGGTTGTATTTCGGATTGAGCATCCTGACCAGACCCTTGATCTCAGTCTCATCCGCATCATCGTTTTCATTGAGCGCGCGCACATCCTGTAAAATATCCGCCATCTTGTAAATCGCGTTGTCGCCACGCTCCGGTGCGGAGCCGTGGCACGAAACACCGGTGACATCGACGCGGATTTCCATGCGTCCGCGGTGTCCGCGGTAAATGCCGCCGTCGGTCGGTTCCGTGGAGACAACAAATGCCGGACGAACGCCGTCTTCGCGGATGATGTACTGCCAGCACAGACCGTCGCAGTCCTCTTCCTGTACCGTGCCGGTGACGAGCACCGTGTACTGGTCATTCAGCATGCCGAGATCCTTCATAATCTTTGCACCGTAGACGGAGGAGACGATGCCGCCCATCTGGTCGGAGCCGCCGCGTCCGCCGATTTCGGTCTCATTTTCATAGCCTTCATACGGGTCAAATTTCCAGTTTTCCAGATAGCCGATGCCGACGTTGTCGATATGTGCGTCAAACGCAATCAGCTTTTCGCCGCGGCCCATGTAGCCGAGCACATTGCCCTGCGGGTCAATCTCCACGCGGTCAAACCCAACCGTGCGCATTTCCTCCGCGATGCGGTCAATGTGACCCTTTTCCTGGCAGCTCTCGCCCGGGATTCGGATGAGGTCGCGCAGGAACTTCGTCATGTCCTTTTCATATGCCTGTGCTGCCTGCCTGATCTTTTCAAATTCCATGATGAACCTCCCCATATAATTGTTGCATTCCCTATTGTATGTATCAAACAGCCGGTGTTTATCTCGGCTTTCTGACGTCGTCCTCTGCAAACGGTTCGCGGATGCCGTACAAGCCGTCCCAGACCACCTCACGGAAGCGAACCGGATCGGTGTTGCCCTCCGTCGAAACCAGCAGCACCTCGGAATTTTCATCCAGCTTCAGCGCCGCGCGGATGTCCGCATGATTCTCCCGCGCCATCACAACACTGAGGAAGCCCATGGTGACGGAACCGGATTCGCCGGAAATAATCTCCGGATCGCCCGCCATCGGAACGCCGTACACCCGCGTGCCGCGCGCACTCATCCAGTCCGGACAGGAGACAAATGCCGCCGCATGGTTGCGCAGGATATCCCACGCAATCGTATTGCCTTCGCCGCAGGCAAGGCCTGCCATGATGGTGACCATGTCACCGGTGACATTGACCAGCTCACCGGTCGCCTGTTCCGCACTGCGGTACAGGCAATCCGCCGCATTCGCTTCGACCACCACCATGATCGGCGGATTCTCCCGGTAACGGTTGGCAAAATAGCCAATGACCGCACCTGCCAGAGAACCGACGCCCGCCTGAATGATGACATGGGTCGGGCGCTCACAGCCGTCTGCAAGCATCTGCCGGTCTGCCTCGAGTGCGAGCGTGCCGTAGCCCTGCATGATCCACGACGGGATTTCCTCATAGCCGTCCCACACGGTGTCCTGTACCATGACGCCGTGTTCGGTCTGCGCCGCCTCAGCTGCCGCCATGCGGACACATTCGTCATAGTTCAGTTGTTCAATCGTGACCTCCGCGCCCAGCTTGCGGATGTTCTCCAGCCGGGTCGGTGTTGTGCCCTTCGGCATGCGGACGACAGCCTTCTGCCCCAAACGGTTTGCTGCCCAGGCGACACCGCGGCCATGGTTGCCGTCGGTCGCCGTGAAGAACGTCGCATGTCCGAACTCTTTACGCAGCGCGTCTGATGTCAGCACGCTGTACGGCAGCTCGGAGACATCGCGTCCGGTCTGCTTTGCGATGTAGCGTGCGATGGCAAACGAACCGCCCAGCACCTTGAAGGCATTCAGACCAAAGCGATAGGATTCATCCTTCACGTACAGATTTTTGATTCCCAGATACTGTGCGAGATGCCGGAGGCTGTGCAGCGGCGTGACGCGGTATTCCGGGAAGCTCTTATGGAAATGATTGGCCTTGAGGACATTGTCCGGGCTCATAATCTCCAGGTATCGGTCATCCGTCCCGGGGACATGGTTTTCTGTAAATTTCATTGTTACATCCATGTGATCCAACCTCCGTTCCGCATCGGTCATTCGACCAAATTTCTTATCCCTATCATAGCACACGCACGCGCGATTGCAAGCCTTTTTTCAAAATATTTTTAGGTTTATACAAAAATTTTTAGGTTTGGTTTTTGTGCAGTTTATCCTCCAGTATGCCTTATTTACTGCTTCCGATGTAGCTGTACAGTGTAAACTTGGAAATGCCGAAATAATTCGCCACCCTGTCACCCGAATGGGTAATCAGAAATGCACCGGCGTCGTTGAGGAACTTGATGGCGGCGACTTTATCGTCCTTGTTCATCAGTGCGACCGGCTTGCCGACGAGCGCAACCGACTGCTCCAGCAGCTGGTCGAGCAGCTCGCTGACGTTATGGGAAATCTCCGGCGGGCGTTCGGTCTTGGGCGCAGAGGTCAGGTTTTCCAGCGCATTCTGTGCCGCGAGCAGGGTGGAAATATCAAAATTGATGGCAAAGATATATTCCGGCTTTCCCTCGTCATCCTTGATGTAAATGGTGGAGGATTTGAGCACCTTGCCATCGGTTGTGGTGGTCAGATAACCGGAGCGGTCTTCCGGCACCTCGCCGTCGGTCTTCATTGCCTTGAGCACGACCTCCGACGGGCCATCCCCGACCTTCCGGTTGGATACATGCCCGTTTTCGATGTGGACAATGGACTGGTTCAAATCCTTCGACCGCAGGTCATGAATGACAATCTCACAGTTCGGCCCGAACTGCTGCGCCAGACTGGCTGCGACCTGCTTTAATATCTGTAGCGTTTTCAAAACCACATTCACTCCTGTCTCTTCTGCGTGCGCCCGCCGCATGGCGGCTGCGGCAGGTGTATGTATTTGCCTACAGTGTATCATATTTCCCATTCGATTGTCATATCTTCCGCCAAAATTCCGATGGAGGACATTGATGTTCTTCGTGGAATGTGCTACATTTATGATATTCTAATATCACAGCATTCGGTTTTGTCCAAATAAACCGGAACTACGCGCAGAGATAAAAACACGTCCCGGTAGGTAGTCCGGGAGCGGCGGCAGACCCGCCGTCAGTAACCTGCCTCCTTTGGTTGTCCGTTCTCTGCATCGCCATGCAAAAAAAGGAGGATCTGCAGCGGCAGTTTGAACTGCGGAAGGAAAAACACAGGCAGAGGCACCGCGGGCACTGACCGCAAAAAAAGACCGCCGGAGCGATGCTCCGGCGGTCTTTTGCCGTTATCTTGCTGTTTTGGGATTGTCGGTGCGCCCGAGCAGGTAATCGACGGATACATTATGAAAATCCGCCAGCCGAACCAAAACTGCTGTCGGGATGTCGATGTCTCCCCGTTCATAATTGCTGTAGACGCGCTGACTGCATGACAGGATCTTCCCCATCTCTGCCTGCGTAATATCTTTATCTTCCCTCAGATCGCGTATCCTGTGATACATACTCACGCTCCCCTTCGTGAGATGATGAAATTATTATAAATAAGTAAAATATCCTCTTTTTGGTTTTAGCGGATATTTCGCTAAAAAATAACAAATTTCACCCAACTGTATATCGACCAATGCCACTTTCCGGACAGATTCCCTGTCCAAATCCCCCTCGGCATGCTGGAACAAAATCCGAAGCCCCGTGTCCCCCGACGCCGGACTTCGGATTATTTTCATTTTTCGTTATTTATATCATTCTGCTCTCAGTTAAAGCTCCCTTCTCCGTACTGCGCAAACAGCTTTTCCACCCGTGCCCGCAGTTCAGGCTCGCGCACCAGCTCCGGGTCATCTGCCAGAAGCGCATCCGCTGCGCGCCGCGCCTGCTCCAACACGCGCGTATCTCCCGCCAGGTCTGCCAGCTTCATCGGCGGCAGACCGTGCTGCCGTGTGCCGAAAAAGTCGCCCGCACCGCGCATCTCCAGATCCTTCTGTGCGATGACAAACCCATCGTTGGTATGCACCAGCGTTTTGAGTCGTTCGCGCGCATCCGCGCCGCGGTCAGCGCCGTAAAAGACACAGTAGGACTGCCGCTTTCCGCGCCCCACGCGCCCGCGCAGCTGATGCAGCTGAGACAGGCCAAAACAGTCACCGTCTTCCACAACCATCAGCGTCGCATTCGGCACATTGACGCCGACTTCGATGACGGTTGTAGAAACAAGAATATCAATATTTCCAGCGGCAAAATCCGCCATAATCTGTTCTTTTTCCGCCGCTCTGGTGCGCCCGTGCACGAGTGCGACGCGGCGGTGCGGCAACACACCTGACAGGCGCTCTGCCGCGCTCTCCGCACTGGTGCGCCCACTCTCGCCGTCGCCGACCAGCGGACAGACAACATAGACCTGTCCGCCCTCGGCGCACTGTTTGTCGATAAACCGATCAATCCGCTGGCGCATGGTTTCACCGACGGCATACGTCTTGATTTTCTGCCGTCCGGGCGGCAGCTCATCGATGACGGACACATCCAGATCGCCATACAGAAGCAGCGCAAGCGTGCGCGGAATGGGCGTCGCAGACATGACAAGCAGGTGAACATTTTCCCCCTTCGCCGTCAGCGTCGCGCGCTGATTGACACCGAACCGGTGCTGTTCGTCCACGATTGCCACCGCAAGGTCGTGAAACTGTACCGTATCCCCCAGCACAGCATGTGTGCCGATCACGACAGAAACTTCCCCTGCTTCAATCGCCTGTACGGTTTCACGTTTTTGCTTCGCACCCATCGAGCCGACCAGCAGACCGCACGACACGCCGAGTTTTTGCAGCAGCGGCGCCAGCGTCTGCATATGCTGCTGTGCGAGCAGCTCGGTCGGCGCCATCATGACTGCCTGCCGCCCGTTCTTCGCGGCGAGGTAACACAGCGCCGCCGCGACCATGGTTTTGCCGGAACCGACATCACCCTGAATGAGACGGCTGAGCGGCCGACCGGCGGCGATATCCAGCGTGCACGCCTCAATGGCGCGCATCTGTGCCCCGGTCAGTGAAAATGGCAGCGCACGGTAAAACGCATTCAGGCTCAGATCGCGCAGCTGTGCGCCGCTCTTTCCCGACCGCCGCGCGCGCAGAAATCCCATACCGCACGACAGCAGGAAAAATTCTTCAAATACCATGCGGCGGCGCGCCTGCTGTGCCTGCCGCATATCCTGTGGACGGTGGATGCCGGCGAGCGCGTCACGGATGGGCGCAAAGCCCTGTTGCTCCCGAATGGCTTTCGGCAGAAAATCCGGAAGGTCATCCGGCACGGCGGCAAGCGCCGCGTCGGTCACGCGGTACAGGTCGCGCTGGTACAATCCCGCCGTCAGCGGATACACCGGGAGCACCCGCCCGGTGCGGTCGTCCGCGCCGACCGGCTCGAACTCCGGCGACAGCATGACAAATCCACGCCCCTCCGCCTGTACCTTTCCGTAAAAGGCATATTCTTTTCCGGTCTCCAGCGCAGCCGCCGCATATTTGTGGTTGAAAAAACGCAGTGTCAGTGCGCCGCTCTCATCATACACCGTGCAGCGCGTCACATCCATGCCGCGGCGGATGTGTGCGGTTTGGGGCGGTGTTCCCACGACAGCGTGCACACATTGTTTTTCTCCGTCCAGCAGATGTCGGATGGGAGTGATGTGCGTGCGATCCTCATAGCCGCGTGGATAGCACTGTACCGCATCCTCCAGTGTCACAATGCCGAGCCTGCCGAGCAGCTCCGCTTTTTTCGGCCCGATGCCGCGCACAAAGCGCACATTGTCCTGTAGCTTCATACCGGATAACTGCGCACGACCTTGGCGACAACACCCAGAATGCGGGCATAGTCACCCGGAATGGGGTGATAGGCCGGATTTTCCGGCATGAGCCAGATGTGCCCGTCCTCCTTCTCCAGCCGCTTGCAGGTCGCTTCGTCTTCAATCAATGCGACCACAATCTGTCCACGCTGCGCATAATTCTGGCTGCGCACGACAATATAATCTCCGTCGAGAATGCCCGCGCCGATCATGGAGTCGCCCTGAATGCGCAGGGCAAAAAAGTCGCCGTGCCTGCCGTCCAGATCGACATGCAGCACGCCCTCTGCCTCCTCAACCGCGAGGATCGGCATGCCCGCGGTGACGCGCCCGAGAATCGGCACAGCATCTCCACCGGGCGCGCCGCTGCCCGCCAGCGTAATCGCACGCGTCTTATGGTCATCCTTTTCCAGATATCCCAGCTCGCGCAGGTGCTTGAGGTGTGCATGCACCGACGACGGTGAGCGCAGCCCAACCGCCGCCGCAATTTCCCGCACGGACGGGGGATAGCCCTGTTCGGCGGTATAGTCGCGGATAAATGTCAAAATCTGTCTTTGTTTTTCGGAAATTGGCCGCATGATGCCCCATCCTTTCCCATCCGTCATTCCTGAATACTTTTATTTTACCGAATTCCATGCAAAAAAGCAAACAAATGTTTGTTTTTTACGTCAGACAGAAATGCCATTACCGAACACTTCTATTTTATGTGCCGGATAACAGCAACTTCGTCTGGAGCAATCGTAAAATCCTCTTGTCGCAACTGCAAAAATATTATAAAATAAGATTGAATTATTCTGTAAACCATCCCAATCAGGAAATTGGATTCCATTGTATAGAGGAGGAATTGTGATGACGATCAAAGCCGATCTCGGATTTATCAATATCGCGCCGGAAGTGCTGGCGGATATCGCGGGCTATGCGGCGATGAGCTGCTTCGGCGTCAAAGGCATGACCATCCGTTCTGTGTCCGACGGCATTGCACACCTGCTGCGCCGCGAAAACATGTCGCGCGGCGTGCGCATTACCGAAGCGGAGGATGGCGGTGTCAACATCGACCTGCATCTCGCCGTGGAGCACGGTGTCAACATTGCAACGGTCTGCCGCTCCATTATCAGCGAGGTTCGCTATAATGTCGAGAAAATGACCGGTATTGATGTCAAAAACGTCGACGTATATGTCGATGCCATTCGGGCGGACTGAGTGAGCTGTCCATGAACGTGCGTGCATCTGCGCGCCAGCATGTAAAGGAGGGCAATTTCATTGTCGAAACTGATTGACGGACAGCTATTCTGCGCTATGGTCATCGAGGGCGCACTGTCCATTGAAGAAAAAAAAGAAGAAGCAAATGAGCTGAATGTATTCCCGGTTCCGGACGGTGATACCGGAACCAATATGTCGCTGACGATGGCGTCGGCGAAAAATGAGGTATCCAAGCTGGCCGAGCCCGACCTGCCGGCAGCGAGTGCGGCGACGGCATCCGCACTGCTGCGCGGCGCACGCGGCAATTCCGGCGTCATTCTGTCGCTGCTGTTCCGCGGCATGTCCAAGCAGCTGAAAAAGTGCAAGACTGCCAAGGGACAGGATCTTGCACTCGCTCTGCATGAGGGCGTACAGGCGGCGTACAAGGCAGTCATGAAGCCGGCGGAAGGCACCATTCTGACCGTTTCCCGCGTTGCGGCACAGCATGTACTCGAGCTGTGTCAGTCCAACCCGGACATCGACTGCGGCGAGGTTCTGCGCGCCGCCATCGACAAGGGCCATGAGGCACTGGCAGAGACCACGCACCAGAACCCGGTTCTGGAAAAGGCGGGCGTCGTCGATGCAGGCGGCTTCGGCTTCCTGACCATCCTCGAGGGCATGTACGACGCGTATAACGGCATCCACAAGGAGCGCAAAATCGCTGCTGAGCCGGAGCATGCAAAGACCGGTGCGACGTTCTCGGACATCAAGGACGAGGATATCACGTTTACCTACTGCACCGAATTTATCGCAGAGCGCCGCGATAAGTCGCGCAATGTACAGCGCCTGCGCGCGTTCCTCGACAGCATCGGCGACAGCCTTGTTGTTGTTGATGACGACGATATCATCAAGGTTCACGTACACACCGACCGCCCGAACGAGGCGCTCGAAGCAGGTCTGAAGTTCGGCCAGCTGCTCACCGTCAAGATTGAGAACATGCGCCAGCAGCACTCCGCGAAGATCGTCGAGGAAGCTGCCGGTCTGGAAAGCAAGGAGCGCAAAATTGCCGAGCCGGAGAAGAAATACGGCTTTGTCTCGGTTGCCGCAGGCGACGGACTGGTCAGCGTATTCAAGGATCTCGGTGTAGATGAGATGGTACAGGGCGGTCAGACCATGAACCCGTCGACCGACGACATCCTGCACGCCATCGACGCTGTCCCGGCGGAGATTGTCTTTGTCCTGCCGAACAACAAAAACATCATCATGGCGGCAGAGCAGGCCGTTCCGCTGTGTGAGAGCAAGACGGTCGTCATCATTCCGACCAAGAATATCCCGCAGGGCATTTCCGCAATGCTCTCGTTCGACGAATGTGCCGAGCTGGATGAAAACCGTGAGGCCATGCTGGACGCAGCAGCAAATGTCCGTTCCGGACAGGTCACCTATGCCGCACGCAATTCCGATTTCGACGGCAAGAAGATCCGCGAGGGCGAATATCTTTCGCTGTTTGAATCCAAGCTGTGCGCCAACAGCCGCAAGCTGGATGACGCGGTCAAAAAGCTCATCCGCGAAATGACACGTAAGGACTGCTCGTTTATCAACATCATCTATGGCGCCGATATGACCGAAGAAGATGCGGCACGCGTCGAGAAGATGGCACACAAGGAGGCGCCGGACGCGGAAATCACCATCATCAACGGCGGCCAGCCGGTTTATTACTTTATTCTCTCCGCAGAAGGCTGATTCACAAACCCATGTCTATTTTTGATATTTTCGCAAAACTTGAACAGGAAAAGAAATCCAAGTCCCCTGCACAGCCGGTGGAATGGCTGGTTGTCGGACTGGGCAATCCCGGAAAGAAATATGAAAACACCCGCCACAACACCGGTTTCCGCGTAATAGACGCGCTGTGTGCCAAGCACGCTGTGCGCTGTGACCGCGCGAAATTCCAGGCGCTGACGGGTGAGGCAGTGCTCGGTGGGAAGCGGGTCCTGCTGGTCAAGCCGCAGACCTTTATGAATCTGTCCGGCGAGGCGGTTCGCGCTGCCGCGGATTTTTACAAAATCCCTCCGGAGCATATTCTGGTCATTTTCGACGATATTTCCCTTCCGGTCGGCACGCTTCGCATTCGTCCGAAGGGCTCTGCCGGCGGACAGAACGGCGTTAAGAACATCATCGAACAGCTTGGTTCCGACCAGTTCCCGCGCATCAAAGTCGGCATCGGCGCAAAGCCGCATCCGGACTACGATTTAGCGGACTGGGTGCTGTCCAACATCACAGAGAACGAGCTGCCCGATATGAATGACGCGGTGAACCGCGCCGTGCTCGCAGTGTCCGAACTGATTGAAAACGGCGTCCCCTCTGCCACGCAGAAATACAACGGCAAAGCGGCGCAGCCGAAAAACTGCAAATGATTTCCCGGCACAGGCTGTCCCTCATTGGACAGCCTGTTTTTTTGAAAATTTTTCCTGTTTCCGTGTAACGAATTTGCACGAAAACGAACTAACAGGTAAAGACAGAAAACAAACCACTGAAAAGAAGGGGGTGAGCGGTATGGCACACGGCGGGGATTTATATGAACAGCATGCACAGCAGGTCTACCGCTACCTGTATGCGCTGACGCACGATGCGGACACCGCAGAAGAACTGACGCAGGAGACCTTTTATCAGGCGATGAAAAGCATGCACACATTCCGCGGCGACTGTACCCCGCAGGTCTGGCTGTGCGCCATCGCAAAACGGCAGTGGTACCGCGAGCTGGAGCGGCGAAAACGCACAGCGGAGCTGGATGAAGACCATCTGTCCACGCTGGCAGCACCGGATGATCCGGCTGCCGAGGTCCAGCAGCGCGACGAACGGCTGAATCTGTACCGCGCCATGCAGCAGCTCCCGCCGGAGACGCGGGAAGTCCTGTATCTGCGGCTGACGGGCGGGTTTTCGTTCCGCGAGATTGGGGATATCCTGCGGCACACGGAAACGTGGGCGCGTGTGCGGTTCTATCGTGGCAAAGAACAGCTGGTAAAAATCATGGGAGGTGTTTCCAATGAAAGCGAATAAACTGGACTGCTGCATTGTCCGCGACCTTTTGCCCTCTTATATTGAAGGGCTGACCGAGCCGGAGACCACAGAACAGGTCTCCGCCCATCTGGACGAATGCGCGGCATGCAAACAGCTGGAGCACGACATGCGCACACAGATTCCCGCCGAACCCGTACCGAAGAAATCGCTGCGGTTTCTGAAAAAGGTACAGCGCACCCGCCTGCTGGCGGCGGTACTGGCAGCGCTTGTCACCATACTGTGCGCATGGATGCTGTACGATTCCAGATTTCATTATGCAAATACCGAGTCCGGGCGGATGGCAGCTGTTGAAGACGTCGCCTGCGACGAAAGGCTCAGCGAATATGCGATCAAAGAGGGTTCGCCCATCCATGTAACAGCCTATCTGGAAAAGGACGATTTTCTCTATATTGCGTTCGCCGCGGACAACAGCAGCAACAGCCACGGTATCATGCAGCTGCTACGGGGAATCAACGGAAAATACCGCATTCTTTCCTGTGCGTATTCCTCCTTCCCCTATTCCGCAGGTGTCATGTTTGACGAGATATCCTATATTCGGGAGGTTTCTGACAATACCTATACCGGCAGTCAGAATTTGAATTTTATCGTATTCTCCGGATTTAACTGCGGGGACATCGCTGCTTTCCATTTCCGCTACAGCTATGAGAACCCGATTACCAGTGAAAATGGATTTGTCGAAAAGACATATCCCGTTCCTGACAGCGATTTCCTGATTGTCTGGAGTAACGAAGAACTGCTCAAAGACTTCGGTCTTTCGGGTGATCCGGAAAACACATGGCTGACTCCATCTTCTAAAGTTACATTTCTCGACGAAAACGGGACGGACATCACCGAACAGTACAAAATTTCGGTTAGTCCGTCCGGCGGTGCCCATATCGACTTTGATGACATGCGGCTCACCTATGTACTGATCGGTTCCATCGTTCTGATCGGTGTCCTTGTGATTCTCCACATATTCCGGCGGGACACGTAACTTCTTACAGCTATAGCAAAACCCGGCGGGACTGTTCCCGCCGGGTTTGTTCTGCCCGTATACAATTATGATGCCGACCACGTTTCAATGCCGTGAAAAATCTGATCCGGCCACGGCTCGAACTGCTTCGGCAGTTCGCTCGCCGACGAAATCAACGTGCGCTCAAAGGCAATTGGAATAAGGGGAGTCTGCTCTGCGAAGCATTCCGCGTATTCTTTGCGCGCGTCTTCTTCTTCGCCCTCTTCATACGACGCGAGACCGTTGATAGCGTCCTCCATATCGCTGTCATAATAGCCGCTGAAATTGCGCTCGCCGTTGCTGGAAATCAGTGACGACAGGTCAAAATCGGCGGTCATCGTGTATTCGCCGTAATACAGCTGAAACGACTCATTGCGCAGCTTGCTCTGGCATTCTTCAAAGGTCAGCGGTTTGACTTCCGTCAGAATACCTGCTTCGGTCAGCGTTTCCGCGTATTGCTGGAGCACGGCGCCCTTTGTGCTGTATTTTTCATTATAAATAATTTCTACTTTAAACTGTCTGCTGCGGCTGATATCCAGAAAACCGTCGTCATTGCGGTCATAAATATCCGCATCCTCGAGCAGTTCAAGTGCTTTTTCCTTGTTGTACTCCGGTGCATCCACATCGTCCGGCACCGGGACAATCGGCAGGCTCGCCGCATCCGCACGTCCGGCAAAGCAGGTCTGTACAATGCTTTCGCGGTCGAGCAGCAGAGACAGTGCTGTGCGCACATCCTCATTGTCATACGGCTCCATGTCACAGTTGACACCGAGATAGTGCAGGCGTGTGGTCGGCACGCTGGCGGTATATTTTCCGCCCTGTGCCGGGGACTGCTCTGCATCCGTCTGCATCAGCATGGACAGCTCGCCGCTGCTCAGCAGGTTTGCCGCGCCGGTGGCATCGGACACCGACACCAGTGTAATCGACTCACAGAAACCGACCTTGCCGCCTGTCCGCTGTTCAAACGGAATCAGGCACTTTTTTCCGTCGCTCGTCACAAGTTGATACGGGCCGGAGCCGTCCGGACACTCGTCCTCGTCCGTACCCTTGCGGAGGATCGGAACGTCGAGCAGGGCTGCAAGATTGGAATTTTCCCGGTACAGGCGAATATGTACCTCATCTCCGCTGTATTTCACCGATGAGATGCAGGAAAGCTGATCCTGATAGATGGAATCCTCACGCAAACGCGCATTGTTGAGCGAAAAGACCACATCTGCCGGTGTAACCTCCTGACCGGAGTGGAATTTTGCGCCGGAACGGAGTTTCAGCGTATAGGCTCGGCTGCCGGTCTGCTCCAGCGAATCACACAGCACCTTTTGCGGCTGGAAATTGTCATCGAGCGCAAACAGGCTCTCAAAACACAGCTGGGCAATCAGCTGGTTTTCCGATGACGTACAGGAAAGCGGGTCAAAGCCGTCATTTTCGTTATATGCGAGGGTAAATGAATCCACTGCCTTTACATTGTCTGCCGCTTGATTGACGATCTGTCCGGCATCCGTTTCGCCGCTGCCGCTGCCCGCGCTGTCCTTGCTGCCACAGCCTGCCAGCCCGGTAAGCAGCAGCGCGCCGGCGAGTGCCGCCGCAATTCCGCGCTTTGCTTTCATGATTGTTCTCCCTCCAGCATGATAATGCCCGCCTGTACGCCGCGCCTGCCGTTGGTTGCGCGGTGTGACCAGAATTCGTCGTGCATGCATTTGGTGCACAGACCGCTGTCTGTCACCTTCTTCACGCCTGCATCCTCCAGGCGCATGCGGTTGATGCCCTGTAAATCGATAAAATATTTCGCACCGCGCCGTTCAATAAACGGCTCGACTGCCTGCCCCATTGTTTCACGCATGGCATCCGGCACATCTGCATCCGTTTCAAAACAGCACGAATGAATGGACGGCCCGATGACCGCTTCGATGTTTTCCGGCTGTGCACCATACTGCTCCTGCATGGTGTGCACGGTTTTGGCCAAAATGCCGTTTGCCGTGCCGCGCCAGCCCGAATGGCACACGCCAATGCTCCGGCTGACCGGGTCATGCAGCAATGTAACAACGCAGTCAGCATAATAGCCGCACAGCGGCACATTCGGCAGGTTCGTGACAATGGCATCCGTCTGCCAGCTCATCGGCTGTCCGAGGCCCATGCCCATCGTGTTCTCATCCACCACACGCACACAGTCGCCATGCACCTGTTTGGTCATGGTCATGCGCTCACGCGGTACGCCGAAATGATCCGCGAGAATCTGATAATTTTTCAGTACGTTTTCACGCTCATCGCCGCGGTTAAAGCCGAGATTGAGCGAAGACAGGTATCCTGTGCTCACACCGCCGAATTTGGTTGTAAACAGATGCGGCGTGGTGATGGTATCACAGGTATAGTAAATCAGGCCGTTTTCCTCACGCCTGTGTATCAACTGATCCATAAATATCCTCCTGTACAGGCAAAAATCGCGATTATCCGCCTGTCGTCCCTATTATACTATGCTTTGTTAAAAAAATATAGTGGGAATATAAAATGACGAGATTGTTAAAAATTTCGATGTTTTTTGTAAGATGTTGACAAAATTGCTTGATTCTTAGAATGCTACTGTTTCCCCTGCACAGATACCCCCTGTTGACAATATTTTGTTTTCCGATTACAATAAGTAATAATGCCTTTGTATGAAAACGTATGCGATCTATCGTTTAACCGCACAGGTATTACCTGAAACTTTCCGAAATTTTTAGAAAAAATCACAAAAACAGGAGGTGTGTATCAGAACAATGGTTGGTATTATAATTGCCGCAATCGTCGGCATACTTGTGGGTGTTATCGCCGGCATCGCCTACCGCAAGAACGTCGCCGAAAAGGAAATCGGCAGCGCGGAGGAAGAAGCCAAGCGTATCATTAACGATTCCATCAAGGCTGCGGAGAGCAAGAAGCGCGAAGCAGTACTGGAAGCGAAAGAAGAAATTCACAAAAGCCGCGCTGATCTCGAGCGTGAAATCAAAGAACGCCGCAGCGAAGTGCAGAAAACCGAACGTCGTCTGACACAGAAAGAGGAGACGCTGGACCGTAAAACGGATGCAGCGGAACAGAAAAATGAGGAACTGACCCGCCGTCTGGCCAAGGTACAGAAGAGTCAGGAGGAAGCGGAACAGTACAAGCAGCAGCAGCTGGAACGTCTGGAAAGCATTTCCGGCCTGACCCGCGAGGAAGCAAAGGATTTCCTTGTCAACTCCATCGAGCAGGAAGCCCAGCACGACGCAGCCATCAAGCTGCGCGACATCCAGCAGCGCACCAGGGACGAAGCCGAGCAGTATGCCCGTGAAATGATTTCGTCCGCCATCCAGCGCTGTGCGGCGGATCATGTGGCAGAAGCTACCGTATCTGTCGTGCCGCTGCCGAACGACGAAATGAAGGGTCGCATCATTGGCCGTGAAGGACGCAACATCCGCACGCTGGAAACGCTGACCGGTGTTGACCTGATTATCGACGATACACCGGAAGCCATTACACTTTCGTGCTTTGATCCGGTTCGCCGCGAAATTGCCCGTCTGACGCTGGAAAAGCTCATCATTGACGGCCGCATCCATCCGGCACGCATTGAAGAGATGGTTGAAAAGAGCCGCCGTGAGGTCGAACAGACCATCAAGCAGGAAGGTGAACGCGCCGTCCTCGAGACCGGTGTGCATGGACTGCATCCGGAGCTGGTCAAGCTGCTCGGCCGCATGCGCTACCGCACAAGCTATGGTCAGAATGTTCTCCAGCATTCCATCGAAGTTTCCCACATCGCCGGCATTCTCGCCGCAGAGCTGGGTGTAGACGCCACACAGGCAAAGCGCGCCGGACTGCTGCACGATATCGGCAAAGCAGTTGACCGCGAAATGGAAGGCTCACACGTTGACATCGGTGTTGACCTCTGCAAGCGATACCGCGAGCACAACGACATTATTCACGCAGTACAGGCGCATCACGGCGACATTGAGCCGAAAACCATTGTTGCTTGTCTGGTACAGGCAGCCGATGCCATTTCCGCTGCCCGTCCGGGTGCGCGCCGCGAGAACCTCGAAGCGTACATTAAGAGACTGGAAAAGCTGGAAGAGATCGCAAATACTACCTCCGGTGTGTCCAGTTCGTATGCCATTCAGGCAGGCCGCGAGATCCGTATCATCGTCAATCCGGAACAGGTTTCCGATTCCAAGATGGTTCTGCTCTCCCGTGAAATTGCCAAGAAAATTGAAACCGAGTTGGAGTACCCCGGTCAGATCAAGATCAATATGATCCGTGAGACCCGTGCCGTCGAGTACGCAAAGTAAAATGTTGAAGGAGTTCTGGAAGCACACCAGAGCTCCTTTTCTGTCCATTTGAAAATGTTGAATTGCAATTCTACTTTTGTTATAATAATTTGAACTACATTGAAGGAGCTCCAAAAATGCATCTGGAAGATTATATTGGTGATGACCTTTTTGATAAATTTGAGTTTTATAACTACAACCACGCCCATGAAATTATTACGTAGGCATTTCCCGAAGAATGGAATGAAATTGTCCACTGCCTGAATAATCTCAATATTTCCACAGAAGATCTGAGAGAATCTGGCGGAAATGAAACCAAAATCCCCAGGAAATTTGATGACATGCTATATCCTTGTGGTTGGAGAGAAATTCGCATTTCCGGTGATTTACATATTAAATTCTATCCCAGACAAGCCGAACAACGTGGTCGTTTCTCGAATATCCCTTTTGAAGAACGCACAACAGAAGGATATATCGACGGACATAATATTGATTTTCTAAAAAATCGCATTGCGTTTGATCTAGAGTGGAATAGCAAGGATCAGACCTTTGATCGTGATCTTCTGGCAATGCGGACATACTATGACTGTAATATTATCAGTGCAGGTATTATTGTAACTCGTTCACAGGATCTCAATGATGTTTTCAAAACAGTCTACGATTTTGACAAGAAATCAAATTTCTGGAAGCCAATTATGCGTAAATATGGAGCAAGTACCACTTGGATTGGCAAACTGTTATACAGGCTGGATTCACGCAGAAATGGCGGATGCCCCATTCTTGCAGTTGGAATCAAAAAAAATTGTATTTCCGATTGGAAGGAGGACTATATAGATGAGCACAATCCAAACAACGTCTGATAATCTTCTTGCTTTTTGCGGCTCAAAAAAATATTCTACAATATATGCAGATCCGCCTTGGCGATTTCAAAACCGAACAGGGAAAGTTGCCCCAGAACACAAACGACTGAACCGTTATGAAACCATGACTTTAAAAGATATCATGGAATTACCCGTTGAGCAGGTTGCAGCTGAAAAGAGCCATTTATATCTCTGGGTTCCGAACGCACTTCTTCCCGATAGTTTAGCAGTAATGCAGGCTTGGGGATTCAAATATAAAGGAAACATAATTTGGGAAAAAGTTCGTAAAGACGGGCAACCAGATGGTCGAGGTGTCGGATTTTATTTCCGAAATGTCACTGAAATTCTTTTGTTTGGGATCCGTGGAGAAAACAATCGAACTCTCGCTCCGGCTCGCTCTCAAGTTAACTTAATCCGAACACAGAAGCGCGAACATTCAAGAAAACCGGATGAAATAATCCCAATCATTGAACAATGTTCACCCGGATCATTCCTCGAGCTCTTTGCCCGCGGCGATCGGGAAGGCTGGGATATGTGGGGAAATCAGGCGGATGCAAGCTATGAACCGACCTGGAATACCTACAAAAACCATACCGTAAAACAAACCAATCATCACACTTAATGCTCACTCAGAGAATCTCTGTGGACGTAAATATTCCTCCTCACAGAAATATTCTTTCGTCAGTCAAAATTGAGCTTTATAGCCAAAAAGCGCTGTACCGCGTTCGGTACAGCGCTTTTGCGTTTTGTTCACTTGTTTATTTGCTGTCAGGGTCTGCGGCAGGTCAGCAGAATGACCTGTCGTTCGCGGGCAATTTCGCGCAGCAGCTTCATGCCGCAGGCGGCGCGCTGGTCATCATAGTTGACAAATGGGTCGTCCAGCACAATCGGGACGCTCTCATCTTGATTGTCCAGCAGCACCTTGCACACGGCAAGGCGCAGCGCCAGATACAGCTGGTCGCGTGTGCCGGTGGACAGGCGGAGCTTATCCATTTCCACTGCACTGTTGTCCCGCCGGCAGGTTGCCTCAAAGTTGGTATACAGCTGCATCGCCGTATAGCGGTCGGCAGTCAGGGTTTTCATATACTCCTGTGCCAGTTTGTTGATCTGCGGAGAAACGCGCCCGGTCAGCTCGGCATTGGCACGCACCAGCGATTCCTTCGCCAGCCGGATGGCATCCAGCTGCCAGAGGATACTTTCCTTTTCCTCTTCCAGCCGTTCGCGCAGAGTGCACAGTTCTTCGCGCTTACCGATTTCCTCTGCCTTGCCGCGGCATGCCGCAATCGATTCGTGCAGCGTATTGCATGCCTGACGCGCTTCATCGACTGCGCTTTTTGTTTCGTTCATATGCATACGTGCCTCGCCCTGTGGGCCGGTCGTATCCAGGATATTCAAATAATGCTCTGCCAGGTCGTCATGCTCGCGCTTGCGTGCGAGATAAACGCGCTTTTTCTCGTCGAGCATCTTCATATGCTCCAAAGCACGGGCATCATCTTCTGCCGGAAGCTCCGGTGCGATGCGCTGCATCTGTTCGCGGAAGCTCTCGCGCATTTTTTCCAGATGCTCTGCCGTCTGTGCCTCGCGGCTGATGGCGGACTGCCTGCGGCGCTCCAGCTTGACGCGTTCCTCGTCAAAGTCCATCGGCGGGGAATCGAGAGACTCTGTGCTGCCGACAAACGTGACAATCAGGGCGATGACGGCGCATACAGAGAACAGATATGGCATATATGGTGTCAACGGGCCAAACGGGATGATTTGCAGCAGGCTGACAACCGCCAACACACCGAGTACAACAGCAAGAATCATGGACCAACCGCGGATATGGATATCCGAACGGCTGCGCGAGCTGTTGCTGTAATCGTCCTCTGTCTGGTCGATGTCATCCTTCCATTTCTGATAGTTGGTGGTGACGTCATCCAGCTCTGCTTTTGCGGCGTCATACGCTTCTTGTGCTTCCGTGAACTGCGCAGTAGCGCGCTCCGCGTCTGCCAGCACGCCGAAGGGCGGGAGCTCCGCTTTCAGCTGGGCGAGCCGCTCACGCGACTGCCGTTCCTCGCGCTCTGCCGACTCGCGCTTTGCGACAAAGAGCAGGGTGAAGTCTTCAGTCGCCTGCTGGTGCTCCGCTTCCGCTTCCGCAATGCGCTGCTCGGCCTCGGGCACCTGCGCCTCATAGTTCTGAATCTGTTCGCTCAGGTCGTCCAATCTGCCAATCGACTGGGTGAGCTGTGCGATATCCGCTTCGACCTGTGCATATCGCCCACGGTTTCCCGTGCCGCGCAGGGCATTGCGCCAGTGGTCGAGCTGTGCCACCGCGTTGGAATACATCATGGCGCTGTCACCCGTCGTGGACAGCGCCAGCATGCGGTCACCCAGCTCTCCGGCAGAAAGTGCCTGATCTTGTCCGTCGATCAGAGCGGAGGACTGATAGCCCTCCTCACTCACACCTGTCAAGATGCGTCCGCAGTCCTTTGCAGTCAGCTCAGCGCATTCTTCACCGGTATCGGCATAATGTGCGGAAAACTCCTGCATAGGAGCCGTTCCTTTTCCGG
This sequence comes from Butyricicoccus porcorum, assembly GCF_002157465.1. Taxonomy (GTDB): domain Bacteria; phylum Bacillota; class Clostridia; order Oscillospirales; family Butyricicoccaceae; genus Butyricicoccus_A; species Butyricicoccus_A porcorum. The sequence goes on from NZ_NHOC01000005.1 coordinate 126,097, forward strand.
TCTGGCGGCTGATGATGATGCGGCGTCCCTTCCATTCCAGCTCCAGAATGCCGCTCATCGGGTTGCCGTCCGCCGGACGGTATTTCGTCTTGTCCGAAAGCTGGTTTTTTCCGTCACGCCGGCTGGTATTCAGGCCATACAGCATAACGCGCAGGAAATTGCATAATGTCGTTTTACCGCCCTCATTGGGCAGATAGAGCACATTCAGGCCGTCCTCAAAACGGATTTTCTGACCGTCAAGGACACCAAAATGCCCCTGTGCCTGCAAGAATTTCATATCAGTCCCCCTGTTTCCTTTTGAATTTGGGTTTGGACGTTTCTTCTATTATAGCATAGATTTTTGGTATGACAACCAATTGCTGCGGGCAGATTTCCGTTTTCCCGCGTTTTTTATTGTGCTCTGCTATTGATTTATCCGGTTGAAATGTTAAAATAGTATCATATTATATTCGGAGGGGGCGTATCCGCAGGCTTCGCCCCGGACAGAGGGAATGCAGTTCCTTCTGTGCCATTCCACTATTCTTATCTTATACTGAAAAGAGAGGTACATCATTATGAAATTCAAACGCTTGATGGCTATGGCTGCTGTTGCAGCAATGTCAGTCTGCATGCTCGCAGGCTGTGGCGGCAGCAAGTCTGAAGATACTGCCACCCCGGCTGGCTCCGCCGCAGGTTCCGGTGCAGAAGGCTCCGACCAGTCGCTTCAGTACATCCTCGACAAGGGCGAGCTGGTGCTCGGTCTGGATGACTCCTTCCCGCCGATGGGCTACCGCGACGACAACAACGAGATTGTCGGCTTCGACATCGATGTTGCAACCGCTGTCTGCGAGAAGCTGGGCGTCGATCTTGTTACCCAGCCGGTCGACTGGGATTCCAAGGAAATGGAACTGAATGCCAAGAACATCGACTGCATCTGGAACGGCCTGTCCGTCAGTGAAGAACGCAAGCAGTCCATGAACATGTCCATTCCGTACATGGAAAACCACATGGCGCTGGTTGTCCGTCCGGATGACTCCATCAAGAGTATCGACGATATGGAAGGCAAGGTACTGGCTGTCCAGTCCGGCTCGACCGCAGAGGAGGCTCTCGACTCCGAGGATGGTGCAGCCCTCAAGGATATGGTTGCCAGCGTCAACAGCTTCGACGACAACCTGACCGCTCTGATGGATCTGGATACCAAGGCTTCCGATGCTGTCCTGATGGATGACGTTGTTGCGAACTACCTGATTGAGCAGAACAACAAGGACTATGTCGTTCTGAGCGACTTCCTCTATGCGGAGGATTATGCAATTGCGTTCCGCAAGGGCGATGACGCGCTGACCGAAGCTGTCAACAAAGCGCTGCGCGATCTGAAGGCAGACGGCACGCTGGAAGAAATCTCCACAAAATGGTTCGGTTCCGACAAAACTACGGTAGAATAAGCTGATCGTCTGGGGCTGTCCGCGTTGGACAGCCCCTTTTTACATCCCACTTACCTATTTTTATATTCTGCTTACCTAGTATTTACCTATTTTATTACTTATCTAGTACACCTATTACAATAAGGAGTGACCCCCGCCCCATGGAATTTATCGAAAGCATTACCGGGATGAATGCAACTGCATTCCTCTCCATGATCCCCAACATGCTGATCGGCTGTTGGGAGGTCATCCAAATTTTCCTGCTGACCGTCCTGTTTGCCGTCCCGCTCGGCTTCCTCGTCGCGCTCGGCCGCACCTCGCGCTTCAAAATTCTGGGCGGCATCATCCGCATTTATCAGTTGATTGTCCGCGGCACGCCGCTCATGCTCCAGCTGATGTTCTGCATGTATGCCCCGTCCTTCCTGTTTGGCCTCACACCGCACCGCTTTGCCGCGTGTATCATCGCGTTTGTCGTCAACTATGCCGCGTATTTCGGCGAGATTTTCCGTTCCGGCATCCAGTCCATCCCACAGGGACAGTATGAAGCCGGCAAGGTGCTCGGCTATACCAAAACACAGGTATTTTTCCATATTGTCCTGCCGCAGGTCATCAAGCGCGTCATTCCGCCGACGGGAAGTGAATTTATGGTTCTGGTCAAGGACACCGCGCTTGCTCAGATCATTGCGCAGCCGCAGCTGTTTGACATCGCCATCAAGACTGCGGCGAAGAATGTTTCCATTACGCCGTACATCGCAGCCGGTATTTTCTACCTGATTATGAGTGCCGTCGTCGAATTCGCGTTCAAAAAGCTCGAGTCCAAGCTGGACTACTACCGTTGACCGCAGGAGGAATCTGTCATGAATCTGATTGAAGCAAACCACATCGAAAAGAGCTTTGGTGAGCTGCAGGTGCTGCGCGATATCTCCATGCACGTGGCACAGGGCGAAGTTGTCGCCATCATCGGCCCGTCAGGCTCCGGAAAATCCACCTTCCTGCGCTGCCTGACCCAGCTGGAGACCGCTGACCGCGGTGAAATCACCATCTGCGGCAAGCAGATGATGCGCACGGAAAATGGCAATGCCGTTTTCGCTGACCCCAAAACACTGCATGAAATCACGCTGTGTGCCGGTCTGGTGTTCCAGAATTTCAATCTGTTCCCACACCGTTCGGTTTTGCAGAACGTCACCGATGCACCGATCCGTGTGCTGGGTATCTCCAAAGCCGAAGCGGAAAAGACCGCCCGCAGCCTGCTGGAAAAGATGAATCTGTCCGATCGCGCAGATTATTATCCCTGTCAGCTGTCCGGCGGACAGCAGCAGCGCGTCGCCATCGCGCGCGCGCTCGCGCTCAATCCACGCGTACTGTTTTTTGACGAGCCGACCTCTGCGCTCGACCCGGAGTTGACCGGTGAAATTCTTCGTGTTATCCGTCAGCTCGCCGAGGAACACATGACCATGGTCGTCGTCACACATGAAATGGCATTCGCCCGCGACGTGGCCGACCGTGTTATCTTTATGGACGGCGGCGTCATCGTCGAGCAGGGCCGTCCGGAGGAAATTTTCGGCGATGCACAGAATGAACGCACCCGTGCTTTCCTCAGCAGTTTTGCACAAAACTAACAGCACATCCCCAGCTTTCTCAACATTTTCCACAATAAATTTTGAAAAAATGATTTACAAAGTTGTGACATTAGTATAAAATGTAAGCAAGTAACCCGGCTCGATTGCACTCCGTTTATTTGTGACAAAATGTCGAGATATTTTTTCTTGTAACTTCATCACTTTTTGTTGAAGTTTCGCTCAACTTTTGGTACAATCATAGGGAAGGTAACGGAATCCATCCGCCGACTTTTGGATAACCAGCCCCAAAAGGCTTCTTATGCAAGAAAATTTTTTATAGGAGATGTTAAATATGGATGCTTTTAGCAAGGCCCTGCAGGCCGACAAGAGAGAAATCATCATCGCGCCGACCATCTACAAATGTGCGAATTTCGCAGAATTCGCAGAGGAATTCAAGCTGAACGAGAGAGACTGCGTTCTGACCAACGAATTCATCTACAAGCCGTTCATGGAAGAGCTGAACCTGCCGTGCAACTTCGTATTCCAGGAGAAGTTCGGTGTTGGCGAGCCGTCTGAGGCTATGATCCAGACCATGTACGACGCTATCCCGTACGATTCCTATGACCGCGTCATTGCTGTCGGCGGCGGCGCTATCATGGACCTGTGCAAACTGCTCGGCTGCAAGCGCCCGGCTTCCATCCACGAGATGTACTTCAAACGTGAGCCGTTCATCCACGAGAAGGAAGTTATCGCAATCCCGACCACCTGCGGCACCGGTTCCGAGGTTACCAACATTTCCGTTGCAATCGTCAAGGACGAGAAGGACGGCGTTCTGACCGGCGGCGAGACCAAGCTGGGCCTGGTTTCCGATGACATGATCCCGAACAAGGTTTGCCTGGTTCCGGATATGCTGAAGACCCTGCCGTACAAGCCGTTCGCTTCTTCCGCAATCGACGCCCTGATCCATGCAACCGAGTCCTTCCTGTCGCCGCATCGTAAGACCATGACCTCTGAGATGTTCTCCATCAAGGCTATGGAGCTGATCCTGGAAGGCTTCCGCCGCATCGGCGAAGACGGCCCGGACGCTCGCTTCGGCTACCTCGAGGAGTTCTCCATCGCTTCTACTTACGCTGGCATCGCTTTCCTGAAGGCTGGCTGCGCTACCGTACACGGCATGTCCTTCCCGCTCGGCGGCACCTACCATGTACCGCATGGTGAGTCCAACTACGCTCTGTTCGGCAAGATCATGGAGATCTACGACGAGATGGACCCGAACGGCGAAATCCTCGAGTTCAAGAAGCTGGTTGCCCGTATCACCGGCTGCAAGGTCGACAACGCAATCGCATACCTCAACGAGCTGCTCGAGAAGGTTCTGCACCTGAAGCCGCTGCGCGAGTACGGCTTCAAGGAATCCGACATCAAGGACTTCCCGGTATCTGTCGAAGCAAACCAGCAGCGCCTGATCACCAACTCCTACATCCAGCCGTGGACCCGTGAGCTGATGGAGCGTGTTTACAGAGAGTGCTACTAATTGCCGGATAACGCAATATCCCAATACCGTTAGCCTGTAAAACGCAGCGGGTATCGTCCGCGGTACTCGCTGCGTTTCTACTTCAAAGGGGTTCGTTCCCCCTGACTAGAGAGACGACTGAGAGAAAGGATTTACGATCACTATGATGACCAAAGAACAGTACATTGAGTCCCTGCGCAAGCTGAATCTCAACCTGTGGATGTTCGGCAAGAAGGTTGAGAATCCGGTAGACGATCCGGTTATCCGTCCTTCCCTGAACTCCTTTGCCGCTACATACGAGGCTGCGGAGGATCCGCAGTATGAAGACCTGATGGTCGCTACCTCCCACATCACCGGCAAGAAGATCAACCGCTTCACCCACATGCATCAGTCCACCGACGACCTGATTAAGAAGGTTAAGATGCAGCGTATGCTCGGTCAGAAGACCGCTGCCTGCTTCCAGCGCTGCGTAGGCATGGACGCAATGAACGCCGTATTCTCCTCCACCTACGAAATCGACGAGGCGTGCGGCACCAAGTACCATGAAAACTTCGTCAAGTTCCTGACCCGCGTACAGGACGAGGACCTCGCAGTTGACGGCGCTATGACCGACGTCAAGGGCGACCGCGGCCTGGCTCCGTCCAAGCAGGCTGACCCGGACCTGTTCCTGCATGTTGTTGAGCGCACCGCTGACGGCGTTTATGTCACCGGCGCAAAGGCGCATCAGACCGGTTTCGTCAACTCCCACGAGGTTCTGGTTATGCCGACCATCTCCATGCGTGAGGGCGACGAGGACTATGCGATTTCCTTCGCAATCCCGACCGATTCCGAGGGCATCACCCTGATCTACGGCCGCCAGTCCTGCGACACCCGCAAGCTGGAGGAGTACAACGATATCGACGTAGGCAACAAGACCTACGGCGGCCACGAAGTCCTGGTTATTTTCGACCATGTATTCGTTCCGAACGATCGCATCTTCCTGAACGGCGAAGTGAAGTTCGCTGGCATGATCGTTGAGCGTTTCGCAGGCTATCATCGTCAGTCCTACGGCGGCTGCAAGGTCGGCGTCGGCGACGTCCTGATCGGTGCTACCGCTCTGGCTGTTGAGATGGCAGGCTGCGCAAAGGCTTCCCATGTCAAGGATAAGCTGATCGAAATGACCCACCTGAACGAGACCCTGTACGCATGTGGCATCGCATGCTCCTCCCAGGGCTCCAAGACCAAGGCAGGCAACTACCTCATCGACCTGCTTCTGGCAAACGTCTGCAAGCAGAACGTCACCCGCTTCCCGTACGACATCGCTCGTCTGGCACAGGATCTGGCAGGCGGCCTGATGGTTACCCAGCCGTCTGAGGCAGATTACCGCAACCCGCAGCTGAAGCCGTACATCGAGAAGTACCTCAAGGGTGTCGCTTCCGTTCCGACCGAGGATCGCATGCGCGTCCTTCGCCTGATCGAGAACCTGACCATGGGTACCGCAGCAGTCGGCTACCTGCCGGAGTCCATGCATGGCGCAGGCTCCCCGCAGGCTCAGCGCATCATGATTGCCCGCCAGTCCAACATGGAGCAGAAGAAGCAGCTTGCTAAGGCAATTGCACGCATCGACTAATTGATTCTGAACAAACGGTGCTGATTTTCTGGCAATAACGTGACAACAGGCACTCATAGAGCAATTCTGTGGGTGCCTGTCTGTCCGTCTGTGCTCCCCCCAAATTCCGAAAATGAGGTTATGTTATGCTTCACTGTACTGTAAAATTCTGCGGCGGCTGCAATCCGCGCTATGACCGCGGCACCGCATACCGCCAAATTTGCAGCCAGCTCGATGGTATCGCGGGCTTCTCGTACCCGGAGGACGGCGTGCATTACGATGTGCTGCTGATCCTGCGCGGCTGCACGGGCTGTTCGTACCTGTACGAGGAAATTTCAGCGGAGCACCGCATCATCTGCACCGAGCAGGCGGAAGCAGATGGTGCCGCGGCTCGCATCGCCGCACTGGCCTGAACAGCATTGTATTTTATTTTCCGCCTGACGTTTTATCACAAAATACTTTTTCTGGATATCAAAACAGAGAGAAAGGATGATACCAATGAGAAAAGTAAAGATTCTGACTCCGGAAGAGGCGGCTCTGCTCATCAACGATGGTGATACCGTCGCAACTTCCGGCTTCGTAAGCTGTGCATGCCCGGAGACTTTGTCCAAGGCTGTTGAAAAGCGTTTCGTAGAGACCGGCCATCCGAAGGACGTTACCCTGTTCTATGCAGCTGGCCAGGGCTGGCGCGGTACCCCGGGCTCCGGCGGCGACCACTTCGCACATGAAGGCATGGTCAAGCGCGTTGTCGGCGGCCACTGGGATCGTGCCCCCGGACTGGGCGCACTCGCTCTTGAGAACAAGATCGAAGCTTATAACCTGCCGCAGGGCGTTATCACCCATATGTACCGCGATATCGCTGCACATAATCTCGGCACCATCACTCATGTCGGCCTGTACACCTTCGCTGACCCGCGCAACGGCGGCGGCAAGCTGAACGACTGCACCAAGGAAGACCTCGTCAAGCTGATCGAGATCGAAGGCCAGGAGCGCCTGCTCTACAAGACCTTCCCGATCGACGTTGTCCTGCTGCGTGCTTCCTACTGCGACGAGCGCGGCAACTGCACCGTACACAGAGAAGTTGGCCCGCTGGACGTCACCGCCATGGCTCAGGCCTGCAAGAACAGCGGCGGTAAGGTTATCGTTCAGGTTGAGAAGATTGTAGCTGCCGGTTCCCTCGATCCGAAGCTGGTCAAGATTCCGGGCATCTACGTTGACGCCGTTGTCATCGGTACCGAAGAGGACAACATGCAGTGCATCGGCGTACCGTACGACGGCTCCGCTGCCGGCGAGTACACCATCCCGCTGGATTCCATCCCGACCATTCCGCTGAATCAGCGCAAGGTTGTTGCGCGCCGTGCTGCTATGGAGCTGCCGAACGATGCAATCGTCAACCTCGGCACCGGTATGCCGGAGCAGATTTCCAATGTTGCGGCTGAAGAAGGTATCGCGGATAAGATGACCCTGACCGTAGAGGCTGGCCCGATCGGCGGCATCCCGCTGGCTGGCCCGCAGTTCGGCGCGTGCTCCAACGCAGAAGCCATTCTGGAGCACAACGTACAGTTCGACTTCTATCAGGGCGGCGGCCTGGATATCGCATTCCTCGGTCTGGCTGAAACCGCTCCGAACGGTGACCTGAACGTATCCAAGTTCGGCACCCGTCTGGCAGGCTGCGGCGGCTTCATCGACATCACCCAGAACGCAAAGAAGGTCTGCTACTGTGGCACCTTCACCGCAAAGGGCCTGAAGGTCAAGGTCGGCGACGGCAAGATCGAAATCGTGCAGGAAGGCGAAAAGAAGAAGTTCGTCAAGGAAGTTGAGCACATCACCTTCTCCGGCATCTATGCGAACAAGGTTCATCAGCCGGTTCTGTACATCACCGAGCGCGCTGTCTTCGAGCTGCGTCCGGAGGGCGTTACCCTGATTGAGATCGCACCGGGCATCGACCTGCAGACCCAGATCCTCGACCAGATGGAATTTGTACCGCAGATCGCTTATCAGGAAGACGGCACCATCAAGCTGATGGACGAGCGTATCTTCCGCGATGAGCCGATGGGCCTCGCAAACGATTGATTGCTGATCAAATAACGCATAACACATGGGTATCTAATTGTTAGTTTTTTAACACTTTCAACTTTTTCACGCTTTTTTTGCGGAAAATACTTGTGAAATATGGCGTTATGATGTACAATAGCAAAGGGTTCAGGGAGAAACACCACTCTACCCTCCCTTATCCTATTGTTATATAACTATCCATTCCTGTAGTGAGAAAAAGGAGAATAGGGCAAATGAATGTGTATATTTGCAGTGCAAAGAGAACCCCGATCGGTTCCTACGGCAAGAGTCTGAAGGATGTTCCGGCTGTTACGCTCGGCGTTACCGCTGCCAAGGCTGCGATTGAGCAGTCCGGCGTTGACGTTGCTGCCATCGATGAGACCATCACCGGCTGCGTCCTCCAGGGCGGTCTGGGTCAGAACATCGGCCGTCAGATCATGGTTGGCGCAGGTCTGCCGATCACCACTCCGGCAATCACCATCAATAAGGTTTGTGCATCCTCCATGCGCGCAATGAGCCTCGCAGCTCAGATCATCAAGTCCGGCGACGACCAGTGCATCATGGCTGGCGGCGCTGAGTCCATGTCCGGTGCACCGTATTATGCAAACAAGGTTCGCTGGGGCGCTCGTATGAACGACATCCAGATGGTCGACCTGATGGTACACGACGGCGTTTGGGATATCTTCAACGGCTACCACATGGGCATCACTGCGGAAAACGTTGCAGAGCAGTACGGCATCACCCGTGAGATGCAGGACGAGCTGGCTTGCGCTTCCCAGGCAAAGGCTGTTGCAGCAATCAAGGCTGGCAAGTTCAAGGACGAGATCGTTCCGGTAGAAGTAAAGCAGAAGAAGAAGACCTTCCTGTTCGACACCGACGAGCATCCGCGTGAGGGCACGACGATGGAGACCCTCGCTGGTCTGCGCCCGGCATTCAAGAAGGACGGCACGGTAACCGCAGGCAACGCTTCCGGCATCAACGATGCAGGCGCTTGCATGATTATCGCTTCTGAGGACTTCGTAAAGGCACACGGCTTGAAGCCGATGGCGAAGATCCGTTCCTACGGTTCTGTCGGCTGCGATCCGTCCATCATGGGCATCGGCCCGATCGAGTCCACCCGTCAGGCACTGTCCCGCGCTGGCCTCACCGTTGCTGATCTCGACCTGATCGAGTCCAACGAAGCATTCGCAGCACAGGCTTGCGCAGTCAACAACACCCTTGGCTTCGACATGGACAAGGTCAATGTAAACGGCGGCGCAATCGCTCTGGGCCATCCGATCGGCGCAGCAGGCTGCCGTATCTCCACCACCCTGCTGTACGAAATGATTAAGCGCGATGCTACCATCGGCCTGGCTACCATGTGCATCGGCGGCGGCATGGGCGAAGCAATCATCCTCGAGCGCGACGAGCTCTGCAAGTAAGCATTATACATTCCACGACATTTTCGAGAGCGGGAAGGCGGAGCATCCGTCTTCCCCTCCTCCCGTGACACAGACATAAAAGGAGATCTTTTACCAATGACTGACGTAAAGGTAGAGAAAAAGGGTAACGTAGCAGTTGTTACCATCGATCATATGCAGGCAATGAACGCCCTGAGCACCGACATGTATGCACAGCTGGAGGAGGCATTCGACTCCGTTGCAGCGATGGAAGACGTTTATGCCGTTGTCCTGACCGGTTCCTCCCGTGTCAACAAGAAGGGCAAGACCGTTCAGTCCTTCGTAGCAGGCGCTGACATCTCCCAGATGTCCACCATGACCGTTGCAGAAGGCAAAGCATTCGGCAACGACTCCAACCGTGTATGCTGGAAGATCGAGAACTTCAAGCGCCCGGTTATCGCTGCAATCAACGGCTTCTGCCTCGGCGGCGGCTGCGAGCTGGCTATGTCCTGCGACATCCGTCTGGCTTCCGCAAACGCTTGCTTCGGTCAGCCTGAGGTTGGTCTGGGCATCACCCCGGGCTGCGGCGGCACCCAGAGACTTGCTCGCCTCGTAGGTCTCGGCAAGGCAAAGGAAATGCTGTACACCGCACGCGGCAACTACACAGCTCAGGACGCAAAGGACATGGGTCTGGTCAACGAAGTATACGAGACCGTTGAAGAGCTGGAAGAGGCTGCTCTCGCTCTGGCACAGGAAATCGCTGCTCAGGCTCCGATCGCAGTCGCTCTGGTCAAGGAAGCTGTCAATGTTGGCATGCAGACCGACCTGAACTCTGCTCTGAAGCTGGAGGGCAACTGCTTTGGCGAATGCTTCGCTACCGAGGATCAGAAGTATGCAATGGCTCATTTCGTAAACAAGAGCCGCGAGCCGAAGGTATTCCAGAACAAGTAATTCGATTCATCACTTGAGACTTGAGATTGAGATAGGAGATTGAGAAACATGAAGGTTACTGTATTTGGTGCCGGCAACATGGGTGCCCGCATTGCTGAAGTTTTCCTGAAGGCTGGCCATGCTGTCACCCTGATTGATATCAAAGAGCAGTTCTGCGAAGGCGGCAAGAAGCGCATCGAGGGCGACCTCGCAGGCGGCGTCAAGAGAGGTAAGATGACCCAGGAGCAGATGGATGCATGCCTGGCTAATCTGACCCTGTCCGTTGACCGCCAGGATGCCGCTGGCTCTGACTTCGTCATGGAAGTTATTCTGGAAAGAATGGATCTCAAGAAGGAGCTTCTGGAAGAGCTCGATTCCATCCTGCCGGAAGACTGCATCATCGGCACCAACACCTCCGCCCTTTCCATCACGGAGATCTCGAACGCTGTTCCGAACCGCTCTGACAAGGTTGTCGGCTGCCACTTCTTCAATCCGGCTCACATCATGAAGCTGGTTGAGGTTACCAAGGGTCTCAAGACCTCTGAGGAGACCTTCAAGAAGGCTTATGACATCATGGCTTCCCTCGGCAAGACCCCGGTACAGGTCAACGAGGGCCCGGGTTTTGTTGTCAACCGCATCCTGATCCCGATGATGAACGAAGCCATCGGCATCTATGCAGACGGCATCGCATCCCCGTCCGACATCGACCTGGCTATGCAGAATGGCGCTGGCATGAAGTCCGGCCCGCTGCACACTGCGGACCTGGTTGGCCATGACATCAACCTCGCAATCATGAACACCCTCTTCACTGAGACCGGCGACCCGAAGTATCGCCCGCATCCGCTGCTGAAGAAGATGGTTCGCGCAGGTTATCTGGGCGTCAAGACCGGCAAGGGCTTCTTCACCTATGATGGCCCGTTCGGCAAGGAAATCCCCGGCGGTGACCTGACGATCAAGTAAAAACAATCGAGTTTGTTTCTGTCCTCCGCAGCTTTTGGCTGCGGAGGATTTTTTATTTATATTTTGCTCCCTGCCGCGCAGATAGATGGCAAAATTTTCTTTTTTGCTGTGATTCGTTAAATTTTTTAATATCAACTGTTTCATTCGAGACATTTTTTCGGATTTTTGTGCAATTTTTTCGTAATTTTTGCCGCGCAGATATCCATTTTTTTCAAATTTTTTATCCGGAAATTTGAGGTTTTTTCCGGTTTTTCCCTTGTTTTGGCAAAAAAATTGTATATTTTATACATTATTTTGAGTAAATCATTTTCTTTTCTTGTACGATAACAAAAATTTTGCTTTCGAGAGCAGGATCATACATTTTTATATTGAAAATATACCATATTTACGGCATAATATAATTAAAAAATAGGGACTTTTGTCCGATTATCCCAGCCAACGCACACAAACAACAGCAGAAATGAACGCTGTAAGGTCTGCAATAAACGCCGCAGGAATTGCATATCTTGTCCGTTTCAGCTGTAAATGACCGCAGTAAATGCCAATCGTGTACATACTGGTCTCAGAGGCGCCCAGCATGACGGCGGCAACCCGTCCGGCATAGCTGTCCACCCCGCAGGTGCGCATGATTTCCTGTCCGAGCGCCAGCCCGCCGCTGCCGCTGAGCGGCTTGAGCAGCACCAGCGCTGCACAGTCTGCCGGTATCCCGGCGAGCGAAAGCAGCGGCTGCATGGCCTGTCCTGCCAGATCGATAAAGCCCGAAGCGCGCAGCATGGTCACTGCCGTCAGCAGCGCGATCATCGTCGGCAGGATGCTCACTGCCGTGCGCAGGCCGCTCTCCACGCCGCGCAGGAAAACCGGAAACACATCGGTTCCCTTTGCCAGTGCATGCACGCCGACAAAGGCAATCAATGCCGGAACCAACATCGCGTTCACGGCTCACGCTCCTTTCTCAGACGGGCAAACAGCCGCGCCGCCGCAAGCCCCGCTGCCACCGAACAGACGGACGCCCCCCACACGGCCGGCATGATGTCGAACGGCTGCTGTGCCCCCAGCGAGGCACGCACGGCTGCCACTGTCGTTGGAATCAACTGGATGGATGTCGTATTGAGCACGACAAAGGTCAACACCTCATCCGGTGTCCCCCTGCGCCCATACAGGTCATACAGCCTGTCTGCTGCGCGCAGGCCGATCGGCGTAGCTGCATTGCTCAGTCCCAACAGGTTCGCCGTGACGTTCGCAGCGATACATTCCATGGTTTCGCGGTCACGCGACGCGCGGTGGAACAGCAATGAAAGCGGGCGACGAAGCACCGATGTGATTTTTTCACACAAACCGGACTGCTGCATCAGTTCCATGACACCGGACCACAATCCCATGAGTCCGACGATGGACAGACACAGCGTAACCGCCTGGTTTGCGCCACCGGTGACTGCGGCAGATACTTCCGCAGTGCGCCCGGTCACACAGGCCGTTATGCACGCCAGCACCATCAGGCTGACCCACAGATAATTCATCATACTAGTTTCACCCTTTCCCTGCTAACACCGCACTCGTTAGCAGCATAATTTTGTACTTATAATAAGGAAGTGATTGCAATGAAATCTACCGGAATTGTACGAAAAGTTGACGAGCTCGGCCGCATCGTTCTCCCCATTGAGCTTCGCAGGACACTTGATATCGAGGTTAAGGATTCGTTGGAAATTTATGTCGACGGCTCCCAGATTATATTGAAGAAATACGAACCTGCCTGTGTATTCTGCGGCAACGCGAAGGATGTCATAAACTTTAAAGGGAAAAACATCTGCCGCAGCTGCCTGCATGAGCTGATGCACACGGAGGGGTGATTGTGCGCACAAACGTATGGAAAGACATACGGGAACCGGTATCCGGTTCCCGTATTTTTTTGCGTTCAGGATGCACCGTCGTCCTCTCCGCGGTATTTCCGCCGGGTTGCCATCCCGCCACGGATGTGGCGCTCCTCCTTGTTTCGCATAAGCACCTCATGTGCCTGCGTGTATAATGGTAAATTCAAGTGATACAGTCGTTCTGTGATATCCTTATGAACGGTCGACTTGCTCACGCCGAACCTTGCTGCGGTCTGCCGCACGGTCGCACCAGTCTCTATCATATACTGTGCCAGCATAACGGCCCGTTCTTCCGGCTGTCCCTTCACATATTTCCCCTCCCGACATGACTTTGTGCTTCATGTCTATGTGAGGGCACTGTGTTTTATACATTTTCTGACGCATTGCAGAAAAAAGACGCAGATTTCCATTTTGGAAAAATCTGCGTCTTTTGTGTGTCCGAACTGGAACCAACGTTCGTTCCGGTTCGGATTTTTATACAGCCTGTCTTCCCGCACTCACGTACCGAAGTAGGAAAAATGCATGTAATCCTTCGAGCTGTTGAACGTGCCGCCCCAACGGAAGCCGTATTTGTTGAAGGTCTTGACCACAATGCCATCTGACGGAATGGAATACGGGTCAACACCCGGCTTCCAATACGATCCGACCATTGCTGTTCCATCGTTTTTGCACTGGTAATTTTCATCCGGATTGATATCCAGCGCCGTGCCGAGGCAGTGCTCCGAGCTTGAATTATCTCCGCGCCACGCATAACCACCAATCGAATAGATCGGGAATTTTTCTCCGCTGGCATAGATTTCCGCAAAAATCTGCTCGATGGTATCGACCAGTGCAATATGAATTTTGAATTTCAGTGTACGCGTATACTTTACGCCCTTGGAATTGATGTCCCATACCTTGACGGTCACCGAAGTCTGGAATTGCTCCGCCTGTGTCTTGCTGGCATATTTGCGTTCTGTCGCCCCGTCACCGAAAATGCGCGCCATACGCTCGTCATACGTTTCGTCGCTGCTGGTCAGTGCCGATCTGCCAGACGGTTCCAGATATTGCATCAGCATAGTCGCTGTTTCCGCACGGGTGGCATTGCCTTTCGGACGGAGCAACAGCTTTCCGTTTTCATTGCTGCCGCTGATAATGCCGCTGCGGATTGCCCAGAGCATCGCATCTTTCGCCCATGCAGATACATTTCCTGCATCGGAAAACCGGATTGTACCGCCGACAAACGGCGCGCCTGCGTCCCGATACAGGAACACGGCAAACTGCTCGCGTGTCACCCGTGCTTCCGGGTCAAATTTTCCATCGCCTGTGCCAGCGGTGACCCCGTTACCGCTCGCCCACTGCACCGCATCATAATACCAAGCATCCGGCGCGACATCCTCGAAGTCCTGTCCGGTTACGGCCTTGTACGTCCCGCACGCCTTTGTATTGGCATACAAGATCTGCACTGCCATCGCGCGGGTCAGCGCATTGTTCGGCATAAACAAGCCTTTATCACCTACCATCAGCTCGTTGTCATAGACGTACTGTACCTTATCGTAAAACCAGTGCTGTCGGGTGACATCGGCAAACAGCTCGTCCACCGGTGCAAGCACTCGGTCGGGATTCCAGCTGCGCCAGCGGATGGTACCGCCATATTGCGTCTTGTTCTGCAGCACAGCATCCCAACCGCTGCCTTCCGCCGGATAATGCACGGTTGCCGTCACATCCTCAAAAATATCATCGCCAAGTGCAGGCGCTGCACCGCGGAAATACAGGCGCTTCAGACTGCCGCAGCCGCTGAATGCTCCCTGTCCAACCGACTGCACGCCTGCCGGAAGGCTGAACTGCTCCAGATCGGTACAGGATGCAAACGCCCAGCTGCCGATGGTTTGCAGCCCGCTGCCGGGCTCTACCGATTTCAGGCTGTAGCACGCATAAAATGCATCTCTGCCAATTGACTTCACGCTGTCCGCAATCGTCACTTCTTCCAGATTTTCACACCAGCTGAACGCATCGTCCGCAATGCTGGTCACGCCATCTGCAACGACAAGCTGTTTGATCGAAGCACAGCTGTCCTGCCAGCCGAATGCACCGTCCGCCATCTCACCTGTGCCGGAAATGGTGAGTGTTCCGGTGTTGTCCAGCTTCCATGTCAGGTTTGTACCACACGCGCCGCCGGAAGCGCCCTTTTCCTGCGTCATCTGCTGTACAAATGCGGGAATCTGCTCGGCCACATTGTCGCTGTACACGGCACTGCTGTCCGCTGCAAACGCAGGCATCGTGCCTGCCAGCAGGAAAACAGCACTCATATACCCTGCCAGTATCCTGTTTTTCATACGATTTCCTCCCTTTTTTGTGCAAAGATACACCTTCATTATACCGGTTTTCCGATAGGCTGACAAGCATTCCCTTTGCTGCCGGCTGCCGCATAAACAGACAGATATCCCCTGTTTCCACACACCGCGGGGAGAAATTTAGCGGTGATTTTGCAGATTACTGATGCTTTTTTTGCCGCGGAGTGGTATAGTATGATTGGATATTATCCTGCATTTTCTCTGCCGAACCGGCAGACAAGGAGGTAACCGGAACCATGCTGAAAAAAAAGGGGCCTGCTGCGCAGGGCCTGAAAATAATTATTGTCGGCTGCGGCAAGGTCGGTTCGACGCTTGTCCAGCAGCTCAGCCGCGAAGGGCACGACATCACCATCATTGACAAAGATGCCGCGGCAATTACCGAGCTTGCCAATCTCTATGATATCATGGGTATCGTCGGCAACGGCGCAAGCTACAGTGTCCAGATCGAGGCCGGTATCAAAAACGCCGATCTGCTCATCGCCGTGACGGATTCGGATGAGCTGAACCTGCTCTGCTGCACGATTGCAAAGCGTGTGGGTGACTGCTCTGCCATTGCGCGCGTGCGCACACCGGATTACAGCCAGGAGGTTGGCTATCTGCGCGACCGTCTCGGCCTCGCCATGATTATCAATCCGGAGCTGGAGGCTGCCCGCGAAGCAGCACGCATTCTGTACCTGCCGACCGCGCTGGAGGTCAACTCATTTGCGCACGGACAGGCGGAGATGATTAAATTTAAAATCCCGGAAGGCAACATCCTCGACGGTATGACC
Source organism: Butyricicoccus porcorum (assembly GCF_002157465.1). Taxonomy (GTDB): domain Bacteria; phylum Bacillota; class Clostridia; order Oscillospirales; family Butyricicoccaceae; genus Butyricicoccus_A; species Butyricicoccus_A porcorum. The sequence continues at coordinate 142,449 of NZ_NHOC01000005.1, forward strand.
ATCGCCTATCTCGGTCAGCACATCACCAATGCCGTGCTGATCTGTGCAATTGAACGCGGTGGAGAGGTTTATATCCCGTCCGGTGATTTCCGTATGGCGGAGGGCGATGTCCTTTCTTTTGTCGCACCGCGCAAAATGACACGCTCCTTCCTCGAAGCAGTCGGCTTCAAGACCAACCGCGTCAAAAATGCCATGATTATCGGCGGCGGCAAGAGTGCCTATTATCTCGCGCAGCAGCTGATCCATATGGGTATTGAGGTCAAAATTATTGAGATCAACCGCGCACGCTGTGAGGAACTGAGCATCCTGCTGCCGAAAGCGATTATCATCAACGGCGACGGCACAGACGAAGAGCTGCTCAAAGAAGAGGGCATCCATTATACGGAATCCTTCGTCGCACTGACTGGCATTGACGAGGAAAATATCTTGCTGACGCTGTACGCCAAGCAGGTCTCCAAGGCAAAGGTCATCACAAAGATCAATCGCATTACATTCAAGGGTGTCATCAATCAGCTCGATCTCGGCAGTGTGGTCTATCCGCGCTTTATCACATCAGAGGCCATCATCGCCTATGTCCGCGCGAAAAAGAATTCCACCAACAGCAACATTGAAACACTGTACCACATGTTTGACTCCCGTGTGGAAGCGATTGAATTCCGTGTGGATCAGCCGTCCGCTGTAACAGACCGCGCGCTCATGAATCTTCCGCTCAAGAAAAATCTCCTTGTGGCGTGCATCAACCGCAATGGCCGCATTCTGATCCCCACCGGACAGGACTGCATCAAAGTCGGCGATACGGTCATGATTGTCACCAAGCACGAGGGGCTTGTAGACATCCGCAATATTCTGGAGTGATGCCGTGCCATGAATAAATCAATGATTCGATATATCCTCGGTTCTGTTCTGAAGATCGAGGGCACCCTTCTCCTGCTCCCCTGCCTGACGGCAGTCATTTATCAGGAGTCCGAGGGCATTTATTTTCTGCTGACCGCAGCACTGTGTGTTGCGCTCGGCATGGCAATGACCTTCCGCAAGCCAAAGACCAGTATTTTCTATCTCAAGGAGGGCTGTATTGCCACCTCGCTGAGCTGGATTTTTCTCAGTCTGTTTGGCTGCCTGCCATTTTATATCAGCGGAGAAATCCCGTCGTTTACCAATGCGCTGTTTGAAACCATTTCCGGCTTTACCACAACCGGTGCAAGCATTCTGGAGGATGTGGAGGCGCTGTCGCACTGTACGCTGCTCTGGCGCAGCTTTACACACTGGATCGGCGGCATGGGCGTGCTGGTGTTCCTGCTGGCCATTATCCCGCTGAGCGGCGGCTCCAACATCAATCTGATGCGCGCGGAAAGCCCCGGCCCGTCAGTCGGCAAGCTGGTGCCGAAAATGCGCTATACCGCCCGCCTGCTGTACGGCATCTATATCGGGCTGACTGTAATAGAAATTGTCCTGCTGCTCGCCGGACATATGCCGCTGTTTGATTCGCTGTGTACTGCCTTCGGCACAGCAGGCACCGGCGGCTTTGGTATCAAAAATGACAGCCTGATCGGCTATTCCTCTTATATTCAATGGGTGGTCACGATCTTTATGGTGCTGTTCGGTGTCAACTTCAATGCCTATTATTTCCTGCTGTTCCGCCAGTTCAAAAAAGCACTCAGCATGGAGGAAGTCCGCTATTACTTCCTGATTATCTTCACCGCAGTCGCCGTCATCGCCTTCAACATCCACAGCATGTGTGCGGGCGCATTCGATGCGATTTCCAAGGCAGCCTTTCAGGTGGCATCTATCATCACGACAACCGGCTTTTCTTCGGCGAATTTCGACCTGTGGCCGCAGACAAGCAAGACAATTCTCGTCCTGCTGATGTTTGTCGGCGCCTGTGCGGGCAGCACCGGCGGCGGCATCAAAGTATCCCGTTTCGTCATCCTGTGTAAGACGGTCGTCAAGGAACTCAGCTCCTATATCCACCCCAAAATCATTCGCAAGGTGAAGGTAGACGGCAAGCCGGTGGAACACGAGGTAGTCCGCGCAACCAATGTGTACTTTATCACGTTTATGATCCTGTTTTCCTTCTCAGTTCTCGCACTTTCGTTTGAAGGCAAGGATCTGGTCACGAACTTCACCGCTGTGGCGGCAACCATCAACAACATTGGCCCGGGTCTCGAGCTGGTCGGCCCGACGCAGAACTTCATGCACTTTACTGTATTTTCCAAATATGTGCTGATGTTCGACATGCTTGCGGGCAGACTGGAGCTGTTCCCGCTGCTCATCCTGTTGCACCCGACCGTGTGGAAGGACATGCTCTCCCAACGCAGGCCAAAAAAATTGGACAGATAAAAACAGAAATGACGTTTTCCGAAAGCATTCTTCCGGAGAACGTCATTTTTTTACTCTTTTTATTGTGCCGCAGCGTCTTTCGGCCGCACATATTCAATCAGTTCGCCCACACCAATGTCAAGATACCAGCACAGCTTACAGATCAGTCCCGCATCCAATCTCTGAAATTCGTCGCGGCAATAGCGGTTGAAATTTGCGCGCGGAATATCCAATGCCTTGCAGACCTGATTTTTAGAAATCCCACGCTCCTTCAAAATCTGCTCAATGCGGAAGGTCAGTTTGCCATAATCGGTATCCAGTGGTAATTCTTCGTGATTCATACTATGTTCCCTCTTTACTTTCCTGAGAACAGTATATATAATAAATACATATTCCATAATTCACTATTTAGCAATTCACTTTACAGCACCTTACTATATAGTGAACTTATATATACGGAAGAACCACAATGAATCAAACATGTGCATTTTTTGGTCATCGGGATATCTGCACGGATATCTGCGTGCCGCTGGAAGTTCAAATTCGCCGCGTCGTGACAGAGTTTGGCGTTTCTACCTTTTGGTGCGGCGGCATGGGCGCATTTGACATGTTCGCTGCAAGCGCTGTGAAGCACTTGCAAACAGAATTTCCCCATCTGCGTCTCCTGCTGGTGCTCGCCTATCTTCCTGCGCAGAGTGCAGAAATTCCCGACATATACGATGGATCCCTCTACCCGTAAGGTCTGGAAACCGTCCCCCGACGCTTCGCTATCACGAAAAGAAACCAATGGATGGTAAATCACTGTGATCTGCTTCTCACTTGTGTCAACTGCACCTGCGGAGGGGCATATACAGCCTTTCATTCTGCCATACAGAAGGGAAAACCGGTCATCAATCTCGGCAGTCTCTCCGAATAAAAACAGGCGCGCGGCGGTTCACTCCGCTGCGCGCCCCTGTTATGCCAGCAGCTCCGCTTCTGCCTGTTTCAGAATTGCTTCGGCATCCGCGCCGACAATGTCCAGCCCTTCCGCGCGGAATTCCTGTGTTTGCGCAATGCCGAACAGCCCGGCCAGTGCACGGACATAGTCATATCCGAAATTATTTTCTCCGATGAAGCCGCCCGCCGTCGTGATATAGGTCAGGCGCTTTGCGCGGCACAATCCCTCCGGCGTGCCGTCCACCTGATACCGGAAGGTCAGGTCGACAATACTGACCGCCTCCAGATAGCATTTCAGCGCCGCAGGAAAGCTCATATCCCAATACGGCGCGGCGATGACAATTTCATCCGCCTTGCGGAAATCACGCGCATAGCGGAACATATCATGCTCCAGATGCCCTTCACTGATCAGGCGGTCACGGCGGGCAAGCGAACCGGTATCCAGACCACGCAGCCCTTCTTCCTCCAGAATGACCTCTTTCACCTCATACGGTTCCTCCCGGCACAGCCGGACAACAAACGCACGCCCCAGGCGGTTGGTACGCGAGGTCTCGCGCCGCACGCACGCATTGACAAACAACAGCTTTTTCAAAATCGTTCCCTCCGATACAGCTTCCTTCCAAATAGTATACCACAAATACGCCGTGCGATACAAAAAGCCGCAGCCTGTTTCCAGACCACGGCAATCTCTTATATTTGGTTACTTCTTTCCGTCGAGATACGCCTGATGCAGCTGCAAGCAGAATTTCAGGCCCATTGTGCCGTCGTGTGCGGTGGCTTCCGGTTTGTGCCCGGTGCGCACGCAGTCGACAAAATCATTCATCTCTGCCTCAAACGCATCGCGCCAGCGCGCAAGGAAACTCTCCTGGCATTCCTCGACATACCCTGCCTCGGTGAACGACGAGACATAGTTTTTGCGCGGCACACTGTTGACGCGAATGGTTCCCTTTGTGCCGACAATTTCACTCTCAACATGACTGCATGTTGCGGTTCTGCCGACCTGAATAAAGGCAGTCGTATTGTTGTCGAACTTTGTCAGCGAGAAGCCGTTGTCGTAGTCGTTGTAATCCGCGAGTTCCGTGCACACATAGGCATCACCGGTCGCATACGACTCCACCGGCTCGCCTTCAAGGAACCAGCGCGCGAGGTCTGCATCATGACTGCCCATCTCGATGAACCACGGAACATAAATGCCCTTTTTAACGCCCTCCAGATGTCCCGGCAGGACAGAAGCCGGGTCGAGTGAAACGCCCTTAAATGCAATCGGCGTGCCAATGACACCTGCCCGAATCTTTTGCTTTGCGTCCGCATAAGACGGGTCAAAGCGGCGCATAAAGCCAACCGTAAAGAACTTGCCTGTATTTTCTGCCGCCGCCTGTTCGATCTCCGCACAGTCTTCCAATGTCTTTGCCAGCGGCTTTTCGCAGAATACATGCTTGTTTGCATGGCAGGCAGCCAGGCATGCCTCCTTGTGTGCATCTGCGCCGGTCGCCACAACAATCGCGTCAATGTCCGGATTTGCCACCATATCTGCGACGTTCGTATAGCCGAGTGGAATATGAAATTCTTCCTGTACGGCCTTTACCTTGCTCTCCGTGCGCGCACACACCGCAAGCATCTCCGCATACGGATTGCGCACAAGGTTTGTCAGATGCATTTTTCCCATCATGCCGATGCCGACAACGCCAAATGTTACCTTTTTCATATTCTTCTTTCATATTCTTCTCTCCTGAATATCCGATTTTCCCGCCTGTTGCGGATGCCAGAAGTGATTGTTTCAATATACCACTTTCTGTAGATATCGTACTATATTTTCATCGGAAAAGCATTACACATTTGTGCGCAGTTATTACGAAAATATGCTGTCTTTTGAGGCGCCAAAGACGCGCTGTTTTGTAGATGTTGCTGTATCTGTCTGCGTGAAATCAGCTGTTGCGCTTGACTTCATTACTTTTATGTGTTAAAGTATATTTGCTCTGTTACACTTGATAGCCTTATGGCACAGGTGGACAGGCAGTTTCAGAGAAAGAGGGAGGATTTTTTGTGAAGTTACTCGTACTTATCATCTATTTCGCCGTTCTGATCGGCATCGGCCTGTATTGCCGCCGGCATGCAACCGACGTCGATGGCTTTGTCCTCGGCGGACGTTCGGTCGGCCCGTGGCTGACCGCCTTTGCCTATGGCACATCGTATTTTTCTGCCGTCATCTTTGTCGGCTATGCAGGACAGTTTGGCTGGAAATATGGCCTTGCGTCCACCTGGATCGGCATTGGCAATGCGCTCATCGGCTCACTGCTCGCCTGGGTCATCCTCGGACGCCGCACGCGCATCATGACGCAGCACCTGGATTCTGCAACCATGCCGGCATTCTTCGGCACGCGCTTTGACAGCCCGGCACTCAAGGTCGGCGCATCCGTCATTATTTTCATTTTCCTGATTCCGTACACCGCCTCGCTGTACAACGGCCTGTCCCGTCTGTTCGGCATGGCATTCAACATCGATTATACGGTCTGCATCGTCCTCATGGCGATTCTGACTGCCATTTATGTCATTGCGGGCGGCTATATGGCGACCGCAATCAACGATTTTATTCAGGGCATCATCATGCTGGTCGGCATCGTCGCTGTCATTGCCGCAGTTCTGGCGAGCAAGGGCGGCTTTATGGAAGCTGTCCGCGGCCTTGCCGAAATCACCGATGAAACCGCATCCCCCCAGCCGGGTGTCTTCGCATCGTTCTTCGGTCCCGACCCGCTGAATCTGCTCGGTGTCATCATCCTGACCAGTCTCGGCACCTGGGGTCTGCCGCAGATGGTACAGAAATTCTATGCCATCAAGGATGAGGCTGCCATCCAGAAGGGCACCATGATTTCCACCCTGTTCGCACTGGTTGTCTCCGGCGGCTGTTATTTTCTCGGCGGTTTCGGACGGCTGTTCTCCGAACAGATCGACATCGCGGCGGACGGCTATGACGCCGTCATTCCGACCATGCTGTCCAACCTGTCCCCCCTGCTCATCGCGCTGGTTGTCATCCTCGTGCTGTCCGCATCCATGTCTACGCTGTCTTCACTTGTCATGGCATCCAGCTCTACGCTGACCATTGACTTCCTCAAGGGTACGTTCATGAAGAAGATGAACCAGAAGCAGCAGCTGATGTGGATCCGCGCATTTATCTTTGTCTTTATCGCCATTTCGGCTATTATCGCGATTATCCAGTACAAGAGCAACGTCACCTTCATCGCACAGCTGATGGGCATTTCGTGGGGCGCACTCGCAGGTGCCTTCCTCGCGCCGTTCCTGTACGGTCTGTACTGGAAACGCACCTCGAAAGCAGCATGTTGGGTCAGCTTCATCTTTGGCTGTGTCCTGATGGTAGCAAACATGCTGTTCCGTTCGAGTTTCCCGGTTCTGCTCCAGTCCCCGATCAACTGCGGCGCACTGGCCATGATCGCAGGCCTGATTCTCGTTCCGATTGTCAGCCTGTTTACCCCGGCACCCAACCAGCAACTGGTTGAGGAAACCTTCGCCTGCTACAACAAAGACACCGTTGTTCCGCAGAAAACCGCACTCGGCAAATAAAATTCCGCCTTTTCGCTGCAACGCCCTTGCCTTCCCAGCTGTTCTGTGCTAGACTAAAGCTGTTAATCAAACATCCAAACCGATGACTGAGAAGAGTACATATGGCAAAATGGATTCAGAGAACTGCCGGTTGGTGCAAGGCATTCCCGCAGCCATGTCGAATGGACTCAGGAGGGCAAACCGAACGGGAAACCCAGTAGGGGCGACGGAGGACGTCTCCGTTACCAAACGATACACGTAATCGCGTGGAATGAAGTGGGCATAGCGCGCTATGCCAAACCGGGTGGTACCGCAGGAATTCACTCCTGTCCCAGTATTTGGGACAGGAGTTTTTTTATGCCGCTTCTGCCGCGCACAGGAGGTAAGACCATGAAAAATAACCGGACACATGCCCTTGCATGGGGCATCGCCTTCGTCGGCTTCACAACGCAGTTCGGCGGCGGCTTTGCATCAGGCGCACAGATTTACCAGTACTTTATTCATTACGGTATCTGGGGGCTCGTCATGCCGTTTCTCGCACAGTTCCTGATGTCGCTGTTTTACTGGTATGGCATGCGCTATGCCTTCCGCAACAAAACCTATGATTACCGCAGCTTTTCCGACAGTTTTTACGGAAAATTCCGCGTTGTATTCTCCAACCTCTATGAGATCGAATACATTGTCATGATCTGTATGGCGCCCGCCGTCGCCTTTGCCACCGGCGGCGCAACGCTCAACAAGCTGACCGGTCTGCCCTATCTGCTGTGCACGCTGGTCATCGGTATTTTCATCTTCGTTATCACACTGTTCGGCACCGAACTGGTTCGCAAATGCTCCTCTGTGCTGTCCATCCTGATTATTGTCGGACTGCTGCTCGTGCTTGTGCCCAACATCATCGCACAGTGGGACACGATCACGGACTCTGTTCAGCGCATGGCAGCCGGCGCACTCCCGGTCGGCTCACAGCAGAGCGGCAGCTTTGGAAGCGCATTGTGGTCTGCCTGTGTCTATGGAATCTTCCAGATCACTGCCATCGGCCTGATGTATCAGCACACCAGCAAGCTGGAAGAGGAAAAGGATGTCGGCCGTTCGATGATCTACATGTTCCTCGTCGATGCATTTGTCATGGAGCTGGCAGTGGTCGGACTGCTCGCCATTGCCTTCCGTCCGGAGCTGGCGGAATATGACGTTCCAATGCTGCTGCTCGTACAGACCGGTGTTGGTGCAAAAATTCTCACGCCGATTATCTCCATCCTGATTATCCTCGGCGCGGTATCCACCGGTGTCAACATGATTGCTGGCATTGTCACGCGCACCGTCAACCAGCTGGAAAAAAAGCAGGATACCGTTTCCAGCTCGAAGCACCGGCTGTACAGCACGCTCTCCGCACTGGCATTTACACTGCTCGCCTTTGCGGTCGCGCAGTTCGGTTTAATCCCGCTGGTCAAGCGCGGCTATTCGTACATCGGCTACGCGACCATGTTTGTCATCGCCATTCCGTTCATCCTGCATTTTATTGCGGATCACTGTAAGAAGGGAGCTTCTGCCAAATGAAACTGGAGAATTATGAGCTGCATCTCCCGAGCTATTCCATCGGAGATAAAATCTACCGCAACATCGGCCCGGTCTGCTCGTCCTATGGCAAGACTGTCCTTATCATCGGCGGAGAAAAAGCCCTCGCCGCAGCAGAACAGAAAATCCGCGAAGCTGTCGCACAGACGGAACTGGAAATCATCGGCGTGGAGCTGTTCGGTGACGACTGTACCTACCGCAATGTTGAACGCCTGCGTGCACTGCCGGTCTACCGGCAGGCGGACATGGTGTTCGCTGTCGGCGGCGGCAAGGCACTGGATACCAGCAAATGCCTGTGCATTGAAGACGACAAGCCGATTTTCACCTTCCCGACCATCGCATCCAACTGTGCCGCATGTACATCTGTTTCCATCATGTACAACGACGACGGCACATTCCTAAAACCGCATTTCTTCATCCGCCCCGCGATGCACGCCTTTATTGATACGGAAATCATCGCCAAGGCGCCCGCACAGTACATGTGGGCGGGCATGGGTGACACCTATGCGAAATACTATGAAGCGACCATTTCCTCGCGTGACGAGCTTCTGGAGCACTATACGGCACTCGGCGTGAACATCAGCCGCATGTGCCGCGACCCGCTGGTTCGCTTCGGCGCAAAGGCCTTCGCTGACCACAAGCAGGGAATGGTCTCTTATGAGCTGGAGCAGGTCGTACTCGCCATTGTCGTGACGACCGGCATCGCGTCCATTTTCCTGACGCGCGACTTCACGCCGGATTACAACAGCGGCCTTGCGCATGCAGTATTCTATGCGCTCACCGCCTATCCGGTCATCGAACAGCGCCACCTGCACGGCGAAGTCGTCGGCTTTGGCATCCTGATCGCGCTGCTGTGCGATGGGCAGGAGGATGAATTCCAGACCATCTATGCGCTCAACAAAGCGGTCGGGCTGCCCGTCCGGCTGTCAGATATCGAAATTTCCCGCGAACAGTTCGCCGCAATTGAGCCTCAGATCATGCAGATGTCCGACATCCGGCACTATCCATATCCAGTGACGGTGGATATGCTGCGCGCCGCCATCGACCGTCTGGAGCAAATGTAAGCCCTCTTACGCTTTCGTACAAAAAGTGGTATACTGGAGTGTATCCGGTATGCCGCTTTTTTGCCGTATGCCTGTGTTTGATTCATTTATCACCCATCACCAAAGATTCAGGAGTATTCATGCAGAAAAAAGAACTCACCAAACGCTATGTGCTGTTTATCATCAGCCTGTTTTTCGCGGCGCTCGGCGTCGCCATTACCAAAAAGGGAGAACTCGGTGTCTCACCGATTTCCTCCGTCGCCAACGTACTCAGCCTGCGCTTTCCCTCTCTGTCGCTCGGCAACTGGCTGATTTTGTGGAACTGTGTGCTCATCATCGGGCAGATTGTCATTCTGCGCCGGAAATTCCAGTGGATTCAGCTGCTTCAGGTACCGCTGTCCTTCCTGTTCGGCTGGTTTACCGACCTCGGTATGTGGCTGATTTCATGGTTTACCGTCGACGCCTATCCGATGCGCCTGCTGATGGTTGTCATCGGCACAATTGTACTCGGCTTCGGCGTTTCTCTCGCCGTCATTGCGAATGTCATCATGAATTCCGGGGAAGCTTTTGTCAAGGCACTCTCGGATACCATTCATGTGGAATTCGGCAATGTCAAAATCGGCTTTGATATCAGCTGTGTCATTCTCGCAGTGATTTTATCCCTGCTGTTCTTCAATTTTACGATTCAGGGCACACGCGAGGGCACTATTATCGCGGCATGCTGCACCGGACTGGTGGTAAAATTCTTCAGCCGCAGGCTGAAAGCGCCGCTTGATGCCGCACTGACCGGCTGTTCCAATGAGGAGGAACCCATCTCATGATGATTGATTTTCATGCACATACCTTCCCGTCCAAAATCGCGGAGGGTGTGCTGCAAAAGCTCCAAAAGCTGTCGCGTTCCAAGCCCTATACCGACGGCACAACGGACGGGCTGCGCCGTTCGATGGATCGCGCACACATCGATGTTTCCATCCTGCTCCCGGTCATGACCAACACCGGACAGGTGCATAAGCTCAATGAAGCGGCCGCGCGCGCCAATGAGCATTGGCAGGAAACCGGCCTGCTGTCGTTCGGCGGTATGCATCCAGATACGCCGGACTATCGTGCGGAGCTGGCACACGTGCAGGACATGGGACTGCGCGGCATCAAAATCCATCCCGCTTATCAGGATACGGACTTTGATGACATCCGTTTTCTGCGCATCATCGACCGTGCTTCCGAGCTGGGGCTGATTGTCCTGACGCATGCAGGCTGGGACATCGGAATTCCACACCACAACTACTGTACGCCGCAGCAAATCCAACATGTCATGCGCGAGATCGCACCGGACAAGCTGGTACTCGCGCACATGGGCGGCTGGTCGGACTGGAATGCTGTCGAGCAGGAGCTGGCAGGTCTGCCGCTGTATTTCGATACAGCATTTTCCACCGGTGAAATTGTCGCCGCGCCGGGCACGACGCGCACGCCGGAGGAATCACACAATCTGAACCACGCAGCCTTCGCCCGTCTGGTACGCCGCCACGGCACAAAGCGCGTCCTGTTCGCGACCGACAGCCCGTGGAGCGACCAGAAGGAAACGCTGGAGTTTGTCCAAAACGCAGGCTTTTCCGAGGAGGAACTTGCCGATCTTCTGGGAAACAACGCACAAAAGCTGCTCGGCATCTGACGCCTTTCCCGCAAAATAAAAAAACAGCCGGAGCCCTCTGCAAACGAGCAGAGAGCTCCGGCTTCCCCAGAGAAAAAATTTGTCCCGCTGTACCGAGATACAGCGGGACATTTTGTGTTAAATCAGCTCTGGTACAGATTGCGCTTATCGATAACGCGAACCGCCTTGCCCTCACTGCGGGTGATGGTCTTCGGTGCGACCAGCTTGACATCGACGCCAATGCCCAGCATGGATTTCAGGCTGGCAACCAGCTTCTTCTCACGCTGTGCAATCGTGATTTCCAGATCGTCAAACATCTCCTGCGACATCTCAACCTTGACTTCAATCGTATCGCTGTTGTGAACACGGTCAACAATCAGTTCATAGTTTGCCGGATAGCCCTCATTGAGCAGAACGGTCTCAATCTGGGACGGGAATACGTTGACGCCCTTGACAACCATCATGTCATCACTGCGGCCGAGCGGCTTGGACATGCGGATGAACGTGCGTCCGCAGGAACACTGCTCGCGGGTCAGGATCGCAATGTCGCGCGTGCGGTAGCGCAGCAGCGGAAATGCTTCCTTGGTGATGCAGGTGAATACCAGCTCGCCGCGGGAGCCGTCCGGCAGAACTTCGCCCGTTTTCGGATCGATAACCTCTGCAATGAAATGGTCTTCATTGATATGCATGCCGCCCTGCTCCTCGCATTCAAACGAAACGCCCGGGCCGGAAATCTCCGTCAGGCCATAGATATCATACGCCTTAATGCCGAGGTTCTTCTCGATGTCATGGCGCATTTCCTCTGTCCAAGCCTCTGCACCGAAGATACCCGCCTTCAGCTTGATCTTGTCGCGCAGGCCGCGCTCGTTGATGCTCTCAGCCAGATATGCCGCATACGACGGGGTGCAGCACAGGATAGTGGAGCCGAGGTCGGTCATAAACTGAATCTGACGATCGGTATTGCCCGAAGACATCGGCAGAGTCAGGCAGCCGACCTTGTGCGAGCCGCCGTTCAGTCCGGGACCGCCGGTGAACAGGCCATAGCCATAGGAGACATGGCAGACATCCTCCTTGGTACCGCCGGCTGCAACGATGGCGCGTGCACAGCACTCTTCCCACAGATCGAGGTCGTGCTGGGTATAGAATGCGACGACACGGCGGCCGGTCGTGCCGCTGGTCGACTGAATGCGCACACAGTCCTCCAGCGGGACTGCCAACAGTCCGTACGGATACTGGTCGCGCAGGTCGTCCTTTGTGATGAACGGCAGCTTATGCAGATCTTCCACACCGTGGATATCATCCGGCGATACGCCTGCGGCATCCATTCTGTCGCGGTAGAACTTCACGTTTTCATAGACATGGTGCACCTGCTTGACCAGGCGTTCGCTCTGCATCTTTTTGATTTCCTCGACCGGCATGGTCTCGATTTCAGGCTGGAAATATTGCTTCATGGGTATCATCCTCTCTCTATCTAAATGGAACACAGCAATTGTTTTAAATTCTATTTTATTCAGCGCGTCCCAGTGCAAAGGCCTTTCTGTTCAGCTCCAGGAACTTCGGCGGGACACAGGCGGTAATGGCATCCTGCCATGCCTGCTCCGGGATATCCTCAAAATAACGCGACAGGCGTCCCATCAGCACAAGGTTGACCGCCTTCGGAGAGCCTGCCTGAACAGCAAGGGAAAGTGCATCCATATCGTCAACCTGTGCGCCCAGTGCGCGCATCTTCTCTACCAGGTCAGCCGGATACTGCGCCGCACCGGTGATAACCGGCATCGGATCGATTTCCTGCGTATTGACGATCACGCGCCCGCCCGGCTTGAGGTATTCCATCCAGCGGGCTGCTTCAAGCTTCTCAAACGAAACGATAAAATCCGCTTCGCCGCGGTCGATAATCGGCGAATAGACAGCATCGCCGAACCGGACATATGTAACCACGCTGCCGCCGCGCTGGCTCATGCCGTGAACCTCGGATACCTTGACGTCATAGCCCTGCTCCAGCAGCAGATGGCCGAGCAGCTTGCTCGCAAGCAGCGAACCCTGACCGCCGACGCCGACAATCATTACATTCTTTGTCATAATTCAGCCACCTCCTCAGGACTTGAGCGCATCGAACGCGCACAGCTGCTGACAGACACCGCAGCCAACACACAGGGTATTGTCAATCACTGCCTTGCCGTTCTTAATGCTGATCGCCGGACAGCCCAGCTTCATGCAGCTGCGGCAGCCGCGGCAAGCATCCGTGTCGACCTTCAGCGGCGGATTGTGCTTGACATATTTGAGCAGCGCGCACGGACGGCGGCTGATGATAACGGACGGCGCGTCCACTGCCAGCTCTTCCTTCACGGCGGTATCAACAGCCTTCAGATCATACGGATCGACAACACGGACGCGGTCAAAGCCCATCGCGCGGCACAGTGCCTCGAGATCAATTTTGCCCGCCGGATCACCCTTGATGTTGTAGCCTGTCGTCGGGTTCTGCTGATGACCGGTCATGCCGGTAATCGAATTGTCCAGAATGATGACGGTGGAATTGCTCTGGTTATAGGCGATGTTGGCAAGGCCGGTCATACCGGAATGCATGAATGTGGAATCGCCGATGACAGCAACCGTCTTGCCCTCAGCTTGTTTGCCAAGTGCCTTGTTGAAGCCATGAATGGAGGAAATCGAAGCGCCCATGCAGAGCGTCATCTCCATGGCGTTCAGCGGCGCCACAGCACCCAGCGTATAACAGCCGATGTCGCCCAGTACGGTGCACTTATTTTTCGCCAGCGTGTAGAACAGGCCGCGGTGCGGACATCCTGCACACATAACCGGCGGACGCGGCGGCATTGTTTCCTCCAGCTTTTTGCTCTCCGGTACCGCAACGCCGAGCTTTTCGGCAATCAGGTTCTGGGAGAATTCGTCCTCCATCGGCAGGACATCCTTGCCGGTGACAGTCAGGCCGAGCTGCTTGCAATGATTTTCAATAATTGGATCCAGCTCCTCGATGACAACCAGCTTGTCCACCTTTGCGGCGAAGTCGAGAATCAGCTTCTCCGGCAGCGGGTTAATCATACCCAGCTTGAGGATGCAGGCGTTGTCGCCAAATACTTCCTTCGCGTACTGATAGCATGTGCTGGAGGTGATGATACCGAGCGCGGTATTCCCCATCTCGACGCGATTGAACTCACAGTCTTCTGCGAACGCGATCAGGTCGCGGGTGCGCTGCTCAACCAGCGGATGACGGCGCTTTGCGTTGCCCGGCATCATGACATACTTTGCGATGTTCTTTTCATACGGCTTTTCCGGCGGCGTCATGCGCTCGCCGGTCTCGACGATGCTCTGAGAATGCGCAACGCGCGTACACATTTTGATAATCACCGGCGTGTCGAACTGCTCGGACAGCTCAAACGCGCGCATGGTAAACGCACGCGCTTCCGCGGAGTCCGACGGTTCCAGCATCGGGATTTTGGAAGCAATCGCATGGTGGCGCGAATCCTGCTCGTTCTGCGAGGAATGCATGCCTGCGTCGTCCGCGACAACGATGACCATACCTGCATTGACGCCCGTATACGAAACGGTGAACAGCGGGTCGGCGGCAACATTCAGGCCGACATGCTTCATGCCGCAGAAGCTGCGCTTGCCTGCCAGACATGCGCCAAATGCAACCTCCATGGCAACCTTTTCATTCGGTGCCCATTCGCAGTACATTTCGTCATATTTTGCGGCCTCTTCTGTGACCTCGGTGCTCGGCGTTCCCGGATAGCTGGAAACCACACTGCATCCTGCTTCATACAGGCCGCGGGCAACCGCCTGATTGCCCAGCATGAGCTGCTTCATAAATAATTCCCTTCCTTTTTTCTATCCATGCCGACGGAAAATCTGATTCCCCGCCGGCACGGCGTTCTGTCTATTCGCTGTCGGAAACCTGCTCGGTGATGCCGCGCAGCACACCCGTCCCGGAGGACAGCATGCGGCTGACCCGGCTGATGGTCGCGCTGCTCGCGCCTGTGCATCCGACAATGTCATTGTAGATTTTGCCCTGTGAGAGCAAAACGGCTACGTCAAAGCGCTGTTCCATCGCCCGCACCTCAGTCGCGGAGCACAGGTCTTCAAAAAAACTGCGGCACTCCTCGACGGTTTTGAGCTTGAGGATATTTTCGTACAAGGCCAGACTCGGCTGTTTGTTGTCCAATTTTGCCATACGGCACTCCTTCCTGTTTACCTCCCCGCGCCGGGGGCGGCAAAATAAACGACGCTTTCAAAAAATAGTTTAACACATTGCCGCACAACAGTAAACTATTTTTTGTGATTTTTCACAAAGAATACCCTGTTTTCCGCCCCTGAATTATCAAAAGCAGCTCCTGTTCCGTACCGCCGGACACAGGAGCCGCATTCGCTTGCGAGATAAAAATTAACCCTGATTTTCCTTTGCGACGAGGTTTTCGACGCTGTACATCTGGCGCAGCTTGGGCTTTTCGATTTTGCCCGTCGGGTTGCGCGGGATATCGTTAAAAATGATCCTGACCGGACGCTTATAGCGCGGCAGCTTGTTGCAGAACTGACGGATTTCTTCCTCCGTACAGGTAAAGCCCTGCTTGATCTCGATGATGGCTGCCGTAATTTCGCCCAGACGCTGATCCGGCATACCAATCACTGCAACATCCTTGATGGACGGATATGCGCGCAGGAAGTCCTCGATCTGTACGGGATAAATATTTTCGCCGCCGCTGATGATGACATCCTTCTTGCGATCCACGAGGAAGATAAAGCCGTCCTCATCCTGCATCGCCATATCACCGGTATACAGCCAGCCGTCGCGCAACACCTCTGCGGTCGCCTTCGGGTCGCGGTAATAACATGTCATAACGCCGGGGCCGCGGACACACAGCTCGCCGACCTCGCCCTGTTTCACCGGCTGATCGTGTTCGTCGACAATCTTTGTCTCCCAGCCAAAGCCCGGTACGCCGATGGCACCGACCTTGTGGATATTCTCCACACCCAGATGAACACAGCCCGGACCGATGGATTCGCTCAGGCCATAGTTGGTATCGTACTGATGATTCGGGAAATATTGCTTCCAGCGGCGGATGAGGGACGGCGGAACCGGCTGTGCGCCGATGTGCATCAGCCGCCACTGATCCAGCTCGTAATCCTCTATTTTAAAATCACCGCGGTCGAGTGCATCCAGAATATCCTGTGCCCACGGCACAAGCAGCCAGACAATGGTACACTTTTCCTTGGACACGGCCTCGAGCACATACTTCGGCTTGGTGCCCTTGAGCAGGACTGCCTTGCCGCCGGAAATCAGACTGCCGAACCAGTGCATTTTCGCGCCCGTATGATACAGCGGCGGGATGCACAGGAAGACATCATCCTTGGTCTGGCCGTGATGCGCCTGCTCGACACGGGCGGAGTGCATCAGGCTTTCATGGTTATGTAAAATCGCCTTCGGGAAGCCGGTCGTACCGGAGGAGAAATAAATGGCAGCGTCATCGTCGTCGCGGATATCAATCAGCGGCGCCTGGCTCGAGCAGTTTGCCGCGAGGGAATTGTAATCCTCTGCGAACATCGGGCAGCCGCCCTCTCCGACATAGAACAGCAGGCGACCCGCGCCCAGCTCATCCGCAATCGGCTCAATGCGCCCGATAAAGTTGCTGCCGAAGACAATGACATCGACCTCCGCCAGCTCAGCACAGTATTTGATTTCATCCGTATCATAGCGGAAATTGAACGGCACGGCCAGCGCGCCTGTCTTGAGCACGCCGAAGTAAATCGGCAGCCACTCGAGGCAGTTCATCAGCAGAATGGCGACCTTATCGCCCTTTTTGACGCCGCGGCTGAGCAACAGATTGGCAAAACGGTTTGCCTTCTCATCGAACACGCGCCAGGTGATTTCACGGCGGTAGCTGGTCGCCGGTGTCGGCTCCATCAGGTCATATTCCTTCCACGTGACGCGGCGAATCTCCTTGATCTCCGGGTTCAGCTCGACCAGTGCAACATCGTCGCCATAGAGCTTGCTGTTTTTCTCCAGTAAATCGGTAATCGGCATGGGTAACTAACCTCTATTCTCTTTATCTGTTCTTTTCTACTTTACTGCGCAACTGTTTTACCAGTAAAAGCAACATATTAAAAGTAACACACTCCCTGTCAAAAGTCAAATGCCTTGCAGGCAGAACGCGGGCGCGCTGATTCCAGTGCGCCCGCGATTGAATTGGTTATGTAGCTGTGTTCAGTGTATCCGGAAGGCTGTCTGCGCCGTCCTGTTGCGGCAGGGCACCGGATTCCCGCTGCTTTACCAGCCCGATGACATAATTGACCAGCTGTTCGGATGCATCCGGATGCCCGATGGCGCGGATGGATTCGCGCACCGTGCGCAGGCGTACCGGATTGTGGAACAGATGGTACAGCGCGTCATCCAACGGAAAGGTCTTGGTCACCAGTGACGCCATGCCGTTGTTGAGCAGGAACTCCACATTGCGTTCCTCCTGTCCCGGAATCGGGTTGACCAGAACCATCGGCACGCCTTTGGCAATTGCCTCGGACACCGTCAGCCCGCCGGGCTTCGTAATAATGCAGTCCGCCGCACTCATGAGCACCTCGACGTTGTCCACAAATCCCATGACCTGTATGGTGCAATCGCCGTCATATTCCTGTGCAAACGCCTTCAGGCGGTTATACGCGCGCTTGTTGTTGCCGCAGACGGCGAGAATCTGACAGCCCAGCCCCAGCTTTGTGATTTGCCGCACCAGCTTGCGGCTGTTGCCATAGCCCATGCTGCCGCCCATGACCAGTACCGTGCGCCGCTCCGGGTCGAGACCCAACTGGGCACAGGCATCTTCTTTGGAAAGATAGCGGTTGAATTTCGGATGAATCGGAATGCCAAGCGGCAGGATGCGTTCCTCCGAAATGCCCCGCTTGACTGCGGTGTGTGTAATCAGCTCACTCGCCGTGACCAGCGCTTCCATGTTCACGACATCCTCCCAGTACGGATGGATACAGTAATCCGTTACGACACCGATGCACGGTGCATCCACCATGTGCCGGTTCTTCATCTCGCTGACCAGATGCGCCGCAAGCACATGCGTGCATACAATAGCATCCGGCTCGAAGTTGTCGACAAAATGCTCAAACTTAAACGCGCCGAGCGTGTTGACAATCTTCACAATGTTCATCTTGTTCAGCTTTTTCCTGTTCTTGGACGTCCTGGTATAAAACAGCCGATATATCTCCGGCGTATATTTGGACGAAAGCAGATATCCCTGTGAAATTGCGGTGCGAACCACCTTGCTGATATATTCATACACATCGACGATCTTTGTCTCTGCACCCCTCTGCTCGAACAGATCCGCCAGCGCCTTTGCCGTGGCATGATGGCCATAGCCTGCTGTAACGGTCAGCAGCAATATTTTCATTATTTCACACTCCTCATGCCCTCTATTCTACCGTATTCCGCAGAGAAGTGCAAACGCTATCTCAGCCGGAAAAAGCCAATTTGTCCGACCGGCTGTGACAGCTTTCGTCATCCATTCCGGCTTTCGACAGTCTGGCGGTACTCCTTCAGCACTGCCTGCTCCAGCTTTTCGCGCATTTCGGAACCTACCGGGTGCACAATATCCCGGTAACGCCCGTCCGGCATGCGGCGCGACGGCATGGCCAGGAACAGCCGCTCCGGCCCGTCGATCACCTTGATGTCATGTACCGCAAACGTGCGGTCAAAGGTCACCGACACCAGTGCGCGCAGGCGTCCTTCCTCATTGAGATGCCGGAACTGAATGTCTGTAATTTCCATTTGTGGTACTCCTTTTACCATATTGTAACCATTTTTCTTGTCTGAACCTATTTATATTCTGAACGATTTGTCATATAATATACGTGGTTTTTCCTAAACCGACCGAAATTTTCCAACAGCATTTGCGCTGTTGAACATCTATTGCTGATTCAGGGAGGCATGTCATTATGTCTGACTTTTCTTTGACGTCCTATGTGACTGACCATAAATCCATCCATCTCGTCGGGATCGGCGGCGTTTCCATGTCCGCACTGGCGGAGCTGCTGCTGCACCTCGGCGCAAAAATCACCGGTTCCGACCGCACCGAGTCTCCCGTTACGGACAAGCTCGAAGCACTTGGCGTGAAGATTACATACGCCCATCTGCCGGAAAATGTAGAAGGTGCTGACCTCGTCATCCGCACCGCCGCCGTCCACGACGACAACCCGGAAATTGCACGCGCACATGAGCTGGGCATCCCGGTCATCGAGCGCGCACAAGCGTGGGGCTCCATCATGCTGGCCTACCGCAACGCAATCTGTGTCTCCGGCACGCATGGCAAGACCACCACGACCTCTATGCTGACACTCATCGGCATGCAGTGCGGCATTGACCCGACTGTTATGGTCGGCAGCAACCTGCCCGCCATCGGCGGCACGCTGCGCATCGGCGCACATGACTGCTTCATTGCGGAATCGTGCGAATACACCAATTCGTTCCTCAGCTTCCACCCGACGGTTGCCGTCGTGCTCAACGTAGACGCCGACCACCTGGATTTCTTTAAGGACATCGATGACATCATCCATTCGTTCCACCGCTTCTGTGAACTCGTACCGGAAACCGGCGCACTGGTTGTCAATGCGGATTCCGCCAATGCAAGGAAGGCCGTTGAGGGCATCGACCGCACCTGCATCACGTTCGGCTCTACGCCGAATGCGGATGTCTATCCGGAAAATATCACCGACCGCCATGGCTATTACAGCTTCGATGTCATGCATAACGGCAAAAAATACACCCATGTCGACCTGTCCGTTCCGGGACGCCACAATATGCTCAATGCGCTGGCTTCCTGCGGCGTCTGTATCTTCCTCGGCCTCGACCCGGAGGCTGCCGCTGCCGGCCTGAACCAGTTCACCGGTTCCGCCCGCCGCTTCCAACTGACCGGTCGTATGGCAAACGGTGCCATGGTCGTCGACGATTATGCACATCATCCAACAGAAATGGAAGCGACACTGCGCACCGCACAGGAAATGGATTACGACCGTATTATCTGCGTCTTTCAACCGCATACCTATTCGCGCACCGTCGCCCTGCTGCCGGAGTTTATCCATGCGCTCGGCCTGTGTGATAAGGCAATTCTCGCAGACATCTATGCCGCACGTGAAAAGAACACCTTCGGCATCAGCTCGAAGGACATCGCGGACGCACTGGACGGCGCCGAATATTACGATTCGTTCGACAAAATCGAAGCGCGCCTGCGCGAAATTGCCCAGCCGGGTGACCTGATCCTGACCATGGGTGCTGGCAATGTCAACGAGATCGGCACTGCCATCGTTGAGGACAAGTAATCTGTAAAGCATTCACAAAATATTCTCATTTTACCGGTTATTTTTTGTTGACTTTCTCCACATTTTGCCGTAAAATACAGGTAATAAAGAAAATGCATCCAGCATAAAATTCCTGTAGGATCGGAGGGAGTCTACATGAAAGCCAATACCATCATCACCATCAGCCGCCAGTATGGCAGCCAGGGCCGCGAGGTCGGGCAGGAACTGGCCAACCGTCTCGGCATCCCCTATTATGACCGCGACCTGATTACCCTTGCTGCAAAGGAGAGCGGCTTCAGCGAAGATCTGTTCGATCAGCTCGACCGCCGCGCAACCAACAGCTTCTTATATTCGCTGACCATGTTCGGCTCCGCCGGCATCAACGGCCTGTCGCTGACTGACCAGCTGTATGTCACCCAGCGCAATATCATCCGCGACCTCGCCGCGAAGGGCTCGTGCGTCTTCGTCGGACGCTGTGCCGATTATATCCTGCGCAAGGAACCGGAAATCTACAATTTCTTCATCAAGGCGCCGATGGAAAAACGCCTCGAGCACGCCAAGGATGACCCCAAGGTTCCCGAAGCGACCAAGGAAACGCTGGAAAAGCTGGACAAGCAGCGCTCCGCGTACTATAATTTCTACACCGGTCAGATCTGGGGCAATGCCGCCAATTATGACATGTGCCTGGATTCCGGCGTACTCGGTGTCAGCAAGGTTGTCGATATGATTCTCGAATACATCGACATCGCGCAGAAAGAATAAGTGCAAACATATCGCAGACCGCCTGCAATCGGTTGATTGCAGGCGGTCTTTTTTGCTGCCGCGATCTCAGACAAAACAGGCAGGGAATCACACGATCCCCTGCCTGCGGCGCGCAATATTGATGGTTCCCTCTTTGCAGTTTTTCAGCCTGCCCAGCACCCGGCTTGTCCCTTCGACCACACACGCCTCCGGGTCATCAGAAGTATGCGCCTCCAGCCCCAACTCCTGCGACAGATAGCTGCCAATGCCGTACAGCCTGGACCCGCCGCCTGCCAGCACCAGTCCGGTTTCCGTCAGGTCTCCGACCAGCTCCGGCGGCGTAAGCTCAATCAACCCACAGATGGCGGCGAGAATCTGTTCCGCCTGCTCATGCAGGACAGAGACCAGCTCCCCCGACTGGACGGTTACACAGGCGGGAAGCCCGTCAGAGACGCGCCGGCCGCGCACGGTGAGCCGGCTTTCTTTTTCGCGCGGCAGCACGCCGCCGATCTCACATTTGATGTATTCCGCAGTGGACAGGCCGATATCCAGATTATGTGCATCGCGCAGATAGGCCTGTACCGCATTGTCACAGCTGTCCCCCGCAATGCGGATGGAGACCGCACGCACAACCGCGCCCATGGAAATCACCGCAATATCTGTCGTCCCGCCGCCGATATCCACAACCAGCGTGCCCTTCGGGCTGTGCGGATCAATGCCCGCGCCAGCCGCCGCAGCAACCGGCTGTTCCATCAAATAGACCCGGGACGCGCCCGCCTGGATGCCGGCATCGAGTACCGCTCTCTCCTCCAATTCGGACACCAGCGGCGGGACACAGATGAGCAGATTGGGGCGGAACATGCCGCCGCAGCCCGCGCGTCGGAGCATGGTTCGCGCCATGATTCCGGCAATTTCACAGTCCGTGATGACCCCGCCGCGCACTGGGCGTACGGCAAGCAAATCCTCCGGTGTTCGTCCGAGCATATCCCGTGCCTTCTGTCCGACACTGACAACCTGTCCACTTCTACGGCGCACCGCGACCACCGATGGTTCCCGCAAGACAATTCCCTTTCCCTGCCGGTACAGCAGCACCGACGACGTTCCCAAATCCATGCCAAATGCAAACATCCTGTGTCCCTCCTGTCCATTTTTCGGGTTACACAACAGTATATGCCGGTTTGGACAGCACTGATACACAGGATGCTGCTTTTTTTGCTCGACAGGGTTCGCGCAACGCTGTCGGTATGTACTGATTTTATCGCATGGTCTTCGCCACGGCGAGTGCCCAGACGTGCACGGCACCCATTTCCCGCAAAATGCCCGCACATGTGCTGACCGTTGCCCCCGTCGTCACGATATCATCGACCAGAAGAACGGTCTTTCCGTTGACATCCGCCGAACTGCGCGGAAAAAAAGTCCGGCGGGCATTGTGCCAGCGCTCCTCTGCACGCAGGTCAACCTGCCGACGCGCAAGCACCCGCCTGCGCAGAGTTTCTTCAAATGGTATGTCCCACTGCGCTGCAATGCATTTTGCCAACTCTGCACTCTGATTAAAGCCGCGCCCATGTGCATGTGCCGCGCTGATCGGCACACAGGTCACCAGCTCCGGCCGGGGCATGTGATGCAGCTCCCACGCCTGCGCGGCCAGCTCCGCGAGTGGCTTGCCATATGCATATCGCTGATTAAATTTATAATCCAAAACCGCACGCCGGAATCGTCCCTGATACGGCGCGGCACAGACCAGTCCATCGGTATTCTGCGGCGTCGAACAGTACAGTGCTCGCATATCCTGTCCGATGCGTGCGCGGCAGTCCGGGCACAGCCCATGCTGTTCCTCTGAAATCCGTTCCCCGCACACCATACACTTCGGCGGGTACAACAGTGTCAGCGCCCTCATTCTTCATCCAGTCCCAGTTGTTCCGGCTCCTTTGCACTGCGGATGAGCCGTGCGCGCAGCGCGCTGTAGCGTCGGTTGCGCGTGTTTGTATTGACCATGGTCTCTGTCACCGCCGGGTCTCCGACAAGCACCAGCAGCTTCTTTGCGCGTGTAATCGCCGTGTACAGGATGTTGCGTGTGAGCAGCCGCCTGCCGATGCCGTTGGGCAGTGCGACAATGACCGCGTCAAATTCACTGCCCTGCGACTTGTGCACAGTCATCGCATACGCCAGCTCCAACTCGCTGAGCATGTCAAACGAATAATGCGCCAGCTTGTCGTCGAACTGGATGAGCATGCTCTCCTCCGACAGTGAAATGCCGACGATGCGCCCCACATCGCCATTGAACATGCCGGAACCGACCTCATCCGGGTCATCCTGCTTTTCCCACACGATGTCATAATTGTTGCGCACCTGCATGACGCGGTCACCGAGCCGAAACACCGTATCACCATAGCGTTTTTCCGGCTTGCCAGGCTCCTGTGGATTGAGTGCCTTCTGTAACAGGCTGTTGAGCTGGTGTGTACCCGCCGCCTGTCGGCGCGACGGCGTCAGCACCTGAATCTGATCGGGTGTAAACCCATAATAATCCGGCAGGCGTTTGCGGCACAGTTCCACCACTGTCGCCATGACATCGTCCGCACTGCGCTGCTTCATAATGAAGAAATCGCCGTCACGTCCACCGCTGACCGGCATTTCTCCGTGATTGATCGCGTGCGCATTGCGTACAATGGCGCTCTGCTGTGCCTGACGAAAAATCTCATCCAGCTCGATGGTATGAATGCGCTCCGAGCCAATACAGTCGCGCAGGAAATTGCCCGGGCCGACCGGCGGCAGCTGGTCGGCATCGCCCACCAATATCAGACGCGTTTCCGGCCGCAGCGCTTCGAGCAGCGCCTGCATCAGCACAATGTCGATCATCGACACCTCGTCCAGAATGACAACGTCGCATTCCAATGGATTTTCTTTGTTGCGTGCAAACGCCGCATGCGGGTCGGCACCACGGTAGCCTGCTTCAAGCAGGCGGTGGATGGTCTTCGCCTCGCGCCCACACAGCTCACTCAGCCGCTTTGCCGCACGCCCGGTTGGCGCGGCGAGCACAGTCTCCAGTCCGACAGCATCGAAAAATTCCAGCATACCGCGCACCGTCGTCGTCTTACCGGTGCCCGGGCCGCCGGTCAGGATGACAAGGCCATACCGCGCCGCCCATTCAATTGCCTGCCGCTGCCGCGGCGCATAGGTAATTGCACTGTTTTCCTCCAGCGAGTCCAGCAGCTCACCCACATCAAACTCATATTCATATTCCGAATCAGACAGCTCGGCGAGATAATCCGCGACAAAAACCTCTGCCTCATGCATCGGCTCCAGATAAACTGCATCGCGGCGACAGATGTGTTCACACACCAGATTCCCGGTGTCCTCCAGCTGTGCAAATGCATCGTCCAGCAGCTCTGCCTCCGGCTCAAAGCCGTCCTCATCCTGCAACAACCGGCTGGACGTCGCAAGCAGCTTGTTTTTTGGAATAAAGGTATGCCCATTGGTCAGGTTGAACCGGAGCGTATACAGGATTCCCGCCTTCAGCCGTTCCGGGCTGTCCAGCGCCATGCCCTGTGACAGTGCCAGTGTATCCGCTGCCGTGAAATCCACTTCAAATTCTTCATTGCACAGCAGATACGGGTTTTCCATGATGTGCTCGATGGCAGATTCTTTATATCGCTTATACAGCCGCGCCGCCAGCTGCGGTGGAAGCTCGTTCTCCATCAGGAATTCCATCAGGCGGCGCATGGATGTCTGATGACGGAACTGTTCACCGATCGCCTCCGCTTTGCGCGCTGTGATGCCGCTGATACAGGTCAGGCGTTCCGGTTCGTTCGCCATGACCTCAAATGTTTCCTCACCAAAACAGTCGGCAATCTTGCGCGCGAGCTTCGGGCCGATGCCTTTGACAATACCGGAGGACAGATAGTCCGCAATGCCCTTGACGGTAGCCGGCATGCGGCGTTCAAAATATTCCGTCTGGAACTGCTCGCCATAGGCGGCATGGGTGACCCAGTGCCCGGTCAGCATCAGTTCCTCGCCGAGGCAGATCTGCGGCAGTGTGCCGACCGCCGTCACCTCCTCGCCGTTGTCTGTGACCACGCGGATGACGGCGTATCCGTTGTCTTCATTCTGATAAATCACCGCATCCACCGTGCCGCTGATGCTTTGCAGCTCGTTGTCCATAGTCCTGTCCTCCGTCAAAATTTCTGCCCTCCTATTATAGCACGGAACACGCAAAAAGTCCCGCCCGGATGAACCCGGACGGGACAAAATGTGCGTTATCTCAAAGAGATACGATCAATTATTCGTAGATCTCGGTAACGACGCCGGAACCAACGGTTCTGCCGCCCTCACGGATAGCGAAACGCAGACCCTTCTCGATAGCGATCGGGGTAATCAGCGCAACGTCCATGTCGACGTTATCGCCCGGCATGCACATCTCAACGCCTTCCGGCAGGGAGATAACACCGGTAACGTCGGTGGTACGGAAGTAGAACTGCGGACGGTAGTTGTTGAAGAACGGAGTATGACGACCGCCTTCTTCCTTCTTCAGAACGTATACCTGGCCCTTGAACTTGGTATGCGGATGAATGGAGCCCGGCTTAGCGATAACCTGGCCACGCTCGACCTCGTTCTTCTGGATACCACGCAGCAGGGTGCCGATGTTGTCGCCAGCTTCAGCGTAGTCGAGC
This sequence comes from Butyricicoccus porcorum, assembly GCF_002157465.1. Classification (GTDB taxonomy): domain Bacteria; phylum Bacillota; class Clostridia; order Oscillospirales; family Butyricicoccaceae; genus Butyricicoccus_A; species Butyricicoccus_A porcorum. The sequence goes on from NZ_NHOC01000005.1 coordinate 168,224, forward strand.
AGCTTGCGGAACATCTCGATACCGGTAACAACGGTCTTGCGCGGAGCGTCCATCAGGCCGACGATTTCAACTTCTTCGCCCATCTTGATCTGGCCACGCTCTACACGGCCGGTAGCAACGGTACCACGACCGGTGATGGAGAATACGTCCTCGACCGGCATCAGGAACGGCAGGTCAGACTTACGCTCCGGGGTCGGAATGTATTCGTCGACAGCGTCCATCAGCTCATGGATGCAAGCGTACTCCGGTGCATTCGGATCGGTGGACTCGCACTCCAGAACGCCCAGAGCGGTGCCGCGGATGATCGGAATGTCGTCGCCCGGGAACTCGTAGTCGCTCAGCAGCTCACGGATTTCCATCTCTACGAGATCCAGCAGCTCCTCGTCGTCTACCTGGTCAACCTTGTTCATGAAGACAACGATGTACGGAACGCCTACCTGGCGAGCCAGCAGGATGTGCTCACGGGTCTGCGGCATCGGGCCGTCAGCGGAAGAAACGACCAGGATTGCACCGTCCATCTGAGCAGCGCCGGTGATCATGTTCTTAACGTAGTCGGCATGGCCCGGGCAGTCAACGTGTGCGTAGTGACGATTCTTGGTCTTGTACTCGACGTGAGCGGTGTTGATGGTGATGCCACGCTCCTTCTCTTCCGGAGCCTTATCGATCTCATCATACTTCATAACCTCAGCTTCGCCTTCCAGAGCGAGAACCTTGGTGATTGCAGCGGTAAGGGTGGTCTTGCCGTGGTCGACATGGCCGATGGTGCCAATGTTAACATGAGGCAGGTCTCTTACGTACTTTTCCTTTGCCATTGTTGTTATCCTCCTTTGTATGATAGGGACATAGTCATTACAGACTTATTGTATCTTAATGCCTGCAAAAAAGCAAGCATAACCTTTGGGATTAGCCCTGCTTGTTGCGGCCTGCGATGATCTTCTCCTGAATGGACTTCGGGATCTCCGCGTAGTGGCTCGGCTGCATGACATACTGGCCGCGGCCCTGGGAGCGGGAACGAAGGTCGGTCGCGTAACCGAACATTTCGGACAGCGGAACTGCTGCGGAAATTGCCTGTACAGCACCACGCGGCTCCATGCCCTGAATCTGGCCACGGCGGGAGTTCAGGTCGCCGATAACGTCGCCCATGTATTCCTCCGGAACCATAACGTCGACCTGCATGATCGGCTCGGTCAGAACCGGGTCAGCCTTCTTCATTGCATCCTTGAATGCCATAGAACCGGCAATCTTAAACGCCATTTCAGAGGAGTCGACTTCATGATAGGAGCCATCATACAGGGTAACCTTACAGTCAACAACCGGGTAGCCTGCCAGTACGCCGTTCTGCATAGCGCCCTGGATACCCTGGTTAACCGGCTCGATGTATTCCTTCGGAATCGCACCGCCGACAACCTTGTTGATGAATTCGTAGCCCTTGCCCGGTTCGTTCGGCTCGAGGATGATCTTAACATGACCATACTGGCCCTTACCACCGGACTGACGTGCGTACTTGCACTCAACGTCAGCAGACTTGCGGATGGTCTCCTTGTAGGCTACCTGCGGCTTGCCTACGTTCGCCTCAACCTTGAACTCACGCAGCAGACGGTCGACGATGATCTCCAGATGGAGCTCGCCCATGCCTGCGATGATGGTCTGACCGGTTTCCTCGTCGGTGTAGGTCTTGAAGGTCGGGTCTTCTTCTGCCAGCTTTGCCAGCGCGATGCCCATCTTCTCCTGACCGGCCTTGGTCTTCGGCTCGATGGCAACACGGATAACCGGCTCCGGGAAGTTCATGGACTCCAGGATGATCGGGTGCTTTTCGTCGCACAGCGTGTCACCGGTGGTGGTGTTCTTGAAGCCTACAGCTGCGGCAATGTCGCCGGAGTATACCTTGGTGATATCCTCGCGGTGGTTTGCATGCATCAGCAACAGACGGCCCAGTCTCTCGCGCTTGTCCTTGGTTGCGTTGAGGACAGAGGTGCCTGCGTCAACGGTACCGGAGTATACGCGGATGAAGGACAGACGGCCAACGAACGGGTCGGTGGCAATCTTAAACGCCAGTGCAGAGAACGGAGCCTCGTCATCGGACGGACGCTCGTCCTCCTCGCCGGTATCCGGGTTGATACCCTTGATCGGCGGAATGTCGATCGGAGCCGGCATGTAATCAATAACAGCATCCAGCAGCATCTGAACGCCCTTATTGCGGTAAGCGGTACCGCAGAGTACCGGTACAAGCTCGTTGGCGATGGTTGCCTTGCGGAGTGCGGCCTTGAGCTCCTCAACGGTAATCTCTTCGCCCTCCAGGTACTTCATCATCAGATCGTCGTCGGTCTCCGTGATGGACTCAACCATGGCGTCGTGGTACTCCTGCGCCTTGTCGAGCATGTCAGCCGGGATGTCCTCATCGCGGACGTCCTTGCCGAGGTCATCATAGTAAACCTCTGCGCGCATCGTCATCAGGTCGATGATGCCGACAAAATCGCTCTCGGAACCAATCGGCAGCTGAATCGGAACCGGCTTACACTTCAGACGATCCTTCATCATTTCAACTACGTTGTAGAAGTTTGCGCCCATGATATCCATCTTGTTGACGAATGCCATACGCGGAACCTTGTAGTCGTCAGCCTGATGCCAAACGGTCTCAGACTGCGGCTCGACGCCGCCCTTTGCGCAGAATACGCAAACAGAGCCGTCGAGGACACGCAGGGAACGCTGTACTTCTACGGTAAAGTCAACGTGACCCGGGGTGTCGATGATATTGATACGATGGCCCTTCCAGTGGCAGGTGGTAGCAGCGGACGTAATGGTGATACCGCGCTCCTGCTCCTGAGCCATCCAGTCCATGACAGCGGCGCCTTCGTGCGTCTCACCGATCTTATGCGTACGGCCCGTATAGAACAGGATACGCTCGGTGGTCGTCGTCTTGCCGGCGTCGATATGCGCCATGATACCAATATTTCTGGTTTTTTCCAGTGTAAACTCTCTGGGCATAGTGTTCTCCTTTCGTAAAGCTACCCAATACAGACCAGATTAGAATCTGTAATGTGCAAACGCCTTGTTAGCCTCTGCCATCTTATGGGTGTCTTCACGCTTCTTAACGGCACCGCCCAGGTTGTTCACTGCGTCCATGATTTCGCCTGCGAGTCTCTCAGCCATCGTTCTCTCAGAACGGGCACGGGAGTATTTGGTGATCCAGCGCAGACCCAGGGTCTGGCGTCTCTCCGGGCGAACTTCCATCGGAACCTGGTACGTAGCACCGCCGACACGGCGAGCCTTAACTTCCAGAGACGGCATAATGTTATCCATTGCCTCAGTAAATACTTCTAACGGATCGCGGCCAGTCTTCTCCTTCACGATGTCAAAAGCACCGTAAACAACCTTCTGGGCTACGCCCTTCTTACCGTCGAGCATGATCGAGTTGATCAGCTTGGTAACGAGCTGGGAGCCGTAGAGCGGATCCGGAAGAACTTCTCTCTTGGGAACAAATCCTCTTCTTGGCACGATACTTCCCTCCTTCACAAAAAAATGATTTCATAGGTACTTCAAAAGCCACCCCTGGCTTTTGTCATCGCCTGTCCGAGGAGTCTGAAACAAATCTATTCAAACACGCTCAGGACAAAGCTTGTTCTGCTTTGCTGAACCAAAAGTGTTCAAGTCAAACGCACGGGTTAAGTGTGGGTTTTGATTTGGGCTTTTGTTTACTTGCCCGGCTTCGGACGCTTCGCGCCGTACTTGGAGCGGGCCTGATGGCGGTTTGCAACGCCCTGGGTATCGAGGGAACCGCGGATGATATGGTAACGAACACCCGGAAGGTCCTTGACACGGCCGCCGCGAACCATAACGACGGAGTGCTCCTGCAGGTTGTGGCCGATGCCCGGGATATAAGCGGAAACTTCCATACCGTTGGTCAGCTTAACACGAGCGACCTTACGCAGTGCGGAGTTCGGCTTTTTCGGGGTCATGGTCTTGACAGTAGTGCAGACGCCTCTCTTCTGCGGGGACGGCTGGCTGGTTGCCTTCTTCTTCAGGGAGTTCAGACCTACCTGAAGAGCCGGAGCGGTAGACTTGTACGCTACTTCCTGTCTGCCCTTGCGAACGAGCTGGTTAAAGGTTGGCATTTAACTGGCACCTCCTTAAATAAGAATGAATAGATTTATTTCAGCGGGAGTTTGTCCCGTTAAAATCGGACTTATTCTGTGACCGCGACAACGGCAGCGCCGACGGCGATGCCGACCGCCTCGCCCAGCTGTTTCATGGACGAAACCCCGGTCACTTCGACATTGTGCTGCTCACACAACGCCCGGATAGGGTCGGTAATCCGCCGCTCTGCGTCCGCGGCAATGAATACCTGCTTTGCGCCGCCGTCACGGATGACTTTCTTAGACTGCTTGACACCGACGACTTTTGCCGCCGAAGACAGCTCTGAGAGCATAACGATACCTCCTTATCGCATACCCGTTTATTTTACCCCATGAACCCCCTGTTGTCAATCTTTTTTTCTTCGATTTTACAAAGCAGAAAACAGCATTCCCTCTCAGCCGGGTTTTATTCATACATTTGCACAAACCGGTAAAATTTTTTTGAAAAGCCGGGGAAACCCGGGCAAAAAAACGCATGCAGGAGGCGTCCTGCATTCCTGCAATGTGTCACCGGAACAGGCCTTTGAGATCGTATAGCAGCCCCTTATCCCACGCCTTGTCATACTTCGCCTGCTTTTCACTCGCCTGATACACTGCATTGTGATATCGCAGATATCCGCCAGACAGAAAGCCGAACGAAAACACGGCCGCCAGCGTAACGGAGATCAGCTGCCTGCGCGCGGCAGGGCGGTCGGCAATCCATTGCCACAGGGCAAAGACTGCATATGCCCCCACCAGTACGATCAGCAGCGGCAGCGCCAGTTCCCCGAAAAACGAGTCGAGTTCCACATCCTTACAGTATTTGCGCAGCATCAGATCGCGGCGCGCAACGGAAACACAAATGACAAGCATAGCTGCGGTCACAGCGGAACAGCCGTATTTCCAGTATTTGTCGTTCTTCATGGTTTTATCCCTCATACCAGCCAGTTTTCCGGATTTTCTGCCAGATTCTCAATATCCCGGAAGGCCTTTGCCGCATGCCAGCCGTCTGCCGCCGCGTGGTTGAGCGAAAGCGAGACCGGCAAAAGCAGTCTCCCATCGCGCGCGTGCCACTTCCCCATCAGGAAAATCGGAAACAGCATTTGTGGCGCAGTATAGGTATCGCAGCCGTGCCCGGTAAAGCTGAGCCATGGCAGCATGGACAGCGATGTAAAATTGTCCGGCCTGCCCGCCTTTGCTTTGACCCCCTTCACCCCGGCATATTTTCCCATGTCTTCCGCAGCCTGTGCATAAAACACGCGAAAATCATCGTTCCATTCCGTCCAGATATCGGAAAACGTATGGTCATCCTCATGAAAAATTGTGTACGACGGCACACAGTACTCCCAATAGCCCGGATTGCCGTCAGCATCTGTCGCCATGCGCAGCTCCATTGTGTCATTGACCACGCGCATGACCATCCAAAGCGCCACAGGATAAAATCTGAGCTTTTTCTGTTTCACATGTTGATGCAGTGCGGTGATATCAATCTCATAATTCAGGTTGTAGCGCGTGCGCACAACGTCGGTATAATACCGGAAATGCTCCGCACGCGGCCAGGTTTTACAGTCCAGCGGATGAAACAGCATCGTTCTTCGCCTCCTGCTGACAGTATACCATACCCGCAGGAGATTCGCACGCACTTGTTCGGCCACTGTCTGCGCCAAATCAATCGCACTTGCAGAAATATAAAAGAAATTGAAAAGAAGTTAGGGCGTATCTGAAAAGAAGCATAACAGAAGTATAACAGAAGCATAAAAAAGTATAGGTATAAACAGAAAAACAGACGCTGTGCGCGTTTGCACAGCGTCTGCCTGTATCTCGTTGTACCACAAACCGGAAATCCTCGCCAGCCGGCGGACCGGTATGTCCGCCGGCACGGGTTCGCGCGGGAGCGCGCGGAAAGGTTTTCTTTTGCGTACTTTTCTTTTCCTCAAAAAGAAAAGTACGGTACGGTTAATCCAGATTGTGGATTTCTTCGTAATGGCCGTCGCGGTATTCCTTCAGACCGGAGCCTGCCGGAATCAGCTTACCGATCAGGACGTTCTCCTTCAGGCCGGTCAGCGGGTCAACCTTGCCCTTGATGGCTGCATCGGTCAGGACACGGGTGGTCTCCTGGAAGGATGCGGCAGACAGGAACGAATCGGTTGCCAGTGCCGCCTTAGTGATACCCATCAGTACCGGCGAGTAGGTTGCCAGCTTGAGCTCGGTCTCACCTGCGTCAATGCGCTCCTGAATCTTGTTGTTCTCATCCTCGAACTCGATCAGGCTCATCATTGCGCCCGGCAGCATATCGGTGTCGCCTGCGTCCTCAACCTTGATCTTGTGCATCATCTGGCGGACAATAACCTCAATGTGCTTGTCGTTCAGATCAACGCCCTGCTGACGGTAAACCTTCTGAACTTCCTTAATCAGGTAATCCTGTACCGCGCGCGGGTCGAGAATGCGCAGGATGTCATGCGGGTTGAGCGCACCTTCGTTCAGCTGCTGACCCTGTACAACCTCTTCGCCATCGGAAACACGGATGCCGGAGGACGATGCGAGCTGATAGCTTCTGGTCTCGCCGGTCTTGCTGTTGACAATATTGACCGTCTTGACAGTGGTACGCTTGCTTTCCTCGATGGTGACAATACCGCCGATTTCTGCCAGCGTTGCAACCTTCTTCGGCTTTCTTGCCTCGAACAGTTCTTCAACTCGCGGAAGACCCTGGGTAATATCGGAACCTGCGATACCGCCGGAATGGAAGGTACGCATGGTCAGCTGGGTGCCCGGCTCGCCGATGGACTGTGCCGCAATAATACCGACGGCCTCGCCCATTGCACACGGCGCATCGAACGCCAGGTTGGAACCATAGCAGTGTGCGCAGACGCCCTTGCGTGCGCGGCACTGCAAAACGGTACGAATCTGCACCTTTTTGATGCCTGCATCGACAATGCGCTTTGCATCGTCTTCCGTCATCATGTCGTCCTTGCTCTGGAGCAGCTCGCCCGTTGCCGGATTATACAGGTCTTCGACCAGATAACGGCCTGCCAGACGCTCTGCAAACGGCTCAATGACAGAGTTGCCATCCATAATGTCCTCAACCCAGATGCCGCTGGTCGCGCCGCAGTCTTGCTCACGGATGATGACTTCCTGCGATACGTCAACCATTCGACGGGTCAGGTAACCGGAGTCCGCGGTACGCAGTGCGGTATCCGCCAGACCCTTACGTGCGCCTCGTGCGGAGGTGAAGTACTCCAGTACGGACAGACCCTCACGGAAGTTCGACTTGATCGGAATCTCGATGGTCTTACCGGCTGCGTTCGCCATCAGGCCACGCATGCCTGCCAGCTGACGAATCTGATTGATCGAACCACGGGCACCGGACTGTGCCATCATCGTGATCGGGTTGAAGCGGTCCATGTTGGAGGTCAGCGCCTCGGTAACGTCATTGGTGGTCTTCTCCCACTCGCGGACAACCAGACGGTAACGCTCTTCATCGGTGATAAAGCCGCGCTTATATTTCTTATCGATCATGGCAACCTTCTTCTCGGATGCCGCAATCAGCTCCGGCTTCTCCTTCGGAACGAAGATATCGGAGAACGAAACGGTCAGTGCGCCCTTGGTGGAGTATTTATAACCCATCGACTTGATGGAGTCCAGAACCTCAGCGGTCTTGTTGAAGCCATGGATGCGGATGCAGCGGTCGACAATCTTGCCGAGCTCCTTCTTGCCGCAGGTCTGCATGATCTCCAGCTTGAGCATATCCTGCTTGGTCTTTCTCTCAACAAAGCCCAGATCCTGCGGAATCTTCTGGTTGAAGATCAGGCGGCCGGCGGTCGCATCGACCAGACCGCTGACGATCTCACCGTCGATTTCCTTGGTCATGCGCACCTTGATCGGCGCATGAATTTCAATGACGCCCTCATCATATGCCATGAGTGCCTCATCGGTATTGCGGAATACCTTGCCTGCGCCGCGCTCGGTGTCGCGGTCGATGGTCAGGTAGTACGAACCGAGTACCATATCCTGCGACGGAATGGTGACCGGCTTGCCGTCCTGCGGCTTGAGCAGGTTATTGGCGGACAGCATCAGCAGGCGTGCCTCTGCCTGTGCCTCGACGGACAGCGGCAGATGCACTGCCATCTGGTCGCCGTCGAAGTCCGCGTTAAACGCGGTACAAACCAGCGGATGCAGCTTAATCGCACGACCCTCGACCAGAATGGGCTCGAATGCCTCGATGCCCAGACGGTGCAGCGTCGGTGCACGGTTCAGCATAACCGGATGGCCCTTGATGACGGTTTCCAGTGCGTCCCAAACCTCCGGCTTGCCGCGCTCAACCATCTTCTTGGCCGATTTGATATTGGAAGCCAGACCATCCTGAACCAGACGCTTCATGATAAACGGCTTGAACAGCTCGATTGCCATTTCCTTCGGCAGACCGCACTGATAAATCTTCAGATCCGGGCCTACGACGATAACCGAACGGCCGGAGTAGTCGACACGCTTGCCGAGCAGGTTCTGACGGAAACGTCCCTGCTTTCCCTTCAGCATGTCAGACAGCGACTTGAGCGGGCGGTTGTTCGGGCCGGTGACCGGGCGGCCGCGGCGGCCGTTGTCAATCAGCGCATCGACTGCTTCCTGAAGCATGCGCTTCTCGTTGCGGACGATGATATCCGGCGCACCCAGCTCAAGCAGACGCTTGAGTCGGTTGTTTCGGTTGATGACACGGCGGTACAGATCGTTCAGGTCGGAGGTCGCAAAGCGGCCGCCATCCAGCTGTACCATCGGGCGGATTTCCGGCGGGATGACCGGGACAACATCCATAATCATCCATTCCGGGCGGTTGCCCGACTTGCGGAACGACTCGACAACCTCGAGGCGCTTGATGATGCGCACGCGCTTCTGACCGGTTGCATCGCGCAGCTCGTTCTTCAGCTCCACGCTCAGCTGCTCCAGATCCAGCTCTGCCAGCAGCTTTTTGATTGCTTCCGCGCCCATTCCGGCCTCGAAGTCATCCTCGAACTTCTCCTTCATGTCGCGGTATTCTTTTTCTGTCAGAATCTGCTTCTTAATCAGGCCAGTGCCTTCGCCCGGATCGGTGACGATATAAGCGGCGAAGTACAGAACCTTCTCAAGCAGACGCGGGGACATATCCAGAATCAGACCCATACGGGACGGAATGCCCTTAAAGTACCAGATATGGGAAACCGGAGCGGCCAGCTCGATGTGGCCCATGCGCTCACGGCGTACCTTGGACTTGGTGACCTCGACGCCGCAGCGCTCACAGATCTTGCCCTTATAGCGAACCTTTTTATAGCGTCCGCAGTGGCATTCCCAGTCCTTCTGCGGTCCAAAGATGCGCTCGCAGAACAGGCCGTCGCGCTCCGGCTTGAGGGTGCGGTAGTTGATGGTTTCCGGCTTCTTGACCTCGCCGTAAGACCATTCGCGGATGAGCTCCGGCGAAGCAAGGCCGATTTTGATTGCATTAAACGTATTGTATCCCATGCTTACTCCTCCGTCTCGCTGTAATCATCGTCGCTGCCAAACAGATCGTCGGATACGTTAGATTCCCCGTCCATGAGCGGATGATCGCCGTCCTCGACGTCGGAAATGCCGAAGCCGGAAGCCTCGAACTCCGAATCGCTCGCGGTTGCGCGCTCATGCTGCTCGTAGCTGGTGGTATCGTCGTCGTCGTCCGACAGAATAATTTCCTCGCCGTTCTCGTCGAGAACGCGGATGTCCAGACACAGCGACTGAAGCTCCTTGACCAGAACCTTGAACGATTCCGGTACGCCCGGCTGCGGGATGTTGTGACCCTTGACGATTGCTTCGTAGGTCTTGACACGGCCGACAATATCGTCCGACTTGACGGTCAGAATTTCCTGGAGCGTATAGGCTGCGCCATATGCTTCGAGAGCCCAGACTTCCATCTCGCCGAAGCGCTGGCCGCCGAACTGTGCCTTGCCGCCGAGCGGCTGCTGGGTAACCAGCGAGTACGGGCCGGTGGAACGTGCGTGAATCTTATCGTCGACCAGATGATGCAGCTTGAGGTAATACATATAGCCGACGGTTACTTCGTTGTCAAACTTCTCGCCGGTACGGCCGTCATACAGAACCGACTTGCCGTTCGGGTTCTTGCCGGCTGCGGTCAGCGCGTCTGCAATGTCCTGCTCGTTCGCACCGTCGAATACCGGCGTTGCGATCTTCCAGCCCATGCTCATCGCTGCGTAGCCCAGATGAACCTCCAGTACCTGTCCGATGTTCATTCGGGACGGTACGCCCAGCGGATTGAGGACGATGTCCAGCGGTGTGCCGTCTTCGAGGAACGGCATGTCCTCCTGCGGCAGGATGCGCGAAACGACACCCTTGTTACCATGGCGGCCTGCCATCTTATCGCCGACAGAAATCTTTCTCTTCTGCGCGATGTAGACGCGGACAGTCATGTTGACGCCAGGCGACAGGTCGTCGCCGGCTTCTCTCGTAAATACCTTGACATCGACGACAATGCCTGCCTCGCCGTGCGGTGCACGCAGGGAGGTATCGCGTACCTCGCGCGCCTTCTCGCCGAAGATCGCACGCAGCAGGCGCTCCTCTGCGGTCAGCTCGGTCTCGCCCTTCGGCGTTACCTTGCCGACGAGGATATCGCCGGAATGAATCTCGGCGCCGACGCGGATGATGCCGCGCTCGTCGAGGTCGCGCAGCGCGTCCTCACCGACATTCGGGATATCACGGGTAATTTCTTCCGGTCCCAGCTTGGTGTCGCGGGATTCGGATTCGTATTCTTCAATGTGGATGGAGGTGTATACATCATCACGAACCAGACGCTCGTTCAGCAGGACGGCGTCCTCGTAGTTGTAACCTTCCCAGGTCATGAAGCCGATGAGTGCGTTCTTGCCCAGCGCAACCTCGCCGTTGCAGGTAGACGGGCCGTCCGCCAGCACATCACCCTTCTTGACGCGCTCGCCGAGGTTGACGATCGGGCGCTGGTTGATGCAGGTGGACTGGTTGGAACGCAGGAACTTGGTCAGGTGATAGGTCTTCTCGCCCATCGTGTCATAGTTGACAGTAACATCGCGCGCAGTAACGCGGGTGACGGTGCCGTCGCCCTCCGCCAGCGGAACAATACCGGAGTCAACACATGCCTTGTACTCCATACCGGTGCCGACAGCCGGGGATTCGGTCTTCAGCAGCGGAACGGCCTGGCGCTGCATGTTCGCACCCATCAGAGCACGGTTTGCGTCATCGTGCTCGAGGAACGGGATCATTGCGGTCGCAACGGATACCATCATGCGCGGCGAAACGTCCATCAGATCGACATCCTGACGGTCAACTTCGACGATTTCTTCGCGGCAGCGGCAGGTAATACGCGGATTTGCCAGACGGCCTTCCTCGTCCAGCGGCTCATACGCCTGGCAGACGGTGTACTCGTCCTCAATGTCCGCGGTCATATAGTGAACCTCATCGGTGACACGGCCGGTCTCCTTGTCGATAACACGGTACGGCGCCTCGATAAAGCCAAATTCATTGATGCGTGCATAAGTTGCGAGGTAGGAAATCAGACCGATGTTCGGACCTTCCGGCGTCTCAATCGGGCACATACGACCATAATGGCTGTAGTGTACGTCTCGAACCTCGAACGATGCGCGGTCACGCGACAGACCGCCAGGACCCAGTGCGGACATACGGCGCTTGTGCGTCAGCTCTGCCAGCGGGTTGGTCTGATCCATGAACTGGGACAGCGGGGAGGAACCGAAGAATTCCTTGATCGCTGCGGTGACCGGGCGAATATTGATGAGCGACTGCGGGGTGACGATGTCAAGATCCTGAATCGTCATGCGCTCACGGATGACGCGCTCCATGCGGGAGAAGCCGATGCGGAACTGGTTCTGCAGCAGCTCGCCGACACAGCGCAGACGGCGGTTGCCCAGATGGTCGATGTCATCGGTCGTGCCGATGTCATGACCGAGGCCCAGCAGGTAGCAGATGGAAGCCAGCATGTCGTCGACGATGATGTGCTTCGGAATCAGATCGTCCTTTGCCGCACGGATGTCGTCAATCAGCTCGTCCTCGGTCTTGCCCTCGGCCTCTGCGTCGTCCAGCAGTTCCTTCAGGACGACAAAGCGAACCTTTTCCTTGATGCCGCACTTTTCCAGCGGGTCGAACGAAACGAAGTCCTTCATATCGACCATGCCATTGCCGAACACCTTGACCTTCGTGCCGTCGTTGGCCTCGATAATCGTACCGTGTACGCCGCGGCGCGCGATGAGCGTTGCCTGCTCGCGGGTGAGGATCGTGCCCTCTTCCGCCAGGATCTCACCGGTCATCGGGTCGGTGACGGTCTCGCACAGCTTGTGGCCGACCAGACGGCGTGCAATGTTCAGCTTCTTGTTGTACTTATAGCGGCCGACCGCAGAAATATCATAGCGGCGGGTGTCAAAGAACAGCGCGTTGAGCAGGCTGCGGGCGGAATCAACCGTGGGAGGCTCGCCCGGACGCAGCTTTTTATAGATTTCGATGAGGGCGTCCTCGACCGTCTTGGACGGATCCTTGTCGAGGGTTGCCAGAATGCGCTCGTCCTCGCCGAACATCTCGATGATCTCCGCGTCGGTCTCAACGCCGATGGCACGGATAAACGAAGTGATCGGGATTTTTCTGTTTTTATCGATGCGGACGTAGAAGACATCATTGCTGTCGGTCTCGTACTCCAGCCAAGCGCCGCGGTACGGGATGACGGTTGCGGACAGCAGCGGCTTGTCGGTCTTATCCAGCGTCATGCCGTAGTAGACGCCCGGAGAACGGACGATCTGGGAGACAATAACGCGCTCCGCGCCGTTGATGATGAACGTGCCGGAATCGGTCATGCGCGGGAAATCGCCCATGAACAGCTCCTGCTCCTTGATCTCGCCGGTTTCCTTGTAGCGCAGGCGCATGCGCACGCGTAGCGGGCAGGCATACGTGGCGTCGCGCGCCTTGCATTCCTCCACGCTGTACTTCGGTTCATCGTCCAGCTTGTAGTCGATGAACGACAGCTCCAGATTGCCGGTGTAGTCGCTGATGGACGCAACGTCGTCGAATACCTCGCGCAGTCCGTCCGTCAGGAACCATTCATACGATTTTTTCTGAACCTCGATGAGGTTCGGCATGTCCAGGATTTCCGGAATCCTGGCAAAGCTCTTTCGGGTGGTACGTCCGTACTTTACGTCATGGACATGGACACCGTTGATTGTTGCCTCGTTTGCCATATTGTACCCATCACTCCGTTTCTCAAGTATTCGATACGCCTGGCCGCGTAGTGATTATTGCTATGCTCTTTCTTGCATCTTGACTGAAAAAATGCTAGAATGTATTTGGACAAAGTTCCATATACTTATGTGGAAACTATTAAATGATAGCATACTTATGCAAATTTGTCAAGCTGACCAAGATTGTAAAACCTCTCCAAATCGGAGAGGTTTTGTTGTTTTTGTTTGTGTTTTTCGACCAAAGAAACGCAATTTGTGCACTTTTCCGTGCGTTTATTCCGCGCGCTTCGCGCCCGGCGCACGCCCCTGCTTCAAAAACGCGGAGCGGAAGCGCAGATCCTCCGGCAGATGCGACTGGTCGTCATAAAATTTTGTTTCAAAATCGCCGTTTTCCCCGTACACTATGCAGGAAATTGAGGCATTGCCCACAATATTCGGCTCCATCTCGTCGAACGGGGTATCGAGGCACGCGAGATACGATTGCAGCGCAAAGCCATGCGACACGATGACGATGGATTTGCCCGCGTTTTCGCGGATCAGCCGATTGACGGTCTCCGTCATGCGCGTGTGAATCTGTCTGGCGCTCTCGCCGCCCGGCGGACAGAACCTTGCCGGATGGTTGCGGAAATTGTCCATCACTTCGGGATACGCCCGCCGGTTTTCCTCATTGGTATGCCCTTCGAGCAGACCACCGTCGATCTCGCGCAAACCGTCCACCAGCACCGGCTGTACCGACAGATGGCGGCACACGCCCTCCGCCGTCTGTCGTGCGCGCGTCAGCGGGCTGCTGTATACCGCATCCACCGGCATGCCGGCAAACCGCTCGCCCAGATAGTACGCCTGCCGCAGACCGGTCTGTCCCAGCGGAATATCCGAGCTGCCTTGAAACCGCCCGCCGACGTTGTTGTCCGTCGTGCCATGGCGGATGAAATAAACCGTTGTTTTCACAAAAAATTCCCTTCTTCCAAAAACAGAGCGGCCAGGCGGCCGCTCTGTATGTGTTTTACAGGCACTGTAAGTACTGTCCGTACAGCGTTTTTCCCAGCTGGATTCCAACTTCGTGCACCTGCTCTGCGGTAATCAGGCCCTTGTTGTAGGCACATTCCTCCGGACAGGCGATGTAGCGCCCGGTGCGCTCCTGTACCTCGCGCACACAGTTTGCCGCTTCGAGCAGGTTCTCCGCCGTGCCCGCATCCTTCCACACAAAGCTGTCGTTCAGCGGAACGACCTTCAGCTGGCCGCGGCGCAGGTATTCCAGATTGACATCGGTAATTTCCAGCTCGCCGCGCGCGGACGGCTTGAGATTCTTCGCAATATCCAGCACATCTGCGTTGTAGAAATACAGCCCCGGAATGATGTAATTGGACTTCGGAAAGCGCGGCTTTTCCTCAATGCTGATGGCATTGCCGTTCTCGTCGAACTCTACCACGCCGAAGGCGCGCGGGTCATCGACATAATAGCCGAACACGGTCGCGCCGTCGTTGTCGTCCACCGCCTGCATGAACTGATATTTCTTGGTTTCATCATAAAAAATATTGTCACCCAGAACCAGGCAGACCGATTCGCCCCGGATGAAATCCTCCGCGACAAGGAAAGCATCCGCAATGCCGCGCGGCACCTTCTGCACCGCATAGGATATATGAATGCCCCACGCACTGCCATCACCGAGCAGGCGCTCAAACGTCTCCTCCTCTCCATCCGGGATAATCACCATAATATCAGTAATCCCCGACTGGATGAGCACAGAAAGCGGATAATAAATCAGCGGTTTATCATAAACCGGAAGCAACGGCTTGCATACGGGCTTTGTCATCGGATACAGCCGCGTCCCCTTGCCTGCCGCAAGAATCAATCCTTTCATATTATCTGTCCCTCCATCACATCAGCTCTGCCCGTCCCCATTTTTCAGGCGCAGAAAGGTCTATTCCTCTATCTTATTCTTATTATACCGATACCGGCGTTGCCCTGTCAAGGAATCCCCTGCCATTTCCGCATAAAACCGCATCAAATCAGCTGCATGACGCGCAAAAGGAAAATCCATCCGGTCAGCGTGACTGAGGAAAGCAGGGTTGTCAGCACGATGATACTGGACGACAGTTCTCCGTCGTTGTCCATATTTTTTGCCATAATATAAGATGTGACGGTTGTCGGCGAACCGAGCATGATGAGCACGGCTACCATCTCTGTGCCGGAAAAGCCGAGGTGCACCGCCAGCGGCAAAAACAGCGCCGGCAGTGCGAGCAGCTTAATCACTGTCGCAGCAATCGTCGGACGAATCTTTGCGAGCGCCTGCGCGCCCTCAAAACCCGCGCCGACCACGAGCAGCGCAATCGGCGTCGCCGTAGACGCCACGCTGTCGATCATCTTGAGCGGAATGGTTGGAATCTCAATGCGCAGCAGCGAGAACGGCAGACCCGCAAAAATGCCGAGGATAATCGGGTTTTTGAGCACATTGATGCACGCGCGCTTGACCGCAGCCCGCCCATGTGCCCCGCCGCCCGCAGAAAATGTCAGGATGACAACGGAGAACACATTAAACAGCGGCACAGCAGAGACAATCATCAGTGGGGTCAGTCCCGCGTCGCCGTAAATATTCTGAACAAACGCGATGCCGAGCACGGCCACACTGCTGCGCGCAGCACCCTGTACAAACGCGCCGACCATCGTCTTGTCCGGCATGAGCTTTGCTGTCAGCAGCCACAGCCCGAGGAACATCACGATGGTCACACCTGCGCAATACAGCACAAAGCTCAGATTGAAATCCTGATACAGGTCGGTCTGTGCAATGTCACGGAACAGCAGCACCGGCAGTGCAACTTTGAACACATATTTGTTGGCAACGGCACAGAATTCCTCCGTGAACATGCCGATCTGTTTTAAAATATAGCCGAGCACCATGACGAGGAAGATCGGCACGGTGGCGTTCAGGCTGAATACAAAACTATCCATTTGCTTCCTCCACAGCCGGACGCCTGCGCGGCGGCAGCTGCAACACCAGAATCGAACTGAGGATCAGTGCCATGCCAAGCACGGTCCAGATGGTAAACGGGTCGCCAAACACAACGACTCCCAGCAGGCTGCCTACCAGCGGTTCAACCGTCGCCAGCACAGCTGCCTGCGACGCGGGCACACCGTCCAGCCCGCCGGTATACAGCAGGAACGGCACAACCGTGCACACCACTGCCAAGCCGAGCCCGACCAGCAGCGTATGTGGCTGAGCCAGCACCTTTTGCGTGCAGTGTGCCGCACTGAACGGCGCAGTTGCAAGTGCCGCAAACACAAACGTATAAAACGAAACGGTCATCGCGCTGTAACGCCGCAGCGCAAATTTTCCAAAGATACTGTACAGCGCGTAAAACAACCCCGAGCCGAGGCCGCACAGCACCGTCATCGGTGCAACTGCCTGCGCCTGTGAAAACACGCCTGTGATGCACGCGCAGCCCGCAATTGTGATGACAATTGCGGCAAGCCGATGTGCCGTCAGACGTTCGCGGAACAGCAGGATGGACAGCAGCAGGACAAACACCGGCGAGGTGTACAGCAGCAATGCCGCCACCGCTACGCTGCTGCGCGAGAGCGTATAAAAATAACACAAATTAAACAGCGCAATGCTGACCATGCCTGTGCCGACAAACATCCAGACATCGCGCAGGCGGATGCGCAGCGCTGACCGGTCGCGCACGGCTACCACAACGCCGAGCGCCGCGGCCGCAAGCAAGTTGCGAAAAAAGACGATCTCCAACGCGGACAGCCCCGCCGCGTTCAGCGCGCGCACAAACAGGGCAATCATGCCCCACAACGCGCCCGCGCCTGCGATCATCCACGCTGATTTTGCTTTCGTATGCATGTCGTTCCTCCTCTGCGGAAACCGCTAAAATTTCCGCCTGTCCAGTATAGCACCGTTGCGCGCCGAATGGGAAGTAAAATCGATTGTTTTCCCAAAAAACTCCTGCCCTTTTGCCAGATACGCCGGAAATCCTGCATTTTCGCGGTTCATTTTACACTTTCCCGGAAACGCACCGAACTTTTTGCACAAAAAATTGCAGTTTTTTTTGGGAGGTTTGCCACTACTCTTTCTCTATCCAGTGTGGTATATTTATAACTGTACTTTTTAGCAGGAGTACCGCATCATCCGCCCTATACAGAGGGCGTGAGTAATATGCCATACAGAGAAGAGAGAAGAAACGAGACGGTTGGGTGAACCGTCTCGTTTCGTTTTTCCGCTATTTTTGCACAAAAAAGCTGTTTCGGATACTGAAACAGCTTTTTTCTTTATTCTTCGGTTTCCTCCGCATCCGCATGGCGGAGCGCAGTATATGCGCGCATTGCGGCATACGTAAGCGCGAGGAATGCGGCCGCACAAAGCGCGTCCAGCACGATTTCCAGCCAGCTGCCGCCCCGCACGATAAGCTGAACTACATCCAATACGCGGCGCACACACAGTACGGCACAGGCAAATGCCGCCGCACGGTAATACCGCAACACATAGCACACAAAGCACAGTGCAAGCGCAAGCTCAACATATCGAATTCCAATTCCGGCGAGTACAAGTACGACAACCGTCAGCAGCGCCGGCCACAACAGGCGTACGGAAAATTCCTTCCGGGGTTTCTCCGGCTCAGACATGTCCGCCGATTCCGTCTGCTCGGTATCGTCAGATACTTCCATCAGCTCATCCGCTGCTTCTGCGGCGATTTCGGGTTCTTCTTCCGGTTCCGCGTCAAAATCCTCTTCCGGTGGTTCCTCTTTGAACATCGGCGGGAACATCTGCTCCCATATCGCGTCCTCCTCCGAATCCACATCCGATTCCACACGGTTCGCCTGTTCTTCCGATTCCCCGACAGATCCCTCTGCTGTCCGTCCCGTGTGGGCAGGTGCCTCCGGCCGATCTTCCTCAGACGGGAACAGCTGCTCCCACATCATATCCACATCCGGCTCCGCATCGGTTTTTTCCGGCTTTTCCAGCGCACCCAGCGCCTGTTCCAGCGCACGGGTCAGGTCTGCTGTGCTGCTGAGCATCTGCTCTATATCCGCCGCAGCTTCCGGCTCCACGCTGTCTGACTCCGATGCCTGCGGCAGGTCTTCGGTTGATTCCACTGCTGCCGGTTCGGTTTCTTCCACTGGCTCGGCTTCTTCTCCCGGCTCGGCTCCCGGACGGAAGATGTCGTTCCACATGCCGCGCAGCGGCATCGTGCCCTCCGGCTCCGCATCGGAAGCAGGTGTCTCTACCGGCTGTTCGGACATCCAGGCAAACTGTGCCTGCTGTTCCAGCGGCACATCCTGCTGTTGGTTCAGCACATCCTCCAGGGAGAGCAGTATCGTGCGGTCTTCTGCCATTTCCGGATCATCTGAACTGGACAGCTCTCGCACGGGTTCTTCTTCCCGCGCAATCTCCGGATACAACGGCTCGGTCCCCCTCGCCTGCTCCGGTGTCATCGGCTCCGTCAGGCCGATATGTGCCGCCACGGTCTGAGAAATCGAATCAATTTCATCCGGTTCCTCCTGCGGCAGCTGGCTGAGATCCAGCCCATGTGTGTCGTCGTCCACTCCGTCTTCTTCGGGCGCAGGCGCACGCAAATGAGCATCTCCGCTGTCCTTTGGTTCTGCTGCAACCGTGCGTCCATTCCTCTCGCCGAACGGGAGCACATCCGCACCGCGACCCGTCACAGCCTGCACAGCACAGCCGGCAAGCGTCAGCGCCAGCCCGAGCACAACGGTTGTGAGCCCCTGCGGTCTGGCAAACAGGTCTACCAACACGAATGCGGCAAAAAAGCCGAACACACCGGTGGACAGAATACCCGCCGGGCGCAGGAACAGCACGCCCGTCACGCCGAACAGCACGGCACCGCCTGCCAATACCAGCCAAAATGCCGCCTGTGCATGCTGCGCCACAAATAAGCCGGGCAGATACACGACCGCCGCACCGGCACAGGCACATACTGTAAACACACCGAGCGGATACCAGCAGAAAAATACGACACCGAGCGCAACGCCGAGCACCACGATCGCCAGCACGGTCAGCGTCAGCCCGAGCAGCTCGTTCATCGACGCGCTGAACAGGCTGGTGACACAGATGCCGAGCACCACGCCCAGTGCAACACCGCTCAGCGCGCTGACCGCGCGCAGCAGCCGGTACCCGGCAAAGCAGAACAGCAGGGACAGCAGCAGCAATACGATTTTCACCGGCATGGCGGCATACAATGCCGCCAGCGTCTGTCCCGCAATTCCGATTGCACTGTTAAGGGTAAGATCCATCTCGTTTCAACCTTCTTTTCTGTTATCGTCCGCTTTCCATCCAGCGGCACACGCCGGAAACAATACCCGACGCAATCTGCTGTCGATATTCGTCCGTCGCCAGCAGGGCATCCTCCTGTGCGTTGCTCAGGAACCCCATCTCCAGCAGCACACACGGCACCTCTGACCAGTTAAAGCCGGTCAGGTCGCTGCGCTGCACCAGTCCACGGCTGCGCGCGCCAGTCGCCGCGGTCACCTCTTCGAGAATGATCTCGGCCACCCGCGCACTCGGCTGCTCGATCTCCGGTGTCCCCAGCAGGCTGCCCGCAGGCACCTGCATCGACATGCCGGAAACCGAGGAATCCTCTGAGCCATCCGCATGAATGCGGATGCACAAGTCTGCACCCGCATTGTTTGCAATCTGTGCGCGTTCGATGTTGCTGACCGTTGCTTCATTGGTCTGCCGTGTCATGACAACCTGTGCCCCGCGCTCTTCCAATCCCGCGCGCACCAGCTGTGCAACGGCGAGATTGAGTTCTTCTTCGGTCTGACTGTTGCCCGCAGCACCGCTGACATAGGCCGCCTTGGTCTCCTGCGAAAGCGGAGAAACCCGCTCCTGCCCGGTGGCGTCCGTCACGCCGTGACCGGGGTCAAGACAGATGACAATGCCCGCAAGCGGCTGCGCCTGTTCGCTGGTGTCGGATGCTTCCTCCTCCAGCGGCGGGTCAATCAGCTCACCGGTATCCTCCGCAGCTCCTGCCGCGCTGCCGGAATCCACAGTCTGTCCCGCAGAACCGGAATCCGCACTCCCTGCCGGACTCACGGCGGCTTTGCCGCAGCCATACAGACACCACAGCAGCCCTGCAAGCAGCACAGTCAGAACCCATCGTTTCAGCGCCATCCCTTGCTCTCCTCATACGCAACTATGGTGCTGATATTCGCGCGTTCTATCGAGGACAGACGTGCACGGATCGTCGATTCGGTGCAGGTGCTGTCGCGGTCATACCATGTCTTGGATGCAAAATAGGTCTGCCAGCGCGCCGTGGTAAACGCATAGCCGTGGCGCGCATAAATTTCATTGCGGATGGCCGCAACCGTGTCCTGACTCAGACCACGCAGGTCAGAGGTGGAAATATATTGTGTATCCGTCGGCCACAGGTAGCCCGAGCTGGTCACGCGCGTGTAGTAATCGTTGTCACTCGCTGCGCCGTCACCGTAATAATAATAGTTGTTGGTGACTGTTGTCGCGGCTTGCGTGCTCTCGCCGCTGCTGTCTCCGGTCTCCGTTTTCTCCTGTTCGGAAGCCGTGCTGTCCAAATTGCCGTCTGCCTTGTCCGCATCCGCTGTCTGGGTGTTGCTCTGCCCGCTCTGCTGCTGTGTCTCCCCCACCGCTGCAAGCTGTGCCTCCTGGCTGCTCCGGTTTATCAGCGTAAAGCAGATGATACATGCCACCAACACGACAGTCACGGCTGCAATTGCCGCAATGACAATCGAATTTTTTCCGTGTGCCTGACGCACCGGCTGTGCCTGTCTGGGCGTGGGGGCGCCGCAGGTCGGACAGAAATCTGCATTGTCCGGCAACAATGTGCCGCATTTATTACAGTACATACTCTCTCTCCTTTTTCCGATGTGAAGGTATAGCTATTGGTATTATAGCATGGCATGTCGTATCTGTCACGGATTTCCCGCCATATATCCGCTTTTCCGGCACAAAAACCGGCCGATATCGCGTGGATACCGACCGGTTCTGTCTGACTTTATTTACTTGCCGACATTGATTCTGGTCAATGCACGCTTGAGCTTGGCCTGCGCCAGCTCATATTCACGCTGATCCAGATGCTTCTGCATCAGTTCCTCCGCGCGCTGGCGTGCACGCTCGGCGCGGCTGATGTCAATGTCTTCCGCCCATTCAAACGTAGTCGCAACGAGATTTACCTCGTTGTTCATCACGGACAGCATGCCGCCGATGCAGGCGGCGCGGCGGGTCTCGCCATTGCTGCCGGTCACGCGGCACTCGCCCATGCCGAGCGCAGTCAGGTACGGCGTATGATGTGCCAGAATGCAGACATCGCCGTCAATCGTGCGCGCGATGACGCGCTGCGCCTCGCCGTCAAAATACAGGCCGTCAGCCGTGACAATCCTCAGATGGAATACACTCATGCGTTATTCCCCCTTCTGGGCTTTTTCAACGGCCTCCTCAATGGTACCGACAAACAGGAAGGCGGACTCCGGAATATCGTCGTGCTTGCCCTCAATGATCTCCTTAAAGCCGCGGATGGTCTCCTTCAGCGGGACATATTTGCCCTGCATGCCGGTGAACTGCTCTGCGACGGAGAACGGCTGGGACAGGAAACGCTGAATCTTACGCGCACGCGATACGGTCAGCTTGTCCTCCTCGGACAGCTCGTCCATACCCATGATGGCGATGATATCCTGAAGCTCCTTATAGCGCTGCAAAATCTTCTGTACGTCGCGCGCGACCTGATAGTGCTCCATGCCGACGACTTCCGGCGACAGGATACGGCTGGTGGAATCCAGCGGATCGACTGCCGGGAAAATGCCCTGGGACGAAATGCTTCGATCGAGGACCGTCGTCGCATCCAGATGGGTAAACGTGGTTGCCGGCGCCGGGTCGGTCAGGTCGTCCGCCGGGACATAAACCGCCTGTACCGACGTGATCGAGCCGCGCTTGGTGGATGTAATGCGCTCCTGGAGCGCGCCCATCTCGGTTGCCAGCGTCGGCTGGTAGCCAACGGCGGACGGCATACGGCCGAGCAGCGCGGATACCTCCGAGCCGGCCTGCGTGAAGCGGAAGATGTTGTCGATAAACAGAAGTACGTCCTGACCCTCGCGGTCACGGAAATATTCTGCCATCGTCAGGCCGGACAGGGCGACACGCATACGTGCTCCGGGCGGCTCGTTCATCTGGCCATAAACCAGCGCGGTCTTGTTCAGAACGCCGGACTCGGTCATTTCTCCGTACAGATCGTTGCCCTCACGGGTACGCTCGCCGACGCCTGCGAATACCGAAATACC
Organism: Butyricicoccus porcorum; assembly: GCF_002157465.1. Lineage (GTDB taxonomy): Bacteria > Bacillota > Clostridia > Oscillospirales > Butyricicoccaceae > Butyricicoccus_A > Butyricicoccus_A porcorum. The sequence continues at coordinate 190,830 of NZ_NHOC01000005.1, forward strand.
GCCGTGCTGCTTGGCGACGTTGTTAATCAGTTCCATGATAAGGACGGTCTTGCCGACACCGGCACCGCCGAACAGGCCGATCTTACCACCCTTTGCGTACGGGCAGATCAGGTCGATGACCTTGATGCCGGTTTCGAGGATGGTGGTTGCGCCCTCCTGATCTTCATAGGACGGCGCCGGACGATGAATTTCCCAATACTCTTCTGCCTTGACCGGCTCGCCGTTGTCGATCGGCTCGCCGAGCAGGTTGAACATGCGGCCGAGCGTCACATCGCCGACCGGAACGGAAATGCTCTTGCCGGTGTCGAGCGCCTTCTCGCCGCGGACAAGGCCGTCGGTGGAGCTCATGGCGATGCAGCGCGCGGTGTTGTCGCCGATGTGCTGCGCAACCTCGGCAATCAGCTTGGTACCGTTGTGGTCAATTTCAAGTGCATTGAGAAGATTGGGAAGCTTTCCGTCTGCAAATTTTACATCCAGTACAGGGCCGATAACCTGAGCCACTGTACCAAAATTTTGCTCGTTCATGCACATATCTCCTTCTTGGTTTGGGTAAGGCAGGCGGGGAACTTAGTGCTCCGCACCGGCCACAATTTCGGTAATTTCCTGCGTAATCGCACCCTGACGGGCACGGTTATACTTCAGGCTCAGATCGTCAATCATATCGCTGGCGTTCTGGCTGGCCGCGTCCATCGCCGTGCGGCGGGCCGCCAGTTCAGATGCCCAGGACTGGCTGAGCGCACCGTAGAAAATACCGGAAATATATTCCGGAACGACCGCGTTGAACACGGCTTCCGGGTTCGGTTCATACAGCACCAGGCTCTTCAGGTCATCCTTTGCCTCGCTCTTCTCATACGGAATCGGAAGAATCCGCATCGCCGTCGCGTTCTGCGACAGCATGGAGACAAAGTTTGTATAGACAATATACAGCTCGTCAAACGCGCCCTTACAGAATTCATCTGCGAGGAAGTGTGCCGCCTCAAAGCAATTGCCGACGGTGACATCTTCGACAATGTTGTATTGCTCGGTCAGAATTTCCAGCTTCTTGCGCTGGCAGTACTCCACGGCCTTCTTGCCTACCGGCACAACACACACCGGCTTGCCGTGCGAGGCGATATGCGCCTCAAGCGCTTTGTTGATGTTGCTGTTATAGCCTCCCGCAAGGCCTCTGTCGCCCGCGATTACGATATAGCAGACCTTTTTGATCTCCTCACGCGGCTCGACGAACGGCGAGCGGAAATCGCGCTTGCCGTATGCAATGGTGCTCAGCGTCTCGTGCACGATGTTGAAATACGGCTCCGTGCGCTCAATGCGCTCCTTGGCGCGGTTGAGCTTGGAGGACGCGACGAGCTCCATCGCCTTGGTGATCTGCATGGTGCTCTGCACACTTTTGATGCGCAGCTTAATTTCCTTCATCGAGGCTCCCATGTCTCAGCCCCCTTATCTGGTCTTCAGAAAAGCGGCTTTGACTGTACCGATGGCCTCTTCCAGCTTGGATGTCGTTTCGTCACCCATGGTTCCCTTTTCGCGGATTTCTGCCAAAATATCCGGGTTTGCGTCCAGATATTCGTACAGCTCGCCTTCAAACTCGCTGATGTCGCTGACTGCGATGTCATCGAGGAAATTCTTCGTAACGGCGTAAATGATTGCGACCTGATTTTCAACGGCAATCGGGCAGCTGCGATTCTGCTTGAGCACCTCTACGATGCGTTCGCCCTGTGCCAGACGGCGCTTGGTGTCGGCGTCCAGATCGGAGCCGAACTGTGCGAACGACTGCAGCTCGCGGTACTGCGAATATGCCAGCTTCAGCGTGCCGGCAACCTTCTTCATCGCCTTGATCTGTGCGTCGCCACCGACTCGGCTGACCGAAATACCCGGGTTTACTGCCGGCATGATGCCGGAATGGAACAGCTCGGTCTCAAGGAAGATCTGGCCGTCGGTGATAGAAATGACGTTGGTCGGAATGTAGGCCGAAACGTCGCCCGCCTGCGTCTCGATGATCGGCAGCGCGGTCAGAGAGCCGCCGCCGTATTCCGGAGCCAGACGCGCTGCGCGTTCGAGCAGTCTGGAGTGCAGATAGAATACGTCGCCCGGATACGCCTCACGTCCTGGCGGTCTGCGGATCAGCAGAGACAGTGCACGGTAAGCGACTGCGTGCTTGGACAGATCGTCATATACGACCAGGACATCCTTACCCTTATTCATGAAATATTCGCCCATAGCGCAGCCGGAATACGGCGCGATATACTGGAGCGGAGACAGCTCGCTGGCTGTCGCGGTGACGACGATGGTGTAATCCATCGCGCCTGCCTTGGTCAGCTCTTCTACCAGCGTTGCAACGGTAGAGTTCTTCTGGCCGATGGCGACATAGATGCAGATGACATCTTTGCCCTTCTGGTTGATGATGGTATCGGTTGCCAGGACGGTTTTACCGGTCTGGCGGTCGCCGATGATAAGCTCACGCTGACCGCGACCGATCGGGATCATGGAGTCGATTGCCTTGATGCCCGTCTGGAGCGGCACGTTTACCTTCTGGCGCTCGATGATGCCCGGAGCCGGAGATTCGATCGGGCGGTTTTCGGTCGCCTCGATCGGGCCCTTGCCGTCGACCGGCTGGCCCAGTGCATTGACAACGCGTCCGATCAGTGCCTCACCGACCGGGACGGAAACTACTTTGCCGGTACGCTTTACGATATCGCCCTCACGAACCCCTTTGTCGGAACCCAGCATTACGATGGATACCGAATTTTCTTCCAGGTTCAGAGCCATGCCGTATTCGCCGTTGGCAAACTCAACCAGTTCGTTTGCCATACATTTTTCCAGACCGGATGCACGCGCGATGCCGTCGCCGATCAGGATGATGCGGCCGGTTTCGCTCTGCTCGATCTTGGTATCATAATTCTTTATCTGTGCCTTAATGACACTGCTGATTTCTTCAGGACGTAACTGCATAGTCTCACCAACTTTCTGCTTTATGCGATCGTGTGCAGCAGACGGCTGCGGATCGCATCCAGTTTATTCTTAACGGTGCCGTCCATCTGAAGCCCCTCCATTTGCAGGCGGATGCCGCCGATGACAGCCGGATCGACCTTTTTCTCCAGATGGATGGTCTTACCGGTCACCTGGCTGAGCTTTTCCACCAGCTGAGCTTCCTGTTTTGCACCGAGCGCGACGGCGGAAACCACCGTCACGGTTTCAATCCCGTTTTCCCAGTTATATTCATTGCGGAACTGTCTGGCCGTGTCGATAAACTCGTGTGCCGTGCCGTTTTCCGCGATGATCTTGAGGAAATTGAGCAGATAAATATGGATCTTCCCGCCGAAGGTCTCATCGACGATGGAAACGCGCTCTTCCTTCGTGAGGTTGGGCGTGTTCATCAGTGTCAGAAACTGCGGGTTCTCCTCGAAAGCCTGCCGAAGGGTGGTTATTTCGTCGAGCATCTGCTCTACGCTTTCACATTCGACTGCCAGATCGTACAGCGTTTTGCCGTATGCTTTTGCAATCTCTGTCATGAAGCCTCACCTACACCCTTGATAAACTCCGAGATCAGCGCTTCGTGATCCTTTGCATCGATCTCACGCTCGACGACCTTGGAGGCAATATCGACGGCAATGCCCGAAATCTCATTTTTGAGCTCGTTCATGGCTTTCTTCTTTTCCTGCTCGATCTGTGCGTCCGCCTTCTCCATCAGGCGGGAAGCCTGGGACTGGGCATCACGGACAATTTCCTCACCGTGAAGCTGCGCCTTGCGGGTCGCGCTCTTGACGATATCGGAAGCCTCCGCCTTTGCGTCGGCGATACGCTTCTCATATTCGTCGCGCAGCGCCTCAGCCTGGGTCTGTGCGGCCTCGGCATCGGCGTAGCTCTTGTCGATCTCCGCCTGGCGGGCGTTCAGGACATTCTGCACGGGCTTGAAAAGAAAGTGTTTGAGCAGCAGGAACAACAGCAGAAGGTTAATCAGCTGTGTAATGATTTCCCACGGGACAATGGAAACTAGATCTAATGTACCCAAATTCGTTCTCCTTTCTCAAAAAATGATTCCGCCTGCGCGGAAATCCCGGCAATTACAGCTTGCCGAGGAAAGGATTGACGAACATCAGGATCAGCGCAACAATCAGGCCATACAGACCGGTGGTCTCTGCCAGTGCACAGCCGAGGATCAGGGTGCTGGTAACCGGGCCCTTTGCTTCCGGCTGACGTCCGATTGCTTCACAGGCCTTGCCTGCTGCATAGCCTTCACCAATACCAGGGCCAACGCCCGCGATCATTGCAAGACCGGCGCCGATTGCAGATGCTGCAAGTACGATTGCTCTTTCCATAATATTTTCCTCCTGAAATTATCTGAATGTTGAATCTCCAAGAAACGGTTTGCCGTCATGCGGCATATGGTTCTCTCCACACATTGCCGCATGCCGCAAAAGCATGTTGAAACGGTGTGTGTGCTCCTCATTCGTCCGATGCAGCGGATGCAACGAACTGCATAGTCAGCATACAGAAGATGTATGGCTGAACGCAGCCGGAGAAGCAGGTAAAATAAACGTTGAGCACAGCGGGAATACCGATTTGCAGAATCGGTATTGCGCTCAGGGATCCTGGCAGCCAGAACAGGACTGCCTTGCTCACCGCGCCGAGTGCCGCATACAGCAGCAGGCCGATGACGTAGCCGGATACGATGTTTGCGAAGTGACGCAGAGCCATGGACACCGGCGTTGCAATCTCACTGATGATGTTCATCGGTGTCATGACAAAAATCGGTTCCGTAAAGCTCTTCAGGTAGCCGCCAAACCCCTTTGTCTTGATTTTGTAGTATGTGATGAGGACAAAGACCACAATACTCCATGCGAGAAACGTGTTCAGGTCATTGGTCGGCGAATATGCACCGGTCAGGCTCATGAACGAGCTGACAACCGACATACTCAGGATTGCGGCAATGAACGGAACAAAATCGTCCCAGCCTTCACCCATGCTGCCTCTGACCAGATTCTGCGCCATCTGAACAGCCATCTCGGCGACCGTCTGACGTTTGGTCGTTGCATGAACCTTCAGCCCGCGGGTCAGCCAGATACACACGCCCACGATGATAATCATTGCAATCCAGGCATTGACGACAGTCTGCGTCACCGGATAGTTGATCCCGGGAATCGTATAGTATATTTTGGCACCAGCGATGGATATATTATCCATGAATCATTCTTCCTCCTTTCTGCGAAAGATAGGCAGGGTTTTGGCGTAAATGATGAGTTTTGGAAAAAACAGCGGAAGCACAACCGCAACCCAGTTGAAATAGGGCAGCTTGATGCCCACAATCACGACTACCGCCAGCAGGAGCAGCCGTCTGGTATGCGAATTCTGAATGACCAGCTTGGCTTCCTCCGGGGTATCCCGCTGCACCGACTTCTGGACTGCAAGCGCCATCAGGAAAAACTCCAGAATAGCAAACCCGCCGCCCAGCAGGGTTCCAAGCAAAACTGTGTAGTCAAACTTGCCGATAACCGCAAAAAAAATCACCATGATGACGCTCATGACGGTAACACCGATGGCGATATCCCTGCTCTCGTGTTTGACTGCCGGTTCAATCTTGATATTCCTCACCACCAATCACGTTAAAATTCACCTGCGCCGGGCTCATTCCCTGTGCTGTTTCTCTCCGCGCCGTTCAATCATCTTCCACGTCCGCCAGACGTTGACTGCCGCGCCGCCCATGCCGAGCAGCAGCGCAATGGCCATGATCCACAGTCCGAGATTCAGCCGGTTCCGAAGCCAGTCCGCCGCATACAGGCAAAGCAGAGGCGGCACAACCACAGAGAGTCCGAGCTGTGTCAGAAGCGCAAGATTCTCCGCACATTCCCGCAGGATCTGATGCTTATCCACCCTGTCCTCACAATCCTTTCCGAAACATGCGCAAAATTTACTCTTCTTCAGGTTGCCTTCATTATATCAACTCATAACCAAAAGTTCAACCGTCTTTTATACATTTTAGTGTGCACGCGCCCGTCCGTCTGTGAAATTTTTACCAATCTGTACAACTTTCTCCGGCGTTTTGTGCCAGAGAGTGACACATTCTGATGTATTTGATTTTCTGTCTCCTCCCCAATTGTACCCCTCCCCCCGGAAAAGTATGCAAAAGATTACCAAAAAGCGCCGCTCCGGCGGAAACCCGGAGCGGCGCAGGCGCTTGTGAATTAGAAAACACAGTATTTTTCCATATAAGATTCCATCAGCGGGAGAATGGACGCATACTCCGCCTGTCCCTGCAGATATTCATGGATATCACGGACATCGATGAGCGAATGCACGCGGATGCCGAATTCCTCGCCGACCTCCATGACAGCGGTCTTGCCGGGGGTCTGGCCGACCTCACAGCGGTTGACCGAAATGAACATATCGGTTACCTTGACGTCAGCCGCGCCGTACAGCACCGGCAGTGTCTCGCGGATTGCGGTGCCCGCCGTGATGACGTCTTCGATGATGACAATGCGGTCGCCGTCCGCCGGCTTGTAGCCGACCAGGCTGCCGCCCTCGCCGTGGTCCTTCGCTTCCTTGCGGTTGAAGAAGAACGGCTTGTCAATGCCATAGGTGCGCGCCAGCGCGCCTGCAACCGAGGTCGCCAGCGGGATACCCTTGTATGCCGGGCCGAACATCGCGTCAAAATCTTCCCCGATGGTCTCCTTTACCATAGCGGCATAGAACTCGCCCAGTTTGGACGACTGCAAACCGGTCTTGTAGTTGCCCGTGTTCACAAAATACGGCGTGTTGCGTCCGCTTTTGGTGACAAAGTCGCCGAAACGCAGCACATCCGCGCTCATCATAAATTCAATAAATTCCTTTTTTGCCGGTGTCAGCATGGAAATCAGTCCTTCCTGATTGATGTTGCTTCCAGTATATCAGAAATCCATGGGCAGGACAAGAAAAACCGGCTTACAGTCACTCAAATGCCCCGATTTGATACAGCATGCCCCCTACTGCTACGGCAATGACAGCCAACAGTACCGCACCAAAGGCAAGCAGGCCGCCGATCCTCGCCGGTCTTCTTTCACGTGAGAACAGGATTTTCACCAGGCTGTACAGCATATAGCCCGCGGAAACAATCGCAAATGCTTCCAGCATCAGAAGTGCATTCTTGAACCCGCCCCGAAGCCCGTCTTTCGGCAGGATATAAAATGTATACAAAAACCAGTTCAGCAGCACGTAAAAACCAAACGACACAATCGCGCCCTTGGTATAGGAGCCTTGAATGGAAAATATGCCCCATGTCTTTTCAAAATAATTCTTCTGGTAGTCCTCCAGAATATCCCCCATCACATCACGGAACTTCTTGCCTTGCTGTTCGCGCTGCCGGATCAGTTCATCATATGTATCCACGGAAAGTGTCTCTATGCTTTCCTCCCGCTCCTGCATGATATCACACAGCTCCAGTGAGCCCTGCAATTGTTCCAGCCGTTCCTGTAACGCCTGTTTTGTCTGCTGTACCGCATCCTGTAAAGCCAGTTCACCATTCAATATCGCCTGAATATCCTCGATGGACATATCCAGCCGCCGGAGCAGGATAATCTTCCGCAGGGTCTCCACATCCTCCTCGGAATAATCGCGGTAGTTGTTGCCCTGCCGTTCCGGATGTACAAGGCCCTTGCTCTCATAAAACCGGATATTCGCACGGGCAAGCCCGGTTCTTTCCTCAATCTCCTTGATTTTCATGGCTGTCTCCCTCCTTCCTTTCCCTATCTTACACGTTCAAGCTGGTTTACAGTCAAGCCTTTTCTCCAAATTCCCGGTAAAAAACAGCCGGCAGGGAATCCCACCGGCTGTCAAACGCAATATAGACTTATCTGTTCGGGTTCTGGATGGTCTGGATGCCGTCCGGGCCTGCGGAAATGATGATATCCGTGCGGTTCAGGAAGAAGCCGGTTTCCAGAACGCCGAGCGTGCCCTTGAGGAAGGCTTCCATTGCGGCATAATCCTTGCCGAACTTCGAGTTGGTATACTTGGTGTCAAGGATGTAGTTGTGGTTGTTGGTCTCGTAGATCGAGCCATCCTTGTTCATGCGGAGTACCGGCTCAAAGCCTGCCTCCTGCATCTTCTTGACAACGTGCTTGTAGCCAAACGGCAGAACCTCTACCGGCAGGCCGAACGCGCCGATCTCATCGACCAGCTTCGCGCTGTGGCAAACCCAGATGTTGTACTTTGCACTGGAAGCGACAATCTTCTCGCGGAACAGTGCGCCGCCGCCGCCCTTGATGCCGTTGAACTGCGGGTCGACCTCATCGACGCCGTCGATGCAGATATCCAGCTCCGGTGCATCGTTGGTGTCCAGCAGCTCGATGCCGAGGCTCTTCGCCTGCTCGGTGGAGGCATCCGACGTGGAAACACACTTGATCTTCAGGCCTTCCTCCTTGACACGCTGACCGAGCTTCTCAATCAGGTAATATGCCGTAGAACCGGTGCCAATGCCGACCAGCATGCCGTCCTTGACATATTTTGCAGCTTCGTAGCCTGCCATCTGCTTTTCATTCATTTCGCTCACCTCATAAACATTCAATAATTTGTCAAACCAATTCCTGCTTGATTTCTCTTTTCCTATTGTAATACACGCGGCTGCCGGAGTGCAATAGATTTCCTGCTTTTTCTTACACAGAAAAACAACACACTTACCCATTTTTGTGTTATACTGTAACCACAGAGGAGCGCATGAGAGGGGAGGTATCCGCATGGAGCATATTTTTCTGTTATGTGCGGCAAAGCCGCACAGGCAGGCAGACAGCCGACTGGTTGCGCGCATCCGCACAGCAGCCGCGCAAACCGGTGCGCTGTGTCTGATCCGCGAATGCCGCAGGCCGGGCGACATTGCATCCGTCATCTGCCGCGATGCGGCGCGCGGCGGCGCCATGCGGTTTTATGTATGCGGCAGCGACGCAGACCTGTGCGCCGCTGCGCGTGTTGCCTCCGGCTTTTCCAACGCGGAAATCGGCATTATTCCGGATGCACGGGGCTGTGACTTCGCGCACAGCTATCCACATGCCGATTTTTCCAGCCCGCTGGCACAGCTGCGTGCCACGCCGCGGGCTGTCGATATGATCGACTGCAACGGGCAGCGCTTCCTCAGCTCAGTGCGCATCTGTTCGCCCGGCACCCTCAGCCGTGCCGGAGGGCAGCTCTCCCCGCCGGTATCGCTCGCCGCCGCCTGTGATGACGGGTCCTTGCTGACTGGAGCCTTTGTGGTTGCCGCAGTCGGCAACAGCGCCCATTCCGGCAGGAAAACCCTCTTCCGGTACGCCGACCCATCTGACGGGCAGCTTGACCTCACGTTGCAGCGCAGCCTTCCGCCGCGCGGTACGGCGGCATTCATCCGCAAGCAATTCCGCCGCCTCACACTGATTCCACATCAACCGCTGTATGTCTGCGGCGACGGACAAAACTTCCGTGCGCTGCGCCTGTCGTTTACCGCAGTGCCCGGCTGTGTGCGTTTCCTGATCCCGGCGGCGCGGACGCATCACCTTCCGATTCAGCTCACATGAATGACCAGAACCGGACAGCCTTCTGCGGCTGCCTGTACGTCCTGCTCTTCCGCCGCATCCGGCTGGCGGATGACCTGTGCCAGTCCGTCTGACGCCATTTCAAACACCGACGGACAGGTTCCGGCACACTGGCCGCAGGCAATACAGCCCGCTCTGTCAATTTCTACCTTCATAACCAGACCCCTCCTCTCATCAAATCTGATCCAGCATGCGCAGGATGGCTTCCTTGCTGTGCACGCCGGTCACGGACGCCGCAGGTTTTCCGCTGCGGAACAGCATCACGGTCGGAATTGAGCTGATGTGGTACAGGCTCGCCAGCTGCGGGTCATGATCAACATTGATTTTACACACCCGCACCGCGTCGGTTTCCGCTGCAATTTCCTCCACAACCGGCTCCAGCTTGCGGCATGGGCCGCACCAGTCCGCCCAGAAATCCACCAGTACCGGTTTTTCGGCGCGCAGCACCTGCTCCTGAAAGCTGTCTGTTGTCACGGCAATCGGCTGATTCATCGCCATTCCTCCTCCGCCCGCCATCCGGCGGGCGGTTTTAGTTTTCCCGTTTTTGCACATGCTATCCATTCGCCCGCCGCAGCACAGGCTTTTTTTCGTTTTTCGCACATTTTCTGTTCCACGAACGCACACCTGTGGTATAATAGACCAAACCCATGCCCAATGCGCCCAGATCTGAGGCAAACCCTGGGGCATGTGAGGAATTTTTACCGCATGGCACACGCCATGCGTACATGAAATTTAGGAGGGAATTTTTTCATGAGTAAAAAACGCAGCAGCTTTTCCAGCCGCATCGGCTTTGTCCTGGCCGCGGCGGGATCTGCCGTCGGTCTCGGCAACCTGTGGCGGTTTCCGTATCTGGCAGCCAAATATGGCGGCGGTACGTTCCTCGTCATTTATCTGATTCTCGTGCTCACCTTCGGCTATTCGCTGATGACGGCAGAGATCACTCTGGGACGCAAAACCCGTCTGAGCGCAGTCGGCGCCTATGGCAAAATCGACAAGCGGTTTAATTTCATCGGCCTGTTGTCCTGCCTCGTGCCGATTATCATCATTCCGTATTACTGCGTCATCGGCGGCTGGATTCTCAAATACCTCGGCGTATTTGTGACAGACGGTGCGAAAACCACAGCGGCAGACAGCTATTTTACCGATTTTATCACCAGCCCGCTTCAGCCTTACGTGCTGATGGTCATCTTCCTGACCATTACGGCAGTGATTGTCTCGTTCGGCGTCAAGCGCGGCGTTGAAAACGCCAGCCGCATCATGATGCCGCTGCTGATCGCGCTCTCTATCGCCATCTCGATTTATTCCATGACCCGTCCGGGCGCATGGGAAGGTGTAAAATATTACCTCACCCCGCATTTCTCCGATGTTTCGCTGAACACACTGCTCGGCGCACTCGGCCAGATGTTTTTCTCCATGTCGCTCGCCATGGGCATTATGATTACCTATGGCTCGTACATGATGGATGATACCGACATTGAAAAGTCGGTCTCTCAGATTGAAATTTTTGACACCGGCATTGCATTCCTTGCCGGCCTGATGATCGTCCCGTCTGTCTTCGCCTTTTCCGGCGGCGACGAGGAGGCACTCAACGCAGGTTCCGGCCTGATGTTCGTCACCATGCCGAAGGTATTCGCAAGCATGGGCTTCGGCACTGTCATCGGCATTGCGTTTTTCGTGCTGGTCTTCTTCGCAGCACTGACGTCGAGCATCTCGCTGTATGAAACCGTCGTCTCGATTTTCTGCGACAAGTTCCATATTTCGCGCAAGCTGTCCTGTGTCGTCACCTATGTCATCTGCCTTGTGCTGGGATTCTTCAGCGCACTGGGCTACGGCACACTGTCGGGCATTGCACCGCTCGGCATGAGCTTCCTCGATTTCTTCGATTTCATTTCCAACAGCATTTTGATGCCGACTGTCGCCTTGCTGACCTGCCTCTTCCTCGGCTGGATTGTGGGACTGGACACGATTTTGGATGAGGTCAAGAAAAATTCGTCCTTCAAGCGCGAGAAGATGTTCCGCGTCATGATGCGCTGGATTGCGCCGATTTTCCTCATTGCAATCCTCATCAGCTCGGTACTCAGCGCGCTCGGCATCATCAGTATCTGACCCCATTTCAGACAGTACAAAAGCCGCTCCGGAAAACCCGAAGCGGCTTTTTGCATATCCTGCCGTGTGTACCCGTTTTGCTCACACGGCGCAGCACCGGACGAATGACGGGGATGGATCCTACGATCCGCATCCGCCCGGCGCGCCCGTGCGAGGAAAACAAAAAAACTGCCGTGCAGGGCTGTGAATGCACGGGGAGCACGCTTCACAGAAACACCCATAAGCAGTAGTCTATGCAGACGGCAGTCTGTATATTCCAAATGCATTGCGGAGCCGTCGCACTGCGCAAAGCGCTACAGGTTTTGCTGTCGGTACAGGCGGTCAGCTTTTCGATAAAAGGGGAGAATGCCCCTAAAAACGCTTGTATCCGGCAGAAAAAAGAGCTACAGGTTTTCCGGCGGCACAAGCGGTCAGCTTTTCGATCAAGGGGAGAGTGCCCCTAAAAATGCTTGTATCCGGCGGGAAAATAGCCTATAATAAGTGTGCGGTGCGGATGATCCGCTGTGTATGGTGTCGTAGTCACCTGCGCAGGCTGTGGGAAGGTTCCAGCTTTCCACAGCTGCCGCATCTTTTTGTTTCCTCATGCCTATTATACATAATCCGGCAGGGAAATGCAAATCTTTTTCACAGCCGCACAAAAGCCGCTTCGGAAAACCCGAAGCGGCTTTTCAGCCTGTCGAAAAAGTCGCCGAAAGGCGGCTTTTCTGTTATAATAAAGATAAGAAAGACAGGTGATAAAATGATAGTAAAAGGGAAGGAAAACAGAGAGGCAGTAGAGATTGTAAGTCTGGATATGTTAGTGCCCGAGGATCATCTACTGAGGAAAATAGATGCAGCAGTAGATTTCAAACAAATTTATGAATTTGTAGATGATTTGTACTGCAAGGACAACGGCAGGCCAGGTATCGATCCGGTAGTATTGTTTAAGATTGTAATGATACAGCACATATATGGGATACCATCGCTCCGGCGGACGCTGGAAGAAGTGAATATGAATGTTGCATACAGGTGGTTTATCGGTTATCCATTGAATGAACAGGTGCCGCATTTTTCAACAGTAAGCTATAATTTTAAGCATCGTTTTACAACAGCAACTGTAGAATATATATTTCGGTGGATATTGAACACAGCAGCAAAGGAAGGATTTCTGGATACGAGTGCAATTTTTATCGATGGGACACATATCAAAGCAAGTGCAAACATGAAGAAAAAAGCACGAAAAGCTGTTCCAGTTGAAGCAAAACGATATGCAAAGGAGCTGCGGGAAGAAATTAACAGAGATCGCGAAGAACACGACAAAAAGCCATTCAACGGTGATGACGATTCAACACCGCCAAAGGAGAAAGAAATAACAGTTTCGACAACGGATCCGGATGCCGGCGTATTCCATAAAGGTGAACACAAGAAGTGTTTTGCCTACGAAGCGCATACAGCCTGTGACAAGCATAATTTTATTCTCGACGTAGAAGTAACAGCAGGAAATGTACATGACAGTGTAGCGTTTGACCCGTTATATGACCAGCTTTGCGAACATTACCCAGAACATAAAACGATAGTAGCAGACAGCGCCTACAAAACTCCTTCGATTTGCAAACGTATTTTTGAGAGTGGAAGAGTATTATCTACAGCATATAAACGTCCAATGATAAAGAAAGAAGGTCATGAATGGTGGAAATATGTTTATGATGAGTATTATGATTGTGTAATCTGTCCGGAGTATAAAACACTTCATTATGCAACAACGAACAAAGATGGATATCGTGAATATAAGAGCAGGTCATACGTCTGCGAACATTGTCCGACCAGAGAGCTGTGTACATCGAGTGCAAAGTTTGAAAAGACTGTCACCAGACACGTATGGGCTGATTATGTAGAGTTGGCAGAAGACGCACGTCATATGACTGAATATCGTGACTTATATAAACTCCGACAACAAAAGATTGAACGTGTATTTGCAGATGCCAAAGAAAAGCATGGTATGCGCTATACACAATATCGAGGCTTGGCTCAAGTTACCAACTGGGTGAAGCTTAAATTTGCTGCCATGAATCTGAAAAAGCTGGCTATGTGGAAGTGGAAGATCCATTTCCCTATTCCAGTTTTCCGGCTTTTTCCCTATATGTGCCAAAATCTGGCTCTCGCTTAATGCGCGGCCGGGTTCTTCGACAGGCTCAAAAGCCGCTTCGGAAAACCCGAAGCGGCTTTTTTCTGTCATTGCCGGAGCGCCAATGCCTCCCTCCGATGAGGCAGGCTGTCTGTATGATTTACGGGTTTCCCTTCACCCGCTCCAGAATCCAGTCGGCACAGCGGGCAGATGCCTTTCCGTCCACACAGAAGCCCATCTTTTCAAAAAATGCCGCGCAGTCGCGCTGATACTCTGCCTCATCAAATGCCGCAATGTGCTGCATCATTTCCTCATTGGATTTCGCCAGCGGGAACGGTGTGTCATCAATCGGAAAATAGAAATTCCGGTCGTTTTTATAGGCGTCAATATCGGTCGCAAACTGGAAGCACGGACGGCGTGTCAGCGCAAAGTCGAACATCAGCGACGAATAGTCCGTAATCACCGCGTCGCAGGCGGACAACAGAAGCTGCATGTCGTCAAATGCCGTCGCGTCAAAGGTCGTCTTATTATCAAAATGAAGGTCTTTTGCACGCTGCATCACATGCGGGTGCAGGCGCACAAGCGCAATCCATTTTCCGCCGAACCGTTTTTCACAGGCGGCACAGACCGCATGATAATCCAGACTGTATGCATCCAGCGAGCCGTCCGCACGAAAGGTCGGTGCATACATGACCAGATTGCTGCCCTCCGGCAGGTGCAGCGCACGACAGACCTTCTCCTTTGCATCCTTCGGCGGATGCACGAGGATGTCATTGCGCGGTGAGCCGTACTGCTCAACCGGGCCGTCATACCAGAACGATTGCTGATAAATTTTCGTCATGAAGGTACTGTCGGAAATAATCGCATCAATCTGCCGGGAATCACGCTGCGCATAAGCCGCATAGGTCGCATCTTCCTTGCTCAGCGTGTCCGCTACATCGCGCTCAATGCGCTTGAGCGCAAAGCCATGCCAGGTCTGCATATAATACTGCCCGGCTTTCTTGTGACGCGCACCCTTGCGGCAGTTATCCACCCAGACACGCGCCGTGCACAGCTCCCGGATCGCCGCCATGGTGTCATATCTGACCACGCGCACGCCGGACGGCGTGCCTGCTTTTTCCGGGTCATTTGCCAGCCAGACGAGGTCGAGGTCTTCATCCCGCTTGAGCAGCTCATCGGCAACTGCCTTCGGATTGTCCGAATAGCCGCGGCCATAATAGCTGGTGAATACAATTTTATTTTTCTTTACCGGCAGGACGCTGCCCAGCGTCCATGCCAACCCCTTTTGGAGCTTCTTTCCTATGGACATGTGCTCAGTCCTCCTGTTCCACGTGCAGCAGCGCACGGTTTTTCCAGATTACGATAATACGGAACAGCAGGATGGCAATTTCCGCAATCGATACCAGTGCGCCGAGCGTGACCATATTCATATTGTCGGTGAAATACAGCACCAACAGGTTGAACACATGCAGCGCTGAACCAAAGACAACCGAATAATTCGCATATTTTGACAGTCCCATTGCGCTCAGCGTCGGGAAACCGAGGATATAGCTCGGCAGGATGACAATGACAACCGGCAGCATCGCGCGCAGTACCGGTGCCGCATCGCCATAACCCGCGCCAAACACGATTTCACACAGCGGGCGCGCAAATACAAAGACAACCGCACAGCCGCCGATGATAATCGGCATGAAAATCTTCAAAATCTTCCAGACCAGCTTGAAATCCTTGTTTTTGGTCATATACGGATACATACTGTCGGAAATTGGCGACAGACCGTTTTTTGCAGTCGTCACCAGCTTGTCCGCCAGCGTATAATAACCGATGGACGAGCCCGCGGAAATAATACTCAAAATAACCGTATTGCTCGCGGTGTATACGGAGGTTGCAATGCGCGAATAGAAAAATGTGCTCGATCTGCGGAAGCTGTCCCAGATCTCCCGTGCCCGGCATTTGACAAACCGGATATTCATCTGGCGGTACAGATGCAGATATACGCCGAGAAGCGCGGCTGTATTGCCGATAATATTTAAAATCGGGATAATACAATACTGCTCCGGCTGCTTGAGCAGCAGCACAATCATGACAGTGAAAAACGTCTTGATCGCAACCGTCCGCACCGTAATCGCAGTCATCTGCTCCAGTCCACGGTACAGGTAATCCGGAATCATGGAATTGACTGCGGTGGCAATCAAAAACAGCAGATAAAATGTGCGGTCTTCGCGCCACGACGGCAAAATCTGACACAACACAAGCAGCACAATGACCGAACCAATGGTCAGGAAAATTTTGTCGATTGTAACTGCGGTCAAAATCCTGGATACCTTTCCCCTGTCCTCGCGGTTGCGGGAAACATCTTCTGTTGCGCTGAGCAGAAAGCCGAAATCAATGACCAGCTGGAAATATACCATGATTGCCGTCGCAACACCCAGCTTGCCGTAATAGGTCGGGCCGAGCACACGGGTCTCATATGGAACGACAATAAAGCTGAGCAGATACGTCGAAAACTGCATGATATACAGCATGACCGTATTTTTTAACAGCACGCCCTTTTTGGAGCTGAGGGCATTTTTATTGAGCTTCAAAACAGGAAATCCTTTCTTTTTTTCTCAACCGCCAACTCTGTTCTTTGCGCGGAACAGGGTGGCGAGCAGACGGTACCGGCGATGCAGCAGCAGATTGAATGCCAGCTTTTTGGAGCGCGGCAGCTGTGCCACATAGCGGTTTTTTTCAAACCCCGGGAAATATTTGCGCATGTACTGATAAAACTCCTGAAGCAATGGATGCTTCGGGTCGGTCATCAGCACACGGACAGAAGCCGCGAGGAAAATATGATCGATTGCCAAACGGCACAGTTCATCGCGGTAGCGTTCAAACAGCCCGTTCTCGCGGTACCAGCCCAGCAGGTCGTCAAACGCATCCATAATCTCATGGTTGCGGTCGACATTCTTGTTGCGCGTGATGGAATTTTCCCGCACGACATAGTAGTAATACGGCCGATGGACAGAAGCGACACTCTTTGCCTTTGCAAACAGCTTAGTGGTCGTGCGGATGTCCTCATACCACACGCGGCCCGGATACCGAATCCCGGTTTCCAAAAACAGCCGGCGCGCATAAATGCGTGTCCATGCATTCGGCAGGGCAAGCAGCAGCTCCGGCGTATCCGCCAACGTAAACACCCGGTCTTCCGGCAGCGGGTCAATGAACACCTGCGAAGTATCTCCGCCATTGTCCACGCGGAAACCAAAGCTGATGATTTCAGCATGTGTCTCGTCTACTTTTTCAGACAGCTCTGCGAGCATTGTCTCGTCGATATAATCGTCGCTGTCCAGAAAAACCAGATAATCGCCCAGTGCATGTTCCAGGCCGACATTGCGCGCATCACCCAGTCCGCCGTTCGGCTTATGGATGACACGGATTTTTTCCGGCGCCTGCGCCGCAAGCTCATCGCACAGCGCACCGCTGCCATCTGTCGAGCCGTCATCTACCAGAATCATTTCATACTCGTTATTGTTCTGTGCCAGAACCGACCGGACACACTTTTCCAGATAGTCTTTTACATTGTATACGGGGATTACTACACTGAATTTCATACCATTCTCCTCATTTCCCGATATGGGGTTATTATAATCCCTTTATACAGCGTATGCAAGGGAAAGTACATCGTGCAACCGCCGGTTGCGGATAAATCACCCGCAAATGGTAGCCATGCAACCGTTATTTCTGGTATGATAGAAACAGAAAGAGAGGTGTTGATGATGACGATCTCCGACCGAATCCGTGAGCTGCGCCGCACCCGGGGCATTTCACAGGAAGAGCTCGCCGCACAGATCGGCGTATCCCGCCAGGCGGTGTCCAAATGGGAGAGCGGACAGAGCGTGCCCGACCTCGACCGGGTGATTGCGCTCAGCGATTATTTTGATGTCACAACCGATTATCTGTTAAAGGGCATTCAGCCGTCTGCGCCGCAGGCGGGCAGACAGGCGCCCAACGCATCGGTATTTGCCATCGCCGGGACGGCATTCAATGTCATCGGGCTTGCCGCCGCCTGCGGCATCTGGTACGAGCAGCAGACAGCAACCGCCATTCTTATCGGGCTGATTCTCATGGCAATGGGCTGCATGATTTTTGGCATCGGCATCGTCTGCTCCGCAGAAGCCACCAGACCGGCAGCAAACCACTTGTTCTGGAAGGTCAATATCTGGGTGCTGGCATTCTTGCCGCTGGCTGTCGTATACAACCTCCTGACATACGGGATTCCGGCACCTTATCCGCTGCTGTTCCGGCCAATCTTCCTCTTTTTCCTCTTCTGGCTGGTGTATTTCGCCATCTGCCTGCTGGCGCGGCGGCAGCTCTTGCGAAGTGACCGCACAAACGACGAATAACGCACAAAAAGGAGACATCCGCGGATGTCTCCTTTTTCTTTGTCCATTGTATCCGGCTCGTATATCCAAGCGGCGTTGGGGGGCGGACTGGCGGACGCGTTCGTCCGACATGTCCGCAGTGCGCGGGAGCGCATCGGAACGATTTTCTTTTGCTTCTCCCCGAACTGCTTCCAGCCCGCTTCAAAATCCACTTCTGCGGCGTTGGGGCGGACTGGCGGACGCATTTGTCCGACATGTCCGCGGTGCGCGGGAGCGCACCGGAAAGGTTTTCTTTTGCTTACTTTTCTTTTCCTCAAAAAGAAAAGTAAGAGAGAGAGTTAGAATAGACCCTTAATGCGATCCCACAGGGTTTCCTTTTCCGGCTCCTGCTTTGTCGTGTCGTCCTCGTCCTCTGTATTCTGCACTTCTTCGGTACGCATGACATACTTGGTCGTGGTCTCCGTGGCCGACTCCGGTGCGCCGGAATAGCAGGACGCAGACTGTGCAAATTCGCGCTGTTCATCCAGCACCTTGGCTGCCGTGCGCAGGTTGGTCAGCATCTCGTTATCCGTAATCTTGCTGATACCCTCTTCATTGTATTCTACAATGCCGTCATACAGCTCGCCGGAACCGTCCGAAAGCTGGGTACCCGCTTCGTCAAACTGCCGGATGGCATCCTGTACCGTCGCACTTGCGGAGGAAAGCTGCTTCATGCCTGCTGACAGGTCATCTGCGCCGGAGGTCAGCGAATCCGCACCATCTGCCAGCTGGTTCACACCGCCAGTCAGCGTCGGAACCTGACTGTTCAGCTCACCAATGCCGCCAGACAGCTGATTTGCACCGGAAACCAGTGTGCCGGTACCGTCTGCCAACGCCGACGCACCGCCATACAGCGTCTTTGCACCGGAAGCCGCCTGACTGACGCCCTTTGTGTACTGCGCAATCCCGCTGTCAAGCTGAACTGCGCCCTCCTGCAACTGTGCAACCGAGGTTCCGAGCGTCTTTGCCAGCTGTTGCAGACCTGCATCCATCGTGCTATAGCTGGATGCCGCTGTTTCCAGGCCGCTGTTAATTGTACCCAAATTCTCGCTGAGACTGGACATCGAAGAAGAAATCCCACTCTTTACGCTGCCCGCACCGGAGGCAATCTGTCCCGCCGCGCCAGCAAGCTGACCGCAGGCCTGCGCCATCGCGTCGACGGTCTGACGGTTGGTCTCAAACTTGCGCAGAATCTCCGCGCCGCCCTCCATACTCTGGAGTGCGGCAATTTCACTCTCACTCAGCGATTCGCCCGACTTGGCCGACAGTGCGGACAGATTGCTCTCCAACTCGGAGGCACAGGAAGCAATGCTGTCCAAACCATCCATTGCTTCCTGTAATTTACCGGAATTCAGCGCCTGCATGACCTGATTCATGCCGCCGGACAGCTGGTTCAGGCTGCTCTTCATTTTGGACGAACCAGAGAACAACGCCTGTACATCGTCACTTTCCAGCGCCGCACCCAGCTGGTTCAGGCCGTCCGCCAGATCGGACGCACCGGCGGACAGCTTGCCGGAATTGCCGTCAATCGTGCTCAGGCCCCCGGACAGGTCACCCGCACCCGATTTCAGCGACTGTGCACCGCTGTCGACCTGTGCCGCACCGCTTGCCAGCGACTGTGCGCCGTCCGCAAGCTGTCCGACACCATCTGCCAGATCGCCTGCCCCCAGCTTCAGCGTGCGCATGCCGGAAGACAGCTGCTTTGCGCCGTCGGTCAGCAAGCCCGCACCAGAAGTCGCGTCGATAATGCCGTCATGAAATGCGACATAATTGGAGGACAGTTCACCCAGCTTTTCATCCAGCGTATGGCATCCGTCTGCCAGCTGCTCTGCGCCGTCAATCAGCTGCTGTGTTGCGTCCTTCAGGTCATCCAACTGGTCAAACGTATCATCCAGATCAAGGTCTTCTGCATCCAGATCATCCAGATCAGACGCACAGGCGAAATAGATGGACGGCAGTTCGCCGTCAGTCATATCGCATTCAATCTCAACATCGTCCAGCAGCATGTCGGCAACATCGCTCAGGTCATCGGTCAGCAGATCGCCATAGGTCTCCTTCATGCCCGGCATGGCGAGAAATGCAACAATCTGGTTGCTGCTGTCCGTCTGTACCGTGCCGTTTTCCGCCTTGATATTTTTGAAGTGATCCACCGACATGTCCGTGCCGATAACTGTAAAATACGGCATGCAGACGGTATACTTCTTCCCGTCTACCGTGACCGTTTTGGTCTGTTTGTTTTCCAGCGCGATATGAATGACAAGATGCCCGTCCGCACCCTCCAGCTGGGACGGCTCCACCTGCTTGCCATCCAGCGTGTAGGTGATCTTCGCCTGTACCGGCAGCTCTGCTGTGGAGGTACCCTGATAATAGACATCATTGCCCTCGATGTTCCAGGTCAGCTTACTGCCATTCTGCTTCGGCTGTTCCTTGCCTTTGAGATTTACAATATCGTCCAGATTACTGACATCCGCAAAGTTACTCAGCCCCTTATCCGAATGCAGCCAGTCACTCACCGTCTGATGTGCAACCGTGCCGTCCGGCTCGAGCGTTGCAAATACCGTTTCATCCTTGCTGACAGATGCCGCCAGTGCGGGCGATACCATGCCGCACACCATCAGGGCGCTCAGCGCGCCCGCCGTTACTTTATATGCCTTTTTCAATTGGAACACGCTCCTTATTTTGCTTTGCTTTCGCACCGGACGCATTGTCTTCAATCCAGTGCCATGAGGTTTTGCGGATGACCGGCGCAAACAGGACGAGCAGCGCCGGAAGAACAAACAGGATGACGAGCATGGAAATAATCGCGCCGCGGCTGATGAGCAGGCACAGACTGCGGATCAGGTCGATTTTGGAGACAAACGACAGTCCGACGGTCGCGGCAAAAAAGGTCAGGCCGCTTGTGATAATGCTCGGTGCACAGGTCTGCACCGAAATCGCCGCCGCCTCGCGCGGGGCAAGGCCGTTGTTGCGCTCCTCACGATAGCGCGTCGTCATCAGGATCGCATAGTCCACTGTTGCGCCGAGCTGGATCGTACCGAGGACAATGCTTGCGATAAACGGGATGGTGGAACCGGTGAAATATGGCAGGCCGAGGTTTATCATAATTGCGCCCTCAATGGCGAATACCAGAAGCACCGGAACAGAAATCGATTTGAAGGTCAGCAGGATGATAAGGAACACCGCGAGAATCGAGGTGACCGAAGTGGCGCTGAAGTCGTGGTCACTGACAGTAATCAGATCCTTTGTCATGGCTCCCTCACCGGTGATAATGCCATTTTTGTCATAGCGCTTGACAATCTGATCGATGGTATCGACCTGTGCGTTCATCTCATCGTGTCCCGGTTTGTATTCCGTTGTAATCATCATCAGCCGGTGCCCGCCTGCATGGAACAGGGACGCCACATCCTCCGGCACGACGCTCTGCGGGATGCCGCCGCCGATGTATTTTTCATAGCACAGCGTATTCTTGACGCCGTCCACATGGTCGATCTCATCCGCGAGATTCTTCATATCCGCCGAATCCAGCGACTCATCCACAATGACAAAATGGAAGCTCGGCATGCCGAAATCCTCCGACAACCTGTTGGTACCGGCAATGCCGGTCAGTGTCTGCGGCAGACTGTCGGTCAGCGTGTAATAGACATTGGTTAGGCTCTGCGCCCGCCCGAATACGACAAACAGGACAAGAAATATCGCCAGAATCGATTTCGGATGTCCGGTGATAAACTGTCCGGTGCGTTTCAAATTCGGCCAGATAACCGGATGTTTGCTCTTTTCAATGACGCGGTCGAAATAGATGATGAGCGCCGGAAGGATGGTCAGCGTGCTCAGTACGCCGAGCGCGACACCCTTCGCCATAACGATGCCGATATCTGCGCCGAGCGTCAGCGACATCGTACACATCGCGAGGAATCCAGCAATCGTCGTCAACGAGGACGACATGATCGCTGTACTCGTTTTACAGATGGCAGAGATCATCGCCTCCTCATTCGGCTTCTCCGCTTTCTCATCCTGATACCGGTTCAACAGAAAAATACTGAAGTCCATCGTGACGCCCAGCTGCAAAACGGCCGCAAGCGCCTGTGTGATGTACGAAATCTGCCCGAGAAAGACATTGCTGCCGAAGTTATAGACAATCGGGAAGATCAGACCGAGCAGGAAGATGAACGGCACCACCGTGTTCTCCAGGAACAGAAACAGCACCAGCAGGCTGAACACGACCGCACACAGCACATATTTCGGCAGCTCCTGATTGACCAGCTCCTTGGTGTCCTCCAGAATGGCGGACATGCCGCCGAGGAAACAGCCCTTGCGCATCGTGGATTTGATTTCCGCAATCGCATTCATCGTGCTGTCGGACGCGCTCGATTCATCGAACCGCACCAGCAGCATGGTCGAGTCATTTTTGCCATAAAGGAAATCCTTCGCGTCAGACGGCAGCATTTCCTTCGGAACCGAAACATCCAGGACATCACTCGTCCAGAACACGCTGGAAACGCCATCGATCTGCTCCAGCTCTTCCTTCATGTCCAACAGATCCGCGGTCGGCATACCCTCTACCGTAACCATCGCTGTGGAGGCAATCTGGAAGTCATTCTCAAGATATTGCTCGCCCTCCATCGATTGCAGATCAGACGGCAGATAACTCAGAATATCATAATTGACCCGTGTGTTGATGTATCCGAAAGCGGACAGCACGAGCAGTATACATGCCGTCGCGAGCACAAAGCCGCGGCGTTTTACTACAAAACGAGCCATACGCTCCATACAGAATACGCCCCTTTCTTTGGGAGTTTTCCGGCAGATTTCGCCGGTTTTTAACAAAGTGACCATTCGTCACTTTTACAGTACACCCAGTATAGTTCAAAACTGACCAGTGGTCAATATCTATATTGCCGACTTTGCTACCCTTTTCCAACATCGCGTTGTTCATTTCGCAGAATATCAGTTTTCCCACTCGCGTTTCTTGCCAAATCCCGGCGAATGGGCTATACTTGTGGCAATCCGATTGGATACAAAGGGGTGAGACAGCATGAGCGAAAGCATGGAACAGAAAAAGGAAACAAAAAAGAAAAATCTGCTGCACGCCGCGCAGACGCTGTTTCTGGAAAAGGGCGTGTCAAAAACCAGCATCAGCGAGATCGCAGAGCGCGCACAGGTCGCCAAGGGCACCTTCTATCTCTATTTTGCAGACAAGGATGACCTGCTCCAGCAGCTGCTTTACCAGATCAGCTATGACATCATCCGGCAGGCCTATATCTACGCCGAGCAGCGCCGTACCGACGACTTCGCGGAAAATATTATCATCTTCGCGGACTGGATCATCGATTATCTGACAGAGCACACGGATATCCTGCGTCTGATTGAGCGCAACTTCTCATGGCCGATGATCCAGCGCAGCCTGACCGGGCATACGGATGACCCGCTCTGGCGTGCCATCGTCATGCGCCTGCACGACACGCCGCTCGCCGATATCCACAACTCACAGGAGCTGTATGACGTTATCTTTATTATCGTAGAAATGTGCGGCACGGTCTGTTATTCCAGCATCATCGAGGGCCGCCCCGACACGATTGACAACATGAAACCGCTGCTGTACCGCATGATACGGAGATTACTGCGATGAATTCCACAAACCTGCAACACCCGGCACTGGTTTTCGATATGGACGGTGTCATTCTCGATACAGAATCGCTTGTCCGCCGCTGCTGGCACCTGCTGGCGCCGGAATACGGTCTGGATGCAGGCGACCTCGACCAGGTCTTTCTTTCGACCGTAGGCACGACCCGCATGTATACCGGAGAAATCCTGCGCACACATTACGGCGCAGACTTCCCTTCCGAACAATTTAACAGCCATGTCAGCCGCACCTTCCATGCCATCGCGGACACAGATGGCATCCCGGTCAAGCCGGGTGTTCGTGCGCTGCTGGACTGGGCAAAGAACGCCGGCTTCCGCATTGGTCTGGCCTCCTCCACGCGTGAGGTGACCATTCGGCGCGAGCTGGAGCATGCGCAGCTGTACCACTGCTTTGACCACGTGATCGGCGGCGACCGCATCGCACGCAGCAAGCCCTATCCCGACATCTATGAGGCCGCCTGCCGCGCACTCGCTGTCCTGCCTGCGGATGCCTTCGCCATTGAGGACTCCTACAACGGCATCCGTGCCGCAGCCGCGGCAGGCATGCGCCCGGTCATGGTTCCCGACCTGTTGCCTCCGACGGACGAAATGCGCACGCTGTGCCACAGCATTTTCCCCGACCTCGCTGCCTTCCGCAGCTTCCTCGCCCAACAGTTCTCTGCCTGATTTCACATCTTCATCCCGCCGGTTGTTCCGGCGGGATTTTTTATCCGCACCTTCGTTTATATAGCTATTTCTCTATTGTTATACTCTGTTTCAATTTGCACGTTTGTTCAAATTTGCGTTTTCATTCTCTTCCATCCCTTCAAAAAACTCCCATATTATCTGCATGTCCAGCCTGTCGTTTTCCGCACGGAAACACGTGCGTTTTGTCCGCGAGACATGGAGCTTTGTTCGCACCTGTATGAAACAAACATATGAAACATCTTGTTTTTTCATTCCATCGATTTTTCCATCTTTTTTGCAGTAAAATTTCGAGTTTATCTTGAATTTTTATTGATTTTGAAATTTTAAGAAACAATATGCATGATTTATCTGAGAAATTTTTTTAAATTTCTTGCGAAAATTATGAAAGACTTGCACAAAATCACAGATTTTATAAACAAACTTTATCACGCTAAATCGTTTTCGGTTATTTCTGTATAAGATAGTAAAAAACACATGTTTTTCATAGCAATAATTCGGTGAATTTGCGCCGTGACAAACGTAACGAAATGGGATATTATATTAGCGAAGACAGAAAGCCTGGTGCAATGCACCGGTCGACCGTTTTCGGCAAAATATCGGGCCATATGGCTCAGAAAGGAAGCGAGCACGATGGGCATCTTAGGCGAACTCAATCAGATGGTGAAAGCAGGAAGCATGGAACAGTTCCACACATATCTGACCAACGAAAGCAATCTTTCCCGTACAGACGCAGGCACTTCGGCAAACATCGACCTGAATGACCCCCGCACAGCAGGCGCACACAGACGTTCGATGCATCACGACGCGGAAATTTCCATCGCTTCTCACCGTTAATCCGATTCCCCCAATTTTTTTCATACCTATTTCTCTTATCTCTTTTCTCTGTAAAAGCACCACCGCAGTCAGACCGACTGCGGTGGTGCTTTTTGCATGCCAAAAACAGCGAGAGACCGGCAGGTTGCCGGTCTCCCGCTTATAGGGGTTGGGAAAAAAGGGGTGGCTGTTTTTTATCAGCGAACCGTCAGGATGCGGTCCCCGGTCTTGACATCGCCGGACGGCTGCATCGCAATCTCTGCGAAATCATCCGAGTTGGTGACAATGACCGGTGTAGTCAGCGGATAGCCCGCCTTCTTGATGGCTTCCATGTCAAAGGTACCGATGAGGTCGCCCTTCTTCAGCGTATCGCCCGCCTTGACCTTGATGTCATAGCCCTCACCGTTCAGGCGCACGGTGTCGATGCCGATGTGGATCAACAGCTCGAGATCGCCTGCAACCAGACCGATGGCGTGTTTGGTATCAAAGACATTGGCAACCTCACAGTCGCACGGTGCGACAACCTTGCCCTCTGTCGGTTCAATCGCTGCGCCATCGCCCAGCATGCCTTCCGAGAATACCTCATCCTTGACCTCGCTCAGCGGGATCAGCTTGCCGGTAATCGGCGCACAAAGCGTAACGGCCGGGCCTGCCTTCTTTTCTGCCGGAACGGGTGCTTCCGGAGCCGGTGCCGGTGCCGGAGCTGCCTGCGGGGCAGCGTCGCCGCCATGCTCCAGGAAGTCCTCCAGATTGGATTTGATTACCGTGACGCGCGGTCCATAAATGACCTGTACGCCCTGGCCCTTATGAATGACGCCGGATGCGCCGGTGGATTTCAGAATACCATCGTCAACCTTTGCGGAGTCATGCACCGTCATGCGCAGACGGGTTGCGCAGCAATCGATATCCGAGATGTTTGCACGGCCGCCGAGGCCTGCAACGATCTGTGCAGAAAGCGCATCCGCGCCGCCTGCGCTGTTCTGTGCATCCTTTGCCGCATTGACATCGGCACGGGTGTACAGCTTGTTCTCCGCGTCGCCGCGGCCTGGGGTCTGATAATCAAACTTGGTAATCATGAAGCGGAACAGGAAGTAGTATACGGCGAAGTAAACAACACCGACAACAATAACCCAGATCCAGCTGGTCTTTGCATTGCCCTGCATGATGCCAAACAGCGTCAGGTCGATGATGCCGCCGGAGAACGTCATACCAACTGTGCAGTTGAGGATATGCATCAGCATATAGGAGAGGCCTGCCAGCACACAATGTACGACATACAGCGGCAGTGCGACGAACAGGAACGTAAATTCAATCGGTTCTGTAATACCGGTCAGCATGCCGGTCAGCGCTGCGGACAGCAGCAGGCCGCCGACTTCCTTGCGGTTTTCCGGATTTGCGCAGTGGTACATTGCCAGCGCGCCGCCCGGCAGACCGAAGATCATGAACGGGAACTTGCCGGTCATGAAGCGGCAAGCCTGAGAGGCATAGTGAGTGACGGTCGGATCAGCCAGCTGTGCGAAGAAGATGTTCTGTGCACCCTCTACGACAACGCCGCCGACTTCCATCGTGCCGCCGAGTGCGGTCTGCCAGAACGGCAGATAGAAGACATGGTGCAGGCCGAACGGAATGAGCGCACGCTCAATGAAGCCGTACAGCCAGGTGCCCGCGTAACCGGAGCTGAGTACCAGTGCGCCCAGCGCATAGATGCCGCTCTGGACAATCGGCCAGATGAAATACATAACGATACCGACAACCAGATAGACAACTGCGGAAATAATCGGGACAAAGCGCGTGCCGCCGAAGAAGGACAGCACCTGCGGCAGTTCAATCTTATAGAACTTATTGTGCAGCGCCGCAACACCGAGGCCGACGATAATGCCGCCGAATACGCCCATCTGGAGCGAATTGATGCCGCAGACGGTCGCCGTCGCACCATCCATATTCGGTGCACCGAAGTTTTCGATCATCGCGCTGATGGAGGCATGCATGATGAAGAATGCAATCGCGCCGGCGAGCGCCGCGACTTCCTTCTCCTTTTTCGCCATGCCGATCGCAACGCCGATCGCAAAGATCAACGCCAGATTGTCGAACACGATGGACCCCGCCGCATTCATGACGTTGAGTATGGAATTGGCCACCGTACCCGGGCCAAGGATTCCCATCAGCCCATAGGTTTCCAACATGGTCTCGTTGGTAAACGAGCTGCCGATGCCAAGAAACAGACCGGCTACCGGGAGCAGCGCAATCGGAAGCATGAATGATCTGCCGACACGCTGTAAGACGCCGAAAATCTTGTCTTTCATTTCTTTCTCCTCCTGATAAATTTAATATTGCCAAGCGGATGCCCGCTTTATGCACAAAAAAGACCTTACGCAGGGCAAACAACCCGCCGGATTTCCGGCAGGAGCAAAACGCCCCATCAGCGCAAGGTCTTGCCCAAGCATTTCTGCCCGGTCACAAGCTTCCATATTCTGTTATTCTTTGCTTCCGGAAACCCGGCGCAGGTGCACCGTGAGGAACACCATTTCCTCCTCCGAAAGATTGCAGTGAAATTGTTTTTCCAGATACGTCCGGATCCGCTGTGCGCAGATATAATCGCGCGGATAGCGGTCACGGATCATGCGCTGAAACTGCTCATCGTCACCCTCCATGGTCTCCCGCCGCGCGATGCGCTGGCCGAGGAACTTGAGGTGCGTGATAAACCGCCCGTAATCGAGCGAATTTTCATTCAGCGTAATGCCGTAATAGTTGCGGACGGTCTTCAGGATAACCTGAATCATCTCGGTGATCTTGACCATATCCGACATATCGGTGTCCAGCTCAGCGTTGACGATATGCAGCGCCACAAATCCGGCTTCGTCCTCACTCAGCTGTACGTCGAGCCGGTCGTGCACCATTTCAATTGCGTGCTGACCGATTGAAAATTCATTTGGATAGAAATTTTTGATCTCCCACAGCAGGCCGTTTTTGTATTCCAGCCCTTTCGCCTTGCGCTCAATGGCAAAGCTGATATGATCGGTCAATGTGATGTAGATATTTTCGCTCAGCTTTTTCCCGAGGCGTTGCTGGGCGCATTCGATAATCTCCGTGCAGACGGCGACATGCTCGGTCGGCACATCCTTCACCAGCTCCATGAGCTTGCTCTTGGCTCGTTCATCCCGAAGCGCATAAACCTTCTCAATGGTCGCAGGCGGCACAATGTCGCCCTTTTTCTTGCGGAATCCGATGCCCAGACCGCGCAGAATGACCTCTTGTCCATCCTCCCCGACCGAGCACACAAAATTATTTCCTATGACACGCGCAATGCGATACATGGTATGCTCTCTTTCCCTGTGTTCCCATTTCCCTGTTTTCCAGCTTTCCCTCTGGAATAAAAAAAGACTAGTTGCAAACTTTTCCGCGAGTCTTGCGCAAAGTATGTAATCTAGTCCTGCCTGCTTTACCAGTCACAGCTGTGTTCGTTTATCGTATCTTCAGTATAGCCTGCCCCGCGAGATTTGTCAACGCGGTTTTCAGCGTCTCTCGAGATTTTGTCTGATCTTCCAAATTCATATAAAACAAGTTATGCATTTTTACCATACCATGGTATTTTTTGTTTTCTTCAGAAATTATTAAGATTTCTGTGATATCCTTTGAAAGGAAGCTTTTTTATCCTATACCCATAGACAGCAAGGAGGACACACAGATGCTGTACCGTATTCTCGTCTGCGACGACGATCCCGCAATTGCGCGGGCGATTGGCATTTACCTGCGCGCCGCCGGTTACGAGGCGGTCG
Organism: Butyricicoccus porcorum; assembly: GCF_002157465.1. Classification (GTDB taxonomy): domain Bacteria; phylum Bacillota; class Clostridia; order Oscillospirales; family Butyricicoccaceae; genus Butyricicoccus_A; species Butyricicoccus_A porcorum. The sequence continues at coordinate 219,886 of NZ_NHOC01000005.1, forward strand.
AAGCACATGATGGTCTGGAGGCGCTGGACATCTGCGCAAAGCAAACCATCCATCTGGTCATCATGGATATCATGATGCCGGGCATGGACGGCATGCGGGCGACCGAGGTGCTGCGTGAAACGCAGAACATCCCGGTTATCATGCTTTCCGCCAAGAGCGAGGATGTCGACAAAATTGACGGCCTGACGGTCGGTGCGGATGACTATGTAACCAAGCCGTTCAACCCGGCGGAGCTGATGGCACGCGTCCGCTCCCAGCTGCGGCGCTATACAGCACTTGGCGGCATGATGGTGCAGGAGCAAAGCCGTGTATATCGCACCGGTGGACTTGTGATCGATGACGCGGCGAAATCTGTCACGGTCGACGGTGAGCCGGTCAGTCTGACGCCGCGCGAATACGGCATTCTCGCTTTCCTGACCAAACATGCCGGGCAGGTGTTCTCCATCTCGCAGATCTATGAGGCGGTGTGGAACGAGACTGCATACAGTCCGGAAAACACCGTTGCTGTTCACATCCGGCGCATCCGGGAAAAAATCGAAATCAACCCAAAAGAGCCGAAATACTTAAAGGTGGTGTGGGGAATTGGCTACAAAATGGAGAAACTTCACCCGAAACTGCTGGGTTAAGGCAGTTGCGGTCATCCTCGTGGTGGCCTCCGCAGGCGTCGCCGCATGGCAGGCGGCTGCTTTCGCAGACTATGTGTACAACGCGCAGGACAACTATCTCGATTCCATGCTCGACGGTCGCATGCTGTTCACGCGGGAGATGCCCGCCAATTATCTGATAGAAAATCAGGATTCCCTGATCTATCAGCTGTACAGCCAGGTACAGCAGGGAAACGAGAGCTATGTCGCCTCCGGGCAGAGTATCGACGAAGTTGAGCTTTGTGAGCAAATTTATAATTTCTACTATGATCTGTATTACAACGAATATGAGGACGAATCGCTTGAGATGCAAACCATACGGCGCACCGTATATCCGGCAGAGGAAGGTTCGTCCAATGCACTGTCCGACGAAAAGATCAACGAACTGGTCACGCTGGCAATGAACTATGAAATCACGCAGGACGGCGGCGATGCAGCAAACTTTCGCGGCTGGCTGGAAATGAATCGCGGAGTTTATGCTGTCTTTCGTCAGAAAATGATTGCCGAACAATTGGACAATGTCCGCGATACCGCCCGGCTGACATCGCTCCTTGAGGGCTACGACTACTATGCGTACTGCAAGGAAACCGATACAACCCTGACCAATCTGGATGTCACAAATGCTGCCGCTGCAAAGAAGCAGCTGACCGCATCCGACTATCCGCTTGTCTGTTCTCTGAACGCAAACGGATTCTTCGACTGGCAGGGACAGCTGTGGGATGACACCGCGCAGCCAATTGAGGATATTTCCAGCTATTACGACCAACCCTTTGGTTCTGGCGATGTGCTGCTCCTCGCGCTCAGGCCGACCACATATGACAGCATGGCTGCACAGTGGGCGACCGCCAGCCGCGTCGTACAGCGCTTCGCAGGCATCATCTGCATCGTTGTACTCGCCGCGCTGCTGGGTTTTGTCCTCCTGTGCTGCGGCGCAGGCCGCAAAACCACAGCCGATGGCATTCATCTGATCGGCTTCGACCGCGTCTGGACAGAAGCGCAGATTGTCCTCGGCACTGCCGCATGGCTCACATGGGTCGGTATCATCTGCGTCCTCATCGACCAGTATGACTCCATTCCGCAGAACATACTGTATCCCATTGTCATTGTCTCGTCCATGCTGCTGGCAGCTGTCACGCTCGGTCTGGTGCTCGCGCAGATCCGCCGCATCAAAGCGCGCAAATGGCTCAACGGATTTCTGTTCTGGCGGTTGTTCAAGAAGTATATCGTGCATGGCGTGCGCTGGCTGGCGCAGCAGTTCGGCAAATCATCCCTGCGTCAGAAAATCGCAATCCTTTCCATTCTGCTCCCGCTGCTCTGTATATTCTGGTTCACTGTCCCGTTTATTATTGCCGGCCTGCTGTACTTCGGCATGCGCGAGGCGGATAGTTTTGAAGCGGTCACAAACGGTGCTCGTGACATCCGCGCCGGAAAGACGGAAACGCACATCAAGCTGGAGTATGGCAGCAGGGAGCTGCATGCGCTCGCCGACGATCTCAATGGCATTTCGGACGGCTTCGGCGACGCAGTCAACACCGCGGTCAAGTCGGAACGGCTCAAAGCCGAGTTGATCTCCAACGTATCGCACGACATCAAAACCCCGCTGACCAGCATCATCACCTACATCGACCTGCTGAAAAAATGCAATCTGACCGATCCGACCGCCCGCGAATATGTGGATGTCCTCGACCAGAAGGCACAGCGCCTGCGCATCCTGACCGGCGACCTGTTCGACGCGTCCAAGGCCTCCAGCGGCGCGATGAAGGTCGAGCTGATGCAGGCTGACTTTGATGCCCTGCTGCGGCAGGCACTCGGCGAACGCTCGGAGCATCTGACAAAGGCAAATCTCGATGTCCGCATCGATTCCAATCCGCCGGTCTATGTCAACGCAGACGGACGGCTGCTATGGCGTATTCTTGACAACCTGCTTTCCAACTGTGCGCGCTATGCGCTGCCCGGAAGCCGCGTTTATATCGCCATCCAGCCGGGTACGGAATTTGCAACCCTGACGATAAAGAACATCAGCGCATCCGAGCTGAACATCTCCTCTGACGAGCTGATGGAACGCTTTACGCGCGGCGACCGTTCGCGTCACACCGAAGGCAGTGGACTGGGCTTGTCAATTGCCAGAAGTCTCGCCGAACTGATGGGTGGCACCTGCCGTGTCGAAATCGACGGCGACCTGTTCAAGGCAATGGTTACCATCCCTGTATGGAAAGAAACATAACGTCATACGGACATGCAAAAAAAGCCGCCGCGGCTGCGCCAAAAGCGCCCGCGGCGGCTTGCCTGTCCCCGATTGACAGGTTTTGTCCAATCTGCTAGAATCGTGCACAGAGACATACCAAAACGGTGGCGGCTGTCCCCTGATTTTTCGATGGGGACAAACTTCTTTCCCCCAAATCTGTAAAGGATCGGGGGTGGATGATGTGAAAAACGTTACGTATTCAGAGCTGTTTCAGTTCTGTACGCTGATTGTATCGATCATCAATCTGGTCATTTTACTTTCCAGATAAAAAAGAAGCAACCGCCTAACCCTTCCAAAGATGGCGATTGCTTCAATCACTTTCTATAAGGGACAGCCGTTGCCGGTATGTCTCTCTTGTTATATTCAGAATAGCACGGATTACCAAACCTGTCAAGCAGACGTTATACACGCAGGAACGACGGATCTGCACCGGTTCCGGTGGCAAGCACAGAGCATGCCTTTGTGAGGTCGATCTCCCCGCCCTCCACACGTGTGACAGAGCCTCCCGCCTCGCGGACAATGAGAGAGCCTGCTGCATAATCCCACGGCTGCAAGCGGAGTTCAAAATACAGCTCCGCGCGTCCCGCTGCAATCGTACACAGATCAATCGCCGCTGACCCGCTGCGGCGAATATCCATGGAACGGTCAAAGCACAGGCGCAGCAGGCGGAATGAATCATCCACCAGTTCTTTGTAATAGGAAGCGGAGCCGAACAGCGTGAGTCCCTGCTGTAACGGTTTCTCGGAGACATGAATCGGCTTTCCGTTGCAGAACGCACCCTTACCGCGCTGTGCATAAAACATCTCATCAAGATATGGGTTATACACCACGCCGATTTCCTGCGTCCCATCGTGCGTCATTGCAACAGAAATCGCACTGCACTTGTAATCCTTGACGAAATTTGTCGTACCGTCAATCGGATCGACAACAAAGGCATCGCCGCGTGCGATCGATTCGTGCACATCTTCTTCTTCCCCGACAAAATGTGCCTGTGGTGCAATCTCCAGCAGCTTGTCACGCAATGCCTCCTGCACAGCTCTGTCATATTTCGTGACCAGATTATTCGACTGTCCATCTTTTATTTCGGCCGCCGCCTGCGTGCGGTCGGCCTGCAAAATCATTTCACCGCACTCACGCACGGCCTGAATGATCTGTTCGAGAATCATATCTGTTCCTTCTTTCGCTTTGATATTTGTATCATACCACGCGGATGGATCGGCTGCAAACCCTTTCCAATTTGGAACATTTCGCAAGATTATTCTATTCTCCACGCGTCCTTTCTGCTACAATGACAACAAAGGGGCAAACATGCCTCTTGTAAAAAGAGAGAGAGGAATGAACTCCATGACAAAAACTGTTTCCTGGGTGCGCCGGATTCCGGTGTATCTTGTCGGCCTGTTTCTGATGACAGTCGGCGTCAATTTATCCGTCCTGTCCGGGCTTGGTGTTTCCCCGATTGACACCATTCCTTATGTTGTCAGCCTGATTTCCGGAAAAAGCCTCGGGCTATGTACTACGCTGGTGTTTTCCGTGTATATCGTATTGCAGATTCTGATTCTGCGCCGCGATTTCCAATGGTTTAACCTGCTCCAGCTCGTTATTTCCACAATTTTCGGTTGGTTTGTCACACTGTCCGGTATGCTGACCAACCTGCTGCCCGCCAATCCGGGCTATCTCATCCAGTTTATCTATATGCTGTGCAGCATTGTTTTTCTCGGCACAGGAATTTTCCTCTATGTCGCAGCTGATATCCTGAATATGCCGGCTGATGCAGTCGCACTGGCACTGGCATTTAAAACCGGCAAGCCGATGTCCACAACAAAAATCTGGTTCGACTGGACAGTTGTAGCACTGACCGTGATCCTGTCGCTTTTCTTCCTGCACAACATCAGCGGTATCCGGGAAGGAACCTTTATCGCCGCATTCGGCGTTGGCATGTGCATCCGATTCTGGGAACGGCATCTGACCGAACCGCTGCATCGATTCTTATTTCCGTAAAGACAGAAAAAATGCTCCCTCCGCAAAGCGGAAGGAGCATCTTTTTTACATCATTGCATCTTGATGCAGTTTGACTTAGTCAGCCCAGTCCTTCAGAGACAGGTACTTAGACAGCATGGTAGCAGCCTCTGCACGGGTTGCATTGCCCTGCGGGTTGAGGTACAGCTCGCCGTTGTCAGCGGAACCGTAGATGATGCCGACCTGGTTTGCCCAGACAATTGCATCCTTAGCCCAGCCCTGAACCTTGTCTGCATCAGCAAATGCCTTCAGCGACCAGTCAGAAACCTTCGGCTTGCCCTCACGAGCGTACAGCATCATAGCGAGCTCTTCGCGGGTAACATTGCCCTTCGGCTGGAAGGTGCCGTCCGGATAGCCTGCAACAACCTTGTTCTGGCTTGCCCAGATAACAGCATCATAGTACCAGGAATCGCTGTTGGTTACGTCGCTGAATACGGATTCACCGGTTACTTCCGGCTTGTACGCCTGTGCATACAGGATCTGTGCAACCATCGCACGGGTCAGCGGGGACTTCGGAGCGAAGGTGGTTGCGCTGGTGCCGTCCATCAGGCCGTAGGAATATACGTACTGTACGTACGGAACGTACCAGGAAGCAGCCGGGACATCAGTGAAAATCTCGCTGACCGGCTTGGTGGTCAGCTTCGGCAGTCTTACGGTCTTGGTCTCACCGCAAATTTTGCAGGTATAAACCTTGATGCCGGTGGTCGTCTCAGTCGGCTCAACCGTCACCTTGCCAGCATCCCATGCATGTGCGCCTGCCGCACAGTCAACCGCAGTCTCTACCGTTGTTCCCTGCCCGTCCTGTGCCGGCACGTCTGCCGCCATAGCAGCCGTTGCCAGTACGGAAACCGACATGCAGCCTGCGAGCACAAGGCTCATCAATCTTTTCTGCCATTTCATATTTGCCATTCCTTTCTGCGTGTCGCAAATAATTCCCCATGGGCTTTCCACGGATTGTTCTTGGAATATTATATCATCTTATGATACGAATTGCAATAGCCTTCCTTATTTATCTCTACCCAATATGCTCGCATTTGTGTCATTTTTCCGCATGCTCCGTCTCATATTGCCGCAATGAACCCTCCGTCATGTGTGACAGCGCAGCAATGCGTTCATTCACCATATCCCACAGGCACATCGGCAGATGGTCGCGGTGTCCGCGGTGGATGGTCACACACTCGAAACAGTTTCCATGATGCGGACAGGCCTCCGTACATGGGCAGTGGTCGCCGCTCTCGCGCACCTGCTTCAAAAACTCCATCTTCATCTCATACGCTTCTTGTTTGAAGCCCTGCTGATCCAGCTCATTCTGGCGGATTGCCAGCTCATTTCCGTCAATTTTCATGCTCTCGTCCTCCCGGCATTCTGTTTCTATTTATATCATAGCATTGTGCGCAACTGCCGTCAATCCTTGCTCCTCCCACAGCGCAAAAAAGAGGAGCAGGCATTTGCTCCTGCTCCCCTGTATGTATCACATCATTTACAGCGTTGCCGCCATAACTGCCTTGATGGTGTGCATGCGGTTTTCCGCCTCGTCGAACACAATGGACTGCGGGCCCTCGAAGACCTCATCCGAGACTTCCATTGCATCGCGGCCGAAGCGCTCGCCCATCTCCTTGCCGATGGTGGTTTTGTGGTCGTGGAATGCCGGCAGACAGTGCATGAAGACCGCCTGTTCGCCTGCGTTTTCCATCAACTTGCTGTTAACCTGATACGGTGCCAGCGCGTCAATGCGCTCCTGCCATACCTCAACCGGCTCGCCCATGGATACCCATACATCGGTATACAGGACATCTGCACCGCGCGTTGCTTCCATCGGATCCTCACAGAAGCGCAGCGTCGCGCCGGTTTCAGCGGCAATCGCCTCGCACTGTGCAATCAGCTCAGCATTCGGGAAATATTCCTTCGGCGCACAAGCAGTGAAATTCAGTCCCATCTTTGCACAGCCGACCATCAGTGAATTGCCCATGTTATAGCGCGCATCACCCAGATAGACAAAATTGATGCCTTTCAGACGGCCGAAATGTTCCCGGATGGTGAGGAAGTCCGCCAGAATCTGAGTTGGATGGAATTCATTGGTCAGTCCGTTCCAAACCGGGACTCCTGCATACTTTGCCAGCTCCTCGACAATGTCCTGACCGAAGCCGCGGTATTCAATGCCGTCAAACATGCGGCCGAGCACGCGCGCCGTATCCGCGATGCTCTCCTTCTTGCCGATCTGCGAACCGGACGGGTCGAGATAGGTCACCTGCATGCCGAGGTCATGCGCTGCGACCTCGAAGCTGCACCGCGTGCGGGTGCTGGTCTTTTCAAAAATCAGCGCGATATTTTTTCCGCGCAGCGTGTCATGCGGTACGCCCGCCTTTTTCTTTGCCTTGAGGTCAGCCGCGAGGTCGAGCATTCCCTCGATTTCCTCCGGTGTGAAGTCCAGCAGCTTGAGAAAATTTCTGCCCTTGAGATTCATGTGCGTTCCTCCTGTTATCGTCAGCCGCCCAGCGGGACGGCATTTGTATTCTGTAAAAACAGTCCGGCTTTATTATACCAGAGAAACGACGGATTGCAAAGCGCTCACCGTTTGCATAATCCAATATGTCATTACTTCTTTTTTCCGTATTTCTACCACTTTATCAGCACATTTTCCCATTTTATGAAATTTTCTCGCAGTAAAATTGCAGAATTTACGCATTTTGCTGTTGTCCGCCGCGCAGATATGTTACAATTAAGATATCAAATCCCACTGAAATGAGGTGTCACCATGGCAGCATTTGACCGCATCCTGTCCGGTCTGCCCGGTCTGGACAAAGCGCTCGACAATATCCGTCTGGGCGACAATGTCGTCTGGCGTGTTTCATCGGTCGACGATTTCCGTTTTTTTGTAGAGCCATATGTCAGGCAGGCGCTTGCCGATAAGCGCAACCTGATCTATATCCGTTTTGCCAGCCACGACGAATTGGTGCCCGAACAGGAGGGTGTCACGCGGTACACGCTCGACCCGTCTGAGGGCTTTGAGCCGTTTACTGTCGCCGTGCACAACATCGTGGAGCAGGAAGGCTTTGATGCATTTTATGTGTTTGACTGCCTGTCTGATTTACAGGTCGTATGGGCAGCGGATCTGATGATGGGCAACTTCTTCCGTGTCACCTGCCCATTCCTGTTCCAGCTGGATACGGTTGCATTCTTCCCACTCATCCGCGGACGGCATTCGTTTGACGCGGTTGCGCGCATTCGAGATACAACCCAGCTGCTGCTCGATGCCTATTCCGATGGCGAAACGCGCTATGTCCAGCCGCTCAAGGTGTGGAACCGGTTTTCGTCTACCATGTTCCTGCCGCATCGGTTTGAACCGGACGGCACGCTCATCCCGCTGACCGATGGTGTTGGCATTGGGCGCTTTTATGCCCTGCATGACGAGGAAGAGGAACGCGCTGCCGATCAGAATCTGGACAGCTGGGAGCGTTTTTTCTCACTCGCACGCTTACAGCACGACCAGGGTGTGCTGGATGACGAGGGCTACCGCAACATGTGCCGTTACATGATGACGCGCGACGAGCGCATGGGTGCGCTCATCGGCAAGCATTTCCGCGCACAGGATTACTTCCGCGTGCGCGGGCGCATGATTGGCACGGGCACCATCGGCGGCAAGGCATGCGGCATGCTGCTCGCGCGCCGTCTGGTACGCGCTGCCATGCCGGAGCTGGGCGATACACTCGAACCACACGATTCCTATTACATCGGTTCGGATGTCTTTTATACCTATATCGTCGCCAACGACTGCTGGGATCTGCGTGTGCGGCAGAAAACCGAGCCGGGATACTTTACACTCGCCGCCGAGTTGAAAGAAAAGCTGCTGTCCGGCAGCTTCCCGCCCAAAATCCGTGAACAGTTCCGTGCCATGCTGGAATATTTCGGTCAAAGCCCGATTATTGCACGCTCTTCCAGCCTGCTGGAGGACAGCTTTGGCAATGCGTTTGCCGGAAAGTATGAATCCGTGTTCTGTGTCAACAGCGGCACACCGGAGGAACGGCTGGAACAATTCGAGCAGGCAGTACGCACTGTCTATGCGAGCACGATGGATCCCTCTGCACTGGAATATCGCCGCCGCCGCGGACTGGACACCAAGGACGAACAGATGGCAATTCTTGTCCAGCGTGTTTCCGGCACCAATTACAACGGAAAATTCTTCATGCCGGGGGCAGCCGGTGTCGGTTATTCGCACAGTGCCTATCGCTGGCGCCCGGATATGGACCCGTCCGCAGGCATGCTGCGCATTGTCATGGGTCTCGGCACACGCGCCGTCGACCGCACGGAGGGTGACTATCCCCGCCTCGTCAGTCTCGACCGCCCGGATACGACGACACACACAACCATGGCGCAGAAGCATCGGTTTTCCCAGCACTGTATCGATGTGTTGGATTTCACAAGCAATTCCCTTGTCACGCGCAAGCTGGAAGAACTGCTTCCCGATCTGCCCGACTGGTACAAATACATTGTATTGGAACACGATTACGAGGCCGAAAGCCGCCTGCGTGAGCGCGGTGCATGGCGCGAGGTATGCTTTGCCACCTGCCAGCACCTGCTTGCCAAAAAAGAGTTCCCTCGGCTGATGCACCGCATCATGGAAATTTTACAGGCAGAATACGGTGTGCCGGTCGACATCGAGTTCACAGTCAACTGCGACAAAGACGGTGATTTTTCTGTCAACCTGCTGCAATGCCGCCCATTGACCTCCCGCAATGGCAGCCGTACAGTCACTGTCCCACAGCTCCCGCCGGAACGCACTCTGTTCGCGCTGCATGACGCGACCATGGGCCAGTCAACCGAGCTGACCTTTGACTATGTCGTACAGGTCGATCCAAAGGGCTACTACAATTATCCATATGTACAAAAACCTGCTGTTGCACGCGCCGTCGGTGCAGTCAACCGTGCATTCAATGAAACCGATGCAACCCTCATGCTGCTCGCACCGGGGCGCATCGGTACCTCCTCACCGGAGCTCGGTGTGCCGGTTGTCTTCGCGGATATTGCCAATTTTTCTGTCATCTGCGAGGTATCCGACAGTTCAGCGGGCTATATGCCGGAACTGTCCTATGGCAGCCATATGTTCCAGGATCTGGTCGAGGCGGATATCTTCTATGCCGCAGTCTTTGAATCAGAAAAGACCAAACTGTATCAGCCCGGTCTTCTGGCAGACTGTCCGGACATATTCGCAGAATTGTGTCCTGACGCACCCGAAGACCTGCGCGGTCTTGTGCGCGTATACGACGTGCGCGGACGCCATCTGACTCTGTGGTCGGAGATGATGACCGGACAGACCGTATGCGGCGAGAAACCCGAATAACACGTAAAAAAAGCCTCCGGCAGCCGCCGGAGGCTCAGTCTGTCGAAAAAGCCCAGGCTGATAGCCGGGCTTTTGTTATCGTAAAACCATACTTGTATTTTATGCTTCTGTTTCATACGCCACCGCCTTGCGGAACAGTATAATCCCGAGCAGGAACAGCACGACAATCGCGCCGACACCGAGGTTCATGCTGCCGGTCACCTGGGAAATGATGCTGACAACCGCGGTTCCCATAAAGGCCGCACCCTTGCCGCAGATGTCCAGCAGGCCGAAATATTCGCCCGATTTTTCCTGCGGAATGATTTTGGCGAAATACGAGCGGGACAGCGCCTGAATGCCGCCCTGGAACATGCCGACACACACCGCAAGAATCCAGAACTGCACCTGTGAATGCAGAAACATGGCAAACACGGCGATGCCGACATAGGCACAGATGCACACGGTAATCAATTGCTGCGGTTCAATCCGTCCCGACAGCCTGCCAAACAGCAGCGAAAATGGGCAGGCGACAATCTGTGTGACCAGCAATGCGAGCAGCAGGCCGGTCGAATCCAGCCCGAGCGCCGAACCATAAGCCGTTGCCATGTCGATGATTGTATACACGCCATCGATATAAAAAAAGAACGCAAGCAGGAAAAAGAGTACCTGCTTTTCCTGCCGCATGCCGCACAGTGTATGCCACAGACGGGAAAAGCTCATGCGGACGGCATGCGGGCGGCGTTCAACATAATACCGCTGGTGAAAGCTGCGCAGCAGTGGCAGCGTCATACACAGCCACCACACAGCTGTGAGCAGGAATGCCAGTGTCATCGCCATTTCCATCGAAATGCCAAGGCTGTCTGAACCGAGCACTATGCCGAGACAGGCGACAAACGGAATACAGCTGCCGATATAGCCCCATGCATAGCCGCTGGACGATACACGATCCATGCGCTCCGGCTCTGTGATATCAGTGAGCATGGAATCATAGAAAATCAGGCTGACAGCGTAACCGAATTTGGCAACCACAAAAACCACCAGAAACAGCAGCCACTGTTTCATAAAGCCGAGTGCGGCACAGCCCAGCGCGCCCACCGCCATTGCCGCCGCGAACAGCGGTTTTTTCATGCCTTTGATATCAGAAAACGTGCCAAACACCGGGCCGCTCAATGCAACCAGCAGCGTCGCAATCGAGGACGCATACCCCCAATAAGCAAGATATTGTACCGACGACAGCCCACCCTGATCTGCGAGATAATTAAAATAAATCGGCATGATGGTGGAGACCAGCATGACAAATGCCGAATTGCCGACGTCATACATCACCCACTGTTTTTCCAGCCGGGTCAGCGCTTTATCCATCTGTTTTCTCCTCCGGTGACGGGTCAAAGGTGCGGTCAAACAGACTGTCATATGTCCCACGCCCGTGTATGATATCAAAATAGGAGGAAATTGCTTCGACTGCCTTTGGCTGAGCCTGTACATAACGGCGTGCCAGTTCCTCTGTGCTGTCAAAACAAGCGGGATTGGCCCTGTAATTCACGACGAGGTCACACATGCCTCGGTTGCCTGACAACGTGAGGGCAGCATACAGCGCGCCGCGCCCCAGATGGGACGGCTGCGTAAGCAGGTTCAACTCCTGTACCATCGAACGCATGGCCTCATATGCCTGCCTCTGTGTTATACCGGAAAAAAATCGGCTGAGTACGGCGGCATGCGCTTTTGTCGGCTGAAGATGTCCGGTGACACAGTGGCGCACCGGATTATATCCATCGTGTACCATCAGTGCGCGGTCAAATTCCGCTTCAATTTCCGAATGGGAAATGCCGCTGTCCAAAATCTTCCGTGCCACATAGCCATGACACATGGCATCCAACACAAAATGGCACAAAAAACCATACGTATACACAAGCAACGGTCGGAAATCAAATTCCCGTAAAATCCGTTCCCCCGCCTGCGCAAATACTTCCTGTCCGGTCTGATTGTGCATGCTGTTGCCCAGCGCCTTCACTTCATTGGACAAAAACGGACGGTAATAAAACAGCACATCCGGCCCATGCAGCCCGATGTCATACAGCGGGCGATAGGTGTCAATCAGATGCTGCTGCTTCTCTGGCAAACGGTTGTATACGGTACAGCCAAAGCGATAATGTGCATATGTCGTTGGCATACCAGTCTCTCCCCTTTCTCTTCGATTGTCTATAAAGTCTAAAGTCTGTTGTTTCTTTTATTCTATACCTATAGCATAGGGGAAGGCAAACAAATTTACCACCATAGTTATGTTATTTTTTCTTAAAATCTATGTCAGCTTTTTTCAAATCCCTCTTGACTCTGACACTGTGGCAGGCTCTACAATAAAGCTGAGCTCAAACGAATCCGGACATATGTGAGGTACCGACCATGTTAAAAATCGGAGAATTTTCAAAGCTGTCCAGAGTCAGCATTCGCATGCTGCGCCATTACGATGAAATCGACTTGCTCGCGCCTGCCGCCATTGATCCGCATACCGGCTATCGTTACTACAGTGAGGATCAGCTGCCCATTGTCTGTCGAATCACTGCCCTGAAGGATCTTGGCTTCGGTCTGTCCCTGATTGGCGAAATCCTTGCCTGTGGCGAAAACCGGGAACAGATTGACCACTATCTCGCCATCCGGCAAATCGAGCTGGAGCAGCAAGCTGCGGATACCGCACGACGGCTGCGACTTCTGGACACCGCCCGCAGGCGGCTGCAAAAGGAGGAAGCTACTATGTATGATGTCACATTAAAATCCCTGCCTGAACGGCAGGTTGCCTCTGTCCGTATGACAATCCCTTCCTACGATCAGGAAGGCATGCTGTGGAGCATTCTGGTCAGTGAGACTGCATCGCTGCACATTCAGCCGGATGATCCATGCTATTGCAGTGTCATCTTCCATGACGGAGAATACCGTGAATCTGATGTAGATGTTGAAGCACAAAAAACGGTAAAGGGTTCATATCACGACACAGAACATGTCAAATTCAAGATCATGCCGCCCGTGACCTTCGCTTCTGCAACCTATCAAGGGCCGTACAGTGAAATCAATGCGGTCAACGCAGCTGTTGCTGCTTGGGTGCGTGACAACGGCTATATTTACGACGCTCCGGCATTTAATATTTATCATATCAGCCCACACGAAACGCAGAACCCTGAAGAATTTGTCACCGAGATCTGTTATCCGGTCAGAAAACCATAAATCTGCGAGCAGCGGCGGAATCCATCTTCCGCCGCTGCTTTTTATGTGCCGCTATTTTTTTGCCTGTGTTTTCAAATTTCCTGTCGCGGGATTGTCCAGCAAAGTTCCGTCCTCCGCAAAGCGTGATCCATGGCACGGGCAATCCCATGAATGTTCCTGTGCATTCCATTTCAATGCACAACTCATATGCGGACAACGCGGTTTGGAAAGAGTCAGCAGGTTGGCTGTGGCTTCCAGTGCATTGCTCACCAACTGTGGGCGCAGCATGGTTCGTGACGGAGAAAATACCCGCGCATGATCCGACTGCTTTCCCTGTACCATATCGCACAGCAGCATGGCAGCAGTCATAGAGGATGTCATTCCCCATTTGTGAAAGCCAGTTGCCACATACAACCCCGGTGTCGTCCTGCTGTATTGCCCAATATAAGGAATATCGTCCAGCGACATGCAGTCCTGTGCCACCCAGCGGCAGTGTTCCTGTGCATCCGGATAGTGCTTTTGTACAAACCGTTCCAGCTCTGCCCAACCGCCACCCGGTTTTCCGGTACGGTGTCCGCCGCCGCCAAGCAGCAACAACCCGTCCGCATTGCGGAAGGACATTCCACCCTTCGCTTCATCCACATACATGCCATGCACATCCGGTGCTCGTTCCAGTCCCAGTACATAGGAACGGTGCTGATACAGCTTGAGAAAATATGCACCATGCTTATTCAGCATTGGAAAATGTGTCGTTACAATAATGTTTGACGCGGCAATCCCGCCCCGGTTGGTCACAACGGTATGCCCGTCAAACGCACGGGCTGTAGTTTGTTCCCGAATCGGCAGACCGCGTGCAATCTCTGCGGCAAACTTCAGCGGATGGAACTGTGCCTGACCATGCACGCGCACTGCGCCCGCCGTGTCAAACGGCAGCGGCAGCTGATCGGCATATTCCGCACGAAAGCCGATGCGGTGCAGTGCTTCCAGCTCCTGCTCCAGTTTTTTTGGCTGATCTATGGAATATACAAAAGAATCTTTTTCCTCAAAATCACAGTCAATTGTCTGGCACAGCCTGCGGTACTGTGCGAGTGCTGCTTCATTCGCTTCCAGATACATGCGGGTTTTTTCCGAACCAAATCGACGGAGCATTTTGTCATAGATCAGGCCGTGCTGTACGGTCAGCTTTGCCGTTGTATTTCTCGTCACACCACAGCAAATCCGGTCTGCTTCAATGAGCAAACAGTCCACGCCCGCCTGTTTCAGCAAATACGTGCACAACAATCCCGCCATTCCGCCGCCGATAATCAAAACATCGGTTTTGCAGTCGCCGTCAAGCGATTCAAACGGCGGAAGCGCAGCTGTATCTGCCCATATGGAATTTATCATGCCATCACCCCGGCTTAGTATGTGCCGTTATCCAAAAAATGATGTACGAAACGTGGTAGGCGGTTCGCTCGCCTTTCATTTCCGGACAAAGGGCAGACTTCTTTACCCTCCGAGGTTTCCAGGCGCTATCCGAATCGGCATGATTCCCGTGGTAATTGCGGTAAAGAAAAAGAAGTAACCTGCCTGACTTCCCAATCAGACGGGTTACTTCTTGTTTGGTCCGAGTGACAGGATTTGAACCTGCGGCATCCTGCTCCCAAAGCAGGCGCGCTACCATCTGCGCTACACCCGGATGTATGATATTCTGCTGTTTTCCGGCACTGTTTTTCCGGTCTCCCGGACAGTTTCAAATGTCTTGACATTTAATTAGTATACGCTATAATAGGAGCATAGTCAAGTTTTTTTGACTAAATTTCGCGTGCATAAGCCATATGCGCCAGAAGGAGAAATAAAACATGAAAAACACCGAAAAAACGATGGAGAAAATTGTTGCCCTGTGCAAAGGACGCGGTTTTGTCTACAGCGGCTCCGAAATCTACGGAGGTCTTGCCAACACCTGGGATTACGGTCCGCTTGGTGTAGAGTTCAAGAATAATGTCAAAAACGCCTGGAGAAAGAAGTTTATTCAGGAGTCCCCGTGGAATGTCGGTCTGGATTCTGCGATTCTGATGAATCCGATGACCTGGGTTGCTTCCGGTCATGTCGGCGGCTTTTCTGATCCGCTGATGGATTGTAAGGATTGCCATACCCGTCACCGTGCTGACCAGCTGATTGAAGATGCCACTGGTGTAAATCCGGCTGGTTGGAGCAATCAGCAGATGATGGATTTCATCAAAGAAAAGAACATTGCCTGCCCGGACTGCGGTGGACATAACTTTACTGATATCCGTCAGTTCAATCTGATGTTCAAGACCTTCCAGGGTGTTACGGAGAATGCAAAGAGTGAGCTGTTCCTGCGTCCGGAAACCGCGCAGGGTATCTTTGTCAATTTCCAGAACATCCAGCGTACAACCCGCCGCAAGATTCCGTTTGGCGTTGGCCAGGTTGGCAAGTCCTTCCGTAACGAAATCACCCCGGGCAACTTCACGTTCCGTACCCGTGAGTTCGAGCAGATGGAGCTGGAATTCTTCTGCAAGCCGGGCACAGATCTGGAATGGTTTGCATACTGGAAGGATGCCTGCAAGAACTTCCTCCTGTCCCTCGGCATGAAGGAAGAAAACATGCGCCTGCGCGACCATGAGCAGGAAGAGCTGTCGCATTATTCCAATGCAACGACTGATATTGAATTCCTGTTCCCGTTCGGCTGGGGCGAGCTGTGGGGCATTGCTGACCGCACCGACTTCGACCTGACCCAGCATCAGAAGACCTCCGGTGTTTCGATGGAATATTTCGATCAGGAAGACAATACGAAGTATATTCCATATGTCATTGAGCCGTCCCTCGGCGCTGACCGTGTTGCACTGGCATTCCTGTGTGATGCATATGACGAAGAGGTTGTTGGTCAGGACAAGAAGGGCAATGATGATGTTCGTGTTGTCCTGCGCCTGCATCCGGCTCTGGCTCCGTACAAAGCTGCTGTCCTGCCGCTTTCCAAGAAGCTGCATGACCAGGCAATGCCGATCTATCAGGAGCTGGCAAAGTCCTTTAATATTGATTATGATGAAGCTGGTTCTATCGGCAAGCGCTATCGCCGTGAGGATGAAATCGGCACTCCGATGTGCATCACGGTTGACTTTGAGACCGAAACGGACGGCTGTGTCACTATCCGCGACCGCGACACCATGGAGCAGGTTCGTATCCCTGTTGCAGAGGTCAAGGATTACATCGCCAAGAAGTGTGAGTTCTAACTTTCTTTTCTTTTTGAGGAAAAGAAAAGAAAGCAAAAGAAAACCTTTCCCCGCGCTCCCGCGCGAACCCAAGAGCCCGGACAAACACGTCCGGGCTCTGGCTTTGTTTTTCTGTAACACTTACATCCGCTGCTGCTGCGCGAACCTAAAGCCCGGACAAACACGTCCGGGCTCTGGCTTTATCTTCTGTCTCTGTACTGCTTAATCCAGTTTTTCTCCGCAATACGAACAATACTCGGTTCCAAAGCCATGCAAATCCAGTGAATGCCCGCAAAACGGGCAGCGAACTGTAATGACACCAAACACAACACCGCCCAGTGCAAGCACCGCCCCGAGTACAAACATCGGATGAATCGGTTCCGCGCCAGACACTATGCCGGATAACCCAGCGAGAGCGATTCCTGCAATAATGGTTGCCATCATAACCCATCTGCAACGATTCGGATGCTTCATTTTTACCTCCAGTTTACCTCCAGATACTGCAAAACCCGGACAAACTATGTCCGGGCTTTGTTCTTTCTGTTTTAATCTGTGTTAATCCGTTTTTAAGTGTCAACGGCTGTTATGCCTTGGCAGGCTCCTTCTCGTGGATAAAGTATTCAATATTCATCTCGCCCGCTACTGCGTCTGCAATGTTCATACAGCTGTTACCCATACGGTTGATACAGTGCATAATATCATTAAACGGCGCAGTGAGGCTTGCCGAACATTCGCCCTTGCTGACACGATCCATATGTGCCTTGCGCATACTGATATCCAGACCGAGCACGGTACCTCTCTCTGCACGCACACGGTTTGCATACTGCGGATCATTTAATTTCAGGCTCTCCAGTACATTGGTATACATGTTCTGAATCATGGATACGCTGTTTTCGATATCCTTTGTGAAGTCTTCAGAATATTGGTAATTCTTTTCCCGTTCATCCTTCAGCGCCTGTACAAGATCGGTAGACAGGGAACTGATACGGCTGACATCGCTGAGGACATACATCAGTCCGGCGGTTTGGGTGGCCTGTTCTTCTGTCAGGACACCGGCAGAGAACATATCTGCCAGATACTCATTGATCTTTGCATCCAGCTTTTCCACAACGGCGGTCTGTTCAAAGACGTGATTCAACTGTTCTTCATTTTCTGTACGGACACATTTCGTCAGCTCGTCCAGTACACCCTTTACCAGATCACTGCACCGCAGGCATTCTCTGGCTACCATTTGCAGTGCGGCAGCCGGCTGGTTAATCAGCTTCTGATCGAGGAAGCGCGGCGCAGCGGCATCCTGTACTTTATCCTTTCCATCCGGAATGATACGGGTGACGATTTTAACCAGCAGCCAGATCAGTGGAATCCAGATAATGGTCATTGTGATGTTAAATGCCGTATGCGCGTTCGCAATCTGACGGGAAATCACTTCAATCTCCGGGCCCTTTGGAGAGATCATCTGAATGAGATAGGCGAACGGTTTAATCAGCCAGATAAAGAGCAGGCAGCCGGAAATATTAAATGTACAATGTGCCAGTGCGGTGCGCTTTGCGTCCTTGGACTGGCCGATGCTGGCGAGCAGCGCAGTAATGGTTGTGCCGATGTTGTCACCTAACAGAATCGGGATTGCACCGGTCAGGCCGATGATGCTGGTTACACCGTCCGGCCCCGCCTGCGATGCAAAATTCTGCAATACGGCAATCGTTGCAGAGCTGGACTGAACGACCAAAGTCATCAGTGTACCAACAGCAACGCCCAGAATCGGGATATCTGCTACTCTGCCAATCAGGTCGGTGAAAATCGGGCTGGAAGCCAACGGCTTCATGACATCGCCCATGGTCTCAATGCCGAGGAACAGCAGACCGAAGGCAAAAATAGTCTGACCGATGTTTTTTACCTTCTCTGACTTGCTGACAAAGGAGATAATAAAGCCGATAAAAACGATAACCAGGATATAATCGCTGATTTTAAATGCCAGCAGCTGTGCGGTCATTGTTGTACCGATATTTGCGCCGAGGATAATAGAAATAGCCTGTGGCAGCGTCATCAGCCCTGCACTGACAAAGCCAATTGCCATGACGGTTGTCGCACTGCTGCTCTGAAGGACTGCTGTCGTCAGCGCGCCGGCCAGCACACCCATGACCGGATTTCTGGTCAGCATGGCAAGAATACTCTTCATCTTTTCGCCTGCGGCCTTTTGCAGACATTCACTCATCATGTTCATGCCGAAAATGAAGATCGCAAGTCCGCCCAGCAGTCCGAAAATGATTTCTACTTTTTCGTTCATTTCTGTCTCCTTTTGTTATGAGTTCAGTTCATTCCATACATTGATTTTTCCTGTATAAATCTGTCTGAGCGTGTCCAGCCCGATATCCTGTAACGGATTTTCTGCATTCACAATGACAGCAATTTCATCCTGTGCAATCACCTGATAGTCCAGCAGTTCCTGTTCATAATCCTTCAGGTCTCGCGAAGACATACCCAGATCGCATTGACCCGACATAGCCTGCGTCAGGCCGTCAGTCGAATCGGTCTCCGTAATGGTAATATCCGCATGGGGATTGATCTGTTCATATGCTTCTGCCAGCTCACGCATGAGCGGGGCAACAGAAGTAGAACCGGCAATCGAGATCGTACCTTCCGCCTGATTGGACAGGAATGTATTGGTCTTTGCAACCTGCGTATAGGATTTACCCACAATATCCTGTCCTGCGCTGCGGATGTACGTGAGGAAATCCTCTTCCAGCTCGTTCAGTCCGCCGCAATATGTCAGATAAAAGGAACGGCGGAGTGGATAACTTTTGGCATCCACAGAAGTGCCGTTGACGGTCAGTGCCTTTACCTTGGATGCCCCTGACATAGAGCCACGGGAAATATATCCGATTGCGGCGGCATCGTCCTCAACGGCCTGGATCACTTCCTCTGTATCCTGTGCAATCGGTGCATCTTTTCTTGTCTGATCCGATTGCTGTGCATCTGCGGCATCGCCCTCAAAATCCACAAGCTGTGCAAACGCAGCACGTGTACCCGAGCCGTCCTCTCTGGCAATCACCCGGATGTCGCCCAGCTGATCCAGACCTTCCACCGGCTCACTGTTCTGTGCCGTACCGCTGCCGCATCCGGCAAGTCCGAGCACGGTGCAGACCGCCAGCGCCGCGGCCCACCTGCTTCTTCTTTTCAAGTAGATTCCTCCCACTGTTGTTCCGATTGGTTCAACTTCGTTTCTATTCTTAGTTTATCGCGCCTTTTCCCTACTCTCTACCATGTTTCGGTAAAGCTCATGTTAATTCTTTGTATGGTGCAAGAATCTGTGTTGCTGTTTTCCCTGCACAGTACAGGCACGAAAAAATTTCTGCGGCCGTTCAAAACTGCGGGATTTTTTACATCGTGTTGCTTTTTTCCTGTATCCTGCCGTGGTATACTAATAGCATATTGAATTTATGACACAGGAGGCTGCCTGTCAAATGGAAAAGAAAATCCCTGTCCGCAGCGAAGCGGACCCGAAATACACCTGGGCAATTCATGATGTCTACGCAACGGATGAGCTCTGGACTGCCGATCTGGAAAAGGCGCGCACCTTCCCCCAGCAGATTGCCGCCTATAAGGGCAGGCTGGGCGAGAGCGCACACACGCTGTATGAATTTCTCAGACTGGGCGATGACATGAATGTACTGTTCGATGGTCTGTATGGCTACGCACAGCGCCGGAGCGATGAGGACACCACCAACCCCACCTATCAGGGCATGGCGTCGCAGGCGATGAGTGCCATGGTTGCTGTCGATGCCGCCGGTTCGTTTGAGACGCCAGAACTACTTGCCATCCCGGATGAAACTCTGGATCAGTTTTACCGCGATGAGCCCGGGCTGGAAACCTATCGACTGTATCTGACCCGTGTGCGTGAAAAGCGCGCGCATATCCTGTCCGACGCAGAGGAAAAGCTGCTCGCGGCAGCAGGTGAAATCAGTCAGTCCCCCGACACGATTTACTCGATGTTTGGGGATGCCGACTTAAAGTTCCCGCCCGCTGTGGACAGCGAGGGCAAACCGCATCCCGTCACGCATGGCACCTATATTCCCCTCATGCACAGTCAGGATCGTGTGCTGCGCAAGTCTGCGTTTGAATCGATTTATGGCGTATACAGCTCGTTCCGCAATACAGCAGCGGCAATCCTGACCGCACAGGTCAAACAGCTGAAATTCCACGCTGACGCGCGCAAATATGACTCGACATTACAGGCATCGCTCGACGGCAACCATGTCCCGGTCGAAGTCTATCACAACCTCATCGATGCCGTACACCAGAACATGCAGCCGATGTACCGGTATGTCGCGCTGCGCAAAAAGCTGCTCGGTGTGAATGAACTGCACATGTATGACCTGTACACACCGATTGTCTCCGATGTCGATGTGAACATTCCATATGAAGAGGCGAAGCAGACCGTCTATGACGCGCTTGCGCCGATGGGCGATGCATACCGTGCCATCCTCAAGGAAGGCTATGACAACGGCTGGATTGATGTCTATGAAAATGTCGGCAAGTGCTCCGGTGCGTATTCGGCCGGCCTGCGCGTGCATCCATATGTCCTGCTCAATTATTCGGGCACACTGGACAGCATGTTTACGCTCGCACATGAGATGGGGCATGCCATCCATTCCTATCTGTCCAACCGAACCCAGCCGGTGGTCTACTCCAACTATTCGATTTTTGTCGCAGAGGTTGCTTCCACCTGCAATGAAGCACTGCTCATGCAGCACCTGCTCAAGACAACAACAGACAAACGCCGCCGCGCATATCTCATCAATTACTTCCTCGAACAGTTCCGCACAACACTATACCGTCAGACAATGTTTGCGGAATTTGAGCTGGAAATCAACCGCCGCAACGAACGCGGTGAAAGCCTGACAGCGGCCTCGCTCAACGAACTGTATCATGAGCTGAACTGCCGCTATTTTGGCGACGGCATTGTGATTGATCCGGAAATCGATGTGGAATGGGCGCGCATCCCGCATTTTTACTATGACTACTATGTCTATCAGTATGCAACCGGCTATTCTGCGGCCATCGCGCTCTCGCGCCGTATCCTCAAAGAGGGCGAACCGGCAGTCAAAGACTATATCAACTTCCTGTCCGGCGGCTGCTCCGCTGACCCAATCACGCTGCTGCGCGGTGCAGGTGTCGACATGGCGACTGCTCAGCCGATCAACGAAGCGCTCCAGTTATTTGACGAGCTGATCGACGAGATGGAACAGCTCATGCAGGACTGACAACAGCAATCTCACGATACAACACATGCCGTAACGCATTGTATGAAAAAAGCCCTTCCGGGAAAATTCCCGAAAGGGCTTTTGCATGGAATCGGTTGATTTGTTGTCGTCCGGTTGAGCGGTCAGGCAACCTTGGAAATCATAACCGCAGTTGCGGTGCGGGTTGCCTTGCCGGTCGGCTGCAATTCGTTCTTATTGGTGCCATTCATGACGCCGTCTCTGACAGCCCAGTTCATCGCGGTGAGTGCCCAATCCGAAACTTCGTCGGCATCGGCAAATGAATCGATGTAACCCTCTTCGACATACGGTGCACCCATGTACTTATACAGCATCAGTGCCAGCTGTTCGCGGGTAATGGCATCATTGACGCCGAAACGGGTGTCGGAAACGCCGTGCGCAATATCATTGCTGTCCGCCCACACTACCGCATTGGTGTACCACTGACCTGCCGGGACATCGCTGAAGTGGTTGATGTAGGTCACCTCCGGCTTGCCGGCAATGCTGTACAGAATCTGTGCAAACTGTGCACGTGTCAGCGACGTATTGATTCCGAAGTTGACACAGGTCAGACCGGACATGTAATTCTGCTCATAGACGTACTGAATATACGGCTTGCCCCAGAACTCAGAGCTGGAGGAAGCGGCATCTGCAACGTCATAGAACGGGAGGATCTTCCAGTCGGAAACAACGGACAGCTCCGGGTATTCCAGCCAGTCCACAAAATTCTGGTCATCCATCACATGACCGGACATATTATTCACTCTCTGGAAAAAGTAATCGTAATTGTAGCTGTTCTCGCTGCCGTCGTCCCAAGTGACGTCAACGCCGGTCCAGTACTTGCCATAGCGAAGATTGTTCCACATATGGTTGCCGCTGCCGCTGGTTACAACAGTCGCGGTGATGCCTGCGCGCTGGCAGAGCAGCTGGAATGCGCGGGAATATCCCTCGCAGACCGGACCCTTCACGCTGCTGTTCGAGCTGCTGAGCAGGGCACCGACACACGACCACGGTGCGCCGGAAACGCTGGTCGAATAATTGTCGCTGGAAACCGCATCATGGTTGTAGCTGTTGTTCTGGCACAGCCAGTCATGGAAGAACTGCATCTTGTCGTATGCGCGCGGATAATCTGCCGCCGCATTGACAAGTTCCTTGACCTTGTTTTCCATCTGGGTATTCAGCGTGGTGCGGTCCGACTTCGTCGTGAAGCCCGCCGAATACATTGGGCGGAAATAGATCGTCACAGAAGTTTTGCTGTAGGTGCCACTGATGCCCATATATCCGTTGGAATAGAACATCTCCGGGGTATCATAATCGAGACTCAGATACGTGAGCCATTCCATGTCTCCCATCAGATCTTCATAATTGGACGAATTGATGCCGCTCAGATTGATCGTCACGGCAAATCTCTTCATATTGCTGTCGCTGTTGTCCTTCAGACACTGGCTGTTTGCGCCCTTGCGGACATCCGCTCTGTAGGCATCATACAGCTTTTTCATCGCCTTGCCAACGGCATAGGTCTTGCTGCTGGTCTGAACCACGAGGTTCGACAGCTGCGCGCCATACGAAGAAAACTTCGTTGTCGTGTACTCTGCCTTTTCGGCACGCTCGGTCTGCTCCGGGAGCTCCGCAGAATAGGTCTTGATGCGTTCGGTCGGCTCGATCTCCTGTGTCGGCTCAGACATCTTGTTGCCGGTGCCAATTGTAATTTCAGGCTCAATGATTTCCGTTCCCTCCGGGAGCTGATCCCGCGTCGTAAACGTATATCCCTCGCCGGAAACCTCGTTCAGCAAAGCGGTGATATCCGAACCACCCGCTGCCGTATCATCATCCGGTCCACTGGTTGCAGCTGCCATCGGCATCAGCGAGCACAGCATTGCCGCCGTCAGAAGGAAGGCTGTCAATTTTTTCTTCATGGAATCCCTCTTTTCATAAATATGGTGTTTTCATTGTAACACATGAACAAAGGAAAATCTATGTATCTTTTCAGATTCATGCAATTTTATATATAAAATCCCGGAGCCGGCTGCTGCCTGTCCCGGGATTCTGTCATCCAAACCGGTCAGTTTATTCTCCTGTGTGCCCCATCAGTGCGACCATGACCGCCTTCTGTGCATGCAGACGGTTCTCCGATTCTTCAAAGATTTCATCTGCGTGTTCTTCCAGCACCTCATCCGTGATCTCCTCGCCGCGGTGCGCCGGCATGCAGTGCTGTACCATGACGCCCTCCTTGCAGCAGGCAAGCAGGTCACGGTTGATCTGGAAACCGGCGAAATCAATGCGGCGCTGGGCAGCCTGCCCTTCCTGTCCCATCGACGCCCAGACATCGGTGAACAGAACATCCGCATTTTCCGCCGCCTGATGTACATCGTGCGTTAGCAGGAACTTTGCACCCTTTGCCTTTTCTGCCTCGGTAAATGCCAGCACCTCCGGATGCGGCTCATACCCCTCCGGCGTCGCAATGCTGACATCCATGCCCGCTTTCAGGCAGCCGACGATCAGCGAATTGGCCATGTTAAAGCCGTCACCGATGAAGCCCATTTTCAGCCCTTCCAGCTGTGCGAAGTGCTCCCGCACGGTCATCAGATCTGCCAGCACCTGACACGGATGTGCAAAGTCAGTCATGCCGTTGATGACCGGGATGGAACCGTATTCCGCAAGCGATTCCGCTTCGTTCTGCGCGAAGGTGCGAATCATGATGCCGTCCAGATAGCGCGACAACACGCGCGCCGTGTCCTGCACCGGCTCACCGCGTCCGATCTGCAAATCGCGATTGGACAGGAACATTGCCTGTCCGCCCAGCTGATACATGCCCGCCTCAAACGAAACGCGCGTGCGCGTCGACGATTTCTGGAAGATCATGCCGAGGCTTTTTCCCTCCAGATGGCGGTGCGGGATGTTGTGCTTTTTTTCGTATTTGAGCTGGTCGGCGAGGTCAAGGATGGATACGATATCCTCCTTCGAGCAGTCGAGCAGCTTGAGAAGATTCTTCATCTGCGTTCACTCCTGTCTGTATTGTTTCAAAAATCTCCCCGAAGAGGGAGCTTTCTGTGACAGAAGCAGCAGCGCCCTCTCGTATATCCGGTGTTTACTTGCAGAATACCTTCTGCATGACAGCCAGCGCCTCGTCCATTTCCTCATAGGAAATCGACAGCGGCGGCAGCAGGCGGATGGCATTGGTTCCGGCAGTCAGCACAAGAACACCTGCATCCATGATTTCCTTAACCAGTGCTGCGCGCGCGTCTGCGTCGACAACGATGCCGAGCATCAGACCCATGCCGCGGACATCCTTTACCTTGTCCGAGCCGAAGCCGAGGATTTTTGCCTTGAGGTATTCGCCCTTTTCCGTGACGGATTTCAGGAATTCCGGCTGCGTGACCTCGGACAGCACCGCATTGGCTGCGGCGCAGATCATCGGCGTGCCGCCGAAGGTCGTCGCGTGCGTGCCCGGGCCGAGCACCGTATCGCAGGTATCTGCCGCCATGACCGCGCCGATCGGTACGCCGCCGCCAAGACCCTTTGCCATCGAAACGACATCCGGCTTGATGCCGTACTGCTGGAAGCAGAACAGCGAGCCGGTGCGGCCGATGCCGGTCTGTACCTCGTCGATGAGCAGCAGCAGGTCGTTCTCACGGCACAGTGCTTCGACCTGATGAACAAAGTCCGGATCGAGCGGCAGCACGCCGCCCTCGCCCTGAATCAGCTCCATCATAATGGCACAGGTGTGACCGTTGACCGCTGCCTTGACCGAGTCGATGTCATTGGCATTTGCATATGCAAAGCCCTCGGTAAACGGGAAGAAATACTGGTGAAATTTGTCCTGTCCGGTCGCCTTCAGCGTTGTAATCGTGCGGCCATGGAACGAATTGTACAGCGTGACGATTTCCGCGCGTCCCTCGCCGTATTTGTCATACGAATATTTGCGGGCGAGCTTAATCATGCCCTCATTGGACTCCGCGCCGGAGTTGGAAAAGAACACCTTGCTCATGCCGGTCTGCGTGCACAGCGTCTTTGCAGCCTGTACCATCGGTTCGGTGGTGAACAGGTTGGAGACATGCATCAGCTTATGTGCCTGCGTGGTGATTGCATCGATGATTTTCTCATTGTTATAGCCAAGGCAGCACACGCCGATGCCGCTGGTCAGGTCGATATAGCGCTTGCCCTCGACATCCCACAGCTGTGCACCGTTGCCGTGGTCGAGTGCAATGTCAAACCGGCCGTAGGTATTCATTACATACTGGTTTTCCTGCTCCTTGAGCTCGTGATATGTCATTGGATTGTTTTCCCCTTTTTTCTTTTGGATCAGTAGAACATCGTGCCGACACCCTGATTGCTGAACAGCTCGATCAGGATCGAATGCTCGACGCGGCCGTCCTGAATATTGGCCTGACGGACACCCTCGCGCACTGCTTCAACACAGCAGTCGACCTTCGGGATCATGCCGCCCGCAATAATGCCATCCTTGATGAGCTTGGGCACAGCGGAGACCTTGACCTCCGGCAGCAGAGTATTCTCATCGTGGCGATCCATCAGCAGACCGCGCACATCGGTCAGCAGGATGAGCTTTTCCGCCTGCAAGGCAACTGCCAGCTTGGCAGCCGCAAGGTCAGCATTGATGTTGTAGTTGGTGTCGTCATCCACACCGAGCGCAACGGTGGAGACAACCGGGATATAGCCGTGCTCAAGCATATCGACAACCGGCTCCGGATTGACCTTGACAATGTTGCCGACATAGCCGTAATCTGTGCCATCGGCATCGATCTTGCGCACAGCCTGGAACAGTCCGCCGTCCATGCCGCTCAGGCCGACGCCCGCGCCGCCCGCATTGCCGAGCAGCGATACAAGATCTTTGTTGACCTTGCCGCACAGCACCATCTGGACAATGTCCATGGTTTCACGGTCTGTATAGCGCAGACCGTTGACAAATTCAGACTGCTTGCCGATTTTCTTGAGCATACCGCTGATCTCCGGGCCGCCGCCGTGTACGACAACGACGCGGACACCGACCAGACTCAGCAGGACAATGTCATGAATAACGGCATCCTTGAGCGTTTCGTTAATCATAGCGTTGCCGCCGTACTTGACAACGACGGTTTTGCCATAATATTTCTGGATATGCGGCAGTGCTTCAATCAGCACCTGCGCGCGCTGGTTTTCCATTTCTTCTGCCATGTGATTTCCTCCGAACTCAGGTACGGTAATCGCCGTTGATCCTGACGTAATCATAGGTCAGATCACAGCCGAATGCAGTGGCCTGATCGTCGCCCTCGTGGATGTCGATATCGATGGAAATTTCCTTCTCCGACAGAACCTTCTTTGCGAGATCTTCATCAAAATCAAGGCCTTCGCCGTGCTCACAGACAGTGACCGCACCTGCTGCGCTGGAAAAGCCGATGGTGACATATTCCGGGCGGAACGGCGCCTTGGAATAGCCCATCGCGCACAGCACACGGCCCCAGTTTGCGTCCTCGCCGAACATGGCAGCCTTGACCAGGCTGGAAGCGATGACAGCCTTCGCCAGGCGTTCCGCATATTCCTCCGCACGGGAGTTTTTGACGGTGCAGCAGATCAGCTTGCTCGCGCCCTCACCGTCCGCTGCCATCTTCTTCGCCAGCGTCAGGCAGACTTCCTCGAGTGCGGCATAAAACGTATGATATGCCTCATCCTTCCAGTCGATCAGCTGATTGCCCGCCATGCCGTTTGCCATGACGACACAGGTATCGTTGGTCGAGGTATCGCCGTCGACCGAAATGCGATTGAACGTGCGTTCCACAACGTCCTGTAACGCGGTGCGCAGCAGCGACGGGTCGATGGCACAGTCCGTCGTGACAAAGCACAGCATGGTGCCCATATTCGGATGAATCATGCCGGAGCCCTTGGCAATGCCGCCCATATGGCAGGTCTTGCCGCCGCAGTCAAACTCAACCGCAGCCGTCTTCTCGACAAGGTCAGTGGTCATGATGGCTCGGTTTGCCTCCACGGACGCCTCCGCGCTGTCAGACAGCTTCGCCGCGAGTGCTTCCATGCTGCCCTCAATGGCTTCGATGTTGAGGCGCTGGCCGATGACGCCGGTCGAGCCGACGAGTACACGGTCTTCCTCAATGCCGGTGACCTTCGCCGCAGCTGCCGCCATGCGGCGTGCATTTTCCATGCCCTCCGGCGCACATGCATTCGCGTTGCCGGAATTGGCGACAATCGCCTGTGCCACACCGTTTTCCAGATGCTCCATGCAGACATAAATCGGAGCTGCCTTGACGCGGTTGTTGGTGAACGTCGCCGCAGTTGCCGCGGGGCATGCGCTGACGATCAGCGCGAGATCATTTTTCTCCTGTGGGCTGCCTGTCTTGACGCCGCAATGTAGTGCGGCTGCCCGGAAGCCCGTTGCGGCGCAAACGCCGCCTTCTATCTTTTTCATATATTCGTTCCTTTCAAACCAATCGAAAAAAGCGTGAATTTCACTTTGTCAGTCCGGTGGTTTCGTCAAACCCGAGCATGAGGTTCATATTCTGAACCGCCGCGCCGGATGCGCCCTTACCGAGATTGTCAAACAGCGCAGTGACAATGGTCTGTTCCTCATGGCCGCAGACGATCAGCTCCAGGCTGTCGCGTCCCGCCATCGTGTCGGAATAAATCACCGGTTCTTCGCCGCCGAACGGCATGACATTGACCATGGTCTGATCCGCATAATAGTCTGCCAGCTTCGCATGAATGTCCTGCGCCGTCGGCGCGCCGGGCAGCAGCCGGTTGTGCAGCATGACGGTGGACGCCATGCCCTTATAAAAGTCGCCGAGAATCGGGACAAACACCGGCGCTGCCGCCAGACCGCATACATGCGTCATCTCCGGCAGATGCTTGTGTTTGAGTGTCAGTCCATAAATGCGATGCGACTCATGGCGCGGGTCGCGGTTCACATCCTCATATTCCGCAATCAGCTTTTTGCCGCCGCCGGAATAGCCGGTCAGCGAAGAGCAGGTCAGCGGATAATCCGGCGGAACGATGCCCAACTTGACCAGCGGATACACCGAGGAGATAAACCCGGAGGCATGGCAGCCGGGATTTGCGACACGCTTTGACGTTGCAATTGCCGCGCGGTGCGCTGCGGACAGCTCCGGGAAACCATAATCCCAGTCGGGATGGGTGCGGTGCGCGGTGGACGCGTCAATAAACCGCGTGTTCGGGTTTTCGCACAGTGCAACCGCCTCGCGTGCCGCCGCATCCGGCAGACACAGAAACACGATATCCGCCGCATTGATGAACTTTTTGCGCTCCTGCGTGTCCTTGCGCTTGTCCTCATCGATGAGGATCAGCTCGATATCCTCACGGGATCCCAGCCGCTCAAAAATCTGCAATCCGGTGGTTCCCTCTTTGCCGTCAATATATACTACAGGTTTCATATCGCAGTCCCCCGATTACGTGCGCAGACGGGTGCGCATTTCCGCCAGCTGTTCCTCGGAATCCGCGAGGAAGGTCTCGATCTTGTTGATCTGGCGGGTCACTTCCTTCGGTGCCGGGCCGCCAATGACCGAACGTCCTTCGACACAGGTCTTGAGGTCGAG
Source organism: Butyricicoccus porcorum (assembly GCF_002157465.1). GTDB lineage: Bacteria > Bacillota > Clostridia > Oscillospirales > Butyricicoccaceae > Butyricicoccus_A > Butyricicoccus_A porcorum. The sequence continues at coordinate 249,329 of NZ_NHOC01000005.1, forward strand.
CGCGTCGTAGACATCCGGGCCGAACTTGTTGGAAATCGAAGCGAAGTCCTTGAGTGTCATGGTTTCCAGCGTCTCATCCGCACGGATGCAGGTGTTGACGAGGCGTCCGACGATCATGTAGGCATCGCGGAACGGTACGCCCTTCTTAACCAGATAGTCCGCGCAGTCGGTCGCATTGATGAAGCCCTGGCTTGCTGCCTTGCGCATGTTCTTCTTGCGCAGGGTCATCGTGCGGAACATCGGCGCAAATACCTCCAGGCACTGCTTGACGGTATCGATTGCGTCGAATACGCACTCCTTGTCCTCCTGCATATCCTTGTTATAGGCCAGCGGCAGTGCCTTCATCGTGGTCATCAGCGTCATCAGGTCGCCATAGACACGGCCGGTCTTGCCGCGGATCAGCTCACAGACATCCGGGTTTTTCTTCTGCGGCATAATGGACGAACCGGTGGAATAAGCGTCATCCAGCTCGGCAAAACGCCACTCCCACGAGCACCACGAGATGACCTCTTCGGACAGTCTCGACATGTGCATCATCATCATGGACAGGCAGCTCATCAGCTCAATGCAGTAATCGCGGTCGGAAACGCCGTCCAGCGAGTTCTCCGTCACACGTGCAAAGCCCAGCTGGTCGCGGACAAATTCACGGTCAATCGGATAGGTGGTGGAAGCCAGTGCACCGGAGCCGAGCGGCAGCTCATCCATGCGCTCAAAGCAGTCCTCCAGACGGGAAATATCACGGCGCAGCATCTGCGCATACGCCATCATATAATGGCCGAACGTGGTCGGCTGTGCGCGCTGCAAATGCGTATAGCCCGGCATGACGGTGTCGAGGTTTTCCTTTGCCTTTTCGACGAGTACCTTCTCGAAGTCAATGGCAAGCTGCATGATCTCGCAGATTTCCTTCTTGACATACAGGCGCATGTCGAGTGCAACCTGGTCGTTTCTCGAGCGCGCCGTATGCAGGCGCTTGCCGGTATCGCCGATGCGCTGCGTCAGCGCAACCTCGATGTTCATATGAATATCTTCGTATTCCGGATTGAATACGTCAAGATCGTTGTTTTCAATGTCATACAGGATTTCTTTCAGTCCTGCAACAATTTTTTCTGCTTCATGCTCCTCGATAATCCCCTGTCTGCCCAGCATCGTGGCGTGTGCGATGGAGCCTGTGATATCCTCGCGGTACAGGCGTCCGTCAAACTGGATGGAGGAGTTAAAGTCATTTACTACATTGTCGGTTTCCTTCTGGAAACGTCCGGCCCAGAGTTTCATAAGGCGGTCTCCTTTTATCCGGGAATCGGGTTTTCCCGGTCATTTGCTTGCGTATCGAAAAAATGGGCAATGCCCTGAAAAACACACAATGGGCGGACGCGCACGCCCGCCCGATTGTGACAATCGTTCCGATTTTATGGTTGTTTTTTTCGGATTACTCCACGGTCGGGAATTCACGGCCGGTGGTCTTCTTCAGGTTTGCGTCGTTGAGCGCACGCACCTTCAGCGGCAGGCCGAACAGGTTGATGAAGCCCTCGGAATCTGCCTGATTGTATGCATCATCCGCATCGAAGGTTGCCATCGCCTCGGAATGCAGGCTGTACGGAGAGGTGACGGAAGCCGGGATGATGTTGCCCTTGTACAGCTTCAGCTTGACGTCGCCGGTAACCGTCTTCTGGGTCTCGTCGACGAATGCGCTCATCGCCTTGCGCAGCGGGGTGTACCACTGACCGTTGTATACCAGCTCGCCGAACTTCATCGCCAGCTGAGCCTTATAATGTGCGGTCTCCTTGTCGAGGGTGATCTCCTCGAGCTTCTTGTGTGCCGCATACATGATTGCGCCGCCCGGGGTCTCATAGACGCCACGGCTCTTCATGCCGACCAGACGGTTCTCGACCAGGTCGAGCAGACCGATGCCGTTTGCGCCGCCCAGCTCGTTGAGCTTCTTCAGCAGTGCAACAGACTCCATCTCCTCGCCGTCGATTGCGGTCGGAACGCCCTGCTCAAAGTGGATGGTGACATAGGTCGGCTTGTCCGGAGCAGCCTCCGGGGAAACGCCCATCTCAAGGATCTCATCGTACTTCGGCTCGTTTGCCGGGTCCTCCAGGTCGAGGCCCTCGTGGGACAGATGCCAGATATTCTTATCCTTGGAGTAGTTGGTCTCACGGTTGATTTTCAGCGGGATGTTGTGTGCTTCCGCGTAATCGATTTCCTTATCACGGCTGTCCAGCTCCCAGAAGCGCCACGGAGCGAGTACCTGCATCTCCGGTGCGAATGCCTTGATTGCCAGCTCAAAACGTACCTGGTCATTGCCCTTACCGGTGCAGCCGTGTACGATGGTGTCCGCGCCTTCCGCCTTTGCGATTTCGACGAGGCGGCGTGCGATGATCGGACGTGCGAAGGAGGTGCCCAGCAGGTAGCCTTCGTAATCCGCGCCGGCCTTCATGGTCGGGATAATATAATCGTCAACGAATTCCTTGGTCAGATCCATGACATACAGCTTGGAAGCGCCGGTCTTGAGTGCCTTTTCCTCCAGGCCGTCCAGCTCGGTGCCCTGTCCGACGTCACCGGAAACCGCGATGACCTCACAGCCGTAGTTTTCCTTCAGCCACGGGATGAGGACGGAAGTATCCAGACCGCCGGAATATGCCAAAACTGCTTTTTTAATCTTCATATCTTTCGTTGCCATGTTGTATAAGCCTCCATTGAAAAGGGCGGTTTGTTTTGTTAAATCCGCAAAAACCGTGTTTTCGCGTCCCAATCGCCCCTGTTTTTGTCATGTCCCTATTATAATCCCCCTATGCACGGAATGCAAGGAAAATTTGTAATTATTTCTTAAATTGTATATTTATTCATACGATCTATTACTCTTGCGGGACAAATTTCCCATTTTTCTTCCTGCAATGTTTGATTTTGTTTGCAAAGCCGTTACAATATCATGTCAATTCCGTATTTTTTCGCGTTTTCTCTTGCAAATGTGTCGTCTTTGCCGTATGATAACCATAATGCGCGGAGTGATAATTTATTTAAAAATTCCGTGTGATTTTTACAAAATTCCCGTGCATACGCATGCACATTGCATCGCTGTGCTGCGGTTTCCGCACGGCAGAGGAGGCTTGTCATGAAACGATTCCTGTGTATCCTGCTGTCCGCATCGCTGCTGCTGTGCCCAGTTCTGACCGGCTGCGGCGATAAAAAAGAAGACACATCTGAGTCCGCCGGAGCAGAGGCGCTTACTCCGCAGGACAGCGACACCATGCACCTGAACATGCTGTTTACTCTGATCGGCACACCGGATGTCGGTGTCACTGAGCTGCTGGGCGATGGCATCGATCAGAAATACCGCGCGGACGGTTCGCTGAAAATGCGCACATTTGACGGCACCGCCTGCGGCGTCGATATCACCTTTGATGTCTGTTATGATGAACTGGGCGATGTCTCCTCTGTCGATGTGGATTTCCCCTCATCGGTCTCGGAGGAGCAGCTCTCCGCGACAGTCACCGAGCTGACCGGACGCAAGCCGTCCAAGGACGGCAAATGGCAGGCGGAAACCGCCATCATCTCGCTCGCAAAAGCCGACGGGTACATGTGCATGACGCTGGAGCCGTTCTCCGCCGAACCGGACAGCGATGACCCGGTGCAATACTGACCGTTCCTTTGCCGCTTTCCCTTCCGGGAAGCGGCTTCTTTTTTGCCCAAATATTCATTTAGAAATTTGTCTAATTGTCTATTGACACAATCCCGTGCGCATGCTATCTTATATTTAGACAACAATCTAAATATAAGACACACAGGAGGGATGCCGTATGTCCTTTCAACAGACGTTCAAGGCGCTGTCCGACCCGACGCGCCGCGAAATTCTGACGCTATTAAAAGGCGGCCCGATGACAGCGGGTGAGGTCGTCGCACACTTCGACAGCACCGGCGCGACGATCTCCCATCACCTGTCCATCCTGAAGGATGCGGGGCTGGTCGATGCGAGCCGCCGCGGAAAATTCATCTATTACGAGTTAAACCTGTCCGTGCTGGAGGAAATCATGGCATGGATTGCGGAGTTACAGGGAGGAGACCCATCATGAAACGATCCGATTCTGTCAGACTGATTCCGATCTGCCTTCTGGCTCTTGCGCCGCTGCTCGCCGCGCTCATCGCCTACCAATATCTGCCCGCGCGCATTCCGACACACTGGGATGCATCCGGTGTCATCACATACAGTGACCGCTGGTTTATTCTGCCGCTGTCCGCCATCAGCGCAGTTGTCACCGGTCTGATGTTTGTGACGCGACGCATTGATCCGAAACGGGAAAATTACACCCGGTTTTCCGATGCGTACCAGACCTTTATCCTGATCTTCGATGTGTTCATGCTTGCGATCACGCTGTTTGTCATCACCGAATCGGTGCGCCCCGGCACACTGGACGCACAGGTCTTTGTCACGGTCCTTGTGGGCATTCTGATTGTCGTCTGCGGCAACCTCATGCCGAAGTTCAAGCACAATTATTTCATCGGCATCCGCACGCCATGGACGCTGGCGAATGAGACCGTCTGGTACCGCACGCATCGTCTGTGCGGTGTGGTATGGGTCATCGGCGGGCTGGTCATTGTGCTGAGTGCATTTCTTCCGGCCAGGGTCTCTCTCCCCGTGCTGCTGACCGCCATTGCCGTTCTTGTCCTCGTCCCGTATATCATGAGCTACGTCTTTTTCCGCCGGGAACAGGGAACCTAACACACACCAGAAGCAGCAGGGCAATTCGCCCTGCTGCTTTTTCAATCTCGGCACACGCAAAAGCGGCCCACCGGAAATTCCGGTGAGCCGCTCTGTTTGTTCCATTTCAAACGTTTAGCCGTTCATTCTCGCCTCAAGGATCTTCTTCTCCTCTTCAAAGCCCGGCTTGCCGAGCAGAGCGAACATGTTCTTCTTATAGCTCTCAACGCCCGGCTGGTTGAACGGATTGACACCCAGCAGATAGCCGCTCAGGCCGCATGCCTTCTCGAAGAAGTAGCACAGGTAGCCGAAGTGGTATGCATCAGCCTTGTCGACCTCGATGAGGACATTCGGTGCGCCGCCGTCGACATGTGCCAGCAGAGTGCCTGCATATGCCTTGGAGTTGACGAACTGCATGGTCTTGCCTTCCAGATAGTTCAGGCCGTCCAAGTCGCCGTCCATATGGCCGATGGTGACATCAGAGCGCTGCTCCTTGACCCAGACAACCGTCTCAAACAGGTTGCGGGTACCGTCCTGGATAAACTGGCCGATGGAGTGCAGATCCGTGGAGAATGCTGCGGATACCGGGAAAATGCCCTTCAGATCCTTGCCTTCCGACTCTGCGAACAGCTGCTTGTACCACTCGCCGAACATAACCAGTGCCGGGTCATAGTTGACCAGAATCTCCGTGCCCTTGCCCTTGCGGTACAGGATGTTGCGGATTGCCGCATAGCGGAAGCAGTCGTTGTCCAGCGTGGTGCCGTCAGTAAACGCCTCGCGTGCCTCAGCAGCGCCGCGCATCATCTCAGCGATATCAATGCCGGCAGCGGCGATCGGCAGCAGGCCGACTGCGGACAGAACGGAGAAACGGCCGCCAACGTCGTCCGGTACTACGAAGGTCTCATAGCCCTCTGCATTTGCCAGTTCCTTAAGTGCGCCGCGCGCCTTATCGGTGGTAGCGAAGATGCGATCCTTTGCGCCTTCCTTGCCGTACTTCTTCTCGCACATATCCTTGAAGATGCGGAATGCAATGGCAGGCTCGGTGGTTCTGCCGGACTTGGAAATGACATTGATGCAGAAGTCACGGTCACCGATGATCTTAATAATATCATTCAGCGCGCCGGAGCTGATGTTGTTGCCAAGGAAATATACCTCCGGGATGCCTTCCGGACGGACACTGTTGTACATCTGGCCGAGGCAGAACTCAATTGCCGCACGTGCGCCCAGATACGAGCCGCCGATGCCGATGACGACCAGCACATCACAGGTCTTCTGAATCTTCTTTGCTGCTTCCTGAATGCGCGCGAATTCTTCCTTATCGTAATCGACCGGAAGATTCACCCATCCGAGGAAATCATTGCCCTGCGCAGACTTTTCCAGCAGCATCTTGTTGCAGGTCTGCACCAGCGGGTTCATATACTTCAGCTCGTCTTCGTTCATAAAAGAAGTCAGACCGGTCATTTTCAGTTCCATTGCCATTGTAAACTCCACCTTTTAACGTAAATTTTCTCATATTCTCTTACATGCCGAACCCCTGCATTTCCAAATCCATGCAGGGATTGTTTATAGTATAACACGCCTCTCTTCAAGTTTCCAGTAAAAATTGTGCAAAATTATAATTTTATCCAGTATAACTTATCTGTTTTTGTCATCTTTCCCAACACTTGTGTATACTTCGCCAAAACACGCCAAAATTTTACTTATTTCAGTGTATAGTTTCACAATATCTTCCATTTTATATCATATGTAAATTGACTGTCTGCGCGCTGTACAGCAAAAGAGCCTGCCGGAACGGCAGGCTCAAAAATCGCTTTCACGCTGAATTTTATCTGTGCTCCTCCAGCCAGCGCAGTGCGGTATAGGCATAAACGGCACTGCCGGCGGAAAGTGCATCTTCGTCAAAACGCACCATCGGGTGATGCTGCGGATAACCGTACCCCTTTTCCGGCTGGCCGGCAGCCAGTGCCAGCATAATAGACGGCACCTCCTGACTGACATAGGCAAAGTCCTCGGAACCTGCGGCACCGGAGGATTTCCCGCCGCCCATCGCACTCAGCTCTGCTGACGAGAACGCCCTGCCCTCGCCCAGCAGTTCCTTGACATAGGTTCCGGCACAGGCCGCAAGGTCTGCATCATTGACCAGCGTCGGGCAGCCGCTGCCAAATACAACCTCCGCCTGTGCGCGGAATGCCGTGGCAACGCCCTGCGTGATCTCCGTCATGCGTTTCTTAATCTTTGTACGCGTCTCCTCGTCAAACGTGCGCAGACTGCCGCCCATGACGACAGCATCCGGGATGACATTCGCAGCCGTACCGGCGTTCATCGTGCCGATGGTCAGCACAGCGCGGTCATCCATCGCCAGCTCCCGCGCCTGAATTTCCTGAAGGGCGATCAGGATATGTGCTGCCGCAGTCAGCGGGTCAACACCCGTGTTCGGCATAGAGCCATGACAGCCCTTGCCCTGTACCTTAATTTCAAAATAATCGGCAGCCGGGGCGCTCACGCCGGGTGGCGAAACGATCACCGTTCCGGCGGCAAACGGCATGCCCGCCATGACATGAATCATCAACGCGGCATCGACATCCGGATTTTTCAGCAGACCCGCTTCGATCATGTCACTGGAGCCCTCGAAGATTTCCTCTGCAGGCTGGAACATCAGCTTGATGGTTCCCTGAATTTCATCCTCATGCTGTTTGAGCAGCCGCGCTGCGCCGAGCAGCATGGCAGTGTGCAAGTCATGCCCACAGGCATGCATCTTTCCGTTGGGGCAGGCAAAATCGACTCCCGACTGCTCCGCAATCGGCAGCGCGTCCATATCGCTGCGCAGCAGGAACACCTTTCCCGGTTTTTTTCCGCCTGCCAATGCGACAAGTCCCGCCTTTCCGCAATCCACAGGCTGATACCCCATATCAGTCAGCTGTTTCCGGACAAATGCAAGCGTATCATGCAGGGCAAAGCCTGTTTCGGCATGCGCATGCAGGTACTGTCTGTCGGACACAATTGTCTGGCGGAGTGCTTCCGCTTCCTGTTTGATCTGTTCTGACGTCATTGTATCTCCTCCATGTATACCAATGCTGTGCCGGCTGGTTTCCTCTTCGCTGCGCACGGCGGCGCAATCCCTTTGTCCTGTATTATACCATAGTTTTTCGGAAAAGAAACGATATCCGGCTTTTTTGCCGTCCAATCTCCGGTTTCTGCGCATCGCAGCCAACATCGTCCAAAACAAAAAAAGAAAAACCGTTGATCTCATTTGAAATCAACGGTTTTTCTGGTACGCCAGAAGGGATTCGAACCCCCGACCTTTTGGTTCGTAGCCAAACACTCTATCCAACTGAGCTACTGGCGCATGTGCAATCTCTTGAGTTTTTCTTGCCATCTCTCGACTGCTCGATTAGTATACCAAGATTTTGCACCCATGTCAACAGTTTTTTCAAGTTTTTTAAAAAAACATTTTCAAAGCCTGTTTTGCGGCTGTTTATTCGGTTTTTGCCCAGCCCAGTGCACGCGAAACTGCCTTATGCCAGCCGGCAAGCAATTCTTCCCGCCGTGCTGTCTCCATCTGCGGTCGGAACGTCCGGTCGGGCACAATCGTGCGGCGAATCTCGTCGCGGTCTGCCCAGCAGCCGACTGCCAGCCCTGCCAGGCAGGCAGCTCCCAATGCCGTTGTCTCCACACAGGCCGGGCGTTCTACCGGCACACCGATGAGGTCTGCCTGAAATTCCATCAGGAAATTGTTGGCACTCGCACCGCCGTCTGCCTTCAGGCTCTGCAATACCAGTCCGGCATCCTTCTGCATGACATCCAGCACATCGGCCGTCTGATACGCCAACGATTCCAGTGCGGCGCGGACGATATGCGCCCGGCTGGTCGCACGTGTCAGGCCGATCAGTGTGCCGCGCGCATAGGGATCCCAATAGGGTGCTCCAAGACCGGTGAATGCCGGGACGAGATACACGCCGCCTGTATCCGCCACACTGCGCGCAATGTCCTCTGATTCAGACGAATGCTCCAGCAGACCGACTTCATCGCGCAGCCATTGAATCGCCGCACCTGCGACAAATACAGAGCCCTCCAGCGCATATTCTACCGTGCCGCCGATGTTCCATGCAATTGTCGTGAGCAGGCCATTGCTGCTGCTGACGGATGTTGTGCCCGTATTCATCAACAGGAAGCAACCCGTGCCGTAGGTATTTTTTGCCTCGCCCGGCTGCCAGCATGCCTGTCCGAACAGCGCCGCCTGCTGGTCGCCTGCAATGCCTGCAATCGGAATCTCCCGGCCGAGCATGGATGCATCCGCATACGCCACAATGCCGCTCGACGGCACAACCTCCGGCAGCATACACGCCGGAATGTCCAGCTCGCGCAAAATATCTTCATCCCATTGCAGCGTATGAATGTTGTACAGCATCGTGCGCGCCGCGTTGGACGCGTCCGTCACATGCCGTTTCCCGCCCGTCAGGTTCCAGATCAACCAGCTGTCCACTGTGCCGAACAGCAATTCGCCGTTTTCCGCCCGCTGACGCGCGCCGGGAACCGTATCCAGAATCCAGCGCAGTTTGGTCGCAGAGAAATACGCATCGACCACAAGACCGGTTTTATCGCGCAGCATGTCCGTCAGGCCGCGGCTGCGCAGGTCATCCGCCTGCTCTGCCGTGCGGCGGCATTGCCACACAATGGCAGGCGCAATCGGCTTACCTGTCGCCTTATCCCAGACAATGGTTGTCTCGCGCTGGTTGGTAATACCGATGGCGACAATCTGCTCGGGCTGTATTAGGTGTACAGACATGGCACTGCGGCACACCTGTAGCTGTGTTTTCCAGATTTCCATGGCATCCTGTTCCACCCAGCCGTCATGCGGATAATTCAGATGCAACTCCTTCTGTGCCACAGCACACATCTGTCCTGCGCGGTCAAACAGGATACAACGCGCACTTGTCGTACCCGCATCAATCGCAAGAATATATTGTTCCATTTCATCACTCTCCCATGAGAAAAAATGCGGCGTACCCACACAGCACAGGCACGCCGCTCCTCTGTCTGCTTACTTACCGAGCAGCTTTTTATAATAGTCCTCATCGCCGACCTGTCCGACTGCACAGATTGACGCCTGATCGAAATCAAAGATCTGGCGAGCCAGCCGTGCGATATCATCCGCCGTAACGGCGTCATACATCGCCATGACCTCATCCAGCTCCGGTGCGCGATCAAAGAACATCTCGCCGCGTCCGAGCTGATTCATGCGGGCAGAGGTGCTCTCCATACCGAGCAGCATATTGGTTTTCGCCTGTTCCCGGCAGCGACTCAGCTCCGCACGATCCGGGCCATCGGCTGCCAGACGCAGGCATTCTTCCCGAATCAGCTCAATGGCCTTTGCCTCAGTCTCCTTGCCGAGCGCGGTGTAAATACTGAATACACCGGTATCTTCATGCGAAGTATTGAACGAATACACCGAATAACACAGGCCGTTCTGTTCACGGACGGTCTGGAACAGGCGCGATGCCATGCCGCCGCCCAAAATGGCACCCAACAGAGCATTGACATACCGCTCCTCTGAGCACATGGAAATGCCCGGGAAGCCGATGCAGATATGATTCTGTTCAATTTCCTTGGGGCGCACGACGATACTCGGCTGATAGGTTGCCGGCTCGATGACATTGTGCCCTGTGCCCTTCATGCCGGAGAACATCTCGCAGATATAATCCACATCCTCCTGTGTATAGGAGCCTGCCAGCGCAATGACGGTGTCTTCCGGATGGTAATACTCCGCCATATACCGACGCAGCGTGTCACCATTCATCGTTTGCAGTGTGTCCTCGCGGCCGAGAATGGGACGGCCAAGCGATGAGCCTGCAAAACATGATTCAAAAATCTTTTCGGTTGCAACATCTTCCGGCGAATCCTCATACATGTCGATTTCTTCCAGCACGACACCGCGTTCCAGATCGATATCACGCTGCGAAAACTTCGGATTCATGCACATATCCGCCAAAATTTCGACGCCGGTCTGCAAATGCCTGTCCAGCGTCTTTAAGTAAAAGCACGTGCATTCTTTGGTTGTGAATGCATTGACCTGTCCGCCTATGGCATCCATTGCAATGGCAATATGCTGTGCGGAGCGTTTTTCCGTCCCCTTGAACACCATGTGTTCAATAAAATGGGAAATACCACTCAGTTCATCCGGCTCATACCGCGAGCCATTGAGCACCCAGATACCGACCGCCGCGGAGCGCACACCGACAATGGGTTCGGTGACGACACGCACGCCGTTCGGCAATACAATGCGATCATACATATTCTATCTTCTCCATCTATTCGGCAAATTGCCGCTATCCTTCCCTCAAGTATATCACATTCTACCGATAAGTCGAACGGTTTTGAAAAGTTTTTTATGAGAACATATCGATTTTTCGTTTTCCCGTCGATTCCTTGCTTTTTCCGGCGGACAACGGTATACTGAGACAAAACAATTTTTGACCCGGAAAGGAGTCTTTTCCCATGCAGCGATTCCTTCGCTTACTCATATGGGACGCGCTGTTCTGCGTTGTCCCCACAGTCGGCTATGCCGCATCCTCCATGCTCACCTCATCCACCGCGAATTATGTTGTCACCCTGCTGACCTTTGCGGTTTGCGGCGCGTTCCTTGCCCAGCTGTCACGCTGGGGCTCCACCTGGATGGAGGTCGTGTTCGTCGCCCTGCCGGGGCTGTATCTGGCGCTGGCACCGTTTCTCGCGCCGCTGCTCAACGGCCTGCCGCTGTCGTTTGACCTCGTGCCCGCGTTGCTGCTGACGGCACAGACCACCTCCCTGCGCACCGCAGGCGCACTCGCGGCAGGGTTCGTACTGTGGCAGCATGTGTTTATCAGCATTCCGCACAGATGACAAACCGAACCGTACATAAAAAAGGCTGTATCCGAAATCGGATACAGCCTTTGCTTTTTCTATAGAAGGAAACTTACAGAACCTTTTCCTCTTCCTTGACGTCCTTGCGGGACAGGTTGATGCGGCCCTTGTCGTCGATCTCGATGACCTTGACCCAAACCATATCGCCGACCTTGACAACGTCCTCGACGCGCTCAACGCGGCGCTTTTCCAGCTTGGAGATGTGAACCAGACCGTCCTTGCCCGGTGCAATCTGAACGAATGCGCCGAAGCCCATCAGGCGGACAACTTTGCCATAGAATACATCGCCGACCTCCGGGTCCTTGACGATGGTCTCAATCATCTTCTTGGCCTTCTCGCCGTCGGAGCCATTGATAGAGGAAATGCTGACGGTGCCGTCCTCGGCAATGTCAACCTTTGCACCGGACTCAGCGGTGATCTTCTGAATGACAGAACCGCCCTTGCCGATGACATCGCGGATCTTGTCCGGATTGATGTGGATGGTGATCGTCTTCGGTGCCCACGGGGAAACCTCATGACGCGGCTCAGCGATTGCCTTGAGCATAACCTCATCCAGAATCTTATACCGCGCATCGCGGCACTTGCGGAATGCTTCCTTGATGATGGACGGGGTCAGGCCGTCAACCTTGATGTCGACCTGAATGCCGGTGATGCCCTTCTTGGTACCGGCTACCTTGAAGTCCATGTCGCCGTAGAAGTCCTCGACGCCCTGAATATCGGTAAAGGTGGTCTCCTGGCCATCATCCGTAATCAGGCCGCAGGAAATACCTGCAACCGGTGCGGTAATCGGAACACCTGCATCCATCAGAGCCAGCGTAGAACCGCAGACAGAGCCCTGCGAGGTGGAACCGTTGGAGGACAGAACCTCAGATACGACGCGGATTGCATACGGGAATTCCTCCGCAGACGGCAGAACCGGTACGAGGGAACGCTCTGCGAGTGCGCCATGACCGATTTCACGGCGTCCCGGGCCGCGGGACGGGCGGGTTTCACCGACCGAGAAGGACGGGAAGTTGTAATGATGGATATAACGCTTTTCCTTCTGCTCGAAGATGGTATCCAGCTGCTGTGCATCTGCCAGCGTGCCCAGCGTGCAGACAGACAGAACCTGCGTCTGACCACGGGTGAACAGGCCGGTACCATGTGCGCGCGGCAGGACGCCTACCTGTGCAGCCAGCGGACGGACTTCCTCCATGCCGCGGCCATCGACGCGCTTGCCCTCGGTCAGCCACTTGCGGACAACCTTCTTGCACAGCTTGTCTACGATTTCGGTGATCTCACCTGCGCGCTCGGTTGCAACCTCTTCGCCGAGGAATTCGTCGATCTCAGCGCGGACAACCTGCATACGTGCATCGCGAACGGTCTTGTCATCGGTATCGAAAGCAACCTCGACCTTTGCACGTGCAAAGTCCTCGATCTTGTCGAACAGCTCGTGGTCGACATCGTGGTGCTCATACTCAAACTTCGGCTTGCCGATCTCCGCCTTGATGGAGTCGATGAATGCACACATCTTCTTGATTTCCTCATGTGCAAACAGCAGACCCTCGAGCATCTGATCCTCCGGGACTTCCTTTGCGCCAGCCTCGATCATGACGATCTTCTCCGCGGTGCCGCAAACGGTGACATCCATCAGGCTCTTCTGGCGCTGCTCAACCGTCGGGTTGAGGACGAACTCGCCGTCAACCAGGCCGACGTCAACACCAGCTACGGTGTAGTTGAACGGGATATCGGAAATTGCTACCGCAATGGATGCACCGTTGAGTGCAGTGACCTGCGGGGAATTGTCATAATCGTTGCCCATAACCGTGCAGACGATGGAAACATCGTTGCGCAGATCCTTCGGGAACAGCGGACGCATCGGGCGGTCGATCTGGCGGGAAGCAATGGTTGCCTGCTCGCTTGCCTTGCCCTCACGGCGCATAAACGAACCCGGGATACGGCCGACTGCATACAGCTTTTCTTCAAAATCTACCGAAAGCGGGAAGAAATCTACGCCTTCACGCGGCTTCGGGGATGCCGTTGCAGTAACCAGCACGACGGTATCGCCATAGCGAACCAGTGCGGAGCCGTTGGCCAGCTGTGCAACCTTGCCGGTCTCGACGGTCAGCTTGCGGCCGGCAAACGTGGTTTCAAATACACGCTCTTCATCAAATGACTTGTGTGTAATAGTAGTCATAACTCAGACTGTCTCCTTTTCTCAAAAGAATGATGCGGAACCTCCGACAGTCCTTCAAGCACTTGAAGCGCGGGCTTAACCGGATAAGCCAGTCCTTCAACTGCTCAAGGAATTGCCGTACTGTTCCAAAAAACTGGTAAAGAGGAGACCGCATGCAGCCTCCTCTTCCGTCGGAACTCTTACTTTCTCAGGCCGAGCTTCTTAACGATTGCTCTGTAACGCTCGATATCCTTCTTCTTCAGGTAAGCGAGCATGCTGCGGCGCTGGCCGACCATCTTGAGCAGGCCGCGACGGGAATGGTTGTCGTGCTTGTGCTCCTTCAGATGCTCGGTGAGCTGAGCGATGCGCTCGGTCAGGATTGCGATCTGTACTTCCGGAGAACCGGTATCGGTCTCATGCATGCGGTTTGCTTCAATAACTGCTGCCTTCTGTTCTTTGCGGATCATTTTAACACCTCATGAAAAAAATAATATTTGTTATCTCCCTTGCGCTGGGCAGCGGCCTAAGGTGATGGGCACGGTCAAACATGTCCGGTATCCAGACTGCTAAGCACAGGGAGCGCACTAACTCTTGCATCATATCATACCCAAAGTTGTTTGTAAAGTATAATATGGGTAAAAAATACGGATTTTATACTGCGCAGGGATTGGCAGGGATTGGAGATTTATTCAACCATGCGTGTCGCGCGACGCACCGGCGACATCGACAGAATGACAAATTCCGAAAAAAACCTCTGCAATTCAACTGTTTTTTCCTATCCATCGAAAAATTTTTCGCAGGTTTTACATTCCCATCCTGCGATTTTACCGGTTGTTTTCCAATTGTTTTCATTTTTTTTGCATTTTTTCATCTCTCAACTTTCTTATATATTGAAACTGCACAGTTTTCTTCGCCGTTTCTTGTCGATAATTCATGAATTTTGCTTCTTTTCATCTTTGCCGGCGGGTGATATAATTTCAGCACAATCGAAAGAGAGAATAACCGGAAAGTTCCCCCACTTTCCACCCAAAAGAGCGTCCGCAGCAGGCGGCGCTTCTTCCTCTTTTTTGCCAAGAAACACATGACGGTGGCTGTGCAATAGTGCGGCCTGGATGTCGTGTGTTTTTCTTTTTTGTGGATTTTGTCCAAACCGCATTGACAGATGCCCGCCGTGTTGTTATAATGATATCAATTTACAGGGGAACTGATGTGCGTTCCGCCCGGAACGCCGAGTTGAGAAGGTTAAAACCTGACCCTTTGAACCTGTCGGTTAACACCGTTGTAGGAAGTAAAGGTACAATCCGGTTACGATTTCCAGATATGCGCTGAATTCCTATGAATCCAGCGCATTTTTTGTTCCCTAAGTTTTTTCAGCAGGAGGAAAACCAGCATGCATATGACACAGATCGAAGCGGCAAAAAAGGGCATTGTTACCCCGCAGATGGAAATTGTCGCAAAGAAAGAAAACATTGATGTCGAAGTGCTGCGCGAGCGCATCGCCCGCGGCACGGTCGTCATCCCGGCAAACAAAAATCACACCGCGCTGTCCCCGGAGGGCATCGGCGAAGGTCTGAAAACCAAAATCAACGTCAACCTCGGCATTTCCGGCGACTGCCACAACTATGAAGAGGAGTTCGAGAAGGTTCGCATGTCCATCGATTTCGGCGCCGAAGCCATCATGGATCTGTCCAACTACGGCAAGACCCACACCTTCCGTCAGGAACTGATCGACATGTCCTCTGCCATGATCGGCACTGTTCCGATGTATGATGCCGTCGGTTATCTCGAAAAGGACCTCAAGAGCATCACCGCAAAGGACTTCCTGCGCGTCGTCGAAGCACATGCCAAGACCGGTGTTGATTTCGTCACTATCCACGCAGGCATCAACCGCAAGACCATCGATACGTTCAAGCAGACCAAGCGCCTGACCAACATTGTTTCGCGCGGCGGTTCTCTGCTGTTCGCCTGGATGGAAATGACCGGAAACGAAAACCCGTTCTATGAATACTACGACGAGCTGTGCGACATCCTGCATGAGTACGATGTCACCATCAGTCTCGGCGACGCAATGCGTCCCGGCTCCACCCATGACTCGACCGATGCCAGCCAGATCACCGAGCTGATCGAACTCGGTATCCTGACTCAGCGCGCATGGGACAAAAACGTACAGGTCATGATCGAAGGCCCGGGTCACATGGCACTCAACGAGATCAAGGCCAACATGGAGATTGAAAAGCGCCTGTGCCATGGCGCACCGTTCTATGTCCTTGGCCCGCTGGTCACCGACATCGCACCGGGCTATGACCACATCACCTCTGCCATCGGCGGTGCCATTGCAGCCACCTACGGTGCAGATTTCCTGTGCTATGTCACCCCGGCTGAGCACCTGCGCCTGCCGGACGTCAACGACGTAAAGGAAGGCATCATTGCGTCCAAGATTGCTGCCCATGCCGCTGACATGGCAAAGGGTATCCCGGGTGCACGCGAAATCGACGACAAGATGAGCGACGCACGCCGCCGCCTCGACTGGGATGAGATGTTCTCCCTCGCCATCGACGGCAAGAAGGCACGCGAATACTTCGAGTCCAAGCCGCCTCAGGATCGCCACACCTGTTCGATGTGCGGCAAGATGTGTGCCATGCGCACCACCAACTACATTCTCGAAGGCAAGGACGTCAGCCTGCTGTCCGACGAGAAGTAAATTCCGAACACACCTTACCTATGCAAAATCCCCGACCGGAAAAAGACCGGCCGGGGATCTGTTTTTATGCCCGTTCAAACGCGACCACCCCCGCCGCATATGGGTGGTCAATATACAGAACCTCGCGCGCCGCACTGTGGTGCCGCAACAGCTTCAGCACAACCGCCATGTCTCCACCACCGCCAAAAATCAGCGCAATCCCCAGAATCAGCAGCAGCCAGGAGCCTGCAAACACTGCGACAAGTGCCGGCAGAATTCCCAGCAGAAGGGTCGGCATCAGCCCGCCTGCAATATATTGATACCGTTCCAGCGGCTCGCTGCACGTGCAGTAAGGCGTCAGATATTCTTTTATCAATCCGAACTCCACTGCTTTCCAGTGCGACAGCGCAAAGATTGCCCACGTAATGCCGTGGATCAGCTCATGCACACAAATCAATACAAAGAACAGCACGAAAACCAGCACCAGACCCGCAAGTCCAATCGACCCTTCCGCTGCTCCATTGTGCCACAAAAACACAATGATAAAAAGAACGCTGAGCGGCAGCGCCAGCACAAATGCCATCATGTTCGCATAGACCAGCCCGATGGTCAGATCATGTTCCACATAGCCCTGTGCCTCCAGCTTTGCTTTCAGCTGTTCAAATTGTGCCTTGCGGCGCTCCTCTGCCTTCGACAGCTTCCGTTCATTCTCTTTTTCCCTGTATTTGTCCATATACTCCCTTTCAAGCCGTAAAAAACTCCCTCCACCGACCCGCCTCCCGCAGGAGACGAGCCGGACAGAGAGAGCTGATTGATCGAAATACCTCAAATGCATCCCGCAAATTTTATTCATAAGAGGCGGACTGGCAGACGTGTTTGTCCGACATGTCCGCTGTGCGCGGGAGCGCACCGGAAAGGTTTTCTTTTGCTTTTCCTCTCCGAATTGCTCTCAGCCCGCTTCAGAATTCATCTCTGCGGCGTTGGGGCGGACTGGCGGACGTGTTTGTCCGACATGTCCGCTGTGCGCGGGAGCGCACCGGAAAGGTTTTCTTTTGCCTACTTTTCTTTTCCTTAAAAAGAAAAGTAGGTTACTTGACGATTTCCTTTGCAGCAGCAGCGTACTTCTCGACCTTTGCGTCGACCTCTTCCTTGCTCGCGCCGTTTGCCATGATATAAACCTTGACCTTCGGCTCGGTGCCGGACGGACGGATGATGAAGCTGGTACCGTCAGACAGATCATAATACAGAACGTTCTGACCCTTGAGTTCGACCTCAGTGGTCTCGCCGGTTGCCAGCTCGGTCTGGATACCGGTCTGGAGATCGCGCACGTCCTTAACAGCGGTGCCGCCGACTTCCTTGAGCGGAGATTCACGCAGCTCCTTCATCAGCTCTGCCATGCGGGTCAGACCGGAAACACCCGGCATAACGATAGACAGGGTTTCCTCTGCATAGTAGCCGTAACGCTTATACATATCCTGCATTGCATCGTACAGAGTCATACCCTTGGTGCGGTAATATGCAGCCATCTCCGCAATCAGCATAGATGCAATTACAGCGTCCTTGTCGCGTGCATGGTCGCCGCACAGATAGCCATACGACTCCTCAAAGGCGAACAGATACTGATGCGAACCGGTTTCCTCAAACTGCTTGATCTTCTCCGCAAGGAACTTGAAGCCGGTGAAGGTGTCGAAGCACTCAACGCCGTTGTCATTGGCAACCTTGCGCGCCATCTCGGTCGATACAACAGACTTGAGTACAGCCGGATGCGGCGGCATGGTGTTGGTCAGCTTCTTCGCCGTAATAATATAGTCAATCAGCAGGACGCCCATCTGGTTGCCGCTCAGGGTGACGTATTCACCTGTGCTGCTCTTCAGGACGGTGCCGCAGCGGTCGGAGTCCGGGTCGGTGCCGATAATCAGGTCAACACCCATTTCCTTCGCCATCTCGATCGCAATGTTAAAGCCTTCCTTGTTCTCCGGGTTCGGGCTCTTGACCGTCGGGAAATTGCCGTCAATAACCATCTGCTCCGGTACACAAATCACGTTCTTATAGCCAATACGCTTCAGAATTTCCGGTACCAGCTTATAGCCTGCGCCGTGGAACGGAGTGTAAATAATCTTAAAGTCATCCGCAACCTGCGCAATGCAGTCCGGATTGATGCACATCTTCTGAATCTGGCGCAGATAAATCTCGTCGGATTCCGGGCCGATGATCTTAATCAGACCCTTGTCGACTGCTTCCTGATGATCCATGGTCTTGACCTCGGTAAACATGTCGAGCGCGCCCATTTCCTTTGCAACGACATCCGCTTCCTTCGGCGGCAGCTGTGCGCCATCCTCCCAGTAAACTTTATAGCCGTTGTATTCCTTCGGGTTGTGGGAAGCGGTAATCATGACGCCTGCCAGCGTACCGTAGGTGCGGACGGTGAACGACAGTACCGGAACCGGGCGCAGGGATTCCCATTCAATGACATTGATGCCGTTTGCCGCCAGAATGCTTGCTGCCAGATGGGAGAACTCATCCGACTGAATACGGCTGTCGCAGGCAATGGCAACACCGCGCTGCATGGCGCGCGGGCCGTACTGCTTAATCAGATTTGCAAGACCCTGCGTCGCTGCACCGACAGTAAAGCGGTTCATCTTATACAGGCCGACACCCAGCGTACCGCGCAGGCCTGCGGTGCCAAAGGAAAGCGGCGCAAAAAAGCGTTCCTGAATTTCCTTTTCATCTCCTTCCAGCGCTGCCAGCTCGGCGTGCTCCGCCTCAGTCAGTGCCGGGGATTCCATCCACTTGCGATATTCTTCCATATAGCCCATTTCAAACACCTCATATTTCTTGATTTTATTGGAGTGGGTTTTGATCCATCCAATGATGGATATCAATTTTCTCTAGGAAAATTATACAGCATTTCCCCGCAGATTTGAAGGACAATTTGTGGAAATGATGAAGTAATTTTTCCACAAATCGCAAGATGCACAAATTTTGCACTGTCTTTTTCACACTTCCGGCAAATTTGTCAGCAATTTATCGGCTGTCATGTGTCCATATATATCGAAAAATCGGGAATCCCGCCGACAGGAATACACACATCAAAAAAAGCAGCGGCGCAGCCATTCGGCCCGCCGCTGCTTTGACAGCTTCCTGTTATTCCTGTGGAACGTCGACCCAGGCATTCCCCTTCCGGTTGCTTTCCACGCAGGCATCTACAAACTGCATGCTGTGGATTCCATCTGCAATGGTGGGATGCGGCAGCACCGGTGCATCGCTCTCCCCCATGCGGCGCAGTACTTCCGTACAGAAGCCGCGATAATAATTTCCGAATGTCTCAAAGAAACCCTCCGGATGTCCCGCTGCAATGCGTGACATAGATTTTGCACGGTCACACAGGAACGAGCGCCCATTAGTCAGATAGATATCCGGCCCGTTGGCACGTGTAAATTTCAGACGGGTCGGCTGGTCATGTGTCCATTCCAGTGAGCCCTTGTCGCCGAACACACGCAGCGCTACACTGCACTCATGTCCAATCGCAACCTGCGATGCCCACAGCAGTCCGGGCAGGACAGATGTGTGCCGATATCGGCCGCACATGCCGACTCACCTGCCTGCGCCGGATCAAACCGCCACTTGTGTGCCACATCGACACCGGCGTTCAGGTCATTGGCCACCCAATCCTGTGGATATTCCGCCGTAACCGTTAGGATTCGTCCGATTTCTCCCTGTTCGATCATCTCACGCATCTGGTGTATCATCGGATAATTGACATATGTGTAGCTGACGCCAAAATGCAGCCCCTTCTGCTCTGCGAGTGCCTGAAGCTGCTTTGCCTCTTCGACATTCATCGCCACCGGCTTGTCACAGGATACATAAATGCCATACTCCAAAAAGCATTTCGCAATGGAAAAATGTGTCTTGTTCGGCGTGGCAATGACGACAAAATCAATGCCGTCCTCCCGTGCGCTCTCCGCTTCCGCCATGGTCTGATAATCTGCATACAGTCGGTCATGCGGAATATGCCAGCTGTCCCCGGTCGCGCGGCTCTTTTCCGGGCTGCGCGAAAAGCAGCCGGCCGTCATTACCGCCAGATCATCCATCTGCGCGCCGCGCCGATGGACATCACCGATAAACGAACCCGCAGCACCGCCTACCATGCCAAATCGAAGTAATTTCATAAAATTCCCCTCCTGTCGCTGTCTGACAATACCAGTCTCTTACGCTATCTGTATTGTAAAACGACAGAGAAAAAAGTTCCTGCGGAATTCATGCACAAACCGATGAAACCCAGTCATACCGGCATGCTGCGGAACTGACGCGGCGACATACCGGTTTTGGTGCGGAAGGCGGCGGCAAAGCTCGTATCATAGCCATAGCCGACCTCCTCGGCGATCTGCGTAATGGACAGCCGCGTTTCCTTGAGCAGGGTCTTCGCCCGATTGATCCGCAGATTGACCAGATATTCATGCGGTGACTGTCCGGTATGTGCCCGAAACAGCCGGTTGAACTGCGACGCGCTCAGATGGAATGCCGCCGCGAGCGACGGCACAGACAGCTCCTCTTTCAGATGCTCCCGCAGATAGCGCTGTGCCTCCGCAATCAGCGGGTCACGGGCTTCAATCTGGTCGGGTGTATACAGCAGACCGCACAGCAGCGCATGAATGCGCTGGGATGCCGTTACATCCTCCACGCTGCCAACGGTACTCAGCTGCCCGAGCAGCTGCTGCATCTGGTCAAACACGCGGCGCGGATTGTCCAGACGAAGTACCGGCCCATGTGTGCGCAGCACCTCCCGGTAAAAGTCCATCGTGTTCGCTCCGTCAAAATGCAGCCAGATATATTCCAACGGCTCCACGGCACGGTATAAATGCGGCTCATGGCTGTTGAGAAATGCCAGCTCCTCCGCACTGACCTGCACAGTACCGTGATCCGCTGTCTGGATCTCCAGCTTTCCACTGCATACATACAACATCAAAAAACTCGGAAAGCTCTCGCGCTCTACCCGGTACGATGTATCACAGAAAAAATGTCCGGCACGGTGCAGATAGTACAACACTGCCTGCGCCTGCCGCGATGGCGTCGCATCATACAGCTCCGATTGCGGCGCAACGCCCCGTTCATACGGCAAAATCATACGTTCCTCCTCTTGCAGCCGACCGGCCGCCCGCTCTCTCAATCTTTGTTTCAGTATAACATGTGCACCGCCCTCTGCACAGAGGTTGACTGAAAACCTTTCTTTTTTGCCTGCTTCTCCAAGTTTTTCCGGCAGCACATTCCGTATACTTGAGACAGATCGCAACACAACTATACCGAAACGCCCACACCCTTTCCGCAAAGGAGGAACCCTACATGAAACATCCGAAGATTGTCACCGTCGGCGTTGTCGGCGCAGGCGGCTTCATCGGTCAGTATCATCTCAAGCGCCTGTCCACCGTCATCGAGGGCGTCCGCATCGGCGCGGTTTATGACATCAACCGTGAAAAGTGCGATGCCATCGCCGCACAGTATGGCGCAGTCAGCGAGGCAACCACCGAGGAGCTGATCGAGTCCCCGGACATCGATGCCGTTGTTGTCACCGCATGGAATGCAGCTCATGCCGACCTGACCCGCAAATGCATCGCCGCACACAAACCGGTATTCTGTAAAAAACCGCTCGCAACCACACTGGAAGACTGCGCTGCCGTCGTCCAGGCGGAAAAAGAAGCGGGAGAATCGCTGGTACAGGTGGGCTTTATGCGCCGCTTTGACCCGGATTACCGCAAAATCAAGGAAATTCTGAAGTCCGGCGAACTGGGCGCACCGCTGATGGCGCACTGTGTCAGCCGCACCCCGCGCATCGCGCCGAGCCATACGACTGCCATGTATGTCACCAATATTGTCATCCATGAGATCGATCTGTTCCGCTGGCTTCTCGACGAGGAGCTTGTCAAGGGACAGATGCTGTTCCCGCGCTCGACCAGCCTGGCGGCAGAAGGTCTTGCAGACCCGCAGCTCGCCCTGATGTGGTCGGAAAGCGGCGTCCTGATCGATGTGGAAGCCGCGGCAAACAGCTACTACGGCTACGACATCCAGTGTGAGCTGGTCTGTGAAAAGGGCACCATCCGCCTGCCGGATCCGGCGGCACCGATTGTGCGTTCCCGCCTGCAATGCGGCTTTGCCATTCTGGACGACTGGTCGCAGCGCTTCCCCACCGCGTATCAGATGGAACTCCAGCACTGGGTCGACTATGTCCGTGGACGTGTGTCCCAGCCGGGCCCGGGCTGCCAGGACGGCTGTGCCGCCTGTGCTGTCGCGGAGGCGCTCATCCGTTCGCAGACAACCGGCCAGGTGGAGTCCGTCACGCTGTAATCTTCGCGTTCTCACTTTTTTCTTTTTCTCAATCTCTTTTATGTCTCAAGGAAAAAGCATCGGCAGATCCGAAATACGGGTCTGCCGATGCTTTATTATGATATCGTGATATTTATTCTTCGACCTGTTCTTTTTCCGGCTCCAGAACAGACGCACAGCGTCCGAGCATGCCGGACAGCGCTGCCAGCACCGTGCCGTAATTGGCAATCGGCACGCCCGCCTCGCGGCAGATGGCCACGCGCGCCTGCACCGAGCGCTGGGTCATCGAGCAGCCGGAGCAGTGAATGACGAGATCATACTTCTCGATCTCATCCGGCAGATCAAGACCAAAGGAATAGTCGATACGCAGTTCCTCGCCTGCCAGCCTGCGCAGCGCGCGCGGGATTTTGACGCGGCCGATATCGCGGTGCATGCTGCTGTGCATGCAGCCCTCCGCGATGAGAACGCGGCTGTCCTTATTCAGTGAAGCAATCGCCTGCGTGCCCTCGATAAAGGTATCCAGCTCACCGGTTTGCAGACCGTACAGAAGCGAATACGAGGTCAGCGGAATGTTCTCCGGCACGAGGTCGCGCACCATGCTGAACGAACGCGCATAGGCAATGACGAGGTCGATGTGCGGCATCTCCTGAATCGTCGCCTCCAGATGCTCCTCCTCGACAGCGACAACGCGCGCGCCGTGGTGAACCAGCTGGGTGAGCATCTGATGCTCGTTGCGGATCGGGCCGCCGCCGGACGGCGCCATCAGCAGCAGGACATAATCGCCCGGCTTGACCAGTCCCTCCGGAATGAGCGGAGCTTCCTGCACATTGATAGCACGCACCATCTGCGACAGGCGTGCGCGCAGCAGGGAGATGGAGCCCGGTGTCTGTGTGGAAATAAAAATGGCATCCGGGAATTCGGTTTTCAGCTGTGCGATGGTGCCCGCATATGCCTCATCGCAGTGGTTGAACACCAGCAGATACGGGATCATGTTGCGCTCCAGCCATTCATGGTCGCGCGTATATGCCTCGCGGTCGAATTCCTGCATGTTGATGACATAAATCGCAATATCCGCGCGGCGGATGATGTTCAGCGTGCGGCGCACCTGCTCGTCGCCCAGCTCGGATGTATCATTCAGACCCGCCGTGTCGATCAGTGTCGCATTGCCCGCACGACCGAGCTTGCACAGGCCGACCACCGGGTTGTATTTGGATGTGCCGGTGCTGACTGCCATCTCGCCGGTCAGCTGCTTAAAAATACTGGTTTTACCGCTGCCGGTCTTGCCGAACAGCACAATATGCCGATTATTGCCGTCTAAAACGGCGGAGTTCTTGTTCTGCTTCATTGCTGCCTATCCTCCCGCCCGGGGGAGCGCCTCCTTCTGAAAGCTGGACTGTCCATACAGCTTTATTGTACTAAAGATACTTCTCATTATAGCATGAAAATCTGAAATGTACAGCATGCCGCGACGGTTTTCAGACAAAAAAGACTGTCATTTTCCCGCACTGCTACACGGAAGGAGAACGCGACTTCATCCGCGGGAGTAAGCCTTCGGAAACCTTTACCAGCGCGCCTGCTTTTCTTCATAGGCGAGCGCAATGCCGCCCGGTCCGATATAGGTGCCGATAACCGCACCGATTTCCACGGATGTGATTTCGATATCACTGATATGCGTCTGAAGCATGCGGGTGATGGTCTGCACGCGCTCCGGCGCACAGGAGGAAATCACCGTCACGCGGTGCAAGTCGGCGGCATTTTTCAAAAAGCCGTCCACGAGCTTTTTACAGCCCGCCTGTATGCCGCGCACCTTGTCGATGCTGGTTGCCTCGCCCTCAGACAACGTCATCAGCGGCTTGATGCCCATCAGCTTGCCCGCGAGCATGGTCACGCTGCCGATCCGTCCGCCCTTGCGCAGATAGTCCAGGGTATCGATGATAAAATAAATGCCGACATGGCTTTGCAGATACGTCATGCGCACCAGAATTTCCTGCACGAGCTTTCCCATCTTCGCCATGCGCGCCGCTTCGACGGCGAACAGTGCGACGGCTGCGGATGCATTCAGCGAATCAATCAGGTGGATATGCGGCTGGAATCCGTCCTCACGCAGCAGGCGCCGCGCCATGGAAGCGCCTCCGATGGAACCGGACAGCTTAGAGGACACCGTAATGCAGATGATATCGTCGCAGTCCTCATGCCTGCGGAATTCCTCCATCCAGTCATCCAGTGTCGGCTGGCTGGTTTTGGGCAGCGTCTTGCTCGCCGCGAGCTTTTGGAAAAACTGCTCGCCGCTCAGGTCGACGCCGTCGCGGTAGGTCGTGCCGTCTTCAAAGGTTACGCCCAGCGGGATGACGGAAAAACCCGCCTGCTTTGCGCGCTCCGGCGTGTAATCACAGCTGGAATCCGCAATGACTGCTATTTTGCCCATAGTGCACTCCTCTTTTCTTTCTCGTCCCGCGCACTTCAGAATGTGCCGAGGAAATCCTCAATTTTTTGCAGCGCGCTGCCCAGCACGCGCTGTTCGTCATCAGTCAGCCCGGACAGCGCGGAATCGATCAGGTTATTATGAAACTGCTGATGATAGTGATACGCCGCCCACCCCTTCGGTGTCAGCGAAACGAGCACGACGCGCCGGTCATGCTTGGCGCGCACCCGCTCGATCATTTCCTTTTTCTCCAGCCGTTCACACGCGATAGTCAGCGTCGCCAGCGTGATATCCAGCGCACGCGCAATGTCCGACATGCGGGCACATTCCATATCTCCGATTTTCTCGAGAATGTGGATCTCCGCAATCGTTACCTCATCGTTCAGTCCAGCGGCAAGGGCGCGCTGCTCAATCTTGTTGATTCGTCCGAAAATTTCCACCAGAAACGTATTGACCTGCTCATGCACAGACATGCCCTGTCACCTCCTTCGGATAATTAAGTAAACTAACTAAATTACCTTCAGTGTACCACGTTCCGCGGCGAATAGCAAGCAAAACCGGCGGTTTCGCGCACATTTTTTTGCAGAACGGAGGTGTACTGTAAAATGTATGCAAAAAAACTCCCTGTATCCGGTCAGATACAGGGAGTCGGGCTCAATCCTTCTTTTCAGCTGTGCCGGACGGCTTTCCGTCCCCGCTCTGCGGGCGGCGGCGCGGGCGGCGGCGGCGCGGCTGGCGATGCGCGTCGACAAATTCACCGCCGGTACTGTCTGTCGGGCGGCGCTCCTGACGCGGTCGCTCCGTTTTGTCGCCGTTTTTCTCACCGTTCTTCTCATGGCTGCTGCGGCGGGGTTCGCGGCGCGACGGCTTGTTTTCCCCCTCGTGCTTCTGCTCGCCGTTCTGCGGACGGCGGCGTCTGCGCGGACGGTCAGAGCGGCGGTGTTCGCGCTGCGCCTTGTCGCCGGACGGCTCACGGTTTTCCATTTCCTGTTCCGGCGCATCCGCCTGTGCATCCTGCACCGGCTTTGTGGCCTGCGGTACCGCAGGCTGTTCGGATACCGGCTTTTCCACAGTTTTTTCTGCGGCGAGTTTTTCCGCAACCGGCTTTGCCGCCTTTTCTGTCGGCTCTGCCGGCTTTGCAGCCGCGTGCGACGGGCGACGCTGCTTGCGCGCTGCCTGCAAAATCTGGCACTCCTGACACTTATAGCAGTGCGGCGTGCCGGGGTCATCATCCAGCACGACGGTGCACGTGCCGCGCAGCAGTGAGGCATCGGTGACAACACCCGGTCCGTCCGGCGTCTGCACGGTGGAATCCGGTCGCGGCGTGACGCGTCCCAGCTCCTCATATGCCTCCTGCTCGTACTTGAGGCAGCACATCAGGCGGCCGCACGTGCCGGAAATCTTAGTCGGGTTGAGTGACAGGTTCTGCTGCTTCGCCATGTTGATGGACACCGGCTGGAAATCGTCGAGGAACGACGCACAGCACAGCGGCCGGCCGCAAATGCCCAGGCCGCCGAGCACCTTTGCTTCATCGCGCACGCCGATCTGGCGCAGCTCGATGCGGGTGCGGAACACGGACGCGAGGTCTTTGACCAGCTCGCGGAAATCCACACGCCCGTCGGCGGTGAAATAAAACAGCACCTTGTTGAGGTCAAACGTGTATTCGACCGAGACCAGCTTCATATCCAGCTTGTGCTCGGCAATTTTCTGTTCGCAGATGCGGAAGGCTTCCTTCGCACGCTTCTGATTGGTTTCGACGACCTTGGCATCCGACGGGGTTGCCACACGGATGAGCTTTTTGAGCGGCTTGACCACCTCGCCCTCGGCGACATCGCGGTTTGCCAGCGCAACCTCGCCGTATTCGACACCGCGCGCGGTCTCTACAATGACATTCTGCCCGACCTCGACCTGTATGCCGCACGGGTCAAAATAATATACTTTTCCGACTTTTTTGAATCGGACTCCGATAATCTGAGCCAAAATTGTTCCTCCTGTTTATGAGAAAAAACGCATATGCGTTTGCAAGATGAGAATCCCCGTTCCCATTACTTTTGAATGCGCTCATAGCTCCCCGCCGCAAGACAGCCGGTGAGCAGCGCCATACCGGGGTTGCGGCTGATGCGGGAATCCAGCTCGCCCATCCAGTCATACAGCGCGAGCAGCTGCCGCACGGTCAGTGCGCGCGCCAGCGCGTGCGACTGTTCCCACAGTGCGGGAAGCAGCGGTGTCTGCATGCCGTTCGCATCAAAAATCGCGTCGCGCAGCGCCGTGCGCAGCGCGGCGAGCACATGCGAAAACTGCTGACGGGAGAGCGATGCACACTGCTCCGCCGCGCGGAACAGTTCCAGCTCCTCGCGCGATGCCAGCGCGTCCGCAAACGCGCCTGCGTACGGCACCAGCTCACCGGTGTCATCCGACAGCGCCGCGACCGCGTCGCCCGCGATGCCCTGACAGCCTGCGGCGGCAGCCTGAAGCTCCGCCGCACTTTTGTCCGGATATCTGCGCCGCAGCAGCTCCATCACCGATGCCGTATCCAGCGGCGCCAGCGCAAAGCGCGTGCAGCGCGAAAGAATGGTCGGCAGAATCGCGCCCGCATTTTCCGTCATCAGGATGAAAAACGCATAGGACGGCGGTTCCTCCAGTAGCTTGAGCAGTGCATTCTGCGCGGAGGCATTCATATTGTGCGCATGGCGGATGAGAAAAACACGCCGTTCGCCGTCGCCCGGCAGTACGGCGCAATCCGAGCGGATGGTGCGCGCGGTTTCGACCTTGATCTCTGCGTCGCCCATGTCGATGAGCGACACATCGGAATGCAGGCTGTCCGCGACCTTGCGGCAGGCGGTGCACACGCCGCACGGGCGCACGCCGGTGCTCTCGCACAGCAGTGCCGCCGCGAGAATGCGCGCAAGCGTCAGCTTGCCGATGCCCGACGGGCCGGTCAGCAGGATCGCCTGCGGGAAGCGTCCGTCGAGCGCATGCCGCAGCGCGTTTTTCAGATCGGTATTTCCAAGCAGGCTGTCAAATGTCAGCATAATGTGCCTTTCTTTCGGGGATTCCTGTTTCGTCCATCACGCAGATGGGCGCAGTATCAGTATACCATCCGGCACGCAGGAATTCAATGTGAACTTGCCCGATGCGCTCGCCCGGATACAGCAGCGGCACGCCGGGCGGATATGGCGTCAGTGGGCGCGCACAGATCCGACCGGCTGCCTGTGCAAGCGGCACCTCCCGCCGTGCGGCAAACCACGCCTGCCGCACGGAACACGCGCGCTGCGGCGCGGGAAACGGCAGCAGGGGAATCGGTTCCTGCGGCCCGCGGCAAAACCGGCTGTCGCGCAGCGCGCCCATCAGCCGGGCATATGCGCGCTCTGTGTCCGCTCCGGTACAGATGCACACGATGTGGTCGCGGTCGGACATCTCGACGTCGATGCCGAAATCGGCGTGCAGAATTTCGTTTAATTCGTGTCCGGTCACGTTCGTGCCGCGGCAGCGCACGGTCAGCCGGCACGGATCGAGCGGTACAATCTCATCTGTCAGCGCGGAAAACACCGTGGTTCGATCAATCTCCCGCCGCAGCGCCGCGACGCGCTGCGCGCACCGTGCATAAGCCGCCGCGCCCTCGCCTTCCAGCCACGCGCGCGCGAGGTCAATGGAGGCGAGCAGGACATACGACGGGCTGGAGGTGCCAAACATCGGCGCGGTCTCCAACAGCGTATCAAACGGGATACGCCCCGACGACAACAAAATAGCGCTCTGACCGAGTGCGGGCAGCGTCTTGTGCGTGCTGACCGCCGCGAGGTCTGCGCCCTGTTCGATGGCGGACGGCACGCCGACCGCCGGAAAATGCGCGCTGTGTGCCGCATCCACGAGCAGCGGTACGCCGTGCGCATGGCAGAGCTCCGCGAGCGCAGGAATCTCCTGCATCACGCCGTAATAATTCGGCGAGGTGACGAGCAGCGCAGCGGCCTGCGGCGCGCGCGCAAACGCATCCTCCACCTCCTGCGGGTCAATCCGACCGGGCAGGCCGGTCTCATCCAGCGGATGCGGCACGATAAACTCCGGCGTCAGATCGAGCAATGCCATGGCATGCGTCACAGCTTTGTGGCAGTTGCGGTCAACGAGCAGCGTGCCCCCCGCCGGGACTGCTGCGGCAATCGCAGTCATCAGTGCCTGTGTCGAGCCGCCGGTCAGGAACAGGCAGTCCGCCGCGCCATAATAACGCGCCGCCGCGCGTTCTGCCGACAGAATCGGCTCATCGCCGGCATATAAATTTCCTGTGCCCTCGATTTCCGTATAATCGATGGCAAACGGATGGTTGAGCTCCGGCAGCACAGGTTTCCCCTTGTGCCCCGGCATATGAAAACGGGCGGCCTTTTGAGCCGCCTGTTTCCGTAATTGCTGGTATAAAAATGCGTCAGACATATTCCTTTGGTACGAGTGGGCTGAGGTACAGCGGGTTGACGTCCAGAATGGCGGTATCGCCGTTATGGACATCCAGTCCGGTCACATCGACCGACACATGGCACAGGCCAACATGTCCCAGCACGCGCGCGCGCTGGCCGTTGACTGTGATATAAATCGCGCCTTTTCCCAGCCCGTTTTTGATTTCTCCGATGATATAACGGATGACGTCGCGGAAGCGGTACAGGTCTTTTTTCTTCTCCACAGAGAAGCCGTCGGTATAGCCGACCGGAACGACCGCAATGCGCGTCGCATCCTTCGTGACATAACCCGCGCCGTAGCCGACGGTGTGCCCCTTCGGGACAGTGCGCAGCTCGATGACGCGGCTCTCCAGATAGCCCAGGCGGTTCAGTCCCGTCGGAGTTTTCGCCGGAATGCGCCCGGTGAACGCCGAACCGACGCGAACCGCATCGAGCATCAGGTCGTCGTAGCAGAACAGGCCGGAGGAATTGGCTGCATGCCGCAGGCCGCAGTCCACACCGTCCGCCTTCAGCCGCTCCGTAATATTGCACAGCTGTTTGTACTGCGCGCGCGTCGCCGCTTCATCCGCAAAGGCGGAATGGAAATGCGTATAAATACCGGTGACCTGAATGCCCGCGCAGTGGGTATACACCGCCTTGATCTCTGCGTACTGATCGGGCAGGAAGCCATACCGTCCCATGCCGGTGTCAATTTTGACATGTGCGCGCGCCTGTGTGCCGCAGCCCTCTGCGACCTCGTTCAGGCAGTATGCCGCCTCCGGCGAACCGACGGTGGCGATGGCATTCGCCTGCACCGCCTGATACGCCTCATCTGCCATGGCGGTTGAGCGCATGACCAGAATTTCCTGCTGTGTGAAGCCCAGCTCACGCAGCTTGACTGCGTCCTCCGGCTCGGTGACGGCGAACATCGTGATGCCGGTCTCCGCCAGCACCTGTGCCATCTGTGCCATGCCGAAGCCATAGCCGTCCGCCTTGAGCACCGCGATGACCGGTACCCCTGCCCGTTCCTGAATCCGGCGGGAATTTTCCGCCAGCTTGTCTCTCTCTATGACGAATTTCTTCATCCCTCGCCGTCCTTTACTTGCTTTCCGGCTTTGCGTCGGTTTTTTTCTCCGCTTTCGGCTCTTCCTTCTTTTCGCCGCGGTGGTCGCCGGTCAGGTTCTTCGGCTTGGAGGTATCGAGCGCCGCATTCTTCTTCAGGAAGCGCTTGCGGCGCAGGTTGCGGTAAGTAGACTGTCCATGGACAACAGCAAAGTGAACCGGCTTGTTGAATACCAGATCGTATTCGCCGACGAACTGTACAAGATCGCCGTTGAAATCCTTCTTAAAACGGTACAGGCCGTACAGCGGGTTATCCGGTGTCAGGTCGCCCGATACACCGCGGAAGTCGTAAATGCGGCAGCCCTTCTCCAGTGCCCACTGGATCATCATCCACTGGAGCAGGTAGTTCGGCATCAGCTTGCGCACATCGAATTCCTTCGTGCCGTTGGCGGATGCGCCGTAGAGATACCAGACCTTGTCGCCGTAATAAATCGCAAGTGTGCCTGCAATCGGCTTGTCTTCATAAAATGCCATGTACAGGCGGGCATTGTCCCCCATTGCGTCGAGCATCTTGTTAAAGTAGCTCGCCGGACGGGTCACGAAGCCGTCGCGCAGGCCGGTCTCCATCATCATCTTGGAGAAGAACGGCATCATTTCCTTGCCGCACAGCTTGATCTTGACGCCGCGCTTGATCGCCTTGCGGACTTTGGTGCGCGTATCGGTCTTGAAGTGCATGATTGCGGCTTCGCCCTGCGTGTCATCGACCGAGATATCAAACGCCTCGCCCGGTGCGGGTGCCGAAAAGACCTTCTCATTCTTCATCCCGGATACATCCAGTCGGAAGACGAAGTTCGGCTGGATGCCTTCAAAGTTCTTGCCGTCGCCGGTGGCGTTGCGGAAGCCGAGATGCTCCAGCTCCTCGATGAACTGCTTGTCCTCAATGGATACGTCCGGGTCGAGCTTGAGCACATAGGCATGGTACTTCTTGGCGAGCACGCGCGCACCTGCAATCAGCTGCTCCATCGTTTCGCGGTCATGCGGGTCGCAGACCGGGCCGCGGCAGCCGTACATCAGTGTCCACGGCAGATGCGGCAGATTGCGGATGAGCACTGCCAGCGAGCCGACAATCTTGCCATCCTCGCCGCGCACGACAATGGCTTCCCACTTCCAGTTATCCTTGAGGTTTGCCCACTTTTTGGACTGCATAAAGTGGCCGTACGGATGACCCTCGTTAAAGGCTTCGTATTCGGCCAGCGTTTTGTCATTTACAAATTCAAACATCAAATCCATCCTCCTGATAAAAAATGGAACCGTTTTTTCTGTTTCTCTTTTCCGTCTATTATACCACCGGATTGCGCGCGGGTCTATGCGCGTCCGGCGCGTTCTTTTTATTATATGCCTTTTTTCTGCGTGCGACAATGCACAATGGGCAGAAAAACCGTGAAAAACCGCAGCGGCTTCCGTCACTTTTGCCGTTTGAGCGACAGATTCCGTGCAAGCGGCGCAGGTCCGCGCCATGTAAACGCGCGTTCCGGGAACGCAGCAAGGAATTGCTTCCGCGTCAGCCCGTCCACATTGTCTGCTTCCAGCGAGCAGATGCGGTTTCCCCGGAATGCCGGATTGGTGGTCTCGGCGGCATCCCGATTGAGCGGACAGGCAAGAGAGCAGATGTCACAGCCCCAGACCAGCGGATGATGTGCGAGCTGCCGCAGCTGTTCCTCCGTCATCGGCTGTTTGCTTTGCGTCAGTGCCGACAGACAGCTCGCTTCATCCACACAGCCATGCTGCAGTGCCTGCGCCGGGCAGGCGCGTGTGCACGCCCCGCAGCCCGGGCAGATTTCGCGTGCCGACGGCGTCGGCGGCAGCTCCAGATCGGTCAGCACCGTGCCGATAAACACAAAGCTGCCATAGGTGCGGTCAAAGATCAGCCCGTTTTGCCCCAGAATGCCCGCGCCACTCACCCATGCCGCGCGCACCTCCGGCAGCGGTGATGCATCCACAAGCGGTACAAAGCGGTTCTGCGAAAATTCCTGCCGCAGCCGTGCGCACACCGGCTCCAGTGCGCGCATGATCACGGCGTGATAATCCAGCCCGCGCGCATACAGCGACACGTTGCCTGCATCGCGCACCAGATATGGAAACAGCACGACAATGACGCGCGCCGCGCCCGGACAGCGCACCTGCACCGTGCGCACTGTCTCCTCGTCCAATTCCAGCGCCGACAGGCGGCAGATGCCTTTCCCACCCGTATGCGGAATATCGAAAAATCTGGAAAGAAAATCCATATCGGTACCTCTTTGGTATGTGTTGGATGCATCCAGTATACCACCTTTACACTACATCCTGCAAGAATACGTCCGCCAACCTGCAAAACAGACAAAAAAATACCAAATCCCCCTCAGAATTCCGGCAGACAGACGAAAACACGCCCTGCATCTTGACAACGCCGCCTCAAATGCGATTTAATAGGAACATAACACATTTTAGTAATGTGAATCGTAATAATATTTATGAGGGCTTCTCTTAAAATTTCAGTCATTCTGTGAAGCCTTCATGCACGTTTGAAAGGCAGGTACCTCTCTCATGTCCGATGGAAGAATTTATAACTTTTCGGCAGGTCCGTCCATGATGCCGCTGCCGGTTCTTGAAAAAGCCGCAGCACAGATGCTCAACTACGAGGGCTCCGGCATGTCCGTCATGGAGATGAGTCACCGATCTAAATACTACGACGATATCATTAATGGCGCACAGGACGTACTGCGCCGCGTACTGAATATCCCGGACAATTATAAAATCCTGTTCATGCAGGGCGGCGCAACCATGCAGTTCTCCGCCATCCCGCTGAACCTGATGGTCACCGGCAAGGCAGACTACGCCATCACCGGCAACTTTGCCCGCAACGCGGCAAAGGAAGCGCGCAAGTTCGGCACCGTCCAGATTGCCGCTACCTCTGAGGCCGACAACTTCACCTGGATCCCGACGCAGGATCAGCTGAACCTCGACCCGACCGCAGATTACTTCTATTTCTGCGCAAACAACACCATCTTCGGCACCGAATGGCATTATGACCCGGAGACCGGCAATGTACCGCTGGTTGCCGACATGTCGTCCAACATCCTGTCCAAGCCGGTTGATGTTTCCAAGTACGGCCTGATCTATGCAGGCGCACAGAAGAACATGGGCCCGGCAGGTATGGCAGTTGTCATCATCCGTGAAGACCTGATGGGCCACTACCGCGAGAACATGCCGGTACTGCTCGACTTCGCGCTGACCGCTGACAAGAACAGCATGTACAACACGCCTCCCACATACACCATCTACATGATGAAGCTGGTTGCTGAGTGGGTTGAACAGATGGGCGGCGTCGAAGCAATGGCAAAGCTCGCTGACAAGCGCAGCTCCATGCTGTACGAATTCCTCGATTCCTCCGAACTGTTCAAGGGCGCTGCACAGAAGGCTTCCCGTTCCCGCATGAACGTCACCTTCCGCACCGGCGACGACGAGCTGGATAAGAAGTTCATCAAGGAATCCATTGAAGCCGGCATGACCAACCTGAAGGGTCACCGCCTGGTCGGCGGCATGCGCGCTTCCATTTACAATGCAATGCCGGTTGAGGGTGTCGAGTACCTCATCGACTTCATGCAGAAGTTCGAGAAAAACAACAAGTAATTTTCCCCGTTTCTGCCATGCCCGCACAGCCGCGGGCATGGCGGTCGTTTTGAAGGAGTAGAACATGTATCAGGTAAAGCTGTTTAACAAGATTTCCAAGGCAGGCACCGGCCTGCTCACCCCGGAGAAGTACACCTGCGCGGATGATTTTGAGGATTATGATGCAATCCTCGTCCGTTCCGCAAAGCTGCACGACCTGGACTTCCCGAAGAGCCTGAAGTGCATCGCACGTGCAGGCGCAGGCGTCAACAACATCCCGCTGGACAAATGCACCGAAAACGGCATCGTTGTCTTCAATACCCCGGGTGCAAATGCAAATGCCGTCAAGGAGCTGGTCATCTGTGCTCTGCTGCTGTCCTCCCGTGATATCGTCGGCGGTGCAAACTGGGCAAAGACCCTCGCAGGCAACGGCGACGCCATTGGCACAATGGCAGAAAAAGGCAAGTCCAACTTCGCAGGCTGTGAAATCGCAGGCAAGACACTGGGTGTCATCGGCCTCGGCGCCATCGGCATCAAGGTTGCAAATGCTGCCCTCGCACTCGGCATGGAAGTCATCGGCTATGACCCGTACCTGTCCGTCGATGCAGCTCTGAAGTTGCAGCGCGGCGTCCGCTACACCACCGAGATCAACGACCTCTTCACCGAATCGGATTACGTCACGGTACACGTCCCGCTGATGGACGCGACGCGCGGCATTGTCGGCGCCGACGCAGTTGCTATGATGAAGGACGGCGTCCGCATCCTGAACTTCGCACGTGACGGCCTGTGTGACCAGAAGGCCATCATCGACGGTTTGGAATCCGGCAAGATCGCAGCATACTGCTGTGACTTCGCTTCCGAGGAAATGCTCGCGCAGCCGCACGCACTGTGCCTGCCGCATCTGGGCGCTTCTACCGCAGAGAGCGAGGACAACTGCGCAGTCATGGCGGCGCAGGAGATCATGGATTACCTCGAGAACGGCACCATCCGCAACTCGGTCAACTTCCCGAACCTGAAGGTTCCGCGCGAGGCAAAGACCCGTATCTGCATCATGCACCGCAACATGCCGAACCTGATCGCAGAGCTGTCCTCCACGCTGGCACAGCACGGCATCAACATCGAAAACATGGGCAGCCGTCCGCGCGGCGAGATCGCCTATACCATCATGGATACCAACAGCGAGCTGACCGAAGAAATCAAGGCAGCACTCAAGGCGGTAAATGGCGTCATCAAGTTCCGCATCATCCTGTAATTTCATTCATTGCAAACGTCCGCCCCGGTCAAATGATCGGGGCGGTTTTTCTGTATGTGCACATCCGTGCGGACACGCAAAAGGGGCAGCCGGAAAATCCGGCTGCCCCTTTTTATGAAATCATGGCAGATCGGTTGTTTATTTTTCGCGGA
Source organism: Butyricicoccus porcorum (assembly GCF_002157465.1). Lineage (GTDB taxonomy): Bacteria > Bacillota > Clostridia > Oscillospirales > Butyricicoccaceae > Butyricicoccus_A > Butyricicoccus_A porcorum. The sequence goes on from NZ_NHOC01000005.1 coordinate 285,035, forward strand.
TTCTCGTAACAGAGAAATTGAACAGCTCACTGTCGAGATAATCCACCGTGAACAGCACTGGATTGCCGCGCGAATCAAAGTGCTGCTGTACCAGACCGAGAATCTGTACATCCCGGTCACCGCGCACCTGTACCGCCAACGGATCTCCCGGCTTCGGGATGGTCAGGCTGGAATTGGAGCGGCTGACGAAGATACCCTTGCGGCGCTCAAAATAGGAAAACAGTGAATCCGGCATGTGCATCGGGTCGAGCTCATCCGCCAGATAAACCGGTATATAATGCAGGCTCGCACAGATCGGCATGCCTGTCTTGGTGCAGCGCGTGCGGTTGATATAGAAGACATTGACACCCGGCTTGACACCCAGCGCGGAAGCGATGTCACGGCTCGGAATGGTCAGCCCGGTGGTATACGAGCTCTGTCCCTCGGAGATTCCCGCCTGACGGATCATGTCGCTGACGGAGCACAGGCGCGTCAGATCGTTCTCGTTCTTTGCAGAGACTTCCATCAGGAATGTGCCGACGCCGTGTTTGGAATAGATGACACCCTCGCGGCGCAGCAGCTCGAGCGAAGCACGCCAGGTCTCGCGGCTGATGCCAAAGCGCTCCGCCATCTTCATTTCAGACGGCAGGCGGTCTCCTGCCTGAAACACGCCCTCACGGCACAGCATCATAAACTCTTCCTTCGCACGAAGCGATGACGACATTCGTTTCATTTCAAAGCCTCCAACTCATCCAGACCTGTCTCTCAGGTGGTCTGCACCTCATCTCCAAAAATGTATGATGTGATTTCCAACTTGTCTGCTTCTCTTTTTGTTGTATTCAGTATACCACGATTCCGAAAAAATAAAATTCGCAAAACAACCAAAATGCGGGCTCGTGCACACAGCAATTTGTACATTTACGTGCTCGTGCACGCACTTTGCTTGCGTGCGTTTTCCGGCGTGCTTCGCGTGCAGTCTGCGTGCAGGGTTCTGCAATCCCCGGTCTGGTTTTCTCAGACAACTGCCCGGCTGGTACAGCACCGTGTTTTGGTGTATAATACCGTATGCAAGCAACATCAGGAGGTCTGTATTATGGCAGAAATCAAAACGAACGCAATGCGCATACTCGATCGCGCGAAAATCCCCTATCAGCACTATTCCTACGAAACCGACGGTGAGCATGTCGACGGCATCTCAGTCGCCACGAAGATGGGACAGCCGCTCGAGCATGTATATAAGACGCTGGTCACAGCGGGCAAATCCGGCGGACACTATGTGTTCGTCATCTCGGTCGCCGCCGAGCTCGACCTCAAAAAGGCGGCAAAGGCAGTGGGAGAAAAGTCCGTGCAGATGATCCACGTGAAGGACATCAACAAGCTGACCGGCTATATCCGGGGCGGATGCAGCCCCATCGGCATGAAAAAACAATTTCCGACCGTGCTGAGCGAGTCGGCGCGCGCGCTGGATACCGTGATTGTCTCAGGCGGAAAAATCGGCTTTCAGGTCGAACTGAAGCCGGATGCTCTGCTGGGTCTGATCGGCGGCAAATACGGCGATATTGAGGTATCCGAAGCATAAAAAAGGCCTCCCTCAAAACGGGGAGGCCTGAGGCGGGGAAAGCGGTACAGCTCCCGCCTGTCTTTTTATTTTCTTCTGCGCCTGCGTATACGACGATACAGCCCGAGCAGGAACAGCAGCACAAACATGAGTGCCACAGCGCCGATGACAACAATGACGATTGTCACCGCACTGTGCACCAGGCCGGCCGTGCCGCTCTGCGTATCTGCACTGCCCTGCGCGCTGCCTGCGGAAGAACCGGCGGGCTCCGCATTTTTCAGCGGCAGCGGCACGCGCAGCAGCGGTTGTGTGCCATCCATATTGGTCACAGCAGCATATTCCTTCCGGCTGTCCTCCGCAATCGTGACGGCGAGCTGTGCGCCTGTCTCCGCAGCTTCACAGGTATATTCCAGATCGTCTGCATCCATGCCTGTCGGCAGGCGCAGTGTGAAATCAGCCAGTGCATCGGTGTCAATCTTGCAGCCTGCTTTTTTTGCGGCTTTTTTCGCCGCTTTTTTATAATCATCTACCGTCACGGTCAGCTTCTGATATGCCTGCTCCCCATAATTGAACAGCGCAGTCGTATCGGTAAAAATCCCGTTTTTTGCCGCGCAGCCCAGAACACTGACAACGAAGTCTCCCTGCTCCGACTTTCCGCAGGCAACAAAGGTATTGTGCGCGTTGGTTGTCCAGCCGGTTTTCGCCGCATACACACGCGCGTCATATGTGGGGTCATCCTTCTTTATCATATTGACCTTTGTCCAGATCTGCCAGCCGGCTGAAATGACGTTGTCCGCCGGCAGCTCATAGTACACAGTGCCGGAATACTTTGCAAATTCCGGATACTGGTTGGCGGCACGCGTGATACGCGCCATATCCTCTGCACACGAGTAATGCCCCTCGGTATCCAGTCCGTTCGGGTTGACAAAGTGCGTATGCGTACAGCCCAGCTCTGCCGCTTTTGCGTTCATCCGATCCACAAACGCCGGCACACTCCCATCGAGATAGCAGGCGAGGATATTCGCGGCGTCATTGGCGGAATACACCAGCATACAATACATCAGCTCATCAATCGTCAACTGCTCTCCCGCTTCAAAGCCGACGCGGGTGGAATCCAGCTCTACGGAATTGATTGCGCCCGCAGATGCCACAGTTGATGCATTCAAATCGCCGTTTTCCATGATGAGCAGCGCCGTCATGGTCTTTGTAATCGATGCCATCGGGCGTTCGGTCTGTGCATCCAGTTCATACAGGAGCTGACCTGTTTCCGCGTCCATCAGGCACGCAGACGGAGATTCCAGCTTCGGAGGCGCCGCCAGCGCGCTCACACTGCCGCACAGCATGAAGGCGGCGAGCAGGCACGCGATGATTTTCTTACCCATTTTTGTTTTCCCACCTTAATTTCTCATAATTTGTATTCTTTTTTCAGTGTATTGGAAAAGCATACGTTTTCACTATACACGATTCGACTCCAAATAACAACCACAGCGGCAAATTTTACCTATTTTTTCATCATCAGGAGGCTTTTATGCTGTATTTCTGGCTGATTGCCATCAATCTTGCGGGCATCGCGGTGACGGCGCATGACAAATCCGCTGCACGCCGCGGCGCATGGCGCGTATCTGAACGCACGCTGTTCGCCCTGTGTATCCTCGGTGCATGCCCCGGCGTCTATCTGACCATGCGCATCATCCATCACAAAACCCGCCACAAGCGGTTTATGCTCGGTATCCCGCTTATTTTGCTTGTACAGTGTACAATCGCAGGTATTTTGTGGTATTATAGTATTTTGTAGCCACCCGGCACATTCCAACTGATTTCCCACCCTGACTTCAGAGGGGGCAAACAGCCGGACCATCCGTCCGGCTGTTTGCTGTGCGCGGGAGCGCACCCGACATTTCTTTTGCCAAGCTTTTCTTTCTGTAAAGAAAAGCGGAAGAGGAGGTTTGTATTTTGACTAATTTACTGATCCGGCTGTTTGTTCCGCGTGCGGAGCGCGCTTCGGAACAGACCATCCGCCTGCGGTACGGCCAGCTCGCAGGCATTGTCGGCATTGCAGCCAATGTGCTGCTCTGCCTCGTCAAGCTGCTGGCAGGCATCGTGACACACAGCATTTCCGTCATGGCGGATGCCGTCAACAACCTGACGGACGCACTGTCTTCCGTCATCTCGCTCATCAGCTTCCACCTGTCCGGCAAGGAGCCTGACAAGGAACATCCCTTCGGCTATGGCCGCACAGAATACATCGCCGGGCTGTTTGTCTCCATGCTGATTATCTTCGTCGGCTTCCAGTTCATCAAAAGCTCGGCAGACCGCATCCTGCATCCGTCTGCTGTCCTGTTCTCGTGGAGCAGCATTCTGTTGCTTGTCGTGTCCATGCTCGTCAAGCTGTGGCTCGGCCTGTTTAACCGCCGCATCGGCAAAGCCATTGATTCCCCTGTACTGATGGCAGCCATGCAGGACAGCCTGAACGATGTCATCACCACCGGTGTCGTTATCCTCGGCATGATTGCATCCCGCTTTACGACGCTGCCAATAGATGGCTATGTCGGCATTGTCGTCGCCGCCTTCATCCTGTACGCGGGCTATGGCCTAGCCAAGGATGCCCTTTCCCCGCTCATCGGCGAAAAGGCTGACCCGGAGCTGGTACAGGAAATTCAGGAGCTTGTCACATCTTATGACAGCATCCTCGGTGTTCATGACCTGATTGCCCACAATTACGGTGCAGGACGCTGGTTTGCATCTGTACACGCTGAAGTGCCGTCGGACGGTGACATGATCGCCATCCATGAAACCATCGATGCCATCGAACAGCAGGCACTCAAATCGCTGCATGTATTCCTCGTCATCCATATGGACCCCATTGAAATCAACAACGAGCGCGTACAGACGGTGCGCTGCCAGACGGAACAAGTCCTGCATGACATCGATCCCTCTCTGTCCATGCATGACTTCCGCATGGTCGACGGAGAACATCAGATCAATCTGATTTTCGATGTCGTTGTCGACCGCGATTTCGTGCCGGAAGAGCTGCGCACACGCATCCGCACGGAGCTGCACGCCATCGACCCGCGTTTCAATCCGGTCATTGTATTCGACCATACCATGTGACCGTGTTTCATGGTATACTAAACCTATCATGTATTCGCTGTAACCCTGACGACTTGTAACAAGGAGGATTTGCCATGCTGCTTATTCAAAACGGAACCCTGCTCGACCCGTATACCGATACCAACGCCCCATCTGACATTCTGATCGGCGACGACGGTATCATTCACCGCATCGCGCCGCATATTGAGGCTTTTGACGGCGTACAGGTTGTCGATGCATCCGGCTGCACCGTATCGCCCGGACTGGTCGATGTCCATGTCCATTTCCGTGATCCCGGTCAGACGGAAAAGGAGGATATCCACACCGGCGCCGCCGCCGCTGCCGCAGGCGGCTATACCACCGTGGTCTGCATGGCAAATACCCTCCCGACCTGCGACAATCTGTCCACGCTGGAATATGTACAGGACAAAACCGCAAAAGAACCAATTAACGTGCTTCAGGCCTGTGCCATCACGCGCGGGCTCGGCGGCAAGGAACTGACCGACTTTGAGACGCTGCACGCCGCAGGCGCGCCCGGCTTCACGGATGACGGCGTCAATCTGACCAGCGGAAGGCTGTGCATGGAAGCCATGCAGCGCGCCAAAGCGCTCGGCGTGCCGCTGTCGTTCCATGAGGAAGACCCCGCCTTTGTCCTCTCTCCCGGCGTCAACTACGGCAGTGAAGCTGCCAGAAAATTCGGCGTACTGGGCGCCATGCGCACCTCAGAGGAAGCCATGATCGCACGCGACATTGAACTCGCATTGCAGACCGGCGCACGCGTCGCATTCCAGCACATCAGCTCCGGCCGTTCGGTCGCACTCATCCGCGAGGGCAAGGCGCGCGGCGCAGACATCCATGCGGAAGCCACACCGCACCATCTCGGCATGACCGAGGACGATGTGCTCACCTTCGGCGTCAATGCGCGCATGAACCCGCCGCTGCGCACCGAATCCGACCGTCAGGCACTGATTGCCGGACTGGTAGACGGCACAATTGACATGATCGCCACCGACCACGCGCCGCACACAGCGGAGCAGAAAAACCGCCCATTCGGGCAGTCAATGTCCGGCATCACCGGTCTGGAAACCGCCTTTTCCGTCTGCAATTCTGCACTCGTTCAGACGGGCCGTGTCACGCCGATGCAGCTGATTCGCGCAATGAGCCAGAATCCGGCACAATTCTATGGTCTGACCGGCAAGGCGGTTGCAGAGGGCAACCGTGCCGAGCTGATGATTGCCGACTGGAATGCCGAAGCCGTCTATACTCAATATAAATCAAAATCGAGCAATACGCCGTTCACCGGCCTGCCGCTGTGCGGCAAAGTTTGCGGAATTGTCTGCGGCACGTACTGTACAGTGAACTGACATTCTTTTCTTCCCAAAGCGCTGTCCGATACCGGGCGGCGCTTTTCTTTTGTCCCCGAAGCACACTTTTCTTTCCGTTTTCCAGCACCGCAGCATATCGTTTTTGCTATTTTATTGCGCGATTTTGCTGTGTGATTTTTTTCACATTTGGCGATTTCTTTACAAAGCAAATTCGCGCAATTATGTGACAACCGCAGACATTGTCCCAGCACCTGCCGATTGTTATAATAGGCACACAAGGAGGAGAGAGCGGAAGGTACGGACAGATTGCATTAAGCTATAAAAATATTATAATTTTGCAATCCATATGTTGTATCTTAAAAAAGAAACGCAAAAAGAGATAAAGAAGGAAGAGTGAGAAAATTATGCTTTGGACGTTAATCACATTCGTCGGCTTCACCATTCTGGTTGCTGTCATCTCTTACCTGAAAACTTCGGGTGATGACCAGACAACAGCTGACGGCTATTTTCTGGCAGGCCGTGGCCTTCCGGGTTTCGTAATTGCAGGATCCTTGCTGCTGACTAACCTGTCGGCAGAGCAGCTGGTCGGCACAAATGGTCAGACCTGGCTGGTCGGCATGAGCCCGATGGCGTTTGAAATCGTCGCAGCTCCGTGCTGCATCATCCTTGCGCTGTATGCGGCGCCGCGCTACCTGAAGAGCGGTATCACCACGATCCCGCAGCTGATCGGTATGCGTTTTGGACGCAGCACCAAGCTGTGGTTCAGCATCGCGTACATCATCCTGTACCTCGTTGTACAGATTCCGGTTATCCTGTATTCCGGCTCTCTTGTATTTGAAAACATCTTCGGTGTTTCCTCCCTGTTCGGCATCACCAAGTTCCAGGCTGTTGTCGTTCTCTGTATCATCATCAGCGTCGTCGGTTCGATCTATGCGATCTTCGGCGGTCTGAAGGCAGTTGCCGTATCGGATACCGTAAACGGTGTCGGTCTGTTAATCGGCGGCTTCATGATCCCGTTCTTTGCCCTGAATGCACTGGGTCATGCATCCGGCGCTGACGGCCTCGCAATTGTCGACGGCTTCAAATACCTCATGCAGAACTATCCGGACAAGCTGAATTCCATTGGTTCCGCAACCGCATCCGCACCGGAAGTTCCGTGGCCGACCGTATTCACCGGCCTGCTGTTCCTCGGACTCCAGTCCTGGTGCACCCATCAGTCGTTCATTCAGCGCGTACTCGCTGCTGAAAACCTGAAGGAAGCACAGAAGGGCGCGCTGTATTGCGCATTCCTGAAGATCATCGGCTTCATGTATCTGGCTCTGCCGGGCGTCATCGCTTACGCACTGTTCGAGCTCCAGGGCGACCAGGTAACCATGATGGACGAAGCATATCCGCAGCTGGTATCTCAGGTCATCCCGGCTCCGCTCATGGGCTTCTTCGCAGCCGTTATGTTCGGCGCAATCCTGTCCTCGTTCAACTCCGTCCTGAACTCGGTTGACACCATGTTCACCATGGATATCTACAAGGAATTCATCAACAAGGACGCTTCGGAAGAGAAGCTGGTCAAGGTCGGCAAGAACATCGGCATCGTGTTCGCTGTCTGCACCACGATTGTCGGCCCGATGGTTTACTTCTTCCCGGCTGGCCTGAAGACCTTCCTCGATTCGTTTGTCATGCTGATCGGCCTGCCGGTTCTGTCCGCTGTTTTCGGTGGTTTCTTCTTCAAGTACCTGCCGAAATATGCCGCAAAGGTCATCATGATTTTCCACATCATCGCTTACGGTTCATTCCTGCTGATCGCTCCGCATTACTCTATCTTGGGCGGTCCGGATTCCGAAATCCATTACCTGTATGCCATCCTCATCCTGTGGCCGATTGAGCTGCTCATCATGGGCATCATGAACCACCTGAACAAGAAGAAGGGTGAAACTGCCTGGGAGCAGCCGGATGTCAAGGCTGTCGACCTGACGCCGTGGAAATACCGCTGGGTTGCCGCTGCTTTCATCATTGTCTGTGTTATCGTCGTTTACGCAGCATTCTCTCCGCTGGGTCTCGGCGCATAAAGCAGATAAGTTCAACATAAATCCGAACGAAGCCGCCGAACGGCGCTTCGCTCAACTCTCTCCCACAACACTCCAAGAAACGCCCGCCGGAATCAGGAACCGGCGGGCGTTTCGCATGCATACAAAAACGTCTCCCGACCGGGAGACGTTTGTTATTTATGATATTTTCCGCCCGCAGCAATGTTGAGGGCGCGATACAGCTGTTCCAGCACCATGACGCGCGCCAGATGATGTGGGAACGTCATGGGGGACATGGACAGCCGCAGCTGTGCGGCGCGCTTGAGCGCTTCATCCAGCCCACAGGAGCCGCCGATGAGCACACTGATGTGCGAAGTACCGCTGCCCATCCAGCCGCTGAGCTTTTGGGCAAACTGCTCGCTCGACAGTTCCCCGCCCTCGATGCACATTGCGATCACCGTGCTGCCCTGCGGGATTTTCGCACGAATCGCATCTGCTTCCTTTGTCAGCGCGACATCTATCTGCGCCTGGGACGGGCGTTCCGGCAGGCGCTGTTCTGCCAGCTCGATGATCTCCAGCCTGCAATAGCCTTTCAGACGCTTCTCATATTCCGCACACGCCTCACGGTAAAATTTCTCCTTGAGCTTGCCCACACAAATCAATCGAACAGAGAGCATTGTGTATCCTCCCCTGCCGCCAGCATGAGCGGCTGCTCCATCGCGCCGCGCGGCGCGACATATAATTCACACTCCGTGCCGTCCAGCACGCGCTGGGTGCAGCGCAGGGCGGTCAGCGGGTTGTTGTTCTTGTCACTCAGATGCGCGAGCACCAGCCGCTTTGCACCCGCCTGCGCGAGCGCTGCCGCGCCGCGCGCACAGTCCTCATTGGACAGGTGGCCGTATTTGCCGCGGATGCGCTGCTTGAGGTACATCGGGTACGGCCCGGTGCGCAGCATGTCCACATCGTGGTTGGATTCCAGCACGACGGTATCACAGCCGGAAATCGTGCTGCGGATGTGATCCGGCAGAAAGCCGACATCGGTCACATATCCCAGCCGGTGTCCGCCGCCGTCGATGCGATACGCGACCGGCTCCGCCGCGTCATGCGGGATGGGCATGGAACGCACCTGCAGCCCGTCTATCTCGAACTGTTCGCCGCCCGCAAAGGTGTGCAGGTTTTTCTCTGCCTGCGGCAGCTTTTGCAGGATGGCAGCTGCGGTGCCAAAGGTCGCATAGACCGGCAAATCATATTTTTTTGTAAATGTCGCCAGTCCCTTGATATGGTCGGTGTGCTCGTGCGTCAGCAGCACGGCGGACAAATCCTCAATCTCCATGTCGATGTCATGCAGCGCCTTTCCCAGCGCACGAACAGACACGCCCAGATCGATGAGTACCGACGTATCGCCCGCCTGCCATACCGCACAGTTGCCGGATGAACCGGATGCAACAGAATAATAAAAGCTCATAGTCTTCCCTCGATAAAAAAGGGAACTGCACATGCAGTCCCCTCTGGTGAATCGTGTGTTATCAATCCTCGACGCGCTCAATCTCGCCGCCGATGCCGCGCAGCTTGCCGACCAGGTCTTCATAGCCGCGCTCGACATAACCGATCTGTGAAACCGTCGTCGTGCCGTGTGCCGCAAGACCTGCGATGACCATCGCCGCGCCTGCGCGCAGGTCATGCGCAACAACATCCGTACCGTTCAGGTCGGGCACGCCGTCGATGACTGCCGTCTCCTTGAACACATTGATGTGCGCGCCCATCTTAATCATTTCCTCCGTATAACGGAAGCGGTTTGCCCACACGCCCTCGGTGACATGGCTCGAACCGTCCGCCAGACACATGACTGCCGCCATCTGCGGCTGCATGTCGGTCGGAAAGCCCGGATACGGCAGGGTCTTGAGATTGGTATGGCGCAGCGGACCCGTGCGTCTGACGCGGACAGAATCGTCATACATATCGATTTTCACGCCCATGTCTTCCAGCTTGCTGCTGATGCATTCCAGATGCTTCGGGATGACATTCTTAATGAGCACATCGCCGCCGCACGCCGCAACAGCCGCCATATATGTACCCGCCTCAATCTGATCCGGGATGATGGAATACGTGCCGCCATGCAGGCGCTCAACGCCATTTACAATAATTTTATCCGTGCCGGCGCCCTTGATATCCGCACCCATCTGGTTGAGGAAGTTCGCCAGATCGACAATATGCGGCTCCTTGGCGACATTTTCCATGACAGTCTGTCCCTTGGCAAAGACTGCCGCCAGCATGACGTTCATCGTTGCGCCGACGGTGACAACATCGAAATAAATATGATTTCCGACCAGACCTTCCGGCGCAATGGCAGAAATAAAGCCCTCGCTCTCCACACGGACAAAGCTGTTGAGCTTTTCAAAGCCCTTGACATGCTGGTCAACCGGGCGAATTCCGCCAAAGTTGCAGCCGCCCGGCATCGCCACACGGGCGCGGCCATAGCGTCCCAGCTCCGCGCCGATGAAATAATACGACGCGCGCAGCTTGGTCATATGCTCAAAGGTCTCCTCGCTTTCGAGGTTGACACCAGTGTTTTCCGTGCGGAAGGTGGTCGCATCGAGCTGCTCGATGTTGACGCCCATCTTTTCCAGAATCTCGAATTGCAGCATGACATCTACAATATTCGGTACATTTTCAATGATACACGGTCCATCGACCATCAGCGCTGCGGGCACAATCGCAACCGCCGCATTTTTCGCGCCGCTGATGGTGACCTCGCCTTCCAGCGGGTGACCTCCGTGGATGATATATTTCTCCAACGAAACCTTCTCCTTAAATACAAATACACATCAGGCTGAACGGTCGTTTCCAGCACTTCTCTGCTGCAAAACGGGTAAACCCGTCCAATATACATGTTTATTATGTTATCACAACTGTGCGCAGAACGCAAACGATTTTTCCCGGTCGGCGGATTTTCGCCCTTGCCGCCAGTTTTCCAGTCCTAGGCAAATGTGATTTGGTACGGATGCACAAACCCTGACACATAAAATCACTCCCGTTCATCCCAGGAAATATCCAAATCGCTGTCGGCGTCCGCACCGGTGCCGACCGTTTCGGTGGTTTCGGGAAGCGAGTCCGTTCCGGTTGCGCCGGTATCCGTACTTTGCTGTCCATCGTCGATAATTCCGTCGTCATAATCGACGTCATCCCAATTGACCGGCTCTGTGGTGTCCGTGCTGCCCGCGTCAATGTCCGCCGATGCGACGACGTCGCCTGTCAGGATATTGAGCACATAATCGCCGTTTTCCGTCGAAAACCGCCAGCACGGAACGGTTGTAAACCGCCCGCCGCTCTTGTCTGACAGCACATAAACCGGCTGTGCGCTGATGATCTGGGCAAACGATATATCTGACCCGAGCAGCTGGAACAGCGCCTGCTCCGCCGAATAGGTCTCAAGTGCGCGCACATTCATGCGCTGCGGGTCTCCGGTGCACCAGATCCCGGTGAGTGTCAGCTCATTGCCCGGCTCCAGCACCGCCGTCAACCCGCAGCCGAGCAGCTGTGTGCCCTCCAGCTCCTGCCGGATGGTGATCGAATAGCCGTTGTTACCGGAGCCTTCCCCGAGCGGTGTGCTCTCCATCCATTTTTCCGGAACGTCAATGCCCGCCTTCGCGAGCACGCGGCGCAGCAGCTTCTGTGCCTGTTCCGCGCTGGCGGGCTCCGGCTCACTGTACAGCCCGACCTGCGCGTCCAGTTCTCCCGACGACGCCCAGCTGACCGAACCGTTTTCGCCTGTCCACACCATGGTGTTGCCCTTTTCCGCACCGGAGGTGACCGTTCCGGTCAGCAGTGCGCGCGCCAGCGCCTCCTGTACTGCGCTGTCCGCATGCATCGTGTATACCTCCGGACAGTCATCCAGCACATGGTACACACTGGAGCCGCACAGGATGCCGCGTTCCGCGAGCATCGCGTCCATATGCGTGCGCGTCCGGTGCGACAGATATGCATCATAGCCCTTCACGCAGCCCAGCACCGCCAGCAGCACCACATTGCACACCAGCAGGATGGCGATACACGTCGTTCGGACGCGGCTCCATACGGGCACCCGTGTCTGCTCCTGTCTTCGTTTGAGGCGGTTCATCTTCGACAGATGGAACTGTTTCATGCTGCACCGCCTCCCTGAATCATGCGGTCAAAATCCGCTTGTACCACAACGATTTCCTCCGGTGAGAGGGTCGGCCCGAAATCAGGCAGATCATCCGCGTCGCCATAACGCAGCACATACCACTGCGGCGACACAGGCGTGCCTGTCGTATCATACCATGCCGTTCCCAGCCCGTCACCGGTCTGGTCGCCCGCAGGCACATCGTTCCAGCCGTCCTCACCGGCCGGGGTATCCTGCCAGCCGTCCGTCTGTTCGTCCTCTGCATTCCAGAGATCATCTGTTGCATCGTCGTACAGCTGCTCCCATGAGCTGTTGGTACCGACCGCCTGGTCGATATACCGCAGGCTGAGCACGGCGTCCTGCGCGGACGACAGGGATGCTGCCGCCTGCCTTTCCGGCATAACTGCAACCGTTTCCCCGGTCGACTGACAGGTGCGCAGCGCAAGATTTGCGTGCACCATCGCGTCGCCTTCAAATTCATAGCGCGCAAAATAGCCCGTGATGGCATTGTCCACCGGAACACCGCCGATCTGCATGCCATAGACCACGATATATCGTCCGGAATCCGGGTCAGTGTACGCCTTAATCAAGGCAGGCGACGCGCCGCAGTCAATCGCTTCCAACGCCGCGCCGGTCAGTTCATAGCCGGTCTGTATGCACTGCATCAGGCGGTCATGCCCGCGCGTGACGGGCAGGCGCACACCCGTGCCGTCATACCGCATCGAACCATCCTCCGCCATGCGCACCGTACTGCCGCCGGAGACATAAACCATCACGCCATCCGTGCCGTAGGCGTGTTCGAGCGCAACCTGTGCGTCCAACCCGAACGCCGTCAGCAGCTCCTCCATGCCGTCTCCGCCGCTGTACGGCTGGAACGACATAACATCAAAGGTCTCACCGCCCGGGAAATACAGCAGATCGGGAGAAACCACGGAGTCTTCCTGATCGGCTGCGAGCGCGCAGTCATTCGACTCGAACCGGCCGAGTGCCGCGGCAAACAGGCTGTCATCAACCGTTGTCTGTGCACACAGCAGCGTGCCGCTTTCGCTGTCGCGCAGCCAGAGTGTGTATCCATCCTCACCGAGGCAAAGCGCCGCTGTGCCCAGCGTACTGTCCGCCAGTGCGCCATTTACTTCACTGCCGAGCCATCCCGCCGCAATGTGCAGCGGGATGCTCCCGTTGTATTCCATCATCAGCAGCTGTCCGTGCAGCGCAGCGCGATACTGTGCGGAAGCCGCTATGACCGGCTCTCCCGCGTGTTCATACGCCTGCGCCCACACATCCGCTGTCTGTTCATATGCCGTTTTCAGGCCCTCTGTGTTGTACTGAATTCCATATAGGCCGTCTGTTCCGCGCGCGGCAAAGCGTACCGGCAGCGCACAGGCGCTGTTGTCGGTATCCCGTCCGCTGTGTGCGGAGGTGGACAGCCGCGTGCGCAGGCTGTCCCATGGGATGCTGTCGCGCGTCAGCACACAGGCCCACAGCGCACCTGCCTGCACCAGCACGCCCGTCGCGAGCAGCACCAGCACGATGCGCTGTAATCCCACATGATGCGCGTGCAGTGCACCGCGCATGCGGCGCACTGCGTTCCGAAGTCCGCGCCGGATCATAGGGCACGCTCCCTGTCTACCGGGCGCAGCACAGCTGCAAACGTGCCGTCACCCAGCGCGGTAAAGACGACATCCAGACGGCGTCCGGCGCGCGTAAACTGCCCATGCACCATGCTCTGGGTTTCATCCGGCATAGGCACGCCCGGAAAGGCGTCCGCAAACGCCAGCCCGTTTTTCGTGTCCATTGTCACGCCAAGCAGATGCTCCGCCACGGTGTTGATCTCTGTAATGATCCCGTCCTCTGCTGTAAATCTCAGATATCCCTCGCGCAGATACGGCATAACGGCATCCAGCATATCGACCGTTTCCGCCTTCCTGCGGCGCTTTGACGAGCCGGACTGGTACAGTGCCAACGCCATTGCTTCCCAGTCGCCCGCAGGCCGGCTGCTGTCGTTTGCATGCTCCCGAATCCCGCGTGCCGTCTCTACCGCAGACGCGGCAAAGGCGCCCGCCAGCGTATGGCTGAGCACCAGACAGGCAACCAGACTGAGAACACACGCCGCGAGCAGCAGCAGCAGGATATTCCAAAGCAGCGTGCGCATGCTGCTGCCGTCGTCCATAATATCCACAACGAGCATGACATCACCGTTTATCGGGATGGCAATATCCATGCGCGACGCGAGCAGCGGGATGGACTGCCCCACCTCGCCGTTCATCGCCGCAACGATGTTATCCGTCACAGCGGCATTTTCCTGCGAGCCGCCAATCCAATCGCCTGTTTCAGCATCCCAGACACTGTATTCGCGTCCCGCGCCGATGCGCAGCACACCGGCATTCGCGTCTATCGCCTGTCCCACGGCTGCCGCGGCGCTCTCGGCAGAGCCGGTTGCCGCCGCATTCATTTCCGTCAGCACATCGGTGGTAAACACCTCTGCGATCTCGTGCGAAAACTGTGCAGCACTGTACCGCACCACCCCCAAAAGCAGGCAGACGGAGACAATCACCAGCGCGGCGGCGACGGTCAGCAGCATACTGCCTGTCAATTTTCTTTTCAGCGTTTTCCGCATTCCGTTCTCCTTTCGCAGGGCTGCACTTCCCCGGTGCCGCCCCGCCGGGTCAGAGACCCATAATCAGTGCTTTGCCGATTGCCGCGACCGTCTTTGCGTCATGGATTTCGCCCGACGCAATGCGCTGGCACAGCTCATCGAACGGCATGCGCACAATTTCGACAAACTCATCGTCATCCGGGTGAGTTTCGCCCTGCGTCAGATCCTTTGCGCAGTACAGGTGCAGGCGCTCGGTCATAAAGCCGGGGGACGGCCAAAGCTCACCCATCGGGATCATCTGTCCTGCACGCAGGCCGGTTTCCTCCGCCAGCTCCCGGCGGCCGCATTCCAGTGCTTCCTCCGGGCCCTGATCCATCTTGCCCGCCGGGATTTCCAGCGTTGTAGTTTCATACGGATAGCGGTATTGCCGTACCAGCGTTACGATGCGGTTTTCATCAATCGGCAGGATGCCGACACCGCCGACATGTTCACATACCTCGCGCTTGCACGGCTTGCCATTTGGCAGCAGTGCATCATCGACGCGGACAGACATAATTTTTCCGTGAAATTTATAATCGCTCTTCACTTTCTTTTCTGTAAAATCCATGAGAAACTCCTTTCGTTGAAAGGCGGCCAAAAATCGCCGCACGCACGGATATATTTCATTCCTTTTTAGTATAAAATCAACCGTGCGCTTTGTCAAACCGGATTGTGTGATTTCCGGTGCCCGCGCAGACTTTTTGCAGATACAGCCCACATCCTTTGACTGTGTCCGGATGCAAAAACAGGGTTCGGCGCATGCCGAACCCTGTCGATTGTGAAATTGTACACCCTGCTGATTTTCGCCCTCGCTGTGCGCGGGAGCGCACCACATGGGTTTTCTTTTGTTTCCTTTTCTTTTTCCCAAAAGAAAAGGAAATTACCAGTTCTTTACGGTATCTTCGTAGACATTCATATAATCCTGTGCGGAATGATCCCAGCTGAAGTCCGAAGTCATGCCCTTGACCTGCATTGCCTTCCATGCTTCCTTGTTATGGCGGAACAAGTAGCAGGCCTTTCCGATGACACCCAGCATCTCATGCGCGTTGTAATTGGTGAACGAGAAGCCGGTGCCCTCGCCGGTGTACTGATTATACGGCTTGACCGTGTCCTTCAGACCGCCGGTCTCACGCACAAGCGGCAGCGTGCCATAGCGCATTGCAATCATCTGCGCCAAGCCACACGGCTCGAACAGCGACGGCATCAGGAACAGATCACAGCCCGCGTAAATCTTGTTCGCCAGATCTGCGGAGAACATAATATTCGTGGAAATCTTGTCCGGGTACTGCCACTTGGCATTGATAAACATCTGCTCATATTCGTAATCGCCGGTTCCCAATACAATCATGCGGACATCCTGCTCCAGAATATCAGACAGTACGCACTGTACCAGATCGAGACCCTTCTGGCTGGTCAGACGGCCAACCATACCGATGACAACGGTATCGTCATCCGCCTGCAAGCCGCACATTTCAAGCAGCTGTCTGCGGTTGACCTTCTTGTCCTCCAGCGTATCGACCGTATAATTCTTGAACAGATGCGGGTCGGTCTCCGGATTGAACGAATCGGTATCAATGCCGTTGACAATGCCGCATACCTTGCCCTGATTCCAGCGCAGGACTGCGTCCAGATGGAACCCATAGAACGGAGTCTGAATTTCGCCCGCATAGGTCGAGGAAACCGTGGTGACACGGTCTGCACAGACAATGGCTGCCTTCATCAGGTTGACGTCACCGTCCTGCTGCATGAAGCCGTTGTCAAAGTGATAATCGTCGATGCCCAGAACATAGGACAGAATCTCACGGCCATACTGTCCCTGGAATTGGATGTTGTGGATGGTGAACACCGTTTTGATGCCCTCATACCACGGACGATAATTGTAATTCAGGTTATAATAAACCGGTACCAGCGCGGACTGCCAGTCGTTGCAGTTGATGACATCCGGACGGAAATTGATGGCTGGCAGCATCTCGAGCACTGCACGGGAGAAGAACGCAAAGCGCTCTGCATCGTCATACTCGCCGTATACCTGATTGCGTGCAAAATAATATTCATTGTCGAGGAAATAGTACTTAACACCGTCCGCCTCATAGACAAAAATGCCGCAGTACTGGTTGCGCCAGGCGAGCTGCACATACATGCTCTTGACAAACGTCATCTTGCTGCGCCAGTCATGGCTGATCTTGCTGTACAACGGGCAAACAACCGCAACCTCTGCACCCTTCGCAGCGAGTGCCTTCGGCAGGGAGCCTGCGACATCGCCCAAACCGCCGGTCTTGATAAACGGCGCGCATTCACTGCTGACATATAAAACCTTCATTGGGAACCCCTCCATACTTTTTTCCGCTGCGGACTGCGCGCCGGGGCGGAAAAGATGCTCTGAATCCATGGCAGATCGGGAACCGCATTGCCGGGTCTCCGATTCCGCCTAAAAGAAAACCGGGAGAGCGAATTGCAGGCAATCCGTCCTCCCGGCTGATTCCGGATTTATGATTCGTCCTTGAATCGTTTCGGAATATAATATCTCTTATACAATCGTGTTCTTTGCGATAGCAATCGGATAGGTTGCATGACCCATCATCTTGCGATCCTCACGGATGGTAACGCCCTTGTCGGTGACGACATAGGACAGCTCAACACCTTCGGAGATAACGCCGCTCTGCATGATGATGGAATCCTTGACAACTGCGCCCTTGGCAATCTTGCAGCCACGGAAGATAATGGAATTTTCAACCGTGCCCTCAATGCGGGAGCCGTCAGCAATCAGGCTGTCGCTGACAACGGCATCTTCACCGTAATAGGTCGGTGCGGAATCGTGAATCTTGGTCAGGATCGGACGGCTCTTCAGGAAGACCTGATCGCGGATATCCTTGTCCAGCATGTCCATCGAAGCGGAGAAGTAGCTCTTGACGTCTTCAATCTTCGCAACATACTTGTCGAATACATAGCCCTGAATCGCATCGCCGCGATTGAATACATGCTGCATCGCATCGCGCTCGAAGGAGGTCAGGTTATGGGTGACACAATCGGACAGCAGATTGATGAGGTACTTGCGCTTCATGATATAGATGCCCAGACCCTTGTACTTGCACTTGCCGCCCATGTTGTCGCCGTTGCGGATGTCGTTGACCTCATGGCGGGGCGAAAGGTTGACAAACATATCCAGCGGGCCGCCCTCGGAGTCCTTGGTGCAGACGATGGTCATGTCAGCGCCGGTCTTCTTGTGCTCGCGCATTGCCTCATCCAGCGGGATGTTTGCAACGATGTCGGCATTCGAGATGACAACATGCTCGCACTTGCTCTTCTGAAGCATGTCGCTGATGGAGCCGAGTGCCTCCAGAGAGGTGTGATAGTTCTCGGTTACCAGCGGGGAAGACTTCGGTGCGAATGCATTCGGCGGGAACAGCATCATGCCGCCGCGCTTGCGGGACAGATCCCAATCCTTGCCGGAGCCCAGATGATCCATCAGGGACTGATACTTATCTCTCATGACAACGCCGACGTTGTAGCAGCCGGAGTTGACAAAGTTGGACAGCATAAAATCTACGACACGATAGCGGCCGCCGAACGGAACCGATGCCACCGGGCGGTGCTCCGTCAGCTCGCGCAGATCGTTGTTGTTATCAAAACCAATGATAATACCAAGTGTGTTTTTCATTTATTTCCACCTCATTCTACGTCCGGAATATTTTCCGCGATCATCTGCTTCGCCGCAACGACAGCCTTCTTGCCGACGACGGTCTTGGAAGCGATAACCGCAACGCCCCACTGGTCTGCCTCGACTTCGCTCGGAGCGTTGCCGACCGTGGCGCCTGCGCAGATATGAGCGTCCTCTGCTACAATGGAATACTTGACAGTTGCACCCTTTTCAACCGTTGCGCCCGGCATAATGATGGAATACTCGATGTTCGCGCCTTCCTCAACCGTGACGTTCGGGAACAGGACAGAATTGTTGACATGGCCTTCTACCTCACAGCCCTCGCTGACGAGCGAATGCTTGACGTCTGCATTGCGGCCGGTGAAGTGCGGAGGAGCACCGGTGGTACGGCCGTAAATGCGCCAGTTCTCGTCGTCGAGGTTCAGGCCGGAATCTGGCGACAGCAGATCCATATTTGCCTCCCACAGAGACTCGATGGTTCCGACATCCTTCCAGTAGCCGTCGAAGCGGTAGGTCTGGAGGTTTTCACCGCGCGCCAGCATAGCCGGGATGATGTTCTTGCCGAAATCGTTGGAAGATTCCGGATTGTTCTCGTCCTCGATGAGGTACTTGCGCAGCTTGGACCAGGTAAAGATGTAGATACCCATGGATGCGAGGGTGCTCTTCGGCTGAGCCGGCTTTTCCTCGAATTCATAGATCGAACCGTCCGGGTTGCAGTTCATGATGCCGAAGCGCTTTGCTTCCTCCAGCGTGACATTGAGAACTGCGATGGTAGCCGCCGCATTCTTTTCCTTGTGCTGGTCGAGCATCTTGTCATAGTCCATCTTATAGATATGGTCGCCGGACAGGATCAGGACATATTCCGGATCATATTCATCGATAAAGCTGATGTTCTGATAGATCGCGTTTGCAGTACCCTTGTACCACTCCGAGCCCTTGCCGCCCTCATACGGAGGCAGGGCATAGACGCCGCCATTCAGGCGGTCAAGATCCCAAGTCTGGCCGTTTGCCAGATACACGTTCAGGACATGCGGCTCATACTGCGTCAGAACACCGACGGTGTCGATGCCGGAATTGACACAGTTGGACAGCGGGAAGTCGATGATACGGTATTTGCCGCCAAACGGCACTGCCGGCTTCGCTACGTCCTGGGTCAGTACATACAATCTGCTGCCACGGCCGCCGGCCAGCAGCATTGCAACGCATTCTTTTTTCCTAGACATTCTTTCTGCTCCAATCTTTCGTTAGATTAAGGAAAGGCTCCCCTCTCCAAACTAAACTTATTTCTCTTGACTTCTCTTGTGTATTCACTTGTGTATGAAAACAATGTCCCTGTGGACAATGCCTTCTGAAAAAAATAGGTTATCCGGACACAGGTTCAAAGAACTGCACGCTGTGTGCCGGAATCGGTATGGTCAGACGGTGTTTTCCGTCTGCGGACTGCGCGGTGCGCCGCACGCCGCCGGTTCGACCGTCGCCGCCGTAGCACACGCATTCAGAGGAAAAGACTTCCTCCCATGCGCCCGGCGCATCCATTCGGAGCGAATAGCCGGAAATGCGCTGTCCGGTGAAATTGACCACTGCCAGAAGCTGCTCTCCCGCCGGGCCGCAGCGCGCAAAGGCGAGCAGTCCGGGCCGAACATCGCCCCGGTCGAGCCAGTGGAAGGCATCGGTGCTTCCGTTCCACTCCCACAGCGCGGGACTGCTTTTGTAGAACAGATTGAGCCCCCGCACATATTCGCGCATCTGCCGGTGTGTCTCATAATCCAGCAGCATCCAGTCCAGCCCGTGGTGGCATGCCCACTCGGTAAACTGTGCGAATTCGCCGCCCATAAACAGCAGCTTTTCGCCCGGATGTGCCATCACAAAGCCGTACAGCGTGCGCAGGCGCGCGAACTTTTCGTTGTATCCGCCGGGCATGCGTGCCAGCAGTGAGCCGTCGCCATGTGACACCGCATCGTGCGACAGCGGCAGAACGTAATGCTCTCCCATGCTGTTCATCAGCGAGACGGTCAGCCAGTCGGAGAACGCCTCCTCGTCATCAGGCAGTCCCTCGGTGTGCTCCAGCAGCTGACGCACCCAGTCGTCATGCCACATGCGCGCGAAGCCCAGACCGCCGAGCGTGGTCGGCTTGGTGACCGAAGGCCACAGGCCGGTGCTGCTCGCAATCAGCATCGCGTGCGGATACTGCTCCTTTACGCTGTCGGTCAGCGTGCGCAGGAATGCCGCGCCCTCAAGGTTGACATTTTCGCCGTACCGGTTGGCTGTCCACTGTCCGTCCCCGCGCTCGTAGTCGAGGAACAGCATCGGCTGTACCGAGCTGACGCGCAGGCCGTCCGCATGGAATTCGGAGAGCCAGAACATGGCGGACGACAGCAAAAACGATACGACCTCGCCCCGGCTGAAATCAAACCGCCGCATACCGAACGGCATCTCGTCATCCGGCGGGGCGCATTCATAGCACGGCGCGCCGTCAAAGCACAGCAGGCCGTGTGCATCGCCCGGGAATCCCGCCGCCGTCCAGTCGAGAATGACGCCGAGACCTGCCTGATGGCACCGGTCGATGAAGTACATCAGGTCGTGCGGCGTGCCGTACCGGCTGGTTGCCGCGAACCATCCAAGTGCCTGATAGCCCCAGGAACCGTCAAACGGGTGTTCCATCAGCGGCAGCAGCTCGAGATGGGTATATCCCATGTCACAGACATATGGAATGAGCCTGTCCGCCATTTCCCGATAGGAATAAAACGAACTGTCCTCCCGCACCTGCCACGAACCGAAATGCACCTCATAGATGTTCATGGGCGCGCTGTCAGGCCTTTTCCGCCGCATCCACTCGCGGTCGTGCCATTCGTAGCCCTTTAGGTCGTACACCTTGGAGGCGGTGTGCGGCCGGGTCTCCGCATGGAACGCAAACGGGTCGGACTTGTCAAACACCTGACCCTCCGGCGTGCGGATGCTGTATTTGTAACTTTCAAACCGGCTTGCTTCTGGCAGGAAGCATGTCCAGACGGACGGGTCTTCCTCCGTCCGCGTCATGGGCGCGAGATCGCGCAGCCATCCGTTTCCCTCACAGATGACAGACACGTCGGCGGCATGCGGCGCCCACAGGCGGAAGACCGTACCCTCACAGTCCCCGCGCTTTTCAATATGTGCGCCAAACCAATCCCAGGCGCGGAACTCTGTCCCGTCGTGAAAACGTCGCAGATGCTCTCTGTCGGAAGGCGCAAGGCGTTCCTTCTCCATCGGCGTCATCTCCTCTCCCCCAGAAAACCGGCTGAACATGAGAAATACCGAAAAAGCCACTGCTTTTTCGGGAATTTTTGTTTTATCCGTACACAGAGCACGAACAACTTTTCTCATTTGTAGGAATATTATACAACATCCGTCCGAACAAGTCCAGAAAAAATGTTGATTTTTACACGAATTTCACGAAGCCAATTTTCCTCAGCCATTCGCTCCCTTTTTCGCTGCCCGCAGGATCATGTCAAGTGCATGGTTTGCGGCGTCGCGGCGCGCATTTTCCCTGCCGCGCGGAGAGCAAATGGTGCGCACCTGCGCTTTTCCCTGGAAACATATACCAATATGAATGGTTCCAACCGGTGTGCCATCCTCACCGCCGTCCGGCCCGGCATAGCCTGTAATGCCGATGCCGATATCCGTGCCATACACCTGCGCGATGCCGCGCGCCATTTCCTCCGCCGTCTGCACAGACACTGCCGTATATCTGTCCAGTGTTTCTTTGCTGACACCGAGGATTTTCCTCTTGATCTCATTGCAGTACGTGCAGGCGCCGCCCTTGTAAAATTTCGATGCACCCGCAACATCGGTGATGCGTTTGGACAGCAGACCCCCTGTGCAGCTCTCTGCGACAGAAAGGGTCAGTCCGCGTGCGGTCAGCTCTCTGGCCGCCGCCTGCTCCAGACTGCCCACATCAACGCCATATACCACATCGCCGAGCCGGTCGCACACCTGCTGTACGGCCGGGGCAAGCAGCTGTTCTGCTTTTTCGGCAGATTCTGCCTTTGCCGTCACGCGCACCAGACATTCGCCGTCCTTCGCATAGGGAGCAAGTGTCGGATTGCGTCCCGCCTCCATCAGGTCGTGCAGCTGATCCTCCATCTGCGACTCACCCATGCCAAAAATATGGATGTTGTGTGACACAATCACACCGCCCGCCAATCTGGCCAGATATGCCATGCCTGCCGTGCGGAACATCGGTGTACACTCGCGCGGAGGGCCGGGCAGCATCAGCACATGTACCCCGTCCGCCTCAAACGCGCAGCCCGGTGCCGTGCCCCAGTCGTTCGGCAATACGGTGCAGCCCGCGGGCAGCATGGCCTGCTTGATGTTGTTCGGCGTCATCTCACGCCCGATGCGGTCAAAAAACGCCGTGATGCGGCGCAATGACGGCTGGTGCAGCACGAGCTCTTTCCCAAATGCATCCGCAATGGTCTCGCGCGTCAGATCATCCAGCGTCGGCCCCAGACCGCCTGTCGTGATAATGAGGTCAGACCTCTCCCGCGCGATATCCAGCACGGCGCGCAGGCGCTCCGGGTTATCCCCGACCACCGTCTGGTAATAGACATCAATCCCCAGCTCATCCAAGCCCAGCGAAATGACCTGTGCGTCCGTGTTCACAATATCGCCCAGCAGAATCTCAGTTCCCACGGCAATGATTTCCGCTTTCATTCCAAACATTCCCTCCTATCGGCAAACAAAACATCTGCGGCGCACGGCATGATTGTACCGCCCCTGCGCCGCGTGTCCTGTCGATTTATGCGTTTTCCTATCGTTTTCAAATAATTGCTATATTTTTATCTTAGCACAGCGCTTCTGCAAGCACAAGAAAAAGCGTGCACATGGCTTTCCCATATGCACGCTCTGCTATTATTTCTGTTTTTGTCTCCTGCGGTACAGCAGCCATATCCCGATGCAGAACACCCATAGGCATACAAGCTGTACTATCCGCGCAGTCCAGCCGTGATTCCGCGCCACGATGGTATTGGTATCCGAAGCGACGGTATACCGATAATGCCGGGCAAAGGTCGACCCGGTGTATCCTATCCCACCCTCCGGGTACACATCCATGTGCAGCTCCCGGTCTTCAATCGATCGGTATGCCAGCTGGTACTTGCCGGTAAACGCCTGTCTGTGCAATGCGCGACGCGAAATAAGTGCTTCCCCATCTTGTTTCGCGGTGACCTCTACCAATGCTGCATCCTCCTCCAATAGGACGACACGGCAGGTGATTTCCTCCGCCTGCTCTCCGACAAAAGTCTCTTCGCCGTCACGCATGCATTCTGTCAAAAAAGCCGGAACCCCGCGCTCAATTTCATCTGCGTCAAAGGCGGCAAGATTGTTCTGTGACCATAGAACATCAACCAGCACAGACACAATGGCGAGCAGGAAACCGATGCATCCCAGCTGCACGACAAATGGCTGTAGGCGTTTTGTTCGATGCTTCATTATCCTCTTCCAATTACCAAACTACGCTAAACGACGAATCAACCCAAAAATCCTGATAAAACCAAGAGGCAACAGAGTTATCCTTTCGGGAGATAAATTCTGGATAATAATTTGCATAAACCGTTTGCCCGCTCTTCCAAACTCCATTCTTTTTAATTTTACCATAATAAGTCTCTCCGCCATGTGTATCGCTCCTGCCATCTGTTGTCTTGGCTGTAACATTATATTCATAACAAGTGCCATTGATAGAAGTTACAAACGCTGACGAAGTCACAGTTCCAACAATATTTCCAGCAACCGCTACTGCTATAGCTTTTGCCATTGTTACTCCTATCCCATAAGAAAAACCTGCGCAAATCGCAGAAAAAATAACTGTCCACGCAGTTCCTGCCCCTTTGTTTACGTCAAAAGAACCAGAAGTCGTACCTACCAAACTAGATGTAAATGAAAGAGTCCGATAAACAGTTCCACTTGTACCTGTCGTTTTATACCGAACGCTTCCCAGCGAACCTTTCTTCGGTGTATATCCTGCACGAGCGCTGCCTGTTACTGCATTACTCGGAATGATAATATCAGAAATTTTATAGATTTCCCTCATTTCTGACTCAGAATCCAAACTGCAATTCTCTTCGTCATTCTGTTCATCTGTTACAAATTTTTCGTAGAGCATTTCATCTTCGCCCATCTGAATGGTTACTCTATCGTAAAGATTACCGTTCACATATGATGACAGCATAAATATTCCATCATCCGTTCGTTCTTCCACATATTCTATATTATCTACACAAAAACTTTGGACAATATCATCAGAGTTTTTGCCTACAATTTCCTCCTTTCCGTCAATAGCTAATGCAGGAGCATACATTGTCATACTAATCGCTCCACAAAGAACAAACGATAAAAATTTTTTCAACATAATCCTCACCTCTCGTTCAATTAAATGTTTGCATGTCTTCCATTTTTAAATATAGTTTCACCTCCATTTATCATAATAAGTCTCTATGATTTATTCATTGTTAATTGTGTTCTCAATTATAACACGGTCATGAACATCTATCAACATGAAATATATACAATTTTGAAAAATATTTTTCTCACAAGTAAACTGTCCATTTTCTACAACTTTCGGACATATAACATTAAGGAAGTATTGCTCTACACAAAAAAGCACACATATCTGCTAAGCGAATATGTGTGCTTCTGATTTTATCTCGTCATCTGATACAAATTTTATTCTGTTTTTACAGCACGACGCTCTCCACGTTTGCCAGTGCACGTTCCACCAGCGCATTGACATCCAGTGCGCGCTCCGCTTCCTCGACCTTGAACTTCTTGGGGCGGGTCAGCGGATGCTTCGGTGTGAATACCGTACAGCAGTCCTCATACGGCAGAATTGACGTCTCAAATGTGCCGATTTTGCGGGAAATCTGTACGATTTCTTCTTTATCCATGCCGATAACCGGACGGAAGACCGGAATGGAGCAGACCGCGCCCGTGACATTCATCGCCTCCATCGTCTGCGAAGCGACCTGTCCCAGGCTTTCACCGGTAATCAGTGCACCCGCTTCATGCTCCAATGCGACCTTTTCCGCAAGGCGCATCATAAACCGACGCATAATCAGCGTGAACATATCTTCCGGGCAGTTGTCGCGGATGGCTTCCTGAATCTCCGTGAACGGGACAACAAAGACCTCCATGCGACCCGCGTAATGCGTCAGCTGCTCCGCCAGCTCCATCACTTTTTCTTTTGCACGCTCAGAGGTATACGGATAGCTGAAGAAATGCACGGCACACAGCTCCAGTCCGCGCTTCGCCATCATATAGCCCGCGACCGGCGAGTCGATGCCGCCGGACAGCAGCAGTGCCGCCTTGCCGTTCGTACCCACCGGCATGCCGCCCGGGCCGGGCATTTTTCCGGCATGAACATACGCCGCCTTGTCGCGGATTTCAATTGTCACGCGCAGGTTGGGATTGTGCATGTCCGGAATCAGGTTGTCATATTTGTCATCCAGATCGCCGCCGATTTTCTGGCAAATCTGAATCGAATTGAGCGGGAATTTTTTATCCGAGCGCTTTGCTTCGACCTTGAAGCGCTCTGCGCTCTCCAGCTCATCCGCGAGATAGGTGTTGACGGTCTCCCAGATGGCGTCCATATCCTTTTCACATACGGCCGCACGGCAGATGGCGACAATGCCAAACACATTGTGCACCGCCTCGAGCACCTCGTCCATGTCCACGCCATCCGCAGGCTCGACATAAATGGTCGACTGCATGGTGTACACGCTGCACTTGCCGACCTTCTCCAGACGGCGGCGCAGGTTGGCAATCAGACGGCTTTCAAACCGGCGGCGGTTCAGACCCTTGAGCACGACCTCGCCGAGCTTTAACAGCAAAACTTCTTTCATATGCAAAACCTCATTCAAGTGATAGATTTTCCGATGATTCATCTGCTATCTTAGCACAGCGCGTGCAGGTTTTCAAGAAAAAGCGCACACCGTACCAGTGTGCGCCGCGCGATTCTGTTTATTTCCGCCCCGGTGGAGTGGAAAACACAAAGCACAGGAGGATCGCCGCAAGCAGGACAACTGCGATGACCGAAAGCGGGATCGGAAAGACCCACGTCGCCTGTGGATTCCACAGGGCAAACCAAACAAAAGAAACTGCAATGTCAATCAGTACAAAGCCTGCTGCCCGCAGGCAGCCATACCGCCGAATCGGATTGCTACGCAGAGCGCCAATGACCAGACAGACAACAGATGACTGATAGAGCAGCAGCGGAGCCAGAAAACCTGCAACTGGGGTGATGCGGATAAAATCTTTCAGGTAAATCAACAAAAGGTAACAAACTATCGGGGAAAATATCAAAATAATGCCCCACGTTGTCCAGTTAAAAGAGCGTTGCCTATTCGCTTTCACGGAAATCCTCTCCTCTGTACACCGGGCCCGGGAGAAGCCGGCAGATATCCCTCACGACTTCTGCAATTTTTATTGTTTTGAAAAAGGGATAGGGCGTATCTGAAAAAGTTAAAAATTTTGACTTTTTCTACAAATACGGACTGCTTCTCCGTTAAAAACACTTGAAATCCGAAAGAATTTCAGCGTGCTTTTGACTTGAACCAATCTCGCCTTTGCGAAATATTCGTTATTTTCTTGGTTTTCAGATAGCGCCTAGTTTTTCTTATACCCTAATTATAGATTTTTCCCTAAAATTTATAAACAGATATAATATACAAAACTTTCCTTAAAAATTTTTTATCCGTTTTTTAAAAAAGTGTCCCAAATCGCCCCGCTCGTTCGTTACTATATATAGATTACTTTGCGCAAAAAAAGCGTGCACCCATCCCATCAGACAGATGCACGCTCGAAAGCCATAGTTTATTCCCGTCTCAGCCGTTTTGTGCCCTCTTCCAGTGCGTTCAGCAGCGCTTCGACATCCTCCGGTGTATTGGACGGCGCAAAGCTGATGCGCAGCGCGCTGTCGATACGCGCGTGATCCAGCTTCATCGCGGCGAGCACATGGCTTGCCTTGCCCTTAGCACATGCCGAACCGGACGAAACATAGACATCATGCATCTCGAGTACGCGCAGCAGCACCTCGCTCTTACAGCCCGGGAACGAGAGATTGACCACATGCGGGATATCGCTTTTTCCGTTATATACCGCCCACGGAAACCGCGCCGCAATCCCTGCTTTGAGCTGTGCACAAAGTGCTGCAACCTTTGCATCATTTTCATCCATCTGCGCCAGACGCAGGCGGCAGGCCTCTCCGAATGCTGCGATATTGGGCAGCGCTTCTGTTCCCGGACGCATGCCGCGTTCCTGTCCGCCGCCGAGCATCAGCGGCTGAATGCGCACGCCCTTTTTAATATACAGTGCGCCGATCCCCTTGGGCGCGCCGATTTTATGCCCGCTGACGCTGATGAAATCCGCATTCCACAGCTTCGGCTTGATCGGCACGCGCGCCAGTCCCTGCACCGCATCGATGTGAAACAGCGCATTTGGCGCTTTTTTCTTCAGGATTTTGCCGAATTCCTTCACCGGCAGCAATGTGCCGACCTCATTGTTCGCCAGCATGCAGGTCAGCAGCACGGTATCCGGCCGAATGGCGGCGCGCAGGTCATCGACAGAAATATGCCCATCGGCATCCGGCTGGAGGTATGTCACCTCGAAGCCCTCCTGCTCCAGACGTCTGACGGTGTTCAACGTCGCAGAATGCTCAATAGCAGTCGTAATGATATGCTTTCCCCGCCCCTTCCGGCGGCAGGCACCGAAGATTGCAGTATTGGTTGCCTCCGTGCCGCAGGAGGTAAACGTAATCTCTGACGGGTCAGCGTTCAGAATTGCGGCGACCTGTTTGCGCGCATGTTCCAAAATGCCGGATGCTTCAATGCCCATTTTATGTACGCTTGACGGATTGCCGAACTGCTCAGTCATCACCTTGCAGGCAATTTCCGCAGCCTCCGGCAGCACGGCGGTCGTCGCCGCATGATCCAGATAATGCATGTATTTGAACTCCTTTGATTGACGGTTTCTGTCGGTTCTGATATGATAGCCATGAGACATACCTTAACGGTGGCGGCTGTCCCCACAGAATTCCTCTGGGGACATTCTCTGCCCCCAAATCTTTTGCAGATCGGGGGTGGATGATATGAGACATGTTACATATTCTGAATTATTTCAGCTTTGCACACTCATTGTATCTATCATCAATCTGGTCATTCTAATCACCAGATAAAAGAGAAGCAACCGCCTGACTTCTCACATAAGGCGATTGCTTCTTAGCGAAAACCATATGGGAGGACAGCCGCTATCGGTATGTCTCCCTTTTTGTTGTATTCAGAATAGCACGAAAGCATATCGCTGTCAAGTATGCGCTGGTTCTGCTATGATCCTGCGCGTTGAATTGACGGTTTCTGTATGTTCTGGTATGATAGCCATGAGACATACCATAACGGTGGCGGCTGTCCCCCTGACTCAAGTTCGGGAGGACACTTCTTGATGTCACTCCCTATTTTTTAATGAAGGGGGTGATATTGGTGAATTATGTTACTTATACCGATCTCTTTGCAATCGGTACATTTATTCTTTCACTGATTAGTCTGATACTTCAGATTCTAAAAGACAAGAAGTAACCGCCTCACTCCTACATAAGGCGGTTACTTCTTTGGTAATCTAAAACTTACGCAGGGGACAGCCGCTATCGGTATGTCTCCTTTTTGTTGTATTCAGAATAGCACGAAAGCATATCGCTGTCAAGTGCGCGCGGGTTAGACCTTCCGGCACCACCTTGACACAATGCAAACAAAAAACGCATCCATCCGGATGCGTTTTCTTTTCACAACTGAAGTAAGAACTTACTTGGACGCGTTCAGCTTGAGGGTCAGTGCGCTCTTCTTGTTCGCAGCCTTGTTCTTATGAATCAGATGACCAGCGGCAGCTTTGTCAAGAGCCTTGACCGCAGTCTTATATGCAGACTCTGCGGCAGCCTTATCTTCACCAGCAACAGCAGTGTCAAACTTCTTCAGAATAGTTCTCAGCTGAGAACGTGCAGCCTGATTGCGTGCATCCTTGACCTTCGTGACCTTTACACGCTTCTTGGCAGACTTGATATTCGGCATTTGTGTCCACCTCCTTACTCCATCTATTAGTCAGTGACTATGATTTTATCATGCCCCGCAATAAAAATCAAGCATATTTTCCGTTTTTCGTCTGATTTTTTCTGCACATAGAATCTGCTCCCACGGAACATACTGGATAAAAGAGGAGGGAAACCATGGCAATCCGAACAGATTTAGCAATAGAAGTGCTGGAAAACAGTGGTCAGACGACGCAAAACGCCGTACAAACGGAGAAAAATCTGGAGGGCTTCCGTCTGACGCAGGTGGAAATCCATCGGGAGGATGAACGCATTGGCAAGCCGCCGGGCAGTTATTATACCCTGTCTGTTGACGCACTGCTGCGTCGAGAGGAAGATGCCTTTCCGCGCGCCTGCCGGGCAGTGGCACATTCACTGGGACAGCTCACGCGGCAGCTCGACCCCCGCGCACCGGTTCTGGTCATCGGCTTGGGCAACCGCGCCGTGACGCCGGACGCCATCGGTCCGCTGTGCTGTCAAAGCGTGCTTGCCACACGGCATCTGGTCGAGCGTTCCCCTGCACAGTTCCGTGCTTTCCGGCCGGTCGCCGTACTGGCGCCGGGCGTGCTCGGCACAACCGGTGTGGAGACAGGCGAAATTGTCATGGGTGTAATGGACCGCATCCGTCCCGGCCTGGTCATTGCGGTTGATGCGCTGGCAGCGCGGCGGCTGTCCCGCCTGATGTGTACCATCCAGATGACGGATACCGGGATTGTTCCCGGTTCCGGTGTCGGCAATGCTCGTGCAGCTTTGACCAGACAGGAGCTCGGCGTACCGGTACTGGCGGTCGGTGTGCCGACCGTGGTGGACGGTGCGACACTTGCAGCTGATATTGCAGAGCAGTCAGGGGCGTCCTGTGAAGCGCTGGACGACCTGCACACGCCGGTACTGGTCACGACACGGGATGTCGACCAGCAGGTCGCCGATGCGGCGCGCGTCATCGGCTACGGCATCAATTTATTCCTGCATCCGACATTGGACATCACAGACATCGACCTGTTCCTGTCCTGAGCGCGCATATCTGTCCGCACCGCCGAATAGGATGTCTTAAACACTTTTTCGGGAAAGCGGCGGAAGAATTATGGCACAAAAACGGGCAAAAAAACGAAAAAGCAGGGGCATTCCGCTGTGGTGTATCCCCTGCCTGCTGATGGCAGGCGGACTGCTGGTAATTGACCGACTGGGCGGAAGTGACACACTCACGGCTGCTCTGTCCCAGCTGGCAGGCAATGCCGATTTTGTACAGGCGGCGCTGTCATCGGAAATCGGCGCGCTCGGCTGGGAATCGGTCTCAACGCATGACCCCGGCGAGGTCAGCATTTCCGAGGTTGTATCCGCACAGCAGCTGCCGGACAATCTGACTGATTCTGACATGAGCTGTGACACAGATGCACAGTCTGCCCTGGTGTATGAAAGCCGGTTCACGCCGCCTGCCAATGTCCAGAAGGCAGTAGATACGTCAGATGCACCCACAGAAACCGCAGACGGTGCACCCATCAAGCAGCTGACCATCACGGGCAAAAGCGGCGGCTATCCCGGGCAGGATGGCGTATATGTCCAAAATGCTTCCGGGCTGTCTTATGACCTTGCCTCCATGCTCGCCGATCCGGTAAAAATCACGAAGAACAAATCCACAGAAGAACCGACCGTGATGATCCTGCACACCCACGCGAGTGAAGCATATGTCGACCAGAAAGGCGGACGTTCCGAAGACCCGGCACACAATGTCGTATATATCGGCGATGTGCTGACAGAGGTGCTCACAGCAAAGGGCATTGGTGTGGTGCACTGCCGTACCATCATTGATTCTCCGAGCTATAACCAATCCTATAACCGGGCGATGGATATTATTGAAAAACAGTTGGAAAAAACGCCGTCAATCAAAGTAATCATCGACCTGCATCGCGATTCTATGATTACCTCTTCAGGGACGGAGTACAAAGTTGTTTCAGAAATTGACGGTGAAACCTGTGCTCAGCTGATGTTTGTCATGGGCACAAATGCGGGCGGCCTGAGCCATCCAAACTGGAAACAGAATTTGAATTTTGCGGTCAACCTGCAAAAGAGCATTCTTTCGGAATATCCGACCCTGATGCGCCCGATCAATCTGCGCAAGCAGCGCTTCAACGAACAGGCAACCACCGGCAGTATGATTCTGGAATGCGGCACGAGCGCCAATACGATACAGGAAGCGGAAGCGGCGATCCGGGCCTTTGGCAAAAAGCTGGCAGAGGAGCTGGCATAAGGGCTTTGCCGCCCGAAGCAGGTTATATTGCGAACAACACGCAGTATACCGGCGCAAAGGAGGGCCCTTGGGCGGGTCCTCCCTTGCATCTCTCCCGCCCTGTCAGATGGAGGGGGGGCGTCCAAAATCCCTTTGACACCAAACAGTTTGGACGCCCGTTTCCCTCTGTGGACTGAGATTGCGGGCCGCAGCGGTCAGTCCGGGCAGCTGGATGGACAGGGCGCAGCAGCCGAGAAAAAAAGAGATGGGAAGTGTATGATGAATCTTTCTGATTTTTCCTTTACCACGGATTTAGACGAAAATGTTGCGCGCATGAAGCAGCTTTTTGCGCATGACAATACCTTTATCTGCCGCGTCGTACAGGGACGCGGCTCACCTGCCCTGCGGGCAGCGCTGTTCTTTTTTGACGGCATGGTGAACAGTGAATCGATCAATGAGAGCATTCTCCGACCGATCAGCCTGTGGGATGGCACGCCGCTGCCGATGGATGCCGTTATACACGAAGTGCTTCACATTGATGACTGCCCGTTTGATCCCGGCATGGACAAGCTGTTTGCGGCATTCCTCTATGGGGATACCATTCTTTTGGTCGATGGCGACAGCCGCCCGGCAGTGGTCAACACCAAGGGCTTCGCCAAGCGCGGACCGGAAGAACCGGACAATGAAAAAGTGCTGCGCGGACCGCGTGAGGGCTTTACCGAGGTATTTATGGGCAATCTGGCACTCATCCGACGCCGTTTGCGCACGCCGCAGCTGTGCTTTGAATTTATGCAGGTCGGTTCGGTATCCCATACGACTGTCTGTGTATGCTATCTGGATGGAATTGCCGACCAGACGATTCTGAAGGTCGTCAAACAGCGGGTACAGGACATTGATCTGGATGCTGTGCTCGATGCGAATTATCTCAATGAAATGATCCGTGACAACCGCACCTCTCCATTCCCCACGGCAGGCTTTACGGAACGGCCGGACATCGTCGCGGCAAAGCTGTTGGAAGGCCGCATTGCGCTCGTCGTGGACGGCACGCCGGTTGTCCTCACGATCCCGCATATTTTACAGGAAACCTTCCAGGCGAATGACGACTACTATATTTCCTATTTGTACACCAATCTGACGCGTTGGCTGCGCATGCTGGGTTTTGTTCTCACGTTGACACTGCCTGCGGTATATGTCTCCCTGCTGACCTGGCATCAGGAGATGATCCCGACCCGCCTGCTGTTTTCCATTGCCGCCTCGCGGCAGGGCGTACCGTTTACAACCTTTACCGAAGCAGTTGGAACGCTGATTGTATTTGAAATTTTGAAAGAAGCCGGAACGCGCACACCGGATACCATCGGGCAGGCGCTGTCCATTGTCGGCGGTCTCGTGCTCGGACAGGCCGCCGTTGAAGCGCGTTTTGTGTCCGCGCCGATGGTGATTGTAATTGCATTTTCCGGTGTGACCGCACTCATCGTGCCCAAGCTGCGCACGGCAACGCTGATTTACCGGTTTTTCCTGCTGGTCTGTGCGGCTGTGCTCGGACTATATGGTGTCCTGCTCGGGTTGGGAATCATCCTTGCGCATGTGTGCCGTCTGACCTCATTCGGCGTGCCGTATTTGACAAATCTCTTGTCTGCGGAAACGCGCAGCCATGACGATGTACTGCTGCGTTTTCCGTGGTTCGCCATGAAGCCCGACCGCCGCTTTCTGGCGGGCTGGAACAGGGTGAACCGATGAAGCGCGCAGGAATTGCCATTTTACTGTGCCTGTCGCTGTGTGGATGCAGCTGGCGCGATGCAGGCGATCTGTCCCCGGTCACGGCGGGAGCCATCACACGGGATAATGGTGCATATCTGCTGACGGCGGAACTGGCCGTTCCCAATCCGGACAGTGCCGTTCCGCAGTCCATCACTGTAACCGGGGCGGCAGACAGCATTGCGCAGGCGATTGACAACGCGGGCGCAGGGCGCGATGCCCAGCTGTACTGGAGTCATGCGCGCGTTCTCCTGCTCGGCACAGATATTCTGCGGAGCGGCATGCGCGAGACAATTCGCGCGCTGACTGTATCCAGCGAGGTGCGCCCATCCGTGCGGCTGTGCGCGGTAAAAAATGCGCAGGCAGATACCGTGCTCACCACCTGCGCCTCCGTGAGCGGCGATCCGCCGGGCTTTGCGCTGGGCGACAGCATTGAGCTTGCAGTGAAGCAGTCACAAGCGCCGGACATGCCGCTGTACCGCGTGCTCGACCGCGTGGAATCCGATGGCATTGACCCGGTGCTGCCTGCGGTGTCCATCGAGGGCGAACAGGCTGTGCTGGACGGCGCAGCACTGTTTTCCGGCGATGTGCTGTGCGGCTGGCTGGACAAGGCACAGACCGGTGTGCTCTGTCTGCTGATGCAGACGGGTGACCGGGCAGCGGTCTACGATACCAGCACACGCTATCCACTGACCGGTATCGATCCTGTGGTGCGTGCGGACGCATCGGCGTTTACCGTAACGATCACAGCGTCGCTCTCGTGTGAGGACAGAACACAGGCGGAACAGGCAGCCGAAGCGCTGCGGGTTCAGTGCGTCCAGGTCATCCGGACTTTGCAGGAGACCGGCTGTGATGCACTCGGCTTCGGACGCACCTGGGCAGAGCAGCACAGCTCCTCCGAAATCGACTGGCGCACCGCACCGGTTACCGTGCGCGTGACGCTGCGCGGCACGCAGAGCGCGGAAGGAGGGAGCCGATGAAGCGAATCAACGGGCGGCAGACAACCTGCCTGCTGCTGGTCGTACTGAGCGGCTGGTCGCTGACCATGACGGCGGAAAACGGGCGCAACGGCTGGATTGCACTCGCGCTCGCCTGTGCATGCAGCCTGCCGCTTGCGGCGCTGTGCTGCCTGCCGTCGGAGCGCATGCCGCAGGCGCAGTGGTTTGATCTGCCTGCAGCGGCGTTTGGCTCTGTCTTTGGCGGGCTGTATCTGACCGTGCTCACCGCACTGGCATTCTGGTCGCTGTGTATGTCCGTGCTGGGTGGTGTGATTTTCCTGCGCACGGTATCCGGCGGGCAGTGGCCGGTCTGGCTGCTGACGGTGGCAGTGCTTTTGTGCGCGGCAGCGGCGGCACAGAGCGGGATCGAACGGCTGGTGCTGTGGACGGAACCGGTCGTCTGGGTGGTTGTGATTGCACTTGCGGTGTCGCTGCTGCTCAGCGTGCGCCAGCTCGACTGGAACCAGCTCTGGCCAATGCTGTCCGGCGGCTGGCAAACCGTACTGCCGCGCGCGTATCTATTGCTGTCTGTGCCGTTTGGCGAGGTATTTTATGCGGCAGCGGCGCTTGGCGGGACAGGAAGCCAGACGCGCACCGGGCTGCTGCGCGCCTGTGTGCTGGCAGGCGTGCTGCTCTGCCTGCTGTATGTGCGCAATATCTGCCTGCTCGGCGAAGCAGGTGCACAGGCGGTATTTTATCCGTCCTATACGGCGGCAAGCGTGCTGGAATTTGGAAAATCCTTTCAACGCGGTGAGGTTCTGATTTCCGGCAGCCTGATTGTCTGCACGGTTGCGCGTGCGGCGCTGCTGCTCGACTTCCTCTCGGGCAGCGTGCAGGCAGTCGCACGGCACGGCTCCGGGCAGCAGATCGTATGGGGCGCGGCAATCCTGACCGGAGTTGTCTGTACAATGGCCGCCGGGACAAACCGTTCGTTTGCAGATGCGCTGCATTTGTACCAGCTGGTGCTGTTTCCAGTTGTACTCGCTGCGGCGGTCTTGCTGGCAATCGGCGTGTGTATCCGGACGAAAAAACAGGGTTAGACGCTATCTGAAAACCTAGAAAATGACGAATATTTCGCAAAGACGAGATCGATTCGAGGCAACAGCATGCGGGAATCCTTCCGGATTTCAAGTGTTGTTCATGATGAAGCGACCCGTATTTGCAGAAATAGTCAAAATGTTCGACTTTTCAGATACGCCCTGGAAACAAAAAAAAAGAACTTCGACCGTTGATCGAAGTTCTTTTTTCATGGTGCAGATGGGGGGACTTGAACCCCCATGTCCTTGCGAACACTAGTACCTGAAACTAGCGCGTCTGCCATTCCGCCACATCTGCATGCTATATTTGATTGGTGTCCCCTATTTTACACGGTGGAGACAGCCGGGCGGGGCATATCGCCTGATCCGCATAACATAAAAAGAAAAGAATATCGGAGCAAAGCGCTTGCCTCGCTCCGATGTGGTGCAGATGGGGGGACTTGAACCCCCATGTCCTTGCGAACACTAGTACCTGAAACTAGCGCGTCTGCCATTCCGCCACATCTGCATATTGGTGCGACTGACCGGACTTGAACCGGTACGGTTGCCCACACGCCCCTCAAACGTGCGCGTCTGCCTATTCCGCCACAGTCGCATGTTGAGTTGTATGAGCAAATCGAGGGGAAAAACCGAATTTACATTCGATTTTGCTGTCGCATCTCTCAGCGACGAATTATATTATAATTGAACATGTTCAAAATGTCAACTGTTTTTTTGCATTTTTTCAAGGTTTTTTCCGCGCAAAAAATTCAAAAATAGTAATGATTATCACTTGACATTCGCGGAGCGCAATTGTATACTATATCCATAGACAAAGGAAAGGTTCGGAGGTTCACCATGCGTATCACGCACGAAGCGGATTATGCAATCCGCATCATGTATTGTCTCGCTGAACATGGCTGCAAAACCAGCGCCAAACAAATATCAGACGAGAGCGGTGTCCCCATCCGGTTCGCGCTGAAAATCCTGCGCCGGCTGACACAGGCCGGGCTGACCGCATCCTATAAAGGCGTCAGCGGCGGATATGAGCTCGCGCGTCCCGCCGGACAGATTTCCCTGGGTGAAATCATCGAGGAAATCGACGGCCCCATCGAAATCAACCATTGTCTCAGCACGGAATTCGACTGCAGCCGCGTGGCGCAGAAGAAGGAGTGCACCTTTCACCGGATATTCGGTACAATCAACCAGGATATCCGCACAAAGTTGTACGAGCTGTCCCTGGAACAGTTTATTCCCGAGACTCAACATTCATCAAAACAATAAGAATTCAGGAGGAACACAATTATGGCAAAGTTTGTATGTTCTGTATGTGGTTATGTTCACGAAGGCGACGCAGCTCCGGCTGAATGCCCGATCTGCCATGCTCCGGCTGAGAAGTTCACCGAGCAGTCCGGCGAGAAGACCTGGGCAGCTGAGCATGTTGTCGGCGTTGCACAGGGCGTAAGCGAAGACATTCTCGCTGACCTGCGCGCAAACTTCGAGGGCGAGTGCTCTGAAGTCGGCATGTACCTGGCTATGGCTCGCGTTGCTCATAGAGAAGGCTATCCGGAAATCGGCCTGTACTGGGAGAAGGCTGCTTACGAAGAGGCAGAGCACGCTGCAAAGTTCGCAGAGCTGCTGGGCGAAGTCGTAACCGACTCCACCAAGAAGAACCTCGAGATGCGTGTTGACGCTGAGAACGGCGCAACCGCTGGCAAGTTCGATCTGGCAAAGCGCGCTAAGGCTGCTAACCTCGACGCAATCCATGACACCGTTCATGAGATGGCACGCGACGAGGCTCGCCATGGCAAGGCTTTCGAGGGCCTGCTGAAGCGTTACTTCGGCTGAGTTTCACTCACATCTGAAAACTGACCTCCCGAGGGGACAGGCATACGCCTGTCCCCTCTTTTTTCTGTCCGGAAAACGCAAAAACCGCAGGTTCCCTTCAGCCTGCGGTTTTCACGGAGAAACTATGTGTATATTCAGAAAAGGTGGTGTTAGCGGTAATCATAGCTGGTGGACTCTGCCGGAATCGCAGGTACCAGGCTGTTGTGTTCTTCAACCATGCCGACAAGCGGCAGAACAATCAGCAGTGCAGTCATCAGAACGGTCATTTTCTTTTCCCTCTTTCTATCAAAATACCAGATAATCGAATTCTTCCTCACAACTCGGAAAACGGGCGGACATATGTGCCGGAATCATGCCGACACACGGTAAAATCATAAGAAGCAGTGTCATAACAGCAGTCATCAGAATCCCTCTTTTCGCATCGGTTCGCTATCGCGGTTTGAGAACTCTTTTTTTGTTCTCTCTTTGTTTGTGGCTTTATTATAGTGCGAAAATCCGATTTTGAATATAAATTTGTTGCGAAAGAATCGGCGTTTTTTCCGGCAATTTTCCGCTGCGGCGTTTCATTCTTTCACTTTCTTGCGATTCTGTTTCGGAACAGTTCCGGGCAGCCTGTTTCCTTCGGTTTCATGCTTTTTTTGAGCAGTTTTTATATGTTTATATGCGCGTTTTTATCCTGAGTACGTTCTGAGCAGATTATGAAAAAAGCCTCCGGCACGCTGCTGCGTGCCGGAGGCCTGCGGATCGGTTCGATTGGTTCTGTCTTTACTTGAGATAAACGGCATGTGCGGTGGAAATCGAGCTTTCCTCCGACCCAATGCCCAGCTGTCCGTACAGATTACAGCCGACGCTGCGCAGGACGCCATCCGCAGAGCGGTACAGACTCATAAATCCGCCCGCCGCAATCGCTTCGACATTCTTTGCGAGCTCCACCGGTGTTGCCTGGCAGTAAATCATTTCCTCGCCGATGGCATACTGGAATTCACCCTTCTTGATGCCGATCTGTCCATAGTTGTTGACACCCCAGGTGTACAGTGTGCCGTCGTTCTTGAGCGCAAGGCTGTGCGCGCTGCCCGCCGAAATTTCCTTGACATCGCTCATGATTTTCAGCGGCTGCGTTTGGATATTATTTTCTGTGTCGTCGACTTGACGCGTGCCGACCGAGCCGACTGTATTTTTACCCCAGCAGTACAGATCGCCGTTTGTCGTCAGTGCAAGCGCCTGATAGCGCACGCCGCACGCGACCTTGCTCACATCGTCCATGACCTTTGCCGGTACGGACTGATACGGCTGACCGTCGGCATTGGTGCTGTCCGTCTTCGCCAGTCCAAGCTGACCTTCGATATTGCTGCCCCATGCATACAGTGTGCCATCGGAGGTGACAGCCATGGAATAATCCAGTCCGGCGGAAAGTTCCGTGACATCGTCCATCAGCTTAACCGCCGTAGACTGGCAGGCATAGCCGTTTTCGTCTTTTTGGTCACAATCGCTCTCGGCAATGCCGAGTGCACCGTCCTTGTTTCTGCCCCAGACATACAGGGCGTTGTCCTCCTTGATTGCCAGCGCATGGTTGCTGCCTGCGGCAATCGCCTTGACATCCTCCATGATCTTTTCCGGTTCCATGCGGCTGATGTTCATGCCGTCACCCATCTGGTAACTCTCGTTGTTGCCCCATGCGTACAGGTCGCCGTTTTTGCACAGCGCAAATGACAGCTCATTGCCCGCCGCAACCTGAATCACCTTGCCCGGCACTTCAATCTTTACCGGCTCGGACTTGTTGTCACAGGTCACATCACCCAGTTCGCCCTTGAGGTTGTGACCCCATGCATAGACATCGCCTGCATCATCGACAACCAGTACATGATCCTCACCGCATGCCATCTCAGCCGATGTCATTTTATCCGTAGCGCCGCTCTTGCTCATACCGATGAACATTGCGACTGCGATGACCGCGACAACCACGACAGCGCCACACAGCACCGCAATTTTCCTGTTTCTTTCTCTTCCTGTCATTGGTTCTCCTCACTTTTCAGAGGGCCAGTTTGGGGGCAGCCCTCTGTGTTATTCGCTTTATTATATCATTGATTGTGCAGAACTGCAAAATATTTGGTCAAATTCACAAAAAAATCACAAGAAAAGCGGCGGCTATCTGGTCAGACAACCGCCGCTTTGGGTTTTTTATGAAAAATGTTCGATCAATTCGATCTGTTCACCGCTCGGTCCGGTAAAGAACCAGTTGCGCAGACCGCCGAACAGCTCCGGCAGCACAACCGGCTCCGGTGTCAGGAACGTATCAATGCCCTGTGCCTTCAGCTCTGCTGCAACCGCAGGCAGATCGGTCACTTCAATCGCAATGTGCGGCAGGACACCGCCCTGCGCAGTCACCGGCGTGCCGTCGCCCGGTTGGATGGCCTCCATCCAGAAGCCGCCCATGTCGATCATCGCCAGCTGGTTGACTCCGGTCGGCTTCTGTACCGACGCGCGCTCCGTGCACGTGCCGCCCAGCAGCTCGTAAAATGCAATCGTCTTCTCCATGTCTTCTGTCAGCACGGCAATATGTGCCAGTCCCTGATGCTTCATGTCCAGTTCCTCCCTGTTTCCTGATGGTATTGCTATCTTTGTAAAATCTCCGATGGAAGTGCGACATCCATCCGGGAGACCTTATCCCATGAAAAATCCGCCGCCAGCTCCGCCAGTGCCACCGGCTCCGCCGTCGGACGCAGCCCGACAGCCGCTGCCAGCATGCCGACAATCGGCTCCGGTCTGCCAAATCTCGCGCGCAGCACGCCCAGATCGAGATCGCCGTCGCGCTTGGACAGCCGTCTGCCGTCCGGTGCGGTCAGCAGCGGGATGTGATAAAATTCCGGAGCAGGCAGCCCCAGTCTTTCATATAAATACAGCTGACGCGGGGTGGATTCCAGCAGGTCGCGCCCGCGCACGACCTCCGTGACGCCCATCTCCGCGTCATCGACGACGACGGCGAGCTGGTAGCCATACACGCCGTCCGACCGCCGGATGATAAAATCCCCGCAGTCGCGTGCGAGGTTCTCGGTATACACACCCTGACAGCCGTCGGAAAACGAAACCGTCCGATCGGGCACACGCACCCGCATGGCAGGCGGACGATGTTTGCGTTTTTCCGCAATCTGCTCCGGTGTCAGCCCGCGGCAGGTGCCCGCATAGACATAGGTTCCGTCCGAGCGGTGCGGTGCCTGTGCAGCATGCAGTTCCGCCCGGCTGCAAAAGCATGGGTACAGCAGCCCCTGCTGCTCCAGCTTTTCAAAATAGCGGTCATAAATCGGGGATCGGGTGCTCTGATACCACGATTCCCCGCCCGCACTGCCGCCGTCATCCCAATCAATACCGAACCACTGCAAATCGTCCTCAATCTGATCTGCCAGTGACCGTGGACAGCGCATGGCATCGAGGTCTTCGATGCGCAGCAGATAGCGTCCGCCCTTCGCGCGCACGGACAGCCACGACAGCATGGCACACAGGATATTGCCCAGATGGATGCGCCCGCTCGGCGTAGGGGCAAACCTCCCGCATACTGCCATCGCTTTCCACTCCCTTTCCTGTCTGAATTCCGAAAAGCAGCCCTCCCTGTCCAGACAGAGAGGGCTGTCGTTTGCTTTGATTTTATGCTTCCGTGCGCTGCACCGGGCGGTCATGGCAGCCCGCCATGCACTTGGCACAGTCGTGCAGGCAGCCCAGCGGGTCGTCCTCATCCTCTTCCGGGACGATGATTTTGGACGGATCTCCGATTTCCTCATGGGTCATGTACGCTGCAATATTCTCCACGGCATCGCCCTCACAGCCGGGCAGCATCTCCACGCCCAGCATGCGCAGCGTGCTTTGCAGCGCCGTGCCGATTTCGCCTGCCAGCAGGATATCAATATTCTGCATCGCCAGCTTGAACAGAACGCTGGTGATCTCATCGTCGCCAATCTGTACCAGTTCCTTGGCTGTCGGAATGCCGTTTTCCTCTGTCACAATCAAAATTTCCGTGCTCTCCGCAATCGTATGGGCAATCTTGCCGTCACGTGTCACCGCTGCAATTTTCATATCTATCTCCTTTCGCAAAATGTATACCACATTTTGCTCATTTTTTTGTCATTATTATACCGCATTTCCCAATCATTATCAATCAATAATCTTGCGAAAAGACACAACTGCAAACAGGGGCCTCCGCTGCAACGCGGAAGCCCCTGCAAAATTGGGTTCAGATTCAGTCAGACAGCAGATCGTCGAGAATCTTCTGGCTGTTCTTGGTCGTGTCAATCGAACGGATGGCCGAGCGCAGCGGCAGAACAGATGCCGGAGAAACACTCAGCTCGTCGATGCCAATTGCCAGGAAGGTCTCCGTCAGGCTGACATCTGCGCCGAGCTCGCCGCAGATACCGATCCAGATCCCCGCCTTGTGCGCGTTTTCCGCCGCCATTTTGAGCATGCGGAGTACCGCCGGATGGTGGGAATCGAAGAACTTGTCGAGATTGTTGCCCTGACGGTCGACCGCCAGTGTATACTGGGTCAGGTCGTTCGTGCCGACGGAGAAGAAATCGACTTCCTTCGCCAGACGGTCGGACATCATAACGGCGGACGGGGTCTCGATCATGATACCCAGCTCGACGTTTTCATTGAACGGGATTTCCTCCGCGCGCAGTTCAGCCTTGACGCCGTCACAGATGCGCTTGATTTCCTGAACCTCCCAGACGGATGTAATCATCGGGAACATGATTGCAATCTTGCCATAGGCGGATGCACGGTACAGGGCACGCAGCTGGGTCTTGAAGACCTCCGGGCGCGTCAGGCAGATACGGATGGCACGCAGACCCATTGCCGGATTTTCTTCCTTGTCCAGCTGGAAATAGTCTGCCTGCTTGTCCGCGCCGATGTCCAGCGTGCGGATGATGACGCGCTTGCCGCCCATGCGCTCCGCAACCGTTTTATATGCCTGGAACTGCTGCTCCTCCGTCGGATAATCGTCATTCTGGAGGTACAGGAACTCAGAGCGGAACAGGCCGATGCCGCCGCCGTCGTTCGCCAGAACCGGGTCAACATCATCCGGGGAACCGATGTTGCAGTATACCATGACCTTGCGGCCGTCGAGCGTGACATTTTCCTTGCCCTTGAGCTGGTCAAGCAGCGCCTTGAGCGCGCGCTCCTCGGCCTGCTTCTTGAGCAGGCGCTGGCTGGTGATCTGATCCGGGTCAATCGCGACCTCGCCGGTCGAGCCGTCGATAATGGCGCTCTTGCCCTCCAGACCTTCCGTCAGCGCATCGCCGATGCCGATGATGGCCGGAATGCCCATGGTGCGTGCGAGAATGGCGGTATGGCTGTTGCCCGAGCCGCCGGAGGTGACAAAGCCCAAAATCTTGGACTTGTCCAGCTGTACAGTCTCAGACGGTGCAAGATCGTCGGACGCCAGGATAACCGGCACATCGGAATCAATACCGCCTGCGACAACACCGCTCAGGATACCGATCACGCGGGTGGAAATGTCCTTGACGTCCGCCGCACGCGCCTGCATATAGGCATCGTCCATGGATGCGAACATTTCTGCGAACTGCTCGGCAATCTGCGAAACGGCATATTCCGCGTTGATGCTCTCGCCTTCAATCATATCATTGATGCCGTCGATGTAATCCAGATCATCCAGCATCATCTGATGCGCCTCGAACAGCGCAGCGCCTTCCTCGCCGACCTCAGCAACTGCCTTGTCATACAGTTCGGCGAGCTGCTGCATCGCGGTCTGGCGCGCGTCCTCAAAGCGCTTCTTTTCCGCTTCCACATCGGAAACTGCGGTCTTTACGACTTCTCCGCCGCCGCGACGGTAGAAATAGATGGGGCCGTCAGCAACGCCCTTGGACACGCCTTTTCCCTGAATGGTGTACATAAGTGTTTTCCTCCCTTACACATCCTGCAAGCGCGCCCTGCACCCCTGCCGGCACGCCTGTCTTTCGGGCGGCGGGATCTCCTGCCTCCCCGCACGCTCTCCTCCTGTTGTTTATAAATGCTCTGCGAAGAAGGCCTTCATCGCCTCAATGGCCTGCGCCTCGTCTTCGCCTTCTGCCTTTACGGTAATTGCCTCGCCACACTTGACGCCGAGACCCATCACGCCCATCATACGGCGGACATCGGCGGACTTTCCGTCCTTCTCGACCTCAATTTTGCTCGAAAACTTCTTTGCTTCCTTCGCCAGCATACCTGCCGGGCGGGCATGGATTCCGATTTCGTCCTTAATGGTGTAAACAAACGACTGCATAACCTGTAACTCCTTTATTTCCTGTTCTGCCCCCTGAGCCACCTGAACGGGGAACCGGGATGGGTGTCCCCGGTTGTCGCCTGCCTGCGTCCGACCGGGCAAATGTTCCCTAAAAATAAAAACACCAAATAAGCACAGCCGGATTTGATACATTCCCTGTGTTATTTGGTTTTGCCTGATCGAACAGTAACAAGCCACTCTATTCTCTTGTATTTTATCTATTCCATATAAATCTTATCCGCTTTTTACAGAGTTGTCAAGAAATTCCCGTGCCCAGATGTATATTTCTACCAATATACACAAATACACCCGAGTTTTTTTATGCAAATTGCGCGCAATCGGAGATATTTTGCGCGATGCCTTCCAAATATATGCAAACCCGCACGCAATATATACATTTTATCCGATACTATACTACGAAATCATAAAATTTACCCCATTTATTTTGTGAGTAATACACGAAAATATTTCATCTTATTCAGTTATAATTGCTAATCGATGATACCTGTGCTACAATACATACAGCAAAAGACTCCGCACGCGGCGGCTGCCAGTCGCCTATATTTTCTGTACGACTGAGAAAGAAGGTTATGAAAAAATGAACATCACCCCGACTCCTCTGGGTCCCGCATCCATTCCGATGGACGAAGTAAAGCGCGTCAAGGCGCTCGGCTTCCTGCACCGCAAGGGGACGGACCTGTTCAACTGCCGCGTCATCACCCGCAACGGCAAGGTAACAGCAGATGAGCTTGTACGCATCACTGAGGCTGCCGCTAAATTCGGCAGCGGCGAGGTCTCCATGACCACCCGCCTGACGCTGGAAATCCAGGGCGTTCCGTATGAAAACATCGACGCCATCCGCGCATTTCTGGCAGAAGCCGGGCTGGAAACCGGCGGCACGGGCGCAAAGGTTCGTCCGGTTGTCTCCTGCAAGGGTACCACCTGCCAGTACGGTCTGCTGGATTCCTATGGCATTGCCGATGAGATCCACGAGCGCTTTTTCAAGGGCTACAGCGATGTAACGCTGCCGCACAAGTTTAAGATTGCA
Organism: Butyricicoccus porcorum; assembly: GCF_002157465.1. Lineage (GTDB taxonomy): Bacteria > Bacillota > Clostridia > Oscillospirales > Butyricicoccaceae > Butyricicoccus_A > Butyricicoccus_A porcorum. The sequence goes on from NZ_NHOC01000005.1 coordinate 329,697, forward strand.
GTCGGCGGCTGCCCGAACAACTGCGTCAAGCCGAACCTGAACGACCTCGGCATTGTCGGTCAGCGCGTGCCGGGCTTTGACGCGGATAAGTGCCGCGGCTGTGGCAAATGCCAAGTCGAAAAGGCCTGTCCGGTCGACGCGGCACATGTCGTCGACGGCAAGCTGTCGGTCGATCCAGAGGTCTGTACCCGCTGCGGACGCTGTGTCGGCAAGTGCCCGTTCCATGCACGTGATAACTCCGTCTACGGCTACCGCGTATACATCGGCGGACGCTGGGGCAAGAAGAGCGCACACGGCATCCCGCTGAAGAAGATCTTCACCTCGAAGGAGGAAGTTCTGGATATCGTGGAGAAGGCAATCCTGTTGTTCCGCGACCAGGGCATCAAGGGCGAGCGCTTCTCGGACACCATTCAGCGCATCGGCTTTGAAAACGTACAGGCGCAGCTGCTCGGCAACGAGCTGCTCGAGCGCAAGGCAGAAATCATCGCGGACTGAGTCCATTTGTGTACAAAATCCCAGCATTTGGAAATCCAAATGCTGGGATTTGCTTTGTCAGTTCATCAGGCCGTATTTGAGCTTTGCCGTCAGAATGCGCATTACGCTCTCATCGATGCGCGCCTCCGTGAGCTCACCGTCCGCGACCGCCTGCGACAGCGCCTCATAGGCGTCATCGATGCTCGGCGGACAGAGCAGCATGTCCACGCCCGCCTGTACCGCCTTCACTGCGGCATCTCCGTTGCTGTAATGCTCCGTGATTGCGCCCATGTCCATGCCGTCAGTGATAACAATGCCGTCATAGCCCATCTCATCGCGCAGCAGATCCGTGATGACCTTTGAGGACAGCGAGCACGGCACGCTGTCCAGCTCGGTCGCGGTCATATGCGACACCAGTACAAATGCCGCGTCCTGATCGATGCCCGCCTCAAACGGCTTGAGGTCGCATTCCTTCAGTTCGTCCAGCGTGCGGTCGGTCTCAGAAGTGCCTTCATGCGAGTTGGTCTCGGTGCTGCCGTGACCCGGAAAATGCTTGAGTGCCGCCATGACGCCGCTTTCCTGCAAGCCCATGACCTCATTCTCCACCATGATAGAAACCGTGCTCGGATCGCTGCCGAACGAACGCGCACCGATTTCCGTATTGTTTTCATTGCTCAGCACATCAGCGACCGGCGCAAAATCTACATTGAAGCCGAAGCCGCTGATATCCGTGGCGAGCGTTTTGCCGATGTCATAGGCTTCCTGTGCATCGCCCCGCGCGCCATAGTCCGCCATATCGTCAAACTTTGTCGTACCGAGCACATCAGCAACCCGCGCTACCGTGCCGCCCTCTTCATCGACTCCCATAAACAACGGGATATTCGCACCGACTGTTCGGGCATATTCCTGCGTGTTGGCGAGCATGGTCGTGGTCTGACTTTTGCTGCGGAAATTCTGTGAAAAATAGATGATGCCGCCGACCGGCATGGTTTCCATCGCCTTGCGTGTCGCATCGCCCGCGCGCACCGCCTTGCCGACGCCTGTCAGCGATTCCGGGCGCACAAACATCATCTGATACAGCTTCTGATCGAGTGTCATGTCGCTCAGAATTTCCTGCGCACGTTTCTGGTCAGCAGTCAGCTCCGCCTGTTCTTCCTGCTGTTCCGGCTGCTCCTGCTGCGCCGCAGATTCCTGCTGTTCCGTCCTGACCAGCACGGACGGTGTGCCTGCCGGCGCCTGTTCCGGGTGGAACTGGACGTATCCCACCGCGGCGGCACAGGCAATCACACAGGCCGCCACCGGAATCAGCAGCAGATATCGTTTCTTCATACGGATATTCCCCTCCTGTCACAGCGTATCGCTTCTCTCCCAGTATACCGCATAAACCGGCAAATTTCTACCAGATTTCACAAAAGACCGTCGGTTTTCGTCCGATTTCTCTGCTTTACACGTTGGAAAGCCCCATGCTATAATGAAGCCGGAACATCCACCCATGATTTCATAAAAAAAGGTGACAGTGAAACATGATCTCTTCTCCCATCAAGCTCATCGGGCTGGATCTGGACGGCACACTGCTCGGCACAGACAGTCAGGTACACGAACCCGAACGCACTGCGCTCCAGCAGGCACGACAGGCCGGCGTTGCCGCCGCCCTGTGCACCGGACGCTCTCCGCTCGACTCCGCCGCACATGCGAAGGCGGCAGGCGGCGTCGACTGGATTATCACAGAAAATGGCGCGCGCATTACCTCTGCGGCCGGTGAAACCATCTATCGCCATACCATGACACCGCAGCACATTGATATCCTGCTGACACTATGTGAAACGCACGGTGTAGAGCCGAGCTTTTACGGCGAACACACGGTCTGGTATGGTGCAAAATGCAAGGCATTTTTTGACGAAATTGCCCGCATCCGCGGCAGTGTCGCCGTTGACCTGAACCATTTTTGCTATGTAGACACCCCAGAGCAGTGGCGCGCCCTGTCCGGCGAGACCATCTTCAAGGCGATTGTATACGGCGATGCGCGCGATCTCGATGCATGGCTGGCTGACATACAGCAGGCTGATATCTTTGAAGCGGAGGCATCTGTATTCTGCGGCCTGAAAAATATCGAAATCAACGCCAAAGGCACGGACAAGGGCACCGCGCTGCTGCATCTGGCAAAGCATCTCGGCCTGACCGCCGGACAGATTATGGCGTGCGGTGACAGTGACAATGACCGCACCATGCTACAGGCCGCCGGGCTGGGCGTCGCCATGGCAAACGCACCGGCACACATCCGCGCAATTGCAGACAGTACAACGGAGACCAACGACAACCACGGCGTCAGCCGGGCAATTGAACGGTATATCTTACAGCAGCCCGGCGCATAAGCGCGCTATACGGTTTGTCCTGTCTCTGCTGTTGCAACGCAAAATCCTCCGATTTTTTCACGAAGAAAGGCACAGGAAATCCCGTGCCTTTCGTTTTTTTCTCTCACTTTTTCAGAATGTGATAGCGGATATAATGGAACGTCCGATTCTCGCCCTGTTCCGCGAGCATCGTGAGCATTTGCTCCAGCAGCGCGCGTGTCTCCGGATGCATGAGGTAATGCGTCTTGGATTTTTCATAATAGGCCAACGGGGCGCCATCGGTATATTGGTCGCCCAGATAGGTCTTGCTCGCCGCGACGCGGTCGCAAAACATCTCTGCGACATATTCCACCGGCATCTTCATGCCGGCAAGCGGGCTTTCCTCACCAAGGGAATAGTCAATCCAGTATTCCAGATGGTGCTTGTTGCGTCCCTTATGGTGCAGCCATGCACTGCTGTAGCCGCGGTCCATGCGCTCGGCATTGTTCGGGCTCTGGAACCCCTGATAATATTTCGCGCCGACAAGAAATTCCACCGGGTTGTATTTGGACAGGTCATGCATCAGCCCCTGCCGGTATAATCCCAGACGGAAGCAGTGGCGGCAGACCAGCATGCGATGATGGTTGACCGTTCCCAGATGTCGCAGCCATTTGGGCTGATTTTCCGGCTCCGCCAGTGCGGGGATATGCAGTTCAACAGATTTCATGGCCGTTCCCCTTTCACGCCCTGCATTCCGCCAGCGCATGGCACTGCTTCTGCATGTCCTCATCATCGACCAGTGCCAGCGTCAGCGGCAGGCGCAGCTCGCCGAGCATCTGTGCATCGGAAATCGGATGCGTCTGTGCGCCCTCCTTCCCGAAGGAACAACGGCACAGTGTCCAGTGCGTACCGGTCAGACCAAACTGCCGTGCGACCGACTGCGCAGTCTGTGCCAGTGTCGCCTGTGGTGCCTGCATCATCATTTCTTCCAGATAATCGGTCTTGAGCACCGGTGCGTTGTCATCCAGCCAGATGAGCACCGCCCGTCCGCGCAGTTCTTCTTCAAACATTTCTCCGTTCCTCCCGTGTCAGAATTTTCAGAAAATCAGGTTGAGCAGTCCGAGAATAAAGCCGACCAGTGCGCCGAGACTGACAACTGCATTCAGCTCCTTTTTCATGACGGACAGTACCAGCCGTTCCAGCTCCTCCGGCTGCATCGCATTCACCTTCTGCTCCGCAATGCCGCCAAGATCGAGGGAATGCAGGATACTTGCCGCCTTTTCTGAAACAGCTGCTTCATATATATGAAGCACAACATCCGTCAGCGAAACACCTGCATCTGTCAACAGTGCATTCACATCACCGATGTTTTTCTGTTCCGCTTCACCCCACAGCTTTGTAACCTGCGGATACAGCAGCGCATATGCATTGCCCTGCAAATAATTGTCCACCCCATCGCGGATCGGGCCTGCAAAGCTGTCCAGCATGTCACCACTGAGCATCATGCCGATGAGCGAACCGGATACCTTCTGTCGGACTGCCTCCAGCACCTGCTGCGCAATGGTGTCGCCCAGCTGCATGTCATTCACATGCTCCGCAAGTGTTTCCGCGAGTTTTTCCTGCATGACTGCGCTGCCCGCATCATATTGTGTCTCATCGACCGCCTTACAGCAGACCTCCCGCAGGGTGGTCTCCGACTTGCTCTCCAGCACGCCGTCAATGCTGCGCCGCAGGCTTTCGGTCACGCTGTCACTCATCAGCGTTTGTTTCAGGTCATCCTCTGTCAGCAGCTGTGTGCCGACAACGCCGCCGATGGCACGCGCCAGCCGCGCCTTCCCCTTGGGGATAATACCCGGCGTAAACGGCAGCTGTCTGCCGAACAGCTTCACCGGACGCAGTGGTCGGAACAGCATCTTTACCGCAATGTAATTGGTACAATAGCCGATGATCGCACCGATAATCGGGCCGGATAAAAGTTTAAGTACTGTCAAAAAAATGTTCCTTCTTTCCGTTTGATTTTATTTGTATCCACAATATACCGCCGCGGGCAAAATGTCAATAGATGTTGAATGTTTGTGGTTCATGTTGGTGGTTTCGATTCGCGTATGGATATATTTTACAAGACTCATACCTGCGCCTGTGGGAAATTGGCAATCATTGCCCTTCCTATTTTTGATATTACATGGTATAATATTGCGGTATAAGAGGGTGGATATTCCCCATCCGGCGCCGCTGCACACGGCGAAATCATTGCGGCAGAGTTGCTTCTGTCCGCCCGGAACCAAGCGCCAGAGCTGCCGTGCAGGGCATGCTGACGAGGTGGAAGTGATCGAAAATTCGGCGGATGCTTCCCGCCCGGCCAGACACGCGGGCGATGGCGTTTCTACAAATCCTGTGGGAAACCACAGGCACAGAAGGAAACGCAACCGTGTCTCAACAAAATCTTAATATACCTCGGAGGTAATGAACTATGTGTGGAATCGTAGGTTATGCAGGCTACAATGAAGCGGCGCCCTTCCTGCTGGAAGGTCTTCAGAAGCTGGAATACCGCGGCTATGACTCTGCCGGAATTGCAGTCTTTTCTGACAAGGTGCGCACCATGAAGTCGCAGGGCCGTCTGGCAACGCTGCGTGAGAAGGTCGATGCGGCAGGCGGCATCCCCGGCACGCTGGGCATCGGCCATACCCGCTGGGCAACCCACGGCGCACCGAATGACATCAATTCGCATCCGCATACCAGCATGAGCGGACGCATCACCGTTGTACACAACGGCATCATTGAAAACTACATCCCGCTGAAGGAAGAGCTGGAATCCCAAGGCGTTGTCTTCCGTTCGGAGACAGACACGGAGGTTGTCGCACAGCTGTTCGATAAGCTGTATGACGGCGACCTGGTCGGCACACTCATCAAGGTTATCGGCCGCATCCGCGGTTCGTATGCACTCGGCATTCTGTGCACCGACTACCCGGACACTCTGCTTGCCGTCCGCAAGGACAGCCCGATGATTATCGGCCTCGGCGAGCATGAGAATTATATCGCATCGGATATCCCTGCGGTACTCGACCATACCCGCAACTATTACCTGCTCAACGATAATGAAATCGCCATCATCAAGGCAGATTCCGTCGAACTGCTGGATACCGACCGCAATCCGATTCACCGCGATATTTATACCGTCGATTACGATATTTCCGCAGCGGAAAAGGGCGGCTATGATTACTTCATGATGAAGGAAATCAAGGAACAGCCGGCTGCTCTGCGCACCTGCATCGGTTCGCGCATTCACGACGGCGATATCCGTCTGGATAAAATCCGCCTGACCGACGATCAGATCCGGAACATTGGCCGCATTCATATTGTTGCCTGCGGTTCCGCCTGGCATGCAGGCATTGTCGGCAAATATGTCATCGAAGAGCTGACCCGCATCCCGGTTGAGGTCGACCTGGCATCCGAATTCCGGTACCGCCGTCCGATTCTCAGACGCAACGATCTGTGCATCACCATCAGCCAGTCGGGTGAAACCGCTGACACGCTGGCGGCACTGCGCGAAGCAAAGGCAAACGATGTCCATGTTCTGTCCATCGTCAATGCGGTTGGCAGCTCGATTGCCCGTGAGAGTGATGACGTCCTGTATACCATGGCAGGCCCGGAAATTGCCGTCGCGACCACCAAGGGCTACAGCACGCAGCTGGCTGTGCTGTATCTGATTGCCCTCAAATTCGGCGAAATCCGTCAGACCATCGCGCCGGCGACCGCTGCAAAGCTGCTCACTGCACTGGAAGCACTGCCGGATCAGTTGGAAAGCCTGTTCGCCGACGAGGATGCGCTCAAGGCTCTGGCCAAGCAGCATGCGGACAAGAACAATGTCTTTGTCATCGGCCGCGGCATCGACTACGGTGCATCGCTGGAAAGCTCCCTGAAGCTGAAGGAAATCTCCTATGTCCATTCCGAAGCCTATGCAGCAGGCGAGCTGAAGCACGGCACCATCTCCCTGATCGAAGAGGGTACGCTGGTTGTCGCCGTTGCAACGCAGGATCAGCTGTATGAAAAGCTGGTCAGCAACGTCAAGGAAGTCAAGGCGCGCGGCGCTTATGTTGTCGCCATTGTCAAGGAAGGCTGCACAGATGTCGAAGGTGTCGCAGACAAGGTCTTCTATATCCCGCAGACAGAGGATATCTTCACCTCTACACTGACGGTCGTTCCGATGCAGCTGTTCGCATACTACACAGCCATTGAGCGCGGATGTGATGTCGACAAGCCGAGAAACCTCGCAAAGTCTGTCACCGTCGAGTAATTATACTACACAATCGCAAAGCGCTGCCTCATCTGGGGCAGCGCTTTTTTGTCAAATACAAAATTCCGCCGCGGGCGCATCCCGCGGCGGAATTGCATTTTATCTGTCAAAAATCAGAACGCAAAGTAATTGTTCTCGAACTCGTCGAAAATCTTCTTGAAGCCCTTTACATTGCCTGCGATATCGCCGCCAAAGACCGCAGAACCTGCGACGATGACATTTGCACCTGCTGCAACGATGTCCGGCGTATTGGTCAGCTTTGCGCCGCCATCAATTTCCAGCTCACACTGGTAACCGTTCTCATCAATCGCCTTGCGGATTGCACGGATTTTATCGGTGCAGGCATCGATGTAGCCCTGACCGCCGAAGCCCGGCTCAACCGTCATAATCAGTACCATATCCAGCTCCGGCAGCAGCGGCAGCAGGACATCTGCCGGTGTGCCCGGCTTGATGGAAACACAGGCGCGAACACCGGCCTCCTTGATCTTGCGCACCTGCGCGAGTGTATCACCGTTGGACTCATAATGTACCGTGATGATATCCGAACCTGCCTTGATGAAATCATCGAGGTATTGATCCGGATTTGCAATCATCAGATGGACATCGAGAACGGCATCCGTCGCCTTGCGCAGCGCCTTGACAACCGGCGCACCGATGGTCAGATTCGGTACAAAATGACCGTCCATGCAGTCGACATGGACATACTCTGCACCGGCATCGACAGCGACAGCGATATCACGCTGCAAATTCGCAAAATCAGCGGACAGAATCGAAGGAGATAACTTAATCATAACAAACTCTTTCCTTTCCCTTGTTGCGGGCGCACGCAATCGCCCTTCTTTTCATATGCTGGAACAGGCGGGAAACCTCTGCGCTGGCCAGTTCCAGCGCCCGTTTGTCGGCGCCGACATCGCCTTTCGCATACGGGAACCGTCCTGCCTTTCCTGTCGGGGCGGTTCCTCCCTGTATGTCCCGCGTTTTCTATCATTATACAACAAACTCAGGAAATATCCAATTGTTTGGCGACAAGTTGAGCGAAAGTTTTCGCAATCTCCCTCCTTCTCCCCCCGTCTTGCGCCGGACACCATGGAAAACGCAAACGAGCGCACCGCAGCTGCCCGCGGTGCGCTCTTCTTATATCCGGCTAAACCTTACTTGAAGTACTTTACGCCGTTTTCAAACAGCGGCTGATACTTTTCGCCAAAAATGTTCTGACCGACATATCTGGTATAGCGCTCGGTGTGACCCATCTTGCCGAGCACACGACCGTCCGGAGAGGTAATGCCCTCAATTGCGCACATCGAACCGTTCGGGTTGAACGCGATGTCCATCGACGGCTCACCGTTAAAGTCTACATACTGGAATGCGACCTGACCGTTTGCAATCAGGCGGTCAATTTCCGCCTGCGGCGCAACGAAGCGGCCTTCGCCGTGGGAAACCGCGATCGAATGCACATCGCCCACCTCACAGGAGGACAGCCACGGGGATTTGACGGACGCAACGCGCGTCTGTACATAGCGCGACTGATGGCGGCCGATCAGGTTGTAGGTCAGCGTCGGGCAGGTGTCATCCAGATCACGGATTTCGCCATACGGCACCAGACCCAGCTTGATGAGTGCCTGGAAGCCGTTGCAGATGCCGAGCATCAGGCCGTCACGGTTGCCCAGCAGATCATGAACTGCATCCTTGATTGCCGGTGCGCGCAGGAACGAAGCGATGAACTTACCGGATCCGTCCGGCTCGTCGCCGCCGGAGAAACCGCCCGGAAGAATCATCATCTGGGACGAGCGGATTGCTGCCTCCAGCTCTTCCGCAGATGCCATCAGTGCATCCTGCGACAGGTTGCGGACAACGACAATCTTTGCCTCGCCGCCTGCGGTTTCGACAGCCTTTGCGGTGTCATATTCGCAGTTGGTGCCCGGGAATACCGGGATGACAGCAGCCGGACGTGCGGTCTTGACTGCCGGTGCCTTGGTGTTGCGCTCGGTGAAGGACGGCTTGACCATCTTGTCGTCAGAAGCAGCGGCACGGGTCGGGAATACCTTCTCCAGCGTGCCTTCGAGTGCATTCTTGACATCATCCAGCGCAATGATTTCGCCGAATGCGTCGATTTCCGGCTTGTCGGTGGTCATACCGACCAGCCACAGCGGCATGTTGTACAGCTCTTCGGTGGCTTCGATCAGGATGCCGCCGTAATTCTTGAGGAACAGCGCATCCGGTGTGAACTCCGGCCCAAAGGTGAAACCGATGTCGTTGCCGATTGCCATCTTCATAATGCCTTCCGCGATGCCGCCGGAAGCCAGTGCCCACGATGCAGCAACCTTCCCCTCGTCGATCAGGCGCTGTACAACCTCCCACGTCGCGCGGATCGCCTGATAATCCGGCGAACCGTCCATATTATACGTCGCGTCGAAGAAGTAAACCGGATGACCTGCCGCCTTGAATTCCGGCGAAACCAGATGGTCTGCCTCCTGCGGTGCAATGGCAAACGAAACCAGCGTGGGCGGTACATGCATATCATCATAGGTACCGGACATGGAATCCTTGCCGCCGATGGCTGCACGACCCAGCGATTCCTGTGCATCATATGCGCCGAGCAGAGCTGCAAGCGGCGTGCCGAACTTCTCCGGATCGCGGTTGAGGTGTTCAAAATATTCCTGGAAGGTCAGGTAAGCGGTGCGGTAATCACAGCCTGCGGCAACCAGACGCGCCATCGATTCGATGACTGCGCAAGATGCGCCGAGGAACGGATTCTGCTCCATGAAATACGGATCAAAACCGAAGCCCATGACAGACGCAGTAGAGCACTGGCCTGCGGTCGGCAATGTTGCTGCCATGACCTGTGTCGGGGTCAGCTGATTCTTGCCGCCATACGGCATGAAGACAGAGCTTGCACCGATGGAGCCGTCAAAGCGCTCTGTCAGGCCGCGCTCGAGGCAGATATTCAGCGTGGATGCCAGATTCAGCATCTTTTCCTTCAGCGTTGCACCCTCTGCCGGGCATTCAATGCTCGGAACAGGCAGCTGGGAAACGTGTGCATCCGCATGCTTGGAAGCGCCATTGGTATTGAGGAAATCGCGGGAAACATCGACAATCGTTTTGCCGTTCCACGTCATGCGCAGGCGGTTGGTGTCGGTGACCGTCGCAACGACAGTCGCCTCGATGTTTTCCTCATTTGCCATTTTGATGAATTTTTCGACATTTTCCGGCGCAACGACAACTGCCATACGCTCCTGAGACTCGGAAATTGCCAGCTCGGTGCCATCCAGGCCGTCATACTTCTTCGGTACGGCGTTCAGGTCGATATCCAGACCATCTGCCAGTTCGCCGATGGCGACGGATACGCCGCCCGCGCCGAAGTCGTTGCAACGGCGGATCATGCGGGTGACCTCCGGATTGCGGAACAGGCGCTGAATCTTGCGCTCCTCCGGCGGATTGCCCTTCTGGACCTCTGCGCCGCAGGTTTCCAGCGACTCTGTGGTGTGGCTCTTGGAGGAACCGGTTGCGCCGCCACAGCCGTCGCGGCCGGTGCGTCCGCCGAGCAGGATGACGATATCGCCCGGATCCGGAACCTCACGGATGACGTTATCAATTGGAGCCGCGCCGACAACTGCGCCGATTTCCATGCGCTTTGCAACGTAGCCCGGATGGTAAATTTCATGGACAAGGCCGGTGGAAAGGCCGATCTGGTTGCCGTAAGACGAATAACCGCCCGCCGCTGTCGTACACAGCTTGCGCTGCGGCAGCTTGTGCTCCAGCGTCTCGTTCAGCGGGACAGTCGGATCGCCTGCACCGGTGACGCGCATCGCCTGATAGACGTAGCTTCTGCCGGACAGCGGGTCACGGATGGCACCGCCAAGGCAGGTTGCCGCGCCGCCGAACGGTTCGATTTCGGTCGGATGGTTGTGCGTCTCATTCTTGAACATCAGCAGCCACGGCTCCTTCTTGCCGTCTACGGTTGCCTGAATGCGGATGGAGCACGCATTGATCTCCTCGCTCTCATCGAGGTTTGCCAGATTGCCGCGCTTCTTGAGCACCTTGCCGGCAGCGGTGCCGACATCCATCAGCGTAATCGGACGCTTTGCCGCCTTCTCCTCGCCATAGACCTCGCGGCGGCCCGCCAGATAGCGGTCAAACGCATCCTTGACCATCTGGTCATCGATGATGCTGTTGTCGATCTCCGTCAGGAAGGTAGTGTGGCGGCAGTGATCCGACCAATAGGTATCGATCATGCGCACCTCAGTGATGGTCGGGTCGCGCTTTTCCTCGCCTGCAAAATAGCTCTGGAGGAACTGCAGGTCGTCCAGCTCCATTGCCAGACCCAGGCTGGTGCGCATCTCTTCCAGCGCTGCGGTATCCATCGAGATAAAGCCCTCAACGGTGTCAACCGCGGTCGGAATCGCATACTTTGCCTCGAGCGTTTCCGGCTTTTCTGCGGAAGCCTCGCGGGAATCCACCGGGTTGATGAGATAGCCGCGGATTTTGTCCAGCTCTGCGTCCGTCAGCTTGCCGCCGAGCACATAGATATGTGCCGCCGCGACCTTCGGGCGCTCGCCCTGCGTCATCAGCTGAATGCACTGCGCGCACGAATCCGAACGCTGGTCATACTGACCCGGCAGCGGCTCGACCGCGAGAATGCGGTAATCACCCTCCGGCATCGGGAACTGCTCGTCATAGCAGTCATCCACCATCGGCTCGGAGAACACAATATTCTTTGCCTTCGCATAGACCTCCGCGTCAATGCCCTCGACATCATAGCGGCACAGCTCGCGCACATAGGTGAGCGCCGGAATCTCCAGCAGCTCACGCATGCTGCTGCACAGCGACTGCGATGCGCTGTCAAATCCGCTGCGTTTTTCAGTATAGCATCTTAATACTGCCATGTTGCACCTCGAAAAAACATAGTATAGTCGTCAAATTTTTACGAATCGCATATTTAATACTATCATACCGTTTTTCCCATCCCTTTGCAAGGGCAGGGCGGCAGAAAAACGGCATTTTGCGCGAAATTTGCGGAACTTTCCCGTTTGTTTGGGTATTTGACCAACACTTTTGTTACAAAAAACATACGAACGCAGAAGCGCTCCCCCTGCGTCGTGCGTGCCGGGAGAGCGCTGTTGTGTATCAAATTTACGGAATGGTATAGCCGTAACCGCCATATGGGCTGGTCTGTCCGTCCTGAGACGAGGAGGACGAATCATTCTGTGTCGCAGAGGTACCTGCCAGATCCGCCTGGTCAACCAACGTGATGCTGACGGTGAGCGTCTTGCCGGAGCGATAGACCGTCAACTCCATTGTGTCGCCCGCCTTCATGTTGTTCTTAACCGAATTGATGTCGCTCATGCAGGTGATTTTCTGCCCGTTGACGCCGGTGATGATATCGCCTTCCTTAATGCCCTTCTGGTAGGCATCGGATGCCGTATCGACACTGGTGACCATGACACCCTGCGGGATTTTGTAATAGGCCGCGCGCATCTCCTCGATGTCATAGCCGCTGATTCCAATCGCCGGACGGCCGGTGACATGACCGTAGGCAATCAGCTGGTCGACAACCTCCTTGACCGTGTTGGTCGGGATGGCGAAGCCCATGCCCTCAATAGAAGCGCTGTCCGAGCTGGTCGCGCTCAGCTTGGAAGAGGTGATTCCGATGACCTGGCCGCTCGTATTGATGAGCGCGCCGCCGGAGTTGCCCGGATTGATCGCAGTGTCCGTCTGAATCAGTGTCATCTCACGGTCATTGATGGTCACATTGCGGTTGATGGCGGAGATAAAGCCGCCGGTAAAGCTGTTCTGGAATTCCACACCGCCGGGCGAACCGATGGCAAATGCACGGTCGCCGACCTTCACGTCGTCCGAATTGCCAAATTCCGCGGCCGTCAGCCCGTCTGCGTCAATCTTGAGCACAGCGAGATCGGTCTGTTCATCCGTGCCGATCAGTTCCGCCTCATAGGTGGTTGAATCGTTCATTACAACGGTGATTTTGTCGCCGTCCTCCACAACATGGTTGTTCGTGATGATATAACCGTCTTCACTCATGATGACGCCCGAGCCGGACGACTCACTGCCCATCTGAATGTCATCGACGACAATGGACACGATAGATGGGGTCACCTTTTCATACACGCCGGAATAGCTCGCCGCGTCATCGCTGCCCGCGCTGGATGTACCGCTGACCTGCATCTTTGTAGAATCGTCCGGCAGGCCGCTGCCGCTGTCCACCGCACTGCTCGAGCTGTCCGCCGTCAGGCCGGACAGGTCAATGCCGCCGCCTGCGAGCATGCCGCCACCAAACGCCACTGCCGCGATGATAACGCCTGCAATAACCGGTTTCCACGGGAATTTCCCGTTTTTGCGCGGTTTTTTATTTCGATTCGGTTTCTGTCCGCCGCTCCACTGCTCATAGGCAGAGGGGCCGCTGGGAGGCGGTGTACTGCCGCCGCCCGTACTTCCGGCAGAAGTATTCTGACTGCCATAGGTATACGACTGATTGCTGCCTGTATTCTGATATGCACTTCCCGGCCGCTCATCTGCGCCGCGCACCGGCGTCTGGAACGGTGTAGTCTGGGGATCTTCGTGCTCGGTATTCCGATTCAACTCGTCCATAAGCGTAGCCTCCTTTGTTATGCTTCTATTGTACGCGCAAAATATGGTTTTTCGTTGTCGCCAATGTTAAGATTTTGTGAATGTCACCCGCTGTGCAAAACAAACGCCTCTGCGCAACTTGCAGAGGCGTTTTCTGTGTTATTTCTGTGTCAGCTGGTGGTCTTCCTTCCCGCCGGAGGATTTCTGCGCAAGCGGAACAGTGAATGCGAACTCGGTTTCGCCGTTCGCTGAGCGCACCGAAATATCACCGCCGTGCAGATTGACGATGGATTTGACGATATACAGGCCGAGACCCGCGCCCGTGCGGTCACGGCTGCGGCTGCGGTCAACCTTGTAAAAGCGGTCGAATACATGCGGCAGATCCTCCGCCGGAATTTCCGAGCCGGTGTTTCGGATAGAGAACAGGCTCATTGTGCCCTCCACCTCCGCGCGGATGGTCAGCGTGCCGCCCTCATTCACGAACTTGACTGCATTGTCCACAAGATTGTAAACCACACGGTAAATATGGTCACTGTCGCCGTTGACAATCAGGCTGTCCTGCAAATCGACATCCATTTCCAACTTTTTGTCGTTGATCTGCTTTTCAAAGCTGATGAGCACACGCGCTGCCATTTCCGTCAGATCAAACGGCGCAGGTGTGATAATCAGCTCGCCTGCCTGAATTTTCGCCGCATCCAGCATGCGCATGACGAGGCGTGACAGGCGGTCGACCTCCTCCGAAATAATTCGCAGGTACTGCGGATGGCGTTCCTGCGGAATCGTGCCGTCCAGCATGCCGTCGACAAAGCCGCGGATGGAGGTCATCGGAGTTTTGAGCTCATGCGAAACATTTGCGACAAAGCCGCGGCTGAGCTCCTCCTGCTGTTGCAGCGATGTCGCCATGTTGTTGAAGCTGACTGCCAGCTCGTCGATTTCATCGCAGTTGTTGTTCTCCGAAACGCGCACGTCAAATTCGCCATGCCCGAACTTTTTCGCCGCGGAAACCAGTCCCTTGAGCGGCCGCGTCAGCATATCCGACAGGAACCAGCTGATAATCAGTGTCAGCACCAGCGTAATCGCAATAATGAACAGATAGCTGCGCATGATGGTATGCATCAGTCCGGTGGTCGAGGCAGACGGGATTGCCGCAATGACCAGCGCGACCGTCTCAGCGGCGTCATCTGTACAGTTTGCGCCCGCAATGAAATAGTTTTCTGAAAACAGACCGCTGACATTGCCGAGTCCAAAGTACGAACCCTTGTCCCGGATGGACTGCACCAGCTTACCGCTGACCGTGCCTTGAATCTGATCCTTTTCGATGCCGTCATCCTTTGGCAGCGAGCAGATCAGCACCTTGCCCTGCGCGTCGGTCAGCAGGATGGTACAGCCGCTGACCGCTGCCTGCTGGTCCAGATAGGTCTTGAGGAATGTATTGTCCTGCGTCTGCAACAGGATGGTGTTGTTTTCGACAATCGCATCGACATAGCTGACGGTTGTTTCCAGCTGCTCCTGCTTTTCCTGCACGGAATAGCGGCTGACCTGCGCCATGAACACGCCGCCCGCAAAGGTAAAGCTGACGAGAATCAGCAGCGCGAACGCCATATAGTTCTTGACAAAAATATTTCTCATGGATCAATCCCTGGTTTCAAATTTATAGCCGACGCCCCAGACGGTTTTCAGCTCCCATTTATCGCTGACGCCCTCCAGCTTTTCGCGCAGGCGCTTGACATGGACATCGACGGTACGGGTATCGCCGAAATAGTCAAAGCCCCAGACATCATCCAACAGCTGTGCGCGCGTGAACACGCGGTTCGGGCTGGACGCCAGAAAATACAGCAGTTCGATTTCCTTCGGCGGCGCATCGACGCGCTTGCCGTCGATAATCAGGTCATACGCCTGCTTGTCTATCGTCAGCTTGTCAAACGAGATTTTGCCGCTGTCCTCCGGCGCAAAGCGGCGGAACACCGCACGCACACGCGCGACAACCTCGCGCATCTCCAGCGGCTTGACGATGTAGTCATCGGCGCCCATCTCCAGACCGTTGACCTTGTCGAAGGTTTCGCCCTTGGCGGTGAGGATAATAATCGGCACCTTACTCTCGGCACGGATGATCTTACAGACCTCCCAGCCGTCCATAACCGGCATCATGACATCCAGCAGGATCATGTCCGGATTGACCTTGCGCCACTGCGCAACGCCCTCCTCACCGTTTTCCGCCTCGGTAATTTCATATCCCTCGCGTTCGAGGTACAAACGCAGAAGCTCACGGATATTGCCGTCGTCTTCCACGATCAAAATTTTCTTACTCATGCCCGCTCCTCCTCTTCGTAACTGCATACTTCGCCTTCTATTATACGGCATTTTATGGCGTAATTCATCACTTTTTTTGTAAACGAGGGAAAATTGGCGCAAAAAATCCGGCCTGCACCCGTGTATCAGCCGGAAATCTGTGTATTCTGTGCACAAAAAACCTCCCGTTTGGGGGAGGTTTCCATATTATTCTTCGTTATCCTAAAAATGGGCATAAGAAAACCGCCTTGCTCGCGCTTGGCGGCTTACAATGCAGAAGCCGCTCGAAAGCGGCTCCGCACGATTTCTTGGTTATCTGGCAGGCGTCCGGTTCTCCTGCATCTCTCGGGTTTCCCCTGTCAAGCCATCGGCGTGTGGATCGGACGAAATTTTCCACCTCAGATAACCATTCTTATTGTACTATTATTATATCATTTCTATTCCTTTTTGTAAAGAATTCTTTTGTTTCGAAGTAAGCGATTCCACTCCTTTCTGTCAATTTTCATAAATGTAATGATCGAGTTCTTATACTTAGGATCATCTTGTGATGTTGCAAGTCTAACAACCATTTTAAAGACTTCCCCATGAATCATGATTTCTTTCAAAACCAAGGCTGAATTAGGTTTGTTTGCCTCAATGATATAATCTGGATTCGATACAATTTCTCTAAAATAAGAACAATATCTCTCAAAATCATTGGGATGCCGGTCTTTAATATGCTGAATCTGTTTATCCGTTATGATAACTTCGTCGGTGACAATATCGTTCGTTACACAGCGATAAATACTTCGATTCAACCTACCTATATGGTGCACATCTGCACCTCCGTTCCCAGTAATATTCGACTTAATTATATCAGGCTCCTTGTTATTTTCAATATCTTTCTTTCGTCCCCTCGTTGTCCTGCGCATAGCAGTCTGTTCCTGGTCAGCCTGTCGTTTGAAGCCGGTCTGCCGAATGAAATCATTCTGCCGTTCGTTCCAGCTGCGTATCTTGACCGCCGCTTCTGTGGTATCCAGTCCTGCTGCATCCATTGCAGCATACTCACGCTTCCAGCGCCTGATTTGCCGTTCGTGGTATCGTTGAATCTGGCTTGCTTCGTACTCCGTCAGTTTATTCTGTGCACAAAAAACCTCCCGTTTGGGGGAGGTTTCCACATTATTCTTCGTCGTCGTACCCATCATCTGAGTCATCTGTGTCATCTGTGTCGTCGGAATCGTCGTACCCGTCCGAATCGTCCTCCTGACTGTATTCGTCCGAATCGTTGTATTCCTCGGAATCATCGGAATAGTCAGAATGGTCATAAGAACCGGTCAGGCGGTTTTCCGCCGCATCCAGCGCGCCCTCACTGTCAGCAACACCATTCAGCGCCGCCGTGCCGTCATATGCGATCCATGCATCCCCACTGTAGAACACCGGGACAACAACCGCGTTTTCCGCCAGCTCGTGGATGGCATCCGTCAGGCTGTCCGCCTCGTCCGTGCCGTCCACCGGGACAAACAGCCGGTCTGCCGCATCCAGCAGCGCACCGACGTCGCCGACCGGAATGCCGTCCTCCGCGCCGTTTGCCGAGAGGTCGGTCAGATCGGACAGCGAATCCGCCGTCAGGCTGACGGCTGCATCGCCTGCCGCATGCCGGATCTCCTCCAGCGCGTCCAGCAGGACAGCAGCCTGATCGTCCGGATCGCGGTCAAACTCTGCGCGGTCGAGATGTCCGCGCGGCGGGAAGGTGAAATCGGCGAGCATCAGCTCATCACAGCCTGCCTCTGCCGCGCTCTTTGCGATGTCACACAGATAGCTTACCGTGTCATCATTCGTCGGATCGAGCCAGCGGGTGTTGTCATAATCCAGCCATGTGCCGCCGTTCTCGAACTGAATCGCAAGGTCGGAATTATAATCGGTCGCCTGTGCATCGTGCAGGCAGTAAATGCGCCCGATGACGTGCACGCCCGCCTCCTTCAGCGCGCCGATGGCTTCTTTCAGCGCATCCGCGTCACTGTCGACCAGATATTCCACCTCATCGATCTCATTGGTGTCGACAGAGAGATTCAGATTGCCCTCATCGTCCTTGATGTTGACCACGACGGTATCAAGTGCGCCGCTCTCCGCCAGCTCCAGAATACGATCCTGTTCGTCCGCGACGGCACTCGCCGCCAGCATGACAATGCGGTCTGTGCCTTCCGGTTCCGGCTCAGGCTGCTCCACAGGGGTCTCCTCCTGCGGCTGCTCCTCCACCGGCTGCGCACTGCCTGTGCTTTCCAGCTGCTGCGCCTCCTGCGCCAGCACACCGTAGCGGTCGATGACATGTGCGCCGTCCCCGTCGAACGACAGGCACTGTGCAACAAGAAAGACGCCCACGGCAACAACCAGCACCGCCACAATCAAGACAGCGGCCACCGTGCGGCGGATGCGGGATTGATTGGGGGTATGATTGCTGTTCATGGGCGTCTCCTCTTTACATACTTAAAATTTCGTTGGACCGACAGAACTTACTTATCTGCCGGAGCGGAAGCAGCTTCCTGTGCCTTCTTGGCAGCGGCAGCCTTTTCCATGGCAGCCTTCTTGGCAGCTGCCTGCTTTGCCTTGAGCTCCTGAAGCTCCTTGACCTTCTCCGGGGTGTTCCACGGCTCGATGATGTGGCGCGGGCAAGCCTTTGCACACATCTGGCAGCCCTTACACTTATCGTAATCGATAACCGGGAGGTTGCCTTCCATATGGATGGCGTCGAACTTACAGGTCTTCTCACACAGACCGCAGCCGATACAGCCGACCGCGCATGCATCCATAACGTCCTTGCCCTTTGCCTTGGAAGAACAGTCGACGCGGACTGCATTCTTCTCCGGAACGAGGGAGATGATGTGCTTCGGGCATGCGGCAATACACTTGGAGCATGCGGTACACTTGGAAGTGTCAACCTTGGCAACACCGTCGACAACATGGATTGCGCCGAACGGGCATGCCTTCTCACAGGTGCCGAGACCGAGGCAGGCAAATGCACATTCCTTATAGCCGTTTGCAACGCGGATTGCGCCCAGGCAATCCTCAATGCCTTCATACTTTGCACGGTTCTTTGCGTTTTCGCAGGTACCGGAGCAGTGTACGTGTGCAACCATCTTTTCCGATTCGGTGACCTCAACGCCCAGGACAGCAGCGATCTTCTCTGCTGCTGCTGCGCCGCCGACCGGGCAGCCGTTGACCGGTGCCTTGCCCTCGACGATGGCGGTTGCCAGGCCGTTACAGCCTGCGTAGCCACAGCCGCCGCAGTTTGCACCCGGCAGGCACTCCTGTACAGCCGGAATGCGCTCGTCTACCTCGACGGCAAAGATTTTGGATGCGAATGCAAGGATCAGGCCGAACAGCAAGCCCATGACGCCCAGAACCAGCACCGCAGAAACAATACTCATCATTTGTGATTCAACTCCTATTCTCTGACCGTCGGGTTTACCAGATCTTCATGCCGCTGAAGCCCAGGAACGCCATCGCCATCAGAGAAGCGGAAATCAGGGCAATCGGGAAGCCCTCAAAGCACTTCGGGCAATCTGCCGATGCAGCCAGACGCTCACGGATGGATGCGAACAGTACGATAGCCAGCGTAAAGCCGAGGCCACCGGTGATGCCGTAAACGATGGATTCGAGGAAATTATAGCTGTTCTGTACGTTCTGCAGCGCAACGCCCAGAACCGCACAGTTGGTGGTAATCAGCGGAAGGAAAATACCCAGCGCCTGATACAGCGACGGCATCGCCTTCATCAGGAACATCTCTACGAACTGTACGAGCGTTGCGATGACCAGAATAAATGCGACCGTCTGCATATAGTTCAGACCCAGCGGAACCAGAACGAAGGTGTTAATCAGCCACGTAACGGCGGATGCCAGACCCATAACGAAGGTTACCGCCATGCCCATGCCGACTGCGGTGTCGATCTTCTTGGATACGCCGAAGAACGGGCAGCAGCCGAGGAACTGGGACATGATAAAGTTGTTAATCAGAATGGCGCTGAGAGAAATCGATAAAATAGATGTCATTGTACATTACTCTCCTTTCTTCAGCAGCTTCTGCATGACAGCAATGACGAAGCCGAGCGTCAGGAAGCCGCCTGCCGGCAGGATCATAATGGTGGCCGGCTGGCTGAATACCGTAATCAGGCCGCCGCCGATGGTTCCTGCACCCAGCAGCTCACGGACAACGGACATGATAACCAGCGCGAACGTAAAGCCGAGACCCATAACCAGACCGTCGACTGCGGATGCGCCGACCGAATTCTTGGAAGCGAACGCCTCGGCACGGCCGAGGATGATGCAGTTTACGACGATCAGCGGGATGAACAGACCCAGCGACGCGGACAGCGACGGGATAAACGCCTGAAGCAGCAGGTCGATCATCGTAACGAAGCCTGCGATAACGGTGATGTATGCCGCGATACGAACCTTATTCGGGATAAACTTACGCAGCAGGGAAATAACGATGTTGGAGCAGATCAGTACCGCTGTAGCGGACAGACCCATGCCCACGCCGTTGACGACTGAGGTCGTGGTTGCCAGTGTCGGGCACATGCCGATCAGCTGAACAAGTACCGGGTTATTGGTAAACAGACCCTCTTTCAGATTTTTTCCAAAGCTCATGATATGGTCCTCCTTAACCCTGTTCCGCAGCGAACTTCACGGCAGCGTTGACGCCTTCCGATACTGCGCGGGAGGTGATGGTCGCGCCGGTCAGTGCGACGATGGAGCCGCCATCCTTCTCAACGGCAACCGTGCCGTCGGCAGGCTGGCCTGCGAACTGCTCCTGGAACTCCGGCTTGGTGCTGTTTGCGCCCAGGCCCGGGGTCTCAGACGATGCGGAAATAATGGAAATACCGGTGATCGTGCCGTCAACGCCGATGCCAACCATGGTATCTACGCCGCCGCCGAAGCCGGTCGGTGCGACTTCAACGCAGTAGCCTGCGTCCTGGCCGTCCTTGGTCATCTTATAAGCGGAAACGATTTCAACAACCGTGCCCTTGTCGGTGGTTGCCGTAGTGCCTTCCGCAACCTCAATCGGCTCGGAATCCGCATCCATGACCTGTGCCAGCGCATTTTCCGTCTTAATCTGGTTCTGCTTGGCAATCGGGTCAACGGTGATTGCGTTTACTGCACCGAGGCACAGTGCAACGACCAGCGTGATTGCACAAAGGACGCCGCCGAGCTGTACAAATTCATTCTTCTGCTTGCCAGCCATTGATTAGCCCTCCTTCTTCTGCTTTGCCGGTGCGCCGAACTTGGTCGGGCGGGTGTACTTATCAATCAGCCATACGGTGGTATTCATCAGCAGGATGGAGTAGCAGACGCCTTCCGGATAGCCGCCGAAGAAGCGGATCATGACGGTCAGCAGGCCGCAGCCGATGCCGAAGATAACCTGACCCTTGCGGGATACCGGGGAAGTCGAGTAGTCGGTCGCCATGAAGAACGCGCCGAGCATCAGGCCGCCGCCGAACAGGCTGTACAGCATGGAATCCAGATGGCCCAGGCCGCCCTGCGGGAACAGGAAGGTCAGAACTGCAACCGTCAGGATGTAAGCTGCCGGGATGTGGATGGTGATAACCTTGCGAACCAGCAGGTAAACGCCGCCGATAATCAGGGCAATCGCGGAAACCTCACCCATGGAGCCGCCACACATGCCGAGGAACATATTGGCAATGCTCGGCAGTTCGCCATCCGCCGTGCCCTTGATGATCGCGAGCGGGGTTGCGCTTGCCATCGCATCGAGCGCCTCGGTGGAATTGGAAATCAGGCCGACGCCGGACTTTGCTCTGACCCAGGTGGTCATGGCAACCGGCCAGGAAGCCAGCAGGAATGCACGACCGGCCAGTGCCGGGTTGATGAAGTTCTTGCCGAGGCCGCCAAACAGGCACTTGGCAACGATGATTGCGACGCCGTCGCCGATAATCAGCATCCAGTACGGAAGCGTAACCGGGCAGACAAACGCCAGCAGCACGCCGGTAACAGCAGCGGACAGATCCGTGATCGTGTTCGGCTTGCCGACAATCTTGTCGTAGATTGCCTCAAATACCATGCAGGCTGCAACGGAAACCACGGTCATCAGAATCGCGCGGAAACCGAAAACATAGGTCGAAACTGCCAGCGACGGGATCAGTGCGAACAGCACGTCGAGCATAATCGACTGGGTATCCTCTTTGCTCTTAATGTGCGGGGAGGATGTAATTACTACTTTACTGAAATCATACATTTCGTTCCACCCTCCTTACTTCTGCGCCGCAGCGGCTGCTGCCTTGCGCTTTTCCTGGACGCGCATCTTCGCAACGCGGAACTGCTGTACCAGCGGGATGCGTGCCGGACATACGTATGCGCACGAGCCGCACTCGATGCAGTCGAGTACGTCGTACTCCTCGCAGCCCTCGAGGTCGTTCTTAGCTGCGAACATGTTCATGTAAACCGGGGTCAGGTGCATCGGGCAGACTCCGACGCAGCGGCCGCAGCGGATGCAGGTCGGATGCGCAACGCGCTTATCCTCATCCTCACAGAACGCGAGGAATGCGTTGGTGCCCTTGAGTACCGGGACATCGGTGGTAAACTGCGCGACGCCCATCATCGGGCCGCCGGCCAGCAGCTTGTTCGGCGCGCTCTTGAAGCCGCCGCATGCATCGATCAGCTCAGTCACACAGGTGCCGGTGCGAACCTCAAGGTTCTTCGGCTCGTTGACCGCGGAGCCGGAAACCGTGACAACGCGGCGGATAACCGGCATGCCCTTGGCAAAGCAGCGGTAAACCGCACCTGCGGTGTCTACATTAAATACTGCGCAGCCTGCGTCTGCCGGCAGCTTGCCGGACGGAACCTCACGGCCGGTAACGGCATTGATGAGCTGCTTTTCTGCGCCCTGCGGGTAGCGGCACTCCAGCGGAGCCAGCTTGATAACCGGGTCGCCGGCGAGCAGCTGCTCGATCTTTGCAAATGTGTCTTCCTTGTTCAGCTCGATGCCGATGAAGGCCTGCTTGACGCCCATGATCTTGACCAGATAGCGGACGCCCTCGACAATCTCCTCCGGGCGCTCGAGCAGCAGGCGGTGGTCGGACGTGATGTACGGCTCACACTCCGCGCCGTTAATCAGGATGGTATCGCACTTGCCGATACCGGACTTGATCTTGACATGCGTCGGGAAGGTTGCGCCGCCGTGGCCGACAATACCCGCATCCCAGATTGCCTGGATGCGCTCGTCGTTGGACATCGATTCAAAGTCCTTCGGCTTGACCGACTCGTGCAGTCTGTCTTCATGGTCGTTCTCAATGACGATGGACAGAACCTTGGAGCCATTCTGGTGCAGCATCGGGATGACGTCGACAACCTTGCCGGAAACCGACGCATGTACCGGAGCGCTGACAAAACCGCCGGCCTCTGCGATCATCTGACCCATGTCGACGATGTCACCCTTCTTCACCAGCGGCTTTGCCGGTGCACCAATGTGCATCGAAACGGGAAGGACAACCTTGTCCGGTGCCTTCAGGACTTCGATCGGCTTTTTGTTTGTTGCGGATTTGAATCCCGGATCATTTTTGGTTCCAGGATGGATACCGCCACGAAACGTGTACGCCATTATGGATTCACCTCTCTGTTCATTCTGTGCGGCAGGATGCCGCACCGCAGACGATAATTAACCTGCGGAACAGCCGTCCCCCCGCAAATCAGGCACGGCTGTCACGCGTGCGCTGCACCCCGTCAACGGGCACAACACTATACCCTAGATTATACCGTCATACCGACCAGAAACGCAAGGAATTTTGCAAAAAAAATAACAGAAATCAACAAATATTTTTGCGGTTTTTCTGTATACGTTGTTATTTCTGTGGACAATTTCTGGTTTTTTTTGGTTCCAGGCCGAAAAACACGCTTATATTCCTTGGTTTTCCGGGCATACTACGGCTGTTCCCGTCCGGGCAGGCACGGCTGTACGGACAGGAAAAAAGCCCCTCCGCACAGCGGGAGGGACCTTCGCCGGCCGGTTTTCCGTTATTCCGTGCGAAATACTGCTGCATCCAGCACATCAGACAATTCGATATCCGCCGCGTTCACGCCCGCGGCGAGATTGGGCTGGTAGCTGCTCGCAGTTTCCAGTCCCGCCTCCTGTCGCAGCGGGATGGAAATACGCGCGGTACAGCCGCCCGCCGCGCCCGGTGCGAACAGCAGTGCGCCGCCGTGCAGTTCGGCAATGCGGCGGGCATACGGGATGCCCAGCCCCCAGCCGCCGACGGATGCATCCGCCTGCCGCCAGGTGTCGTTCATGCGCGCGAGCGCCTCCTGACTCAGCCCCACGCCGTCGTCGTCAACGACAAACACGACGCTGCCGCCCTGCGTGCCGGCATACAGCCGGATATGAACCTGGTCCCCGCCATGGCGCAGGCTGTTGGAAATCAGTGTCATCAGCGCGGACAGCAGCAGACCCTGATCCGCCCACAGGCTGACATCCTGCACCGGGTTCTGTATGTCAACCGTCACTCCCCGGCGCGCAAGCTGCCGTCCGGCATCTGTGAGAAGCTCCGTCGCCGAGCACAGCTCACGCCGCATCGGCCCCAGTGCACCGTTCAGCAGCTCCGCATGGTTTGCCTGCCGGAGAATGCGCAGCGCCTCCTGCCGGATGGCGCAGGCATCTTCCCCCAATCCGTCGGATTCCAGCACATCCGCCCGCATCAACAGCCGTGCCGCGCTCCCGCGCAGACCCGCTGCCGTCATCGACACGCCGACCTGATGCTGCACATCGCACTGGAATACCAGCAGCGCCTGCCCTTCTGCCGGGACAATGCGCATGCTCCAGCGTTCGCCGGACAACGACAGTAATATGGTATGCGCCGTCCCGGTGCGCACGCTGTTCTGTATGGCATCACATGCCGCCGGATCCAACACCTCCCGCAGCGAGTAAAATCCACCGTATGCCAGCAGTGCAGCACAGGAATGCGTCTGCCGCAGCACCATCAGCTGCTCCGAAACAAGCGCCATCGCATGCATCGGCGCATCCAGACCCTGACAGACCGCAGCCAGCTGCTCCGGTGAAAGCCCCGCAAAAAAGGCATCATTCCCTGATGCACCGGCATCCGTCGGACTGCCTTCCTGCGGTTCTGTGACAATTTTCATCATATTTCATCTCCATTCGAGCATGAGTTGCATAAATCGACAAGAAATTGACTATATTATAACAGAAATTAAGAGCTTCTGAACATGGAATATGAAAAAACTTCAGAATTGCTACCGCAATTTATACAAATCTGTTATTGCGAAACAACTTTTTTCCGTGTATAATAAAGTCGTTCCAGTAAAACAGGATATTTAATAAGGAGGATATTACTACAATGGGTATCAAAGTAGGTATCAATGGCTTTGGCCGTATCGGCCGTATGGTTTTCCGCGCTGGTCTTTCTAATCCGAACATCGACTTCGTTGCTGTCAACGATCCGTTCATGACTCCGGATTACATGGCTTACATGCTGCGTTACGACACCATGCATGGTCAGTACCAGGGTACCATCGAGTACACCGACAACTCCATCATCGTCGACGGCAAGGAAGTTAAGTTCTTCGCTTGCATGAACCCGGCTGAGATTCCGTGGGGCGAGGCTGGCGTTGATTACGTTGTTGAGTCCACCGGCGTATTCCTGACCAAGGAAAAGGCTCAGGCTCACATCGACGGCGGCGCAAAGAAGGTTATCATGTCTGCTCCGTCCAAGGACGACACCCCGATGTTCGTTATGGGCGTTAACCAGAACACCTACACCAAGGATATGACCTTCGTTTCCAACGCTTCCTGCACCACCAACTGCCTGGCTCCGATTGCCAAGGTTCTGGACGAAGCATTCGGCATCACCGAAGGCCTGATGACCACCGTTCATTCCACCACCGGCACCCAGAAGACCGTTGACGGTCCGTCCAAGAAGGACTGGCGCGGCGGCCGTGCTGCTTCCGGCAACATCATTCCGTCTTCCACTGGCGCTGCTAAGGCAGTAGGCAAGGTTTACCCGAAGCTGAACGGCAAGCTGACCGGTATCTCCATGCGTGTACCGACCCTCGACGTTTCTGTTGTTGACCTGACCTGCAACCTGGCTACCCCGGCTACCAAGGACGACATCTGTGCAGCAATGAAGAAGGCTTCTGAGACCCCGCTTGAAGAAGGCGGCCTGAAGGGCATTCTGGGCTACACCGAGGACGCAGTTGTTTCTTCTGACTTCCTGGGCGATGCTCGCACCTCTATCTTCGACGCAACCGCAGGCGTTTATCTGACCGACACCTTCGTAAAGGTTGTTTCCTGGTACGATAACGAATGGGGCTACTCCAACAAGCTGCTGATGCTCATCGAGCACATGGCTAAGGTTGACGCTGAATAATTGATATCTTCCTTATTTGCGATTCAGGAAATGGGCTTTCCCTTCTGGGAAAGCCCATTTTTTCTATTCCCAGCATGCCCGCCGCGCCCACATACGATACTGCCAAATCTGTCCGTCTCCGGCAGAACCCGCACCCGCTTCCAGCCTTGCGCCAAATGTCATAATATGGTACAATACTTTCGCCGGCATGTCCGGCAGTACAAAATGGAAGGGACGAAAAACACATGAAAAAACGATTTCTGAGCCTGTGTCTGGCAGCATGTATGCTGACCGGTCTGGCAGGCTGCGGCGGAACCGCCGACGATCTGATGAACTCTGTACTCAAGGAAGAAGATGAAACCTTCGTCACCGGACAGCAGTACAAGGATGAAGCTGCCGCCATCACGATGGAATATGCCGCGCTGTCCGACTGCACCATGGCGCCGCTGACGCTCGAGGATGACGGCAGCGTCAACGCCTATTATGCATCTGACGACGAAAATTCGGATGAAGAGGGCGATTACCTCTATCTCGACTGTGTGAGCACAGTCAAAAATGTGGGCAGTGAAGAGCTGGATCTCGAAGATGACCTGTATTTCTACTGCGCAGATGAGAACGACATGTATGACGACTACATGGTGTTCGTTGAATCCGCAGACGGCACGACGCTGGACGATGCCGGTGAACTGCAAAAGGGAAAGACGGCGCGCGTGCACTATACGCTGGTGCTGCCGGAGGACATTTCGTGGACACAGCTCAAGGTATATTTTATCATGCCGGAATCCTCGACAACCTATGCCGCGCCGCTGAGCGACTGCAAACCGAATGCTCAGGCATTTTCTGCTGATACCCCGGTCAAAACCGCAGGCGGCGCCGTGCTGACGATGAAATCATGCACCGTTGCCGATGAAGCTGCCTCGCTGACCGATGCCGGCGGCAATACGTCCATCCAGCCCATCACCGACGGCGACAAGCTGGTTGATATCGCCATCGAAGTCACAAACAACGGCAGCGAAGCGCTCACGCTCGGCACGCTGTATGGCGGTCAGATGCTTGAGGACGGCTTCAACTCGCTCGGTACGGTCGTTCTGGAGGCAGGCAACGACATGGTCTATTCCGGTTCGATTGCCTCAGGCAGCACCGTTATGACGCACCTGCTGTTCGAGCTTGCGGAAGACCCGACCGAAGACCAGTCGTTCTATCTGTACGCAGACGGCATGTTTTACTCCATCGCCGTCAACGCCGCAAAATAACATAGCAAACAATGAAAATCCCGGAGGCAACTCCGGGATTTTTGCGTGTGGCGTATCTGAGAAAAGAAAAAGCACCGGAACAAAAATTCCGATGCTTTTCTTCTGGCGGAGAAAGAGGGATTTGAACCCTCGCGACACTTTCGCGCCCTACTCCCTTAGCAGGGGAGCCCCTTCACCACTTGGGTATTTCTCCAAAGGCTGACGGCTTAATCAAAAAGAGAATGTGGCGGAGAGGGTGGGATTCGAACCCACGCGCCCTTTCGGACAAACGGTTTTCAAGACCGCCTCGTTATGACCACTTCGATACCTCTCCGGATCGAATCTCTCGTGCTAAGCAAGAAATATTATAGCATACCCAACCCAGTGTGTCAACAGATTTTATCTGCGATTTTGTTACATTACAATTTGGAAAATAGTTTATGAATAGTTGATTAACTTTCCGGAAAACAGATGCATTTTTTTAGACAATATGTTATACTAAAACACACAGGAATGCACTCCTTTTGTGCATCTTGCAAAACCCAAATCCGCTGGATTTCCAGCGGCAGTTCCCGTCAGGAGGTCGCTTTTTATGATCTATACCGTGACATTAAATCCCTGCCTTGACTATCTGGTTGCTGTCCCCGGATTTCAGTCAGGCCGTGTCAACCGCGCCCGTTATGAGCGCATTGTACCCGGCGGAAAGGGAATCAATGTCTCTTATGCATTACATATTTTAAATCAGGACAGTCTGGCACTCGGACTGGTCGGCGGTTTTACCGGCGCTGAAATCGAACGGCTGATGGATCGTGATGGCATCCGTCATGACTTCGTCCAGCTCCAACGCGGCAGCAGCCGCATTGACGTCCAGATGGTGGATGGCATTGAAAGCTCCATCAACGGCGTCGGCCCGGAAATTTCTCCGGAAGACATTGTCGCACTGTGCGGCAAGCTCCAGCAGCTGAAAGACGGCGATACGCTTGTCCTCTCCGGCTCCATCCCACGCGGTGCACGCGATACCGTCTACAGCGATATCCTCGGCACTGTCGCAGACAAAGACCTGTATGTCGTGGTCGATGCAAAGGGTCCGCTGCTGCTCAATACCTTTAAGTACAAACCGTTCCTCATCAAGCCAAACCGGCAGGAGCTGATTGATATTTTCTACCGCAATCCGGACAGCATTGACGATATCATTCACTATGCCCGCTCCATGCAGAGCATGGGTGCACGCAATGTCCTGGTTTCGCTGGATGCAGAGGGTGCTGTCCTCGTCACAGAGGACGGCAATGTATACCGCCACAGCGCCATGGAAGGCACGGTACGCAATACGGTCGGCTGCGGCGATTCCATGCTGGCCGGCTTCCTCAGCGGCTATCATCAGAATCAGAACATGGTAGAGGCGTTCCAGCTGTCGCTGGCGGCAGCATCTGCCAATGCATTCCATGAAGGCCGCGGCACCTATGATGATATCATGGAGCTGTACCAGACCCTGCAAAATGAAATCGAAGAATAACCCTGTTGATATCTGAACCTCTGATATAAAACATGGCTCTGCCTCCTGCCCGGCGTTCCGGCAGGAGGCAGTTTTTTGTGCCCGTCAGGCCTTGTTTTTCCGTCTGGTACAGGTGATGTCAAACGACGGGTTGTAGGCATAATAGTTTTTCGCATCCAGATTTTCCTGTACATCGCGCAGGGCTTCACCGAAGCGCTGGAAGTGCACGATTTCACGCTCACGCAGGAATTTAATCGGATCGCGCACATCCGGATCATCCAGCAAACGAAGCAGGTTGTCATAAGTCAGGCGTGCCTTTTGCTCCGCCGCCATATCCTCGAACAGGTCGGCGAGCGCATCGCCGGTCGATTGCAGCGTTGCCGCAGAGAACGGCGTACCGCTGGCAGCCTGTGGATAGATGCCCGTTGTATGATCGACAAAATAGGCATCAAATCCGCTGCTGCGGATTTCCTCCGGTGTCAGGTTGCGCGTCAGCTGATGGACAATTGCACCGATCATCTCACAGTGTGCCAGCTCCTCTGTGCCGATGTCGGTCAAAATCGCCTTACCCTGTGCATACGGCTGTGCATAACGCTGGTTCAGATAGCGCATGGCCGCACCCAGCTCCCCGTCCGGGCCGCCCAGCTGTGTCAGGATCAGCTTTGCCATCGCCGGGTCAGGCTTGGAAATGCGCACCGGATAGATGAGCTTCTTGTCATAATCCCACATGACTTACACTCCTTCCCACGGCCACGGCTCGTCGATCCAGTCCCAGCGTTTTCCGGTTCCCGCATTGGACAGGTACAGCGGGCCGAAATGCTTCTGATACATCTCCTCTGCCTGTTGATGCTTTTTGGACATCGCACGGAAATACTGCAATGCGGTTTCGTCCTCCGGGTGTCCGTCCAAATACATACCCGCATCAATCATCGCAAATTCCCGGCGGCGCAGCTCCTGCATGGCCTGTTGCTGTTCAGTCACAGCGCACCGCCTCCTCTCCAATAAACGGCTTATCCAGATCGGCAAAGATGGTCCCGCGTGCCAACGCCACATCGTCGTTGTAAATATTCTGCCAGATCTGGTCGGGCACAAAGCCCATCGCCAGCGCAAGCAGATTGTAATTCATGACAAAGCCCGGGCCGGACTGCGTATGCTGTGTCGTGACGGCGGGTTTGGCATTCATTTTTTCCTCAGCCATATAGCTGCCTTCCTTTCTGAAAAAAATTTGAGCCTGTCAGCTCTCACCTTATCCTATGCGCCACGGGAAGTCCGGGTGAAAGCGGAGAAATCTTCCAGCCATCTATTGACAGTTTGATATCATTGTGATATCATTCAAATATCAAAGCAAGGGAGGGATTTCCTGTGAAAGAAAAAATCCGCAACAATCGAAAAAATGGCATGCCTATGCTCATCCTGACCGTTGCACTGTATGCCGCTGCCATTGCCGCCTGTGTCTACAGCGCCATGGCGCATCAGACGCCGCTGCTGGTCACCAGCATTATTTGGCTGTGCATCGGCTGGTTCCCGCTGTGCGGCCTGAAGGTACTCAAGCCACAGGAGGCGCTTGTTCTCACACTGTTCGGCAAATATGTCGGCACGTTGCGCGGCGAGGGCTTCTATTTTGTCAACCCATTCTGCGCCAGCGTCAATCCGGCGGCAAAAACCCGTCTGAACCAGAGTGGCGATGTGGACGGCGGCTCGGCAAAGGGCCTGTCTCTTGCCATGGGCAGAACAGCCGCTCCCGCAGAAACCGCGAGCAATAAAATTTCCCTCAAGGTCATGACGCTCAACAACAGCCGCCAGAAGATCAATGACTGTCTGGGCAATCCGGTAGAAATCGGCATCGCCGTCATGTGGCGCGTGACAGACACAGCAAAGGCTGTGTTCAACGTCGACAACTACAAAGAATACCTCTCACTCCAGTGCGACAGTGCGCTGCGCAACATTGTCCGGCTGTACCCGTATGATGTCGCACCGAATGTCGACACGACGGGCGACGGACAGGCAGATGAAGGCAGCCTGCGCGGGTCGAGCGAGGTTGTCGCTTCGCGTATCCGCGACGAGATCCAGCAGCGTGTTTCCGACGCAGGGCTGGAAATCATCGAAGCGCGCATCACCTATCTCGCCTATGCGCCGGAAATTGCCGCCGTCATGCTCCAGCGTCAGCAGGCATCCGCCATCATTGATGCGCGGAAAATGATTGTCGACGGCGCAGTCGGCATGGTGGAAATGGCACTCGAACGGCTGAATGAAAATCAGGTCGTCGAACTGGATGAAGAGCGCAAGGCTGCCATGGTCTCCAATCTGCTGGTCGTCCTGTGTGGAAATCATGACACACAGCCTATTGTCAACACGGGAAGTTTGTATTAAAATACTCCCATGAGCAGCAAGAAGAAACAAATCCCACTCCGACTGTCCGAGAATCTGTACAACGCCATTGCGGCATGGGCGGAAGATGATTTCCGCTCGGTCAACGGACAGATCGAATATCTGCTGACCGAATGTGTCCGGCAGAGAAAGAAAAACGGAAAATATGTTTCGGAGCACTTGGATGAGCCGATCGAACTGGACATCGAGTGACACCGGAACAGAACTCACTCCCCGATCCCGCAGCAGGACAGACCGGTTTGTTTGCTCTGCATGCAGACGGCCCAATACAAAGGAGCTGCTACTATGATTTTAGTCAACACCGATTACATCGCAGGCAAAGAGCTGGAAATGCTCGGACTGGTCAAGGGAAGCACCATTCAGTCCAAAAATGTCGGCAGGGATATCACACAGGGCTTTAAGACGCTGGTCGGCGGCGAGCTGAAAGCGTATACGGAAATGATGAACGATGCGCGCAAAATTGCCACTGACCGCATGATTCAGGAAGCGGAAGCGCTCGGCGCGGATGCAATTGTCAATGTCCGCTATGCCTCCGCCGCCGTCATGCAGGGTGCTGCCGAGGTCATGTCCTACGGCACCGCTGTGCGGTTTGTGTAATTTCAGACCGCAATTGACAAAGTCCCCCTGTCAATGCTATACTTTTTGCATACAAATACAGATCGCTCTCCCCATCCCGTGGGGAGAGCGATTTTTCCATTCTGTTTTGCCAAAGGAGGCCCCGCGATGCATGACACCGCAGCGAACATCTTGCTGGCGGCATGCGCCTACAACGGCGCAGACCCGAAGCGAAACCATCACCTGCTCAAGGTTCACAATTACTGCCGCATGATTGCCGAGGGGGAACAGCTGGACGCGCACACCCGGTTTGTACTGGAGGCCGCCGCCGCACTGCACGACATCGGCATTCATGAAGCGGAGCGCGTGCACGGCTCGACCTCCGGTGCCTACCAGCAGCTGGAGGGCCCGCCCATTGCGCGGCAGCTGCTCGCGCCGTTTGCGCTTCCCGCAGAAGATGTAGAACGCATCTGCTGGCTGATTGCGCACCACCACACCTACAGCCCAATCGACGGCATCGACCACCAGATTTTACTGGAAGCGGATTTTCTCGTCAACGCATGGGAAGAACCGTTTTCCGACCAGCAGATCCGGCATTTTTACACGCATATCGCCGCGACGGAAACCGGAAAGGCACTGCTACGCGCGCACTACCTGCCGGATATTACGTAATCGTTTACTCTGCCGGGCGAAACACGCACAGCCAGATGCACGGCGCACTGGTATAGCTGACGCGGTGGCGCAGATGCGCGGGCAAACAGGCCGTATCGCCCGCCCGCAGGCGCTGCCTGCTGCCGTCCGCATATTCCAGCTCGCCCTCCCCTTCGAGGACACATACCCACTCATCCTCCGTCTGGTCATACCAGTCCGAGGTCTGCCCACTGGAGACAATGCGTTCAATGCGTGTCGTTCCATTCAGCAGCAGTTCGGTCTGTTCTTCCTCCGGCAGAATATCCGGTACATCAAACAGATTCATTTGTATCAGCCTCCCGATTTTTTTACGAAGAAAGGATTGTTTTTATGTCCGAAACCCGTCAGGATACCTTTACCTGCCCACAGTGCGGCGAGGACGGCCCGATTGACCTCTGGACCAGCATCAATGTCAGTCAGGACCCCGATGCCAGACGCCGTGTCGAAGACCTGTCCATCTTTGAATGGACCTGCCCCAACTGCGGCAAGACCTGCCTTGTCCTGCATCCGTGCCTGTATCACGACATGACCAACGAATTCATGGTCTGGTTCGCACCGGACGGCGAGGTACAGGAGGGTGCAGAGTTCTCCCAGCTCGAGCGCTACACGCTGCGCACAACGAGCACACCCAACGAATTCCGTGAGAAGGTCAACATCTTAGAGCGCCATCTGGATGACCGCGCACTCGAGCTGACCAAACTCATTCTTATTATGCAGCTTTCGCGCGACAATGTCGATGTTGTCGATGTAATTTTTCACAGCATTGACCAAAACGGGCAGTTTGTCTTTGTGCTCGTCCACCCGGACGGCGTGGAGCAATATGTGCGCCTGCCTGCGGCGACCTATCAGAAGCTGGCACACGATGTACGCGAATATCTGTTCACGCCGGCGCATGGCTTCCAGACCATCGACCTGAAATGGGCGAAGGAATCGCTGGAGCTGCTCAAGGATATGTGACGCGCCCCCCAAATATCCCCAACGCAAAAAGCCGCCCCGCTTTCGCGGGACGGCTTTTGGTTTCTATCTTTTGGTAGGTGTATCGTCGATTTATTCGGCAACCTTGACCCAGACACCGCCGTTGCGGCAGGACTCGGTTGCAGCAGCAGCCATCAGAACCGGACGCAGGCCATCGTATGCGCCAACAACGGTCGGCTTGTCATTGACGATGGAATCGATGAAGAACTTGATCTGCTCGATGAATGCGTCGTTGTAGCGCTCGAGGAAGAACCACTTCGGCTTCTCGGACAGTGCGCCGTCAACGGTGGTGATGGTTGCGGTGGAATTCAGGTCGTTCTGATCAGCAGCCATGCCCTTGGAGCCGAATACTTCAACTCTCTGGTCGTAGCCGTAAACTGCCTGACGGGAATTGTTGATGGTAGCGATTGCGCCGTTTGCCAGCTTCATGGTGACAACTGCGGTGTCGACATCCGGAATGCCGGACTCTTCCTGGAGATTCGGGTTAACCAGGCAGGAGCCAACAGCGGAAATCTCAACAGCCTCAGAACCGGACAGATAACGAACCATGTCAAAGTCATGGATCATCATATCATAGAAGATACCGCCGGAAACTGCAACATAGGATGCCGGGGGCGGCTCCGGGTCGCGGGAGGAAACATTGATGTAATGCGGGTTGCCGATCTTGCCAGCCTTCACTGCATCAGCAACAGCCTTGTGGTTGTGGTCGAAGCGGCGGTTGAAGCCAACCTGGAACTTGACACCCTTCTCCTCTACCAGAGCGAGCAGAGCCTTGATCTTTGCGATATCATAGTCAATCGGCTTCTCGCAGAAGACATGCTTGCCAGCCTTGACTGCTTCCATCGAAACCTCACAATGGGTGTCGGTGGAAGAACAAACCATAACAACGTCGACATCCGGGTTGTTGATGACGTCCATATAATTGGTGGAAGCGTTGGTGATGCCTCTCTGTGCCAGCCACTCGCGTGCGCCGGACTTGTCCAGCATCGGATCAGCTGCTGCGATAACCTCAGCGCCTTCGATGTTATTGAGCAGGTTGTTGATGTGGAGCTTGCCGATACGGCCGCATCCGACTACGCCAAAACGTAAATTTGCCATGACCTTTTCTCTCCTTGTCTATACAAATCATGTATGCCAGAAAATTGGATACCCGCGACAAAACCGCCGCAGGGTATCCTTTTTTAGCTCAAATCGTGATTATGTTCGAATTACTTTGCCATTTCTGCGGTGATGTACTCATATGCCATCTTCGCATATTTGAACGGATTTGCCTTAGCCGGGTCCTGCTCAGCCTCGACCATGATCCAGCCTTCGTAGCCGATCTCGTCGAGCTTTCTCAGAACCGGCTCGAAGTCTACGCAGCCTTCCGGATCGCCCGGAACGGTGAATGCGCCGTTACGAACCGACTTCAGGAAGGACCAGCTCTCCTTGATAGCCTGATCGCGAACGTCCTTACGCATGTTCTTCAGATGTACATGACCGATTCTGTTCGGGAACTCGTTCAGAATTGCCATCGGATCTACTTCAGAGAAGGTCCAGTGACCGGTATCGTAGCACAGCAGCAGGTCGTCGCTGGTGTTGTTCAGCATACGCTCGGTCTCTTCCAGAGTCTGTACGCAGGTACCCATGTGATGATGGAAGCAAGCGCGAATGCCGTTGCTCTTTGCGTACTCAGCCAGCTTGTTCAGGCCGTCGCACATCTGAGCGAACTCAGCATCGGTAAAGCGAGCCTTGTTCTCGAAGATGGACAGATCCTGATTGCCCTGAATAGAATAGGACTGCTCAGAAATGTTGATAGCAGTTGCGCCTGCGTAGCACAGGTACTCAATTTCCTTCTTGAACTCCTCGAAGGTCTCCTCGAACGGCTTGGTTCCGAGGAAAGAAGAGAACCACTTGGATGCAACGGTCATGCCGCGCAGATCCAGAGCTTCCTTGAGTTCCTTCACGTCAGACGGATACTTATGACCGATTTCACATCCGGTGAAACCTGCCAGACGCATCTCGGAAATGCACTGCTGGAATGTATTCTCATCGCCGAGATCCCACATATCATCGTTGGTCCAGCCGATCGGGCAGATACCAAGTTTGATATCCTTGTTTGTGAACATAATCACAACACCTCCATGATTTTATACTCCCGCCTGCGCGCCTTTCATCCGCGTGAAATCTCTCCAAATTTCCACGCTGCGCACGGGCAGGCAATAGGCTTTTCTCCTACATTATTATGATATAGGATACAGGGGTGTTTGTCAAATGTTTTGTGCAACTTGGTCAACTATTTTTTATTTCCTGCACGTTCTAATTCATGTTGCACAACAGAACCTTGTTTTTGCCTGCAAACCTGACAATATTTGCCCTCAAATGACCAAAATTTGCACACAAAAAAGC
This sequence comes from Butyricicoccus porcorum, assembly GCF_002157465.1. Taxonomy (GTDB): domain Bacteria; phylum Bacillota; class Clostridia; order Oscillospirales; family Butyricicoccaceae; genus Butyricicoccus_A; species Butyricicoccus_A porcorum. Next base: position 365,729 of record NZ_NHOC01000005.1, read on the forward strand.
CGCCCCTGCACAAGACAGGGACGGCTCGGTATGCACAAATTTCATTTGCATCTTGCATGTTTCCACGCCCAGCAGCCAATTCCTATTCCGGCAGCTCCCAGTATGATCCAAATGATAGCCGTATGGCCTGCTCCGCTTTCAGCGCCGGTACCAGTGTGCTCATCGGTCGTATCCACCGTGTACTCGCTCATCCTGTCCGCCATGTCCTCCATTGCATAGGCCTGACCGGATTGCAGCGGCTGTTTGGCTGTCCGCGCGCCTTCAGAGCTTTGTACGCCAGTCAGCCGCGGTTCTTCCAGCACAACAATCTGTATGTTGTGATTGATTGTTTCAACAACAGCAACCGCCGAACGCAGCTTGGGCGAACCTCCCATAACAAACGCTCGATGGATGTTCTCTTTTCCCACTGCATCTGCGATTTGCCGGTCTATCTGTTCTGCTGTCTTGTCCTCATCCAATTGTTCCGTCACAACCGGAATCCATTTGCCTGTTTCTTCCCGAATCTGTTCTTTCTGTTCCTCTGTCAGTACCGCCAGCACGGATTCATCCTCCGTGAGCGGCATTCCCTGTGAAATCGTAACGTGAAAATATGCATTTTTTACCTGTACCGGAAGCACCCAGACATAATATTCCATGTGTTGTTTGATTTCATCGTATGTCATTTGTTGTTCTTTATAAGAACTATAGACATCCGATTCATCCGCGTAGACTTTATATGCCCGGCTCCAGTCAATGTCTGCCGCCGTCACATCTGCGCACATCCCGCTCATCGCATCTAAAACACGATTTGTGAGCGTCGATATTTCCGCATAGTCCGCAGAATCTGGCGTAAGCTGCTCCACATATTCCGATGCTGCAAACGCTGTACCGCCCAGAGCAAATGTTCCCAGCAAAACCAAAAGAAGGATTGTATATACTTTTTTCATCTTTTTCCTCCTTTAATTCACCCATACTGAATGCGTCCATGAGCCATATCCAGATTGAAAGCGGACACCACTTGTCATACTAGTATACGTAAAGTCCTTCGTTCCACACCCCGATGCAGGATCAATAACTCTAACATTAGAATTATTGTAACCACCAATAACAACAGCGTGACCACCTCCGCTAGACCATCCCAATCTGGCAATAAATGGTCGGCTTGCATTAATTTTTGATTTTGTAGTAGCAAGGCTCAAAGGAGAATTACTACTATATGCAGTTCTTTCAGTAGTATAAAATAGAGCCGTTTTCATTTGAGAAATATCCGCAGGTATATTGGACGTTTCTCCCATTACATATCTGCAAACTAGTGACTGCGAACGAAGCGTTCCGGTTATGTATTTTCCTACCATTTGTGCAGATGCTGCCCAGCACCAATTACTCTTTTCTTGCTGATACCTTGTTACCGAAAGATTTCCTGCTAACCCTGTTGAAAAAGTAGACAGTAAAAGAATAATCGTACATAACGATATAAATAGTTTACTACGTCTCTTCATAATTCTCCTTTCCGCGTAAAAACTAAAAACACTCCTTTGTCAACAACCAGCTTTGATGTTCCAAACTAAAACTGTAAGTATATTATACTATATACTATTTCCAAAAGACAAAGTCTATAGTATTTCTTAATCGTAACCATATTGTCGCCATATTGTAACATTTCGATTGTTTCTCATTTTTTTAAATTCAAGTTGCAAAAAAGCCGCCCCTGCACAAAACAGGGACGGCTCGGTATGCATAACGAAATTTACTTTCTTGCAATTACCTTCTTGACGTTGGCAACGATCTCCTCTGCGGTCAGCTTGTAAGCTTCCTGCAGGAAGGACTGAGCGCCAACCTGACCAAACTGGTCATGTACGCCAACCATCTCAACCGGAGTCGGGCACTTCTCGGACAGTACGCGAGCAACAGCAGAGCCCAGACCGCAGGTGCAGTTGTGGTTCTCAGCAGTTACGATAGCGCCGGTCTCCTTTGCGGACTTGACGATCAGCTCCTCGTCGATCGGCTTCCAGGTAAACATGTCGATGACACGAACCTTGATGCCCTCAGCTTCCAGCATCTCGTAAGCCTTCAGGGATTCGTCTACCATGATGCCGGAGGCAATGATGGTAGCCTGGTCATCAGCGCTCTCCTTCAGCGTTACGCCCTTGCCGATCTCGAAATCGGAACCGTCAGCGTAAACGGTGGTGAAGCCCTTACGGATCATGCGCATGTAGGACAGGCGGCCCTCAACAGCGGTCAGCTTCTTGGTCAGAGCGTAAACCTGTGCGTAGTCGACCGGATCGATCACGATGGCATCCGGAACGGACATGTACAGTGCGCAGTCCTCGAACGGCATATGGGTGCCGCCGTTGTATGCAGCGCATACGCCAGGGTCAGAGCCCAGGACATGAACGCCCAGCTTTGCATAAGCGGCAGACATAAATGCCTGGTCGAATGCGCGGCGGGAAGCGAAGCAGCCGAAGGAATGAATCCAGGTCTTCTTGCCGGTAGCGGTCAGGCCGGCAGCGATGCCCATTGCGTTTGCCTCTGCGATGCCTGCGTTGATGGTGCGCTCCGGGAATGCAGCGAGCAGCTTCTTGGTGTTGATGCAGCCCATCAGGTCACAGTCGACATGAACGACGGACTTGTCCGCCTCCATGAGCTCGAGCATAGCCTGAACGTAGCCGTCACGGCAGCTGCGCTTATCTTTTTCGTGCTTTCCAATCAAAGTGAAACTCATTTTGCATGCCCTCCTTACTTTGCAGCCTTGACAGCAGCGAGCTCTGCTTCTGCTGCAGCGATTGCTTCTTCCCACTGCTCCGGAGACGGCTGCGAACTGTGTGCACCGGAAGGCTCAGCGAAGGTAGCGCCCTTGCCCTTGATGGTGTTCAGAACGATGCAGGTCGGAACGCCCTTTACGGTCAGCGCTTCCTGAACTGCGTCATAAATCTGCTCTACGTCATTGCCGTCAGCAACGTCGATGACATTCCAGCCAAACGCATCGAACTTTGCGCCGATGCCCTTGCCATGGCTCATGACGGTGTCAACCGGGCCGTCGAGCTGATTCTTGTTGTTGTCTACAAAGCAGGTCAGGTTGTCCAGCTTGTAATGAGCTGCGAACTGAGCAGCCTCCCAAACCTGGCCTTCATCGCACTCGCCGTCGCCGACGAATACATAAACGTGGTTGTCACGGCCGTCGATCTTGTTGCCAAGAGCGGCGCCGGTTGCGGTGGACATGCCCTGGCCGAGGGAACCGGTGGTCAGGTCGACGCCCGGCGTCTTGGTGCGGTCGGTATGGGACGGGAAGTTTGTGCTCGGCTTGTTCAGCGTGCGGGTCTCTTCCAGCGGGTAGAAGCCCTTCAGCGCGAGAGTTGCGTATGCGCACGGACCAGCGTGGCCCTTGGACAGGACGCACCAGTCACGGTCTTCCCAACGCGGATTTTTCGGATCAACCTTCATGACATCGCCATACAGGACAGCCATCGCCTCGACGATCGACATCGAGCCGCCGACGTGTCCAAAACCAAGCGAACCGATGGTCTTCAGGGTCTCAACACGGATTTCTGCTGCGAATTCACGGAGAGCCTGCATCTTTTCTGCTTTCTGCATTGAATACACCTACCTATTCCTAATTCATAAATTGTAGCACGACGTTGCGGCGCAGGAATCTGCGCCTGAAACAGAGGTCGTACAGCAGTTTCTTTGATTTTATCATTTCTGCCCACAGATTGCAATGCTCGCCCAAGTAATTTTATAGATTTTTTCAACACCTCCCAAAATTTTGAGGAAGTTATCGTAATATTTTCACCAACTGTTGCATTGCATCGCGCCATTTCTTCCCCAAAAGACACAAATTTTTTCGGATATATGGTTCCATTTTGTTCAACTTTCTGTTATACTAGTAACATAGGTATCGGAAAGTGTTCCGCATGCCCGGTTCTTTTGATCTTGCAGAACGAAGCAGACGCCCATGCAGATCCTTCCCGGATGTCTGGACGCCCCCTGCGTCGGCTTGCAGTCAAATGTGTTCCGGGGCGCACAGCAGAGGGGTTTTGATGCGCCCTTGTAAATGTTCCATTGTTCCAAGAAAGCAGGGGCTTATGAAAATCAGCAGATTGAATTCCATCGAAGAATACGTACTGTCGCAGAAAACCGTCTCCATCGACGAGCTCTGCGAGGTCTTTAACGTCTCCAAAAACACCATCCGCCGCGACCTGAACGAGCTCGAGGCGCGTGGGCATATCGCAAAGGTCTATGGCGGCGTCACCGCAATCACGCCGGAGGATGTCATGCCGCTGCCGGTTCGTTCCGGTCTCAACCCAACCGCAAAGGACTACATCGGCCAGCTCGCCGTGCGTGAGATTTCCGACGGCGATACCGTCTTCATCGACTCCGGTTCGACCGCTGTCTGTGTGCTGCGCCATCTGCCGCCGCGCACCAAGCTCACCATCGTGACACACTCGCTGCCCGCCATGGTCGAGGCTTCCAAATTCGACAACGTCAACCTGATCTCGCTCGGCGGCGTCTACAACGCCTCCACCAGCTCCTTTGTCGGCATCTCGGCACAGCAGGCGCTGTCCGACCTGCGCATCTCCAAGGCGTTCCTCAGTGCGACCGGCGTCACCGTCGAATCCGGCATGAGCAACACGACCTTCCTCGAAGCGGAGATCAAGCGCGGCGTTGTCGCACATGCATCGCATGTCATCCTCATCGCAGACAACTCCAAGCTGGGGCACGATGCGACCGTGACCTTCTGCCGTTTGCAGGATATCTCTACCTTTATTACAGACCAGCAGCCCGCGCCGAAATTCGTGGAGTTCTGCCGCGCGCACAACGTGCGCATCCTCTGGGAATAACGCAGCAACACATCTGCGCCCTCCGGGAAATCCCGGAGGACTTTTTTTCCGGCTCGCACAGAAACTCCGCTTTTCCGAAGGAATTTTCTGATTTTTTCTTTTTTTACTGTTTCTTTTCCCTTTTTCGGGTATGCTAAACACACAGACAGCAAACCATTTTGCCACACAGAGAAAAGACTGGAGGTAATTTTCATGAAAAAACGGATGTTCTCGCTGCTTTCCGTCACCGCGCTGGCAGCACTCCTGCTGGCAGGCTGCGGAACCGCCACAACCGGAACAAATCAGCAAAATGCAACCACATCGTCCACCGTGACCGGCGCGCAGACCACCGACGGCAGTGCCGCAGGCACCGCGCAGAACAACACCACTGCACAGACCGGTACAGCGCAGGCGAACACAGCGGAAACAGCAGACATCAGCGCGCTGTCGAAAAAGGTATCCGAGGCTGTCGCAGCTGCGGACGCGGCGAAGCCGTCCGGCACGACAGACACCGACCGAACGCTGTTCATGGAACACAAAACCGCACTCGACGCGCTCGACCGCGAGGTTGACGCATACAGTGACGCGCTGGAAGCGCAGTACCGCAACGGTTCCCTGCGCTATGAGGACTTCCGCAGCAAGGATGCGGAAACGGAAAAGCTGGAGGACAGTCTGGATGACGCCGAGGACCGGCTCGAAGACCGGTTTGGCATGGACGACTGACCGCCAGAAAACGCATAAAAAAAAGAGGATGCCCCGGCATCCTCTTTCTCTTTCCTCTGTGATCTACTGTGTGTCCTGCGCGCTTACTCACACGCACAGCCGGCTGCTTTCGTCCCCTCCTGTTCCCGTACATTGTCCAGATAGACGCGCCCCCAGGCGCACATTGCATCGAGAATCGGCAGGACGGTCTGTCCAAAGTCCGTCAACTCATACTCCACCTTTGGCGGCACGACCGGATAGACATGGCGGAGAATCAGTCCGTCATTTTCCAGCTCGCGCAGCTGCTGCGTCAGCATCTTCGGCGTAATTTTCGGCATCATCTTTTGCAGTGCACCGAAGCGCAGCGCGCCTCCCGTCAGATGGTCCAGTATCAGCGCCTTCCACTTGCCGCCAATCAGCCCCAGCGTTGCCTCAATCGGACAGTCGTAGGGGATTTTGCTGCAATCCCGTTTCATCAGGCTCCCTCCTTATGCTTGCCCCTATCAGATAGTTTCCATTCCCATAGTCGCTACCCTAAAAGTGCATTCTTGTTTTTCCGGATTTTTCTGTTACTATGTATTATAACATCAACCGGTGAATTGCACAAGGATGACAACCCCTTGCATACCACAAAAAGCTCCGTTTCCGGCACTGTTTGGGAGAATCCTCCGATTTGACTACGATCGTGCCCTTTTAGGCCGAAATTATTGTAGACCTGCACAACTTTATGTTCGCTTTTTATCATGCGTCTTCTTGAAAACGACAACATGTCATGATATAATAACAATAAATTATGCAAACGGGGACATCATATGCCCTTTTTGCAGCATTGTACTTCAAGGTTCTGCCGGGTTCCGGCACAGAGAAAGGTGTGTTTTACAATGTACATGGATAAGGAAGTCAAGCGCGGCTACAACGAGTATCTGCGCCTTGATGAAGGAGAAGGCAAAGACGGCATGATGGACGTCGCGCTTCTGGTTATGGAAGCCGGCGATACCTACACCATCGAAGAGGCCGACAAGGAAGTTGCATGCCTGCTGTTCGACGGCGACGTCAATATGGCATGGGATGACCAGAGCGTCGACATGGTTCGCCCGAACCCGTTCGACTACAACCCGTGGTGCCTGCATGTTTGCAAGCAGACCAAGATTGTCATCACCGCGAAGGGTCCGTCCAATATTTACGTCCAGAAAACCCTGAACGACAAGGTCGCTCCGGAATTCAAGAACAGACTGTTCACCCCGGACGACACCGACACCTGGGCACGCGGTACCGACGGCGTTTTGCAGAACTGCATCAAGCGCGATGTCCGTACCTGCTTCGATCTCGACATCGCCCCGTACTCCAACATGGTTCTGGGCGAGGTTATCAACCTGCCGGGCAAGTGGTCCTCTTACCCGCCGCACTCCCATCCGCAGCCGGAGGTTTATTTCTACCGCTACGACAAGCCGATGGGCTATGGCGCAGGCTGGGGCAACGGCGAGCTGTATGAAACCCATCACAACGGCTGCGCACTGATTACCAAGGACTGCCACTCCCAGGTAACTGCACCGGGCTATGCCTGCTGCTATGCATGGGGCATCCGTCATCTGCCGGGCGATCCGTGGGATAAGACCCGTATCGATGATCCGACCCACGAATGGCTGGTCAAGGATGATGCCGATGAGCACATCTGGAAATGCCCGACCGGCTATTGATTCATTCGCTTATTGTAACAATAAGGATATATATCTGAAACAATGTGAGAATTGTGTAAGAATTGCATGAGGAGGAAATTCCAATGAAACACATGGAAACCGTCCGTCTGACGACCAGCCAGGCTTGCATCCGCTTCCTGGAGAACCAGTACGTCAGCTACATCGATATGGACGGCAATGAAGTTGAGCAGAAGTTCATCCGCGGTATCTTCATGATCCCGGGCCACGGCAACTGTGTCGGCTACTGCAACGGTATTGAGCAGGAGATCAAGGATCTGGAAGTTTACCAGGGCAAGAACGAGCAGGGCATGGCTCTGGCCGCTGTTGCATTCTCCCGTCAGCTGCGCCGCAAGCAGGCATTCGTCTGCACCTCTTCCGTAGGCCCCGGCGCCTGCAACATGATTACCGCAGCCGCTACCGCTACTGCAAACAACATTCCGGTTCTGCTGATGCCGGGTGATGTTTATGCATCCCGTCAGCCGGACCCGGTACTCCAGCAGATGGAGCAGCCGCAGAACCTGACCATCTCCGCACACGACTCCTTCCAGGCTGTTGTCAAGTACTGGGGCCGTGTCAACCGTCCGGAGCAGATCATGACCGACATGATCTCTGCATTCCGCGTTATGACCGATCCGGGCAACTGCGGCGCTGTTGCAGTTTCCATCCCGCAGGACGTTCAGGGCGAAGCATACGATTATCCGGTTGACTTCTTCAAGAAGCGCGTATGGAACATCGAGCGCCGTCCGGCTACCAAGAAGGCTGCCAAGAAGGCTGCTGAAATCATCAAGAGCGCAAAGAAGCCGCTCCTGATCTGCGGCGGCGGCGTTCGCTACGCAGAAGCACACAAGGTATTCCGTGCATTCGCTGAAAAGTATGGCATTGCGTTCGGCGAGACCCAGGCGGGTAAATCCGCAATCGAGTGGACCCATCCGCTGAGCCTCGGCGGCCTCGGCATCACCGGTACCGAGTGTGCAAACGCATTTGCACATGACTGTGACGTTGTCATCGGCGTCGGCACCCGTTACACCGACTTCACCACCGCTTCCAAGTGGCTGTACGATGTAAACGCAAAGTTCGTCAACATCAACCCGTCCGAGTTCCAGTGCCTGAAGATGGATGCTTACCCGGTCGTTGCTGACGCAAACGAAGCACTGACCGCAATCAGCGCTGAGATCGACGCTCTGGGCGGCTACCACACCTCCGACGAGTACGCTGCTGAGGTCAAGAGACTTCAGGATGCATGGTGGGCTGACGTTGACCGCATGGATCACACCGAGTACATCGACGCGGAGTCCTATGTTCCGGAAATCCAGGACGACAACCGCCGCGCTGTTGAGCACTTCATCGAGTCCATCGGCTCCAAGCTCACCCAGACCGCTGCTCTGGGCTACATCAACACCCACATCGCACCGGATTCCATCGTTGTCGGCGCCGCAGGCTCCCTGCCGGGCGACCTCCAGGCACTGTGGAGAGCTCCGGTTCCGAACACCTACCATTGCGAGTACGGCTACTCCTGCATGGGCTACGAGGTTGCCGGTGCTTACGGCTGTAAGATCGCATGCCCGGATCAGGAAGTTTACGCAATGTGCGGCGACGGCTCGTTCGACATGCTGCATTCCGAGCTGATTGCTTCCATCCAGTACGGCTACAAGATCAATGTCTGCCTGTTCGACAACGCAGCTTACGGCTGCATCAACAACCTCCAGGTTGGTCAGGGCAACAAGTCCCGTACCACCGAGAAGAACATGCACATTCCGGGCACTCCGTACGACGGCTGCGACCTGGGCCCGGCAATGAACATCGACTACGCCGGTGTTGCTGAGGCATATGGCTGCAAGGTTTACCGCGTAAAGACCATTGATGAACTGGCTGCTGCACTGGAGGATTCCAAGAAGCAGACCGTTTCCACCCTGATCGACATGAAGGTTCTGCCGAAGTCCATGTCCAAGGAGTGGGAGGCTTGGTGGCGTGTAGGCGTTGCCTCTGTTTCCGACAAGCCGGAAGTTCAGGAAGCCTACAAGAGACTCCAGGATCATCTGTACGAAGCTCGTCACTATTGATCCCACGCGTCCCAAACGCAAAATCAAACATTCCGCAGGAGCCTGCTTTTTGCAGGCTCCTGTTTTTTTGCGTTTTTCGTTCCAATTCTTACTATTTGCTTACAGTTTCGTAACGAAATGGTACACGCTCTGTTATCCTGCTTCTTTTGTGGTATAATAAAAAAACGCCGGGAAACCGGCGCGATACAGACGAAAAGAGGGGTGCGATATGAAATTCAAACAGACACTCGCCGCACTGCTGTGCGGCATCATCCTGCTGGGCACTGCCGGCTGCGGCCCCAGCCCCGCAACCGGCTCCAAAAAAGACAGTGGCTCCGGCAGCGCAGGCGCACCGGGCAGCGCACAAACCGCAGGAAGCACAGACGGCTCTGCCGTCCCGACAGGTGGGCTGGAGGAGGAGAAAAATCCCATCCCGCAGGGGGACAAATATATGGCAATCACCTTTGATGACGGGCCAACCGGCAATGAGGGCGGCCGCACCGAGCGCCTGCTCGACGGCCTGAAGGCGCGCGGCGTGCACGCGACGTTCTTCCTCTGCGGTTACCGCATCAAAGACTTCCATTCCATGGCAAAGCGTTATCTGGAGGAAGGACATGAACTGGGCAACCATACGATGGATCATCTGCTGCTCGACCGCGAGGTCAGCGACGGCGGCCTCCAGCAGGTCGGCAGCAACAGCGAGCTGATCGCCTCCTATACCGGCGAAAAGCCGACCGTCATGCGTCCGACCGGCGGCGCATACAACGACACCGTTCGGGCATCCATGAAGCAGCTCGGCCTGCCGATCATCCTCTGGAGCGTTGACACGCTCGACTGGAAATACCGCGATGCCTCCAACGTCAAGACCCGCATCGTTGAAAACGCGCAGGACGGTGCCATCGTTCTGTCACACGACCTGTATGAGACCACCGTCGAGGGCGTGCTCACCGCGATTGACGAGCTTCAGGCACAGGGCTATGCGTTTGTCACAGTCTCTGAGCTGGCACAGCTCAAGGATGTGACGCTCGAACCGGGCGAGGTATACACCGATTTTACCTATGAAACGCTGCACCCGGCGGACGCGGAGCCCGCGTCCCAGCCGGAAAGCGACGGCACAGAACCGACAGAAGCCGAACCGCCCGCAGCCTGAATGGACACATGAAAACAGCCGCCCGCGCAAGGTTGCGCGGGCGGCTTTCTATTGGTATGGAATGTTTCCTGTTCCGGAATTTCACAGGATGCGGCGTTACATTACTGTGTAAGTAACAAAGCCCTTTGCTGCTACGCCGATCGGCGAGAAGATGATGTAGGCAATTACCATGACAATCAGGGAAATTGCTGCAACAACCTTGCCATACTTCCACGGCGTCAGATCAACCGCGCTGTGGTTCTCGAGAACGAAGTCGGTCTCACGCGGATGAACCTTGATGACGATGGCAACGATAATCATATCGATGACAAACAGAACTGCGGTGAAATACAGGTAATGTACATTTGCCAGTGCCGCAATGTGGTTGCGTGCCCAGAACTGCAGGAAGCAGTACAGGACAACATGAATCGGAATGATGACCTTCGGCAGAAGTGCGTCCGCCTTCTTGGACAGGAAGCCGACAGCCAGGCAGACGAAAATCGGCGTATTAAACGCTGCGAATGCAGAGTTTACGAAGGACGTGATGCCGCCCATGTACAGCATGAACGGAGACAGGACAATTGCAAATACGGTCAGAACCGTACCGAATCTCTGGCCAACCTTGACGCAGTGTGCATCCGAGCAGGTCGGGTTGAAGATCGGGCGATGGATATCCAGCGCATAGATCGTGGATGCGGAGTTCAGAACCGAGTTGAAGGACGACAGAATCGCACCGAACATAACCGCTGCGAAGAAGCCGAGCAGCCAAGTCGGCATGACGTCGTTGACAATCATTGCATACGCAACATCGCCGTTATTGGTCCAGACCTTCTCGCCGTACAGGAAGTACGCGATGATGCCCGGGAATACGATAATCAGCGGGGTGCAGATCTTCATGAAGGATGCAAAGATTGCGCCCTTCTGCGCTTCCTTCAGGTTCTTCGCACCGAAGGTACGCTGAATGATCGACTGGTTGGTAGACCAGTAATACAGGTTATTGATAACCATGCCGGTGAACAGAAGCGGCCACGGCAGGTACGGTTCGTTCAGGTTTGCCGGGTTCCATACGTTCAGGCGAACCGGGTCAAGGGTCAGGAACTGATGCAGGCCTTCGGAAAAACCGCCGCCATACATGTTGCCCAGCTTGATCAGGCCGAAGACCGGAACCATCAGGCCGCCAATAATCAGGCCGATGCCGTTGATCGAGTCAGACAGTGCAACCGCGTGCAGGCCGCCGAACAGGGCATAGCATGCGCCGACAACTGCGATGATTGCGCCGAGGATTGCCAGGCACCAGAACTTGTTCAGTCCGGTGAGCCCCTCAACGTTAAAGATTTCCACGAATACCTGTGCACCAGCGTACAGGATATTCGGCAGCATGATAACGACATACGAAAACAATACGATGAGCGAAACCAGACGGCGTGCGAACTTGTCGTAGCGGGTCTCGAAGAACTCCGGAACGGTCGTCAGACCGGTCTTCAGGTAACGCGGCATCAGTACGAATGCAAGGAAGGTCAGTGCGATTGCAGAGGTAACCTCCCAGCCCATGGTGGACATGCCAACACGTGCGGACTGTCCGTTATTGCCAACAAGCTGTTCTGCCGACAGGTTTGTCATCAGCAGTGAGCCGGCAATAACAATGCCAATCAGACTGTGGCCTGCCAGATAATAGCCATCCTGCGTGTCCAGCTTATCGCCTCTCGTCTTCCACCACGAGATAACGGCAACCAGAACAGTAAACGCAAGGAATTCCACGGCAGTGATAAGTAAATCCATTGCTCAACTTCTCCTTTTTTCACTTGTGTGCTCTCTCCAAGACAAACTGCCTCCCATGATGTTCCGGATCATCACATTTGGCAATGCCGACCAGGGCTCCAACAATTCCCCAGCCAATGTCTATCCTGTATTATAACAGACGTCTTTACTTGTTTTCAAGATTGGAAAAGCCCTATAGATTGAGAAAAATTTCACCAACAGTTGTGCAATATTTACAAAAAATTCGCCACATTTATGAATTGTAAATATTTTATTACTAACTAAAACTAGGTTAAAAACGAAAAAAGTGCCGCATTCTCCTGAAAATGCAGCACTTTCTCCATCATACAACAACAAAAGGGATAGTATAATTTTTAACAAGAATGAACGCCGAACGGCGGCTCCTGAATTCCGCCGGGATCAGACATGGCAGCCTGCCATGTGTGTCCAATCACCTCGTCGTCTATACATCCTGCCAAACATAAGGATATCACATTTGTTACAGAAACGCAAGTGCAAGTTTGATTTTCGCCCGGATGCGAGAAAAAGCCGCCGGTCAAATGACCGGCGACCTGTGCAGTTTCTTCTCTTCTTTTCGGGGATTACTTGCCCAGCAGCTCTCTCTCGAGGATTTCACGAGCTTCCGGAGCCTGCTTGTCCATCTTCTCCGGGAAACCGAAGTAAGATACACATGCGATGTTGTCGCCGCCTACCTTCGGAGCGTCCGGCTTCAGCTGCTTGTTTGCGAAGTCCATCTCGCGCAGGGTCTCGAAGATGCCCTGGAAGTCGACCTCGCCTTCGCCCATAGCGGTGTGCTGATGGATGGTAACGTCAGCTGCGCCGCGCTGGTTCAGCCAAGGCGGATTGAGGATGTAACGGCAGTCCTTGGTCTGGTTGTAGGTATCCGCAAACAGAACGTGGGTCAGCTCGTCGCCAGCGTACTTCAGCATATGGCGGACATCGCCCTTGCCCTGATCGTAGAAGAAGCCATGGGATGCGGAGTAAACGTAGCCCAGGTTCTTGGAACGGAAGGACTTAACCAGATCGCAAGCCTCGTCGTTCAGCTCACAGAAGTCATACGGATGGGACTGAACCTCAACACGCAGGCCTTCGCGCTCGATGATCGGAAGGAGTTCTTCCATGGAGCGGAACCACATGCCGTTGCAGATCTCCTGCTGGTTCGGGTCGCCGGAGAACTCGGTATTGATAACCGGAACGCCCATGTTGACAGCGATCTCGATGATCTTCTTCCAGTTTGCAACAGCGTGCTGGCGCTGCTCCTCGGTCGGGCCGCTCCAGCGATATACGACGATGAACGAAGAAATCTCAACGCCAGTTTCCTTGAGTGCCTGACGGTACTCAGCCTCTGCCTCCTTGGAGAACAGCGGGTGCTTGTAGAACGGGTTGATGCGCGGATGCGGGGACTGCTCGATGTACTTGTAGCCCCAGTCTGCTACCTTGTGCACCATGTCATTGATGCTCATCTGCTTGGCGAGTACGTCAACGTCAAATGCAATTTTCATTGATAGTATCCTCCTTACTTGTCGTGTTGTCCGCCTTTCGGCGGTCTCCCTTGATGCTTCTATTATATCTGCCTGTGCAGCATCTGCCAATGATAGTATTTGCCGAATAACTGCGATATTCTGCTGTCTTACCTCTTGCAATTGCGGCGCATGCCTGCTACGATAAATAACAGAAAGGATGTGAACAAAATGCTGATTCCGGAAGCCGGCGTACACCAGACCTCCGAGCGATACTATTTTACGCCGTCCGCGCTGGCACATGAGCTGTTTTATTATCCGACGCGCTGCGGGCATTATTTCTGCAACAGCGCATACTCCTTCGGGTGCCAGTCGGAAATCGCACTCCAGGGCGACCACAATCTGAATATCATGCTGTTTGCCGTGCAGGACGGCGCGATGGAGTTGGATCTGGGCGGGAAGCCCACGCTCGCCGCGTCCGGGCAGATCGTGCTGTTCGACTGCCGCGAGCCGTACTGCTACCACGGTACAGACGGACTGGAATTTATCTGGCTGCTGTTTAACGGGCTGAATGCGCACGATTTTTACCGCCGCATTCTTCAGGTGCACGGCGACCGGCACGTGTTTGCGCCGACGTCATACTCAGAAATCCTGCTTGCGCTGGATTCCCTGCTCAGCGGGTGCGCCTCCGGCGACCGCCTGAGCGAAGCCGCCTGTTCCCAGCTGCTGCACCGCATCCTGTGCCAGCTGCTGCTGGAGGACACGGGCACCGTGCGCGATACGGACAGCTGCATCACGCAGGCGATCCGCTACATGAACGAACACCTGTTTGAACAGCTGAGCGTGGCGATGGTCGCAGAGGCGGTCAGCCTCAGCCCCTCGCACTTCTCCCGCCAGTTCAAGCGGCACACCGGCTACTCGCCGTATGAATACATCGTACTGCGCCGACTGGACAAGGCAAAATACATGCTGACCTCCACGACGCTGACCGTCAAGGAAATCGCCTACCATATCGGCTACAACAGCGAGGAAAATTTTATCCACAGCTTCCAGAAAAACGTGGGGATTTCCCCCAGCCTGTTCCGAAAATACCCGATTTAATACCCCAAACGCAAAAAGCCGCCGGCGAACAGCCGACGGCTTTTGATCTGCTTAAGGGAAAAATCTGTTTTCGCTGTGGCAAATTATTTTTTATAAAATTCCGGGACAACGCCGATGTCAATCGGAACGACCTCGCCGGTCTGCTGGCTGGCAACCAGTGCGTCGGCGGTCAGGTTGGCGACAAAGCCATCCCATGCGCTCGGCCCGTTCATCTCGCCCTTGCGGGTGGAATTGATCCATTCCTGAATTTCGGTGTCATACGCCTCGATGAAGCGCTTCTTCCAGTCGTGACCGATCGGGGTGGTCAGGCCGCCCGACTTGCGGTAGGTCGGCACTGCGGGGGACGGCAGGTCGATGACGCCTTCCTCGCAGACGATCTGACAGTTGATGTCATAACCGAAGCGGCAGTTGACGAAGACCTCGACCATGGCGATCAGGCCGGAACGGCACTTGAGGAACATCAGCTGCGGATCCTTCAGATCCGGATGCGTATGCTTGGTCTGGCGCGGCATCATGATCTGTGCAGACTCGTATTCATCGCCGACGAGCCAGTGCAGCACGTCGATTTCATGGATAGCAGTGTCATAGACTGCCATCGGGGTGTCGTAATTGGTGCCGACCTCCGGGTTCCAGTGGGTGCACTTGAGGTACAGCGGTGCGCCGAACTCGCCGGATTCCAGCATTTCCTTTACCTGACGGTAGCCCTTGTCATAGCGGCGCATAAAGCCGACCTGAATGAGGTGCTTTCCGCCCGCGATCTCCGCCTCGACGATGTCCATCGAGTCCTCCGCGGTGGTGGTCAGCGGCTTCTCACAGAAAACCGGCTTGCCGATCTCAATCGCCTGCATGACAGTTTCCTTATGGGCAAATCCCGGGGTGGTGCAGATGATCGCATCTACATCGGGGTCATTGACCAGATCCGCGCTGTTGTTGTACACAGTTGCACCGATGGGATCACCCACCTTATGTGCGCCTTCGACAAAAACGTCGGATACAGCAACGACCTTACCGCCGGAAAGCTTATTGGTAATGCGGTCAATGTGTTCACGGCCGATCGCGCCGCATCCCACAACGCCGATTCGTAACAGTTCCATTGGTTTAGCCTCCATGTCTCTTCAGTGTCCTTTGCCGGGTGTTATCTGATAGAACCCAACATTCTCCGATAGTATGATTATACGGATTTTGCAGGCACTTTGCAATACAGAATCCCACGATTTCCAAAATTCTCCGTCATATTACACAAATTTACCCATCAATTCCTATGTCCGGTGCGTCCCTGTACAACTTTTCGGTAGTCTCTTGGGGTCATTCCAACGGTTCTGCGGAACAACTCTGTGAAATAATTATAGTTGCTGTAGCCGCACTGTGCCGCCACATGCCGGATGGTCTGGTCGGTGGAGGCGAGCAGTGTCTGTGCGCGCGCCATGCGGCGGCGGATGATGTACTGCACGGGCGAACAGCCCGCGCTCTCCGCAAACACGCGGTCGAGATGGTACTTGCTCACGCCCATCACCTGTGCGATCCCGTCGAGCGTCAGCGGTTCGAGATAATGGCGGTCGAGGTACATGCGTGTGCGCACGCCCAGCTCATAATGTGCCTGCTCCGCCTGCTCGGCGGCGGTGCGGTGAATGCGCAGCGCGACGGTCACGACCGCCGCAGACAGATAGCTGCAAACCTCCTCACTCGCCGTGCTCGGGTCGAGTGCCGCCTTTTCCAGCACGGAGAGCAGCGTATCCAGCGCCGCACTGCCTCCGCCCGCGTGCACAACCGGCTGGTCAGAGTGCGCGATAAAGCTGTTTTCCTCCATACCGCGGCACATCAGCCGCGCAAATCCACAGGAAACGCCGGTCATCGGCTCCTCTCCGACCGAGTGGTAGCTGTGCGGCTCGCCTGCGCCGCACAGGACAAAATCCCCGGCGGAAAGGGTCTCCTGCCGTCCGTCCACGTTGACGACTCCCTTTCCGGTGCGCACCAGCATCAGCTCCGCGTAGCCCGGATGGGAATGCATCTCCTGCCCCGCCGCATTCAGCTCCAGCGGGCAGATATAAATGAGTACCGGCAGGCGGTTGTCCTCAAAACTGCCGCCCGTCATGCCCTGTGCAATAAAATCCTGCATGGCTGCCTTCCCCTTTCTTCGACATTCTGACAGTATTATACTATATTTCCTGCACCGGACACAACAAACGCCGAATACTGTTCACAAAACAATCACACAGCAATGATAAAATGAGGACAATATAGGGCGACAGCTTCTGCTCTTCCCTGTTTTTTATCTATTATCCCCTCAGGAGGCCTTTTATGATACAAGTGAACGGGCTCACCCGTCGGTACGGCGATATCGCCGCGGTTTCCGATCTCTCGTTCTCCGTCGCGGAGGGCGAAATCATCGGATTCCTCGGTCCGAACGGCGCGGGAAAAACCACAACCATGAACATGATAACCGGCTGCCTGCGCGCAACAGCCGGTACCGTGACGGTAGACGGCGCGGACATCGAGACCGATGCCGACCGCGCGCGCAAAATTATCGGCTACCTGCCGGAAAATCCGCCGTTGTATCCCGACATGACGGTGGACGAATATCTCGAATTTGTCTACAGGCTGAAAAAATGCCGGCTGCCGCAAAAGGAGCATCTGGACAGCGTTTATGATATGGCAGGACTGTCCGATGTGCGCGGGCGGCTGATCCGCAACCTGTCCAAGGGCTACCGCCAGCGCGTCGGACTGGCACAGGCGCTCATCGGTGACCCAAAGGTGCTGATCCTCGACGAACCGACCGTCGGCCTTGACCCGCGCCAGATTATCGAGATCCGCGAGGTCATCCGCAGTCTCGGACAAAAACACACCGTCATTCTGTCCAGTCATATCCTGCCGGAGGTGCAGGAAGTGTGCGACCGCATCCTCGTCATCGACCACGGCAGAATTGTCGCGGACGGCACGCCCGCCGAGCTGAGTGAGCGCGTCGAGGGCGCGGAACAGCTGAACATGACCATCGAGGGCGAGCCCGCCACCGTGCTCGGCGTGCTGCGCGCAGTACCGGGCGTTTCCGAAGCCGTTGTCACGGCGGAGGACGGCATGAAATCCATTTACCGCATCACGGCAGAGCCGGGTGCGGACATCCGCCGTGCCGTGTTTGACGCGCTCAGCCAGCATCAGCTCGCCATCCTGTCCATGCAGCAGGTCGAGCTGAGCCTGGAAGACATCTTCCTCGAGCTGACCGGCGCGGAGCCCGCGCCGGAGGAAGCGCCGGCACCTGCGGACGAAGCACCGAAGAAAAAACGCCGTCTGTTCGGCAGAAAGCGGGGTGAGGACAAGTGAATGCCATCCGTAAGCGCGATTTACAGGGATTTTTCCGTTCCCCGCTGGGATATGTCTACATCGGCGCGTTCCTTGCGATTATGAACCTGTACTTTTTCGCCATCTGTGTGCTGTCCTCCTCAAGCGATATGGGCAGCGTCTTTTCCAACATGCTCATCGTATTTCTGTTCCTCATGCCGATCCTGACCATGCGGCTGTTCAGCGAGGAATACAAGCAGGGGACTGACCGCCTGCTGCTGACCGCGCCGGTCAGCGTGTGGGAAATTGTCTTCGGCAAATTCCTCGCCGCTGTCAGTGTCCTGCTCGTCGCACTCGCGTGCACACTGCCGTGGATTGTCATCGTCGCAATCTTCGGAACACCCGCCTGGGCGAGCATCCTCGGCTGCTATATCGCCGTGCTGTGCGCCGCAGCCGTCTTTGTCGCCATGGGCATGTTCCTCTCCAGCCTGACCGAGAGCCAGCTGATTGCCGCCGTGCTGTCATTTGCGCTGTTCCTCGGGCTGTATGTCGCGGATATGCTGAGCTATTCGCTGGACAGCAGCAGCCTGCCCGGCATGCTGCTCAGCTGGCTGTCCATTTTCACCCGCTATGATTCCTTTATGTCCGGTCAGTTCTCGTTTGGAAACCTGATCTACTTCCTCTCGCTCACCGGGCTATTCCTGTACCTGACCGCCCGCGTGCTTGAGCGGCGCAGGCTTTGAGGAGGTGTGACCCGATGAAACGATTTCACAAAAAAAATAAGGCGCCCAAGGCGCCGGTATCGCCCGAGCAGAAGGCACAGAAGCGCAAACGGTTGCGCCGCGTGTCGGTTTCCGCCGCAGGACTCGCATTTGCACTCGCAGCCGTCATCCTGCTCAACCTCGTGTGCACCAATCTGACCGACCGCTTCGACCTGACGCTCGACCTGACGGCAAACCAGCTGTATGAAATCACCGATGACACCAAAACCATGCTCGAGAGCATGGAGGACACCGTGGATATCACCATTCTGGCCGCAGAAGACGATTTCCGCAACGACAGCTATTATGGCAAGGTATACACGCTGCTGAACAAATACGTCAATCTGGCAGGCGATAACATAACCGTCGAATATATTGACCCATACACCAACCCGAATGTGGTCAGCCGCTACAGCGACCTCGCCGCGACCATTCAGGCGGGCAGCGTCATTGTCTCCTGCGGTGACCACACGCGCGTCCTCAACGACTCGGATTTTTATACGACCGAATCCAGCTCATCGTACAGCGGCTATTCCACCGTCACCGGTTTCCAGGGTGAGCAGGCGCTGACCTCCGCCATCACCGCCGTGACGAGCGACCAGACGCCGGTTGCCTATCTTTTACAGGGGCACAACGAGAGCGTTTCCACAGCCTTTACTTCCATGCTGACAAATGCAGGCTTTACGGTAAGCCTGCTCAACCTGACCGAGGAGAAAGAAATCCCGGATGATGCGTCCATTGTGGTCATCAGCCTGCCACAGGCCGACCTGACCGAGACAGAGGCCGATCTCATCGACGCCTTTGTCAAGGGCGGCGGCGATTTGATGGTATTTGACGGCACATTGTCCCCGACCTCTCTGCCGGTGCTGTATTCCTACCTGAAGGAATGGGGCGCAGATGTCCAGGCGGACATGGTGCTCGACGCGGATTACAACATCAATGAAGAACCGGATATCCTCGCGCAGCTGACCGATTCCGACGTCAACAGCGCGCTGGACAGCAAGACCGACATGGTACTCGTCACACCGAACGCAAAGTCGATCACGGCGAAGCTGGACAGCTCCGTGACCGACCGCACGATTGAAACACTGATGGAGAGCCGTGACACCGCATATGCCAAGGTTCTCACCGACGAGACCGAATATGACAGTTATGCCAAGGCGGACGGCGATACCGACGGCCCGTTTGCGCTCGCAACGCTGTCCACCTATACCGGCAACGACGACGGCGGACAGGTGTTTGTCTGCTCCGCCGCACTGATGATGACGGATGACCTGATGAGTGCCTCCAGCCTGCTCAACCGGTCGTTCCTGAGCAATGTTGTCAGTGAAATGCAGCCGGATCTCGATGTCGTCACCATCGCTGCCAAAAGCCTGAGCGCAGAGCCGCTGATTGCCGGCACGACGGCACAGTTTGTCATTTTCCTGCTGCTCGCCCTGTTCCCGCTCGCCCTGTTCGGCGCGGGCATCGCGGTCTTTTTCCGCCGGAGGAAGCTATGACAAAGAATACCAAACGCCTTTTGTTCGGCGTCATCGCAGTCGCCGTGCTCGGCGGCACCTATGCCGCGCTGCTGCTCCATCCCGCGGAGGAAGAGGCAGACAGCGTCCCGTCGGAAGAGCTGGTGTCGATGGACACCGCCGATCTCGCCAGCGTGCAGGTCACGCTGCGCGACGGCAGCAGCTTTACCATGACAACCTCCTCTGACGACAGCGGCACCTCCTATACGATGTCCGGTGCGTCGGAGGATGACTACAGCGAATCGCTCATGCAGGGACTGATGGATGCCGCCTGTGATATCTCCGCCCGCCCGATCGAAGAAACCTGTTCTGATCCGGAAAAATACGGCTTGTCGGCAGAAGATGACACCAATACGCTCGTCATCACGGACACGGATGGCACGGCGGTCACGCTGACCATCGGCCTGTCCGGTGAATTGGGCACCTATTGCTCCACAAACGGCGGAACGGCGGTCTACCTGCTGGACAGCGATACCGCGGAGACGCTCACACAGGCACAGTCCTATTACCGCAATCTGACCGTGCTCGGCGGCTATTACAGCCTGTCGGACGAGCTGAAATCGCTGACCATCGATCATATGGACGACGGCACGACGGTCACGCTCTCCGCCCGCGATACCTCTGATATGGACAGCGATGTGGCACAGGCATATTCCAAATATGTGTTCACCGCGCCGCTGTCCTGTGACGCGGATGACGACGAACTGAGCACCGGGCTGCTGTCCGGTTTGCAGTCCGGTCTCACAGCACAGTCGATTGTGGAGGACAATCCGTCTGATCTCAGCAGATACGGTCTGGATGACCCCACTCGCATTGAACTTGCCGCAAGCAGTCTTGACGCGGCAATCCTCATCGGCGATGAAACCGATGACGGGGGCATCTATGTCATGAAGGAAGGCGGCAAGACCGTCTATCTGTGTACCGCGTCGGATTATTCCTTCCTCGAGGAGGACTGGAACGACTGGCGCTCCACCAATCTGCTGCCGTGCGCGCTGTCCGAGGTGGACAAAATCACCGTCACGCAGGGCGATGAAACACACACCGTCGACATCACGCATGTGGAAGCCGACGAAAATGAATCCGATGACGCGGATGATGATACCGCGACGCTGGACGGTGCGGATATGACGGACGATGCGCTCGAACAATTCTTCCTCGCCATCACCTCGGTCAACTACACCCGCCTGATCGATGACCCGCAGGATGCAGCTGCATCCGCAACAGTCACGCTGACCATGAACGACGGTTCTACGCGTTCGCTCGCTTTTACCAAGGGCGGCTCACGCGAATACCTCGTCAGCGTGGACGGCGGCGCCTATGCCTATGGCGTGCCGCAGGACGATCTGACCAGTATTCTCGACGCATTGACCACCGGCGCATAAACCTCTCTCACAACACAGCAAAAGCCGCACAGGACGTTGCCCGTCCTGTGCGGCTTGGTTTTTTTAGAGAGAGAATGAATCGTTGTTTTACTTGGCGTACCGGCGTTCAAATTCGTCCATCGACGCCATGACAGCGCCCTTGTGCGCGACAGTCATCGCGGCATATTTTGCGGAAAAGTCGAGGTATTCGCCCAGCGTTTCCTCAGACAGTGCGGTGAGGTCATTCAGCTCGACCTTGTCGCGCACCAGCTGGAACAGGAACGAGCCGGCGAACGAATCGCCCGCGCCGGTTGTATCCACCACCTGCGCCTCCAGCGCCGGGCGGTGTGCCTCGGCGTGCGGCGTATAGACCGATGAGCCGTCCCCGCCCTTTGTGATGAGCAGCAGGCGGCAGCTGCCTGCGAACAGCTGCTCTGCCGCTTCGCGTTCATCGCGGCAGCCGGTGACAAATTCCAGCTCATCATCCGACAGCTTGACAATGTTTGCATACGGCAGAAAGGCACGGATTGCCTCACGACACGCCGCCGGGGAATCCCACAGCGGCAGGCGCACATTCGGGTCAAAGCTGACAATCATACCCGCCTGTTGTGCCAGCTCAATCGCACGGCGGTGCGCTTCGCGCACCGGCCAGTCGACCAGGTCAACCGAGCAGAAATGCAGCACGGCACAGTCCGCCATCATTTCCGGCACAATCTGCTCCGGAGAGAGGAACAGGTCTGCGCTCGGATTGCGGAAAAAGGAAAATTCACGGTTGCCTGTCGCATCGAGCGACACAAATGCCAGACCGGTGTTGGCGCGCTTTGTCTTGTAAACATAGTGCGTATCCACGCCGTTTGCGCGCAGCACATCGATGATATGCTCGCCAAATGCGTCCTCGCCGACCTGTGAGATCATCACACCGCTGCCGCCCAGGCGGCTCACCGCCGTCACCACATTGGCAGGCGCGCCGCCCGCCACACGTTCAAAATGCGTGACCTCCCGCAAGGCACAGCCCTTCTGCTGCGGGACAAAATCAATCAGCAGTTCCCCGATTGCCGCCACTCGTCTCATCGTAACGTCCTCCTTATTCCGCCATATATGCCAGCTCCATGGCATCCATATCGTAAAGCTCCGCTTCACCCTGTCCGCCGATGCGCAGGGAAACTGGGCCGGACGGGTAATAGCGTGTTGTCATGACCTGCTCGCCGCCGCCCACAAACAGCTCCAGCGAGGAGGTATCCGCGAGAATGCGCAGCTCGGAGAGGTGGTCCACCTCTGCCACGCGCTGTGTCCGCCCGCTGCCGCTTGTTTCGGTCAGCGTCAGTGTCAGCAGCCCATGGCCGTATTCCACCGCCGCCGCATCCCCCAGCATCAGGTGCAGGCTTTCCCCGCGGTTGTGAATGCGGATATCCGCACCCGCCGCCAGCTCACACTGTGCCACGCCGTCAAACGACAGCGTGCGGCGGCTGCGATGCAGGGCATCCAGTTCGCGCACCGGATTTGCGGTCAGGCAGGTGCCTGTCCAGTGCAGCTCACGCGGCACGCTCATGCCGTGCTGCCAGCCGTTTTCCGCCGCCGTCGGATTGGTGTAATCCGCGTCCGGCATGCCCATCCAGCCGATGGCAATGCGGCGGCCATCCGGCGCTTCAAACGTCTGCGGCGCGTAATAATCAAAGCCGGTGTCCCATTCGATGTATTCGCCGAGCGTGTATTCGCCGCGAAAATCGCCGTACAGTGGGAAATAGCCGCAGGAATAGACGTTCTGGTATTTGTTGCCCTCGCGGGTCACGCCCTGCGGTGACATCGCAACAATATACTGCCCGTCCACGCAGAACAGGTCGGGGCATTCCCACATGTAGCCGAACACCTCCGGCGTCGTGATGGTGTTGATATGCTTCCAGTGCAGCCTGTCCGCCGATTCATATACAAGGATTTCGCCGCGGTCGCACTTTGTCCGCGCGCCGAGCACCATATAATACATCCCGTCCTGCTTCCACACCTTCGGGTCGCGCACATGACAGGTCAGGTCATCCGGATAATCCTTATTTTCCATCAAAAGCTGTTTGGTGTCAACCTGTACGCCGTCCCGCGAGATGGCGAGCGCGAGATTGTGCCCGCGACCCGTGTTGATATAGTCGTAATCGCCTGCGTACTTGACGTTGCCGGTGTAGTACAAATACAGTGCGTCATCCTCTGCCAGCGCGGAGCCGGAATAGACACCGTGAATGTCCCAGGTCTGGTCAGGGCACATCGCGACCGGCTGCTGCGTCCAATGCAACAGATCCGGGCTGCTCCAGTGACCCCAGAACTTGACGCCGCCGTTCGGGTCAAACGGGCCGTACTGATAGAATACATGATAGCTGCCGCGATACCAGCACAGACCGTTCGGATCATTCATCCAGCCGGTGGGCGGCATGAGGTGAAAGCGCAGGCGGCGCGGGTCAGCGTCCACCTTTGCCCGGTCCTCCGCTTCGATGCGGGGAACCAGGCGGGTCAGATCTCGATGCAGTGCATTCATAGAAACTCCTCAGACTCCTCACTTATCGTTTGACCGTCATCAGGCAATCCATTGCGCGGATATCGCCCAGATTGCCGGTGACATCGGCATACTCCTCCGAATTGGTGACGATTACCGGTGTAACCGTCCGGTAACCCGCCTTGCGGATTGCCGGAATGTCAAATTCCATCAGCAGGTCGCCGGCGTTTACATGCTGGCCCTCCTGCACATGCGGGGTGTAGTGCTGACCGTTCAGCTGAACGGTGTCGATGCCGATGTGGATGAGCAGCTCCAGGCCGTTGTCGCATTCCAGACCGACCGCATGACCCATCAGTGTGGACACAGTGCCGGCGCACGGTGCGACTGCTCTGCCCTCCGCCGGGTCTACGGCGAAGCCCCTGCCGAGCACTTCGGCGGCAAAGGTCTCGTCTCCGGTGTCCGCGAGAGAGACCGCTTTGCCGGTCAGCGGGGAAGCAACCGTGATGTCACCGGTCTGCGGGGCAGCCTTGCTCTCTGCTGCTTTGATTTCCGGCTGTGTCTGCGGTTCCGGTGCGCCGTTTGCGGTCTCCGGCTCCGTGTCCTTGTAGCCGAACAGCCAGGTCAGGACGAACGCAACACCTGCCGAAATGAGGAACATCAGGATATACTTGACCGGTGCGTTGAGGCACAGCAGGATGCCGAAGATGCCGGTGACGCCGGTGCCGGTCGCACCCAGTCCGGTGATAGAGGCAAACATGGCGCCGCAGCCGCCGCCGATGCAGGCGCAGACAAACGGACGGAAAAACCGCATGTTGACGCCGAAGATTGCCGGTTCCGTGATTCCCATAAAGGCGGACAGCGAGGACGGCAGTGCCATCGACTTCAGCTTGCCGTTGCGCGTCTTGAGTGCAACAGCCAGTGCGGCAGCGCCCTGTGCGATGTTCGCGGCGGAAGCCAGCGGCAGCCAGTAGGTATAGCCGAACTCCTGAAGCTGTCCGAGGTCGATGATGGTGTACATGTGATGAATGCCGGTGACAACGGTCGGCGCATACAGTGCGCCCATGACCAGAGAGCCAATACCGAACGGAAGGGAAATCAGTGCCTGAATGCCGGAGATAATGCCGGTTTCAACGACGTTGAAGACCGGGCCGATGATCGTGAGGGTGAGGAAGCCGGTGACAAAAACAGAAACCAGCGGGGTGATGAACAGGTCGAGCATCGCCGGCACACGCTTGTGCAGCCACGTTTCAATTTTTGCCATGACAAAGACCGCGATGATGACCGAAATGACATGACCCTGGTAGCCGACCATCGGCACCTGCCACAGGCCAAAGACATCGAGATAATTTTCCACGCCGCCGCTCATCGTCCATGCGTTTTGCAGGTTCGGATGCACCATAATCATACCGATGACCGCACCGAGGAACGGATTTCCGCCAAACACCTTTGCGCCGGAGAAGCCGATGAGCACCGGCAGGAAGACATAGGCGGTATTGGAGAACAGATTGGCGAGCACAAACAGCGTGCTCTCGTTGGACAGGTTGAGGTAGCCGTTGTTGATGAGGAAGTTGAGCGACTCCATGATACCCATCAGGAAGCCGGATGCGACGATCGCCGGAATGATCGGTACAAAGATATCGCCGAGTGTCTTGACGAAGCGCTGAAGCGGATTGCCCTTCTGTGCGGCGGCCGCCTTGACATCCTCCTTGCTGGCGGCCTGTACGCCCGCCTGTGCGATGAATTCATCATAGACCTTGTTGACGACGCCGGTGCCGAAGATGATCTGCAACTGACCGGACGCTTCAAATACGCCCTTGACGCCCTCTACATCCTCCAGTGCTTTTTTGCTGCACTTGCTGTTGTCCGCAATGACGAGGCGCAGGCGCGTCGCGCAGTGCGCTGCGGATACCAGATTCTCTTTTCCGCCGATTTGTGCCAATACGCCGGCGGCCGCTTTTCCGTAATTCATACGATTCTCCTTCTGATTTACCCGTGATGTCTGTGATTCTTTTATGAAATCGATTTCATTTGATGTTTCATATTATAAACTCGTCCGCCCGAAAAAGAAAGGGCAATATGTTACAAAAAAATTGCATTTTTTGCAGCATATTGCCCGGTTGTCTCGGATTTATTCTATGCTCTTTGTGTTTTCACTATGAAATTGATTTCATATATATTACAGTGAATCCTGCCGGATGATTTCATATCCCAGCTTGAGCTGTTTTTTCATGTCGATGCCGCTTTCCAGAATTTGCAGCAGCATCTTTGCCGCTTCCGCACCGCCGTCCTCATAGAACAGGTGCACCGTGGTCAGGCGGGGTGAAACGATTTCCGTCATGCGCGAATGACCGACGCCGACAATCGCCACATCCTCCGGGATGCGCTTGCCGACGCCCTTGATGTACTGCATTGCGCCGACCGCGAGCGTATCCGTCGCGCAGAACACCGCGTCCACCTTCGGCGCGCGTTCAAACAGCTGCTGTGCGGCGGCGTTGCCGTCCTCCAGCGTGAAGCCGGTGACAATCATGTGCTCGTCCGCAATTTCAATGCCGCGCTCTCTGAGTGCCTCCAGAAACCCTGCACGCCGCGCCGCGCCGACCGCGCGGTCGCGGTTGGTCACGCCGATGTAGCCGACATGCTTCCGACCGGAATCGAGCAGCTCGCGCGTAATCTCCCGCGCCGCATCGTGGTCGTTGTTGTACACGCACGACAGATAATCCACCTGCTGGCTGAGTACAACGACCGGAACCGGATAATTCTGCAAAATCTGGCGATGGCGCGGGGTCAGCAATGTGCCGAGAAAAATAACGCCCTCGACCTGTCCCTGCTGGAACAGCTCCAGATAGCGCAGTTCTTTTTCCACATTGTTTTCCGTGTTGGCGAGCAGAATGCCGAACCCCCGGTCACCCAGCGCGGAGGAAATGCCCGCGACCATCCCGCCAATGCTCTCCGAATTGATTTTTGGCAGGATGACACCGACCAGCCTGCTCTTCCCGGTGCGCAGAATCTGCGCCTGCCGGGAGGGAACATAGCCGGTTGCATCAATCACCGTCTGAATTTTCCGTTTTTTCTCCTCACTCACATAGCCGTGGTTGAGATATCTGGACACGCATGCCTTGGATACGCCCGCCAGCTTTGCAATTTCCGCAATGGTCATAATCTTTGTTATCCTCTTCTGTTTCCGGGGCTGTCACAGTCCTGCCAGCCACATAAGCTCGGCTTCATTCGGCTGGTACACCGTTTGCCTGTCGCGCCCGACAAATACCGTCGTGCCGCCCAGCATACCGTACCACATGCCGTCGTTCATCTGCCCGGAAAACAGGATGCTCTCTTCTATCTTCACTGTGCGCTGTCCGGTTTTGTCCTCCAGCACAACACTGCCATATACGGGGCCTTTCTCCGGTGCGCCCTCGCAGCCGAAGTCCGGCTCTTCAATATATAACAGCCGTCCCTTCGGGCGGAAGATCGATCCATTTACATCAAACGGTTCCCATTTGTTTGCCATATCCTTATCCTCCTCCTGCGTCTCTGGTTGATATGTTTATTATACCAAGATTAGATGCGGTTTCAAAGTGCAAATTTTGCGGCAAAAGACCCTTCTTGTCATGTACACCGGATACATCCACCGAAACATTTCTCCCGGACTTCGCCGCGTTTCTTACTTCAGCACGCCGTCAATTTTTGCCTGCACTTCATCCAGCACGCTGAATGCGCGGCGCAGCATCTCCCAGCACACGCGCGCAGCGGTGCCGGGTGTAATCACGGCATCCATGGCGGCGGCAACCTCGCTGTCACTGTCGATATAAAACCGCAGCCATGCGTATGCCTCATTGATCTCGTTGAGTGTGCGCAGCATCGGGCGCACCCGATCCTTCGGCACCTTGCCGAGCTGGAAAATACGGATGCGAAATTCTGTTCCGTCCGCGCCGAACACCATGACGACATTGTACAGGCTGCCGTCATTGCCTGCCAGCTCGACCGCGACATAATGGCTGCCGTCCGGCTGTGGGTTTTCCATATATTTGATATCATGGCGCTGTAAGCGCTCGATAAATGCTTCTGCCGACTGATTCATGCCTGTATTTCCTCCTGTTTTCCGTTGCAATGATACGGTTTATCTGCCCACCCAGCGCAGTCCTCTGGGATAATGGTTTTTCATGATGCCGCCCGCGCATTTGCCCCATCCCAGGACAAATCCGTCTGCGGCAACTGCTGTCCAGCCCTTTTCCCCGTCCCACGGGAAGGTTTCTCCCCGCAGGTATTGTTCCACGCGCGGGTCATCCGCGGGCAGGTCGCATACGCGGTAAAATGCCGCCGGCGGCAGCGCATGGGCGAGTGCGTGCGACGGCTCAAAGCGATTTTTGCGCAGCGTACCCAGTTCCACGCCGCACGCGCGGACGCGCAACTCATCCACTTCCTGCATGCGCGGGTCGGTCAGCAAATACAGCCGGTCTTTCCGCTGCCGGACACAGCCGTTCGGCAGCTCTCTGACATGCTCCAGCACAGGCTGTATCATGCGTTCATATGCCTCCTGCTCCTTTTTCGTGCGCGCAGCCGGGAAAGTAACTTCCGGTTGTTCCGCAGGCGCGCCGGTTTTGCGCAAAACAGCGGCAAAATGCCCTTCGCCATCCAGCTGATGCGGCCAGAGCCGGAATGCCGCCGCGACCGATGGATTGCCGTTTTCTGCCCAGTCCGGGCGCGCGGGTGCGAACAGTATCGGCGGGTCGGCCACCTGCACCATTTCAAAATCGGGATGCCGTTCGAGGAACCGCGACAGCGTGCCTTCGTCCTCCTCCGGCGCGAACGTACAGGTCGAATAGACCAGTATCCCACCGCCGCGCAGCATGTCCGCCGCACAGTCGAGAATCCCCGCCTGTCGTTCCGCACAGAAAGCCGGAAGCTCCGGCGTCCATTCGTCCTGCGCCGGGTTGCCATCCTTGCGGAACATGCCCTCACCGGAGCACGGCGCATCTACGACAATTTTATCAAAAAATCCGGGAAAGTACTGCGCGAGCCGTTCCGGAGTCTCATTGAGCACCACACAATTGGGAATCCCCATGCGCTCGACGCTCTGCGCGAGCACCGCCGCGCGCGAGGTATTGATTTCATTTGCCACGAGCAGACCCGCGCCGCGCATGCGTCCCGCCAGATGGGTGGTTTTCCCGCCCGGTGCGGCACACAGATCGAGCACGGTTTCTCCCGGCTGTGCATCCGCCAGCGCGCCGACCGCCATTGCGGACGGCTCCTGAATATAATATGCCCCCGCTTCATAATACGGATGCCGTCCGGGGCGTTCGGTCTCCGGATAGAAAAATCCTTCTTCTGCCCACGGCACCGGTGTAAGAGAAAACGGTGCATGTCCGGCAAACGCCGCCGGAGAAATTTTTAAGGGATTGACGCGCAGTCCGCGCGCCTGCGGGCGCGCCAGCGCATCCTGAAAGGCGGGGTATTCATCCCCTAGCAGGCGCTGCATGCGCTGTTCAAATTCGATTGGCAGTGCCATAGATGTGTTACTCCTTCCGCTGGTAATAGATGGTCAACATTCCCGTCGCAATCGCGCACAGCAGCAGCACCAGCATCAGTACCTTGGGCACGCTGCCGGTCAGAAACTGCATCATGGGGTTAAAATAATCCAGAATCCACAGCACGACAAACGCGATGGACAGCACAATCGTCGCGTGCGGGAGCAGAGCTTTGATGTATTTCATCCGTTCATTCCTCCTCTGCGGCGAGATAAATGCAGTCACTGATTTCACGGCCCATGCCAATCGGATGGTTGATCCAGTCGCCGTCATAATACATGACCGCCGATTTGCCGCCATCCAGATTATAGGCGGTCTGGCAGCCCTCCTCCTGCATGAGAGCGGCGAGCTGCGACATGGTCACGCCGGCGGAATAGCCGTCCTGTCTGCCGTCCACCAGCACAAACAGGTAATGCCCGGGTGCGATATAGCCGATGGCACAGCGCGGGTTTACCTTATTTAGATATTCTGTCGAGTGAAACGAGTCGAGAATTTCGCCGCTGTCCAGCAGCGCGGGGCCGAATGTCCACGTCTGCCAGGCGCCGTCCTGTATCGCCTGTTCTGCATCGAACTGTGATGCGCTGTAGGTTTTCATCGTGCCATCGAGATACAGCACGCAGACATCCGAGGTTCCCGGATCACTGTTATACAGCGTGCCGTTGCGGATGACACAGGTGCGGCTGCTCTCGCCGTAGGAATCACCGGAAATCGCAAGCAGGGCGTTGTTGTCGCGCGCCATTTTGTCCACATAATCGCGGATATTGCGCCCATAGGTGGACTGGGCAAAGGCAGTTTGGATGCAGCGCGTGGAGGTCACATAGAGATCCGCCGTAAAATACACCAGCGGCTCGCCGTTGATCGTACACGAAACCTGTTCGATTGTGAATTCAGCGGTTTTTCCCGCATATTCCTGCACGGTTTTACGCGTTTTCTCCGCCGCGTGGAACGCGTCAATTTCACTCTGGTCTGCCGCCAGTGACGAGGTATCCGCATGGCTCCAGTCATTGGTGCTGGCCGGTGGAATGCCGAGTGCGCCGTCCGCGGACTCGCCGCTGCCCTCCTGTGACGGCAGCGTGAATTGCTGCTGTGATGCAATGTCCGTGCTGCTGTCCTCATCCTGTATGACGGCGCTGCCCTGCGGCAGAATATACGTCACCAGCAGCACAGCGCCCACGCAGACAGCCGCCGCCGCGAGGTCGAGCAGTGCCAGCGCCCAGACCGGAAGTTTTTTCTTCATTCGTCCCGCTCCTCCATATCGCCAAAAAATTCGTCATACAACCGGTCAGACTGTTGCTGGACCGCATGTACAAAGGCATCATACCGCTGTAAGAAAGCTTTTCCCTCCGGTGTCAGTGCTGCATTGCCGCCGCCGCTGCCGCCCGCCTCTCGGCTGAGCAGCGCAAAACCCAGATCGTCCTCCGCGCGGTTGAGGATTTTCCACGCCTTGGAATATGCCATGCCCATATCGCGGCAGGCGGCGCGGATCGAGCCGCGGTTTTCGACGCCGTGCAGCAGCTCCGCCACGCCGGGGCCGAAAAATTTCTGGTCACGGAACAACCGCAGGCGCAGGTCATATCGCAATGGTTCCATTGCCCATCTCTCCTTTGCATGATACGTATGGGTTTTATTATACCATGCCTGCATGCAAAATGTCTGTACTTTTGGTGAACAGAATCGGGCAGCAAAAAGCCTCCCTCCATTTGAGGGTGCAACTTAGGGATTTTCAGAAAACGAGAATTTTTGAGTGACACCTTCAGATAGTGGGCCAAAACGGAATAGCGACCATGCAAGAGTAGAAATGCTCCTGCATGGTCGTTTTCTTTATGCACAAATCCTGCTGCTAATGTTTGTCAGTATTATGCCTCCGAATTGACTTGCTATAGTGCCGCCGTAGAGCGAATATGTACCTACCAAATATCAAGGAGGTACACACTATGGAATTCAACTACAATGTCACCGGAGAGCGCAGAAAGGCACTGGTCACCACCATTTCCGAGGTTCTCGGTATGAAGGCTGTTTACAAGGGAATGCCCACCGCCGCATACGCAATCGACAACCTCACCGTTACCAAGGAAGGTACCCTGATTGCTGATGAGCGCACTGACGAGGCCACCCTGAACAAGGTGCTTGCAACACTGGCAGATGCCGGATTCACCACCGAGGCCCCGGATGGCGCTGACGCAGAGGAACCGACCGGGCTGGTCATTTCCATGCCGATGGACGGTTTCAGCGAGGCCGCAATAGACAATCTCCGCAAGCTGGTGGATAGCAAGGCCACCCTCATCAGGAAGGCGCTGGCGGTCGAGGCCCTGCCCATCGAAGTGAACGATGACCGGGTTTCCTTCCCTTGGTTCAGCGAGATGCCGGAGTCAGAAGATACACAGGCTTACATGGCGCTCATCACGGCACTGTGCGAGATGGCCAAAAATCAGAAGCGAGTGACCGCTATCGACAAGGCTCCCGCCAACGAGAAATATGCCTTCCGGTGTTTCCTGCTGCGCCTCGGCTTTATCGGTGATGAGTACAAAACCGCTCGGAAAATCCTGCTCCGCAATCTGACGGGCAACACTGCATTCCGCAATGGTCGGCCTGCTAAGGAGGAACTTCCATGCGAGTGATTTTACCAGCAGCCCTCCATGCCCTCCGAGCCAGTATACTCCCGGTACACGGGTGGAGCTGCTCCAAATGGAGGACACACAGGCCCCACCGATAGGCACCAAGGGAACGGTCATCGGCATTGATGACACAGGCTCCCTGATGGTGCATTGGGACAACGGCTCCGAACTGAATGTTCTCTACGGTATCGACCGCTGCCGGATTATCACCGAATAAGCCAAAGGCCACACTGATTGGATGTTCCTTTCAGCGTGGCCCCGGTCGTTTAAGGCCTATTCAGTAGAGTGGATTATTCCTTGGAAACACGGAATGCGGATTCCACAGCGGTGGTCATGTCATAGTACATCACACGATTCTCCGCATCGAATTCGCCGCTGACCTTGTAGCGCTTCTTCGGGTCGAAGTTCGGGATGAAAGCCACCAGCACCTCACGCAGATTCTTGTTGCCGACACTGAGGGTGGTGGTCTGTTCGCTCTTGGCCTTGGAGAAAGCAGTAGCCTTCGTCTCATTGCTCTTGCAGACACGGACAGCAAAGACCTTGTTAGCGGCATCGGTGCAATACTGCACATTGGCCGGGTAGCCCAAGTCCTCCAGAACACGCTTGCTGAAGGTGACCGCATTCTGATTGATGAACAGGTCAGGGGTAGCGTTGGTGGTGATGTCGATAACCTCAAGGTTGATGTTCGCAAAATTGATAGCCATAGTAATTACATCCTTTCTTCGGGCATTTCGCCCATTTCGTTTATAGTGTTGATAATATTCAGAAATTGCTCCCGTTCGTCCTTCGTCCATTCCATATCCAGCAGAAAATAACCACGCAGCACACCGGATTTGACTTTTGCTACAGTGAATTTCTTCTTCATGGCCTCAATCGGGGTGCTGCGTTTTCCGAATTTACCGGATGCAATGAGTTCCTGAACACGGTTCCATTTTTCTCTGTCGATGATTGCCGGGTGGTTATTTTCCCAGAACCACTGCGGCAGAATGTCCTTGTTCTTGACAGTTTTATGGGAGAGGTAGTCCTTGGAGTAGGTTTTCTGGTACAGAACATCACCCACATATTTCTCGTTGCGGAGAATGCTGCGGATGGTGCTTTGGCCCCAGCGCTCCATACCCTTCGGTGACCGGATTCCCTGTTGGGTGAGCGAATCCGCAATCTCCTGCGGCGATGCACCCTCAAGGAATGTGTCGTAAATGTAGTGTACGATTTCGGCCTCGGCAGGCTCGATTTTTACCCGGCCTGAGTAATCCCGATAATATCCGATGGTGTTTTTGACCGAGAATTTATACAGCCCCTCCTGCATCCGGTAGCGTATGCCCTCCTTGATGGCGATGCTTTTCTGCTGGCTCTCCAGTTCGGCCAGCGCCGACAGGATGGAGATGACCAGCTTGTTTTTGCCATCGCTGGTGAATATGCCCTCGGATTCAAAATTCACGGCCACGGGTGGATTGAGGTCACTGAGTTCCCGTAATGTGGTGAGGATATCCACGATATTGCGTCCGAAGCGGCTGATGCTCTTGGTCAGAATTAGGTCGATTTTGCCAGCCTTGGCATCCTCAATCATTTCCTGAAAGCCTTTCCGCTTGTCCACTGAGGTGCCGCTGATGCCTTCATCCGTGTATATCTTGACCATCTCATAATTGGGATTGTTCTCAATTTCGGATGTGAAGTGCTGCACCTGCATCTCAAAGCTGCCAGCCTGTGCGTCCTCCTGTGTACTGACACGGCAGTACGCCGCCACACGCACCTTGGCAGCTTCTTGAAAAACATACTCTTTGCGCTCCGGCATGATGACACGGCCTTTGCGCTCACCGCTGCGATTCTGGGCGATGGTCTCCTTGATTAGTTTCTTTTCCAGTTCCCGGCGGCTGGTACCCTCATTTTTATGACGGGCCTGCTCAATGCGCTCTGCATCTAACTTTTTTGCCATTTAGCTATCCACCATGTTCATACGATGAAACACATTCATAAAGAACGCCTCCTTTCCCTAAATTTTGATGTGCTTGCATTGGCCTCACCTCCTTTCAGCCACAGACGCAAAAAAACCCGGTACAGTGGAACATCCGCCATAGCGGTATTCGTTGCTGTACCGAGGTTTCGCTCAATTATTCAAACAAAAAGCCTTATTTATTTACATCCTTCAACGGAGTGCCATCTTTCAGCACCCACATATCATTTCCGCTGACACTCGACCCGCTGACAAAAGATGCAGCAGAGGAAGGGCTTGGAAACAGGATGTCCTCCGTAGTTGTCCAATCTGCAATGTGTGCAGAGTGCTTTTCACGCATATTGATTGTAAACTGCGGACAGCTATTGACTGTTGTCGGGGAAATCTGACTGCCTTTCAGCAGTACAATACCCTCGCTGGTGATGATAGCCTTGGCATCAAATTTGTTGCTCTTGAAATGGAAGGTTTTTGTATCCGAGGCCAATTCTGCCGGAGAGACCAGCGGCTCGAAAACCTTATACCCCATTACACCAGTGATGAGAACTGCATAATCGATGAATTCATCCATCTCGGCTTCTTTCTCTTCAGTCAGATTCCCGATGGACGGCTCGTTGCCATTTTTCACGATATAGCGTTTGGCATCCTTCGCCATCTTACAGAATTTGTTCTCCAGATAGCAGACCTCTGTGGGGCCAAGGGCATCATTGGTAGTAGTGAACATGACGGCATCTGTCCAGAAATCGATGCTATCGTGCGGCTCGTTGATTCTGTTGGAAAGGCCCTCACCATTCTTGCGAACGACCGCCTGTCCGATGTAAATAACATCATCACCGTTTCTATCGCTGCCAAAGAGCATATATACGCCGCTTTGCTTCATGTGCGGCATATCCTTGCACTGAGGGAAATAGGAACGAGGGATTTTGTATCCAACACCAGTCCAGTTGAGGAGACTGCATTTGAAGCGACCTGCCGGGTCTCCATCCATCAGGAAGAGGTTAATATTCTTTTTGGTTCCAGAAATGCTCATTTGTGCGCCTCCTCCTTAAAATACACTTGCAATCGGCTGCCAATGGTCATCGGCCATGTCAATCGCAAATTCTGTATTATTGATATAGAGCTGATTGTCCTTGTCCCGGACAAATCCCCAATGCAGTCCCTTTTCGGCAGCGTATGCCTTGAACGCATTGAATTTGTTCTGAATCTGACGGTCGATGTTTTTATCCTTGCCCTTGGCTTCGCCGCCCTTGGTTTCGATGACCCATACCGTGCCATCCTTCTTCATCACGATGTAGTCTGCGTAGAACAGCCACTGATGCTGAATCGCATCCACATAGACGATGGAGAAATACTGCTGTCCGGTATCGCCGTTTTTATACACCCATTCAATATCGGAGCGGCCCTCGCAATACTGCTCGAACAGCATTTCGGAGGTGCTGCGCACAAGGCTGGTGGCAAAGCCGGAGGTGTACTCCATATAGGCATTGCTCAAGTATTCAACCTCGTTTTTCACGCCGGGGTCATACTTGAAGAAGTCTTGCTCCGGGATATGGAATGTAGATTTCTTCGGGTGGAGCAGCAGGCTCATCTGTTCTGTCATATCGGATGTGACTTCCCGGAATTCCTGTTTCAGCCGATGCTCGTTGTTGATGACAAAGGCATAGAATTCTGCTGTTTCCAGCGAGAGCAGCTTTTTGTAGGCGCTGTTGCCCTTGCGGAACAGACGCTCTAAAATAGTTTTGACCTTGCCAGTCGGCATACCGATGGCGGTCTTGATGGAGTCCACACTATGGAGAAGCTGAATACCGTGTTTATGGGTATCCACACGCTTGTGGGTGG
Source organism: Butyricicoccus porcorum (assembly GCF_002157465.1). Classification (GTDB taxonomy): domain Bacteria; phylum Bacillota; class Clostridia; order Oscillospirales; family Butyricicoccaceae; genus Butyricicoccus_A; species Butyricicoccus_A porcorum. Next base: position 401,744 of record NZ_NHOC01000005.1, read on the forward strand.
TGTAATAGCTGGTGCTTTCGGCAACAGCAGAGGTGCGGACGAACTGGCCATGCAGAGCCTGACCGAAGATTTGGTCACCAAAAACATATCCGGCATCTGCCATCAGCATCTGATTCTGCTTCTTATCGCTGCCCAGCTTGTATTTCTTGACCAGTGCGGCATACACCTTGTTCAGCACCTCACGCTCACCGAGGCCGTCAAAATCGAGGTCACGGATTTGCTTTTCCAGCGTGAATGTTTTGCACACAGGTTTCAGGAACAGGCGGCGGGTTTCATACGCCTTATCCATATTGGCAAGCAGCCCCGCTTTGTATTTTTCATCAAAGGTGTACACATAGCAGAAGTCCAGAAGGTCATCCTCGTAGTGAGTGGCCTCCGGCATTCTGCGGATACGACCGATGGTCTGGATTTCAAAATTCTCGCTCATACCTTCACGCAGCTTCACGAGAATCTTGGCACGGGGACAATCCCATCCTGTGCTGATGGCCTGTTTCATGAGCAGGAACACGGGCTGTGCATCATTCTCGGTCAGATTGTCCGGGAGGTCTTTTTTGTCCTCACTCATCCATTTGCTGACCATGCCGTTGTCGTAGGTGTAGCCCATAGATTCCAGCTTGCGCTCCACGGCCACAATGGTTTCCGGCTGACCGTTCGGGAACTGAATCAGCACCAGCGGACGGATATTTTTGCCAATGGCCTGATAATGTGCGCTGATGGATTTGCGCTTGGCATCAGCGAGGTCGAGCAGATAATCGTAGTCATCGGTAATTTCCACACCGTCCGTGATACCCTCATTCACATAGAGGGCCTTGGTAATCAGGCCAGCGTTGATAACATCCAGTTCATCAATCTCGAAATATTCGTAGCGTTTGTTCTCTTCGGCGGTGGCGCTGACACGCACGATGTTCTTTGCGGAGAAAGCATCAATGATGGTACGGGCCTTGGCGGTGTTATTAGAATGCTCCTCGTCAATGATGACAATGAAGGCGATACCCTTGCGGTGGGCATCGGCAATGCGGTCAAACAGATTCTTGCGTTCACTGTCCCGAATGGCCGTGTTGCCCTTTTTGGTGACAAGTTCCCAGTTGATGAAAGTGGTACTTTCCGGCTCAAAGCCATTCTGGAGGGCATCGAACAGATTCTGCGTATTCAGGTGCGGAGCGAATTTCCTCATTTTCTGGCGGCTCTGTTCTTCCAAATCGCCCTTGCCGGGGCAGAGCCAGATGAAGGCCGCATTGGAGTTGACCTTGTTCAAATATTCATCCACAAAATCAATTAGCATGATGGTTTTGCCGGAGCCTGTGGGAGCCTTCATGACGATGGTCTGCTTGCTGCGGCTATCCGTGCAGAGGTCGAGAAGCTGGATGACAGCCTGTTCCTGAAAATCGAATAATGTAGCTGCAATACCCGTTACCATGTTTCCCCCTCCTCTCGCAGTTCAAAATTGAAGTAGTAGTCCGGGATGATGAATTGAGCTGTGTCCTTGAACAGGGAAACTTGGCTGGAGGTGAACAGAACATTCTTTGAAATGTACATAGCTTGCACATCGGTGTAATTGCTCCAGTTCTGTTCCAGCGCATCGGCCTCTTCATCGCTCATGACCATGATGTAGCGCTGACCATCAATCCGCACACCATGCTCAAGCTGCACCATTTCGGCAATATGCTCCAGCAGTGCATCGGAGAGGTATTCTTCATCACGCGCCACAAAATCGGTGCGGTAGTATTTCAGATTTGCCGGGATGCCCTCAATATGCTTTCCCGACCTATTTGCATAACCGAAAATGACCTTTTTCAGTCGCTCGTATGTAATATTTTCGCAGATACCACTCTCATTGTTGGTACACAGGATAAAGTGATAATTTGTACCGTAATGCTGATTCAGCTTTTGCACAGCATGGGCAGTAGTGCCGCTGCCCGCAAAAAAGTCTAAAACAAGAGCGTCTTTTTTGTCACACAAGGATAGAATCTGTACAATCAATTCGCTCGGTTTAGGGAATGAAAATGCTTTTGCATCACCAAAAAAGTCAATCATTTCATTGGTGCCATGCTGAGTGTATATATTATCAATGATAGACTGAAATTTGCCTCTCCGAACAACTCCATTTTCATCTTTCAGATACTGTTTAGTCTGAATATTCCATGTACCATCCTTGCCTTGGCTGAAATGCAATTCGCCGCTTGCGATGGCTTTTTCTACACGCTCTTTTGACCATAACCACTGTCTTTTTGGATACACCAATGTGCCATCAGGTGCCGGAATTGGATATTGAAGATTAACTCGCTCATCCAGAGTTTTATTTGCCTCCAACGGGTGAGTTCGGAAGCCGCCACGAACATCATAATTATCGTCTTTCATTTTGTAGTATTTTGCTATCATCTCGTCTGAAAGCGGGACTGTAATTTCCGGTATTTTGGAAATATCTCTTGCATACACCAAAATGTACTCTTGAAGGGTAACAAGATATTTTTCCTTGGCACCGCCACCATATCGTTTCTTCCAAATGATATTATCGACAAAATTCTCCTCTCCGAAAATCTCATTGCACAGCATAGTGAGCGGAGCGAGTTCGTTGTCATCGATGCTAATAAAAATCAGACCATCTTCAGCAAGCAGATTCTTGGCAATATGAAGGCGGCTCGACATGAAACTAAGCCATTTAGAATGTCTAAATCCGTCATCAGCACCTACACGAGAATCGGCATAAATGAATTCCTTGTTTTTTGTGTTGTACGGCGGGTCGATATAAATCACATCAATGCGGCCACGGTGTGTCTTTTCCAACAGACGCAGGCTATGCAGATTATCGCCTTCAAGGAGAAAATTATAGACCCCACCTGCGGATGTGGTTATTTCCTTACCTGCATCTTCGGTAAATACCGGAATGTGTGTCCGCATCATGACATCCACGGCCTCTTCGTGCTGTTCCCAGACGAGGCCATATTTCTTTGCATTCAGTTCGCTCTCGATTTCGCCCAGCGCAATCAGAACATCGTCATCATCTTTATGTTCCTGACGGATGGTATCCAGAAAAGCCAGCATCCGCTGACGCTTTTCCTGTGACAAGTTTGCCATAGGTCAATCCTCCGTTTCTTCCTTATATATAAACTCCAGAATATCGTCCACGCCGCAGTTCATCACACGGCAGATATTTTCAAGGCTCTCCATAGACACATATTCATTGCGCTTCAGCCGGGTGATGATGTTGGCGGAGAATCCGGCCTGCTCCATCAGCTGCGCATTTGTCATGTCCTTTTCAATCAGTAAGTGGAATAGTCTCTTGTAGCTTACCGCCATCACGCACCTCCATAGTCTGACAGTTTTTTGTTCTTATCGTATCACGAAAATGTGAATAAATCAATATCATCGTATCCTGCTAGCAACGGCAGGATTATTTTTTTGCTTTTTTCTGGCTCAATTCTGGGCCTCGTCTCCATTGGGAAGTGTAAGGGCTAAGAAAAACGAAAAATCATGGCTCGAATCCACAGCAAATCTCCATTGGGTAGTGAGGGCAGAACTTTTACGGTTTCTTCGTCAAAACGGCCCCGTCATCTCCATTGGAAAGTGGAGGCCAGCAAAACAGCCCTCAGATTGGAGGTGAGTCCGATGGACAGGAAGTCCAAAAAGCACAAGCAGGCCAAGGAGCCTGACAAACTTAAGAGAAAGGAGAAAAAACGCCATGAGCACACCAACTTTTACAATGTTCCACGCCGACTGCGTGGGCAACGCTGTCAACTGTTTGTACTCGCATAAGGTCGAGATTGCCGATGCCGACACCTTCCGGCAGGCCGTCCGCTTCGACCATGTTTATGCTGCCTATCGTGATAACTATCGCAGCGTTGGTAATTTCATCAGCGCAAACGCCCTCCCGGTGGACTGTGACAACGACCACTCGGATGACCCGGCAGACTGGATTACCCCGAAGGATGTGGCAGCGGCATTTCCGAATGTGGCCTTTGTGGTGCATTACAGCCGACACCATCTTCTGATGAAGAGTTTCCGTTCGCCCCGGCCCCGTTTCCATGTGGTATTCGCTATTGAGCCGATGACCGATGCAAAGGCATACGCCGATGCCAAAACACAGGTACAGCAGTATTTCCCGTACTTCGATACCAATGCGCTGGATGCGGCCCGATTCTTCTTCGGTACGACCGAGCCTATCGTGGAGTTCCATGAGGGCAGCATCACCCTGACGCAGTTCCTTGCGGACTATGCAGCAGAGCAGCGTTTCGCCGCTGCCGATGCCGAGAGCGATACCATCCCGGAGGGCAGCAGAAACAGCACCATGTCCCATACCGCCGGATGCTTGCTCAAACGCTACGGCAACACAGAAGAAGCCTATACTCGGTATCTGGAACAGGCCGGGAAATGCAATCCGCCGCTGGAGGATAGTGAACTGGATACCATCTGGCGCAGCGCCCTGACTTTTTTCAATAAGGTACAGAGCCAGCCGGGATATGTGCCTCCGGAGCAGTATGGGGCCAAAGCCGCAGCATTGAAGCCGGACGACTATTCCGATGTGGGGCAGGCCTCTGTTCTGGCAAGGGAGTACAGCGAGGAACTTCGCTATTCGCCCTCCACGGACTACATTCGCTACAACGGTATCTGTTGGCAGGAATCCAAATCACGTGCGCAGGCCGCTGCACAGGAACTGACCGACCGCCAGCTTGCCGAAGCCCGAAAGCTGAAAAAGAGCACATGGGCCGCAATGGAGGCCAACGGCGCTGCCGGGATTCTGGCAGCGATGGGAGCCAAGAAAGCTGCCGACTGCCTGACCGATGAACAGGCTGCTGCCTATCAAGCCTATCAGGATGCCTGCGACTACTTCCGCTTTGTGGTCAATCGCCGCCTGTCCAAGAATATCGCATCCACTTTGAAGGAGGCCCGTCCGATGCTGGAAATCGACCGCTCCAAGCTGGATGCCGATGGGTTTCTGCTGAACACACCGGATTGCACCTACGACCTTCGCAAGGGACAGAACGGAAAGCAGGAGCATCGGGCCAGTGACTACATCACCAAAGTCACGACCGTTTCCCCAAGCGATAAGGGCATGGAGGAATGGCTGTCGGCGCTGGATACCATCTTCTGCGGTGATACCGAGCTGACGGAATATGTACAGCGAGTGGTCGGTCTTGCCGCAATCGGCAAGGTGTATGTGGAGGCACTCATCATCGCCCACGGCGAGGGCCGGAATGGTAAATCCACCTTCTGGAATGTCATCGCCCGTGTGCTTGGCAGCTACAGCGGCAATATCTCCGCTGATGCACTCACGGTCGGATGCCGCCGCAATGTGAAGCCGGAACTGGCCGAGGCCCACGGGAAGCGTCTGCTGATTGCTGCTGAACTGGAGGAAGGTACTCGCCTGAACACCTCCATCATCAAGCAGCTTTGTAGCACCGATGAGATTGAGGCCGAGAAGAAGTACAAAGACCCGTTCCATTTCATCCCCAGCCACACGCTGGTGCTGTACACCAACCATCTCCCGAAGGTGGGAGCCAACGACCCCGGCACATGGCGCAGACTGCTGGTCATCCCGTTCAATGCACTCATTCAGGGCAAGGGTGACATCAAGAACTACGCCGACTGGCTGTATGAAAATTGCGGCGAGGCTATTCTCGCATGGGTCATCCACGGCGCACAGAAAATCATCGCAGAGGACTTCCATCCGGTGGAGCCGGACTGCGTAACACAGGCCATCGCCAAATACCGTGAGGACAACGACTGGCTGGGCCACTTCATTGCCGAGCGATGCGATGTGGGCGATGAATACCGTGAGCGTTCCGGTGACCTGTATGCGGCCTATCGTGGGTATTGCTCCAATACCGGGGCCTTCACCCGCAGCACGGCAGATTTCTACTCGGCGCTGGAATTTGCCGGGTTCCGCAAGCACAAGGAGCGCACTGGCAGCTATGTAGACGGTCTCAAGCTGAAGGATGAGGATTCCCTGTCCGTCAGCATGGACTTTCTCGGCATCAGTGCATGAGTGTGTGACAGTCGTGATGGTCTCCTTATAAAACCTATTCTATGGCTATTTTGATTCCCCTCTATATAGGTTTTATGAAACGGCTGTCACGACCGTCACACCTGATGATAAATACGACTGCGGCCCACCCGCAGGGAAAGGAGAAAAGCATGGAAAAGCCAAAGTACAGAATGGATCTGGATTTCCTGAAGCAGTTCGACCATTGCACCAATCGCTACGAGCCGTTTGATGTAGTGGCCACCTCCAAGGGCAGACCCATGATTGTGATGTGTTCCAAGAAGCCCGACCCGGCTGCATGGTGCATTATCGGCAATCTGTTCAGCGTCCATTTCCTGTCCTACCGTGACATGGAGAACTACATGGCCCAGCGTGGCATGGAGCCTTGGACAGAAGCCCATGAGCGCACCAGCGGCATTCACATGATGTACCTGTAAACCAATTACCGATGTAAAGGAGCCATTTTTATGGATAAGAAATTCTTTGAGCAGCATTTTCGCCTGCACAACAAACTGACCATCTACAGCAAGGACGGCATCAAGCTGACCATCACCAAGGAGCCGCACTACCATCTGGAAGGCGGTCACTCCAAGCTGGATTTGATGGATTTGGATGACCTGACCGAGTTCGCCAATATGATGGCACTGCGCACGACACCTGACTGTTAACAACGATAACCGTGCGGTGGGGCCTCTGACCCGTAGGGGCGGTCAAAATCTCTGTAAGCTATGCGCCAAGGAACGGGCGTGGGGCCTCACGCACAAAGTCGCAAATTCAAACGGGGTATATAGCCCTAAATCTCAAATTATGGAGGATTTTTATTATGAGTAAGTACGAAAAACTGATTACGGCCCGTGAGCCGGAGTATGACAAGAGCTTCTGGAACTACGCTCGTGGCAATGTGAAGGAGGCAGAGCATCTGGAGGGCGGCAGAAACTTCGCCGGGGCCTTTGAACTGCCCACCTTCCACGCCAACCAGTGTGCCGAGGCCATCAAGGAGCTGAGCCTGTTCCGCAAAATTGCAAGCTGCGCCTACGCCGCTGGCTCCGAGAACTGGATTGCTGTCAAGGATTCCGAGGAATTCGCTGTGTGGGTACCCGAAGGCGGCGATATTCCCGTCTATGATGGGATGTACGATTTCACCAGCCTGAAAATGGACTATAACAAGCTGGTGGCGCTGGTGAAGCTGGATGTGAACCTCGTCCATGATGTGACCTTCAATCTCCAGAAGCACCTGACCATCCGTCTGGCCCGTAACCTCGCCAAGGGTGAGGATAAGGGCTTCATCAACGGTACGGGCGTGGATATGCCTGTCGGTATCCTCTGTAACAACGGCGGCGCTGATGTTGGTATCACTACGGAGGCCCTGACCTACGATGATGTCATCGGTCTGTATTTCTCCCTCAAGCCGGAATACCGTGAAAACGGTGTGTGGCTGATGAACGACAAGACCGCTCTGGCCCTCCGCACCATGAAGGACAAGGATGGCAACTACCTGTGGAATCAGGCCAATGACACCATTCTCGGCAAGAAAGTGTATATCTCCAATGAGATGCCCGACATAGCCGCTGGCAAGAAGCCTATCGCATTTGGCGCATTTTCTTTCTATTCCATCGTGGACAGAGCGCCTATCAGCGTGTCTGTGCTGACGGAGGCATTTTCTGCTACGGAACAGGTCGGCTATCTGGGCCACGAATATCTGGATGCCAAGCTGCTCCGCACCGAGGCCATCAAGGTCATTCAGGTGACCGAGTAATCACACCGGACAAGCCTGCGGTGGTGTGATGCTGCCGCAGGCTGCTGTCCTGCCGATAGAGAGGTGGACACCATGCAAACAGAATCCAAGACCCGTATCACCGAAAAATCTATCGGTGGGACGGTGTATGTTGTGGAGTCGCTGCAATCGCCGGATGCCAAGGAGACCGCCTACGCCAAGGTGAAACGGCTCATTCTGAGCAATTCCAGCGACCCGAAAAAGTTATCAGAAATGACACAATTACATTGCGAAATACACTCGACTTGTGCCTGAGAGTACGGTAATATGCTACTACCCCGGAGAGGGGTGACCACTATTTGAAGGCTGTCGGAAAGGAGTACAACATGAACAGACAGCCGAATATTGCAGCCCTTGATACCCGCTTCACCGCACTCTATTGCAGATTGTCCCGTGATGACGAGCTTCAGGGAGACAGCAACAGTATCAAGAATCAGAAACTCATTTTACAGAAATACGCAGATGACAATGGTTTCCGCAACACCCGCTTCTTTGTAGATGACGGGTACAGCGGCACAACCTTCGACCGACCGGACTTCCAGCGCATGATTGCTGAGATGGATGCAGGCCGCATCGGAACGGTCATCGTCAAGGACATGAGCCGCTTGGGTCGTGATTACCTGAAGGTCGGCTTCTACACCGAGGTAGCATTCCCGGAGGCGGATGTCCGCTTCATCGCCATCAACAACGGTGTGGACAGCGCCAATCAGCAGGAAAGCGATTTGACCCCGTTCATCAACATTTTCAACGAGTTTTATGCCAAGGACACCAGCAAGAAAATCCGTGCGGTGTTCAAGGCAAAAGGCCAGTCCGGTAAGCCGCTCTGCACCAATCCACCCTACGGCTACAAGAAAGCCCCGGATGATAAGACCCGCTGGATTGTTGATGACGAGGCCGCTGCGGTGGTCAAGGAAATCTTCCACCTTTGTATGTCCGGCTACGGCCCGACACAGATTGCCAAGGAACTGCGCAAGCGCCGCATCGAGACCCCGGCAGAATACGGCAAGCGTGTGGGCGTGAATGTTCCATCCGCAAAGCTGCGTGAGAACGATGACCCGTGCCGCTGGACAACATCCACGGTAGTCCACATTCTGGAACGCAGAGAGTACACCGGATGTATCGTCAACTTCAAGTGCCACAAGAAATCCTACAAATCCAAAAAGCGGGTTCAGAACGACCCGTCCGAATGGGCCATTTTTGAAGGAGCGCATGAGGCCATCATCGAGCCGGAAGTGTACGATACGGTACAGAAAATCCGTGATGGACGCAGGCGGCAGACCCCAATGGGTGAAATGCCAGCGCTCTCCGGCATGGTCTACTGTGCCGATTGCGGCCACAAGCTGTATCAAGTCCGGGGCCGCTGCCTGCCACAGAGTGAGTACATGGTATGCGCTACCTACCGTAAAAAAGGAAAAAGCGTATGCCCGTCACATCAAATCCGCAATTCGGTCATCGAGCAGCTTCTGCTTGAGGACTTGCAACGGGTGACGGCATACGCCAGAAACCATGAGGATGAATTTCTCCGTCTGGTGACCCGCAATTCCGAAAAGGCCCTTGACCGGAAACTTCGGGATTGTCGGAAGGAGTACGAACAGGCCAAGGCCCGCATCGCTAAGCTGGATACGCTCATCCAGCGCATTTACGAGGATAATGTGGAAGGCAAGATTTCCGATGACCGTTTCGCAAAGCTGTCCGCCAACTACGAGACGGAACAGGCCCAGCTTCAGAGCCGGGTGGAAGAATTGCAGCGGTTCCTTGATGATGCCAAGGAAAAGAGCCTGAATGCCGACCACTTCCTTGCACTGGTGCGGAAGTATACCGACATCCGGGAATTGGACGCAGAAATCATCCGAGAGTTCGTGGAGCGCATCAATGTGTTTCAGGCCGAGAAAGTGGACGGCCATCGTCAGCAGCGTATCCAGATTATTTATAACTGCATCGGCGCAGTTGACCTACCTGATGCCGAATGACATGAAAAAACGGCATAGCCGCATTTCACGACTATGCCGATATTTTCAGGGATTGTGCATCCCTTAGACGCACCCGCTTTGGAGAGAGGTAGATTTTTCTCCGGCAGCGCAGGACTGCCGGTTGAGCTGTTCCGCATTTCGTGCTACAATGGGGCTGTCATTGCAATCATATGCTGTGTTTTATAACAAAATCAGCCCGGAAAGGACGTTTTTATGTTAGATATCGATGTAATTGTTTCTGATTTTGACGGCACGCTGCTGGATGACCGCAAGCGCCTGCCGGAGCAGTTCCCCGCTCTGCTGGATGAACTGGACCGGCGCGGCATCCGGTTTGTCGCCGCCAGTGGACGGCAGTATTACAACATCCGCGAACAGCTGCCGGACGGCATGGCCGACCGCGTGGATTATATTGCGGAAAATGGTGCGCTGACCGTGCGCAACGGTGAACTCTTCTCGGTAGATGAACTCTCTCCGGAGGATGTGCGCGCTGTTGTCGAGGTCACGCGCCGCACGCCCGGCTGCTATCCCATTCTGTGCGGCGCGCAGTGTGCCTATCTCGAAGATATGGTCGATGCACTCCGTGTGCACAGCACCATGTACTATGCGCGGCTGGAGCGTGTGGACGATGTGCTGACCTGTCTGGAACGCGACCGCATCTGTAAAATCGCCGTGTTCCACGACCACGATGCGGAGCATGTATCCTATCCTGCATTGCTCCCGTTTGCCGATCACATGCAGGTCGCACTGTCGGGCGACTGCTGGGTGGATATCATGAATGCATCGGTCAACAAGGGCGCTGCGCTTCGCACTATGCTGGAACAGATGCATCTCTCTGCTGCGCGCTGCATGGCATTCGGCGATTATCTCAACGACATCGAGCTGTTGCAGGCCGCCGGACATCCCTATGCCATGGAAAATTCCCATCCCCAGCTGCGTGCGCTGTTCCCCCACACAGGCGGGCACAACAACGACGCTGGCGTTGTGCGCACCATCTGCCGCGAACTGGATATTGCGCTATGACTATTCGGGCGTATCTGAAAAGTCGAAAATTTTGACTATTTCTACAAATACGAGACCGCTTCTTCGTGAAAAACACTTGAAATCCGAACGGATTCCAGCGTGCTTTTGCTTTGAACCAGTCTCGCCTTTGCGAAACATTCGTTATTTTCTTGGTTTTTCGATAGCGCCTAGTCGATATCGGAAATTTCGGTACCGGTATAATAGTGCAGCAGGATCTCCTCATAGCTCTTCCCATCCTCCGCCATGCGTTTGGCGCCGTACTGGCTCATGCCGACGCCGTGCCCATAGCCCTCGGTGTGAAACGTAATGGAGGTATCTGTTGTACTGATGGTGAAATGAGTGGAGTTCAGTTCAAACAATTCGCGCACTTCTGTGCCCTTGAGCGCTTTTCCACCGATTTTGCACGACGTCACGCCGCCTGCTTCAGATGACTGAATTTCGGTAAACCAGGTCTTGGGCAGTCCGGTCAGGTTGATATCCGGATATTTGCCCAGCATAATCTGGCGGAATTCCTCTGCGCCCAGCGTCACAGAGGCATCATATTTCGGACAGGCATCGTCACCGGTGCTTTCCACGCTGGACAGATAGGGGATGTCCGAGCCCCACACACTGACCGCCGCTTCGGTGTGTTCTGCGGATGCCGCATGAAAGACGGCGGCAATGGCCTTGCCGTCATACGTCACAATCTTTCCGGCAGTATCTTCGGCGGCTTTTCGGACTTTTTCACTCCATTCCTCCGCATTTTTACCCCAGAGCGCCTCTGCACCGCTGTCCAGATCGACAAAGGCGGCACAGTGGGTATAATCATCGCACACGACGGCATCCGGATGGGTGTCATCTGTCCCGAGGGACTGTTTGTACACAGCATACGTACGGGCTGCCACCGCCTGCGCCCGGAGCGCTTCCTCAGGGAATGACGCGGGCATTTCTGCCGCCACGGCACCCGCTACATAGTCCTCCAGCTCCATTTCACGCACCGTTCCGCCAACCGATACGGTCAGCATCGTGCTCTGTGCCGATTTTTCCCCTCCGGAAGACTCTTCCTGCGCGGTATTTTCTGCATTTTGACCATCCGAAGCCTGCGGTTCCTGTGTAATTTCTACATTTTTAACGGTATGAATGGTTTCTTCGGCAGCCTGATTATTTTGGTAAAATTGAAACCCGAGAGGGGCGACATACACCAGAAATATGATAAGAATACCCAATAAAAAGAAGCGTTTCACGATTTATCTCCTTCCTGTCCGCCAAAGGACTATATTTGACATATTTGCAGGATTGATGTAATATATAATTCATATAAAAAACTCCCCCTCCGCCTTTGTACAGGATCATCCCTGCTTGTGCAACAGCGGATGCCCGAACAATGAGGTGATCCCTAATGGTTGACATGATGAAAAATATGGATTCTCAGGTCATAGACAGTCTATGCGGCGAATTTCAGGATAATAACCTGATCCAGCCCAAGATGTTCAGCAAGTACGGCGTCAAGCGCGGCCTGCGCAATGCAGACGGCACAGGCGTACTCGCCGGTATTACCTGTGTTTCCAATGTACATGGTTATATGGTAAACGAGGGCGAAGTAGAACCGATTGAAGGCCGCCTGACCTATCGCGGACATAATCTGTATGACCTGCTTGACGGCTTTGATTCCGAGGATCGCTTTGGCTTTGCTGAGACTTCGTATCTGCTGCTCTCCGGCAGCCTGCCGAATCAGGAGGAGCTGGATGCGTTTACCGACCTGCTGGCAGATGCCTGTGCCCTGCCGGACGGCTTTACTGAGGACGTCATCATGCGTGCCCCGAGCCGCGATATTATGAATAAACTGGCCGTTTCCACTCTGGCACTGTATTCGTATGATCCCAATCCGGACGACACCAGCCTGGAGAACATTGTGCGGCAGTCGGTCAATCTGATTGCAAAGTTCCCCGTTATTATTTCACATGCCTATCAGGCCAAGCGGCGCTATTTTGACAATGCGTCAATGTTCCTGCACATGCCGGATCGCAATTACACCACGGCGGAAAATATCCTGAGTCTGATCCGCCCGGACGGCATGTTTACCCGTGAGGAAGCCATGCTGCTCGACCGCTGTCTGATTATCCATGCAGAGCACGGCGGCGGCAACAACTCCGCGTTTACAACCCGTGTTGTCTCTTCCTCTGCAACGGATACCTATTCTGCCATCGCCGCTGCCATCGGCTCACTCAAGGGCCCGCGTCACGGCGGCGCAAACCTGCGCGTCTGCAAGCAGTTCGATGAGATGAAGGAGAATATCTCCAACTGGGAGGACGAAGACGAGGTTCTGGATTATCTGTGCAAAATTCTGCGCAAGGAAGCCGGTGACGGCTCCGGCCTGATTTATGGTATGGGTCATGCGGTTTACACGCTGTCCGACCCGCGTGCCGTTGCACTGAAGAATACGGCTCGTCCGCTCGCCGCACAGAAGGGCTTCGAGCGTGAGTTCAATCTGATTGAGCTGACCGAGCGCCTTGCACCGGAAGCATTTTACCGTGTCCGCGGTGAGCACAAGATTATGTGTGCCAACGTCGATATGTATTCCGGTCTGGTTTACCAGATGCTCGGTATTCCGTCTGAGATGTTTACCCCGCTGTTCGCCACCGCCCGCATTGTCGGCTGGCTGGCACATCGCATCGAGGAAACCGTCACCGGCGGCAAGATCATCCGCCCGGCTTACAAGCCGATCATCTCCCGCGCCAAGTACACCTCGATTTCTGACCGCTGACCCTACTTTTCTTTTTTGGGACCTACTTTTCTTTTTTGGGAAAAGAAAAGTAGGCAAAAGAAAACCCAGTGTTGCGCTCCCGCGCACCGCAGACATGCCGGACGGAAAGTCCGTCAGTCTGCCCCAACGGTCGTTTCATTGAGGATACTGCAAACCCGCCGGACAAACGCGTCCGGCGGGTTTTTGTATGCGTTCGGCTGGGCGCGCTCTTCTTGACAGCCAATGCTTTTTCTGGTATGTTACTATAATACAGAACTTATTCGAGTAAAAAAGAAAGGAAATTGCTATGAAACAACGAATCTTATCTGTTCTTCTGGCGTTCACTCTGCTCATCGGCATCGTCCCGTTCGTACAGACAGATGCACACGCCGTCTACGGTCAGTGCGGACCCAATATCACCTGGGGGATTACCTCAGATGGTGCACTCCAGCTCACAGGTACAGGTGAAATGTACGAATACGGATTCACGGAAGTTCCATGGTATTACCAGGGCGGCAATTCCGTCGGTAAAATCATTATCTCCGAAGGAATTACCGGCATCAGCAACTATGCGTTTATGGGCTGCGCAAAAGCGACCTCCGTCTCCATTCCGAGCACACTCGTATCTGTCGGCTCGAATGCCTTCGATGGCTGCATCAAGCTGAAAAGCCTGTCATTCCCGCAGGATCTGTATAAACTCGGAAATTACACCTTTAATGGCTGCTCCTCCCTCACCAGCATCCAATTCGGCGGCGATGTTACAAACTACGGCAGCAATATCTTTCAGGGCTGTCCTTCCTCTCTGACCATCACCCGCCCGTTCTGCGCAAAGGGCTTTGACCAAGCGCCGTGGACTTCCGTCAAACAGAAGACCTACAATCCTGCACCGTTTTCCGATGTCTCTTCCAAGGCATGGTACTACAATCCGGTTTCCCGTGCCTGCATGAAAGGCTTCTTCTCCGGCACAAGCCGCACCACTTTCTCCCCGAATATTGCACTCTCTCGCGCTATGATTGTACAGGTATTGTACAGCATGGAGGGCAAACCCGCCTGCACCGCAGAAAATCCGTTTACCGATGTTCCTGAGAACAAATGGTATCATGATGCCATTGTATGGGCAAGCAGCCAGCATATCGTTTCCGGTACCGGGGAAAACACTTTCTCCCCTGAGCGAAATCTGACCCGTGAGCAGGCCGCTGTGATTCTGACCGCGTTCGCAAATCGCTACCATGACCTGTCCATGATGGCAGCTGACCTTTCTCGTTTCTCTGATGCCGGTGATATTTCCCCGTGGGCTGTACAGGCGATGCGGCAGGCAGTCGGCGCCGGACTGATCTCCGGCACACCGGACGGAAAGCTCAATCCAAAAAAGGCCATTACCCGCGCAGAGGCAGCACAGATCATTGTCACATATGACAATAATTCCAGCCCGTTTTAATTATCTATAAGAACTGTCAATAACAGAATAAATCCCCCCAAAATTGTGCAAATAAGCGCAGTCTTGGGGGGATTTTTGTCTTACTTCATGGCATAAAATGCCTTGAAGCCGTTATATGCCGCGAACAGGTCGAGCTTTGCGATGACCTCAAACGGCGCATGCATGCACAGCACCGGCACGCCGCAGTCAACGGTATCAATATTGCGGTTCGCCATGAACATAGCCACCGTGCCGCCGCCGCCCTGATCGACCTTGCCGAGTTGGCCGGTCTGCCAGATGACGCCGTTTTTGTTGAAGCAATGGCGCATTTTTGCCATCAGCTCCGCCGTTGCATCCGAAGAACCGGACTTGCCGCGTGAACCGGTATACTTGACCAGTGCGACACCGCAGTTTGCGCGCGCATCGTTGCGCTTCTCGGAAACCGACGGATAATTCGGGTCGAATGCATTGCACACATCGGCGGACAGGCAGGTGGAGCGCTCGATGCATTCCTCAAACAGCACGCCGTCCGCACGGCACAGGTCGGCAACCAGTGTGTCGAAGAATTTCGACTGCATGCCGGTCACGCCGTCCGAACCGATTTCCTCCTTATCCACAAGGATGGTCATTGCGGTCTTATCCGGGATTTCCTCCAGATCGAGCAGTGCAGTTGCTGCCGGATACGAGCACACGCGGTCATCATGTCCATATGCACCGACGAACGACCGGTCGAAGCCGATATCACACGCCTTAAAGGCCGGAACACAGCACAACTCCGCCGACAGGAAATCCTCTTCCGTGATGCCATACTCTTGATTCAGGAATTCCATGACCCACAGCTTGATTTTATCCGAGGTATCAACATCTGATTTGGACGGCTTGGAACCAACCAGTACGTTCATGTCCTCTGCGGCAATGCCCTTCTGGAGCGTCTTGCCCATCTGGTCGGTTGCCAGATGAATGAGCAGGTCAGAAATGACAAACAGCGGATCGCCCGGCCTGTCGCCGATGCGTACATCAATCGATTCCACGCCGTCATCGGTCACACGGCACACCACGCCGCGCAGCTCCAGCGGGATCGTTGTCCACTGATACTTTTTAATGCCGCCGTAATAGTGCGTCTTGAACAGCGCCATGCCGTTGTCCTCATACAGCGGGATGGTGCGGATATCGATGCGCGGTGCATCCAGATGTGCCGCCGACAGGTTGATGCCGTTCTTCAGGCCGTCACGCCCAATTACAAATAGTATAATACCTTTATTTCTATTTATTTTATAATATTTATCACCGGCATGCAGCTCCATACCGCGCTCATATGCGGAAAAGCCCTTTGCCTCAGCCATCGCAGCCAGACGGCGCACCGCGTCGCGCTCGGTCTTTGCTTCATCCAGAAATGCCTTGTAGCCCTCGGCATAATCCTGCATAGCGGCCTCGTCTGCCTCGCTCATGCGGTCCCAGCCGGTCTTTTTGTCATAAAACAGTGTGTTTTCCATTGGAAACCATTCCTTTCAGGGAAATTTGCGGTATTACCGCAGGATATCGTCATAAATCCGGCGCACCTGTGCATACAGGGTGTCCAGATCGGCGTCATTTTGTATAAAATAATTGCAGCGCGCGCGGTAAAAAGCATCATCCGGCTGTGCATCGATGCGCAGTGCGGCATACTCCCGTGTAATGCTGTCGCGCCCCATGATGCGGGCAATGCGTGTCTCACGGTTGGCGAGCACGGCACAGGTCTTGTCGCACAGGGTTTCCATCCCTCCCTCAAACAGCACGGGCGCGTCATAGATGCACAGTGCATACCCCTCCTGTTCGTATGCGGCAAAGGCTTCGCGTGCCGCCTGACGGATATACGGATGTGTGATCGCGTTTAACTGTAATAGCTTATCCGGATCAGCGAACACAATTGCGCCCAGTTTTTTGCGGTCGAGTTTACCGTCAGACGATAATACATCAAAAAATACAGATTGTATTTCTTCCAACATCGGGGTACAGGTATCGCACAGCGCCCGATACGATGCATCTGCATCGATAACCGCACAGCCGAGCGAAGCAAATGCTGTGCTCGCCGCACTTTTTCCCGTACCGGAACCGCCGGTCAGTCCGAGAATTTTCATGCTTCTTCCTCCGTCAGGTCGATGATGTGGAAACCGGCAGCTTTTTTGATGCGGTTTGCCACGGCAAGCCCGATGCCATCAGACGGCGGACACTGCGCATAAATCTCCGTACAGTCGGTCTCATCGAAGCGGCGCAGCGCATCGAAGACCTCGCGCGCCTGCTCTTCCGGGTCGTCCGAAGGGCCAAAGGTTTCTACAACCGCAGCATTTTGAAAACGCGCCGCGCAGTCATCGAAGCACAGTACCCCAGAGTTTTCCCCAAGCTGTGCATAAATATAGTCGGCACTCGTTTTTGGCGTGCCGAAAACGACAGTAACCGGTGCTTTCGGCGCATAGTGGCGGTATTTCATCCCGGGTGCGGAGACTTTTTCCGAGTCATCAATTTTTTCGCGCAGAGCGCGGTCAACATCCACCTCGCCGAGCACGGCGCGCAGCTGTTCGAGCGAGATGCCGCCCGGACGCAGCAGGCGCGGACGTTCGCCGCACAGCGAAACGACCGTGGATTCCACACCGACGGAGCACGCACCGCCGTCAACGACAGCGGCAATTTTCCCGTTCAGATCCTCCATGACATGCTGTGCCGTTGTGGTGGACGGGCGGCCGGAGGTATTGGCCGATGGCGCTGCCAGCGGTGTACCCGCTGCGCGGATGATTGCCTGCGCCATCGGGTGTGACGGAAATCGAATACCAACTGTATTTAATCCACCCGAAGTTACCATAGGTATTCTATCCAACTTCGGCAGGATGATAGTCATCGGGCCAGGCCAATAGGCTTCCGCCAGTGCCTGCGCTTCCGGCGGAAAGTCCGCCGCGATTTCGTGCACGGTTTCAATCTCTGCAATATGTACAATGAGTGGATTGTCCTGCGGGCGGCCCTTTGCTTCAAAAATACGCGCAACCGCCTGCGGATTGAGTGCATCGGCGGCAAGGCCGTATACGGTTTCGGTGGGAATACCCACCACTTCCCCGGCGCGCAGCAGCGCGCCAGCCTGTTCGATTGCCGTCGGATCCTCCGACGGACGCAGCAGCTTGGTTTGCATGAATGTACCTTCTTTGATAACTTTTAGTATAATTATAATTTATTATATAATTTGCAATAGATTGTACATGTTTCCTCTTGAAGGGAGCTGGTTGGTGTACGCGATTGGTCTTTCCAGCCCTCGTTGGGGCAACTGCCGGACCGTCCGTCCGGCATGTTCGCGGCGCGCGGGAGCGCGTCAAACATTTCTTTTGCCCAGCTTTTCTTTCTGTAAAGAAAAGCGGTCCACCTTCGCCAGATTCTCCGCCTGGTCGGTTGTAATCAGCGCGTCGAGCACCTCATCCAGATTGCCGTCAAGAAAGCTGTCCAGCTTGTATAGTGTGAGCTTGATGCGGTGCTCAGATACGCGGTTTTCCGGGAAATTATACGTGCGGATGCGCTCCGAACGGTCGCCTGTGCCGACCTGACTGCGCCGCTCGGCGGCGATTGCATCGTCGCGCTTGCGCTGTTCTATCTCAAACAACCGCGAACGCAGCACGCGCAATGCCTTGTCCTTATTTTTGAACTGGCTGCGCTCGTCCTGGCATTCCACGACCATGCCGGTCGGCAGGTGCGTGACACGAATGGCAGAGGATGTCTTGTTGATGTGCTGTCCGCCTGCGCCGGACGAGCGGAACGTATCAATGCGCAGATCCTTCGGATCAATCGTCAGCTCGACATCATCGACCTCCGGCAGCACGGCAACCGTCACGGTGGACGTATGCACACGCCCCTGTGATTCGGTTTCCGGCACGCGCTGGACTCGATGCACGCCGCTCTCATATTTCAGCCGCGAAAATGCGCCGTCACCATCAATACTGAACGTAATTTCCTTAAAACCGCCTAGCTCGGTTTCTGACTGCCCGATGCGCTCGGTTTTCCAGCCGCGGGAATCCGCATACATCGTATACATGCGGTACAGCGATGCGGCAAACAATGCCGCTTCTTCGCCGCCTGCTCCCGCGCGAATTTCCATAATAACACTGCGGCTGTCGTTCTCATCGCGCGGCAGCAGTAAAATTTTCAGTTCCTCTTCCAACTGTTCGATTTCTGCGCGGCTCGTCGCCAGCGTTTCCTGTGCCAGCGCGCGCAGCTCCGCATCACTGCCTGCTTCCTCCAACAGCTCACGCGCGTCCTGTTCCTCCTGGCACGCTGCGCTGTACCGGCGGTATGCCGTCACAATCGGCTGCAACTCGCTCTGTTCCTTCGCCAGCGCTGCCGCCCGTGACGGGTCTTCATACAACTCCGGGCTGGCAAGCAGACCCTCCAGCTCGTCATATCGATCTGCCAGTCCCTCCAGTTTATCTAACACGACAATTCAACTCCATGTAATATTTATTCTGTAATATACTATATAGAATATTTTACTTTTTGTATAATATATTTTTAATTATACTTTTTATCTCCAACCCACAGGCCGAGGCTGAGTTGTAAATCGTCCTCGCCGTTTAGCTGTAAGGTCAGGCAGGTGCCCGGTTTTTTGTTCTCAAACATGCGTGCAAGGGCAAAGCCCTCCATTTCATAGAGGTTTTCCTCACACAGATACGCGCTGCTGCCGTTTTCAAACAGCAGTGTGAAGGTCGTTCCACCGCTGCCGCGGATGACCGCCATCTGTTTGGCATCGCACAGGCGCAATACCTCAATGTCACCTGTCAGCAGTGCGCGCAGTCCTGTGATAAACTGTGGAATATATGCATCCGATACGCGCAGCTCTGCCAGCTTAAAATGGTCGTTGTCTGTGGCATGCACGCCGCAGGGCACAGAATAGCCTGTCATATGAATCCCTCCAATCGCTTTATCGACAGATTTACCAGTATCCGCTGACAACCAGCTTGACAATGGAAAAATACTCACGGATACAAAACAATATACGCATCGCCGGATTGCCGGACGGCGCTGCGATCACACACGACTCCAATCCACAGTTTTCCATGATAC
Organism: Butyricicoccus porcorum; assembly: GCF_002157465.1. Lineage (GTDB taxonomy): Bacteria > Bacillota > Clostridia > Oscillospirales > Butyricicoccaceae > Butyricicoccus_A > Butyricicoccus_A porcorum. Next base: position 421,700 of record NZ_NHOC01000005.1, read on the forward strand.
GCCGTGTGCGGAACAGATGGAACCCGCTCGACAGCGCCGCGACGCGGTCCGTGCTCCAGCCGTTTTTTTCACACAGCTCCAAAGCATTTTCAATATTTTGAATGGTATTGCGTGATTTGGATTCCTTTGCAACACGTTCGGGGTCTGCGCCATGCGATACCATCCAGTTGTACATAACGGAGGCTTCGGTGTAATCCTCGTCATCCCCCTGCCCGCCGCATACGATAATCTGTACATCCGGGTTCTGCTCCATCACATCGAGCGCAACGGCAAGACGATTGCGCAGTGTTTCGGTCGGCTGGTCGCCCTTGATGCCGCCGCCGAGCACAAACACACAATCCGCCTCCAATGCCTGCGCATCCGTATGCGCGCCGGATAAAATCAATCCTTCGACTGCGGCGACCGAGATCAGCCACAGCACAAACACAACATTTCCGGCACGCACGAACCAAGTTGCCACAGCTGACCATTTGCCTGTGCGCGTATCGCGCACACGAATGAACAGCCACATGACACCGGTACAGGCGCACAGCGTTGTGAAAAACGCCAGACCAAACCACAGCGGGCGAAACGGAATGCAAATGACAGCCAGAACTGCGCATATCATGCACAATATCTGATAAAACCGCTTCATTATGTGTTCTCCTGCATCTCTTCGAGCTGGGCGGACAGCTCTTCCCACTGCTCCATGCGTTCCATCAGCTCTGTTTCAATTTCATCCTTCTGTTCGGACAGCTCAATCAGCTTGCCCGGATCGCTGGCGGCCGCCGACATTTGTTCGTCAATAGCAGCACTCTTCTCCTCCAGATCGGAGATTTCGCGTTCGAGCTTCGCAATTTTCTTTTCCAACGGCTTGGTGCCGCCCTTCGGCTTCGGCTTTTCCTTTTTCTGCTTAGGTTGTACGCTTGCCGCCTTTTCCGCCGCTTTTCGCGCGCGGAATGCGAGATATTCCTCATAATTTCCGGTGAAATCGATCATTTCACCGTCCATCAGTACGATAATGCGATTGGCAAAGCGCGAGACAAAATAGCGGTCATGCGAAACAAACAGCAGTGTGCCTGCGAAGCCCTCCACAGCTTCCTCAATCCATTCGCGCGACAGGATATCCAGATGGTTGGTCGGCTCATCGAGTACCAGCATATTGAGCTTGTCATACATCAGCTCGCACAGGCGCAGGCGGCTTTTCTCGCCGCCGGACAGCTTGGACACCGGTTTAAGCTGATCTTCCCCGGAAAACTGAAAGCGGCCCAGCCGATTGCGTGCGGTCTGCGGCGTGACATTTTTTTCATAAATCAGCGTATCGACCAACGTGCGGTTTTCATTTTCAAAATGTACAACCTGTGGCAGATAGGCGGGCTTCAACCCGTCGCCTTTTTTGATTGTGCCGCTGTCGGCTTCTTCCAGCCCCAGAATAATATTGAGCAGGGTTGTTTTTCCCGTGCCGTTATCGCCCAGAATGGCGATGCGTTCGCCATTGCGCACGTTGAATGTAATATCGTGCAGAACCTGTCTGCCGTCAAAGCTCTTATTGATACCGCGCACCTTGAGCACGTTTTCTGTTTCATAATTGGGATCGCCGAAGGTCATGGACATTTTTTTCTGCTGCTTCGGGCGGTCAGCAACTGTCATGCGCGCAATGCGTTTATCGATGGAAAACGCGCGCTTATGCATTTTTTCCGTGCCCCACTGATGCATTTTACGCGACTGATCCTGCAAGCGTTTGAGTTCTTCCATCTGGTTTTCATGCTCCGCCATGCGCTGGGCAAAGCGCAGCTTGCGCTCCTCGGCGTAATAGCTGTATGAACCGGCATAAAAATCCGCATGCCCGTCAAACAGCTCAATGATACGGTCACAGCACTGGTCAAGGAAATAACGGTCATGCGAGATGGTCACAACCGTACCCTTATAGTCATTCAGGAAATTGCCGAGCCATTCAACGGCGTCCAGATCGAGATGGTTGGTTGGCTCGTCGAGCAGCAAAATGTCGGTGTCCTCTAAAATAATTCGTGCCAGATTGACACGTGTTTTTTCACCGCCGGACAGCACATCAAATGGCTTTTCGCGCATTTCCTTCGGGATTTCCAAGCCATTGCACACCTTATCCACCTCGAAATCGAGGGCATAGCCACCCATGGCTTCAAATTCCGCCTGCAATGCGCCGTACTGCTTTAACAGATTGGAATCATCGTTTTGTTCCATGCGCGCTTCCAGCTGCTTCATGCGTTCACGCACCTCATCGATGCGATGGAATGCCGAGCGCAGGATCATCTCCACGGTATCGCCCGGTTCATACACCGGAATCTGGTCGATCATGCCGACCGTGCGATCCTTTGCAATGGAAATCGTGCCGCTTTCATATGGCAGCTCACCGGTCAGAACGCGGAACAGCGTGGTTTTTCCTGCACCGTTCGGGCCGACAATTGCTACCTTTTCGCCCGGAAAAATATCAAATGTGATGTCGTATAGTATCTGATTTTCACCAAAGTATTTATTCAGTCCGGAAATACTGATATCTGCCAAATAGATTTCCTCCTTCTCCGCTTTTCTTTGCAAAAAGAAAAGCTTGGCAAAAGAAACGTCTACCGCGCTCCCGCGCGCCGCGAACATGCCGGACGGACGGTCCGGCAGTTGCCCCAACGAGGGCTGGTATTATGCTCACACATTCCAAAGGCGCCCCCCCATGAGAGAGTCTCTGGTGCGCACCGTTTTATAACTTCAAAGCTCTGTCGAAAAAAGAAAAGACCGCGCACGGCGCGGTCTTTCAGCTCAGGCTTTTTCCGGCTCGTCAAAGGTTTCGCCGAAGGTTTCAACCGTTACGCTCTTCATGCGCTGCGGCTTGAGCGGCTTGTCATTGAAGTTCCTGCGTGCGGAAACAATGCGGTCACAGACATCCATGCCCGTAATGACGCGGCCGAACGATGCATACTGTCCGTCCAGATGCGGTGCATCCTCTACCATAATGAAGAACTGCGAACCTGCGGAATCCGGGTTCATGGCACGCGCCATGGACAGCACGCCGCGCGTGTGCTTCAGGTCGTTGTCAAAGCCGTTCATTGCGAATTCACCGCGGATGCAGTAACCCGGGCCGCCCATGCCGGTGCCCTCCGGGTCGCCGCCCTGAATCATAAAGCCGGGAATAACGCGATGGAACGTCGTGCCGTCATAGAAGCCCTTGGATACCAGGCTGACAAAATTGCGTACGGTGTTCGGTGCGGTCTCGGCGAACAGCTCAATCTGTATCTCGCCGCCGTCTTCCATCGTAATGGTGACAATCGGGTTGGTCATTGAAATGATAATCTCCTTTTTTTCAGTGCAGGGAGGGTCAGTTTTTTCGCCCTTTGCTGTTGTTGTTTCGGATACGGAAACAGGTGCCGACAGAAGCCGACACCCGCATTCCAGTCTATTGTTATTGTAGCAAATCCCTGCGCATGTGACAAGGGCTTCGCGTTAATTTCGTGCGTTATACCGGTTTGACCGGCATAATAATTGCTGTTACAGCATACAGCAGAATGCCAGTTCCCGCGCTGCATACCGTCAGTGCTGCCAGAATCAGGCGGATCACTGTGACATCCATGTTCAGATAATCGGCAATGCCCATGCACACGCCGCACAGCATTTTGCCCTGTTCGATGCGGTATAGTTTTTTCTCCATATCAAATCCTCCCTGTGTTATGCCGCGTCTGCTTCAGCTGATGCTTGAATAGACACTTCAATGCTGCCAATATTGCAGTCGAGCTTCATCAGGCCATCACCGGTTGTGCCCGGGATACGGCACGACAACTCATGTGATATCCCCGCGTCGCGTGTCAGCACGCGTTCACCGTTCACCGAAATCGTAAGGTCGCCCATATCCACTTCACCGGACACGCGCCCGATGCATGAGCCTTCCGCCAGCTTCAAGATGATTTCTCCCGCATCACAGCTCAGCTGTACCGGTGCGCCGCTCGCGCCGATACCGCGAACGCACGCGGAAATATCTATTGCTCCGGCGCTGACCTCTGCTTCCAGCTGCTGTGTGTCAATATCCCGCATGGTCACGCTTCCCGCGTCCACACTGCACGTAATGTCACGCGTTGTCACAATGCCGGAAACGACTGCACTTCCTGCATCCACGTCAATATCAAGCGAGTATAAGGGGCAGTCCGAGGGCACTGTCAGTGTGACCGGTGCGGAGTGGTTTTTATACCACCAACCGCGTTCATTTTCCTGTTCAATCACCAGCTTGTCGCCTTCTGTCCTCCATGTCGTGCTTTTACCACCGGACAGCTGCCAGCTCTCGCCTTCCTGTACGGTCAGCTCGGCGCTGTCGAGATCGATTTCGAGCCGCTCAACGCTGTTCACCTGAAGCTGTTTGTCCTCTGCTTTTTCCTGATACTGGAACATGCGCAGAGAACTTCCCGCTCCGAGAAGAGCTGTCCGGACGCCCATGCCCGCCGCCACAAAACAGCAGACCAATCCGGCGGCCAGCAGAACGAGTGCAGCGATTGTCGATTTCTTCATGAGAGTCAGCCCCTTTCAGCTCCGATGGAACACTCGCCGGAACAATCCGACGATGCCGTTCAGCAGGCCGGGAAACAGCGTGCGGAACAGATAAGCCGTCAGCTTCCACAGCAGGATACCGAATGCCGCGCTGACCAGTGCCAGTCCGAGAAACAGCAGCAGTTCCGCTCCCGTTCCGGCTGCTGCCGTATAGCCTGCCGCAATGACAAAGCCAATCGCACAGCCCCACGCGGCGAGATCGAGCGCCGGAACAATGAGAAACACAGCGGCAACCGCACAGACCAGCCCGATCAGGATACCGCCGAAACCGCCAACCACACCGACACAGACAGGAAACACACAGACCACTGCTACTGCCGCCAGTACGAGGGCAAGTGCCTTCTGTCCGTTGTCCATTTCCTGAAAACGATTTTTGGCACGTGCCTCATAGCTTTCTGTCCCTGTTTGCCCGGTTTTTCCGGTATTTTGTGCAGCATCTGCCGGATTGCCTACATCACGGAATTCCCGCAGGATATCTGCCGCAACCTTTTCCGGTGCGCCCAGCGTATGAAGAACCTCCGCTTCGTTTTCCGGCCCTGCCTCATCCAAATAGTTTTCATAATATTCGACTGCGCGGCGGCGTTCCTCCTCCGGCATGCCGGCGAGCGCCTGTTCCAAACGCAGAATAAAATCATTTCGATTCATTGTCTACCTCCGGAAAATAACAGCGATTCAATCCCGTTGCGATACACGTGCCAGTCCCGACGGTAATCCTCCAGCTGCTTGCGCCCAGCAGGTGTGATTGCATAATATCTGCGGTTGCGCCCATCAATCGCACGGTCATACACCGTCAGGAAATCATTCTTTTCCAGCCGCCGGAGCACAGGATACAGGGTAGATTCGGAAATATCCAACCGGCTGCGCACCAGATTGGTAATGCGGTAGCCATAGGCGTCCTCCTGTTCCAGCACGGACAGCACAACGGCATCCAGCAGCCCGGATGAGATCGGGAAGGACATGCGTTTCACCTCTCTGTTCTTCTATATCTAATATTATATGTCATATAATATTATGTGTCAAGCTACAATCCGGTAACACCGGCGTTGCATACCTCATGTATATGTACGGCGTGGAAATCCATGCGGCACAGGTAATTTCTGTCTGCTTCCCCTCTGTTTTGCACAGGTTTCCCCCGCTTTTGCACAAACCCGGTAGATTTCTTCAAAAATCTTCCATATGCTTGTGTATAACTTCCGGTTCTGCGGGCAGAATATTCCTGTAAGCTGATTACAACATGGTGAATTTTCACGGATTATCACAATTTTTTGTGTATTTTTTGATTACTCACCGTACACTGTCATTTTGACAATAATTTTAAGAGCGAAAAAAACCGGGGTTTTTCCCTGAAATCTCCATTTTTTTCAGAGCTGCCCCGCTATTTTGTGTACAAATCCGCTGTTATCCACAAATGCACAGGGTTATCCACCGCTTTTCACACAAATCTGGGGATAACTCTGTGGAAATGTGGATAACTATTCGTATAACACAGACTTGTCAACCGGAAAAAAACGAAAAATTTGAATTAAATTTTACATGGGAGGGGTATTTCATGGCGGAAACCAGAGCAGATACCAACAAAGAACCGGATACCGGTGCAGTAACCACGCATTCCGCGCGCGGCAACCTGCACTGTATTACCATCATCGGCACGATTGAAGGGCATCAGGAAGCGCCGGAGAGCACCAAAACGACAAAATATGAGCATGTCCTGCCTCAGCTGGCGGCGATTGAGGAGAGCGATGACATTGACGGCCTGCTGATCCTGCTCAACACAGCAGGCGGCGATGTGGAAGCCGGGCTCGCCATTGCCGAGCTGATTGCCGGAATGCACAAGCCCACGTTGTCACTTGTGCTTGGCGGCGGACATTCCATCGGCATTCCTCTGGCAGTCGCAGCACAGCGCACCCTGATTGCACCATCCGCGTCCATGATGCTGCATCCGGTGCGCATCAGCGGGACGGTCATCGGCGCACCGCAGACCTATGAATATTTCCGTCAAATCCAATCGCGTATCACGCGGTTTATTGTCGCCAATTCCTCTGTCGAGGAGCACGAGCTGAGTCGACGGATGATGGCAACCGACGAGCTTGCAACCGATGTCGGGACGGTACTCGGCGCACAGGAAGCAGTTGATCTGGGTCTGTGCGATGCCATCGGCACGCTGCACGACGCACTCGCCTGGCTGCATGACGCGGCAGATAAGCGCAAGGCGGAACGGGCTGAGCAACAGGAAACCAGCGAAAAATCCGAATAAATCAAACAGAATTCCCCTGAGCCGACAAATGCAAACAAATTCCCCCCTTTGCGGGAAACCCCGGTCTATGCAAATCAAGAAGCACCCCTTTTGAACGCGCCAATCACTTGCAAAAAACGCGAAAAAATCCCCCGGCGGAAATCCGCCGGGGGATGGAATGGCTTTTCGTGTCAACGGGGCAAACAGACAGACCTGTTTGTCTGGCTGTTTGCGCTCGCGGGAGCGAGCCGGACATTTCTTTTGCCAAGCTTTTCTTTCTGTAAAGAAAAGCGGGGAAAAGCGGGGAAAAGCGGGAGACTTACTTCGCAGCCTTTGCAGCCTTGATGGTCTCGATCATCATCGGTACAACCTTGAACAGGTCGCCGCAGATGCCGTAATCCGCTACGTCGAAGATCGGAGCGCCTTCGGTCTTGTTGACCGCGATGATGCACTCGGAATCCTGCATACCAGCCTTGTGCTGGATTGCACCGGAGATACCCAGTGCGATGTACAGCTTCGGATGTACGGTCTTACCGGTCTGGCCTACCTGATGGTCGGCAGTCAGCCAGCCGCTGTCGATTGCTACACGGGAGCCGCCAACTACGCCGCCCAGAACTTCTGCCAGCTCTTCTGCCAGCTTGATGCCCTTCTCGACGTCCTTGGAGATACCACGGCCGACAGATACAACTACGTCTGCGCCGATCAGATCTACCAGCTGCTTTGCTTCCTTGACAACTTCAACTACCTGCGTCTTGATGTCGCCGGTCTTGACAGCTACCTTCTCTACGACAACTGCATTTGCCTTTGCTTCGTCGTACTCGCCCTTCTTCAGAACGCCCGGACGAACGGTAGACATCTGCGGACGGAAACGCGGGCAGATGATGGTTGCCATCAGATGGCCGCCGAATGCCGGACGGGTCATCTTCAGGTTGCGGTCGTCCATCTTGATGCGGCCTGCTGCTACCATCTGATCTACGTCCAGCGTGGAGTTTGCCTTCAGGAACTCTACATACTTGTTGGTGTCAACATCCAGATGCGTGCAGTCTGCGGTCAGACCGGTGTGCAGGCGAGCTGCGCAGCGCGGACCCAGGTCACGACCGATGTTGGTTGCGCCGATCAGTACGATTTCCGGCTTCTTCTCCATGACTACATCACAGATAACATCTGCATATGCGTCGGTCGTGTAATCCTTCAGGGACGGATCGTCGCACAGGATTACCTTGTCTGCGCCATATGCGCCGATTTCCTTTGCCAGGCCTTCTACATTGTCGCCCAGCAGCAGGCCTGCCAGCTCTACGCCCAGGTCGTCTGCCAGCTTGCGGCCTTCCGATACCAGTTCAAGAACAGTGCTCTGAAGCTCGCCCTGACGCTGCTCACAGAATACCCAAACGCCCTTGAAATTCTTCATTTCCTCTCCGGAATTCTTAAATTCAGCCATTTGTCGTTTCTCCTTTCAATTAGATGATGTGCTTGGCAAGGAGCTTGTCAACCAGTACGTCGACAGTCTTCTGGTCAGCGCCTTCGAGCATTTCGCCCTGGCCCTTCTGCGGGGGCGTAAAGGAAGCGAAGATGTTCGTCGGAGAACCCTTCAGGCCGATGGTGTCCAGCTCAATCAGCGGATCATCCTTCAGTGCGTTGAAATCAAATACGGTCATCGGCTTGCTGTAGCAATCGAAGATGCCGCCTACGCTCATGTAGCGCGGGGTGTTCAGTTCCTTGATTGCGGTCAGCAGGCACGGGGTCTGGGTCTTGATGGTCATGTAGCCATCTTCCAGCATTCTCTTGCAGGTTACCTCGGTGCCCTCTACCTTCAGGTCTGCAACGTAGGTGATCTGCGGGATGCCCAGCTTCTCTGCGATCTGCGGGCCTACCTGTGCGGTATCGCCGTCGATTGCCTGACGGCCGCACATTACGATGTCATCGGACTCTACGCCGATCTTGTTCACTGCTGCTGCCAGGATCTGGGAGGTAGCGAAGGTGTCGGAACCGCCGAATTCACGGCCGGATACCAGAACTGCCTCGTCTGCGCCCATTGCCAGGATTTCACGCAGCATGCCTTCTGCCGGGGGAGGACCCATGGTGACAACAATAACCTTGCAGCCGGTCTGATCCTTCAGGGTCAGAGCTGCTTCGATTGCGTTCTTATCGTCCGGGTTGATGATAGCAGCCATAGAAGCGCGATCCAGGGTGCCGTCCGGCTTGACAGCAACCTTACCAGAGGTATCCGGAACCTGCTTTACGCATACGATAACTTTCATAATACTGTAATCCTCCCTATTCTTACTTGCCGAGTACGTTGCCCGAAATGACAACTCTCTGGATTTCAGAGGTACCCTCGTAGATCTCGGTGATCTTAGCGTCACGCATCATGCGCTCAACCGGGTAATCACGGGTGTAGCCGTAGCCGCCGAACAGCTGAACCGCCTCAGTGGTGATCTTCATAGCAGCCTCAGAAGCGAACAGCTTAGCCATAGCAGCGTCCTTAGTGAAGCGCTTGCCTTCGCCCTTTGCAGCAGCTGCGGAGTAGGTCAGCAGGCGAGCTGCATTGATTGCAACTTCCATATCAGCGAACTTGAACTGGGTGTTCTGGAACTTGGAAATTGGTCTGCCGAACTGAACACGGCCCTTGGTGTACTCAACCGCCTCGTTCATAGCGCCCTCTGCAATGCCCAGAGCCTGTGCAGCGATGCCGATACGGCCGCCGTCGAGGGTGTTCATAGCAATGTTGAAGCCCTTGCCCAGCTTGCCGAGCAGGTTTTCCTTCGGGATGATGCAGTCCTCAAATACGATTTCAGACGTCGGGGAACCATGCAGGCCCAGCTTTTCCTCATGACGGCCAACAGAGAAGCCCGGGAAATCCTTCTCTACGATGAATGCAGAGATGCCCTTGGTGCCCTTGGACGGGTCAGTCATAGCAAATACAACAAAAATGTCAGCAACATAGCCGTTGGTGATGAAGATCTTGGAACCGTTCATTACCCAGTGGTCGCCAGCGTCTTCGCAAACGGTGGTGCCCTTGGATGCATCGGAACCGGCGTTCGGCTCGGTCAGAGCGAATGCGCCTACCTTACCGTTGCACAGCATCGGCAGGTACTTCTTCTTCTGCTCCTCGGTACCGAAGTTGATGATCGGGCCGCAGCACAGGCCGTTGTGAGTAGCAACGATGTCGCCGGTGGAAGCGCACTGCTTGGACAGCTCTTCTACTACGATAGCAGCAGAAATGTCGTCAGCACCAGGTCCGCCGTACTCCTTCGGTACGCACATGCCCATTACACCGTAACGGAACAGCTGGTCGATGGTGTCAGCCGGATACTGCTCAAGGCGGTCAGTCTCCGCAGCGATCGGCGCGACTTCTGCTTCGGTGAACTCACGAAGAGACTTCCGAATCAGTTCTTGCTCTTTGGTCAAGTTGAAGTCCATGTTATATTCCTCCAATTTCACTATAGTATGTTTGAATAACACCCAAAGAAACTAAAAAGTTAACATATATCTTATCAAAAGTAGTATATCATATTTACAAAAGTTGTGCAATAATTTTTCTTTTGCTTCAACTTGCGCCATAAGTTTATTTGGATTTAACAAGAAATCACCCAAAACACAACTTTTCTGAAAAAAACAGGGGTTTTTCCGTCCATTCCATTGCCAAACTACGGATTTTCAATTTTCTTCCATGCCTCTGTTTGCGAAAAAAACATTTACAGATTTTTTCGCCTGCTTTTGTCGGGGTCGTCTGACGTATAGGTGTTCGGCGTGTGCGGTTCGCATAAGCGGGAGCGGATGGTCTGCAACAGGCAGCCCTTGAAAAACCACGTGCACACACAAAATTCCCCCCTTTGCGGGAAACCCCGGTCTATGCAAATCAAGAAGCGCCCCTTTTGAACGCGCCAATCACTTGCAAAAGCGCGAAAAAATCCCCCGGCGGAAATCCGCCGGGGGATGGAATGGCTTTTCGTGTCAACGGGGCAAACAGACAGACCTGTTTGTCTGGCTGTTTGCGCTCGCGGGAGCGAGCCGGACATTTCTTTTGCCAAGCTTTTCTTTCTGTAAAGAAAAGCGGGGAAAAGCGGGGAAAAGCGGGGAAAAGCGGGAGACTTACTTCGCAGCCTTTGCAGCCTTGATGGTCTCGATCATCATCGGTACAACCTTGAACAGGTCGCCGCAGATGCCGTAATCCGCTACGTCGAAGATCGGAGCGCCTTCGGTCTTGTTGACCGCGATGATGCACTCGGAATCCTGCATACCAGCCTTGTGCTGGATTGCACCGGAGATACCCAGTGCGATGTACAGCTTCGGATGTACGGTCTTACCGGTCTGGCCTACCTGATGGTCGGCAGTCAGCCAGCCGCTGTCGATTGCTACACGGGAGCCGCCAACTACGCCGCCCAGAACTTCTGCCAGCTCTTCTGCCAGCTTGATGCCCTTCTCGACGTCCTTGGAGATACCACGGCCGACAGATACAACTACGTCTGCGCCGATCAGATCTACCAGCTGCTTTGCTTCCTTGACAACTTCAACTACCTGCGTCTTGATGTCGCCGGTCTTGACAGCTACCTTCTCTACGACAACTGCATTTGCCTTTGCTTCGTCGTACTCGCCCTTCTTCAGAACGCCCGGACGAACGGTAGACATCTGCGGACGGAAACGCGGGCAGATGATGGTTGCCATCAGATGGCCGCCGAATGCCGGACGGGTCATCTTCAGGTTGCGGTCGTCCATCTTGATGCGGCCTGCTGCTACCATCTGATCTACGTCCAGCGTGGAGTTTGCCTTCAGGAACTCTACATACTTGTTGGTGTCAACATCCAGATGCGTGCAGTCTGCGGTCAGACCGGTGTGCAGGCGAGCTGCGCAGCGCGGACCCAGGTCACGGCCGATGTTGGTTGCGCCGATCAGTACGATTTCCGGCTTCTTCTCCATGACTACATCACAGATAACATCTGCATATGCGTCGGTCGTGTAATCCTTCAGGGACGGATCGTCGCACAGGATTACCTTGTCTGCGCCATATGCGCCGATTTCCTTTGCCAGGCCTTCTACATTGTCGCCCAGCAGCAGGCCTGCCAGCTCTACGCCCAGGTCGTCTGCCAGCTTGCGGCCTTCCGATACCAGTTCAAGAACAGTGCTCTGAAGCTCGCCCTGACGCTGCTCACAGAATACCCAAACGCCCTTGAAATTCTTCATTTCCTCTCCGGAATTCTTAAATTCAGCCATTTGTCGTTTCTCCTTTCAATTAGATGATGTGCTTGGCAAGGAGCTTGTCAACCAGTACGTCGACAGTCTTCTGGTCAGCGCCTTCGAGCATTTCGCCCTGGCCCTTCTGCGGGGGCGTAAAGGAAGCGAAGATGTTCGTCGGAGAACCCTTCAGGCCGATGGTGTCCAGCTCAATCAGCGGATCATCCTTCAGTGCGTTGAAATCAAATACGGTCATCGGCTTGCTGTAGCAATCGAAGATGCCGCCTACGCTCATGTAGCGCGGGGTGTTCAGTTCCTTGATTGCGGTCAGCAGGCACGGGGTCTGGGTCTTGATGGTCATGTAGCCATCTTCCAGCATTCTCTTGCAGGTTACCTCGGTGCCCTCTACCTTCAGGTCTGCAACGTAGGTGATCTGCGGGATGCCCAGCTTCTCTGCGATCTGCGGGCCTACCTGTGCGGTATCGCCGTCGATTGCCTGACGGCCGCACATTACGATGTCATCGGACTCTACGCCGATCTTGTTCACTGCTGCTGCCAGGATCTGGGAGGTAGCGAAGGTGTCGGAACCGCCGAATTCACGGCCGGATACCAGAACTGCCTCGTCTGCGCCCATTGCCAGGATTTCACGCAGCATGCCTTCTGCCGGGGGAGGACCCATGGTGACAACAATAACCTTGCAGCCGGTCTGATCCTTCAGGGTCAGAGCTGCTTCGATTGCGTTCTTATCGTCCGGGTTGATGATAGCAGCCATAGAAGCGCGGTCCAGGGTGCCGTCCGGCTTGACAGCAACCTTACCAGAGGTATCCGGAACCTGCTTTACGCATACGATAACTTTCATAATACTGTAATCCTCCCTATTCTTACTTGCCGAGTACGTTGTTTGCGATTACCATGCGCTGTACCTGGGAAGTGCCCTCGTAGATCTCGGTGATCTTGGCATCGCGCATCATGCGCTCCAGCGGGTACTCACGGATGTAACCGTAACCGCCGAAGATCTGAAGTGCCTTGGTGGTAACGTCCATAGCGGTCTCAGCAGCGAACAGCTTAGCCATAGCAGCTTCCTTGTTATACGGCAGGCCATGATCCTCGTTGAATGCAGCGCGGCGAACCAGCAGGCGGGCAGCCTCAACCTGGGTCTCCATGTCAGCGATCATCCACTGCAGGCCCTGGAACTTGGACAGGGTTTTGCCGAACTGAACGCGCTCCTTCATGTACTGAACAGCCTGATCCAGTGCGCCCTGCGCAATGCCGAGTGCCTGGGAAGCGATGCCGATACGGCCGCCGTCGAGGGTGGTCATAGCGATCTTGAAGCCCTGGCCTTCCTTGCCCAGCAGACGGTCTGCCGGCAGGTGCATGTCTTCAAATACCAGCTCAGCGGTCTGGGAACCGCGGATGCCCATCTTATGCTCGATCTTGCCGATGGAGAAGCCCGGGTCGTCCTTATCAACGATGAATGCGGAAATGCCGCGGGTGCCCTTGCTCTTATCGGTCATCGCGAAGATAACGTAGGTGCTTGCAACGCCGCCGCCGGTGATGAATACCTTGGAGCCGTTGACGATGTAGGAGCCGTCCTCCTGCTTCTCAGCAACAGTCTGCTGGCCCGCAGCGTCGGTACCTGCGTTCGGCTCGGTCAGGCCGAATGCACCGGTCTTGGTGCTGCTGATGAGCGGGCGGAGCCACTTTTCCTTCTGCTCCGGCGTGCCGTACTTATAAATCGGCCATGCGCACAGGGTAGCGTGCGAGGAAATGATACAGCCAGTGGTGCCGCAGAAGCGGGATGCTTCTTCGATTGCAATCGTGTAGCAGATGGTGTCGCCGCCGGAGCCGCCGAGCTCCTTCGGGAACTGAATGCCCATCAGGCCATATTTGCGCATCTTCTCGACGGTCTCATGCGGATAACGCTCCTGCTCGTCGATTTCTGCGGCAATCGGCTCAATTTCGTTGACCGCGAATTCACGGCACATCTTCTGAACCATTGCCTGCTCTTTTGTAAGCCTAAAATCCATACCAGTAAACCTCCCAAAAAAATGAATTCCAAAATATGAATACATGCGAGCATCCGGGCGATCTGGCTTTACGCCAAAATGCACGCTGCATTTCATGGAATGTGGGTTAATACATATACACACACACATGTATACGATAAATATTATATTCATTCGCAAGGGTTTGTCAAGAATTTCACCCATTTATTTTGTATAAAAGAATCAATTTAACAAGAACTTACCCATCTTTTTTCATACTTATTGACAATTTGTTAATGATTTAACAAATCTTTCGTGCAAAATATACAAATAGTGTTCAAAGCGTGAAAAAAGCGGCGGAATGTGTCAGTGGCACATCCCGCCGCAAATCGCGCATTTTTCTGTTTACAGCTGCTCACACTGTTCCATCCACAGCGCGCTGACGGCATCTGACGGCATACGCCAGTCGCCGCGCGGCGACAGTGTGACCGTACCGACCTTCGGGCCATCCGGCAGGCAGGAACGCTTGAACTGCTGGATAAAGAAGCGGCGGACAAATGTCGTCAGCCATTTTTTGATGGTGGCATCGTCGTACACGCCCGCAAACGCCTGCTTTGCCATGCGGAAAATCTTCTTCGGCTCCATGCCAAAGCGCAGCAGATAATACAGGAAGAAATCATGCAGCTCGTAGGGGCCGACCAGCTCCTCGGTCTTCTGCGAGATTTCGCCGTCCTTCGGCGGCAGCAGCTCCGGGGAAACCGGTGTTGCGAGCACATCGCGCAGCACGCGCCCGGTCTCACCGCCCGCCCGGTCCGCTTCATACGCGGTCAGATAACGCACCAGCGTCTTCGGAATCGAGCTGTTGACGCCGTACATCGACATGTGATCGCCGTTGTAGGTTGCCCAGCCGAGTGCCAGCTCGGACAGGTCGCCCGTACCAATGACCATGCCGCCGGTCTTGTTCGCCAGATCCATCAGCACCTGGGTGCGCTCACGCGCCTGGCCGTTTTCAAACGTGACGCTGTGGTCTTCCATATCGTGGCCGATGTCGATGAAGTGCTGCGTGACCGATGCACCGATTTCAATCGTCTTGCAGGTTGTGCCATACGCTGCGGCCAGGGTCAGCGCATTGTTCTTCGTGCGGCTGGTCGTGCCGAAGCACGGCATCGTAACGGCAATGATGTCCCTGCGGTCGCGTCCGAGCAGATCAAATGCATGAACCGTGACGATGAGCGCAAGTGCGGAATCCAATCCGCCGGATAGTCCGACGACTGCCGTCTTCGCATGCGCATGGCGCACGCGTGTCGCAAGGCCGGTTGCCTGAAGCGTCAGAATTTCTTCGCAGCGTGCAGCGAGGTCGCCCTTGTCTGACGGCACGAACGGTGTCTGTGCAATCGGACGGGTCAGCTCGGTCTCGCGCAGCTCCATATCAAACCAGACACGGGAAACATAGCCTTCCCGGAAGGTATTCTGACGGCGGCGCTCATAAGTCAGACGTGTGACATCGATTTCCGAAATCGTCAGACCGGTGGCAAACCGCGGCGACTGTGCCAGCAGCGTGCCATTTTCCGCAATGATATTGTGTGCGGCAAACACCAGGTCCGTGGATGACTCGCCCTGGCCTGCATCGCAGTAAATATAACCGCACAGGCCGCGGCCGGACTGCATGCAAACCAGATTGCGGCGGTATGCCGCTTTGCCGATGATTTCATCCGAAGCGGACAGATTGAAGAGAATGGTCGCACCGGCGCAGGCCAGATCACTGGACGGCGGATTGGGTACCCACAGATCCTCACAAATCTCCGCGGAAACCGCAAAATCCGGCAGATCGGTACAGCAGAAAATCTGATTGGGATCAATGCAGAATTCCTGACCATCCCATTCGAGATATTCCTCGGTATCGTCATCTGCTTCGGTAAAATGACGCAGCTCATAAAATTCTGTATAATTCGGGATGTTTCGCTTCGGAATCATGCCGAGAATGTTACCCTTGTGCAGAAACGCCGCACAGTTGTACAGCGTGCCGCCCACGCGTACCGGCAGACCCACAACAATCAGCATGTCCATTTCCGCAGTCTCTCCGGCAATGCGCAGCAGCTGCTGCTTTGCGCCGTCGAGCAGGATATTGTGTAAAAACAGGTCGGAACAGGTATAGCCGGTCAGACACAGCTCCGGGAAGCAGACTGCCTGCACGCCTTTTTCATTTGCCTCACGGCACAGCGCGAGGATGTTGTCCGCATTAAATGCGCAGTCTGCCACATGGATTTCCGGCGTGGCTGCCGCGACTTTGATAAATCCGTCTTTCATGATAGTCAGCACCTCAGGGTTTTTGTGATTCTTTTATTATACCCCAGACGCGCACAATTGAAAATATCCAATTACACGGAATCATTGCGCCAATCGGCTGCCGGCGCACAGCGCCGAAGACGGAAACAATAAAGCGGAGATGTCACGCATACATCACTTCCACCTCGCCCTCTGCTTCGGCATACACCTGGATCAGCCGCGAGGTGCGGCGCGTAGCGGTCTGTGGATCGCGGTCGATCAGGATATCATATGCTCCCGGCGCAATGCGCACATTGTTGACCTCATCATATGCGCCGAGCGAAACATAGATCTCTCCGCCGGTGAAATTTTTTACCTTCCATTTCAGCCCGCTGAGCTGCATGTTGAATTCCGTGACCTGTCGCGCCGGACAGCTTCTTCTCTTGCAAAAAATCATGGTATCACCTTTCGTAAAATTATTATTTCAGTATACTAAAGGTAATATTAACAGCTGGATATCATTTGTACAGGTTGATTTCTTTCCGCGCTGTGGACAAATAAAAAAACCTGCCGCATGGCATCGCATGCGGCAGGCTCCGTGCATATAGATCAGTTTTCGGATGTATCATTGTCCTCCGAATCGGAGGTGTCCCCGCTGTCTGAGCTGTCAGAGCTGCTGTCCTCTTCCGGCATATCCGACGGAGTGGTTTCATCCACCTCAAAATGTACCGGACGGGTGGAGTTGGTAATTGGAAGCATATCAATGCCCGAGTCCTTCAGTTTATCAATGATTGACGGAAGTGCTTCTACCGTCTTTTCCTTTCCATAGGTGTCATGCATGAGCAGGATGACGTCATTGCGCGAGCTGCCGCTGACCTCACTGACCGCATAATCCACCATCTGTGCAACGGTATAATTGCCGTTTTCCGCATCATGTGCATAGGAATTCCAATCGTAATATTCAAAGCCGCGGCGCGTCATTTCACTGACAATGGCATCATAGGTGCCATGGCGCTGCATCACCGAGTTGTTGCTGCCGCCCGGGAAACGGAAGCCCTGAACACGGTAGCCGGTCAAATCATAAATTTTATCATATGCAGCGGCAAAATCGTTGAGATATCCCTCTGTCGAAGCATACAGTTGACCGTAGTCGTGATCGTTCGCATGAATGCACAGCGTGTGACCCTCATCGACAATGCGCTTGATGATATCCTCATTGCCGTCAATCTCACTGGTGACAATGAAGAAGGTAGCTTTGACACCCTTCTCCTTGAGTACATCGAGAATGCCCGGTGTATTGGTCGAGGACGGGCCGTCGTCAAAGGTCATATAGCAGACCTTTTCCTCGCTCTCCTTGTTCGGCTTGCTCACAGCATCGGAATACAGGCCCGGATATTCGAGCGCATACGCCGGCAGCGATGTGTCGTCCTTAATCTTTTGATACTGTTCGGATTCCTGCTGGCTTGCGGGACGGTCATCCTTCTTCTCCGGTGCTTCGGTGGAAATACCCGAACCTTGCGCTGTGGAATTTCCCCTGCCTGTCACCGCTTTGACTGCGGAAACAACCAGAACAATGGCAACGAGCAGCACAACAACGATCGTGCCAAGGCGCATCAGGCGCTTTTTGCGGCGGCGTGCCGCACGTGCCTTGCTGTTTTTTCCCTTCTTCGCGGCTGCGGGCTTTTGGCCAGCCTGCTTTGTGCCTGCTTTCTTTGTCGCATGCTTCTTGTCCAGATGTACGGTAGCGGCAGGCTGATCCGGATGGCGGCGTTTGGCCTGTCCGTCGAGAATCGCTTCCCGCTGCATCTGTTCGACATCTGCCTGCTCCGGATGGCGGCGTTTGGCCTGTCCGTCGAGAATCGCTTCCCGCTGCATCTGTTCGACATCTGCCTGCTCCGGTTGCTCCGCAGCAGCTTCTGCCGAAGCCTCCTCCGGTTCTGCTTCCTCCTGCGGCTGTACAGGCTCATCCTGTGCAGTCGGTTCTTCCGGCGCCGGCTCATTGTCCGGCTGTTTCGTCTCATCCGTTTTTATCTGTTCCAGCACGCGCTGCAGGTCATTCAGACTGTCCTGTGCCTGCTGATGCTTTTTATCCTTGTCCGGTTCAAACTCATGTTCCATGATCGTGCAAACTCCTCTCTGTCGATTTTCTATATCAGACAAACGATTCTGATTCCCCAAAGGTGTCAGTTTTCCTGCTCCAATCGTTGTCTATTATAGCCAACTCTGTCATAAAAAGCAATGAATTTCGACAAATTTCCCATATTTCTTTCCCTTTTTCCATCCCAATGGTTTTCCTGTCGCCTATAGTACAAAAAGCCTCGCTTCTGTCTGTGTATCTTATTGTGATTTTCTGCTCAAATTGCGCATAAATTCAGCCTTTACAATCGTCCGGACACATGATACCATGGCGATACAAGGTGGAACGTCCTTCTCCCGGATGTTTTATATTGTATTATCAATATACTTTTATACTATTTGTATTGAAAGGCGGTACTGATTATGTCCATCACCAATGAATCCCTTCTGGCTCTGGAACAGGAACTTACCTTTTCCTCTTTTTCCCGTGCGGATGCCTTCCGTCTGGGCGGGCTGATTAACGAAGAATCCGCAAAGTATCCCGCACCGCTTGCGACAGAAATTGTCATCAATGGCCTTGTCGTTTATCGGTATTTCCAGGACGGCGCCCTGCCGGACAGTGAGCTGTGGCTGGAGCGCAAGCGCAATGCAGTGGAGCTGATGCAGATGGCTTCCCTGCGTTTCGGCTGCTGGCTGGAAGAAAACGGCGAGACACTGGAGAGCCGCAAGCTGAATCCGGATGATTTCGCACCGGGCGGCGGCGGCATGCCGATTATCCTCAAGGGAACCGGTGTCATTGGTTCCGTCTGTGTTTCCGGTGAGCCGAATCATCTGGATGACCATGCCATTGTCACAACCGCTATGAAACGTCTGCTGGCAGAAAAGCAGTAATGATATGCCCATTCCATCGGGTGCATCGAATTCGATGCACCCCTTTTTCTGTAATGTATCCGGCGGAAACAGTTGAATCCCGCCCGCCTGTCCGTTATAATGAAGCAGGCAATGTGCACCGGCTCTCCTGACCCCTGCCGCTGTACTGCCGTCCTGAATTATCCCATACAACAAAAGAAGGAGATCACATGAAAAAACGAATTGTTTCTGTCCTGGCTGTCTGTGCCATGGCCATGGGCATGCTGTGCGGCTGTATGTCGGTCGCTCCCGAACCGGAGAAACCGGAATCCGTCACGCCGGATACACCGGTTACCGGCACGTGGGTTTCCCCCGCCGGTTCGCCTCTCGACTTCAACGAAGACGGCACCTATGTTGACCACACAAAGAACAACCGCACCGGTACCTTTGCTTATGTCGCAGAAAGTGCCGACTTCAGCCTTGCCCAGCTGTTTGACAACGTGGAATATGTCACCTGTACCGCAGACAACGGCGATGAGGCAATTACGGCCGCTGTCCTGCAGGATGTCATGATTGCCTATTCCGCAAAGGATCACGCAGAACTGTATTACGTGCGCGATGGCCGCGATGCAGTCGATGCGGAATCCATTCAGGGCGAATGGATTGATGTCTATGACAAAGATTCCACAATGAGTTTTTCCGCTGACGGCAAGCTGCACGCCTTCGATGAGACATCTGACTACACGATAGAGCAGGGCGATTGCGGCACATGCGTTACAGTCAAAAGCGGCGACAGCGAAACCACCTATGCCATCGCCTCTTATGAGGACTACCTGTTCATGATATGCTGTGATTCACAAAAATTATACCTGCTCGCGCGCGAATCCGCGGCAGATCAATAAGACCGCATACCTCACGCTGTTTCAGAAAAAGAATCGCCTACCGTTATGGTGTGCCCATCATCAGATACCAGATCTCACAGAGCGCGCCAACAATGACTCGATTTTCCGCTGCGATTCAAAACATAGACTGTTGGCGGAAATGAGCCGCCCGGATTTCTCTGATAAAACAAACATGCGCCCAGAACCGGCTTTGTGCTGATTCAGAGCGCATGTTTTATTTTTCTTCTTCATTCGGCACATAGCGGATCAGATCGCCGGGCGTGCAGCCCATGACAAAGCAAATCCGCGCGAGTACATCCGCGTCAATCTTCTCGACATGCCCCTGATACCATTTGTCAATCACTTCAAAGCGGGTGTTCACCGCACGGGCAAGCGCATTGCGGGTGATGTGCCTGGCATCCATATATTCTCTCAAACGGATTTGGATTGTACCATAACAATGTACGACATAAACAACCGGTTTCATAGCTTCCCTCCCCAACTATATAATAGCAAAAAAAAAATACCGCGCGGGGATTCCGGAAAAAATCAAGCTGATAAATGTAATAATCAGATGTTACGACGTTACTATGTACAGAGTAATGTGGTATATAGAAATTTACCTTCCCCAAAAATATGATAAAATTAGATCCGTAAGATAATTACAGGGAGGATTTGGGAATGAAAGGAAACTGGAAAACAGATTTTACCGCCGGATTGCTTGCTGTGCTCGGCCTTCTGTGGCTGACTGCCTGCGGCTCATCCGTGCCTTCTAAAAAGCAGATGGCAGAGGATCTGTCGGAAGATGTCCGGACGATTTATATCTATGACAACTATGAAGAAACTCCTCTTGTTCTGGATGTGACCGATATAACCATAGAAAAGCGCCAGACCAATGAAAAAGATGATACAGTATATTGTACCGTAACAATGGAAAACGAAAATTATCGATATATCGCTGATTATATTTTGTTTTACAACTATTATGACGAGGGTGGTTGGATTCTGGACAACTGCTGTACCGACCCGGAAGGCACAGCCGGTATGGAGATTATCCCGTTGAACGGACTGCCGGAGAAAACCGCAAATGCAGAAATGGACTGTTATTATTTTGACTCCTGTTCTTTAACCGATCAGTCATTCGATGCGTATGAAGACGGTTCCGCAGAAATCTGCGGTTCCAGCTTTACCTATGATGTATCGTACACAAACACATATGGTTCGTATAATGGAACAGTTTCGCTGAATTATTATTTTTACAGTGAAGGGACTTATGGCTACTGGACATATGACGCGCTCACGTATAACGATTCGTTCCAATGGGATGTGACAGGTACATGGGAAACGGAATCAACTAATGAACTCAACAACCATACAAGTTACTTAAACAATGACACCGTGTCGATGGAACTTGACTCGATTGACTTGGAAAATTATATGGTAACTGCATCAGTTTCCAATTCCTACGAAGATTCCATCGTATGGTTTGCAGATGAAGGCCCCAAAATGGTAGAACACGGTACGGACGGCATGGTTTCGGAAAGTTTTTATTTCGATTATGGATATAATCCCAGCTACACCAGCGAAGACGACTTCGATGATTATTTCGATCACACCACACAATACGAACCGCCTTGCCTGAAATTCAGCATCCGTGTCCCAAACTGGACAACCTACCATATCAGCATGCGCCCCGACCACGCCGTTTGTCAGAGCGCATTCACGCAGTATATCATGCAACGAACATAAAGGAGCGATAACGTAATGAAAAACCACTTTTTGCTGCCCTGTATTCTGCTGTGCGGCATACTCTGCGGATGCACCGGACAGGATATCAACGTAACTGTCGACCAAACAAACAACAACAATACCGCCGACACATCCGGCAGTGCGAAAGCAGTCTGTGACCATGACTATCACCGCTCAGATTATGCAGCCGCAACAACAGATGAAAATGGATATGAGGAATTTACCTGTTCCAAATGCGGTGATTCGTATCGGGAAGTCATTCCTGCGCTTGATGGTGTTTCCGGTTCCGACAGTTCTTCAGAGGAGAATACCGGATCAACGGGCAATCAACTGGTGCTGTTCGACCTTCCGGAATACAGCAGCAGCTCCAATGAAATGATCAGTGTATCATATTACGAATCGGATATCGTAGATGTGGAAGGCTGGCATCATAAGGATTGCTATACACTATGCTGTGGGGAAAAAGATAAAGAAAAGAGTTACATACGCTGGGAATTGGATCAGAAGTATGAATCAGTCTCCGGAAGTATCTATCTGGAAAAAGAACCACGCGACGGCCGATGCTGGCTTGTATTCTGCGATGAAGACAATACCCCTATCTTTACAACAGACAATCTGAATAACAATGCCGCATCGGTAAAATTTGAATTTGATGTCAGCGAGGTAAAATTCCTGACAATGTACGCGTATTGTCAGGACATTTCTAATCCCTGGATCATTGTAGATAATATCTATATTACCCAAAAATAAACGAATGCTCCGGCTGAAAAGCACGTTCTACATGCGGAACGTGCTTTTTTCTGTTCTCCCCCTATGCCCGCCTGCATACAATGTCCTGTTCCCCCTGCGGAACAGGAAAGGAGCGGATTTGATTATGCCAACCGGCACCCTGATTGTACAGACGCGCGCGGCACGCGGTGCTCTCCCCGTCGTCGGCGCGACCGTCACGGTTTACTGCCCGGATGCAAACGGCGTATTGCAGCCATGCATCACAGAACGCACCGACATGAGCGGCTCCACACCGCCCATCCAGCTGGAAACGCCATCGCTGGAAAATGCCTCCCCTGAAGCTGTGCCGCCGTTTGCCACCTACCGTGTCGATATCGACCATCCCGATTACCGTCCGGTAACGGTGCTCGATGTCGCAATGTTTTCCGATATCCCCACGACGCTTCCCGTGGTCATGGTACCGCCGCGCTCGGTCGACGAACAGCGCAAAAAGCTCATCATCAACAGCGCCGAGCTCGGGCCCACCGGATCGGGGGTAAGATAAATGCCGGATTTTCCCTATATCCCTGAAACCATCACGGTACACCTCGGGCGGCCGGATGACCCGGCACCCAATGTCACGGTGCCCTTTCTGGAATACATTCAGAACGTAGCCTCCAGTGAGCTGTATCCGACCTGGCCGGAAAATGCCCTGCGCGCCAACATCTATGCGGAGATTTCATTTGCACTCAACCGCATCTATACCGAATGGTACCGCTCACGCGGCTATGATTTTGACATTACCAATTCCACCGCCTATGACCAGGCATTTGTCAACAACCGCGATATTTTCGGCAATGTCGCAAACATTGTCAATGAAATCTTTGACCAGTATCTGGCACGCCCCGGCTATGTTCAGCCGCTGTTTGCTGCCTATTGTGACGGCAGACGTGTCCAGTGCGAGGGATTGAGCCAATGGGGTACCGTTGACCTGGCGGAACAGGGTATGACGCCATATGAAATCCTCACGCACTATTACGGGGATAATCTGGATATCCGGACTGCACCCATCCGCCCGCTGGTTCAGTCCTATCCCGGCCATCCGCTGCGGCTGGGCGATGTCGAGGTCAGCGTAGAAATCATGCAACAGCGCCTCAATCGCATCTCCAACAACTATCCCGCCATCCCGAAAATTTATCCGGTCAACAGCGTGTTTGACCTAAGCACGGAAAATGCCGTCAAAGAATTCCAACGCATTTTTAACCTCACACCGGACGGCATTGTCGGACCTGCCACCTGGTATCAGATCACCTCAGTCTACAATGCCGTGCTCCGGCTGGCAGAGTTGAATGCCGAAGGTGTCACACTTCAGGATGTTTCACGTGAACTGCCCTATGTGCTCAGTGAGGGCATGCGCGGCGATGCCGTCCGCCTGCTCCAGTTCTTTCTGTCAGTCGTCGGCACATATAATGACCAGGTGCCCGTGATTCCCGTCGACGGCATATTCGGGCCGAACACAAAGGACGCCGTGATTGCCTTCCAGAACTATGCCGGGCTGACACCGGACGGCATTGTGGGCGCCAACACCTGGGCAGCCCTGCTGTCCGCCTATGAGGAAATTGAACGCACTCAGCCCGCAAACGGCAGCACAGTTGTGCTCCCGCCCACCCAGACGCTTGTCCTCGGTTCGCGCTCGGAGGATGTCTCCCGTTTGCAGGGCTGGCTCAACCGCATTGCGCAGGAATATCCCCAAATCACTCCGATCCCGCAGACCGGCTATTACGGGGAAATGACACGCGATGCAGTGATGACCTTTCAGCAGTTGTTTGGCCTGCCGGTAACCGGCAACGTCAACCCGCTGGTGTTTTATTATATCGAGTTGACTGCCAACAGCATAAATCAGGCCGGACAGTAAAAAAGGCAGCATCCCGCGGGATGCTGCCTTCTGTTTTGTTCTGAATGATACGGTTTACTTGCCGATGACATCGGTGCCCATAAAGCCGCGCAGCGCCTCCGGGATGGTAACCGAACCGTCCGCATTCTGGTAGTTTTCCAGAATCGCAGCAACTGTACGTCCAACCGCAACGCCGGAACCGTTCAGGGTGTGCGCATACTGCGGCTTGCCCTTCTCGTTGCGGCAACGGATATTTGCACGGCGTGCCTGGTAATCGAGGAAGTTCGAGCAGGAAGAAATCTCGACATAACGGCCATAGGACGGCATCCATACCTCGATGTCATAGGTGCAGGCAGAGCTGAAGCCGACATCGCCGGTGCACAGCATGACAACACGGTACGGCAGGCCGAGACCCTGCAAGACAAGCTCTGCCTCATGGGTCAGGTTTTCCAGCTGATTCCACGAATCCTCCGGTGCGGTGAAGTTGACCAACTCAACCTTGTTGAACTGATGCTGACGGATCAGGCCGCGCGCATCGCGTCCGGCTGCACCCGCCTCGCCGCGGAAGCAGGCGGAATAGGCTGCATAGCGAACCGGCAGTGCCTCCGCCGGAATAATGTCATCGCGGTACATATTGGTAACCGGTACCTCTGCCGTCGGGATGAGGTACTGATCGGTATTCTCCAGATGGTACATATCCTCTGCAAACTTCGGCAGCTGGCCGGTGCCGGTCATCGAAGCGGCATTTGCAATAAACGGCGGCAGAATCTCCGTATAGCCGTTCTCGGTATGCGTGTTGAGGAAGTAGTTGATGACCGCGCGCTCCAGGCGTGCGCCCATGCCCTTGTAGAAATGGAAGCGGCTGCCGGTGACCTTTGCAGCGGTCTCCGGGTCAAGAATACCCAGATCCTTGCCGATATCCCAATGTGCCTTCGGCTCAAAATCGAACTGTCTCGGCTCGCTCCAGCGGCGCAGCTCCGGATTGAAGGTATCATCTGCACCTTCCGGTACCTGGTCAGCCGGTACATTCGGAATGGTCAGCAGCGTATCATGCAGCTTTTCCTCTACCTCCGTGCGCTGTGCATCCAGTTCCTTGATGCCCTGGCTCAGTTCCTTCATCTCCGCCAGAACCGCGGTGACATCCTCGCCTGCCTTCTTCAGCTTCGGGATAGATTTGGATACTTTATTCTGCTCCGCCTTCATCGTCTCAACCTTGCCGATGATGTCGCGGCGCTGCTGGTCAAGCGCCAGAACCGCGTCGATCTCCTCGTCGTAGCTCTTGCCGCGCATGGCAAGGCGCGTCTTACATTTTTCCACGTTTTCACGGATAAATTTTACATCTAACACGTTTCATGTTCCTTTCTATCAAATCGGAGGCGCACAGGCGTCCCGATGGAATTGACTTGCTATCACATGCCCAGGTCGGTACAGATTTCGGCATATTCCGCTGCCGCCTCGCCGATGAGCGGTTCCTTTGTCTGATCGGTCAGGACAGCGCGTGTATATGCCTTGTCCATCTGCTTAATGATGGTTACGGCTGCCGCGCTGTCATCCTCCTGCCAGGCGCGCTCCAGCTGCCACAGTTGGTTCAGCGCATCGATCGACTTTTTCTGTTCGTCGATGGTCTGATTCAGCGTATCGGATTCCTTCTGGCTCTCGTCCAGCTGCTTCTGCATCGCGTCAATGGTCGCCTGCATCTGATCCGCCTTTGCCTTTGCGCCGGCGGCGGCATCGGTCTGTTCGGTCAGCTGTGCGCCCAGATCCTCGAGCTGCTGGTTGGCATGTGCCTGCATGACATAGCTGAGCAGAATCAGCGCCAGTGCCACGCAGAACAGGCCGATGATATAAAAGACAAATACCTTGCGGCTCTTCTGTCTGCTGCGGTCAATGGACACCGCTTCCTCATATATCGTTACATCATCCTCTGCCTTGTCCGGTTCGGGATTCTGCTTTTTTGTTTCTTCACTCATGGCAATCCTCCGTCAAAGGATCACAGCGGCCAGCGCACTGACCAGCCGTTCCAGATCGTCATCGCCGTAATATTCCAGCTCAATCCGTCCTTTGTTCTTTTTGTTTTCGATGTGCACGCGACGACCGAGTGCGCCCTCCAGCTTGCGTTGTAATTCGGCGTAATAATCCGGCTGGAACTCCTTCGGCACGGGTACAGGCTTATCCTCCTGTGCAGGCTTATTCAGCTTTTTTGCATACGCTTCTGCCTGCCGCACGGACATGCCGGTATCTGCCATTGTCTTCGCCGCGGCGAGCCGTTTGGATTCCTCCTGTATCGAGAGCACGGCCCGCGCATGTCCGCTGGACAGCTTGCCGTCGATGACCATGCTGCGCACCTCATCGCTGAGCGACAACAGGCGCAGACTGTTGGCGACCGCGGAACGCGAACGCCCGACGCGCTCTGCAACCGTGTCCTGCTTGAGACCGAACTGGTCGATCAGGGCGCGGTAGCCCTCCGCCTCTTCCAGCGGATTGAGGTCTTCACGCTGCAAGTTTTCGATCAGCGCAAGCTCCATCATCGTGCGGTCGTCGGCATCGATGACCATAGCCGGAATGGTGTCCAGCCCGGCGCGTCTGGCAGCGCGCCAGCGGCGCTCCCCTGCGACAATCTGGTAATACCCGTTGTCGCCCTGACGGACGGTAATGGGCGCGAGCACGCCATGAATGCGGATGCTGTTTTCCAGCTCCTGCAACGATTTCTCATCGAACTCACGGCGCGGCTGTGCGCGGTTCGGTTCAATGCGCCGCAGCGGGATATTGCGGAAGCCGTTCTTCGGCTTCACCGGCTCCGCGCTCGTCGGCGGAATTGCCGGGTCGAGGTTTTCCTCACCGAACAGGGCGGAAAGCCCGCGTCCCAAACTTTTATTTGCCATGCGCCTCTCCCTCCTTACGCTTCATTTCTGCGCAAAAATTCCTGTGCCAGCGCCATATAGGCCTCTGCCCCGCGGCAATAGCGGTCATAAGCGGTAATCGGTTCGCCGTGGCTCGGCGCCTCAGACAGGCGCACATTGCGCGGCACGACCGTAGCGAATACCTTTTTGCCGAAGTGACGCTTGACCTCCTCGACCACCTGAATGGACAGGTTGGTACGGCCGTCAAACATGGTCAGCAGGACGCCCTCCATCTTGATGCCCTGATTCAGCCCGCGCTGGACAGCGCGCACGGTCGTCATCAGCTGAGTCAGACCCTCGAGTGCATAATACTCGCATTGCAGCGGCACGAGGAATGAATCCGCGGCGCACAGCGAATTGAGTGTCAGCAATCCGAGTGACGGGGGACAGTCGATAAAAATATAATCGTAATCATCACGGATCTGGTCGAGCACCATTTTCAAACGGTATTCCCGGCGGTCAAGCTCAATCAAATCGATTTCCGCACCGGCGAGATTGACATTTGCGCCGATGACGTCCACCCATTTGGTCTTGATGATGCCTTCCTCCACCGGCGCGTCACAGACCGTGAGTTCATACACGCTGGTTTTGAGAGAACGGGGATCGATGCCAAATCCGGAAGTCGCATTGCCCTGCGGATCGAAGTCGCACACAAGAACCTTTTTCCCCTGTTCCGCGAGCGAAGCTGCAAGATTGACGGCTGTGGTGGTCTTGCCGACGCCGCCCTTTTGATTTGCAAACGCAATGATTTTTCCCATACGTGGCTTTCCTTTCCGGATAACAAGAACTGCGAAACCGATACAAACGGGACAAAATACCGGAGAAACCGGCGCAGCGTCCCATCATTTCGCCTCTCTATTATAGCACGATGTTTCACGTGAAACAACCTCGCAGCGTGGTTTATTTGTGTGTATTTTGTGATATGTTGTGATGTTTCACGTGAAACATCGGCGAACTGTCTATATAAATGCCCGCTTCCTCTTCGGGGTGCCGTGCGCACCGGGAAATGTTTCACGTGAAACGCATAATTTCCAGTTATTTCCATAAAATGTAAATCCCCGTCCATGTTTCACGTGAAACATGGACGGGGAACGGTGTTATAACGGGTTCGCGGAAATCTTGCGGAACGGGCGCGGATATTGCTTCGGTGTGGGCTTTTTCTTGCGAATCAACACCAGACGGTGCGTAATATCCGTGTGTGGAATGGTATAATCCACAACGCGCGGCGCTTCGCCGCCCAATGCGGCAATCGCCTTTTTCGCCGCAGCAAGCTCTTCGTCGCTGTCCCTGCCCTTCATGGCGATAAACATGCCGCCGGGCTTGACCAGCGGGAGCGACAGCTCTGCCAGCACATTCAGCTGCGCGACCGCGCGGGAAACCGCAAAATCATAATGCTCGCGGTGCGCTGCGGCAAATTCCTCCGCACGCGCATGCACAGCTTCGATGTGGGTGAGACCCATGCCGTCGATGCACGACTGGAGAAAAAGAATGCGTTTGCGCAGGGAATCGAGCAGCGTCAGCTCACAGTCCGGGCACAGGATATGCAGCGGCATACCGGGAAATCCCGCGCCACAGCCGACATCCACGACGGATTTTTTGGAAAAATCCGCAGCGGTGAGCAGGGAAGCGCAGTCGAGCAGGTGCTTGGTTGCGATTTCCTCCGGTTCGGTGATGCCGGTCAGGTTCATCACTTTATTGGTCTCCAGCATGCGCGCCGTGAAATCGTTCAGCTGTGCCAGCTGCGCGTCGGAAACCGACAGCCCCATCTCGGAAAAGCCGGTTTTCAGCAGTTCATTCATGGTTGCGTTTCTCCTTTTCCATCGCTTCGGTGACAATCATCAGGGCGGTGATATCCGCCGGACTGACGCCGGAAATGCGTGATGCCTGTCCAAAGTTCAGCGGACGGATTTTTTGCAGCTTCTGCCGCGCCTCCAGGCGCAGAGATGTGATCTCATTGTAATCGATGTCCTGCGGGAGAGGTCTGCCCTCCAGCTTGCGGAACTGCTCGACGTCATGCAGCTGACGTCGGATGTAGCCCTCATATTTAATGCGGATCTCGACCTGCTCCCGTATGACGTCCGGCAGCGCCGGGCGCTCCAGGTCAAACGGCGCGAGCATGTCATAGCCCAGTTCGGGACGTCGGATGAGATCCGCCAGCTTGCAGCCGGACTTGAGCGGCGTGCTGTTGTGTGCCTGTAAAAATGCCTGCATGTCGTCAGACGGCGACAGATTGACTGCGCTCACGCGGTCGATTTCCCGCTGAACACATGCATATTTTTTGCGCACCGCTTCCAGCCGCTCCGGGGGATTGAGCCCGACACGTGCGCCAATACCAACCAAGCGCTCATCCGCGTTGTCCTGCCGCAGAATCAACCGGTATTCACTGCGCGAGGTCATCATGCGGTACGGCTCGTTCGTGCCGCGCGTGACCAGATCATCGACCAATGTGCCGATGTAGCCGTCCGCGCGGTCGAGGATCATCGGCGGCTCACCCTTGAGCTTGAGCGCGGCATTGATGCCTGCGACGAGACCCTGTGCGCCCGCTTCTTCATAGCCGGAGGAGCCGTTGAACTGTCCCGCACCGTACAGACCGGAAATCTTCTTGGTCTCCAGCGTCGGCTTGAGCTCCAGCGGGTCGATGCAGTCATATTCAATGGCATAGGCCGGGCGCATGACCTCGGCATGCTCCAGACCCTTGATGGTGTGGATCATTTCGAGCTGAACATCCTCCGGCATGGAGGAGGAAAAGCCCTGAATGTACATCTCCTCTGTATCCAGCCCCATCGGCTCGATAAACAGCTGGTGGCGCGGCTTGTCGGCAAATCGAACCACCTTGTCCTCAATCGACGGGCAGTAACGCGGGCCGATGCCCTCGACCTTGCCGGAATACAGGGGAGAGCGGTCAAGATTTTTTCGGATGACCTCGTGTGTCTGTGCGTTGGTATACGTCAGGTGGCATACCGCACGGTTTTCCGGTGCATGCTCCGTTTCAAACGAAAATGGAATGCAGTTTTCTTCGCCCTGCTGCACCTCAAGGCCGGTAAAATCAATGCTGCGGCGGTTGACGCGCGGCGGCGTACCGGTTTTGAAGCGCATGAGATTGAGACCCATGCCGCGCAGGGAATCGGTCAGTCCGAGTGCGGCGAACATGCCGTCCGGGCCGCCGTCATAGAACATATCTCCGATGATGATGCGTCCCTGTAAATAGGTACCGGTCGCACAGATCACCGCCCTTGCACTGTAATGCGCACCGGTTCGCGTGGTGACACCGGTGACGGCGTTATTTTCATGCGTAATTTCGACAATTTCCGCCTGCTTGAGCATCAAATTCGGCTGCTGCTCGAGCACATGCTTCATATACTGGCGGTACGCCGAACGGTCGGCCTGCGCGCGCAGGGAATGCACAGCCGGGCCCTTGCCGCGGTTGAGCAGGCGGTACTGAATGCATGCGGCATCTGCCGCGCGCGCCATCTCACCGCCCAGCGCATCGATTTCACGCACCAGATGACCCTTTGCCGTGCCGCCGATGGCGGGATTGCACGGCATATTGCCGACCGCATCCAGATTGATGGAAAAAATTACGGTCTGTAATCCCAGCCGGGCACAGGCGAGGGCAGCTTCAATGCCCGCATGACCCGCGCCGATCACGGCGACGTCAAAATTTCCTGCCTGAAATAGCATCTGAACACGCTCCTTTCTATCATAATTTGTATATTTATATTTTAATTATACTTTTTGTAAAACCCCATCTGAGAGATTCGTTCCATCGCCGCCCCCAAAAGTCTCCCAGCGGGAGGGAAGTGTCTTCGGCGCAGCGCGTCGAAGACGGAAAGCGTTTGTGTGGCTGGCGACATCCATTATCTCTCTGTACAGACGTTATATTGGGACAGAGCCTCACTCTCGCTGCGCTCGCATGCCACCGGCATCGCTCACCTCTGAAAAATCCCTTGGACTGCGTGAACCATTGCGGAGCAATCGATTATCCACAGCTGTGGATAAATCTGTGGATAGTTTTCGTCAAATTGACGGAAATCCAATCCAATTTTTTTGCACATTCCCCAAATGCCGAAGCCGTATCAGCGGGTTATCCTGTTGATAACTCTGTGTAAAATGTGCAAAACCCATAACCATACGCAAAGGGGAGTGCGGTCGGTCTTTGTCAAAAAGCTCGGAAAAAACGCCATTCCGGACAGATCGCTCCATCCGGAATGGCGGCAGGTTCGGTTATTTTCCCACACAGAATTTGTCAAAAATTGTCGCAACAATGTCGTCGCGCACCGCCTGTCCGGTGATTTCCCCGAGTGCGGCAATCGCGCCCTCGGCATCCATGACAACCGCATCCGGTGTCATGCCGAGCTGCGCCGCGACAAACGCGGCTTCACAGCGCTCGGCTGCGCGCACCAGTGCTGCTGCCTGACGGGCATTCGTGATAATGCTGCCATCATAAGACATGCCATCCATGCCGACAACCCGAGGAATCAGGTCGTACAGCTCCTTGAGGCCCTCGCCGGTCTTGGCGCTGACCGCAATGACATGCTCAAAATGGCGGCGGATGGTCGCCACATCCAGCGCGGACGGCAGGTCGCTCTTGTTGAGCACCGCAATCGTGCGCTTGCCGTGTGTGCGGGCGATGACCATCAGGTCATCGTCCGAAATATCATCGCTGGAATCGAACACCGCCAGAATGAGCGCAGATGCCTGCGCCTGCTTCATCGCGCGGTCGATGCCAATTTTCTCGACCGGGTCCTGTGTATCGCGCAGACCCGCCGTATCAAACAGATGCAGCACAACCACGCCGATGCGGATGGTTTCCTCAATCACATCGCGCGTCGTGCCCGGCACGCTGGTGACAATCGCGCGGTCAAAGCCCGCAAGGGCATTGAGCAGCGATGATTTTCCGGCGTTCGGGCGGCCGAGAATCGCACAGGGGATGCCTTCGCGCAGGATGCGCCCGCGTTCATAGGTCTCCGCCAGGTCATAGAGTGCACGGGTTGCGTTGTGCAGAATTTCGCACGCATGGTCAAACAGATTGGAATCGATTTCCTCATCCGGATAATCGACCACGGCGAGAAATTCCGCGACCAGATCAACCAGACACTGCCGGATCTCGCGGATGCGCGAGCCGACTGCGCCGTCCATCTGTGCCGCCGCATTTTCTGCCGCCTGTGCGGTCGCTGCCGTGACAAGGTCATGGACGGCTTCCGCACCGGACAGATCCATTTTGCCCGCGAGAAAAGCGCGCTGCGTAAACTCGCCCGGCCCTGCCTGCTGTGCGCCGTTGGCAAACAGCGCGGCAAGTGTCTCCGACAGGATAGCAGGGGAGCCATGGCACTGGATTTCCGCCATGTCCTCACCGGTATACGAGTTGGGCGCATGCATGACACAGCACAGGCAATGGTCGATGACTTTTCCATCGCGCGCATGCAGCGCGCCATAGGTGAGCAGGCGGCTCGGGCGCTCAGACAGCGCACCGCCGCCCTGCGGGGTAAAAATCCGGTCTGCAATCGCAAGGGTTTGAGGTCCGGACACGCGGATAATGCCAATCGGTCCGGCAGCAGGCCCTGTCGCGATTGCGGCAATGGTCGTGCTCATATCATACCTCATTTCCATTCATGATATGTAATCCCTCCCGCCAGCGGGGGAATTACTGGATATTTTTACTCCGCGGTATTGCGTCTGTTGTCGCGGTCACGGGGCGCTCTGCGATAGCCGCCGCGCTGCGGTCTGGCACCGCGCTCGAGCGCAACAACGACACGGCGATTGGGCTCTGTGCCGGTGGAATACGTGGTTACGCCCTTATAATCCTGCAAGGTCGAATGGATAATGCGGCGCTCATACGGGTTCATCGGCTCTAACGTCATATTTTTATGGTACTTGAGTACCTTGCCAGCCATTTTGCGTGCAAGACGCTGGAGCGATTCCTCACGCTTTGCGCGGTAGCCCTCGGTATCGATGGCAATGCGGATATGCTCCTCCTTGCCGCGGTTGATGGTCAGGGAGGTGAGGTACTGGATTGCGTCGAGCGTATCGCCTCGGCGGCCGATGACCGCACCCATATCCTCTCCGCGGATATCGAGAATGATCTGGCCATCCTCGCCTTCCATCGGGAATGCCTCGCCATTGATGCCCATGCGGGAGAGCAGGCCATCGACGAACGCCTTTGCCTCGCCCGCGGGGGTTGCTTCCTCATACGAAACACGGACGCGCGCCGGTACCGCGCCGATGCCGAAGAAGCCGGTTTTGCCCTTTTCCA
The DNA here is from genome assembly GCF_002157465.1 of Butyricicoccus porcorum. GTDB lineage: Bacteria > Bacillota > Clostridia > Oscillospirales > Butyricicoccaceae > Butyricicoccus_A > Butyricicoccus_A porcorum. The sequence goes on from NZ_NHOC01000005.1 coordinate 455,204, forward strand.
GAACTTCTACACTGACGCTGTCGCGGTCCATGCCCAGCTCATCCAGCGCCTGCTGAACAGCCTCTTCAATGGTAGAGGCCTGTTTTTCAATAAACTTTGTCATAAACTTTGCTTACTCCCGTCCTTAGATTATTCGTCGTTATCGACCTGTCGGCCGGCTCTGCGGGCGGCTTCTTTTTCCGCCTTGATCTGAGCGGCACGGGCAGCAGTTTCCTTTTCCTTCAGCCGTTTCTGCTCGGCTTCTCTCGCTTTGAGCTTCTTTTTGGAAACATTCTCCGACTTTGCGCCGAGATATTCGGTCTGTACGCCGGATTTCTTTGCTTCCTCCTGCTCTGCGAGCTTCGCCTGATGCGCAGCCTCACGGCGTTTGCGCTCCTTAGTTTCCTCGTCGTCAACTGCCTTGTCAAACTTGACGATATACCAGGTAAGTCCAACTTCCTGAACAATAGAGAATACATTGTTGACAACCCAGTAAACGCCCATGGATGCCGGCAGAGTGAACGCAATCCAGACAGACATGAGCGGCATCATGATGAGCATCGCATTCATGGTCGAATTCATCTGGGTATTGCTGTTCTGCGCATTCGGGTTCTGGAGCTTCTGCATCTTCTGCATGACCAGTGAGGACAGCAGTGCGGTGAGACCGGAAAGAACCGGGATCAGCCACAGCACATTGAGCTGTGTGAACTGCGGAATCGCAGAAAGGTCAATGCCGAAGAAATCAAAATCAATGCGGCACAGACCGTCAGAAGCGAACTGAGAAACCTTGTCCCAGTTGTCATTGACCGCCTTTGCGAGCTGAATCTGCGCGGTAATCGAAGAGGTGTCGAAGGTCTGTCCAAGCGCATTTGCGATCTTTTCGATGGTGCTGTCCGCCAGACCCATCATGTAGGTCATCGGCTCACGCACGGCGTAATACAGCGCCATCATGATCGGCAGCGTGATAAACGAGAGCAGGCAGCTGCCGGTCGGGTTTACGCCCTCACGCTCATACAGCTTGGTAATCTCTTCATTCATCTTCTCCTTGTTTTTGGCGTAGCGCTTCTGAATTGCCATAGATTCCGCCTGCACCAGGTTCATCTTCTTCATGTTCTTCTTCTGCTTATACATAAACGGCAGAAGAATCAGCTTGACAAGCAGGGTGAACAGGATCAGTGCGACACCGTAATTCTTAACAAGTGAAAAGATCCCCATCAGGATCAGACCAAGCGGCCTGATTAGAATAATTCCAAAAAAATCTCCCATTTGATCCTCCAAATTGGGTTTAAAAGTGCATTTTTCCGTCAGGGCACCGGGTCATACGGACTATGGTGCGAAAACGGATGGCAGCGCAGCAGTCGTTTCACTGCGAGCCAGCCCCCGCGAAGCGCGCCGTATTTTTCAATTGCCTCCATTGCATAGGCGGAGCAGGTCGGATTATAACGGCAGCATGGCCTCGTGTAAGGCGAAATTGCGGAACGGTAAAAACGAATACAGGCAAGCATGATGCGCTTCATCATGATGGTTTTCCTTCTTTCGTCCGGTTCAGCCCCAGCTGTGCGATACAGCGCAGGAATGCGCGTTCCATCTGTGCATACGACGCGGTGACGGCGCGGTGGCGCGCGACAACCACGAGGTCTGTATTGGGGCGGAGTTCATCCTTGTGCAGGCGGTAAATTTCGCGGATGACGCGCTTGACCCGGTTGCGCCGGACTGCGCTTCCAAGTTTCACGCCCACCGTAATGCCCAGCCGTCCTTCGCCGTACTTATTGCGCAGCGCATAAACCACCAGGCAGTCGGAGGACGCGGAGCGCCCTCTGGCATACAGCCTGCGAAAATCGCGGTTTTCCTTTAAGGTGTTTTTCATCGCCCGACTTCCTTTATGTTGTTCCGTACTGCGGAACGCCCGCCCTGTTTCCCAAAACTATACCCGCACGCATGGAAACAAGGGCGTACACGTTCCTCTCCGGCTCATCCTTTTTCTGCCGGAGCTGACAGGCCGTTTTACATCATTTCCGGCGCACGACCCATCCGAATTGTAATTACGCCGTTCTGTTATACTCAAAGGATAATCCTGTGTATAACAGAAATGGACCGCAAAGCGGTCCATGATCTGTTCGTGTCAGGCTTTTCCGGAATCATAGAGAATCTTCCCTCTGTTTTCGCGCTTCGCGGCAAAAACATCTCCCTCATGAGAGAGACTAACCGGAATATCTGTAAATCCCCGGAAAAGCAAAACCTTTCCAATCTCACCACAAACTCTACTTGTGCGGCATTGGGGCGGACAGACGGACGCGTTTGTCCGGCTCGTCCGCGGCGCGCGGGAGCGCGCCGGAAAGGTTTTCTTTTGCCTACTTTTCTTTTCCTCAAAAAGAAAAGTACGGTTAGTGGGTCAGACGCTTACGGCCGCGGGAACGGCGACGGGCGAGAACCTTTCTGCCGTTAGCAGTTGCCATTCTCTTGCGGAAGCCATGCACCTTGCTGCGCTGGCGCTTCTTCGGCTGATACGTTCTTAACATGTGGCTGCACCTCCATTTGCAATCAAAGTCTTAAGCGTGCGTGTACAACCTACATTATAAGCAAATAATCGGGACATTGTCAATCATTATTTCCAGAAACCGGGCGTTTTTTCCGTCGTCTGCCGACATTTTCGCGGTTATACCTGTGGATGTTGTGGAAAACTCTGTGGACACGGTGGAAATTTGGTGGTATTATATAGTTTGTATCGGTGTCCGCACATGCGGGACGCCGTTTCCCACCCACATTATAAACGATTCCTGGAGGGGGATTGCAACGATATGAACACACCTGCCGATATCTGGAAGGTCGTGCTGACGCTGCTGGAAAAACGGCTCCAGCCTGTCACCATCGACGCCTGGTTCGACGACCTGACCGCCGTTGAATTCAAAGACGACACTCTGCTCCTGCATACGCCGGACAAATTCAAAAAAGAAATCATCGACCAGCGCTACCTGAGCATCATCAAAGACGCACTACGCGATCTGTTTTCCGCTGACATCGATGTCATCATCACGACGGGCGAAGCACCTGCACCGATTGCACACAGCAATTATCCGGAGGACGAGTATACCTTTGAACAATTCATCGTCGGCTCATCCAACAAATTCGCACACGCCGCTGCGACCGCCGTCGCCAATAATCCGGCCAAAAACTACAACCCACTGTTTATTTACGGCCAGTCCGGTCTGGGAAAAACCCACCTTCTGTACGCCATCGCCTCCGTCGTGCGCCGCGACCATCCGTCATTCCGCATCGTCTATATCAAAGGCGAAGACTTCACCAACGAATTGATTAACGCCATCGGCGAAGGTCAGGTACAGGAATTCCGTGACAAATACCGCCTCGCAGATCTGTTCCTCGTCGACGATATCCAGTTCGTCGCAGGCAAAGACCGCACACAGGAGGAATTTTTCCACACCTTCAACGCATTATATGAAGCACACAAACAAATTGTCCTGACCTCAGACCGTCCGCCTAAGGAAATCCATACACTCGAAGACCGCCTGAAAACCCGCTTTGAATGGGGTCTTCTGGCAGACATCCAACCGCCGGACTACGAAACACGCATGGCCATCATCCATGTCAAGGCCGATTCGCTCGGCGTACACCTGCCGGATGAAGTCGTCGATTACATCGCAAAAACCATCACCTCCAACGTGCGGCAGCTGGAAGGCACCGTCAAAAAAATCAAGGCACTGCACGACCTGATGGAACGCGATATCGATCTCAGCCTCGCAAAAGAAGCCGTCACCGACATCTTCAAAGAAAATCCCGGCCTGAATCCAACACCGGAAATGATTATCCGCGAAGTCTCCCGCTATTACTGCATCCCGGTCGAAAAGCTACAGGGCAGCGGCCGCTCCAAAGATATGGTCCTCCCGCGACAGGTCGCCATGTACCTCGTGCGCGAAATGACCGACTACTCGCTGCCGGAAATCGGCAAGGTCTTCTCGCGCGACCACACGACTGTACTGCATTCCATCAACAAAATCGAAAATTACCTCAAGGAAACCAGCGAGATGGACAACATCATCAAAACGCTGAAGGCAAACATCCGCGGGTAACTGCATATCATCTGCATACTGCCTGCATAATTATTCAAATAAACATGCAGCTCAACCGGCGGAAATCCGTCATTTTCATCCACAAGTTCCTGTGTACTGTGGATGCACGACCTGTGGAAAACTTTTTATCCCCATCGTTTTCCAAAATTGCGCCCGAGTTTTCCACAGCTGGCTGAGGACGCCAAAATCCCCATCAGACGGGCATTTCAGCGGGTTTTCCACAGTTTCCCCGCCCCTACTACTATTACTAAAATATACTATTCTATTTTGTTAGATAGATCGATATAACTCATCAGACGTCCGATGTCCTTCCGTCATCCCAAGGTCATCAGATGTCATGTAAAAAAATTCGTTTGTTTTTCAAGGAGGCATTCCCATGCAATTCTCATGTGAAAAGTCCATTCTTCAGGAAGCCATCACAACAGCATCGCGCGCAGTCAGCAGCAAAAGCTCCATCGCGCTGCTGGAAGGCCTGCTCATCACCGCCGAAGGCGACGGTCATCTGACGCTGTGCGGCTACAATATGTCTATGGGAATCCGAGCCAACATCAGCGCCATGGTTTCCAAACCGGGCTCTGCCGTGCTCAACGCGCGCCTGTTCGGCGATATGATCCGCAAGCTGCCGGACGATGTTGTCTTCGTCGAAACCAACGACAACCTGCTCACCACCGTCCGGTGCGGCAAAGCGGTCTTCAATCTTGTGGCGTCTGACGCCAAAGAATTTCCGCAGCTGCCGGAGGTGGAAACCAGCAAAACACCGATCACATTGCCGCAGCATATGCTGAAATCCATGATCTCCCAGACCATTTTTGCGGTGTCTGACAACGAGACCAAGCCGGTACTCACCGGCTGCCTGTTTGAGCTGGAAGGCCAGCAGCTGAATGTCGCCGCTGTCGACGGCTACCGCCTGAGTGTACGCCGTGAAACGCTGGACAGCCCGGCAGAAGAAAACACCAAATTTGTCGTACCGGGCACGGCTCTGCGCGAAGTCGAGCGCATTCTCACTGAAACCGATGAAATAGCAGAAATTTATCCCGATGCGCGCCATATCCTGTTCCGTATCGGTGATACCGTCCTGATTACGCGCCTGCTGGAGGGCGAATTCCTCAATTACCGCGCGGCAATTCCGGCGGATGCCTCCGCAGTCATCACAGCTGATGTCCGGCAGCTGATTACCAGCATTGAACGCGTTTCGCTGATTGTCTCGGAAAAGCTCAAAAATCCGGTTCGCATGGAATTTGACGGCGATCTGCTCAAGCTGAGCTGTATCACTGCCATCGGCAAGTCCTATGATGAATACCAGTACAGCGGCGAAGTCGAGCATCTGGAAATCGGCTTCAACAACCGCTATCTGCTGGATGCGCTGCGCGCCTGCCCGAGCGATACGGTCAGAATTTCGCTCAAGGGCAGCCTGAACCCGATTGTCTTCACACCGGAAGAGGGCGATGCGTTCACATATCTCGTCCTGCCGGTTCGCCTGAAGGCAGAATAAGTTCCCATTGGCACCCGTTTGGGCTGCTTTTGACTGAATTTTTTCACTGGAAGGCCCAAAGGGAAAGACCCCGCGCCGGGTCTCTCCCTTTGGAATCCCTCTCTGGCGCCAAAGACCCAAAGGTTCTTTGGAATCTCCTTTTGTGAGCCGCGCCAAAATGAGCAGACACCACATATTTTGACGCGGCTGCGCTGCATGTCCCAACGGGATGGGGGACGGTGCATGCCGTTTCGACTGCTTTCCCGGTGGGCATATGCGGAATGATTTGCGCACGCCAACGGCTGTTTCGGACGATTGTATCCGTCGGGGCGGAGGGCGTCCGCACAATCTGGCTGCTTCTCGCAGGGATGCAATTCCTGTATCAAGTTGGCAGAGTTTCTGCTTCAGAGCGGGAAGCGCCGGTGTACGTCCCCACGCAAACGCGCTGTATCTATCATATGGAAAAAAGGAAACACGATAAATATGGAAGAAATTGAAATTACAACGGAATATATCAAGGCGGATGCCTTTCTGAAATTCGCGGGCGTGTGCGCGACAGGCGGACAGGCCAAGTGGATGATTGAAGAGGGGCAGGTTTCGGTCAATGGCGAAGTGTGCACCCAGCGCGGCAAAAAGCTGCACCGCGGCGACACGATTTCCATCGTCGGCGGCCCGACGTTCCGTATTGTATGAACATCGAACATCTGACCCTGCGCGATTTTCGCAACTATGCATCGGCGGAGCTGCCGCTCGCGCCCGGTGTCAATGTCTTCTGCGGAGAAAATGCACAGGGGAAAACCAACATTCTGGAGGCGGTCGGCCTGCTGTCCACGATGCGGCTGTTCCGTTCGGGGCAGAAACGCGATGCCATCCGTTTCGGCGCGCCGCAGGCGGAAGCAGAAGCGCAGTTTTTCGCGGAAAAGCGGGATATGACCATCCGCGCGGTCATTCCGTCCAGCGGGCGCGTCCAGCTGACGGTCAACGGTGTGCGGCAGAAACGGTTGTCTGACGGCGCGGGCATTCTGCGCTCCGTCCTGTTTTGTCCGGAGGATCTGATGCTGATCCGTGAAGGTGCCGCCGCCCGGCGGCGGTTTATGGACATCGCCCTCAGCCAGCTGCGGCCGAATTACGCACGCTACCTGGCGGAGTACGCGCGCCTGCACGAAAACAAAATCCGCATTCTGAAGGATTCCGAAGAGAAGCCTTCACTGCTTGACACGCTGGACGATTTTTCTTTCAGAATGTCCATGATAGGCGGACATATTGTGCGGTACCGCGCGTATTATCTGCGCGCGTTGATGCAGAAGGCGCGCGGCATCCACGCCTCGATTTCCGGCAGGGACGAACAGCTGGACTATGTCTACCGCACGGTTTCCACTGTGACCGACCCGTTTGCGTCTGCGAAAGACATCGGCACACAGCTGTGGGAGCATGCCTGCACGCACCGCGCCGCGGAAATTGCGGCAAAAAGCTGCCTGTCCGGCCCGCACAAAGACGATCTGGAGCTGACCATCGGCGGGAAAAGTGCAAAAGCCTTTGGGTCACAGGGACAGGTGCGCACCTGTGCATTGTCGCTCAAGCTGGCAGAGCGCGACATGTTTTTTGACGACAGCGGGGAATACCCGGTGCTGCTGCTCGACGATGTGCTCAGCGAGCTGGACGCAAAGCGGCAGGATTTCGTGCTCAACCGCATTGAAAACGGGCAGGTGCTCATCACGTGCTGTGAGCCGGAAAAGCTCGCACAGGTGGAGGGCGGCCGGCTGTTTGCTGTCGAAAATGGGACGGTGCGCGAAACGGGATAAGCACTGCCGGCGGGACAGCACAAGACACACCCCGACAAAACACAACAGATTTCGGCGAAACCGGCGGGAAAATCCGCGGTTTCGCCGTTTGTTTTTCCACGGGCGCGGGCGGTTTCGCAGAACTGCCGGTTTTGACGCAAAAAAGTAAGGAAAAAACGGCAAATGATTCAAAAATATTTGCAGAAATACGTGCAAAACTTCGCAAAAAGTGCTATAATAAATATCAGGACGCGGGTATGATTCCCGCGGCAGAAACGGCTGCGCGGAGACGGTATGATTCCGCGCAGCGGGAAGGCGGCTTTGCATGTATCTTCATCTCGGACAGGACGTGATCGTCCATACCGATTCCATTCTGGGGATTTACGACATGGATACCGCTACCTGGTCAAAGCACACCCGTGCCTTTATGTCCGCCATGGAGCGGTCCGGCAATGTGGTGCCGCTGTTTGAAGACCTCCCCAAGTCGTGCATTCTGTGCGAGGAGGGCGGCGTGCCGACGCTGTACCTCTCCCAGCTTTCCACCGCCACGCTGCTCAAGCGCAGCGGGCAGACCATACCGGAATAGACCGTTTTTTCATTCTTTTTGGAAGCAGGCAATCCCGTCGGACAAGCGGGATTGTTTCTTTCCGACTGAATTTTTTCCGACAGCAGCCGAAACCGGCGGCCGGCGCTGTCCAGACCTTCCACATCTGTGGCTTTTAACCGGCCCGCCGGAGAAATGGAACGATACTATATGAGCATGAGCGAAGAGATTCTCGACCTGACCGTCAAGGAAGCGTATGACGAAAACCAGATTCAGGTACTCGAAGGTCTGGAGGCCGTGCGCAAGCGCCCGGGCATGTATATCGGCTCGACGTCCGCACGCGGCCTGCATCATCTGGTGTATGAAATCGTCGATAACTCCATCGACGAGGCGCTGGCAGGCTACTGTACCCATATCGAGGTCACGCTTGAGCCGGACAGCGTGGTTTCCGTGCGCGACAACGGACGCGGCATCCCGGTCGGCATTCATCCGCAGATGGGCATTCCGACGCTGGAGGTTGTCCTGACCGTGCTGCATGCGGGCGGCAAGTTCGGCGGCGACGGCTACAAGGTCTCCGGCGGCCTGCATGGCGTCGGCTCGTCTGTCGTCAATGCGCTGTCCGAATGGCTGGAAGCGACGGTCTATGACGGCGAAAACAAATATTCCATGAAGTTTGCGCGCGGCAAGACGATTTCCCCGATGCGTTCCACGCCGTGCAGGCATGAGACCGGCACGACCATCCGCTTCAAGGCGGATGACCAGATTTTTGAAACGCTGGATTACGACTACGAAATTCTGGAAAACCGGTTGCAGGAGCAGGCGTTCCTCAATGGCGGCATCCGGATCACGCTGCGCGATGAGCGCGACCCGGACGACGATGTGCGCGAGGAGGTCATGCATTACGAGGGCGGCATCAAGCAGTTCGTCACATACTTAAACCGCAACAAGACGCCGCTGCATGCTGAACCGATCTATGTCGAGGGTTCGCGCGACGATTCCATGGCAGAAGTTGCCATGCAGTATACCGACGGCTACAATGAAAACCTGCTGTCGTTTGCCAACAACATCAACACGACGGAGGGCGGCACACATGAAACCGGCTTCAAGTCGGCGCTCACCAAGGTCATCAACGACTATGCCCGCAAGTTTGGCTTCCTCAAGGACAACGACAAGAATTTCTCCGGCGACGATGTGCGCGAGGGCCTGACCGCTGTCATTTCGGTCAAGCTGCGCGAGGCACAATTTGAGGGTCAGACCAAGACCAAGCTGGGCAATTCCGACATGCGCAATCTCGTCGAGACCATGCTGAGCGAAAAGCTGACAATTTTCTTTGAGGAAAACCCGTCGGTTGCAAAATCCATCATCGACAAGGCACAGACTGCGTCGCGCGCACGCGAGGCGGCGCGCAAGGCGCGTGAGCTGACGCGCCGCAAGAGCGCACTGGAATCCGGTTCGCTGCCGGGCAAGCTGGCGGACTGTCAGGAGCGCGACCCGCGCCTGACGGAAATTTATATCGTCGAGGGCGATTCCGCAGGCGGCTCCGCAAAGGAAGGCCGTGACCGCCGCTATCAGGCGATCCTGCCGCTGTGGGGCAAAATGCTGAACGTCGAAAAGGCGCGTCTGGATAAGGTTTACGGCAACGACAAGCTGACCCCGATGATTACCGCCTTCGGCGCGGGCTTCGGCGAGGATTTTGATCCGTCCAAGCTGCGCTACGGCAAAATCATTCTGATGGCGGATGCCGATGTCGATGGCAGCCATATCCGTACGTTGCTGCTGACGTTCTTCTTCCGGTATATGCGCCCGCTGATCGAACAGGGGCATGTCTATATCGCACAGCCGCCGCTGTTCAAGAACACCAAGGGCAAGACCGTGCGCTATACCTACACCGAGCAGGAACAGACTGCCGTGCTCGCGGAGATGGGACAGGGCGTCGATATCCAGCGCTACAAAGGTCTGGGCGAGATGGACCCGGAACAGCTGTGGGAGACCACGATGAACCCGGAAAACCGCACATTGCTTCAGGTCACGCTGGAGGATGCGTCGATGGCGGACGAAATCTTCACGCTGCTGATGGGCGAGAAGGTTGAGCCGCGCCGTGAATTCATCCAGAAAAACGCGAAATATGTGACCAATCTGGATATCTGATCGGTTAAAACGATAAAAGCAACTGATTCCGTTTTGCACTCTCAGCCCGCAAAATGAAATGGGCGTCAAAACGTTTGGCGTCAATTGGTTTTTGGCGCCCCCTCACGCTGGCGCAGGGCGGGAGAGATGCAAGGGAGGGTGCGCCCAAGCACCCTCCTTTGCGCCCTCCTATGAAGGGATACCGGAAAGGGAAGATGCTTCGGGCGGAAACAGAACAGCGCGGAGGAACGCTATGGATGATATCAAAAGACAACGCGTAAAGGCAGCCATGGAAACGCTGATGGCTGCGCATGATGAGCTGGTTGACCTGATGCCGGCAAAGAAGAAAAAAGCCTCAGAGGAGGATGCCATGCTGGGCGATGCAATGGATTCACTGGAGGAATCGATTTCCTGCCTGATGGAGCTGCTGGAAGAAGAGGTATAAAACTGTGAGTATTAGCTTTGAAAATCAGAAGATTATCCCGGTCGATCTCGAACGGGAAATGAAAAAATCGTACATCGATTATGCGATGTCCGTTATTGTCGGCCGTGCGCTGCCGGATGCGCGCGACGGTCTCAAGCCGGTACACCGCCGCATTCTGTACGCGATGTACGAAGACCACCTGACCTGTGACCGCCCCTATCGAAAGTCGGCGACTACTGTCGGTAACGTGCTCGGCCGGTATCATCCGCACGGCGATGCATCGGTTTACGATGCTCTTGTGCGCATGGCACAGCCGTTTTCCCTGCGCTATCCGATGATCGACGGTCACGGCAACTTCGGTTCCATCGACGGCGACCCTCCGGCAGCATATCGTTACACGGAGGCGCGCATGAGCAAGATGGCGGCCTATATGATGACCGACATCGAGAAGGAAACGGTCGATTTCATGCCGAACTTCGACGACAACCGCAAGGAGCCGAAGGTTCTGCCGTCCCGTTTCCCGGGCATGCTGGTCAATGGCTCGTCCGGTATCGCCGTCGGCATGGCAACCAATATGCCGCCCCACAACCTGACGGAGGTCATCAACGGCATCTGCTATGTCATCGACAACCCGGATGCACAGATGGAGGATATCTGTCAGTACATCAAGGGCCCGGATTTCCCGACCGGCGGCATTATCATGGGCCGCAGCGGGATCCGCGCGGCATATGCAACCGGACGCGGCAAAATCAAGGTGCGTGCCCGCACGGAAATTGAGGAGATGCACAACGGCCGTCAGCGCATTGTTGTCACGGAAATTCCGTATATGGTCAACAAGGCGCGTCTGGTGGAATCCATCGCCGACCTCGTCAAAAACAAGCGTGTGGAGGGCATTTCCGACCTGCGCGACGAATCCGACCGCGAGGGCATGCGCATTGTCGTCGAGCTCAAGCGGGAAGCAAATGCACAGGTCGTGCTCAACCAGCTGTTTAATTATACGCAGCTACAGGACACATTTTCGGTCAACAATCTGGCGCTGGTCAACAACCAGCCGCGCACGCTCAATCTGCGCGAGCTGATTGACCAGTATATCGAATTCCAGCGCGAGGTCATTGAGCGCCGCACGCGCTTTGACCTGAACAAGGCGGAGGGTCGTGCTCATATCCTCGAAGGCCTCAAGGTCGCAACCGACAACATTGACCGCATTATCGAAATTATCCGCGCATCGGCCAACGAGAGCGAAGCAAAAACCAACCTGATGGCAGAGCCTTTTATCATCAATCAGATTGCCCTGCTCGGCATTGTGGGCGGCAAGGAGAACTTTGAATTCCATCTGGATGAGCCGCAGGCACAGGCGATTGTCAACATGCGCCTCGGCCGCCTGTCCGGTCTGGAGCGTCAGAAGATCAACGACGAATACGACGAAATCGAATCGAAAATTCGCGGCTTAATGGAAGTTCTTGCGAGCCGCCATAACATGCTGGAAATCGTCAAAAAGGAACTGGTTGAGATCCGTGACAAATTCGGCGATGAACGCCGCACGCAGATCGAAGCAGTGGACAACGAAATCGATATCGAAGACCTGATTGAACGCGAGGACTGCACGTATACACTGACCCATTGCGGCTATATCAAGCGCACCACGACGGATACCTATCGTTCGCAGCGCCGCGGCGGGCGCGGTGTCAGCGCCATGGCGACGCGCGAGGAGGATTTTGCGGAAATTCTGTTCACTGCCTCGTCGCATGACAACATTCTGTTCTTCAGCAGTCTCGGAAAGGTCTACCGTCTGAAGGGCTATCAGATTCCGGAGACCAGCCGCACGGCAAAGGGAACCAATGTCGTCAATCTGCTCGCACTGGAAAACGGCGAGACCGTTTCCGCGATGTTCGCCATCAGCGACTATGACGAATCGCATTATCTGTTCTTCACGACGGAACAGGGTACCGTCAAGCGCGTCGCGCTGTCCGAACTGAAAAATATCCGCAAGGCGGGTCTGCGCGCGCTGTCGCTCAATGAGGGCGATCGTCTGGTTGACGTCCGCCTGACTGACGGCACACAGAATATGCTGATTGTCACGGCAAAGGGTCATGCGATCTGCTTCGATGAGAATGAAGTGCGTGCAATGGGACGTTCGGCAGTCGGTGTGCGCGGCATTACGCTGGAGGAAGGCGACCGCGTTATCGGCGGCGTCCGTGCACGTCCGGAGGGGGAAGTGCTCACCGTCACGGAAAACGGCTATGGCAAGCGCACCCCGGTCGGCGATTTCAGCATTCATCACCGCGGCGGCCGCGGCATTCTCGCGCATGCACTGAATGATAAGACCGGCAACATTGCGGGCACCGCAGTGGTTGACCTCGACAACGATGTCATGATTATCACCGATGACGGCGTACTCATCCGCACGGCAGTGGAGGATATCCGTCAGTGCGGCAGAAATACGCAGGGGGTCATTGTCATGCGTACCGGCGACGATGTTCATGTCAACGCCATCACACGGATTCAGAAGGAAGAGGACGAAGATCCCGCAGACATCGAAAATCCGGAAGAAACATCCGAAGCAGAGGTTGAACATGGCGGAGAACAAGAATAAACATGTCATAATTTACACCGATGGCGCCTGTTCCGGGAATCCCGGGCCAGGCGGCTTCGGTATTATCCTGCAATACGGTGAGCACCGCAAGGAAATCAGCAAGGGCTTTCCGGAGACAACAAACAACCGCATGGAGCTGCTCGGTGTGATTACCGCATTGGAGGCGCTGAAAACCCCGTGCACGGTCGATCTGTATTCCGACAGCAAATATGTCATCGATGCAATTCAGAAGGGCTGGGCGGTCAAATGGCGGAGCAAAAACTGGATGCGCACGCCAAAGGAGCCTGCCAAAAACCCGGATCTGTGGGAGCGCCTGCTGAACCTGCTGGAGGTGCACGACGTCACGTTCCATTGGGTCAAGGGACATGCGCAGAACGAGAACAACAACCGTTGTGACGAGCTTGCTGTCAACGCCTGGAAGCAATTCAAGTAATAACATTTCGTATATCTAAAAATATATATACGAATAGGAATATATTTATGTATAAATATATTTTAATTATACAGATAGTATAAATTTTAAGCGCCGGTTCACCGGCAGAATTTTCCCCGAAACGAGGAACACCACATGCGCCACACGGACAAATTATGGGACGGTTTTTCCCTGATTCAGGACGACCGCTTTTTTAAGCTGGGACAGGACAGCATGCTGCTGTCCGCGTTTGCGTCCCCACCGCCGCGGGCGAAGGTGCTCGATCTGGGCTGCGGCAACGGTGCGCTCGGCGTGCTGTTGTGCGCACGCTATCCGGGTCTCGATGTGACCGGATTGGAAATCCAGCCGGAGGTGGCGGAGCTGGCACAGGAAAATGTTGTATGGAATCGGTTGGATGCACGCATGCGCATTGTCTGCGGCGACCTGAAGCAGTATAAGCAGCTGTTTCCGACCGGTGCGTTTGAATATATCATCTGTAACCCGCCGTATTTTTCACAGGACAGCGGCTATGCGGCGAAAGGGAAAAACCGGCATACCGCGCGGCAGGAAACCGAATGCAGCGCGGCGGATGCCGTGCGGGCAGCGGCATATTTTGTCAAATACGGCGGGCGCGTCGCTTTTGTCTACCGTCCGGAACGCGTCTGTGAACTGATTTTTGACATGAAACAGTGCGGTCTGGAGCCGAAACGCCTGCGATTTGTGCACCAGCATGCCAAAGCTGTTCCATCGGCTGTCTTGGTGGAGGCGCGGCGCGGCAGTGCGCCGGGCGTGCAGGTACTGCCCCCGCTGCTTGTCTGCGGCGAGGATGGCACACAGACAGAGGAATACCGCATGATTTACCACAGGGAGGAATTTTGATATGGGCACCGGAACGCTCTATCTGGTCGGCACACCGATCGGAAATCTGGAAGATCTGACATACCGCGCCGTGCGCATATTGAAAGAGGCGGATTTTGTCGCGGCGGAGGATACGCGCGTCAGCGGAAAACTGCTGCATTATCTGGAAATCAGCAAGCCGCTGGTCAGCTATCATGAGCACAACCGCAAACAGCGCGGGCCGGAGCTGGTACAGCGCATGCTGGCCGGTGAAACCTGTGCACTTGTAACCGATGCGGGCATGCCTGCGGTCAGCGATCCGGGCGAAGACCTTGCAAATCTGTGCCATGAAGCGGGCATTCCGGTCATTCCGGTACCGGGTGCATGTGCGGCGGTCTGTGCCCTTGCGCAGAGCGGTCTTCCGTCAGGGAAATGGTGCTTTGAGGGCTTTTTGCCGCCGACAGGCAAGCAGCGCCGCGAACGGCTCGAGGTTTTGAAAACTGAGCCGCGCACCTGTATTGTCTATGAAGCGCCGCATCGCCTGCGCATGACGCTGCGCGACCTCGCTGAGACATTGGGTGACCGCCGCGTGAGCCTGGCGCGTGAGCTGACCAAGCTGCATGAGGAATGCCTGCGCATGACACTGCCGGAGGCAGCGGCATATTACGAGGAACAGGAACCGCGCGGCGAGTATGTTCTCGTCATCGAAGGAGCGCAGGACAATCCAGAACAGTCCGCTGCCAACCAGATGGCACAGGCGATTCAGCTGACAGAGGAGCTGACCGCTGCCGGACTGACCCTGCGCGACGCGGTCAAGCAGGCCGCAAAGCAGACCGGCGCGCGCAAAAACCAGCTGTATCAGACCATGTTGGCGCGCGAAAAGGGCGAGTAACGCAAAATACCTGTAAAAAACGCAGAAAAAAGCACTCCGAATGTTCGGAGTGCTTTTTGGTTTGTCAGAATATTGATTGCTCAGGCATCTGCCTTCCACAGGCCGTGCAGATTGCAGTAAGCGTAAGCAGAAACGACAGAATCACCGTCAGCCAGAGCAAAAACAGCCTTCGGCTCGCTGCCCGGCTGGAGGGTCTTGCGCTGGTTGCCCTGCGTGGTATGGATGGAAATCCACTCGATGAAGTGTTCCGGCAGCATCGGATGATCGACAGAGCCGACGGAAACGGTCACAGTATTGCCGTCAATGGCGATAACCGGTACATGCTTCTCCTGTGCGGCGTCAACCGAACCCGGTACGAGCTCCGTCATTTTCTGACCGCAGCACATAACCGGAACACCTTTATCTTCTACCATTGCGATCATGTTGCCGCAATGCTCACAGACAAAATAACGCTGTTCCATATGTCCTCCTTACTGTGCAGTGAAGTTGTCCTTATCCAGGCCGCAGATCGGGCAGACCCAATCAGCCGGAAGATCTTCAAATGCGGTGCCCGGAGCTACACCGTTATCCGGATCGCCCTTGGCCGGGTCATATTCGTAGCCACATACACACTTATAGATTGCCATAATCATTTTCTCCTTTCCCAAATGGGGAATGTGTTTTTCAACAACCCCAGTATATCATAAAAAAATGAAAATGAAACCCGTTTTCAGAAAAAAATTTCAGCTGGGCGGCATGACCGGGCAAAAACCGGTGCATGCTAACAGGAGCGAGGGATCTGACGGTGAAAATAAATTACAATTCGGATATTAAAAATATTATTATACTATTTTTAATCAATGTTTTGTTGATTGCCGCAGCACAGGCCTGAGTGCCGGCTGAAAAAGGGCAAGAGAAAAGCCGGATGTTGGGGGCATCCGGCTTTCCCTGTACAAAACTTAAAGGGGGGTAAAAAAGAGAGATAAAAGAAAAAATCTTTTATATAGCCATTCCTGACTACAATATATAGTATAGCGGGAGTTCGTGTAGATTCTGTGAACGAATCATTAAAAATTAGATTTTTTTGCGCTCTGCCGGTTCTGTCTGTTTGGAATCGGAAGCATCCTTCTGTATGGCGGGATCGGAACCGGGCGGAAGGGAACGGATATAGCTTGCGGTTGCGGTGGCAACGAGGCGGTCGGGATCATCCTCCATCCATGCCTGTGCGGAGGTGTGGAAAATTTTCCGACCCTGGAACACGATTTCCGAACGGACAATGAGCGAACCGCCAATGCGTCCGGGACGCAGATAATTCACCGTCATGGAGGCAGTCGGGCAGAGGGCAAAGCCGGCATTGTAATAGACCAGCAGACCCATGCCCATATCAAACATGGCACTGGTCACGCCGCCATGCAGCCAGCCCATTGGATTGCGCATTTCCGGTTTGAGTGCATAGCTGACCGTGCAGATTTTGCCATCATCGCTGCACGAAATGAACTGAGGCGGAATGCGGTCGTTGACCGAGCCCGGCTCGGCATGGGTACGGCGGTAAATGGCAGCGCGCAGACGCTGCTCATGGTAATCCTTTGGCTGTGACATTGTGCGATCATCCTCTTTTTTTCTCTTTTTTTTCCGTGTTGACATCAGTGTAGCACATCTTTGAAATCGATGTCAAATCGGTGACAGGGAAAAAACTTCCGGTATGGTTTCTGTATTTTGCCGCAGAATGGAAGTTCTGCTGCATTTGACAGGGAGAAACCGTAACATTCCGTGCCGCTGGGAAGCGACGGAAAAACAGAAAATATTTTACCTATTTTAATTGGAATGGTTGAAATGCATACCGGTTTGGTGTATATTATGGATGGACAAGATAAGACAGGCGGCTTTGAAGCGGCCTGATCCGGAATATATTACTCTCTTTTTCAGGAGGATCAATCATATGGAACGTGTTGTTTATTCGGATAATGCGGCAACTACACCGATTTCCAAGAATGTATACAATGCTATGCTGCCATACCTGACCACAGGCTATGGCAACCCGTCCAGCCTGTATTCGCTGGCGCGTGAGGAGAAGAAGGCGGTCGATCAGGCACGCACCTATGCGGCGGAATGCCTGAATTGCGAGCCGGATGAAATCATCTTCACCTCCGGCGGCTCGGAGGCGGACAACCTCGCACTCAAGGGACTGCTGTTCGGCAAGAATTTCCCGAAGAACAAGCACCACATCATCACCAGTACGATTGAGCATCACGCCATTCTGCATACCTGTGAATTCCTTGAGCGCATCGGCTATGAGGTCACCTATGTCGGCGTCGATGAGCAGGGTCACATCAAGATGGACGAGCTGGAGCAGGCGATTACGGAAAACACCGCACTGGTTTCCATCATGGCGGCGAACAATGAAATTGGCACGATTCAGGATCTGAAGGCAATTGCAGAGCTGTGCCACAGCAAGGGCACGCTGTTTCACACCGATGCTGTACAGGCAGTCGGTCATATGAAAATTGACGTAAAGGAAATGGGCATTGATATGCTGTCGCTGTCCGGTCACAAGATCCGCGGCCCGAAGGGTACCGGCGCATTGTACTGCCGCAAGGGGATTGTACTTGAGCCGTTGATTCACGGCGGCGGACAGGAGCGCGGAAAGCGCAGCGGCACGGAAAATGTCGCAGGCATTGTCGGTCTCGGCGAAGCCATGCATTATGCACATGAGCATATGGATGAATATCTGCCGTATGTCGCATCCCTGCGTGACCGCCTGATTGAAGGCGTGCTCAAGATTCCGTACACGCAGCTGACCGGTGACCCGGTCAATCGTCTGCCGGGCACGGCGAGCTTCGTCATCGAGTGCATCGAAGGTGAGAGCCTGGTTCTGCGCCTCGACCTCGCAGGCATTGCGACGTCCACCGGTTCGGCATGCTCGACCGGTTCGCTCGACCCGTCGCATGTTCTGATGGCAATCGGCCTGCCGCATGAGATTGCGCATGGTTCCCTGCGTGTCACGCTCGGCGAGCAGAACACGGTTGAAGATGTAGATTATCTCATCGAAAAGATCACCTATGTCGTCAAGACCCTGCGCGACATGTCGCCGGTATGGGATGAAAAGATGAGCGGTCAGCCGATGCTGAAATTATTCGACAAGTAAAAATCATCACAGTGTGATAAAATATAAAAGGAGTTTTAATTACCATGGAATACAGCGAAAAGGTAATGGATCATTTCGCCAACCCGCGCAACGTCGGCGTCATTGAGGATGCGGACGCAGTCGGTGAGGTAGGCAACGCCAAGTGCGGCGATATCATGAAGATGTACCTCAAGATCAGCGATGACGGTGTTATCACCGACATCAAGTTCAAGACCTTCGGCTGCGGCGCAGCGGTTGCAACCAGCTCGATGGCAACCGAGATGGTCAAGGGCAAGACGATCAACGAGGCACTCCAGTTGACCAACAAGGCAGTTGCAGAGGCTCTGGACGGACTGCCCCCGGTCAAGATGCATTGCTCTGTTCTCGCAGAGGAGGCCATTCATGCAGCTATTGCGGATTATTACAAGCGCAAGGGTCTGAATCCGGAAGAATTCATGGGCACCTGTGACATGAACTGCGAGAGCTGCGGCAAACACTGACTTTTCTTTCTCGGGGAAAGAAAAGTCAGCAAAAGAAAGCCCAAGCGGTGCGCTCCCGCGCACAGCAAACAGGTCGGACGGAAGGTCCGCCCGTTTGCCCCAACGCCGCGAAGATGGGATTTTGCAGTTTATTTTGTTCATTCCACGACCAAAAAATCAAAAAAATTTGCCGAAACAAGCCGCATGCGTTGAGCATGCGGCCTTTCGGCGTGTTACGGTTTGTATGTATTCTTATTCCACCAGACAGGAGGAGCATCTTTCCATATGGAACGAATTACGCAGCTTATCACCGATTTAACTGAATATGATGCGATTGCAGAGGGCATCCGCGGCGGCAAAACGCCGGTGGAGGTCACCGGCCTGTCGCCCATCCACAAGGCAAATCTTGCCGCAGCACTGGCGGGTCAGCTGCACCGTCAGGCAGTTATCATCTGTGCCGATGACCTCGCCTGTGACCGCATGGCGCGCGATCTGGAGGCATTTTCCGACCGCCCGGCTGTTGTCCTGCCCTCGCGCGAGTTTGTGTTCCACAACATCGAATCCTCCTCGCGTGAATATGAGCACAGACGCATTTCCGTCCTGCGCGATCTGGCAGCGGGAAAAAAGACGGTCATTGTCTCTGTACCTGCCCTGCTGATGGCAACCATGCCGCCGGACAGCATGCAGAAGGCGACCTTTCCCATCAATTTCAGCGGCGAATATGACACGGATGAGCTTGTTTTGAAGCTGATACAGGCGGGTTATCGCCGCTGTATGCAGGTCGAAGGCGAGGGACAGTTTTCCCTGCGCGGTGGTATTCTGGATATCTTTGCGCCGGGTGAACCAAATCCGGTGCGCATTGAATTTTTCGGCACGGAGGTCGACACGATGTCCTATTTTGACATCGGTTCCCAGCGCCGCACGCGCTCACTCGAACAGCTTGTCTGTCTGCCGAATATGGAAGCCCTGCCGACCCTCGCGCCCGGCGGAACGGAAGGACTGCTCAAACAGATTGAAAAAATTATCGCATCCAAGGCGAAAAAGCATCCGGATCTCAACAAAAACCTGCGCCGCGATGCAGAACGCCTGAGCAATGACGGCATTTTCCCGGCGGCAGACAAATATCTTCCGTTTATTTATCCGGAGCTGGCGACGGCGGCGGATTATATCCCGACGGACGCGATGGTCTTTGTCGATGATTTCCGCGCGGTGCGCGAGGCGGCGCGCGTCTTCCAGGTGCGCATGAAGGAGGATGTCGAGGCGCTGCTCGAGCGCGGCCTGCTGTATGGCAAAAATGCGGTCTATCTGGACACCCTGGAGCAGACGGTTTCCAAGCTGGCGGCGCATCCGATGGTGTATCTGGAGACCTTTTTGAGCTCTGTTCCGGAATGTCCGCCCAGAACACTAACGGATATTACGGCAAAACAGCTGCCGCCGTATTCTGGCAATGTCACCGCAGCGGCCGCAGATATCCGGTCGTATCAGGACATGAATTACCGCGTGATTGTGCTGTGCTCCGGCGAGATGCGCCGCACCACGATGAAGGAAATGCTGGAGGGCGAGGGCGTGACGGCAAAGGTCACAGACCGATTGCCCGGCCCGGGGCGTGTTCATATTCTGGATGGCAGCCTGTCTGCCGGCATGGAATATCCGTCGCTCAAAACAGCCGTGCTCACCGAGGGACAGATGCTCGCCGCGCGCAAAAAATCTGCGTCAAAAAAGAAAAAATCCAGCCGCGACCATGTCAAGAGCTATACCGACCTGACACCGGGCGATCTGGTCGTGCATGAGCACCATGGCATCGGCCGTTTTATCGGCATGGAGCGCATGCGCGTCGAGGGTACGTATCAGGATTTTGTCAAAATCGCGTTTGCGGGCACGGATTTTCTGTATGTCCCGGCGACCAGTCTCGATTTGATTTCCAAATACATCGGCGCGGGCAGCGAAGCAGCCGGCGGGCATGTCCGGCTGAACAAGCTGGGCGGCACGGAATGGCAGAAAACGCGCTACAAGGCGAAAGCGGCGGCGAAGGAGCTGGCGGGCGAGCTGATCCAGCTGTATGCCGAGCGCGAGCGCAAAAAAGGGTTTGCCTTCCCGAAGGATGACAGCTGGCAGAAGGAATTTGAAGCCGCGTTTGAATATGAGGAAACAGAAGATCAGCTACGCTGTGTCGGAGAAATTAAGGCGGATATGGAATCTGATCGGCCGATGGATCGTTTGCTGTGCGGCGATGTCGGCTTCGGCAAGACGGAAGTCGCGCTGCGCGCCGTCATGAAATGCGTCCTCGGCGGCAAGCAGGCCGCCATTCTTGTGCCGACGACCGTGCTCGCGCGGCAGCACTATTTAACCTGTCTGACGCGCTTTTCCGGCTGGCCGGTGCGCATTGAAATGCTCAGCCGCTTCAAAACCGCAAAAGAGCAGAAGATGATACTGGAAAAGGTGAAACAGGGACAGATTGACCTGCTGATCGGCACACATAAGCTGTTCAACAAGGGCATGAAGTTCAAAGATCTGGGTCTGCTGGTCGTGGATGAGGAACAGCGCTTTGGTGTCACGCACAAGGAAAAATTAAAAGAGCTGTCGCGGCAGGTGGATGTGCTGACGCTGTCCGCGACGCCGATTCCGCGCACGCTCAATATGGCATTGTCCGGTATCCGCGATATGTCCGTTCTGGAGGAACCGCCGCAGGACAGGCACCCGGTACAGACCTATGTCATGGAATATGACGAAGGTGTTGTGGCAGAAGCGATGCGGCGTGAATTTTACCGCGGCGGACAGACCTATTATTTGCACAATGCGGTGGAGTCCATTGATACCTGTGCGGCACGGCTCAAACAGCTGCTGCCCGATGCGGAAATCGGTGTGGCGCACGGCAAGATGAGCCAGCGTGAGCTGTCGCGCATTATGACGCGCATGAGTGACGGAGACATTGATATTCTGGTCTGTACGACCATTATTGAGACCGGCATTGACATTCCGAACGTCAACACATTGATTATCGAGGACGCTGACCGCATGGGTCTGTCCCAGCTGCACCAGCTGCGCGGGCGTGTCGGGCGTTCGGCGCGTCATGCGTTCGCCTATTTCACATTCCGGCGCGGCAAAACGCTGTCGGATATCTCACAGAAGCGGCTGAATGCGGTGCGCGAATTCGCAGAATTCGGTTCGGGCTTTAAAATCGCCATGCGTGATTTGGAAATCCGCGGTGCGGGAAACGTGCTCGGCGCGGAGCAGTCGGGCCACATGATGAACGTCGGCTATGACCTGTATCTCAAGCTGCTGGAAGAAGCTGTGCTGGAGGAGAAGGGTGAGAAGCCGCGTCAGCGCACGGAATGTGCGGCAGAGCTTGCGGTTTCTGCAAATCTGCCGGAAAAATATGTCGAGGACGCGGGGCAGCGTGTGGATTTGTACCGCCGCATTGCCGCCATTCGCACGCCGGATGACCGCGCCGACCTGCTCGACGAGATGATTGACCGCTTTGGTGAGCCGCCGGCTTCTGCCGTCGCATTGTGTGACATTGCACTGCTGCGCGCGAAGGCGGCGGAACAGGGCATTCTGGAAATCAAACAGAGCGATGGCCGCTTGCTTGTGACCTGGGCAGATGACTGCACCGACCTGCGCCGGCTGGCGGCGCTGTGCGGCGCGCCGCAGTTCAAAGGGCGTCTGCTGCTCAATGCCGGCTCACCGCCATATGTCTCGCTGCGCATGAAGCCGAGGGAAAAGGCACTTGAGCTGGCAAACCAGCTGGTTGCGGCATATGCCGAAACAGAGAAGCAATGACAGGAGAGAGGGGCGCGCCGGATGGCCTTCCCCCTCTGTTTTTCTCCCC
Source organism: Butyricicoccus porcorum (assembly GCF_002157465.1). Lineage (GTDB taxonomy): Bacteria > Bacillota > Clostridia > Oscillospirales > Butyricicoccaceae > Butyricicoccus_A > Butyricicoccus_A porcorum. The sequence continues at coordinate 477,760 of NZ_NHOC01000005.1, forward strand.
GATTTGAAAAAAATTCACGTGATTCCGTGTTTTTCTGTCAAAAATCAGCACATTGCTACTTGGTACACACGGAACAGTATGCTATACTGATACTGTATAAGAAGAAAAACTGATTTGAAAGAAGATAAAGGAGCAACCTTAAAAACTATGGAATTTCGTGATTTGGGCATTGATGCCGAGCTGCTGCATGCGCTCGACGACGCCGGCTATACTGTCCCGACGCCGATTCAGGAGCAGGCAATTCCTGCCGCTGTCAGCGGGCGCGATGTGCTCGGCCTGGCGCAGACCGGTACCGGCAAGACCTGTGCCTTTGCCATTCCGATTTTACAGAAGCTGAAAAATGAGGAACGCCTGCCCGGTTTCCCGCCCATCCGTTCCCTCATCCTCACGCCGACGCGTGAGCTGGCCATTCAGATTTATGACAGCTTTGTTGCCTATGCAAAATATACCGATATCCGCTGTGCGCTCGTCTATGGCGGCGTATCGCAGTACAACCAGACGGAGGCGCTGAGTGCGGGTGTCGATGTCCTGATTGCCACGCCGGGCCGCCTGAATGACCTGTGCGGACAGGGGTACATCGATCTGGAGGACATTGAGCTGTTTGTGCTCGATGAGGCTGACCGCATGCTGGATATGGGCTTTATCGACGATGTCGAGCGCATTCTCAAGCGCATGGGTGACCGCAAGATGCAGACATTGCTGTTTTCCGCGACCATGCCGCAGTCGGTGCAGAAGCTGGTCAAGCGCCTGCTGAATGAAGATTTTGAAAAGGTTGAGGTCACACCGGTGTCCACAACGGTGGAAGCCATCGACCAGTCGGTCTATTTTGTCGACCGCGAAAATAAAAAGAAGCTGCTGCTGTATACGCTGCGCGATCCGGCACTCGACCGCGCGCTGGTGTTTGTGCGCACCAAATCGGGCGCGGACAAGGTGGCACATGATCTCGCCCGTGCCCATGTCGGCGCGAGTGCGATTCACGGCGATAAGTCCCAGATTGACCGTCAGAATGCACTCAATCGCTTCAAAGAGGGCAAAATCCGCGTACTGGTTGCGACGGATATTGCGGCGCGCGGTCTGGATATCAGCGAGCTGTCGCATGTCATCAATTATGATGTGCCCAATGAGCCGGAAAACTATGTGCACCGCATCGGCCGTACCGGCAGAGCCGGACACGGCGGTATCGCCATTACCTTCTGTCAGGCGGATGAGGTGCCCTACCTGCGCCGCATTGAAAAGCTGATTGACAAAGAGGTTCCGGTGCGTGAGGACAACCCGTACCCGATGCAGGAGAAGCCGCACGAAGGCCATTCCTCCGGCGGGCGCTCCCGTTCGCGCCGCGGTGGGCGCGGCAGACGCGGCCTGAACAACAACAAGCCGCAGGGCGAACAGACTGCACCGGTGCAGAACAGTACATCAGCAGCCGGCAGTGAGGAGAAGCGTGCAAACACCTCCCGCCGTCCGCGCAGACGCCGCCGCAGACCGTCCGGCAACACGGGAAATGCGCCGGCAAACGAAGGATGAACCGCTTTTGCCCGCAAAAATCCACTTTGTATGAATTTGCAGAAATCCCACGGGAAAACACCTGTTTCCCGTGGGATTCTGTTGCTTTTCGGACAAAAACAGCACAAAACTGCGGTTGACAATGTGCGCCGCGGCTCCTATTATATCAGGCAGACAGCTCATAGATTCTGATACAAAGGGGGCTTTTTTGCCTTGTCCAACCCCACGATTGCGAGCGCGGCGATTTCTGCGCTCGAGCACCCCATTTCTGCACTGGACGACCGCCCGGCACTGGCGGCGGATGACCTCAAGGCGTATTTTGATGCCGATCCGCAGCAGCTGTGCGAGGCACACAACACCCTTGTCAGCGCGCTGACCGCACCGGAGGGTGCCTCCGGGGTCGGCTTTCTCGCCTCGGATACCATTTCCGCCAATACTGTGCAGGATGCGCTGGAAAATGTACACAAGCAGATGACCGGACTGACGCTCGGCTCCGTCCCGGATGGCTCCATCAATTCCGACAAGCTGGACAGCTCGCTCAAGAACCAGCTGAACAAAATTGATACGCTGGAGAGCGCTGTCACCGAATTACAGCAGGCAGTGAATTCGCTGCACCCATCCGGTGCACAATATCCGCTGATGGTGCTCGCCCTGTCGGAAAACTGCCCGAGCACGCTGACCGACGAGATGGCGACTGCCGCACTCGGCGCACATTTCGAGTCGGAGGTCTATGACCTCGGCATCCAGCTCGCATGGCTGTGCCGCTGGAAAAACAGCACGCTGCCGTCCACAACCTTCCGTTCCAAGCAGACCATCGACGAGATTTTTGCCGATGTGAACACGCTTTCCGAAATTGAACAGCTCACCCCGGTGCGCAGTCTGATTTCCCTCTCTGCGGAAATCTCGCGCGCCTATCGCACGGCGATGGACGAAGCCGGTCTGTAAACCATGCCGCCAAAAAGGGCGCGTGCCATGTGCACGCGCCCTTTGTTTCTGTATCACAGCGAGTTAGTCTTTCTTTTCCTTTCGTTTTTCCTTCTTTTTGGGCACTTCCGGGTCGGGGAAGCACTGCTCGGTGATCGCAGCGGCAAAGTTGGACAGTGTATCCGTGATATCGGTCAGCGTCAGGAGGAATGACAGCGCATCTTCCGGCGTGTCCAGTTTCATGTCGGTCTCCTGTATGATTTGCAGCATGCAGGTGGTCAGCTGCTGCCCGATGGTATCGCGGCGGGAGAGCTGGGTGTCGAAGCACTGTGCCAGCTCTTTTTCATGCACGCCGCAGGCGGATGCGCCGTTGAGCACGCGCTTGACCTGTGCAATCGACAGCGTATTTTTGAGCGAATAAATCGCCAGCATCTGCAAAATATGTTCCTTTGTATATTTTTTGCCTTTGACGGGCGCAATCAGCCCCGCCTTGCTGTAGTTGTGGATCATCGTGCGCGTCAGCGGCTCGCGCTCGCCTTCTCCGCCGAGATGAGCGCTCATCAGCGCAATGATCTGATCCATATATAAATCCAGCGCTGGGATGTCATCCGGGTGCAGCGCCTTGTTTTTTTCGCTGTTTTCCAGCAGCTTCTGCGCGTCTATCATCGTTTATTCCTCTTTTCCATAGGAATGCAAGTATAGTATAAGCCCTTTTTTCAAAAAAATCAAGAAATTTAGTTGCAAAAAATGTTTTACGTGCTATACTATATACATAACATGGTTTTGAAAACCAGATATAAAACTTTTTGATACGATTTTGGAATGAGGTGTTATATATGAAACAGTATGAACATCATGGGCTGTACGGTATCTTTACCCGCCGCGCCCGCGACCCGATGAGCAGCTTTACTCATCTGCTGGCAGCCATCGGCTCGGTTTGTGTTGCGCTGGCACTCGCCATCTATTCCCACCGGATCGGCGGAACGCTGCTGCAAACGATATCGGTCATCGTATTCGGCCTGTCGCTGACGGCATTATATACGGCAAGCTCGGTCTTTCATTTTTATAACAGAGGCAATTCCGGCATCCAGCTGCGCCTGCGCAAGCTCGACCATTCGATGATTTATGTGCTCATCGCGGGATCGTATACGCCGTTCCTCATCTGTGCGCTCGGCGCAGCCGCGTGGAAGAGCCTTGCGGTGATCTGGGGCATTGCGCTCGCGGGCATTGTCATCAAGCTGGTCTGGATGGATGCGCCGCGCTGGCTGTCCACAGCGTTTTACCTCGCGCTCGGCTGGTGCATTGTCGCCATCCCGGAGGCCATCCACAGCATGCCGCTGCCGGTTCTGGTGCTGACGGCGCTGGGCGGCGTGGCATATTCCGCAGGCGCGGTCATCTACGCGACCAAAAAGCCGAATTTCGGTTCGGTCTGGGGATTTCATGAAATCTTCCATCTGTTTACCATGCTCGGTTCGATTTTGCAGGTCATTGCGGTGTTCCTGTTCCTCGCCGTGCGCTGATTTTTTTGCCTGAACCAATCTAAATAAAATCAACACCGGAGGGTCAGCTCAAAACAGGGCTGACCCTCCGGTGTTTTTCCGGTAGTTCGGACGCCTTTATCCGGAGAGAGCCGTCCGGACTGCGTGAACCGACGGTTTGTTTACTCTGTCTCCTTCGGCAGCGACAGGTAAAATTCCACGCCGTCCTCTGTATTTCGCACGCCGCAGCCGCCGGCATGTGCCGTCAGGATGGCGCGGACAATCGACAGGCCGATGCCGGAACCGCCGCCGCTGACGCGCGTGCGCGATTTGTCCAGCTTGTAAAACTTGTCCCAGATTTTGTCCATTTCCTCCTGCGCGAGCTGGCAGCCCTGGTTGCGCACGCTCATGACAATGTGGCGCGTGTCCTCCGAGGTGGAGATGTGAATCTGTCCGCCCTCCGGCGTGTGATCGATGGCATTGGTCATGTAGTTGAGCAGGGCGCGCTCCATCATGTCGTAATCGGCGTGCAGCACCTGGGCACCGACACCGGACAGGTCGACATGCAGATGCTTTTCCTGCCACATGACTTGTGTCTTGCCGGCAACCGCCTCTGCCAGCTCATAGGCGTCAAAATCCGTCTTGTTCGGCACGGTGTTGCCCAGCTCAAGGCGCGACAGATCGAGCAGCTGGCGCACCAGATGGTTCATACGCTTTGCTTCGTCGATGATAATGTCACAGTAGTAATTTTTGTCTTCTTCCGATTCGTTGATGCCGACACGCAGACCTTCGGCATAGCCCTGAATCAGCGCAATCGGCGTTTTCAGGTCGTGCGAGACATTGATGATGAATTCTTTTCGCATGTCGTCGATGCGCTGTTTTTCCTCGATTTCCTTATGCAGCTGTTCGTTCATCTGCTGCATGTCGCGGATCGCGGATTCCAGATACTCCGACATCTGGTTGATGCTTTGTCCCAGCTCACCCAGTTCGTCGGGGTCTGTTCCGGTGTATTTTTTGGAGAAATCCAGCCGGGCAACGGAGTTAGCTACCTCCGTCATCTGGATTACCGGGCGGGTGAAGTGCCCGCCGATGAAAAAGCCCGCAATCAGGCAGGCGAGCAGCGCGAGCAGGCCGGAAATCATCAGGAAGATAAAGTTGACCGACTGATTTTCCCGCAGCGCCGCAGTCGGCACGCGCAGCAGAATGGTATCGCCGGTGCGCAGAATGCCGATGAGCGCAACATAGGCGGTACTGCCGTCTGCATCATTCAGCGTGGAAAACGTATAGCCTTTGCGCTCCAGCTCCCGGCTGTCGTACACATACAGCATTTCCCCGAATGGGTTTTGCATCATAGAGTCCAGGAATGCTGTCGAGCGGTCATGCGCAAAGATGGTATCATAAATATACGTTCCGTAATTATTTAAGATGCTGATTCGGATGTTGTTATTATTCTCCATCTGTTTTAAGTTATCTTGCAGTATAGAAATATCTCCATTATACTGTTCGTTGATGGAGTTGTAGGCGTGTACCAGGCTGTTCTTTTTTTGCAGCAGATAAAAGCTGTGGAAGAACAGCACGTTGAGCACAAGCATGACGCCGATAAACACCGCGGCCGCGAATGCGACAGCGGAAAAAAAGCGAAAGCGCAGCGACTGCCGTCCGCGGCGCTTGGGGCGCGCGTTCATGTCTTGTCACCTTCAAACCGGTAGCCAAAGCCGCGTACCGTTTCAATCATGGTGCCGCAGGGGCCGAGCTTGGCGCGCAGCTTTTTGACATGCGTGTCTACGGTGCGCAGGTCGCCGAAGTAGTCATAGCCCCATACGGCGTTGAGGATGTTCTCACGCGAGGCGGCAATGTTCTGGTTGTTTTTAAAATAAATCAGAAGCTCATATTCCTTCGGCGTCAGGTCGACGGTTTTGCCGTCCACACAGACCTCCCGGCGCACCTCGTTGATGGACAGCGCACCCGACTGGAATATGCCCTCATCGCGCTGATGGCGGCGCTTTTCAATCGCGCGCACGCGCGCGGAAAGCACGATCGGAGAAAATGGCTTGGTAATATAGTCATCTGCCCCCAGATCAAAGCCAAAGACTTCGTCATTTTCCTCCGTGCGTGCGGTCAGCATCATGACGGGTACTTCTTTGTTTTTGGAGCGGATATGGCGCAGGACGCTCCAGCCGTCATAGACCGGCATCATGACATCGAGGATAATCAGGTCGATGGTGTTCAGGCGCTGGTCGATCAGCTCCATTGCCTGTCCGCCGTCGGCTGCCTGTAGGACGGTATAGCCATCCCGGCGCAGGAAATCGGACACCAGTCGGCGGATGCGTTCCTCATCGTCTGCGATCAATATGGTGAACATAGCAGTAGCTCCTCTCTGATTCCGTTTGATTGTTTTTATTTTACGATAATTATGTGAACAAGATGTGACCAAATAGCAACGGAATGGTTTCTTTGTCAGTCGAGCGGGAATGCCTGCGGGGACAGCACGGAAATTTCCGGGAATGTCGCAGCTGTGCGTTGGAATTCACGGATGAAGCCGGTGAGCACAGGCCCGGTGTGGCGCTGGTCTGTCAGGATGGCGTAGCAGGTGCGCGGTTCCGGCGCATCGCGCAGCGGGACGGTGCGGCAGCCGCCTTTGCCGGACAGCGTCTGCGCGACGGTAGCGGGCACAATGGCCCAGGCATCCGGCAGCCGGAGCAGCTGCTCGAGCAGTGACATGTTGTCCAGTGCGACGCGGAGCTGCGGGCTGCTGCCGAACCAATAGTCATGCCACATCAGGAAGGGATTGCTCCAAGGGATATAGATTTCATCGGCGCTGTCCAGTGCGGATGGATCGATCGAATCGTGATAGTTTGCATCTGTTCCACAGATAAATGCCATATTTTCCCGAAACAGTGGAATTGTCTGCACTTTTTTAAAGAAATGTGGGTTGGTAATGAAACCGAGGTCGATTTCGCGGTTTTCCACTGCGCTGTAGGAGACATTGGAGCGCATGGTGACAAGGCTCAGCCGACAGGATGGATTTTTTTTCAGAAAGCCGGAGACCACCTGCGGCATGAAAAACAGGTTCAAGCTGTCCACATTGGACATGCGGAACGGTGCTGCGGGCTGCTCCTCACTGAGTTTCTGTGTTTCCTGCCACAGCTGTTCCCATTTTTTCGCAATCGGAACAAATCGCTGTCCCGCGTCGGTCAGTTCAATGGCACGAATGCCCCGGTGCCGTACAACCAGCTCCGCGCCGACCTCGTGTTCCAGTGCGGACAGGCGGTGGCTGAGCGCAGGCTGGGATACGTACAGCGCTTCCGCCGCTTTGGACAGCGACGGGCTGGAAACAATCATGAGAAAGGTCTGAATGTCGAGATGGTTCATGCGCTGTCCTCCATAATAGAAATATTATTTATATTATATAGATGAAATATCAAATTTACAATATAATTCAAACGGAGTATAATGGCAGGCAGAATACAAAATGGATGGAATGGAATATGAAACAATGCAATGACAGAGAACGGTGGATCCATCAGAATATGGCGGTGATTGGCGGCTTTATGGGCGGCTATGCGATTTTGAATCATCACGAGCTGTTTGGCTCGGCGCAGACCGCGAACATGATTTCGATTGCCATGGATGCCGCCGGGCGGCTGGATGCGGATTTTGCGGTGCGTGTCCTCGGCCTGCTGGTTTATATGGCGGGACTGGCGAGCACAGTCATCCTGCCAAAGCTCAATTTGAACCTGAAGCTGTTCAGCGTCTGTCTGGACGCGGCGGCACTGGTACTCGTCGGGTTGTTGCCCGATGATCTGAATGACTTTATCGCACTGTACCCGCTGTTTTTTGCCTCGTCGGTGCAGTGGTGCTCGTTTAAGGGCGCGGATGGCTTTGTCAGCGCGAGCATTTTTTCGACCAACAATCTGCGTCAGTTTACGACTTCGTTTACAGAGTATATTTGCAGCCGCGACAGGGAAGCGCTGCGCAAGGGAAAATTTTACGGCAAGGTGCTCCTTTTCTTCCATTCCGGCGTGGCGGCGGCATTCCTGTCCTGTCAGGCGTTCGGATTAAAAGGCGCATGGGTCGGCATTGTCCCGGTCTGCACGGCATTTGCTCAGGTGTGCATCGACTGCTATGGCGGCGCCTGTGAGACAGAGGAGCTGGCAGCGCAATAAAAACGAACAAAAGAAAAACCGGCAAAAGCCGGTTTTTTTGTGTCGTTTTTGCGGATTTATCGCACTTCGTCGAGCGATTTTGAGACATCATGGCGGATCGGCTTCCATTCCACCTTCTTGAATACCGATGCGACAGCGATCGGGAAATAGGTGAGCTGGAAGAACGGGAAGGTAAATGTGTACAGGATGCGCTTGTGCAGCGGGCAGTTGATCTTTTTGCGCTCCGTAATCATTGTCAGCGCACCCATGAGGAACAGGGAGCCGTAATACCCGCTGAGCCAGAACGTAAGCGAGCTGAACATGGTTTCCATCAGGTGCGGCATGTATGTATTGCCGAGCAGTGCAAACAGCAGCAATGCCAGATCACTGATGAGCACGCAGACCGTCAGCAGCATGCACGGCATGACCGTCATAAACAGGTCATAGCAGGCAAACGGATTTTTGCGGCGGTTTTTGATAATGCCGCCGCCCAGACGGGTGCCATAGTTGCCCGCAACCTGATAAAAGCCCTTGCTCCAGCGCATGCGCTGGTTCCACGACTGGTCGAAGCGGGTCGGCTGTTCGTCATACAGCATGGCGCCGGCACAGTAGCCGATGGTCTCGCCGCGGATGACGGTATCAACCGTGAACTCAATGTCCTCGGTCAGCAGGTGGTAATTCCAGCCGCCGCGCTCGCGGATGACCTCACTGGAAACCAGAAAGCCGGTGCCGGAAACCGCACAGCTCGTGCCGAGCATCATGCGGGCATTGTTGAGGAATTTTGCCTCACGCAGGAACCACAGCGAATAGCCAGCGGAAATCCAGTTGGTGCCGAAGTTTTTGGAATTGCGGTAGCTGGTGATAATGCGGTAGCCCTTTGAGAACGTCTTGTTCATCTCGGCGAAATAGTTTTCATCGAGCAGGTTGTCCGCGTCAATGATGACATAGGCGTCATAATAGCTGTCGCCAAAATCCTCCGCGATATGCTGGAAGGCATAATTCAGGGCAAAGCCCTTGCCGACCTTTTCCTGATTGAAGCGTTCATAAACAATGGCGCCATGGTCGCGGGCGACCTGCGCGGTATCGTCGGTGCAGTTGTCCGCGATAATAATCGCGTCGAGCATTTCCGACGGGTAATTCTGTTGTTTGATGGTGTCGACAAGCTGGCCGATGACGGCAGATTCATTGCGCGCCGAAATAATTGCCGCAAACCGGTGCAGCGTCACCGGAGGCTCGGCATGCTTTTTGGCTTTGCGCTTCTGCCGCCACTCCCCGACGAAGACGACGACAATATAAAACATCTGATAGACATATAAAGCCGATATGACCGTAATGACAACTGCATTGATATTGACAAGCAAATTCACGGCATGAGCCTCCTTATATAAATCTCTTCCATCGCTGTCTTTTTCAAAAGATATCACTTTTTGCGGCTTATTTCAAGGAATTTTTCAACAGTTCACAGGATGTTCTTAATTTTCTACAGTGTATACAAATTGTGACGGAAGCCCTGTCGGATTTCTGCACACTTTTCTCGCGCACATTTGACCGCGTACAAAAGACAAGCCGCCTGCACAAACTGTGCAGGCGGCGGATGGTTTGCAGTTAAAAAGGCGGAATCAGGCAGCGGAGCCATTCGCGGAGATTGAAGCAGAACCCGAACCGGATACCAGTGCGTCCGATGCAAACGGCAGATAGGTATTGACGTTATATGCCGTGATCTTGTCGTACTCGTCGGTGGTTTCGACCTCCAGCGACTCAATGATTTCATCCAGCTTGTCGCTGACAATGGTCTCGCCGATGGCAGTCTTGATGGTGCTGTCGTCGCCGTCGCCGGTGTTGTTCAGATAGGCAGAGGTGTCAGTCAGTGCATCTTCCTTCAGTTCCATCTTCTTGATGATGAACCAGCCGTAGCCTTCGTGATAGACCAGCTCGTCGTTGATGGAATCGACGTCCATGTCCTTGATGGCGTTGTAGTATTCATCGACCATGTCGCCTTCGGTGAAGTAATAGCCGTCATCGCTCTGTGCGGTATCGGCGTTGTTTTCTTCCCACAGCGTGTCGAAATCATCCGGATTTGCCTTTGCCTTGTCCAGAATATCCTGAGCCTTCTTCTTGGCAGCTTCCAGTGCGTCGCCGGTCAGGGCATTGCCGTCATCGTCGGTATCTGCAATCAGGATGGACTTGGCGTGCAGATAGGTGTTGTTGAACTTTTCGGTAATCACACCGTCATCATAATACTTGTCGATGATATCCTGCTCGAGCTGCATGGTCTCACAGTTTTTGTCGTACAGCGCTTCGGTGTAGCCATAGCTGTTGAGGTAGGTGACAAACGGATCTTCATCGCCCTTGACCGAATATTTCAGCCAGCGGGTAAAGCTGCCGGTCTTGGAGCCGAGGGACTCACGGTTGGTGTTCTTGTTTTCCTCCAGCTTTTCCTTGGATTCCTTGCTGAGGGTGACACCTTCCTGCTCGGCGAGCTTGTCAATTGCGCGGTACTGGATGACCTGGTTTTTGCAGCCTTCCTTGATGCTGTCGAAAATGGTCTCTTCGGCCAGCTGGCTGACATCCATGCCGAAATAGTTTTCATAGTACATCATATTATAGACAATGTACGCCGCCAACTCACTGGACTGTACATCCTCACCGTCGACGGTCATGACAACCGGGGTCGAGTCCTTGGACGAGCCGCAGCCCGCCAGCATGCCGACGCACAGGACACTGGCCATCAGCATGGATAAAAATCGCTTCAGCTTCATATACATTCGTTCTCCTGTTCTGGTAATACATATAATACATAAGTCCGTCCATGCCGCAGATTCTCTTTGATGCATCCCCGCTGCGGCATCTGGTCTCACCTGTTCATTATATCACCAACGGACAGGCAGTACAACGGATAAAACCGTAAATTTTGTGTGTACATCGTGTGAATTTCACCGGGGTTTTGGACGTTTTTACCAGCTGCGATCTGTCATTTTACAGAAAGACCGCTGTTTTTCCGGTATTCGCGCGGGGAACAGCCGACTTTTTTGAGGAACAGGTTGCTCAGGCTGCTGCCGCTCTCGTATCCGACGGCATAGGCGATGTCGGCGACCGGCATGGTTGTTTGCAGAAGCAGCATTTTGGCTTTTTCCAGGCGGGTATTGATGATGTATTCCGTCGGAGAAAAGCCAGTCTGCCGTTTGAATTCATGCGAATAGTGGAATGCGCTCAGATGTGCCATGTCCGCCAGTTCCTGCAACGAGATGGCCTCGCCGACATGCGCGCGGATATAGAGGACAGTCTGGGTGATCGGGTTGTCGCGCTGTACGAGGCTGCGCGGCGGCATGGCGAGCTGCATGAGCATCTGATAAATGCGGAGCGAATCCAGCGCTTCGGTTTCAATGCCGCGGCGGCGGTACGCCTGTACCAGCTCGAACAACTGCTCTCCGATGGAAATATTCTCCTCACGCCGCAGCAGCGGGCCTTGTTCCGCAATGGCATGCGCCAGCGCATGGGCACCTGTGCCGTCGAAATGCAGGTAGAGAAATTCCACACCGGTTTTCTCCGCAGTATAACGATGCGGCTGGTCGCAGTCGAGCAGGACAATGTCACCCTTTTCCGCACGGTATTCCTGCCCGCCGTACTGCACGCGCAGTGCGCCGCTGCGGAGAAACAGCAGCAGTGGGTTGTCATAGTGGTCACGGACGACCTGATAGGCTCCGTCACAGAAATAATGCCCGCACAGGACGGGGTAAAAATACAGCGCCTGTGCGTGTGCTGTCGGTGTCAGCGGAACGCACAGGGAATTGGGCAGGATGCCCGGGCCGAGTTCATACACAGGTTTTTCTCCTTTTCGCAAAATCGATTAAGTTCTTCGCAGATTCAATTATTTACGTCCTGACACTGGTAGTATATAATACAGACAACGAAACGGAAAGGCGGGAAATAAACAAAAATATTCGCAATTTTTTGTCGATTTTAGCCAATTTCAATGCGAAAAAGTTCAAAAATAAAATCGCAGAAAAATATCTTCCGTGTCGCAAATCCAAGCATGTTGTTGTAAAAGAAAACAAAATTATTCAGTCAAAAACCAAAGAGAAGTTACTGAGAGAAAGGAAGTACTAGTATGCAGATCGGTGAAAAGAAAATTGAGCGCCCCTTCCGTTGGGGCATCGTAGGCGGCGGCAAGACCTCTCAGGTCGGCTATAAGCATCGTCTGGGCGCAATGCGCGACAACACTTCGTTCGTTCTGACTGCTGCGGCATTCGACGTTGACTTCGATCGCTGCAAGGAGTTCGGCAAGAACCTGTGCATGGATGAGGATCGTCTGTATCCGGATTATCAGACCATGTTCGCAGAAGAGGCAAAGCGCGAGGACGGCATTGAGGCTGTTGACATTGCTACCCCGAACTTCCTGCATTACGAAGCAACCAAGGCAGCTCTGGAAGCTGGCCTGCACGTCATCTGCGAGAAGCCGCTGTTTTTCGAGGTTGAGCAGGGCGAGGAGATCAAGAGACTGGCAGAAGAGAAGGGCAAGATCGTTTGTGTTACCTATGGCTTCTCCGGCTTCGAGCTGCTCCAGCAGATGCGTTCGATGGTTACCTCCGGCATGCTGGGCAAGATCAACATGATCGACCTGCGCTATGCACATGGCTTCGGCTGTGATCCGGAAGGCGACGTCAAGTCCGAAGGCCAGAAGTGGCGTGTTGACCCGTCCAAGGTAGGACGCGCATTCGTTCTGGGCGATCTGTCCACCCATACCTACTACATGTCCCAGATGATCTGCCCGGATCAGAAGCTGAAGCAGGTTCTGTGTGACCGTCAGGCATTTGTCGGCTCCCGTTATCCGCTGGAGGACAATGCATATGTCCTGATGCGTTATGAAGACGGTGCGGTTGGCCGTATGTGGTGCTCCTGCGTCAACGCCGGCGACATGAGCTCCCAGCACATCCGCATCGTTGGCTCCAAGGCTTCCCTGGAGTGGAACGATATGCATCCGGACGAACTGCACTATCAGCCGCAGGGCCAGCCGGAGCAGATTCTGTACCGTGGCATGGGTTACCTCTCTCCGGAGGCACAGGAAGACGAGCGTCTGGGTGCGCTGCACTACACCGGCCTCATCGAGTCCTGGTCCAACCTGTACGGCCGCTTCGCTGTTGCAATGGACGCAAAGAACCGCGGCGACGAAGAAACCCTCAAGAACCTGGTTTACCCGGATCTGGAGCACGGCATCGACGGCATCAAGTGGATCAATGCATGCGCAGAGTCCGCTGACAAGGGTGCTGTCTGGGTTGACGTAAAGTAAGATAAACACCTTACATTTCTCAAACTCAATATATTCCAAAAAGGGAAACCGCCGGTCTCATAAGAGATCGGCGGTTTTCTGTGTTTATGGGGAAATCGGGGGGATATTTCTATTTATCTGTTGGGTTGCAGTCCTCAGAGCTGCCGCCGGCACGGTAGCCTTCTTGAATCCACCCATCTTCCTGCATACAGCGGTCAATATAGAGCTGCTGGCAGCTCAGTTGTACTTCACAGATCAGGCGCATGGCGGCTTCGGTTTGCTGAATCATAGTGTGGTACATCTTTCTGTAATCCAACGGTTCATCGTCACGCATGGCGGCAGCCTCCTTTGTGATAAACATATTTTAGATATATTTTGCATCTATTTCCAACAATATAACACAGTCAGCTCATACAATAGACAGAAATAGACATAAAATATGTTTATTCTGGGGTGAAAATATGGCTGTGAAAAGTCTTTCTGTCAGAATTGAAGAAAAGATGCTGAATAAGCTGCACGTGGTCGCGGGTTACGAAGGGCGTTCCGCCAACAGCCAGATTCTGATTCTCATCCGCGACTGCATCGAACAGTACGAAGCCGCGCATGGGAAAATCGAACTGGAGACAAAATAAAACGCGCCGCTTGACAGGCAAGGGACGCGATGGTAAAATGAAGATAACGAAAAGGCACACTGGTAGACGGTGCGCCCGCTATGAAGACGTAACCGCCTGATAGTTTTGGGAGACTCAGGCGGTTACTTTCGTTTTTGCTGGCAGGTTCTCTTTTTGTCCAACTGACAGAAAGGGACTTTTTTTCTGCCTGCATTTCCCGAGCAGTGCGTTTCATTGCGATCGATTTTAGCACTCTCGAACTTAGAGTGCTAAAATTAACATTTTCTTAACAACTATCCCCTTGTATTTCCTTCCAGCCGGAATTATAATGCAATCGTTAGGAAATCCTGGACGGATGTATCAATACACAGACCGTCCACGCCAAGGGAGGTAGTTATTCTATGAACGCTCAGAAATTTACACAAAAGTCACTGGAATCCATTCAGAGCGCCCAGTCATTGTACAATGAATACGGCAATGCCGAGATGGGACAGGAGCACCTGCTGCTCGCACTGTTACAGCAGGATGGCGGCCTGATTTCCCAGCTGATGACCAAGATGGGCATTGATGCAGCTGCCATGCAGACGCAGACCATGCGTGCACTGGAAAAGCTGCCGCGCATCTCCGGCGGGCGCGATGCCAGCCGCCTGTATGTCACGGCGGATATGCAGAAAACGCTCAATCAGGCCGAGCAGGTCGCAGATCAGATGAAGGATGATTTTGTTTCCGTCGAGCATCTGTTCCTCGCTCTGATTGATACCGCAGGCGGCGCAGTCCGGGAACTGTTCCGTACCTTCGGTATCGAGAAAAATAAATTTTTACAGGCGCTGTCCACCGTGCGCGGCAATCAGCGTGTCACCACCGATTCCCCGGAGGATACCTATGACGCACTGAAAAAATACGGCACGGATTTGGTCGAGCGCGCGAGACAGAAAAAAATGGACCCGGTCATCGGCCGTGATGATGAGATCAGAAATGTGATTCGGATTCTGTCGCGCAAAACCAAGAACAATCCGGTTCTGATCGGTGAGCCGGGTGTCGGCAAGACTGCCATCGCCGAGGGACTTGCACAGCGCATTGTGCGCGGCGATGTCCCGGGTACGCTGAAAGACAAGACGATTTTCTCGCTGGATATGGGCTCGCTCGTCGCAGGTGCAAAATACCGCGGCGAATTTGAGGAACGCCTGAAGGCTGTCCTCAATGAGGTCAAAAAGAGCGAGGGCAATATTATTCTGTTCATCGATGAGCTGCATACCATTGTCGGCGCGGGCAAAACCGACGGCGCTATGGATGCAGGCAATCTGCTCAAGCCAATGCTGGCGCGCGGTGAGCTGCACTGCATCGGTGCAACCACGCTGAACGAGTACCGCCAGTATATTGAAAAAGATCCGGCACTGGAACGCCGTTTCCAACCGGTCATGGTCGGTGAACCGACTGTGGAGGACACCATCGCCATTCTCCGCGGCCTGAAGGAACGCTATGAAGTTTATCACGGCGTAAAAATTCAGGATTCTGCACTGATTGCAGCAGCAACCCTGTCCAATCGATATATTTCCGACCGTTTCTTGCCTGACAAAGCAATTGACCTCGTCGATGAAGCGTGCGCGATGATCCGCACGGAAATCGATTCCATGCCGACCGAACTGGATGTCATCCAGCGCAAAATCATTCAGCATGAGATCGAAGAGGCTGCCCTCAAGAAGGAAGATGACCAGCTGTCCAAAGAGCATCTGGCGGAAATCCAGAAGGAACTCGCGGAAATGCGCGAGCAGTTCAACTCTATGAAAGCGCGCTGGGACAATGAAAAGAATGCCATCGGCAAGGTACAGAAGCTGCGTGCGGATATCGAACAGATGAATGCCGATATTGAACGCGCGGAAGACAGCTATGACCTAAATAAGGCAGCTGAGCTGAAATATGGCCGCCTGCCTGAGCTGAAAAAGCAGCTGGAAGAGGAAGAAGCACGTGCCGAAGAAACCGAAGGCAAGCATACTCTGCTGCGTGATAAGGTTACAGATGAGGAAATTGCACGCATCATTGAGCGTTGGACCGGTATTCCGGTTGCCCGCCTGATGGAGGGTGAGCGCGAAAAGCTGCTGCATCTGGAGGATACGCTGCATGAGCGCGTCATCGGACAGGATGAAGCAGTCAAGCGTGTCTCCGAAGCCATCCTGCGTTCGCGTGCAGGCATTCAGGACCCGAACCGTCCCATCGGTTCGTTCCTGTTCCTCGGCCCGACCGGTGTCGGCAAAACCGAGCTGGCAAAGACACTGGCAGCGACCTTGTTTGATGACGAGAAAAATCTGATCCGCATCGATATGTCGGAATATATGGAAAAATATTCGGTATCTCGCCTGATCGGTGCGCCTCCCGGATATGTCGGATATGAAGAAGGCGGTCAGCTGACCGAAGCTGTCCGCAGACAGCCATATTCTGTTGTCCTGTTCGATGAAATCGAAAAGGCACACCCGGATGTCTTCAATGTCCTGTTGCAGGTACTCGATGACGGCCGAATTACCGACTCGCAGGGACGTACCGTCGATTTTAAAAATACCATTATTATCCTGACATCCAACCTCGGCTCGTCTGCTCTGCTTGAGGGCATTGACGAGAACGGTGAAATCCGTGAGGAGGCAAAGGCGCAGGTCAATGACCTGCTGCGCCATTCGTTCCGTCCGGAATTCCTCAACCGTCTGGATGAAATTGTATTCTATAAGCCGCTCACCAAGGAAAATATTACCGGTATCATCGACCTGCTGATCGAGGCACTCGGCAAGCGCCTGGAAGACAAGCAGCTGTCTGTCAAGCTGACCGATGCCGCAAAGCAGTATGTCATTGACAACGGCTATGATCCGGTTTACGGTGCACGCCCGCTCAAGCGCTTCTTGCAGCGCAATGTCGAGACCTTGCTCGGACGTGAGATCATTGCCGGAGACCTGTCCGCCGGAACAACACTTCAGGTCGACGTACAGGACGGCCGGCTGGTGGTCATACCGATTTCCATACAGAACGCATAATATGCTCATTTACAGCCCCTGTTTGACAGGGGCTGTTTGTGATATATAGAGAAAAAGCGAGAATAACTTGACATCTGCTTAGAGGTGATTTATCATAAAGCAATGAAGTTGCAGAAATGTGTCCGGTGCAGGATTTGCCTGTATTGGGGAACATCTGCGGCCTCATACTTATCTATATCATATATATCATAAAATGGGGATACGGATTATGCAATGGGGGAACAAACCATTTGACTTTGTGGATATCCGCATGGAGGATATCGAGCAGGAGCTTCAGGAAACCGGGGATGAACCGTTGATACAGATGATGCAGCGGCTTTCGGAGGGTGATGATGAGGCGCTGGAATTTGTCGGCACGGCTTATCTGCGCGGCAGCAATGGACTGCACGCGGATTTTGATAAAGCGGTGCTTTTCCTCCAGCTCGCCGCGGAATGTGGCAGCACGACGGCACAGCTGTATATTGCCGACTGCTATGCATATGGCATCGGCATGACGCCCGATCTGGATGCAGCGCGCAATTATTACCGTCTCGCTGCACAGAGCCAGACACCGTCCGTCCGGGATGCCGCATGCGGGCAGCTGGAGCGGCTGAAAAACGCGGAACAATGAAAAAAGCACCAGTCGTTTGAGACTGGTGCTTTTTTGCGCCCGAAATGCCCCGCATACCGTCCATTTGACGGCTTTTCAACCGTTTTCCCGGCGGAAGGGAGCACCGGTTTGTGCCAGTTCCATGGCTCGCGCATCGGGAACACCATGCGGCGGTTTCCCGATGCTGTACGGTTGATACAAATCCGTGGTTTTATTTCTTTTTCCCACAGGTCCCGCAGTTGCGGCAGGCGGAGCAGTCCCCACAGCATTTGCCGCGGTTTTTCCAGCAGTGCCGCACGGCCAGCACAAACAGAACTGCCAGGACGGCGAGAATCAGGAGATCTGCGGCGCTCATACCAGCAGCACCGCGATGTGATAGACAACAAACGAGAACACCCATGCCATAATGCACTGGAGTGCGGCGATGCCTGCGGCGGCGCGCGCACTGCGCAGTTCATTTTTCACTGCCGTGACTGCTGCGATACACGGCGTATACAGCAGAATAAAGGTCAGGAAGGAGGCTGCCGAAGCGGTGGTCAGCATGCTGGACAGGCTGCCGCCGGTCAGAACGGTGAGGGTGGAAACAACTGCTTCCTTTGCAGAGAAGCCCGCAATCAGTGCGGTAGCGGCGCGCCAGTCGCCGAAGCCGAGCGGTGTGAAGATCGGCGCGAGGAACGAGCCGAGCACAGCGAGAATGCTGTCCGACGTGTTTGCCGCGACATTCAGGCGCGGGTCAAAGGTTTGCAGGAACCAGATAATGACGGTTGCAACAAAGATAATCGTAAATGCACGTTCCAGAAAATCGCGTGCCTTGTCCCACAGCAGCATGCCGACATTGCGCGGGCTGGGCATGCGGTAATTTGGCAGCTCCATGACGAACGGCACCGGCTGACCCTGGAAGGAGGTATTCTTGAGCACGAGCGCAGTCAGAATGCCGACTGCCATGCCGCCGATGTACAGCAGGATCATCGCAACAGCGGCATAATGCGGGAAAAATGCCATGGAAATGACCGAATAGACCGGCAGCTTGGCCGAGCACGACATAAACGGTGTCAGCATGATGGTCATGCGGCGGTCGCGCTCACTCGACAGCGTGCGCGTCGCCATGATGGCGGGCACAGAGCAGCCGAAGCCGATGAGCATCGGGACAAAGGAACGGCCGGACAGACCGATTTTGCGCAGCAGCTTGTCCATGACAAACGCGACACGCGCCATATAACCGCTGTCTTCCAGAATGGAGAGGAAGAAGAACAGCACGACAATGGTCGGCAGGAATGACAGAACGGCACCGACACCGTTGCAAATGCCGTCGATGACGAGCGAATGCACAACCGGATTGATGCCATAGGCAGTCAGGCCGCGGTCAATCAGGTTTGTGGCGGCTTCGATGACAGATTCAAACGCACCGCTGAGCGTTGCGCCGACAACACCAAAGGTCAGCCAGAAAATCAGCATCATGATGCCGAGGAAAATCGGAATACCAAAGTATTTGTGCGTCAGTACGCTGTCGATGCGCACCGAGCGCAGATAGCCCTTGCTCTCGCCGCGTCGTGTGACAGCGGTTTTGCAGGCGCCTTCAATAAAGGTGTACCGCATGTCTGCGAGCGCCGCCTCGCGGTCGGTATCACATTCATGCTCCATCTCGATGACGAAATGTTCAATTGTGTCAATTTCATTCTGCGACAGGCGCAGCTTTTGCAGCATCGGCTCATCGCCTTCGATCAGCTTGGCAGCAGCAAAATGCGGCGGGATGCCGGCGGCTTCCGCGTGATCTTCGACCATGTGGCTGACCGCATGGATGGCGCGGTGCACCGGGCCGGTACAGAAATCCTGTCGGCGCGGTTTCTGCTTACTGGAT
The DNA here is from genome assembly GCF_002157465.1 of Butyricicoccus porcorum. Classification (GTDB taxonomy): domain Bacteria; phylum Bacillota; class Clostridia; order Oscillospirales; family Butyricicoccaceae; genus Butyricicoccus_A; species Butyricicoccus_A porcorum. The sequence goes on from NZ_NHOC01000005.1 coordinate 497,148, forward strand.
GCGACATCCAGCAGGACATGCACCAGTTCGCTGATGCCTTCGCCCTTGCTCGCGGAAATCGGGACGACAGGGACGCCGAGCGCTTCCGACAGCGCAGGCAGATCGATGCTCATGCCGTTGGCGCGCACCTCATCCATCATATTGACCGCGATGACGGTCGGTGTGCCCAGCTCAAGCAGCTGGAGCGTTAAGTACAGATTGCGTTCGATGTTGGTGCCGTCGATGATGTTGATGATGCCATCCGGATGGTTTTCGAGGATAAAGTCACGCGTGACAATTTCCTCCGAAGTATAAGGGGAGAGGGAATAGATGCCCGGCAGATCGACGACCGTATCGTTTTCCGTGCCGCGGATTTTGCCCTCCTTGCGTTCAACGGTGACGCCGGGGAAATTGCCGACGTGCTGATTGGAACCGGTCAGCTGGTTGAACAGCGTGGTTTTGCCACAGTTTTGATTTCCCGCAAGTGCAAATATCATGAATTGACCTCCAGCGGTTCGACCTCAATATTTTTTGCGTCATCCAGACGGATGGTGAGCTGATAGCCGCGCAGGAACAGCTCAATGGGGTCGCCCATCGGGGCTGTTTTGCGGATGCATACCGTGGTGTGCGGTGTCAGGCCCATGTCCAGCAGATGACGGCGCAGCGCTCCCTGTCCGCCGACAGCGGTAATGCGTGCGTTTTTTCCAATCGGAAGCTGATCGAGTGTCATACAGTTTCCTCCTTCTGAAAAATGTTAGTTTCTGCTGACTTTTAGTATAAATACATTGGAGCATCCTGTCAATGCCATTGGTGGGAAAAAACGGAAATCATACAGAAAAAATACAGACGCACGGCAACCCGTCCAAAAGATTTGTTACAATCCGATAACTTTGGGGGAGGGGAACGGTGCCCCTGCCGCTTGCCGCGGGACAAAAAGGCTGGTATACTGGATATACTGGAATAAACAGAAAGGATGATTGGCATGAAAACCGGACTGGTGCTCGAAGGCGGCGGCATGCGCGGCCTGTATACCATCGGCGTGCTCGACGCCATGATGGAATATGATATCTGGACGGATTATGTAATTGGTGTCTCGGCGGGCGCCTGCAACGGAGCTTCTTATGTATCCAGACAGCAGTACCGCAATTACCGCATCGATGAACAATACTTGAAGGATAAAAGATATATAAGTATACAGAATTTTATCAAAACTCGATCGCTGTTCGGTATGGATTTTATTTTTTCTGAGATTCCGAACCAGTTGGATGTATTCGACCAGCAGGCATTTTTGGACAATCCGGTGGAATTTGTCGTCGGCGTGACCGATATGGAAACCGGAAAGCCGGTGTATTTCGGCAAGCAGGAGAGCTGTGAAGACGAGTGCATGGTGATCCGCGCCTCCTCGTCCATCCCGATGTTTTCCCCTCCGGTTGCATTCCACGGCAGAAAGTATCTGGACGGCGGCACCTCTGACCCCATTCCGTTTAAAAAGGCGCTGCTGGATGGCTGTGAAAAGCTGGTGATTGTGCGCACACGTGACCGCACCTATACCAAATCGCCGGAGGGCGGGCGCGCCGTTTACAGCCGCAGCTTCCGCAGTACGCCCGGCATGATCGACTGCATTGACCGCCGTCATGAGGTCTATAACCAGCAGGTGCGCTGCTGTGCGCGCATGGAACAGGCGGGACAGGCGATGATCCTCGCGCCGGAAAAGCCGATCACCATCAGCCGCTTTGAAAATGATATCAGAAAGCTGGATGTGCTGTACCGCGAAGGCTGGCAGGCGGTTGAGACACAGCTGGATGAACTGCGGTCATTTATCGGCAAATGAATGCCCGAAATGATTGCTGTATATCATTGACAGATATACCGGAGACAACGATGATAGAGGCAATCATCCATACAGACACAGCGAACCCCCAAAAGTTGCAGCTTCTGGGGGTTCTTTTCGTCTATCATACGATTTTGCGTTTTCTCATCCATTGCACAGCAGGCAGCCGGAGAGCGGTGCGAGCTTCACATGCCCGCTGACATTGCCCTCATTGACAATGCCGCTGCCGGAATACTGCTGGTCGTCCGTGTTGATGAGCTCATGCCACTGTCCGGTCACAGCCGGGAGATTGACCTGCGCGGGATTCAGGCCGAAATTCATGACACAGGCGATGGTCTGCTGTCCGTCGGCAGAGCGGCGGGCAAAGGCAAATACCGTCTGCTGGCTGCCCGGTGTGTCCAGCCAGCGGAACGCGCGCGGGTCATATTCCGTGTCATACAGTGCGCGCTGCTCCAGCCCGATTTTGTGCAGGCGGCGGCAATAGCGGTTGAATGCATCGTGCACCGGATAGGTCATGAGGTTCCAGCCGAGTTCCTTGTTTTCATCCCATTCGCGGAATTCTGCCAGCTCGTTGCCCATGAAGTTGAGCACCTTGCCCGGATGTGCACACATATATAAATATAACAGGCGGGTCTGGCTGAATTTCTGCTCATAGTTGCCCCACATCTTGTCCACAATGGTGTGCTTGCCGTGGACAACCTCATCGTGCGACAGCGGCAGGATAAAAATATCGTTGTAAAAATACGCCATGGAGAACATCAGCAGGTGACGGGAATAATTGCGGTCATTCGGATGCAGTGACAGGTATTCCAGCGTGTCGTTCATCCAGCCGAGATCCCATTTGTAGTCGAAGCCGAGTCCGCCGTACTGTGGCGCGGCAGTGACCTTGATGTAATTGGAGGAATCCTCGGCAATCAGCATGACGTCGGGATAGGTCTGCTGTAAATAGTAGTTGGTATTTTTGAGGAACCAGATACCGGGGTCATTTTCCGCCGCATTGGGATCTCCGTGCTGGAAAATCAGCTGCGAGACCGCGTCATAGCGCAGGCCATCCACATGATAATAATTGATCCAGAAATCAAACGACGATTTCATAAACGAGATGACATGCGGCTTGGTGTAGTCGAACAGCACCGTGCCCCATTCGGTACAGCGTTCCGCTTCATTGGCGGATTCATAGACAAAGCCGCCGTCAAACTGGTGCAGACCGAAGAAATCGGTGACGAAGTGCAGCGGCACGACATCGAGAATGACACCGATGTGTGCCTGGTGGCAGCGGTCAATCAGCTCCATCAGCCCATAGGGATCCCCATAGCGGCTGGTTGCGGAGAAATAACCGGTTGCCTGATAGCCCCAGGAGCCGTCAAACGGGTGCTCAGTCAGCGGCATCAGTTCAATATGGGAAAAGCCCTGTTCCTTAATATAGGGGATCAGCCGGTCTGCCAGCTCGCGGTAGGTGAGCATGCGGCCGTTTTCGCGCTCCTCCGGTGTGGACGCGGTTTCCTTGTTCTCGAAATCGCGCTGCCAGGAGCCGGCATGCAGCTCATAGATGCTCATCGGGCTGTTGTATCTTTTATAATCCCTGCCGCGTTCCGCCATCCATGCGCCGTCGTTCCAATGATAATGGTCGATGTCATACACGACCGATGCAGTAGACGGGCGCAGCTCGGAATAAAACGCAAACGGGTCGGCGCGGTCAATGACGCGCCCTTCCTGTGTGGTGGTGCGGTATTTATACAATGCGCCCTGTGGGATGTCCTTACAGAAAATGGTCCATACACCGTCATCCCGGCGGTCCATCTGCCAGCCTTCCCAGCCGGTGAAGTCACCGATGAGCTGCATGTTTGCGGCATAGGGCGCATAAACCCGGAATTCTGTGCCGTCCTGTCCGAATTTATGCGCTGAATGTGCGCCAAAGACATGGTATGCCTTGGCACTCTGTCCGGTGAGATACTGGCGAATCTGCGTGTCCAGATTCATAAAAAGCGCCTCCTCTGTCGATGCGGAAAATCTTTGCTTCTCATTATAACATTGTTGCAATTTGCAGGCAAGTATTAAAAGACAGATGGCACTATATTGAACCTATTCGCCTGAAAATGTCTAAAAATATATGCAACAGATTGGAGTGACAAACCCATATCAATACGGTATAATAAGGCTGAACAGAACTAAGGCGTATCGGAAAAGTCGAAAATTTTGACTATTTCTACAAATGCGGGTCGCTTCCTCGTTAAAAACACTTGAAATCCAAACGGATTCCTGTGTGCTTTTGTCTGGAATCGACTTCGCCTTTGCGAACTGTTCGTCATTTTCGTGGTTTTCCGATAGCGCCCAGACCATCCTCGAAAAGGAGGAGGATACAATGAAACGATACAAACGGGTCATATGTGCGCTGCTGGCAGGTGTGCTGCTGTGCGGCGCGCTGTCGCTTGCTGCGCCGCAGGAGGGCGGCAGCCCGGAAACACAGGCAGAAATTCCGCAGCTCCTGTTGAACCCGGAGGAGGCCGTGGAATACGGCATGAAGGTGAATGACCGGGTTCAGCTGCGCGCGCCGGACAGCACAGAGACAACGGAAGAACCGGACAATCCGGCTGAACCGGGCAGCGGCTCGAGCGAGCAGCCCGAAGCGGATGAAATTCTCTGGCGGTCGGACAATCCGGATGTAGTATCCGTGACGGAAGACGGACTTGTGACAGCACTCGCGCAGACAGAAACGCCGGTCGAGGTCGCAGGACGGCGGGAAAACGGCGAGGTGCTGGTGTGCCGGATTACCGTATCCGGATACGCCGTCACAGGCCTGACGCTGAAGCCGGAACGCAGTACGATGCAGGTCGGCGAAACCCAGACGATTTCGGCGGACATTGAGCCGGAGCAGGCGGCAGATGCCGCGCTGACCTGGCGTTCGGCTGACGAAGACATTCTGACCGTCACACAGGACGGCACCGTGACGGCGGTCGGCGAGGGAACCACCGATCTGTTCGCCGAGGCGGAAAACGGCCTGTCGGCCAAATGTACCATCACCGTATCCGGCTGGCTGCTGACCGGGTTTTCGCTGGAGCCGTCTGCGGTACAGCTGAAGGTCGGTGAGACAAAACAGCTGGCGGCAAAGCCGCAGCCGGAGGGCGCGGCGCTCGGAACTCTGCGTTGGACATCCGGCTCACCGTCAGTCGCATCGGTCGCGCAGGACGGCACCGTGACGGCAAAGGCTGCCGGCACGGCGGTCATCACAGCCGCGAATGCGGACGGCAAAACGGCAGCCAGCACCGTCACCGTCACCGGAACAGGAACCGGGGAAGACAAAGTGACGGCGATTACACTGAACCGCAAAACGCTGACCTTGACGGTCGGCGGCGCGGAAACCCTCAAGGCGACCATTACTCCCAAACAGCTGCAAAACACGCCGATTACGTGGAAATCGAGCAATGCAGCGGTGGCACGTGTCGATAAAAACGGCAAGGTGACCGCACTCAAGGCAGGCTCAGCTGTGGTAACGGCCTCGGCGGGCGGCGTCAGCGCACAGTGTACGGTCACGGTAAAGAAGAAAACCGTTTCGGGCGGAATTCCTTCGGGCGGTACAACAACACCGACGGTACCGGGCAATCCCGGCAGCATATCCGTGCCGACCGGCGTGACGGGTGTGACCGGCGTGACGGGCGGCGCAGGCATTCTGTACCTGCCGGGGACATTGATTCCGGCGGATTCCGTGCGTCAGTACACCATGCCGCAGTACATCCCGGATACGGTTTTTCTGACGATTGACAGCGACATGAGTTCCAATATCGTGTCCATTCTGAGCGTGCTGGAGAGCGCGGGCGTGCGCGCCACCTTCTTTGTACCGGTGGAAAATCTGTATGCTTCGGACGACCTGCTGCGCCATATTGCGGGCGATGGACACAGCATCGGCCTGCTGCTGACGCGCACACAGGCGGAGGCAAATCCGGTGGAGCTGTTGAACAGCGCAAATGAAACGCTTTCCGTCATCACAGGTACGCCGACGCGGCTGGTGCGCATCGCGGGCGGCAGTGCGGGCAATCTGAACAGCGCTGCGGCGCAGGCCATCCGGGCGGGCGGTTACCGCCTGTGGGATTGGAGCACGGCACCGCGCTCGTATGAGGCGGCAGTCAGCGCAATCAACCGCACGGGCAGCGTGACGGTGCGCTTTGACAGCAGTGCAAACACCGCTTCGGTGCTCCAGCAGCTCATGCCATACATGAAATACTGCGGCATTCCGGCGCGCGGCATTGGCGCGGGCGATACGCCGATCTGCCAGACGCCGTAACTGCGTCCCGCGATGTAATTGGGCGCACCGCAGCCGGAGATAAATGCATATGCATCGATTGCCAACGGAGGCACCTGCGGGTGCCTCCTGTTTTTTTCACAGCATCTTTCCGCGCGGCGAAAAACCTGCTATACTATATAATAATGTAAGGACAGGGAAAAACCACTGGGAGGTATCGCGATATGGACACCGGAAAATTGCTGACCGAGAAGGTCGCAGATGATATTGTACGCACGATCATCGGCAAGGAACTGAAGCCGGGCGACAAGCTGCCGAATGAATTTGAACTGGCGGCGAAGCTGGGCGTCGGGCGCAGCACGGTGCGTGAAGCGATCAAGGCACTGGTCAGCCGCAACGTGGTTGAGATCCGGCGCGGCGCAGGTACGTTTGTCTCGGATCGCAGCGGCGTGAGCGAGGATCCGCTGGGCTTGCAGTTCCTGGGGGATACGGCGCGTGTGGCGACCGACCTGCTCGAGCTGCGGTTTATGATGGAGCCGCGGCTGGCTTCGCTTGCGGCGGGCAACAGCACGCCCGAGCAGATTGCGGAGATGATGCAGCTGTGCGATGCCTGTGAGCGCAAAATGCTGGATGGCGAGGATTTTTCTGAGGAAAATACCCGGTTTCATGCGGCAATTGCACGCGCGTCGGGCAATGTAGTTGTGCCCAATCTTGCGGTCATCCTGTGCGGCCCGCCGTCGATGATGCCGGGTACCCCGTCCGGACAGGCACGGGAAGAGCTGGTGCGCACGCACCGGGAAATCCTGTCGGCGATTGCCGCGCGCGACGGCATGGCCGCGTATGATGCGATGCTGCTGCATCTGGCACAGTGCCGCCGCAGCGTTGCGGAGCAGTCGCTCAAATAATAAGCCAACAACAGACTGAAACAGCCTGTGGAAGATCATATATATTAGGAGGGATTCCACATGGAACTCAAGGACATTGAATTACAGACGAAAGAAGCGGTTCTGGAGGTGCTGGAACAGGCAAAGCTCCAGATGGGTGATGTTTTTGTCATCGGCTGCTCGACCAGCGAGGTCGGCGGAGAAAAAATCGGTTCGGCGTCTTCGATGGATATCGCGGACGCGATTTACCGCGGCGCGCATGCGGCGCTTCAGCCGCGCGGCATTTTCCTCGCAGCACAGTGCTGTGAACATCTGAACCGTGCCATTATTCTGGAGCGCGAAGCGGCGGAGGCGTATGGCTGGGAGCCGGTTAACGTGCTGCCGCAGCCGAAGGCAGGCGGCTCGTTTGCCACAACCTGCTGGCAAAATTTTGCTGAGCCGGTCGCGGTGGAGCACATCCGCGCCCATGCGGGCATGGATATCGGCGGCACGCTCATCGGTATGCATCTGCGCGAGGTAGCCGTTCCGGTGCGCATCGCACAGAAGACCATCGGCGAAGCCATTGTCCTGTGCGCGAGAACACGCCTGAAATTCATCGGCGGTGTACGTGCACATTATCAGGAGGACAAGTTGTAAGCACGGCAAAAGAAAGGGCGGCGGAAATTTTCGCAGGAAAATTTTCCGCCGCCCTTTGTATAGTTTGACGGAAAATAAGCCAGAATAAGGGAGTACAAAAGGAAGCAGACGGCAGTTTAGTACGGTGAAATGGTGAAAATACTGTGGAACATTGCCGTCAAAGCACCGGGAGACCCCGGTGAGTACCTGTGCACTTTGCTGAAGCGGAAAGAAATTTCAAATTTTCTGAAAGTTTTTGTTGACATCACGTGCTCAGGGTGGTATTATATACAGGCACTCAACGAGAGCGACACGAAAAACCGAAGAATTTGTTGAGATTACTGGCCGGGAGGCAAAAAAGTGCTTGACAAAGTGGTTTGAATGTGTTAAACTAAATGAGTTGCCGCTGAGAGATCGGCGAAACAATCGAATCAAGTTTGAAAAAAGAAATGAAAAAAGTTCTTGACAAACCTCTGGTGAGATGATATAATAACTAAGCTGCTACGCTGAAAGGCGAACAGCGAAAAGCATTGTACCTTGTAAATTAAACAACGCAAGTTTGAACGAATTACAAACCTGAAATTCTTTTGAAGTTTATACTCAGAAGACCACCGGAAGCTGTAACTTCGGTATAAAAAACAACAGCAAGCCAGCTTAAAGCTGAAATTTGATTATAACGGGCTTTGCTCGTGATAATACAATTTTTAGAGAGTTTGATCCTGGCTCAGGATGAACGCTGGCGGCGTGCCTAACACATGCAAGTCGAACGGAGCACTGAGACTTCGGTTTTTGTGCTTAGTGGCGGACGGGTGAGTAACGCGTGAGCAATCTGCCTTTCAGAGGGGGATAACGACTGGAAACGGTCGCTAATACCGCATAACGTATTTTGCAGGCATCTGCGAGATACCAAAGGAGCAATCCGCTGAAAGATGAGCTCGCGTCTGATTAGATAGTTGGTGAGGTAACGGCCCACCAAGTCGACGATCAGTAGCCGGACTGAGAGGTTGAACGGCCACATTGGGACTGAGACACGGCCCAGACTCCTACGGGAGGCAGCAGTGGGGAATATTGCGCAATGGGGGAAACCCTGACGCAGCAACGCCGCGTGATCGAAGAAGGTCTTCGGATTGTAAAGATCTTTTATCAGGGACGAAGAAAGTGACGGTACCTGATGAATAAGCTCCGGCTAACTACGTGCCAGCAGCCGCGGTAATACGTAGGGAGCGAGCGTTATCCGGATTTACTGGGTGTAAAGGGCGAGTAGGCGGGCTGGTAAGTTGGAAGTGAAATGTCGGGGCTTAACCCCGGAACTGCTTTCAAAACTGCTGGTCTTGAGTGATGGAGAGGCAGGCGGAATTCCTAGTGTAGCGGTGAAATGCGTAGATATTAGGAGGAACACCAGTGGCGAAGGCGGCCTGCTGGACATTAACTGACGCTGAGGAGCGAAAGCGTGGGGAGCAAACAGGATTAGATACCCTGGTAGTCCACGCCGTAAACGATGGATACTAGGTGTGGGAGGTATTGACCCCTTCCGTGCCGCAGTTAACACAATAAGTATCCCACCTGGGGAGTACGACCGCAAGGTTGAAACTCAAAGGAATTGACGGGGGCCCGCACAAGCAGTGGAGTATGTGGTTTAATTCGAAGCAACGCGAAGAACCTTACCTGGTCTTGACATCCCGGTGACCGGCATAGAGATATGCCTTTTCCTTCGGGGACAGCGGTGACAGGTGGTGCATGGTTGTCGTCAGCTCGTGTCGTGAGATGTTGGGTTAAGTCCCGCAACGAGCGCAACCCTTATTGTTAGTTGATACATTTAGTTGATCACTCTAGCGAGACTGCCGTTGACAAAACGGAGGAAGGTGGGGACGACGTCAAATCATCATGCCCCTTATGACCAGGGCTACACACGTACTACAATGGCAGACATACAGAGGGAAGCAAAGCTGTGAGGCAGAGCAAATCCCTAAAAGCTGTCCCAGTTCAGATTGCAGGCTGCAACCCGCCTGCATGAAGTCGGAATTGCTAGTAATCGCGGATCAGCATGCCGCGGTGAATACGTTCCCGGGCCTTGTACACACCGCCCGTCACACCATGAGAGCCGGTAATGCCCGAAGTCCGTAGTCTAACCGTAAGGAGGACGCGGCCGAAGGCAGGACTGGTAATTAGGGTGAAGTCGTAACAAGGTAGCCGTATCGGAAGGTGCGGCTGGATCACCTCCTTTCTAAGGAGACCATGGAGCTTGAAACAGAGCTTTGTAAATTCCTAGGTCAATTCAGGAATGAGTCATTCAAACGAACGTTGTTTAATTTAGAGGGCATAATGCCTTCTACACTGCACCTTGAAAACTGAACAGCGAGAAAACGACAAAGCAACAATAGGAAATTAAAATTGTTATTCTGGGAAATTGCGAAAAGCAAACTGAAATAAAAGGTTTTAACGATCCAATTGTGGCGAAAGTACGAAAGTACTACTACAAATTAGCTATAACAAAAGATAACCGAGATTACTCACAATCTTAAGTTACTAAAATAATTCCTGATCTGACCGGATCAGGTCTTACAGCTGGTCAAGCTGTAAAGGGCGCAAGGGGAATGCCTTGGCACCAGGAGCCGATGAAGGACGTGACAAGCTGCGATAAGCTTGGGGGAGCTGCAAATAAGCATTGATCCCAAGATTTCCGAATGGGGAAACCCGCATGAGAGAAGCTCATGCAGCTCATACTGAATCAAATAGGTATGAGTGGGGAASSGCCTGAACTGAAACATCTAAGTAGGGCGAGGAAGAGACATCAACAGAGATTCCGCTAGTAGTGGCGAGCGAACGCGGAAGAGGCCAAACCTGAGGTAGCAATATCTCAGGGGTTCGGACTGCAATATGTAGTGTGAAAGATAGCTGAACGCTTTGGGAAGAGCGGCGAAACAGGGTGACAGCCCCGTAAGCGACATCGGAAGCACGCTAGCAGTATCCAGAGTACCACAGGACACGAGGAACCCTGTGGGAAGACGGGTGGACCATCATCCAAGCCTAAATACTACCTGGTGACCGATAGCGAAGCAGTACCGTGAGGGAAAGGTGAAAAGGACCCCGGGAGGGGAGTGAAAGAGAACCTGAAACCTTGTGCCTACAAGCACCGAGAGCACGTTCATGTGTGATCGGGTACTTTTTGTAGAACGGTCCGGCGAGTTAATGTATGTAGCAAGGTTAAGTGACTGGAGTCACGGAGCCGCAGCGAGAGCGAGTCTGAACAGGGCGAATTAGTTACATGTATTAGACCCGAAACCGGGTGACCTATCCATGAGCAGGCTGAAGTTGCGGTAAGACGCAATGGAGGGCCGCACCCACGTCCGTTGAAAGGCCGGGGATGACTTGTGGATAGCGAGAAATTCCAATCGAACTCGGATATAGCTGGTTCTCCCCGAAATAGCTTTAGGGCTAGCGTTATGATAGATTACCGGAGGTAGAGCACTGAATGGGCTAGGGGCCGCGAGGTTACTGAACCCTATCAAACTTCGAATGCCGGATAATTGGTTCATGGCAGTCAGACCATGTGAGATAAGTCGCATGGTCAAAAGGGAAACAGCCCAGATCCGCAGCTAAGGTCCCAAATGAATACTAAGTGGAAAATGATGTGAAATTGCTAAGACAACCAGGATGTTGGCTTAGAAGCAGCCACTCATTCAAAGAGTGCGTAATAGCTCACTGGTCGAGTGATTTTGCGCAGAAAATTTAACGGGGCTAAGTATTCAACCGAAGCTCGGGCAATGTTTGAAACATTGGGTAGGGAGCGTCGTATGCGGGTGAAGCGTGATCGGAAGGACATGTGGACTTCATACGAGTGAGAATGCCGGAATAAGTAGCGAGAATTATGTGAGAATCATAATGGCCGAAAATCTAAGGTTTCTTGGGAAGGTTCGTCCGCCAAGGTTAGTCGGGAGCTAAGGCGAGGCCTAACGGCGTAGTCGATGCACATACGGTTGATATTCCGTAACCACCGAAGATGTTAAGCTGAGGGACACTTTCATTAAGTCTGACCCGGGCGATGGTTGCCCCGGGCGTAAGGGACCGAATATAGTAGGGAAGCAGATGGCGTGAGAGGCGAGAAAAGCTCAGTGTATTGTCCAGGTGCCCGTACCGCAAACCGACACAGGTAGATGGGATGAGTATTCTAAGGCCAACGGGATGGTTGTTAAGGAACTCGGCAAATTGGCCCGTAACTTCG
>NZ_NHOC01000006.1 GCF_002157465.1 Butyricicoccus porcorum
CCGGTTGAACTGAAGGATCATATGTTCGACTGCGTATGGGACAATACGACCATCAGCACCCGCACGGTAGCAGATGTGGCTCAGGCAGGCAATTGTGTTGACGGACTGACCTACACCTATACCGCAAATGTTGACGGCCAGAATTATACGCATGAAGAATCGGTTACGCCGGGGACGCATACGTATTCTGTGGAGTGGACCTGGGCAGATGATTGCTCTACCGCAACCGCGAAGCTGACCTGTGACCGCTGCGGCGCAACAGCAGAGGAAACTGCAACTGAGGATGCTCAGACTATCACAAAGAGCGGCTATACTGCTGCGACCTGTGAGGAAGACGGTTCTATTTCCTATAAGGCAAAAGTTACACATGACGATGTAAACTATGTAAGCACCAAGACACTGACCATCCGGCTACAGGCCATAGCTATGGCGATCCGGTATGGGAGTGGGTTAAGGCAGATGACGGAAGCTACACGCAACTGCAACCTTTACCTGCGAAAATGGCGACACACATGTTGAGAAGCGGGATGCAACACTGACGGTTGAAACGGACGAATCCACCGGTGAGCAGAAGTATGTTGCAACCGTAGAATTCAACGACACAACCTATACAGACGAACATGAGAAGGAAGTTATGATTACCTCTCAGCCGGGGATTATACCGGCGAGATCGGTACAAAGGCGACCTTCACGGTTGTTGCGGAAGGCAATGGCCTGACCTACCAGTGGCAGTATCAGAACGGTGGCAAAACGACATGGCAGAATTCTTCCCAGAGTGGCTGCACGACCGATACACTGACTGTCCCGATTACGGAAGCACGTGATGGTCAGAAGTATCGCTGCATTGTCACCGATGCAGGCGGAAACAGCATTACTTCCAGCGCGGCAACAATGCATGCAACGGCAGCAACGCCGAAGATCACGATCACCTCTCAGCCGACGAATGTCAGCGGCGCGGTTGGCACAAAGGCTGTCTTCACTGTTGAGGCGGAAGGCAACAGCGAGCTGACCTACCAGTGGCAGTATCAGAACGCTGGCAGCACCTACTGGCAGAAATCCTCTCAGAACGGCAGTACGACCAAGACGCTGACGGTTTCGATTACTGCGGCACGCGATGGTCAGAAGTATCGTTGCGTCATCTCGGATGTGGACGGCAATACTGTCACCTCCGATTCGGCAGCAATTGAGGTAGTTGAACCGACCACTACAATTACGATCACCTCTAATCCGGTCGATTACACCGGCGCGCTTGGTGAAAAGGCAACCTTCACGGTTGAAGCTACGGGTGAAGAGCTGACCTATCAGTGGCAGTATCAGAACGCCGGCAAAACAGTATGGCAGAATTCTTCTCAGAGCGGCAACCAGACCGCAACACTGACGGTTCCGATTACGGCGGCGCGCGACGGTCAGAAGTATCGCTGCGTCATCTCGGATGCAGCTGGCACAACTGCGACCTCCGGTGAGGCAACGCTGTTTGTCAAGACGGTAGATACGCAACTTGAGATCACTGGTCAGCCGGAGGATGTTTCCGGTGCAGTCGGCGAGCAGGCAGCATTTACTGTTGAGGCAGCAGGCGAGGGTTTGACCTATCAGTGGCAGTACCAGAACCCTGGCAAGAGCTACTGGCAGAATTCTTCTCAGAGCGGCAACCAGACCGCAACATTGACCGTTCCGATTACGGCGGCACGTGATGGCCAGAAGTATCGCTGCATTATCACCGATGCAGCAGGGAATTCGGCAACTTCTGATGCGGCGACGCTGACTGTTGTAACGAAGATTACGATCACAAGCCAGCCGGTAGACTTCACCGGTGCGGTTGGTGACATGGCGACCTTCACCGTCGAGGCAACTGGAAACAGTGACCTGACTTACCAGTGGCAGTATCAGAATGTTGGCACCAGCTATTGGCAGAATTCTTCCCAGAGCGGCAACCAGACCGCAACGCTGACTGTTCCGATTACGGCGGCACGTGATGGTCAGAAGTATCGTTGCGTTATCACGGATGCGGACGGCAACACAGTTGCTTCCAATGAGGCATCGATTTTTGTTGAATAAGTCGGGCTCTGACCGGAAGGCGACCTGTGAAACAGTTGAATTTATAGAAAAGTAAACAGCGGGGCGGGCATATTGTCCGCAAATAAACATCCTGCATGCTATATTCGTATAGTGTGCAGGATGTTCTTTAATTTATCAAAATATATTGCAATGCTGTCGATAGAATGGTATAATAAAGACGATTTAAATTGTATGAATCACAGAAAGACATAGCTGTTTTTCTGTGGAGAAGAGGTTGGATTTATGCTATATTGCTATAAATCTAGGAGGATTGCATTATGAAACGTAAAATTCAGGTGATGATCTTGGCTGCATGCATGGTGCTGGCCGCTGGCTGCGGCTCGAAAGATTTATCAGACTCCGTAAACGATGCCGCCACTGCCGATAATGGCTCTGCTGTGATTGCCAGTGAGCCCGCTGCGGGAACGCCGTCGTTAAATGTCGAAAATGACACCTTTACCTTTGAACAACTGGCACGCCAGGCTGGGGCAAAGGAAACAGATGTATTGGCGATGCTCGGTGCCAATGAAAAAAGCGATTCGTATTCCACGACCCTGTTCGGTGAGAGCGTAACGGTTGTTCTGACCAGTGAAGGTGATACTGTAAGCGCGATCAAATTGACTTTCGTAGGGACAAATGCTGACTCACTCATCAATGCCATTGCTGAAGAACTGGGTCAGGATGGCGAAAACACAGATGACATCACAACATGGACGTATCAGAACAACACCGTTACGTTGACCAAGGATAATCAGAACTGTGTTGTCAATATTACAAAGGCATAAGCGAGATCCCTGTAATAGGATAACATAAGAAGCGAGTATCCCTTATCAGCGAGAACAGAAAATAAAAAGCCGATCGAAGCAGTATGATTGCATAACTGCTCCGACCGGCTTTTTTGTGTTGATAGCAAAAGAACGCCTGATAACGGGATGTCCGGTCAGTGTTGACTTTGATTTATGCCAGCGCTCTTTGTTAACAGTTTTGAAATTTATTACAGTGGACAACTCGTTCAGTACGATTATTATTACAGTATATTTTGTTTGAAAGGAATGGTCATATGATTTCTACCATTTTCTATGATTATCTGCATGATAATATAGTTCGATTCGACCTTTGTGGTCTTTCATCAGATCCAAAGCCTTTTCCGAATTTCGGGAAGAGAATGATTGCAAACGGAAGTTCGTTTATCGAAATGGATACCGGTTCGCTATATTTTTTGATGAGGATGGACAAAACTGGTTAGAGTTTGGAGTGAATACATGATGGTTGATATCATTGCGCGTGGATGGCGGCAAAGGCGCTTCAAATCGGTGCCCCAACGGACGAACAAATTACGGACTCGCTTTCCGTGTTGGCGGAAAATGGAAAGATTACCACAGGTGCGACTGCCGCACAGGCAGAGCAGATCGAGAAGAACACACAGGACATCCGTTTATTTACAGAAGAACTTGAAAACAATATCAATTCACTCTCTCTGTGGGAAAGCGGACAGATCAATTCGGATGGAACGAACAATACAAACAACACCCGAATCCGCACGATCAGCTACATACCCGATAATGTCATTCGCGTCAAAGCGGACGATCAGGCAAATGTCAGGGCACAGTTGTATGCCGCAGACGGTACATTTGTGAAGGTGTCCGATCTTGGATTTACACAGGATTTTTTGGTTGCAGATGTGCTGGCAGAAGATGCGCAGGCATCAAAAATCCGGTTGACTGCCAGACACGTAAAAACGACGACGGCGATTGACACAGATTATGCGGAACATATTCAGCTGCTTACTCTGACGGACACGGAACTGACTGCCGCCGGAAAGTCGGCAGACGCAGCGGCAACCGGTGCGGCGATTGCGGCGCTGGAAAAAACAGACAGCGACCAGCAGTCACGAATCTGTAGTATTGACCATATCCTGTCCCCGGTGTGGGAACAGGGTCACATCAAGACTGCGGATGGTACAGACGGTTTGCCGACTGCAAACAGTTTTGCCCTGCGTATCCGAACAGGCTTTCTGCCGGAAGATGTGCAGAAGATCACAACGTCCCGGCTGGGATGGCTGTATCTGTTCCGCTATGACAAAGACGGAAATTTTGTGGATTATATCGATTACGAGGCGTCAGCAGAGGTGACCGATTTCGACCACAGCCAATATTTATACCGTGCGATGCTGCGCGACGGCTTGGATTATGGCGCTGCGACGGATCTGTCCTACACGGCGTATGTCAAAATCGAAAATAAGATCAACCGACCGCTTGTGCGGTTTGAAATCGACTATACTATGCGCGATGTATCCGGCGATTTGTCTGGCGTGGATTTATCTGCCGACACCCTGTCGGAGAAAACGCTGGAGCAGGTGTACAGTCTGTTTGACGGGCTGGTTACAGCGTATCCCGACTATGTGACAAAATCAGATGCAGCGGGGCTGTGCAGTATGACATACCCCGATTATGCCAACGGCGTATCGGGCAGCAGCATATATGAAGATACGCCGGCGTATCAAACATATTTGTACAAATTTTCAGAATCCAACGAATGCGCCGGAAATGATGGCACATGCAGAAAGGCGAAGCTGCTGATGATCTGCGGCGTGCATGGAAATGAATATGCCGCACCATACAATGCCTATCTGTTTGCAAAGCAGCTGTGCGACAGCGTTTTGACAGACGAAAATTTCTTCAAGCTGCGGGCGGCCTTTGATATCTATATCATCCCGTGTCTGAATGGCTATGGCATGTACCACGGACTGCGCGGCAATGCCAACGGGGTAAATATCAACAGAAATTTCCCTGTTGAGGACTGGAAGGTGCGGAGCGAAGATACGAAGGACACAGCAGCGAACAATTACAGTGGCCCATCTGCCGGAAGCGAATTTGAAACACAGCTCGTCATGAACATAACGGATTTGATTCAGCCGGATATGTGCATTGACCACCACAACTACAACAAGGAAAAATGGCAGTTCTATACAACGGTATGTGATTACCGATGGCTGGGGTTGATGTATCAGTCGTTGGTGGACTGTTCGTGCGCATTCAAAAAGAACTATCCGCAGTATTTCGGAACCGGATTTTCCCTTCTGGTAGATAAATCCGGCGCGGCGCCATCCAGCGTGTCGAAGGATAAGACGCTTTGTACGGCGTCCAAATGGTGGTATGAAAGCGGTATGACATTCGCCGCCACAGTAGAAGCAGCCGTGTCAATCAACTATACCGACGGCGTTTATACGGATACCACTACAAATTACTACGGTATGGACACGTTATCCGTCGCGGAATACACGCTGCGCAATGTGATCCTGCATGCGGGGCAGTACGTGTTGGATAATCGATGATGCTGGCATGAGTAGAACGAGACAGCTTGAAAACAGGGAACTGGCTCTGGCAAAATAAACTTATATTTACAGCAGTCATGTCATACTCCTTTTCAGGGAAACAATGCATAAAAGCAGAGTTTCTCTGGAGAGGAGCATTTTTATGCACAATAGAGGGAGAAAACGCACAAGCCAGTGCAGTGATGTGGAGTTTGATTGTAGCTGTAAAGGGAAACAATGGGACTTCATTTTGCAGCGAATGCGGAAATTCTGCCCAAGCAATGTAACTTTATGGAAGGAAATCTAGAGAATTGCGTTAAAAAAACTTTTTTGTGTAATATTATTTATTTCTTTATTGCTTTTTGTATATTTCGTGTATTGACACAGGAAATAATATTTTATAGAATTTTAACGGTATACATATTGACTCAGTAATATAAAAAGTTGGTTTAATCCACAATTGGATACAGCGATTTGAGGTTTTCTCTTGCATCAGATGTGGAGATGTGCCAATTGACAGAAGAAATCTTCCGATTTCTGTCAGACAACTACGGAGAGACTTTTAGAAACCGTTAGTTCTGAAAATGTTGTGAGGACTCTATAGAATATTAGAAACATTCCGGAAACTTTGTGATATCTGGAATAAGCTTTTTGGAAGGGGTAAGGAGAAAGTAATGGAAATAATGCAACATGACACGGACGAAATTGATATTAATTTCTTAAAATTATTTCATATATTATTAAGTAAGCTGCATATCATTCTTCTTTGTGGCCTGCTTTTTGGTCTGCTTGCGTATGGAGCTGTTTATCTGCTGATAACGCCGAAATATATGGCGAGTACAATGCTGTACGTAAACAATGCTTCCACAAAGGAAAATACCACAACGATTACTCAGAGCGATTTGTATGCCTCTTCGCAGCTCGTAAATACATATTCTGCTATCATTACCTCTGAATCTTTTCTGGGACAGGTAATCGTAGACGCAGATATTGATCTTGAGGTGGAAGAGCTTGCAAAGCAACTGGAAATTGAGTCTGTGAATGATACAGAAGCATTTAGAGTAACTGTCATGGATGAAGACCCGAAGGCTGCCGCTCGTATTGCCAATGCGATTGCGGATATTGCACCTACCCAGATTCCTACCATCGTAGACGGCAGTTCTGTAAAGGTTATTGACTATGCAAGTATCCCAACAGATATTGCGAAACCGAACTATCGTAAATTCACATTGATCGGAATCATGCTTGGTCTCGGCATCAGCATGCTTGTCATTCTTTTGAGAGAAATTATGGATACGACGATTAAATCGGAAAGTGATCTGGAAGAATGGAATCTGCCAACTCTGGGAGTTGTGCCTGATTTTGCAGAAGCAAAAAAGCATAAATCATATGGATATAGCTATGGAAATCAAAATGTAGGGAGATAAATGATGATAGGATCAAAAAAGCGTGCGGGAAATGCTGGTTTTACAAATCAGGTAGAGTATTTGCTGACGGATACCGTTCCCTTTGCGATTCAAGAAGCATATAAAATGATTCGAACGAACATTATTTTTTCGATTCCCGATCAGAAATGTAAGAAAATTTTAGTAACAAGTGCGTTGCAGGGTGAGGCGAAGAGCACCACGGCTGTTAATGTGAGCATTGCATTTGCGCAGAATCAATCGCGGATATTGCTGGTTGACTGCGACCTGCGTCTGCCTACAGATGCGAAGAAGCTGAATGCACAACAATCGCCTGGTCTGACGAACCTTCTGGTTGGAATGTGTACGCTGGATGAAGCAATACAGCAGTTGCCCAGTGGTCTTGATGTGCTCGCTGCAGGAGATATCCCGCCCAATCCGTCGGAATTGCTTGGCTCGCCGCGTATGGAGCAGCTCATGAAGGAATTGGAGAGCAGATACGAATATATTATTCTCGATACTCCGCCGATTTGTGCCGTTGCAGATGCGACGATTCTTTCTAAAATGGCATCCGGTGTGATTTTGGTTGTGCGTCAGGGAATTGCAACACGTGAAAATGTCAATAATGCGCTGGAAAAGCTGAAAGTTGCGAATGCCAAAGTTCTCGGCATAGTTATGACCGGCGCAGCAAATGAAAAGACAAAAAGCTATAGTAAAGGCAAGGGTTATGGGTATGGATACGGATATGCAGATAACTATGCCAAGGCACAGATGCAAATAGGTGATCAGAAAAATGAAAGTCATTGATTTTCATTCCCATATTCTGCCAAATATTGATGATGGAAGCAAAGACATCAATATGTCTATGGAGATGCTGAAACGTTCAAAGGAACAGCAGATTGATGTAATGATTGCAACGCCGCACTTTTATGCGGACAGCGATACGATAGAACATTTCCTGAAAAAACGAACGTATGCGTTGAAGCAGCTGGAAGACAATATCGATTTTTCAGCTCCCAAAATTGTCAGTGGTGCAGAGGTATGTTTTTTTGCCGGAATCGGGCGGGCAGATAATATTGAGGAGTTATGCATCGGAAGCTCTGACCTGATGCTGTTGGAGATGCCATTTCGAGCATGGTCCAAAGGGGATCTGCGTGAAGTCGAACGATTGCTGAATCGCGGGATCAGACCGATTATTGCACATCTGGAACGGTTTTATCGGTTTCAAAAAGATAAGGAATTGATACAAGATTTGTTCGCTTTCCCGGTACTAATCCAGGTGAATGCAGAATGCCTGCTGTCTTGGAAGGATCGGCGGCGCGCCATCAAGCTGTTTCAGAGCGGGCAGGCTCACCTGCTTGGCTCGGACTGTCACAATCTTACGGGTAGGCCGCAGAATCTGATGGAAGGCCGAGCCATGCTGGAGAAGAAAATAGGACGGCAGTTCCTGAATCAGATGGATCAGTTGGGCGTATCACTGTTAAGAGAGGATATTTAAAATGCGGAAGGTGCTTGGATTTATTGGCTGCATCGTCCTTGCAGGCAGCCTGTTTGCGCTGGACTACTGGCAGGGGCATAATAATAAACTGACTTCGGAACAGTTGAAACAGGATAATGCGGAAATTCAGCAGCTATTAAATGAAAAATCACAGTTGGAAAAGAAGCTGGAGGAAACCGCACAGCAGGAAACCACGCAGGAGACTCAGGAAATATCGGGAGCCGTTCTTTGCTTTCATTCTTTGGACGAGAGTTTTTACACGGAAATTTATCCTGTTGTAAAAGAAAAGGTCGATTCCGGTATTCTGATCTTGGAGGATGGCAAGATTCCAGGTGATAACGATTATATTTCCGCACAGGCTTTTTCTGAACTGATTGAGGATGGCTGGGACTGTGCCGTTTCTATTGAACGAACAGCGGATGCTTCTCAATGGCAGACCAATATCAAAAATTATTTAAATGCATTGAGTGCCAGAGTTTCTGCAAAACCGACAGTATATTATTTTCCTTCGGGAGGATGCAGTGAAAGCGATGCGCAGATTTTGAAGTCTCTTGGATTTGAAACTGTACTTTGTCACGAAGAGACAACGGAGAAGACCATAGGGGGACTGAATCTTGTCCAGCTATATGGATATAATGATTCGGCTGCCGTAAATAACGTTTTAGCCAATCCGGGCAACTGTGGCTTGGAGATTTGGGTAAATTGGGATAATTCGATCCGTACGCGTGTACGTTATACGGAAACCGCGTTGCAGCGCTTATTGAACAGCAGTACAATAACATTCAAAGGGCTGGAAGAGCTGCTCGACGAAGACCAGGTTGTTACATCACAAACTGTAGAGGAACGACTTACAGAAATAGATCAGTTGCTTGATGATCTGTACCATTGAAAGCGGCGTTTCATATGAAAGGCTGGAGTAGGTGATCTCAAACAGTGCATTTTATAAATCATGCGTGTGAGGGAACATCTTGGGCTTTGGAAGAGTGAGGAAGAGGTTAGATGGAATTGGCAGAGATGATGGCGGTTGATATGGAACAAATGAACAGCAACGTCAGTTTAAGCGGTGAAAAACGAATCTATATCGACCGAAAAGAGCAACTGCACAGAAAGAGAAGATATTGGATACTCAGACGAGTGCAGGATATTCTGCTTTCGGGGATTGGTTTGATTATTCTTTCTCCAATTATGCTGCTTATCGCTTTGGCAATTTGCATTGATGATCCGCATGGCAGCCCGATTTTTACGCAGATTCGGTGTGGAAGAGACGGGAAACTGTTTAAGTTTTATAAATTTCGCAGTATGTGTGTGGATGCGGAAGACAAGTTGGTTGAATTGCTCGGGAGTAATGAGATGGATGGCCCTGCATTTAAGATTAAGGACGATCCACGCATTACGAAGATTGGGCGCATTATTCGGAAAACAAGCTTGGATGAACTGCCGCAGCTTTGGAATGTTTTCAAGGGAGATATGAGCATTGTCGGCCCACGACCGGCGCTGCCCAGAGAGGTTGAACTGTATGATGATTATCAGCTTCAACGCATGTATGTTCAGCCGGGGCTGACCTGTTACTGGCAGATTCAGCCGCGAAGAAATGAAATTTCCTTTGAGGACTGGGTTGCTCTTGATATCAAGTACATACAGGAACGAAGTTTCTGGATCGATTGGAAAATTATTTTCATGACAGTTGGAGCAGTGATAAGGGGCGAAGGAGAATAATTTCTGCTCAGGAGCGCAGGCAGGAGCCTCGATACATCGTACAAACCCGAATGCCATAGGCAGGATATTTTATATTTCTGACAGAATGCCAATATGCTAATAGAGAGTATCCCGCGCATATTAGCCTGCAAGCCGATGTCAATTGACAGCAAGCTACAGGCTTTTTTCTTTTGATTTTTTGCGGAAAAAGTAGCTGATACATGGCAGCTGACAGGGGGATGATATACCTTTGCCCAGAGGTGTTGATATTCCTGTAGGACAAAATAGTGAAATCAGGAACCGGAGGAGACAGACATGGCTGAAAAAAGAAAGACAATTTTGTTTGTGGTTGAGGCCATGGGCGGCGGCGTGTTTACATATGTTGTTGACCTTGCAAACGAGCTTGTGAAGACATATGATATGTATATTGCATATGCGGTGCGCAGCCAGACACCGGCGAATTATAAGGAACAGTTCGATCCAAGAATACAGATGATTGAGGTAAAAAATTTTGTTCGTTCGATCAATCCCCTGAAGGATATCAGAGCCTTTTTTGAAATCAGAAAAATCGCGGACAGAGTTCAGCCGGATATCATTCATTTACACAGCAGCAAGGCTGGGGCACTGGGGCGTTGGGCATTCAATGGAAAGAATACCCCGATTTTTTACACACCGCATGGATACAGCTTTTTGATGCAGAATCAAAATGCAGCAAAGAGGCTGTTGTACAAATTGGTGGAAAAAGTAAGCGGTCAACGGAACTGCACCACCATCAGCTGTAGCGAAGGGGAGCACAGGGAATCATGCAGACTGACCCGGCATGCAACCTATGTAAATAACGGAATCAATGTTGACAAGCTGAAAAATGTGCTGGATTTCGTTACAACAGAGAAAGAACATCCGTTTACTGTGTTTACGCTTGGAAGAATATGCTATCAGAAAAACCCTGCATTATTTAACAAAATTGCGCTGGAACTGCCGGATGTGCACTTCGTCTGGATTGGCGATGGAGAAATGCGTGCGGAGCTTTCCTCGCCTAACATTGAAATAACCGGCTGGGTAGAAAGAGAACCGGCGCTTCAGCATTCCATGCAGGGTGATGTATTTGTACTTACCTCTCTTTGGGAAGGGCTGCCGATGTCTCTGCTGGAAGCTATGTATATGCGGAAGCTTTGCATCGTCAGTGAGGTCATTGGAAACCGGGATGTCATTCATACAGGGGAAAACGGATTTGTCTGCCGAACAGCGGAAGATTTTGTAAAGGCAATCCGGGAGGCACAAAACGGCGATACAAAGGGCTTGATCGAGAAAGCCTACGCGGATATTATTGAAACATATAATACAAATGCCATGGCCAGACATTACAGCGACATTTACAGGGAAGCATTGCGTTCTTGCTGAAAGATACATTTCAGCGCTTCGGGCGCGGAACGATGCAGTACAAAGCCATCAGAGAAGCGGTTTTCCTATCCATTTCTCTGTCATATAAGGAGAATAATATGAGTCATTTGAAGATTGCTGTTGCTGGTGCCGGCTATGTTGGATTGTCTCTGGCAGTTTTGCTGGCGCAACAGAACGAAGTTACAGCGGTTGATGTAGTGCAGGAGAAGGTTGACGCAATCAATCAGCGGAAATCGCCGATTCAGGACAAAGAAATTGAAGAATATCTGGCGACAAAAGAACTGGATTTGACTGCGACGTTGGATGCAAAAGCGGCATACACAGATGCAGATTTTGTCGTGATTGCAGCGCCCACAAATTATGATTCTCAAAAGAATTTTTTTGACACTTCGGCAGTGGAAACGGTCATCCGATCGGTTATAGAAAGCAATCCGCAGGCAATTATGGTGATTAAATCCACTATACCGGTTGGCTATACAAAAGCAATCCGTGAGAAAACCGGAAGCGAAAATATCATTTTCAGCCCGGAATTTTTGCGGGAAAGCAAAGCTCTGTATGATAATCTGTATCCGAGCCGGATTATTGTCGGCACCGATCTGGAAGACGAACGGCTGATGCAGGCTGCCCGTACCTTTGCCGGTCTGCTTCAGGAGGGTGCGATAAAAGAAAATATTGATGTGCTGTTCATGGGCTTTGCGGAAGCGGAGGCAGTCAAGCTGTTTGCGAATACGTATCTGGCGCTCCGTGTATCGTATTTTAATGAGCTGGATACATATGCTGAAATGAAAGGATTGGATACACAGCAGATTATTCAGGGAGTCTGTTTGGATCCCCGCATCGGAAGCCATTATAATAATCCGAGCTTTGGATATGGTGGATATTGTCTGCCCAAGGATACCAAGCAGCTGTTGGCAAACTATAAGGATGTTCCGGAGAATTTGATTCAGGCCATTGTGGAAAGCAATCGGACGAGAAAAGATTTTATTGCAGATCGTGTCCTGAAAACAGCAGGCTATTATGGCTATGATGATGACAATGAATTTGACAGAGCGCACGAGAAGAAAGTGACAATTGGTGTGTATCGCCTCACGATGAAGTCAAATTCCGATAATTTTCGTCAGAGCTCCATACAGGGAGTCATGAAGCGGATCAAAGCGAAGGGGGCTGTCGTTATCATTTTTGAGCCGTCGTTGAAGGATGGAGAAACCTTTTTTGGAAGCGTTGTTGTCAACGATTTTGAACTGTTCGCAGCACAGTCGGATGCCATCATTGCGAACCGTTATGACAGTTGTCTGGACGCTGTACGGGACAAGGTGTACACGCGAGATGTCTTTGGAAGAGATTAAATGCCATCTGAAAACCAGAAAACGAAGAATATTGCGCTATGGCGCGGGGAGTTCGATGCAAGATTTCTTGGAAACCTTTGTGGATTCCAGGGGATTTTAACGAAGAAAATTCTGCCTTGCCGAAATAGTCAAAATTTCTGACTTTATCAGATCCGCCCTGACGGAATAGTGGAAATATATGCAGAATATTCATTCACAAAGCTGTATGGGAAGAATCGTTGTACAATAGAATGAGGAGATGACCAATGAATAATCCATTGATTAGCGTGGTAGTTACGACACATAAGAGGGAAGTAAGTGAGATTCGGCGGGCGATTGACAGCGTTTTGAATCAGACGTACCAAAACCTCGAACTGACGATTGTAGATGACAGCCCGGAGAGTTATGAACATCGCAATGAAGTGAAAGCATTTTGCGAGAGTATTTCAGATGAGCGGGTGACATACATTCAGCATGAAAAAAATTCCGGAGCCTGTGTTGCGCGGAATACCGGACTTGCGCACAGCAAAGGTGAGTTTATTTCCTTTTTGGATGATGACGATGAATTTCTTCCGTTTCGCATGGAAAAAATGATTGGCTATTTTTCCGATCAAAATGTTGTATTGGTTTATGCAGATGCAGCCATGTACCAAAATGGAAAATATGAGAACAAAAACTACTCCGATCTTCAGAAGCCACGCACCGGACAGGTTTATGATGAAATTATGAAAGCGGATTTCATTGGATCAACATCCATGGCAATGCTGCGGACAGATATTCTGCGCAAGGCAGGAGGTTTTAATCCGGAAATGGAGGCATGCCAGGACTGGGAAACCTGGATTCGTGTTGCCCGGTATGGCGAAGTAGCATATTGCCCGGAAGTGGTATTTAACTACTATGCGTATGATGGCAATGGCAAGGATGCCCGAATCACCAACGACACCAATCGACGCATCCGAGCAGTGCGACATTTGAATGAGCTGCACGCGGACTATTTGAAAGAACATAAAGACGCGTTGGCGGTCAGAAAAGCGTATGAAATGAGATTGCACATTAAAAACAGTGACATCAAGAGTGCTGTTGCCTGTTACCGGGATGTCCTTTCTGCAAGACCGACTGCGATCCTCAGCAATCTGATTCTGCTCAAGGCGTTTGGAAGACTGTGGATTAAGAAAAAACAATAACCGGCAAGAGGGCATGATTCCTGCACGGTGATATAGATTAGGGTGGGAGAACGATTCATGGCGATATATGTAGCAACATTTGCAGCTTCAGTGCTGTTTCTATTTATTTCCAGGAAATTGAGGTACAGG
Organism: Butyricicoccus porcorum; assembly: GCF_002157465.1. Taxonomy (GTDB): domain Bacteria; phylum Bacillota; class Clostridia; order Oscillospirales; family Butyricicoccaceae; genus Butyricicoccus_A; species Butyricicoccus_A porcorum. Next base: position 14,004 of record NZ_NHOC01000006.1, read on the forward strand.
CAGTTGAGGCAGCTTTGTGTGATAACAGGCATCCTGATCCCTGCTGTTTTGGCCGGATGCCGGGCGTCGACGATCGGCGTCGATGTTATGGTATATGGTATACCATCCTTTCAGCAGGCGCTCAAGAGCAGTAATATCATTGATTTTTTGGGCCGACAGACATTACAGGGCAGTACGGATTGGGGCTTTAATGTCATTGTATATGCAGTTTCTCTGCTTGCCAAAGACTATCACTGGAGTCTGTTTGCCTATGAACTGATTACAGTTTGGGTGATGTATCTTGGAATGTCCCGCATGGAAAAGCAATATGGTACGCCGGTGTGGTTGGGAATGCTCCTGTATTATCTTACCGTATACAACGCCTCGTTGAATATCATGCGGCAGGCAGTTGCTGCCAGCTTTGTATTTTTGGCATTTACATATCTGACCACCAAGGAATATAAAAAATATGCTGTTTTGATGGTGATTGCTTTTCTGATGCATTCTTCCGCTGTGATTGGCCTTGTGATCTTGCCGTTATACCTGATTCTTCAGGTTCAGAACGGAAGCAGTGAGAAAAAGCAAATTTTCCGGGGGCTATTCGTCATTGCCGGGGTCATGCTCATAGTGGCAGTTGGACCGCAGCTTGTTCGGATGTTAGTCCATATGGGATTATTTCGGGAGAATTATCTCAACTATTTACAGGGAGGAAGATACTCTACTATCTCGCAAGGCAGATCAATTTCTATTGCGGAGTTGGTTATTCAATTGGCATACATTGGAATTTTTATCCTATATTACCGTATTTTAAATCGAAAAAACATGCAGGGATTGTTTTATCTGATGGTTTCCGGAATGGTTCTGGCAATCACTTGCTTTAGCCCGTTGTTCGCAGAATATATTTCACGAATGAGTTATTATTTTATCCCAATGCAAATGGTTGGATTGGCGAATACGTCACTGTGCTATCGGAAAAGCCGCAGAGGTACATGGACTGCTTTGATTGTTCTGTTTGTATTTGCTACATGGCTGAGAACTTATGTTTTTCTGGGGTATCATGCGACAGTTCCGTATGAATTCTTTTGGCAATGAGCCGGGATACCGTGCGAATGCGTGGAGTACGGCAGAAATATTTTACAATGAGCCGGAATGTCAAGGGATTCGTGCAACGAATGATTCTCGGGGTAAAGAACGGATCAGATTTAAGATAAGGGTGAGAGTTGTTTTGGCATATGATGGAATAAAAAAGAAATTTCCTTTTTTGTACGAAGTATATCTCTGTGTGAAGAGCCGAAGGCAATTGTCTCAAAATATGGCGAATACAAAACGAATTCACGCTATGACAAAGAAGGAATTGGAAGCATATGATGCGGCATTGTATCAGGAGTGGACGGGAAAAATCCTGAATTGGGATGATTTACAGACGTTCACGGAAAAAATGCAGTGGGCCAAGCTATATGACGATGATCCACGGAAGGTAGTCTGTGCAGATAAAATTGAAGTACGAACGTGGGTCGCTGACAGAATTGGAGAAGAGTATCTGATTCCGTTGATTGGAACATGGGATAGGTATTCTGATATTGATTTTTCAGCATTACCGGAACAGTTTGCAATGAAAACAAACCACGGAAGTGGTGATGTGGTTGTTGTTCAAAGCAAGAGTCGAATGTCTGTAACAGACAAAATTGATATGCGGCGGAAGATAGAAACCGCCCTGAAAATGGATTTTGGTGCATACCTGTGCGAAATGCATTACAGCAAAATAACACCGCGCATCTTGGCAGAGCAATATCTTGTGTCAGAGGAAGGAGACCTGAGGGATTATAAATTTCAGTGTTTTGATGGAGTGGTAAAGTATTGCTATGTGGATTTTGACAGATTTCATCAGCACAAACGAAATGTATATGATTTGGACTGGAATTTGCAGGATTGGAACACCGGAGAGTATGAAAATTATTCCGGTACGATAGAAAAGCCTGCCAATTTTGAGAAAATGATTGCCATAGCGGAGAAGCTCTCCGCAGGTTTTTCACAGGTACGTGTTGATTTATATAACCTGCATGGCAGGATTTATTTTGGCGAAATGACCTTTACCAGTGCAAGTGGATTTCGTACGTTTTCCTCACGTGAAGCGGATCTGATGCTTGGCAGCATGTGGAACTTACCTATGGACAAAAGCGATTCGTAATCTGGCGCCTGCCTCCCTCTTTTGTGTTTGTTTATGCGGCTGTTGTTGCCGCATTGTACATTTCGCTTATCCCAATGGAAGCGCAGCAAACCGCTCCGGCAATGGCAGGTATGTCGGATCACTGCTCCTGAATGATATCTGCGGGCGCATAGCAGATGGTTGATAAAGTAAGGTAAAGAGATAGGGGAACTGAAAATGAAAAAAACAGCGATCGTTTCATGCTATTTCCAACATAATTACGGGAGTATGTTACAGGCATATGCTACACAGATGGCTCTGGATCAGTTGGGATATGAGAACGAGACAATAGATGTTTCTGGTTTTAATCATGAAATGAAAAAGGCAAAGCTGCTTTACTTTGCGAAAGCCAGTCTGACTTCAGACATCCTGCTTTCTAAAATGGGCATGGCAAAAAGTGTGCTGATCCGAAAGTTTTCCAAAAATGAGTACGCTGTCTTGTCCCAAAAGAGGAATCAGAAATTTGATGCGTTTTCTAAAAAATATTTCAGATTGTCTCCGGTCTATTCCTCTAAGGCTGAATTGGGGGAGAAGTGTAAAGATAACTATTCTACAGTCCTTGTTGGCAGTGACCAGCTGTGGCTTCCGGGTAATATTGCAGCAGATTATTATACATTGAATTTTGTCCCGGATACGGTAAACTCCATCGCTTATGCGACAAGCTTTGGGCAGTCCGTACTGCCAAAAGATTCTTCTGAAAAAGCGCGTGTGTTTTTGAAGAAAATCAAACACATTGGTGTACGCGAAGAATCCGGACAGAAGATGGTAAAAAAACTTTCCGGAAGAGATGTGCCCGTTGTCTGTGACCCAACATTGCTCTTTACCGGCGATGAATGGATGTGCATACAGAAAGAACAGGCAATTGTGAGAGAACCATATATTTTTTGTTATTTTCTGGGGAATAATCCGCCACACAGAGAATTCGCCAAGAGGTTGAGAGWWWAAACTGGCTGTAAGATTGTTGCTCTCACACATTTGGATGAGTTTGTGAAGAGCGATGAAGAGTATGCTGATAAGAATCCGTATGATATAGATCCTGCGGACTTCCTAAATCTCATTCGCAATGCATCCTATGTATGTACAGATTCCTTTCATTGCTCTGTTTTTTCCATGCTCTATAAAAGGACATTTTTTGCATTCAGACGATATTCCAGAAAAACTAAGTCCTCTACGAACGGCAGGCTGGATACATTGTTTCAATTAGCGGGTATCCAGGGGCGCATTCTGAATGGCGAGGAGGATATTCAGGAGTGCCTGGACAGAAAGATCGACTATGAAAAGGTTCATCAGAATTTGCAGAAAATGAGAGAAAAATCATATCATTATTTAGTGGCGGCTTTGGAGGATAAGGAGAGTACCGATTTCGATTAAACAGGAGGGACTTTTATGATACAGATTTCTGATAAAAGGCAATGCTGTGGCTGCGAAGCCTGTATGAATGCATGTCCAAATGGCTGCATTACTATGAGGGCTGACAAAGAAGGCTTCCTGTATCCTGAAATTGAGAAACAGCGATGTATGGACTGCGGGCTCTGCGAAAGGGTTTGTCCGGTTATTCAGGTTTCAGCTGATATTCCTTTTGAACAGAACGCATATGTCGTGCAAATAAAAGATGAGAAGATCCGCAGAGAGAGCACTTCGGGAGGCAGCTTTTCTGCGATTGCAGAATATGTGCTGTCTAGAAATGGCATCGTTTTCGGTGCATCATATGATCGTAATTTCAAAGTCCTGCATACAAAGGCTGAAAGCAGATCGGAAATGTCGAAGTTTCGCAACAGTAAATATGTTCAAAGCGATACGGGAACAACCTTTCGTCAGGTGCAGCAGAGCCTGGAAGAAGGAAGATGGGTTTGTTACAGCGGAACGCCCTGTCAGATAGAAGGGTTGAAAGCATTCTTACGAAAAGAGTATGAGAAGTTAATTACAGTTGATGTGGTCTGTCGTGCAGTCCCATCTCCATTGGTTTGGGGTAAGTATGTTGAAATGCAGAAAGAGAAATTCGGAAGTGACATCTCAAATATTATGTTCCGTGACAAATATTATGGCTATAAGTATTCTACCATGACTGTAAAAGACAGGACTGGTAAGTCAGTATATGCATTTGGCATCGATACAGACCCAATGCTGCGGGCATTTTTTTCCAATATATGCGACAGGCCATCCTGTTATGACTGCAAATTTAAGAAGAGATATAGAGTAAGTGATTTTACAATTTGGGATTGTTATCCGGTATATGACTTTGATAAGGCACTGGATGATGATAAAGGTACGACAAGAGTTCTGGTACATACAGAAAAAGGGAATACGGTTTTCAATGAGATACGTGAAAATCTGAGATATACAGTCGTTTCACCTGACAAATTAACAAAGGGATTCAGGGAAATGTTTGAATCAGTCGAGGAAAATGCCGAGAGAACAGCCTTTTTTGCTGACGCGAGTCGAATGTCAGGTAAGGCGCTGTTCAATAAATATTATCCTGAAACCTTGAAGGTGAAACTGGAAAGAACAGTCAGAATATTTTGCTATCACACTGGAATTTACAGTGTCGTTAAGCGCACTGCAAAGAGAATTTTAAAAAGATGAAAGGAATAGAGCAATGAGCAAGCCATTGGTAAGTATTGTTGTTCCAATATATAAGGTGCCAGAGCAATATCTGAGGAAATGCATAGAGAGTGCGATAGCTCAGACTGTTGAAAATATAGAAATTTTGCTGGTTGATGATGGCTCGCCAGATCAGTGTGGTGAAATTTGCGACAGTTATGTCACTTCGGATGGCAGAGTAAAAGTTATCCACAAAAAGAACGGCGGTTTATCCGCTGCACGCAATGCAGGTTTTCAGGCGGCGTCTGGCGAGTGGATCATGTTTGTGGATGGCGATGATTGGATTGAGCCGGATATGTGCGAAGTCATGTACAGGTTGGGCGAACAAACAAAGGTTCAGTTGGTGATGTGCGGCATCATGAAGGATTATGGACATTCGCAAACCGAATATAAATTTTATTTAGAAGAGAATAAGGTTTACAAAGATCAGGAATGTAAGTGGCTGCAGCAACAGCTGTTGGTTTATAATGGAAATATTGCTGTGGCGTATTCAAAACTAATCAGAAGATCATTGCTTGCTGACAATCATATATTGCATGACGAAGTCCTGAAGCAGGGAGCGGAGGGACTTGAATTTAATCTCCGCCTTTTTGAAAAATTGGAGAGTGCAGTGTTTATCAACAAACCGTTTTACCATTATATTTATAATGCAAATTCGATTTCGGCTTCGCATAATGAAGAGAACCATGAACTTGTGGTCCGGTGTTTTGAGAAGATTAAAACCTTTGCAGAGAGCAGTTCAAATAAACAAATGCTGCTTCCATGGCTGGACAATAGACTTTTATATGTGATTATTACAACTGCAATCAGTGGCTATTTTAATCCGGCCAATACGGAACCATATTCTGAAAAGAAAAGGAAGTACGCGGCTTATCTGAATAAGCCTATTATCGCTGAAGCATTAAAGACAGAAAATCTTGAGGGATTATCGAGGCAGAGAAAGATTGTTTTGTTTATGATTAAGCATCATATGTATTGGATGCTGAATCTCATGGGGATGATACGAAAATGTCAAAAAGAGCATCGCTAAAGTCAAAAAAAGCTTTGATCGTATTGCCATATTTAAAAAACGGAGATGGGACTGCCGTTGCAATTATGAACTATTATCAATCATTGATTGATGATGGCTGGCATGTTGATTTTATGCATTTGAAGAGCAATGCATGTCAGTGGCTGAATGAAGTGAGAGAGAATAATGGCAATGTTTTTGAACTGCCTCAGGCAAATAAATACACCCCTGCGGTACAAAACCGGATTGAAAATGTTATTTCTCAGGGAAATTATGATTTGGTTCATGTAAATATGCCGGGACATATTGGATATTCCACTCTCAGGCTCGCCCGAAAAAAGGGGATTGCAGTCAGAATTTTTCATGCACATAATCCGAAAAATATACTGAATACAAAAACAAAGATGTCTACATGGCTATATGATTATCTCATTCAAAAAGAAGCGACTGACTTGATTGCATGCTCAAAAAGTGCCGGAGAATCCCGCTTCGGGAGCAAAGACTTCCGGGTAATGAGAAATGTAATTGATACAGATCGATTTCAGTATCGCAGTGATGCAAGAAATTGCATTCGATCCGGATTGAACATTACGAATAAAGTGGTTGTTGGTGTTGTTGGGCGCTTTGCCGCTCAGAAAAATCCGGGATTTTTAGTACATTGTTTTGCTGAATATGTAAAAATTGAATCCAGAGCTTTTCTGTTGTGGGTAGGTGATGGCGAATTAAAACAGCGTGTCGAACAGGAATTACATCGGTTGAGCTTAGACGACAGGTACTATTTTGCCGGTAGAAAAGCTGAGGTTGAAGATTGGTATGCCGCAATGGATTTATTTTTCCTTCCCTCTGTTTTTGAAGGAATGGGAATTGTTTTTTTAGAGGCTCAGTGTACAGGTTTGCCATGCTTGGGTTCCAACCATGTGCCTGTGGAAACAGAAGTGACAGAATTGATGCACCGCTTGGATTTAAACCTTCCTGAAAAGGTATGGGCTTTGGAAATGAAGAAAATTACAGATCATGCAGAGGCAGAGGTTAGGCAAAGCAGGGCAAATGATTTTATCGCATCCGGTTATTCGCATGAGGCAACAAAAGATGATTTGAAGAATTATTATAATCATCTGTTTTGATGAAAGCAAAAAATGAACGATTACGCGGCTTGTGGAAACATTCATTGCAGTGTAGAATAGAAGCACAGCAATGGAGATGACACAAATGGAATCCGGCGTTTTTATCTCACCTTCTGAAAGGGTATGAATGATGGAAAAAAGCAGTGTAAAGAAGAATTTTTTTTATCAGATGATTTATGAGGTACTCGTATTCATCTTACCTTTTATTACCTCTCCATATATCGCGCGTGTGATTGGAGCGGAAGGACTGGGGATCTATTCATATGCCAATTCCATCGCGTATTATTTTGTTCTGTTCTCAATGCTGGGTCTGAAAAACTATGGAAACAGAACCATTGCACAGTCCAGAGATGATCGGGAGAGGCTGAATGAAACCTTTTCTAACGTTGCTGCATTACATATTATTGCTTCAACAATCTGCATTCTTACCTATGTCGGGTATATTGTTATCCTGAAGGGAGAACGTCTTTATGCCATTATCATGGGTGCATATGTATTGAGCGGATTGTTTGATATCAGCTGGTTTTATTTTGGAATTGAAAAGTTTAAGCTGACTGTCACAAGAAACACGCTGATCAAAATAGCAAATGTTATTTGTGTGTTTGTGTTTGTCAGGGACGCAGATGATTTGTGGAAATACTGTATGATTATGTCCGTCGGCACGCTGATCAGCCAGATGGTGCTGTGGATTCCATTGAAAAAATATGTGACATTTGTCAAACCCACATGGAGCAAAATGGTAATCCATATCAAACCGCTGTGCATCTTGTTTATTCCTTCGATTGCTGTCAGTCTGTACAAGTATATGGATAAAATTATGATCGGCGTGCTGAGCAATAAGGTTCAGCTAGGATATTATGAGAACGCGGAAAAAGTAATCAATATTCCGATGGGTATTATCACATCCTTTGGCGTCGTAATGCTCCCAAAGATGTCAAATCTGCTGGCAACCAAAAACCGGAAAGAAAGCCAAAAATATATGGCGTTGTCCATGAAATATATCATGTGCCTTGCCTATGCCTTAACCTTTGGACTGGCTGGTGTTGGAACTGTATTTGCACCGGTCTTTTGGGGCGAAGAATTTGCGCTTTCGGGAATTTTGATTATGGGGCTGTCGCTTACGATACCATTTATGTCGTTTGCAAATGTCATTCGGACACAATATCTGATTCCATCTGAGAAAGACCGGGAATTTTTATCGTCTGTAGTGGGAGGCGCCTGCGCCAATCTCATCATCAATACGCTGCTGATTCCTGTATGGGGGTCAGTCGGCGCAACCATTGGCACGATTGTTGCGGAGATCGTGGTGTGCCTGATTCAATGTCTGGCAGTCAGAAAAGAGCTGCCCTTGCAAATATATTTGAGAAACTCTGGTATTTTCCTCCTGTTTGGCATCGCGATGTTTGCTGCGGTTTATGGGGTGGGCAGCGTGATGAGTTCCGGAGTTGTTACTCTGCTGCTTCAGATTATCCTGGGTGTATGCATCTACGCTGGGTGTTGTCTGGTTTATTTTATTGTTGCGAAGGATCAGATGATCGTGGGGATGTTGGATCGTTTGCTGAAAAAAGTGAAAGTAAAATTATAAGCCTGTGTTTAAAAACAGGATGCCTGAAATAAAATATGGTGTATCTGAGTGCATTCAAATATGCTTGTGAGGTATACTGGAACCCTTAGTCGCTGTCGAGCTGTAACTCCGCAGCGACTTTTTTCTATTTTTCTATCAGTGCTCAATGGCCTCCCGTATGGGTTTGGTATCCAACTCCTCGGTTTGATAGTTCAATCACGTTAGCCAATAGATACACTGTGTATCGTCCGAATTATAATGGTATCATAAATTAAGACACTTTTTCGGACAGATTTTAATGAATCTGATATACTTAAACCAGTATGTAAGAAAGGAGCCATTATCATGTCCAGACAAAGAAGAAGTTTTAGTGCCAAATTCAAATCAAACCTTGTAATTGAGCTGCTTAAGGGTGAGAAAGATCTCAATACCCTGGCAGCTGAAAATAGCATCCAACCAAATCTGCTCCGTAACTGGAAAAAGGAGTTCCTGAACAATGCTTCGGTTGTGTTCGACGACAAGCGCGAGGAAAACCTCAAAGAAAAGCTTGCCGAAGAGCGAAAAGAGAAAGCGGAGTATGCCAAAAAGGTTGGTCAGTTAACCATGCAGGTTGACTGGCTCAAAAAAATCTGAAGAAATTTGTGGACCTGACTACGAGAGTAAGTTTAGTCCAAAACCTTTTGACGACTAAGGAAATTCCGGCTTCCGTTGGTGCCAGGTTGCTTGACATCAACCGTACAAGCATTTATTACAAGTGCGCCCCTATTTCAGATGAGGAACTGGCCTGCAAAGAGATCATTGATCATCTCCATACAGATAATCCCACTTGGGGCGCAAGACAAATGTCTGCACAGTTAAAAGCCCGTGGACCAGGTTGGGCGCCGCAAGGCAAGACGCTACATGAATGAGATGGATATTTACCCGATCTATCCAAAGATGAATCTTTCCAAGCGAATGCAGCAGGCGAAAGTATGTCCATATCTTCTTCGTAATGCGGTCATAGACAAGCCAAATCAAGCATGGTCTATTGACATTACATATATCCCGATCAAGCGCGGATTTCTGTATCTGACAGCCGTGATCGACTGGTATAGCCGTTGTATTGTCGGCTGGGAAGTGGATGACACACTTGATACCAGAATGGTTATCAGTGCCCTGAAAAAAGCTTTCAAAGTGGCAAAACCTCAAATCCTGAATTCAGATCAGGGTTGTCAGTTTACAAGTCAGCAATACATTGACTTTGTAAAGGAAAACGGCATCCGTCAGAGTATGGATGGAAAAAGTCGCTGGGCAGACAACATCATGATTGAACGCTGGTTCCGCAGCTTCAAGTATGAGGAAGCCTATCTGACACMGTACAACAACATCAGGGAAGCAAGAGCTGCTATCGGACAGTATATCCACATCDACAACTTTGAGCGGCGCCATTCTGCACTTGATTACCAAACACCGGCTGAATGCTACTATCCGGCAATGTTGATGCCATATGTAGCTTAGCATATATTGAATCTGGGGGAGTGCTCCACTGTTCTCCACATGTTCCTTGTAACTTGTCCACTATATCAGTTCATTATAAAAATCTTAGATTTTTGTCTTGACAACTGAGCCACTATAATCCGCGCAGATCAGCGCATAGAAAAGCATGCCGACTGGGCAGATGAGTTAAAGACACGTTATAGCTTCACGGCAGACAATGCGATGGACATCGTACAGAAGGAAGTTGGCGTTGTCTTCTCCAAGGTGCTCGAACACGCGGGTGTATTCAAGCGCGACGAAGCTGGAAAAACGGCTTTTTTACGGTTTGTACAGTCGGTTTCATGAGTATATTTTAATTGCACACGACCTTACGCCTGTTTCTCACAGGGGTGAGGTCGTTATTTATTTGCCGGATATCTGTTGAAAACAGGAGTTAAATCCTTTATACTGTTTTGCGTAATAAAGTACAAATTTTGGAAAAAATCATATCATAAAAAGGGTGAAAATTTCTCATGATACAAACAGAACGACTGCTTCAGACTTTCTGCACACTGGTTTCCTTTGACAGTCCATCCTGTGGAGAACGTAAAATCTGTGATTATTTAAAAGAAACCTTGAAACAGCTTGGCCTTGCGGTAACAGAGGATGATGCAGCGGAAAAAATCGGCGGAACTGCCGGAAATATATATGCTGTTCTGCCGGCAACACAAGGGATGGAGTCACTGCCGCCCTTGCTCTTTTCCGGACATATGGACACGGTAGAACCATCGCATGGAAAGCAGACGGTTGTTCATCCTGATGGCACGATTACATCAAATGGCGAAACGGTTCTCGGCGCAGATGACTGCGCTGCATTGGCAGCGATTTTAGAGGCGCTATCTGTGATTCAGGCAGACCAGCTGCCGCATCGAATGATTGAAGTATTATTTTCAGCCGCAGAAGAGAGCTATTGCACCGGAATCGGAATGTTTGATTTTAACAGAATTCAGGCAAAGGAAGCTTACATTCTGGATATATCCGGTCCGGTTGGTGGAGCTGCCACTCAGGCTCCGACGATTCTTTCTTTTCGCATCACTGTGCATGGACGCGCTTCTCATGCCGGATTTGTGCCGGAGGCAGGTATTCATGCAATTGCGATTGCAGCGACAGCCGTACATACTCTGAAAAATGGATGGCTGGATGAGCAGACCACGCGCAACATTGGAACCATTTCCGGCGGATCCCAAACTAACATTGTGCCGGAGCTCTGCGTTGTGACCGGGGAAATCCGCAGCTTTTCGCATGCTTCTGCCATGGCGGCATGGGAGGAGACGCAAACGGCATTCCGCGATGCCGTCGCACAGAGCGGTGCTGAGCTGGACATAACGCATACCATTCATGTCCATGCATATCATACGCCGGAAACACATCCTGTGGTCAAACGGTTTGAAGCCGTGTGCAGAAAACAGGGGATTTCCTGTTTTCTGCGTAGCACGATGGGGGGAAGTGACAATAATCCGTTGTCCGAGCACGGAATCACAGGCATTGTCCTTGCCACCGCAATGAATAACTCTCATTCCTGTACGGAATATACATCCATAGAGGAGCTGAGGCGGATTTCTGCTATTACTGTAGATCTGATGTGCGCGGAGGTGTAACCGATGAAAACTCCCTTGCACTATCAGATTTCCGAATATGATTGCGGCCCGACAACTATGATGAATGCCATGAGCTTTCTTTTTTCGCGAGAACAGCTCCTCCCGGAAATTGTACAACATATTATGCTGTACAGTCTGGATGCCTATAATGCCAAAGGTGAAATCGGTAAAAATGGCACCTCTCGTGTGGCTATGATGTTTCTTTCCAGCTGGCTCACTCAATTTGGCAGAGCCTGTCATTTTCCTGTTGTATGTGAGTATCTATCCGGTCAATCGGTCTACCTTGGAGATAAAAGCCTGCTCACACAGGCGCTGCACTGCAACGGTGCTGTGATTGCCCGGCTCAACTATGGCGGTGATCACTATGTCCTGTTGACTGGTCAGGAGGAAAATCAAGTTTCGATGTTTGATCCGTATTACCGCAAGCGTCCCTTTGTTCAGCGAGATATTCAGCTTTTGGAAAACGAGCCGTTCCGTCGGAATCGCATTGTAACAGCGGAACGGCTGAATACCGAAGAAAAGCAGGGAGTTTATGCTCTGGGCCCTATAAAAGCACGCGAAGCGATATTACTGTTTAATGAGGAAACAAGATTGACAGCAGAGAAAACCATCGAATATTTTATCTGAATTTGTTGCGGAAAAGGCCAAAACATCCAAATGACAAAATAAACGCCAAAATTGTTCAGGAACTACGTTTCTGATTGCAATTTTGGCGTTTTATTATGAAAATATATTGCACGATTTGAAAGGCGGTTCATATGAACTGATCCGCAGAGGTGAAGCTGAAAACGGATGTAAATCTGTATAGGCTGCTCAGATGACGTTCAGTGCCATGGCATAACGGATGCGCACGGAGAAACAGCTGTTTCCGGTGATAAAAGCTGAGACCAGCTGTTTTATGGGGGAAGATATCACGGAAAGTAAAATAAAAAGAAAAACTGAGTAAATTTTACTAAAACTATTCAACCTGAACGAAAAACAGATTTTTTGTTTTTTAATGAGTAAACGAAAAGTATGGTATTATCAACGCGTGTTACTTTTTGCGTTGAAATGAAAATGATATAATCATTATAGAAAAAAAGAAGATAAACAGGAGACAGAGAGTATTTTCGATATAAAAAAGAAAAATTCAACTGGAACAATGGATACAAAAAAACAGACGATATGTCGATTGTACTTGAGAAGATATTTACTGTTTTCGTATCTGTTGAATGTTTATTTTCCTCTCTTCACGAATGGATTTTCGGTACTGGGAGGGAGTTACATGAACCTTCTTTTTAAAAGCTCGTGTAAAAACCAACGGATTCTGATATCCGCAGTTCTCGGCGATTTTGCTCACCGGATCATCTGTAATACCGAGCTGTTCGTGTGCGCGGGTCAGTCGGAAGTCGGCGAGATATTCGCTGGGCGAGGTGTGCAGAACCGTTTGAAACAGTGTGGACAGATAACTTCGGCTGATTTCAACCGCATCGGCAATATCTTGTACGGTGATATTATCTGCATAATGTTCCCGGATGAACTCTTCCGCAGCACGCACATAATAATTTTGCTTATCGCTGCGAAATATCGTTCGATCTGTGGAGAGATCATGTGACAGACAGGAAAAAAACTGAAATAGCTGCGCCTGAAGGTACAGTTCCTGCTCCAGACCGTCCAGTTCGCTTTTGAGTATTGCAGTGACGATTTTCAGCAGTTTTGAGCCACAGTTTGCAGAATAGGTGAGGCTCTGGTGAGAAAAGCCCATCGCTTCCAGCAGCGTCCTGGCAGTTGAGCCTTCAAAACCAATCCAAAGATACGTCCATGGATCTTCATGATCTGACCGATAGGAAGACATGACATTTGGTTCTATTAAAAAGCCCTGATTTTTACCCAGTGAATAGGTTCGGCCATCAACCTGATATTGTCCTTTGCCATCCAGAATATAATGCAGGACATAACAGGGGTGTGCTGCGGGACCGATACTGTTATCTGGATAACATACAGAATGGCCACAGAAGCTCATATGAAGCTCATGAAAGTGGGATTTCTTACCCTCCAGTGTCAATGTATAACCTTTTTCCATATGCCTTCCTCCAATACAGACAGAACAGGTTGTCTTACTGTGTTTATTATAACACAGATCATACATAGAGAAAGAAATAAAGATGAGGTGAACGTATGATTTTGTTAGATCAGGCAGAGTTTGCTCTGCGAACCGGAAAAATGGATGAAAGAATATGTGAGGTATATGGCTGTGCCAGCGGGAGCGAACAGCTGAGTGAGTACCGCGGCAGACTGCTTCATGTGGCAGACGGATTCAGTTCTACGTTCGGACGCAATGATGAAGTAGAATTGTTCAGTGCGCCGGGCCGCACTGAGCTGGGCGGCAACCACACTGACCATCAGCATGGCAATGTGCTGGCGGCGAGCGTGAATCTGGACATTGTGTCGTGTGCGGCACCGAATGACAGCATGCTTGTCCGCATTCAGTCGGAGGGCTATCCGCCGGATGAGATTGATTTGACTGACCTGACCCCGCATCCGGAGGAAGTCAACAAAACTGCGGCACTGATTCGCGGCGTGGCAGCGGCAGCACATAAGCAGGGCTATGAAATCAAGGGCTTTGATGCTTACATGACGAGCAATGTGCTGAGCGGATCGGGACTGTCTTCTTCTGCCGCATACGAGACCATGATCGGTGTCATCATGAATCAGTTTTTCTGTGAAGGTGCGTTGACAGCGATTGATATCGCAAAAATCGGGCAGTATGCGGAGAATATTTACTTCGGCAAGCCGTGTGGCCTGATGGATCAGATGGCATCCTCTGTGGGCGGTATAGTGGCCATTGATTTTGAAAGTGAATCCGAGCCGAAGGTGTGCCGTGTGTCGTATGATATGAGCACGAGCGAGCATTCGCTCTGCATTATTGACACCGGCGGGGATCATGCGGAGCTGACCAGCGATTATGCGGCAATTCCGCGCGAGATGGGCGAGATTGCAGGCGCATTTGGCAAGACTGTGCTGCGCGAAGTGGAAGAAGCAGAGTTTTTGCGCGCCATTCCATCGCTGCGCAGACAGTATGGCGACCGTGCCGTACTGCGTGCGATGCATTTCTTTGCGGAAAACCGCCGCGCAGTGGCGGAAAAGGAAGCGCTGCAAAAGGGAAACTTTGAACGGTTCCGCCAACTGGTGCGCCGTTCCGGACGTTCTTCTGCGATGTACCTGCAAAATGTATATGCCGGCGTAAATCCGGAGAAGCAGGATATGTCGATTGCACTGGCGCTGGCAGAAAACATTCTTGAGGCGCGCGGCGCAGTCCGTGTCCACGGCGGCGGCTTTGCAGGCACCATTCAGGCGTTTGTTCCGAATGATATGCTGGGATATTTTAAGACGACAATGGAATCGGTTCTGGGTAAGAATGCCTGCCATGTATTGACGATTCGTCCGGCAGGCGGTGTGGTTCTGATGGCATAAAAAGGAGGAAGTTTACTATGGCAATTCTGGTACTGGGTGGCGCGGGCTATATTGGTTCGCATACCGTATATGAGTTGATCGACGCAGGAAAAGACGTCGTCATTGCAGACAATCTGGAAACCGGACACATCGAGGCAGTACACCCGAAAGCAACATTTTATCAGGGCGACATTCGGAATCGCGCGTTTGTTGACTCGGTTTTTGACAACGAACAGATTGACGGCGTGATTCACTTCGCAGCGAATTCACTGGTTGGTGAATCCATGACCAATCCCCTCAAGTATTATGACAATAATCTGTACGGGACAAAGGTTCTGCTGGAATCCATGGTTACACATGGAATTGATAAGATTGTCTTTTCGTCCACGGCGGCAACCTACGGCGAGCCGGAACGGGTACCGATTTTGGAAACCGACCGCACAGAGCCGACCAACTGCTATGGTGAAACCAAGCTGAGCATGGAAAAGATGTTCAAGTGGGTTGGAAAGGCTCATGGATTGCGTTTTGTCTCCCTGCGCTATTTCAATGCGTGCGGCGCACATGTTTCCGGCACCATCGGCGAGGCACACAATCCGGAATCGCATTTAATTCCGCTGATTTTACAGGTACCGAATGGACAGCGTGACGTTATCTCCATTTTTGGCGACGATTACGACACCAAGGACGGCACCTGCATCCGCGATTACATCCATGTCACCGATCTGGCACAGGCACATATTCTCGCCATGGATTATCTGATAAACGGCGGCGAGAGCAATATCTTTAATCTGGGCAATGGCGTCGGCTTTACCGTCAGGGAAGTGATCGACACTGCGCGCAAGGTCACCGGTCATCCGATTCCGGCAAAGACCACTCCGCGCCGTGCAGGTGATCCGGCACAGCTGATTGCCTCCAGTGAAAAAGCACGCACTGTCCTGGGCTGGAACCCGCAGCATGCCGATCTGGAAGAAATCATCGCAACCGCGTGGAACTGGCACAAAAATCATCCGCATGGCTTTGCAAAGTGAGGTGGAAACGATGTTATATGACAGCATTCAAAAGGTTGTCGCCTATGGTATCCAGACCGGACTGATGGAACCGGCCGACAAGACATGGGCCATCAACCGCCTGCTGGAAGTTCTCCGTGTGGACGACTATGAAGAACCGGAGGATACCGACGGCACTGACGATCACATTGACCTGGCGGCAGTGTTGAACGACTTGTGTGACTGTGCGCTGAAAACCGGCGCGTTGACCGAAGACAGTGTGGTATATCGTGATCTGTTTGACACCAAACTGATGGGCGCTATTACGCCCGCGCCGAGCCAGGTACGTAAGAAATTCTTTGATCTGTACGAAAAAAGTCCGCAGGCTGCGACTGACTGGTATTACAAGTTCAGCCAGGATACCAATTATATTCGCCGCGACCGCATTGCAAAGGATGTCAAATGGATTGCACCGACCGAATACGGCGATCTGGATATTACCATCAATTTGTCCAAGCCGGAAAAAGACCCGAAGGCGATTGCGGCAGCAAAAAATATGCCGCAGTCTGCGTATCCGAAGTGCCTGCTGTGCAAAGAAAACGAGGGCTATGCAGGCCGTGTCAATCATCCGGCGCGCCAGAATCATCGCATTATCCCAGTGACGATCAATGACAGCGCATGGTTCATGCAGTATTCGCCGTATGTGTATTATAACGAACACTGCATTGTGTTCAATTCGCAGCATACACCGATGAAAATTGAACCGGCGACGTTCCGAAAGCTGTTGGATTTTGTGAAGCAGTTCCCGCATTACTTTGTCGGCTCGAATGCTGACCTGCCGATTGTCGGCGGTTCGATTCTCGCGCACGACCATTTTCAGGGCGGACACTACACATTTGCGATGGAAAAGGCACCGGTGGAGACGCCGCTCCTGTTTGACGGCTTTGACACCGTCGAAGCGGGTATTGTCAAATGGCCGATGTCAGTCATCCGCCTGAGAAGTGCTGATGACAATGCTCTGGTCGAACTGGCTTCCAAAATCCTCGCGGTATGGCGTGGATATACCGATGAGTCGGCATTTATCTTCGCGGAGACCAACGGTGAGCCGCACAATACGATTACGCCGATTGCACGTATGCGCGATGGCAAATATGAACTGGACCTTGTGCTGCGCAACAACATCACAACAGAAGAGCATCCACTCGGTGTATATCATCCGCACGCAGAATTGCACCACATTAAGAAAGAGAACATCGGCCTGATTGAGGTTATGGGTCTGGCAGTTCTCCCGGCACGGCTCAAAGAAGAGCTTCAGGTTCTGGCAGATGCGCTGGTTTCCGGCGCGGATATCCGCGCAGATCAGCGCATAGAAAAGCATGCCGACTGGGCAGATGAGTTAAAGACACGTTATAGCTTCACGGCAGACAATGCGATGGACATCGTACAGAAGGAAGTTGGCGTTGTCTTCTCCAAGGTGCTCGAACACGCGGGTGTATTCAAGCGCGACGAAGCTGGAAAAAYGGCTTTTTTACGGTTTGTACAGTCGGTCTGACAGCCAAAAGAGAGGGATAGCAGATGAATATTACATGTGAACACTTTGGAACCACTGGAGAAGGGATGCCGGTGGAGCGGTTCTGGCTGACGGAGGGGGCATATGCTGTTGCAGTGCTGACACTGGGCGGTATCATCCAGTCAGTAAAGGTTCCAAACCGCGAGGGGATAGCAACGGACATTGCTCTGGGCTTTGATTCGGTTCAGGACTATGAAGCGCAGACTTGTTATATTGGGGCATTGCTGGGACGGTGTGCGAACAGAATTGCCAGAGGAGAGCTTTCCGTTGGAGGGAATCAATTTTCCCTTGCATGGAATGACAACGGTGTGTGCCATTTGCATGGCGGTGTATCCGGCTTTGACAGAAAACTATGGCACGCGGATATTTCAGATGCGGGACTGGTGCTGCGATGCACCAGTCCGGACGGAGAAGAAGGATATCCGGGAGAATTGCAGGTTTCCGTCACCTATCAGCTGGCGGACGGTGCGTTGTCGCTGACCTATCGGGCGGAAAGCACGAAGGATACCCTGTGCAATTTGTCTAACCACGCATATTTCAATCTGTCCGGGCACAATGCGGGAAGCATCGGGCAACAGCAGATTCAGGTCTTTGCAGACACCTATGCAGTCAAGAATTTGCACAGCGTGCCAACCGGTGAAATCCAGCACGTGCAGGATACACCGCTGGATTTGAGGGCGCCGCATCGATTTGCAGAGCACTGGGACGATCCATTTGGACAGATTCAATCCGCAAGAGGCTATGACCATCATTATTTCATTGATGGGACAGGTATGCGTCCGTTTGCCCGGGTATATGCCGAAGATACCGGGATTATGATGGAGGTAGAATCTGATCTGCCGGGCATGCAGTTGTATT
The DNA here is from genome assembly GCF_002157465.1 of Butyricicoccus porcorum. Classification (GTDB taxonomy): domain Bacteria; phylum Bacillota; class Clostridia; order Oscillospirales; family Butyricicoccaceae; genus Butyricicoccus_A; species Butyricicoccus_A porcorum. The sequence goes on from NZ_NHOC01000006.1 coordinate 32,446, forward strand.
CGGGGAATTATCTGGAACAGCTTCCGGTGGGAAAAAATGGGGCGGTTTATGACATGCGAAGTGGCTTTGCCATCGAAACACAATATGCACCGAATGCTGTGCATTGTCCGAATTTTGCCGCACCGGTTCTCCGTTCCGGGGAGCAGTATGCGCACACAACAGTATATCGTTTTTCAAACAGATAAAACAGAACAGGATTATTTTGTGCATGGTGCACTGAATAAAAGAAGAAAAGAGTAGGAGGAAGCAAACATGATTGTACCAAGGTATTATGAAAATCTGGATATTTTGCATGATCGCACGATGCCGAACCGGTCGTATTATATCCCGGCGTCCCGGCGGATGGATGATCTTGTGGAGCATCGGACGCATTCCGACCGCATGCAGCTGCTGAATGGAGACTGGGAATTCCGGTACTATGACAGCATTTATGACTTGCAGGATGCGTTCTATGAAACCGAATATGTGCCGGAGGGATATGACAAAATTCCCGTTCCAAGTGTCTGGCAGATGCATGGCTATGATGCGCACCAGTATACGAATATCCGGTATCCGTTCCCACTGGATCCGCCATATGTTCCGCAGGAAAATCCGTGCGGTGCGTATGTACATCACTTTACCTATCAGAAAAACGCAGAAGCGCCGCGGGCATATCTGAACTTTGAAGGTGTGGATTCCTGTTTTTATGTCTGGCTGAACGGAACCTATGTCGGATACAGCCAGGTAGCCCATTCGACCAGTGAGTTCGATGTGACCGAGTATCTGAACGAAGGCGACAACAAGCTCGCCGTGCTGGTGCTGAAATGGTGTGACGGCAGCTATCTGGAGGATCAGGACAAGTTCCGTATGAGTGGTATTTTCCGCGATGTTTATCTGCTGCGCCGCCCGGAACAGTGTATCTTTGATTATTATGTCCATACGGCGATGCAGGCGGAGCATGCGGAAGTGCGGGTGGAGTTCTCGTATCTGGGACAATTTGTTCCGACTAAAGTTATAATTTATAACAAAAATGGGGTGCTTGTCGGAGAAGGCTCTGCGGAAGCATCTCACTCCGATGGCGGATATACGCATGCAGCGTGCATCAAGATTTCGGAGCCTGTACTGTGGAATCCGGAAGCCCCATATCTGTATACCATGGTTCTTGAGACAGCGAACGAAGTGATTACCGACCGTGTGGGCATTCGTGAAATCTGTGTACAGGGAACCGTTATCTATGTCAATGGAAAACAGATAAAATTCCGCGGCGTGAACCGACATGATTCCGACCCGGTAACTGGCTTTACCATTGGAATTGACCAGATGAAGCGCGACCTGTTTCTGATGAAACAGCATAATTTCAATGCGATTCGCACGAGCCATTACCCGAATGCACCGCAATTCTATCAGCTGTGTGACCAATATGGATTTTTTGTCATCGATGAAGCGGATCTTGAGAGCCACGGTGCGTCGCAGCTCTACTGCGAAAACAATGCCGACTGGGACAAGCATGTAGCGTGCTGGAATGAGCCGTTTGCAGACAATCCGGACTGGATGGAACCCACGCTGGATCGCATTCAACGCTGCGTGATGCGTGATAAAAACCGTCCGTGTGTTGTCATCTGGTCGATGGGCAATGAGAGTGCATATGGGTGCACGTTTGAAAATGCACTGGCATGGACAAAGGCGTTCGATCCGAGCCGTCTGACCCACTATGAGGGGTCCTATTATTACAACCGTGACAAGAAATATGACTTCTCCAACATCGATATGTACAGCATGATGTATCGTACCATTGAGACAGCGATGGAGGACATGCAGGATGTACCGGACAAGCCGTATCTGTTGGTCGAATACAGCCATGCGATGGGCAATGGCCCCGGTGATCTGGAAGACTATTTCGGAATGATCCAGTCAGTCGATCAGGTTTGCGGCGGCTTCGTATGGGAATGGTGCGACCATGCCATTTACAAGGGGCAGGCGGAAAATGGAAAGGCAATGTATTGGTACGGCGGCGACCATGGGGAATATCCGCACGACGGTAACTTCTGCCTGGACGGACTGGTTTTCCCGGATCGCACACCCGGTACCGGTGTCATTGAATATAAAAATGTATACCGCCCGGCAAGAATCACAGCCTATGACCAGAAAACCGGAACCGCTGTGCTCCGCAGCTATATGGACTTTGTGAATCTCAGAGACTATTGTACTGCTGGTTATGAGGTTACCTGCGACGGCTTGACAGTTTCTTCGGGTGCAATTGACCTTCCGTCGGTTGACCCGAGACAGCAGACGGAGGTCAGCATCCCGGTCACAGTTCCGGCAGGGGGCAGATGCTTCCTGAAGGTGAGCTATTATCTGAAGGAGGAAACCGAGATTTTGCCTGCCGGTTACGTACTGGGCTTTGATGAGCTTCCCTTGGAAAATGAGGATAGCAGGAATCAAACCAATGTCCGGCTGTGGTATGCGGAGGAGAAACACACAGATGCAGCACCGGTTGTCGAAGAAACTGACCGCTATCTGACGATTACAGCGGAATCATATACTTATGTATACAACAAGCTGAAGGGTGTTTTTGAATCCATGGAACTGGGCGGAGCTGCCGTCATTACGAAGCCGATGGAAATAAATATCTGGCGTGCACCGACGGATAATGACAAAAAAATTAAGCTGGAGTGGATGGATGCGCAGTATGATCGCAGCACCAGCCGCAGCTATCAGACAGAGTATCAAATTGTCGGAAATAAAGTCAAAATCCACAGTGTTATGTCTGTACAGGCAGTTTCTGTACAGCGGTTTATGGATATCGACGCGACATGGACGATTTCTGAGCAGGGGGCCATTACCGTTTGCATGGATGTCGTGCGCGATATGCAGTTCCCGGAGCTGCCGCGCTTTGGCCTTCGCCTGTTCCTCCCGAAGGAGATGCAGCAGGTTCGCTATTGCGGCATCGGCCCGGAGGAAAGCTATTGCGACAAACGCATTGCCGGAAGCTATGGTGTATATTCCGCTGCGGTTTCTGACCTGCATGAGGACTACATCCGCCCGCAGGAGAACGGAAGCCATTGTGACTGCGATTATGTCGCGCTGACCGGCGACAGTATGACCTTTACCGCAGTTGGAGCCAAGCCGATTGCATTCAATGCTTCGGTTTATACGCAGGAGGAATTGACTGCTAAGAATCACAATTATGAGCTGGTTCCGTGCGGCAGCACAGTTCTTTGTCTGGATTATGCTCAGGCAGGCATTGGCTCGCAGAGCTGTGGCCCAAAGCTGATGGAACAGTATCAGCTGGATGAAGAAACCTTCCGATTTGAACTGAAGATGATTCCGACGATTGCATCTGTTTGAAAGGAGAAAAGAACGTGGAAGAGAAAAAGTATTTGAAATGGTATAACAAGATCGGATATGGCTCGGGCGATATTGCCGGCAGCGGCGTGTATAATTTCCTCGCAGCCTTTGTTATGATCTATCTGACCAATACCATTGGTCTGAATCCGGGTATCATCGGCACACTGATGATGTTGTCCAAGTTGTGCGATGGTATTTCCGATGTATTCTTCGGCGCAATGATTGACAAAACGCGTTCCAAGCTGGGACGCGCCCGTCCGTGGATGCTGTTTGGCTTTATCGGCTGTGCCATTACAATGGTTCTGATTTATGCCATTCCGACAAGCTGGGGACAGACGGCACAGTATATCTATTTCTTCATCACCTATACGCTGCTGAATGCTGTGTTCTATACGGCAAATAATGTAGCATATGGCACGCTGACTGCGCTGATTACCAAAAACGGCAATGAGCGCGTACAGATGGGCTCGATTCGATTCATGTTCTCCTACGGTACGAGCATCGTTGTTCAGGCCGTTACGGTCGGTGCAGTCGAGTTCTTCGGCGGCGGTGCAGTTGGCTGGAGAACGGTAGCAATCGTCTATGCAATCATTGGACTTATCAGCAATACCATTTCCGCATTCTCTGTTAAAGAACTTTCGGATGAGGAACTGGACGGTGAAGACAATGTCATTGATGAGGATGGCAAGGTAAAATACAGCCTGAAGGATGCAGCAAAAATGCTGCTGCACAACAAGTACTATCTCATGATTTGCTGTGTTTACATTTTACAGCAGATTTACAGTGCGATGATTAACTCCGGCATTTATTTCATGACTTATGTTCTTGGCGATGCCAATCTGCTGGGTACCTTCTCTGTTGCAATCAATCTCCCGATGATATTGGGCCTGCTCATCACGCCGTTCCTTGTAAAGAAGATGAACGGCATGTATAAGCTGAACCTGTCTGGTTATCTGCTTGGTACTGTCTCGCGCGGACTGGTCATTGTGGGTGCGTATATGGGAAGCGTTCCGATGATGCTGGTATTTTCTGCGATTGCTTCGATCGGCATGAGCCCGCTTCAGGGTGACCTGACTGCACTGATTGCATCCGCATCCGAGTACACATATCTTACGCAGAATAAGCGCCTGGATGGTACGATGTTCTCCTGCTCCTCGTTCGGCACAAAGCTGGGCGGCGGCATTGGTACGGCAATGTCCGGTTGGCTGCTCGCGGCGGGTGGATATGTTGCTGACGCAGCAGTTCAATCGGCTTCCTGCATCAATATGCTGCACTGCATGTATCTGTGGATTCCGATGATTATCAATTTCGTTATCATGCTGATTCTGTCCAGACTGAAGGTCGAAAAGGCAAACGAAGAACTGATTGCTGCAAAAAACGCGTAATGCAGTTGCAATAAACAAGTAAAACGACAAGCTCCCTGTCAGGAGGATGCATTTCACCTGACAGGGAGCATTATTTTGTTGTTCAGAGGAAAACATATAAAACAATTTTCAAGAGCAACGAGTGTCTGAAAGACCGGATGTCTGCGTGACAGTATGCCTGTGACTTTTCGATTTTACTGTGTAAACTGCTGTCAGCCGGGAAATCTATAAGCAGCACAGAAAAGGAGAGAGTCATATGAAAACAGCGCAAGCCAAAAACATAGCGTTGGATTTGCTTTGCGACATCATCGGCTCATTTTTCTATTCCGCAAGCGTTTATACCTTTGCCAAAACAGCAACTTTTGCGTTGGGCGGCCTGACCGGACTTGCCCTGATTATGAATTATTTGTGGCAATTTCCCATTGGTATAACCACGATGGCGTTAAATATACCGCTTATCCTATTGAGCTATCGGATCGTAGGAAGAAGTTTTTTGCTGAAAACCATGAAAACGATGTGCTTCTGCACGGTTTTTCTGGATATCCTATTTCCGCGGCTGCCGGCCTATTCCGGTTCGCAGTTTATGGCGGCATTGTACTCTGGTATTTTTGCCGGAATCGGTCTTGCATTCTTTTATATGCGCGGCTCTTCTTCCGGGGGCATCGATTTTCTTGTCATGTCAATCAAGATATTGCGTCCACATCTGTCAATTGGAATTGTTTCCATGACGATAGATCTGGTCATTATTCTTTTGGGATGGCCGGTATTCGGAAATGTAGATTCCGTGCTCTACGGACTCACCGCCACAATATTGACTTCATTGGTGCTGGACAAAATTATGTATGGCATGGATGCGGGTGCACTGATTATCATTGTCACTGACTGCGGTGAACAAATTGCACAGCGCATTGGCGAGCTGATCGGGCGCGGTTCTACCGAATTGCGGGCACGGGGCGGCTATACAAAGCAGGAGAAGAATGTGCTGCTCTGCGCCTGTTCCAAATCACAGGCGTATCTGGTGTGCCGTGCGGTACAGGAGATTGACAAAATGTCGTTTGTTATGGTTACGGAGACAAATGAGGTCTTTGGAGAGGGGTTTTCAGAGCACCAACCCAAGCAGGAAATAAAGAAAAAGGTGAAAAAATGTCGCTAGACTCTGCCTGAGCGACAAAAATGATTAAGACATATCTGAAAAGTCGAAAAATTTGACTATTTCCACAAATGTGGGTTGTTTGTTCGTTAAAGCCGCTTGAAATCCGAAAGGATTTGGACGTGTTTTTGCCTCGAATCCTCCGCGCCTTTGCGAAATATCCGTTATTTTCTCGGTTTTCAGATAGCGCCTAGAAAAACTTCTCATTGCCACGGATATGGGGATGAGAAGTTTTTTTAGCCAGCGACTGATCTGAAACCCTTGACAGCTAGTGAATACTAGCTTATACTGTGAATGAGCTAGTATTTACTAGCTTGAATTGGAAAGAACGTATACAGTTGGGACAGAATGGGAGGAGCAGATGAAATCATTTGATCTGGAAGGGTATTTAAGCAGCGGCGTTGAACAGGTGATAGCCGGGATTATGAAAGCGACTGCAAAGAACCCAAAGGAAAGCCTGTTTCTGATACAGTATTTGCGCGACAGCCGGAAAGCGAGCCGTATCCGGCGCGCACATGCGGACAACGGGGAACACATTCCACCGTTTCTGATTGCCAGCATTACCACGCAGTGCAACCTGCATTGCCGGGGCTGTTATGCGCGGGCGAATCACAGCTGTCAGGATGGGATTGATTTGAAGCATCCGATGCTCCGCGCGGATGCATGGGGAGAGATCTTTCGACAGGCAGCCGAGCTTGGCATTGCATTTATCCTGCTGGCAGGTGGGGAACCATTCCTCCGGCTGGACGTGCTGGAACAGGCAGCGTTACATAAAAATATCTTATTTCCGGTTTTTACAAATGGAACCATGCTGACAGAGGATTCTCTTGCTTTGCTCAGCCGCAGCAGAAATCTCGTTCCGGTTCTCAGCATAGAAGGAAACGAAAGTACAACTGATCTGCGGCGCGGCAGCGGAGTGTATCAGATGCTTGTCCGCAGCATGAAGCGGTTGAATGAGAAAGGAATTGTTTTTGCTGCATCCGTCACCGTCACAAAGGAAAACCTGGCGGAAACGCTGTCGGAGGATTTCGTCGCGGCATTGGCAGAGCAGGGCTGCAAGGGTATTGTCTATGTGGAATATGTGCCGATTGATGCGGCGACAAAGGCGCAGGCGTTGGATGATGTGACCCGGGCAGATATGATGAATCGGCTGAATACCTTGCGGGAATATCGGGAAGACATGGTTCTGCTCGCTTTCCCCGGAGATGAGAGAGGTTCCGGCGGATGTCTCGCGGCAGGCAGAGGTTTTTTCCATATCAATGCATTCGGTGGCGCGGAACCCTGTCCATTTTCACCGTATTCTGATGTAAATGTGGCAGCAATCGGGCTGCGGGAAGCAATGAAATCTCCGTTGTTTGTCCGGCTCAGGGAAAGTAGGAATCTGGAAGCCGAACATATCGGTGGTTGTGTCCTGTTTGAGCAGGAACAAGAGGTCAGAAAAATGCTGGAGGAATCGCATGACAACCAAGGAACGAATTGTAGATGAAGCGCTGACCCTATTTTCCAGACAGGGCTACAAGGGAACCAGCGTGAAGAATATTGCGGATGCAGTTGGAATTAAAGACAGCTCGATCTACAAGCATTTCAAAAGTAAACGGGAGATTATCGATGCCATTGTCGATCAGATGCGGAGATGTATGGACCAAATGTCTGTGGATGCAGGGCTGCCGCAGGAGGACAATGAAACAGCTGCTGCCATATACGGCAGAATGACGGTAGAAGATCTCCAGCAGTTGAGCCGGAAGGTTTTCCTCTTTTATCTGAAGGATGATTTTATTTCCCGGTTCTGGCGGCTTGCTGTGATGGAGCAATATCAAAATCAGGAAATTTATGAAATTTATCGCAGCATTTTCTTTGACCAGAGTATTGCCTATCAGACCCGGTTATTTGCTGAAATGATTCGTCAGGGAATTTTCCGGGAGGCAGATCCGCGTGTGCTTGCCATGAGCTTTTATGCACCGATTTATTTTCTGTTGAGCAAATACAACGGCAGAACCGACAACGTAGAAGAAGCCCTGCAAGCCTTGGATATGCAGGTAGCAGAATTTTGCCGCATCTATACGGTACAGGAAAGGAACAGTCACATATGATTACAGCCATTGTTTATACTTCAAATTCGGGATATACCGCTCAATATGCAGAACTCCTGCATGAGAAAACAAATCTTCCGGTCTATTCGCTGGATCAGGCAAAAGCTGCGCTGCCGGAGCAGTCCGAAATCATTTATCTGGGCTGGATTATGGCGAGCAATATGCAGGGCTATCAGAAAGCAGCAAAACGATACCGCATTGCCTGTGCATGCGGCGTGTGCATGGGAGCTTCCGGCTCCCAGCTGAAAGAAGTGCGAAGCGCGACAAAAATAGATGCATCCATTCCGCTGTTTACTCTGCAGGGCGGCTTTGACATGAACAAGCTGCACGGCATGTACAAGCTCATGATGCAGGTCATGGCAAAGACAGCCGGAAAGGGTCTGGCAGAGAAAACTGACCGGACGCCGGATGAGGATGTCATGCTGGATATGATGCTGCATGGCGGAAACTATGTCAGTGAGGAAAATCTCCGGCCGGTGCTGGATTGGTACACCGGACAGCAAAAAATCTGAAGCATAAAAACAGCAAGCCCGTTTCTGCTTTTCAGGCAGGCGGGCTTGCTGCTATTTTACGGATTTCATGCGAAAGCCGGTTCGATTGACATCGAAACCGGCCCGCAGTGTGTGTGATAATAAGTAGAAGGGGGTATACAGGCTTGTTATCGTATATACAGCTCGATCACTTGACGCCCATCCAACCGGAGATGACCATCATCTGAACTTCGCTGGTGCCTTCATAGATTTCCGTAATCTTTGCGTCACGCATCATGCGCTCAATCGGATAATCCTTGGTGTAGCCGTAGCCGCCGAACAGCTGCAGGCAGCGACGGGTAACATCACTCGCATTGTTGGCAGCAACCAGCTTCGCCATAGCAGCCAGATGCGTATACTTTTCATGGTTGTCCTTTGCGCAGGCTGCCTGATAAACCAGCAGCTTGGCAGCTTCGGTGTTTGCCTGCATTTTAGCCAGCTCGAACTGCGTGTTCTGGAACTGGGAAATGCGGCGGCCAAACTGCGTGCGCTCCTGAACATACTTGACAGTTTCCTCGATTGCGCCCTCTGCGATGCCGAGTGCCTGTGCAGCGATACCGATACGACCGCCGTCCAGCGTCATCATCGCATACTTGAAGCCCTTGCCGATTTCACCGACCAGGTTTTCCTTCGGAACGATGCAGTCCTCGAAGATCAGCTCACAGGTAGAGGAAGCGCGGATGCCCATTTTGTTTTCATGCTTGCCGATGGAGAAGCCCGGCATGCCCTTTTCCACGATGAATGCGGAAATGCCCTTGTTGCCCAGAGACTTGTCCGTCATGGCGAGGATGAAGAAGATGTCAGCAGCACCTGCGTTGGTGATGAAGATTTTGGAGCCGTTCAGGACCCAGTGGTCGTCATCAACCAGAACAGCGGTGGTCTTCTGCTGCGAGGAATCGGTGCCCGCGGACGGCTCGGTCAGGCCGAAAGCGCCCAGCTTTTCACCGGTTGCCAGCGGAACGAGATATTTCTGCTTCTGCTCCTCCGTACCGAACATGTAGATCGGCGTTGCGCACAGCGAGGTGTGTGCGGATACAATAACACCGGTGGATGCGCAGACCTTGCTGAGCTCTTCGATACACTGGACATAGCTCAGCGTATCCATGCCGGCTCCGCCGTACTCTTCCGGGAACGGGATGCCCAGAAGACCCATTTCAGCCATTTTCTTTACATTTTCCATCGGGAAACGCTCGGTTTCATCGATTTCAGCCGCGATCGGCTTAACTTCATTCTGTGCAAATTCGCGATACAGGTCAATCAGTTCCTGATGTTCTTCATCAATTCGAAAATCCATAGATATACCTCACTTTTTACTGTCGTTGATTAGGAAAGATGGGGGAGAAACCGGTGGGCAATTTCTCCCCCTATGGGCTGGAAGAAGAATTTATGCCTTGATCTTCTTGTATGCTTCGATAAAGGCCGGGATGACATCGAACAGATTGCCGACAATGCCGTAATCTGCTACTTCAAAGATCGGTGCCTCCTCGTCCTTGTTGATTGCAATGATGGTATCAGAACCGCTCATGCCGGCAACGTGCTGAATTGCACCGGAAATGCCGCAGGCGATGTATACCTTCGGAGCAACGGTCTTGCCGGACTGGCCGACCTGATGTGCATGCGGCATCCAGCCTGCATCGACAACAGCACGGGAACAGCCAACGGTTGCGCCGAGAAGATCAGCCAGCTCACGGATGGTGGCAAAGCCTTCTGCACTGCCGACACCGCGGCCGCCGGATACGATAATGTCAGCCTCTTCCAGATTGACTGCTTCGGCAACTTCCTTGACACGCTCGACCAGCTTGGTGCGGATGGCATCTGCGGCAACATGGATGTCCTCGCGGATGATTTCACCGGTCTTATCTGCCTGATAGGGAGCCTTCTTGAAGACTGCCGGACGGACGGTACCCATCTGCGGACGGCATTCCGGGCACTCGATGGTAGCCATGAGGTTGCCGCCGAATGTCGGACGGGTCCATGCAATGCAGCCGGTCTCTTCGTCGATATCCAGTGCGGTGCAGTCAGCAGTCAGGCCGGTTTTCAGACGGCAGGATACACGCGGACCCATGTCACGGCCGTTGTTGGTTGCGCCAATGATGACGGTTTCCGGCTTGTGCTTCTGGATCAGCTCGAACAGTGCCGTTGCAAAAGCATCGGTGGAATAATATTCGTACTCGTCGCCTTCTACCAGGATTGCGCTGTCGGCGCCATAGCAGATGGCATCCTTTGCCACGTGCTCGACATCCTTGCCGATGACGACAGCAACCAGCTTGCAGCCCTTTTTATCAGCCAGTTCTCTGGCCGGGTTGAGCAGCTCGAAGCCAACATTCTTGGCCTTGCCGCATTCTGTTTCAACGAACACCCAAATGTTCTGATATGCTTCACTCATAATGGTTACCTCTCAATCACAGGATCTTCGCATCAGTCAGCAGGGTTGCCAACTGTGCCGCAGCTTCGTCAGCCGGCAGACCGGCAATCTTCATGCCGTTCTTTTCGCGGCTCGGCGTATATGTGCTCTTGACCTTGGTGGGGGAGCCCTTCAGACCGCAGCGGGCAACATCAATCTTGAGGTCTTCCGCGGTCAGCACCGGAATCGGCTTTTTCTTTGCAGCCATCTTGCTGCGGATGGTCGGGTAACGCGGTTCTGTCGGGAGCTTGACAACTGTGACAACAGCCGGAAGGGAAGTGGTCATCAGGTCATAGCCCTCATCGCATTCACGCTTGACCTGGATTGCACCGTCTTCGACGGTCAGATCCATCGCATAGGTGATCTGCGGCAGACCCAGATGCTCTGCCAGCTCAGGGCCAACCTGTGCTGTATCACCGTCGACAGCCTGCTTGCCGCAGAGAATCAGATCGAACGGTGCGCCTTCCTTTTCTTCCACTGCCTTGACGACATGGGAGAGGATAAAGCTGGTGGCGAGGGTATCCGAACCGCCGAACTCCCTGCCGCTGACAAGATAGGCAGCATCTGCGCCGACAGACAGGCAGGTTTTGAGTGCATCAGCCGCCTGCTCCGGGCCCATGGATACAACGACAACTTTGCCGCCGACTGCTTCCTTGATCTGGACGCCGGCTTCCAGCGCATAGGTATCAAACGGGTTTACGATGCTCGGTACGCCAGCGCGGACCAGAGTATGAGTTTCCGGATCAATCTTGATTTCGTTGGTATCCGGTACCTGCTTTACACAGACTAAGATATTCATAGGACAGCCTCCTGTTTGTTCATTTAAAATTCTGCTTACAGACGGTAGCAGACCTTGCCCGGATTGAGGATCATATTCGGGTCAAATACATGCTTGATGCCTTCCATCAGGCGCATGTTGGTTTCGCCGACCGATTCGACCAGATACTTGATCTTGCCGGAGCCGATGCCGTGTTCGCCGGAAACCAGTCCGCCCAGTGCGGTAGCCTCTGCGTAGATCAGTTCGAAGAACTTGTCAACGCGGGCCTTGAATTCGTCCTCAGTCAGGTCGTTGGAGCACTGATAGATGTGCAGATTGCCATCGCCTGCATGGCCGAAGCTCTTGATGGTCAGGCCGCACTCTTCGCCGGTCTTGTTGACATAAGCCAGATAGGATGCAATCTTGTTGACCGGAACGACAACGTCGCACTCGTCCAGCAGCTTGGTTTCCTCCATGATTGCTTCGAGGAAGCTGGAGCGGGCTGCCCATGCGTCCTTCATCTTGTTCGGCGTGTCGGCAACCAGGACGTCGATGGCACCGGCTTCCATAACCAGTTCGGCTGCCTGCTCAATCAGGGCATCCAGCTCGTCTTCATTGTTGGCGTCCAGCGTGACAAGCAGATAAGCGCCGGCGGTAATGCCGTCAATGACCTGCGGGAATACGCTGCGGCCGATATAGCGCTCGGACGACAGGACGATCTCGCGCTCCATAAATTCAAGCGCCTGCGGGTCCATATGTGCCATCTTAAACTTCGGAACGGTGGAAATACAGGTGTCGAGATCCTCGAACGGGATAATCAGGCTGGCAACCTTCTTCGGCGCCGGGATAATTTTGAGGGTGAGTTCGGTGATGATGCCCAGCGTGCCTTCCGAACCGATCATGAGGTTCAGCAGGGAGTAGCCGGAAGAGGTCTTGGAAACAGTTGCGCCGAGGTGGGTGATCTCGCCGGTCGGCAGAACAACGGTCATGGCGCGGACATAATCGCGCGTTGCACCGTACTTGACAGCACGCATGCCGCCTGCGTTTGTTGCGACGTTGCCGCCGACACAGGCAAACTTTTCACCCGGATCAGGCGGATACAGGAGACCCTTGCTGCTGCAGTCTTCCGCGAGGTCGTTGAGCAGCACGCCCGGCTGAATGCGGACGACAAAGTTTTCCAGATCGTATTCCAGAATCTGATTCATCTTGGTGGTGTCGATGAGCACGCCGCCGTACAGCGGAACTGCACCGCCTGCCAGACCGGTACCGGCGCCGCGCGGGGTAACCGGAATCTTGTTTTCATTGCAAATCTTCATGACTGCGGCAACCTCTTCGGTGCTGCGCGGCACAACGACGCAGTCAGGAGCATGGGTGCCATAAATCGGCATTTCGTCCTTGCTGTAGTCCGGATTGATGTCCTCGCCGGTAATCACATTTCCGGGAGCAGCTGCCTGCAGCTGTTCAATGATTTCAGCTGTCAATGTGTTGTAAGTACTCATATAAATTCCCTCCTACTCAAAATTGAGTTATTATTTAAAACAATCACAGGATCAGCGAGCCTGCAAAGCAGACAATGCCTGCAAGAATGACGTATGCAACACAGTATTTAATGGATATTTTCAGAATCTGGCTGTCTGAATTGGGCTGGTTGATTGCGCCGACGCCGATTGCAATCGACTGCGGACAGATCATCTTGCCGATGCAGGCACCGACCGTATTTGCGGATGCGAGCCAGGCTGCATTGATGCCGAGGGCGGATGCGGTTTCTGCCTGCAGACCGCCGAACAGAACCGTTGTAGATGTACCGGAACCAGTGACGAATGCACCCAGTGCACCGATCAGCGGGGCAACGAACGGATAATAGTGGCCGGTTGCCGCGACGAAGAACTTCGCGATGTCGGAGATCATGCCGCTGTGGCTCATGACCTTGGCGAGTGCGAGAACCGAGCAGATGGTCAGAATGGTCTTGGCCATGCTCACCATTGTCTTTTTAAAGACCTTCCACATCGTGGAAAAGGATGCGCCCTGGACAAGGCCGCCGATAATCGCAGCGATAAAGATCAGGATACCGGGTGTGTTGACCCAGCTGAAGCTCAGCGTTGAGGTATCATCGCCGGCATAAACATGTACCGTGGATTTGAACTGTGCCAGGAAATCGTGAATCGGCGGAATCAGGCTGGATGTTACCATCAGCAGAACAAAGATCAGCAGGAACGGCATCCATGCGCGGATGGCCTCGCCCAATGCAATCGATTTGTTCGATTCGCTCTTTTCAGCGGAGATACAAAATTCTGCCGGAGGATTGCGGTTGAAAATGCGGGAAGCGATGACGGTGCCAACCATGCAGCAGATGGAGCCCAGAATATCCGGCAGTTCTGCGCCGAGGAAATGGGATGCCAGATAGAACGGAACCACAAAGCAAAGGCTGGAGATCAGCGTTGTCGGGATCATGCCTTTGAGACCCTTGAACCCCTTGCCGCACATGGCGACCATGACAAACGGGGTGATGAACATAAACAGCGACAGCTGGAGGCCGGTGGCACTGGCCAGTGTCGGGACATCCACACCGGTGACAGAGCCGAGTGTCGTTGTCGGAACGCCTACCGAACCGAATGCTGTCGGAGCAGCATTCGCGACCAGACAAACGACGGCGGAAAAGATCGGCTCAAAGCCCAATGCGACCAGCATGCTTGCGGGAATGGCAACGGCGGTGCCAAAACCTGCCATGCCTTCCATAAAGCCACCGAAACCCCAGGCGATAATCAAAACAAGAACACGCTTATCGTTGGACACCATCGTAAGCATCTGCTTGATTTTATCCATCGCCTTGGTTTCGAGTGTCAGGTTATACGTGAACATCGCTGCCACGATAACCAAGCAGATCGGCCAAAGAGCATTCAGAATGCCTTCGACACAAGCGGTAGCCATATTGATGGCACTGAACTTCCAGATCATCATAGAAGCGATGATGCCAACAATCAGTGCGATGGGACAGGCGCGATAGCCGGGCATCTTCAGTACGGCCAATGCGATGATCAGCCAAATGATAGGCAGCATCGCAAGGATAAACTTCAGAAACAGCATATTACTACTCTCCTTTACTGCATCTCTTTCGGGCAAATTGGCATTACCAATTTTCGAATTAAATTCTGCGATAATCCTGCCACTCTCAAGATTATGCAAATTCAATTGCCGAATTTCGCAAATTCTGCCGGATTATATTGGACAATATTCGCTTTGTGTCCAAAAATAACGGGAAGAATCTGAGGATTGCAGCTGCGCACCGTTAAATTGGTACTACCTTCTACATGTTTTATTCTACAACTGGATTTTTTGAAAATCAAGAGCAATCGGCGAAGTTTTCCAATGCCGGAAAAAACCGGGTTGGCACACGGAAAAAGCGACAAAACAGCACTTTCTGTCGATTGCTTTGCAAATAACAGATTTTTTATTTCCAAAAATGAACAAAAAGCGGAAGGGGGAAAAGAAAATTTCGGCACAATTGCACAAACGGTGGCAGGCCAACAAAAAACCGCAGTTCTGCATCGCAGAACTGCGGAGGAAGGGGTTGAATCACGGATCAGTCAGGTTTAGATCAATCAGGTTTAAATGATATAATCCGGACAATCCGGCTCCTGATCGGAAAAATCCGGATGTTTTTGTTCGAATTTGATGACATGCTCCTTGACAATTTCAAAGTGCTGTTCCATCGCTTCGTATGCGCGCGGCGCGTCGTGCGTCAGCAGACCGTTGTAAATGTCCCAGTGTGCGGCGCGCAGCGCCTTGGAACGACGGCGGTCAGCGAGAATCGAGGTGCGCAGGTTTTTGATAAAGATATCCAATAGGTCACTCATCAGCTGTGTAAGATAGATCATCAGGGTGTTATGTGACGCGTGAATCAGAATGCGATGGAATTCCACATCCAGCTTTGCGTTGCTTTTGAGACTCATCGGCTCATCCATTCGTTGCAGGACATCGTGCAGGCGTTCCAGTTCCTCCGGCGTGATATTCTGTACTGCCAGCGTGAGTGCTTCAAATTCCATGGCGCGGCGGATGTCAAAGATTTCGTTATAGCTGATGTCGCGCAGAACCATCAGCATATTAAAAGACTGCGTAAAATAACCGTGCGGATCGCAGCAGATATAATTGCCGGAGCCCTGAAGACTTTTGACAAACCCCATCATTTCCAGCATACGGATTGCT
Organism: Butyricicoccus porcorum; assembly: GCF_002157465.1. Taxonomy (GTDB): domain Bacteria; phylum Bacillota; class Clostridia; order Oscillospirales; family Butyricicoccaceae; genus Butyricicoccus_A; species Butyricicoccus_A porcorum. The sequence goes on from NZ_NHOC01000006.1 coordinate 48,271, forward strand.
TCGCGGACGGAATTGCGGCTCACGCCCAGCTGTTCTGCGATATCCCGTTCGGCAGGCAGTTTGTAGCCGATACCGATTTCTCCGCTGAGTATTTTGCCTTTAAAATAATCGAATACGACTCTGTATGCTTTTTTTTCAACCATATTGTTCACCTGTGTCTTTTATGATGGGATAACGCGCAGTGCGAAATATCCTGAATAAACATAAATCATTATATTGGATTTGAACACCGTTTGTAAATATATAAAAGTATAAATAATTTGTACTTTTTCATAACGAAATGTAGATAGAATGGCACACATACAGTACGAAAGTAAACAGAAAAGACAGAAAGAGAGTAAAACAGGACAAAAAGCGGGGGATGCCAAAAACGGGCGTATGCATATCCGCTGGATTGTATCCGGTGCCATGACATGAAAAAAGACGAACGATGAGAATCAATCGTTCGTCTGAAGATGGTCGAGGTGGCGGGACTTGAACCCACGGCCTCTGCGTCCCGAACGCAGCGCTCTACCAAACTGAGCCACACCTCGTTATTCTGTTTCGCAACCTTTCTCGCTGCAACGAAAATTATTATATCAGGCATCTGTTGGAATGTCAACAATTATTTTCTGGTTTTGCAAAGTTTTTTCGCGTTTGCCTTTTTGATGGCAGGAAAAGATGCTGCTCTGAAAGACAGACAGGGATATGACATGCCATATGCATGACAAAAATCGGAAAAAGCGGATATCTGGTCGGGGATTTTAGTAATTTTGTCTATAATCTTGAGAGTGTCTGGTTTTTTTGTTATAATATCTTTGAATTAAAATAAAAAGAGGAGTTGCAATGAAATCGAAAAAATGGAATATTGCTGCACCGAATCGCGAGAAGATCCGAAATCTCTCGCGTCAGTGCGGATATGCGCCATTGACTGCCGCTGTTTTGTGCGCACGCGGGCTGGATACACCGGAACAGGCAGCTGAATTTCTCTCTTGCGACCTGTCCGGGCTGCATGATCCGTTGCTGTTGCCCGATATGCAGGCGGCTGTGGACACCATTCGCACTGCAATCCTGCGCGGGGAACACATTGCGGTATTCGGTGATTACGATGTCGACGGCATTACATCAACCTGTGTGCTTATCCGGTATCTGAAAAGCCAGGGCGCAACATGCAGCTACTACATCCCGGATCGGCTCACGGAGGGCTATGGCCTGAATAAGAAGGCGTTGCTGGAGCTGCGGAACAGAGGAGTTTCTCTGGTCGTGACCGTCGATTCCGGCATTACTGCGGCGGAGGAAATCGCCTATGCGCGCCAGATCGGCCTGAAGGTAGTTGTCACCGACCACCATGAATGCAAGGACAGCCTGCCGGATGCCATCGCCGTGGTCAACCCGAAGCGTGCTGACAGCACCTACCCGTTTAAGGATCTTGCGGGTGTCGGTGTGGTGTTCAAGCTGATCTGTGCACTCGCCGGGTCGGCGCAGCTGGGGAGCATTCTGGCATCCTATCTGGATCTGGTTGCCGTCGGCACCATTGCCGATGTTATGACGTTACAGGGCGAGAACCGCGTGATTGTTGCCAACGGTCTGCGGGTTCTCCAGCAGACACACAATCCCGGCCTGCGCATGCTGATGCGCGAATCCGGTGTGGAAACGCGCCGCATGACCTCGACGATTGTCAGCTTTACCCTCGCACCGCGTATCAATGCCGCCGGGCGTATGGGCTGCGCCGATCAGGCGGCAGAGCTGTTTCTGACAGACAACCCGCTGCGTGCACAGGAGATTGCCGCTATGCTGTGCTGTCAGAATAAAGAGCGGCAAAATGCGGAAAATGCCATTTTAAAGCAGGCGTTTGATGTGCTTCAAAAAGAATATGACCCGCAGGTCGACCGTATGATTGTGCTGTGGGGGGAAAATTGGCATCACGGTGTCATCGGCATTGTCTCGTCCCGCATTTCCGATCGGTATGGCTGTCCGACTGTCCTCATTTCGCTTGATGGCGATCAGGGCAAGGGCTCCGGCCGTTCCGTGGGCGGGTTCAACCTGTTCGAAGCGCTGGAAAACAGCGCACAATACCTCGAAAAATTCGGCGGGCACGCGCTGGCAGCCGGTCTTACCATCAGCCGAGATCAATTGCCTGCGTTCAAGCAAAGCATCTGCGCATATGCGCGCGAAAACATTCATGACGAAGATTTGATGCCGGTTGTCGACATCGACTGTCTGATTACGCCGGATGATATTTCTCTCGAAGCTATTCGTGATCTTGGCATTCTCGAACCGTATGGCATGGGAAACCGCGAGCCGGTGTTTGCCGTCCGGGAGCTTACAGTGGAGGAAATCACCCCGATTTCCAGTGACCGACATCTGAAAATGTCGCTTATCAAGGGCGGCAGGCGGTTTACTGCCATGCTGTTCGGCACAGGCTCCGGTGGATGCCCGGTTGTACAGGGTGATGTCGTGGATGCTGCGTTCAGTCTGGAAATCAACACCTTCCGCGGGCGGCAGGACATTCAACTGATGCTGAAGGATATCCGCCTGAGTGATTGCGAGCTGGAAAAGGATCACTATTACTTGTCTGTATATTCTGCCTTTATCAATGGGAAGGAGCTGACAGACCGGCAGGTGAATGACATGTATCCGGACAGAGCAGATCTGGTTGCTGTCTGGCGTCATATTATTTCGCGTGCGGAAGCAGGCAAGCTGACAGCACCGTACAACACCCTTTCCCGGCGCATTTCCTATGAATCGCGCCGCTGTATCAACATCGGAAAGCTGTTTGTCTGTCTGGATGTCTTTTCCGAGAGCTGCCTGCTGAGCTATCATTTCAAAAACAACCTGCTACATATCAGGCTGCGGCCCTTCAAGGGAAAAGCGGATATCACGAAATCCGTGGTTCTCGCAACCCTGCGGCAGAGAAAACAACAGAGTACGGCCGATCATTCGATCACAGCCGGGGAGTAAGCGTATGGATATGAAAACAAAAATTGATTTTTTGATCGAACGTGTGCAGAAGCAGAATTCTTCCGCAAATGTCGAGAAAATCCGCGCCGCATATGAATGTGCCGCTGCGGCGCATGAAGGGCAGAAGCGTAAAAACGGCGATCCGTATATCATTCATCCGGTATCTGTCGCTGAAATTATCGTTGAGATGGGGTTGGATACCGACTCGATCTGTGCCGGTCTGCTGCACGACTGCATGGAGGACACTGATTTCCAGTATGCACAGATTGAGGAAAAATTCGGCACATCGGTTGCAAACCTTGTCGATGGCGTCACCCGCCTGGGCCGCCTGCATTACTCCAAGGAGCAGGAACAGATGGAGGATCTGCGCAAGATGCTCATCGCCATGGCGAAGGATATCCGTGTCATTCTGATTAAGCTCGCTGACCGCCTGCACAACATGCGGACGATTGAGTTTATGCCGGAGGAAAAACAGCGCTCTAAATCGCTGGAGACCATGGAGATTTATGCGCCGATTGCACACCGCCTTGGCATGCAGAAGATCAAGTGGGAGCTGGAGGATCTTTCGCTCCAGCGGCTCGACCCGGTCGGTTATCAGGAAATTGTAGACGGTCTCGCGCGCCAGCAAAACGAGCATGAGGAAATGTTGGAGCGCATCAAAAAGACCATCGGCAAAAAGCTGGATGAGAGCGGCATCCGCAACTCGATTTCCGCGCGCGTCAAGCACATCTATAGCATTTATCGCAAGATGTATGCACAGAATAAAAGCATTGACGAAATTTATGACATTTGCGCCGTGCGCGTCATCGTCGATTCGGTTGCGGACTGCTACAATGTCCTTGGCTATGTGCACGACTTGTATAAGCCCATTCCGGGCAGATTCAAGGACTATATCTCCACGCCAAAGCCGAACGGCTACCGCTCGCTGCATACGACCGTTATCGGACGTTCGGGCGTGCCGTTTGAAGTGCAGATCCGCACGGAGGAAATGCACAAGATGGCGGAATACGGTGTCGCGGCACACTGGAAATACAAGCAGGGCGTCGACAAGACCGGCAATGAGGAAACATATGCGTGGATTCGCCAGCTGCTGGAATCGCAGCAGGATACCGAAGCGGAGGACTTTATCAAGGCGATCAAGGTCGACCTGTTCTCCGATGAGGTCTTTGTCTTCACGCCGAAGGGCGATGTTGTCAATCTTCCGGCGGGGTCTACGCCGATTGACTTTGCCTATGGCATTCATTCCGCTGTCGGCAACCGTATGATCGGGTGCAAGATCAACGGCCGCATTGCGCCGATTGATTATGCGCTGCAAAATGGCGATATCGTGGAGGTGCTCACGTCCAAGGAAACTCATGGCCCGAAGCGTGACTGGCTCAAGATGATTAAGACCTCTGAGGCGCGCAACAAAATCAAACAGTGGTTTAAAAAAGAATGCCGCGAGGAGAATATCGAACAGGGCCGGGAGGATCTCGACCGCGAGCTGCGTTCCAGCCTGCTGTACAGCCATTTTATGGAGAAACCGGAAATTCAACAGGCCGTGCTGACCAAGTTCGGGTATCCGTCGCTGGAAGAACTGTATGCGGCCATCGGCTATGGCGGCATCACGGTCACCAAGGTGCTCAACAAGGTGAAGGATGAGGTTATCCGCGCGAAAAAGGCGGAGGAGGCACATCATCCGCTGACCACTCACAAGCATACCAAGTCGGATTCGGGCGTTATTGTCGAGGATATCGGCAACTGTAAGGTCAAATTTGCGCGCTGCTGTACGCCGATCCCGGGCGATGATATCATAGGCTATATCACGCGCGGCTATGGCGTATCTGTCCACCGCAAGGACTGCGTCAATGTTAAAAACAGCAGTCCGGAGGATCGCGATCGCTGGATCAAGGTCTCATGGGATGAAAACCACATCGAGGTCAAGGAACGCTTCAGTACAGCCCTTCAGGTCTCCACGACCGACCGCATGGGCGTCATGAGTGAGGTGCTCCAGATTCTCGCAAATAACCATATCAATGTGCGCGACTTCAACGGCAAAACGCTGTCGGAGGGCTTTGGCATCATCAACATTGTGATTGACGTGACCGGCCTGTCCCAGCTGGATGCGCTGACCAAAAAGCTGCGCAGCATCAAGGGCGTCATCAACGTCGTCCGCCAGTCGACGTGAGGAGGGCGCAATGAGAGCAGTATTACAGCGCGTGTCACATGCAAAGGTGACAATTGACGGCACTGTGTCGGGCGAGATTGGAAAGGGTTTTCTGATCCTGCTCGGCGTTGCGCCGGAGGATACCGCGGAGGAAGCGCTCTATCTGGCGCGCAAATGTGTCGGTCTGCGTGTTTTCACCGATGAAAACGATAAAATGAACCTGTCGCTCGACGATGTCGGCGGGAAAATTCTCGCTGTCAGCCAGTTTACACTGTATGCCGATTGTCGCAAAGGCAAGCGCCCCAATTTCATCGGCGCGGCGAAGGGCGAACAGGCAAACGAACTGTATGAATATTTTGTATCCTGCTGCCGGGGTCTCGGGATTGAGACACAGACCGGCGAATTTGGTGCAGACATGCAGGTTGAGCTGTTGAACGACGGCCCGGTGACCATTCTTATGGATACCGATGAGCTGATGCGAAAGAAATAAAGGAGACTGTATGAAAATCAAGCAATTTTGTGTGGGTGATGTCGCCACCAACTGCTATCTGGTATATGATGAGAATACCCTCGAGGGTGCCATTGTCGATCCCGGCGACCGTGCAGACATGCTTCTGGCGGAGATCGAGGATAAAAAAATAACGCTGAAATATATCCTGCTGACACATGCGCATTTCGACCATATTCTTGCGGTCGGCGCACTCAAAAAAGCCACAGGCGCGCAGGTTGTCGTCAGCAAAGCGGACGAATACCTGTTTGACGCAAATGCATCGCTGTCCCCCTTTGGCGCATATGGCCGTCAGCTGATGAACCGCTTTGATTTCCCGGGCGCGGATATCTGGGCAGAAGAGGGAACAGAGGTCACGTTCGGCGGCATGACGGCAAAGTATCTCAGCACACCGGGACATACGCCCGGCTCATGTACGATTCTGTTGGACAACAGCATTCTGTTTACGGGTGACACGCTGTTCTGCCAGTCCTGTGGCCGCACTGACCTGCCGGGAGGCGACTGGCATGCGATGCTGAAGTCGCTCAAACGGCTGTATGAGCTGCCGGGAGATTATCAGGTGCTGCCGGGACATGAATCGCTGTCCACATTGGAGCGGGAGCGCGCATCCAATCCGTATATGCAGCAGGCTGTGAAACAATGATCTATACTGTACACGGTCTGGAAAATGACCATCATGTCCGTGAAATGCTGCTGTGCCTGCTGCCTGCTGAGACCCCGGAACGCGTAGAGTTTGCGCCGGAGGGCACGGATGCGCTTGGCGTAGCCATCGACCACACTGGGACAGAGACTGTGATTCGCGTCTGTTGTACGCGCGGGGGCAGACAGGTCTGCGTGGAACAGCGCGCGCCGGTTACAGACAGCGAAGAGGATACCAAGCGCGCGCAGACACATGCGGTGAAATCGGCCATTTTTGAAGCGGTAACCCCGTTTTTGGATGCCGTTCCCGAGTGGGGATCCCTGACCGGCGTCCGTCCGGCGAAATTTGCGCGCGGCTTTCTCGAAAAGGGGTATACCCCGGTACAGGTCGCACAACTGATGACCGAGCAATACCATGTTTCACCGGCACGGCGTGCACTCGCCATTCGTTCAGCGGGCATTGCGCTCGATTGTAAAAAACGGCTGCATCCGCGCGATATCTCCATTTATATCGGCATTCCGTTCTGTCCGTCGCGGTGCAGCTACTGCTCCTTTGTCAGCCATTCCATCGAGAAGGCAGGCAGACTCATGGCGGAATATCTGGATACGCTGTGCGCGGAAATCGTGCATACGGGTAAAATCATAAAGCAGGCGGATCTGCATATTATCTCGATGTATATCGGCGGCGGCACGCCGACCACGCTGTCGGCAGAACAGCTGGAACGCCTGCTGGATACCGTACAAAACGCCTTTGATTTACAGTATATGACGGAATTTACTGTCGAGGCAGGGCGTCCGGACACCATCACAGAGGAAAAGCTGCATGTGCTGGCACAGCATGACGTCGACCGCATTTCCATCAATCCGCAGTCGATGAATGACGAGGTGCTTGCTGCAATCGGGCGGCACCACAGCGCACAGGCTGTGCTGGACACCTACGAAATGGCGCGTGGCATCGGCTTCCGTGCCATCAATATGGACACCATCGCAGGGTTGGACGGCGACACACCGGAGAGCTTTGCGCATACCATGGATACACTCATCGGGCTGAACCCGGAAAATATTACCGTCCATACGCTCGCCGCCAAGCGCGGCGCAGACCAGCACGACCGTGTGCGCAACGCGGAAAAGCACGAGACTGTGCGACAGATGCTGGATATCGCGTCCCAAAATCTGACCGCTGCCGGCTATGCGCCGTATTATCTGTACCGCCAGAAATTCATGGCGGGTGGCTTTGAGAATGTCGGCTGGTGCAAAATGGGATATGAATGCTGGTATAATGTCTATATGATGGAGGAGCTTCAGACCATTGTATCGCTCGGCGCGGGCGGCATGACCAAGTTGCTGAGCGCGGATGGAAGAAAAATCCGGCGCATCAACAACCCGAAATATCCATATGAATACAATACTTCATTGGAAAAAATCAACGCGGGGAAGCAGGCATTGCTTGCCTGGGCTTCCGAATTGTGAGGGATTTGCTTGCAGTATCTCAATCTTGAGGATATCAATGAACGCTGCCGCCGGGATCCGGCGGAGTTCGTTGCTTCCTGTGAACAGAGCTATACCAATGTCATCGAGAATGTCGCGGAACGCATCTGTGCGGGATGTGAGGAACGCATGATCCTGCTGCTCAATGGCCCGTCCTCCAGCGGAAAGACCACGACAGCGCATCGCATTCGCGATGCCGCACAGCGAAAGGGGATCCGGACGCATTCGATTTCCATGGATGACTATTATCTGAGCCGGAATACCTATTCTGTCCCGAAGGACGAGGACGGTGCGGATGATCTGGAATCCCCGTTGTGTATGGATCTGCCGCTGCTCAGCGAGCATCTGGCTGCACTGTGCGAGGGGAAAACCATAGAAGTTCCCAAGTATGACTTCATGACGCACCGGCGGACAGAAGAGCGGGAAGAGGTCCGTTTGGGCAAGGGAGAAATTGCCGTCATCGAAGGCATCCATGCGCTCAACGATGTCATTACCGGCAAGATAAAGGAACACGCCATCGGGGTCTATATGGCGGTCGGCACAGAGGTCGTCCTGTCCAACGACTGGCGGCTCGCACCCCATGAGCTGCGGTTTGTGCGGCGTGCCATCCGCGACCGGAATTTCCGCGATGCACCGATTTCGGATACCATTCGGATGTGGCGCTCTGTCCGGCGCGGTGAACGGCTGTATATTCGGCCATATATCCCATCAGCTTCCTATATTCTCAACACGTATCTGCCCTATGAGGACTGTATTCTGATGAATCAGCTTCGCCAGGAAGCGGAGCCGTACCATCAGGACATGATTGACGCGGGACTGGAACCGCTTGTCCGGGCACTCGACCGATTTGAGCCGCTGGAAAACTTAGAGCTGATCCCGCCGCAGTCTATCATGCATGAATTCATCGGCTGACACTGACGCAACAAAGAAATACGAAAGCCGGCTGTCAGTCCGCTTTCGCGAAAGGAGCTTTATCATGGATAAGAAAGTGAATAGTTTTCTCGAAAAAGCCAGAGTATCCGCAGAGTTGTTTGCCAACCGTACCGGGCGGGTTGCGACGCAGGCCGCCAGCACAGCCGGAAAGACCGCAAGCAATGTGGTGGAGGCGACCCGGCTGAATCTCCGGATTTTCGATCTGAACACAGAAATTGAAATCCTGTATAAGGAAATCGGCAAAATGGTTTATGCCGTGCACAGCGGCACGACGGGAAATCAGGATGAAATGCAGATCAAGCTGGAGCTCATTGATGAAAAGCTGGATAAAATTGCTGCAATCCGCGAAAAGTTGAGCCAGGTCAAGTCGACGGTCACCTGTCCGAATTGCGGCAGAGAATGCGGGCCGGACGACACGTTTTGCAGCAGCTGCGGTGCACAGCTGTAACCCACTGGTACACAGGAAAACCATCCGCTTCGGCTTCTAATGTCTGCACTTGCGTCATACCTTGTCTATCATAGGAAGACAAGGGAGGCGTGGGGATGAAACAAAGGGAAAGCTTTGTCGGCGGTGCGATGGCACTGCTTGTGTCCGGCATTGTCGTCAAGCTGCTCGGCGCGCTGTTCAAGGTGCCGCTGACCAATCTCATTGGCGACAGCGGCATGGGGCTGTTTTCGTTTGCGATGCAGTTTTTTTCACTGCTGTTCGTCGTATGTGCGGCCGGCCTTCCCGTTGCGGAGTCGCATCTGGTATCCGAGGCGCTTGCGCTGGGCGACCGCAGGCGGGCACAGGCGGTTGTCGTACATGCCGCAGCCGTGTTTGGCGCGCTTGCGCTGGCGATGTCGGTGCTGCTCGCTACCTTTGCGCCGATGATCTGCCGCCTGTTTGGAGAATCCATTAACACGGCATACTGCCTTGCTGCCATCGCACCTGCCGTTTTCTTTGTCACGCTGGAAGCGGCACTGCGCGGCTGGTATCAGGGAACAGGCAACATGGTTCCAACGGCAATTTCTCAGGTTGCGGAGGCAATAGGAAAGCTCATGGTGGGTCTGACGCTTGCCTGGACATTTCTGGACAGAGGGTTTGGCATAACCGGCGCCGCAGTCGGTGCGGTCATCGGCGTGAGCTGCGGTGAACTGGCCGCTACGTGTTACCTGCTCTGGAGTGCGCGGCGCGGGGTTCGACCGGCATTGCATATCCGGCAAAATGGGCCATCCGTCCTGCCGCAACTGTTCCGCCTGATGGTGCCTGTCACGCTGGGAGCGGCTGTCATGACGGCGTCGGGCTTTCTTGATATGGCAGTGATTTATCGTCGCCTGCCCGCCGCCGGATTTTCCCCTGAGGAGGTCGTGGCGGCATATGGCGCATACACCGGTATGGCCATGACACTGTTCAATTTGCCGCAGGCGCTGTCCAACTCGGTATCTGTCAGCGTGCTTCCCGCGCTGTCCGCAGCACATGCCCGGCGGAATACGATTCAGATGCGCCGCCTGACGACGTCCTCGCTGCGGCTGACACTGCTCGTCTGTCTGCCGTGCGGCGCAGGACTGTTTGTGCTGTCCGGCCCATTGCTCCGCGTATTGTTTGCCTCACAGCCGCGCGGCGTCCTGACAGCGGAACCATTGCTGCGCCTGCTCGGAATTGCAGAACCGTTGGTGGGGCTGTCTGCTGTGACCACTGCGGTTTTGCAGTCATTTGGACGCCCCGATCTGACGGTGTATTCGTCTGCCATCGGATGTGCGGTCAAATTTGCGGTCAGTTTTCGGCTGGCTGGCATGCCGGAGTACAACATTTCAGCAGCGCCCATTGGCACGCTGGTATGCTATACGATCATCCTGCTGCTCAATCTTATGTCGATTGTTCGGCTGACAGGTTGGCTGCCGCCGCTTGGAAAGGCAGTGTTTCGCCCGCTGCTGGCGTCCTGTGGCATGGCAGTAATTGTATATCGGATGTATCTGGCGCTGCTGCCGTATATTGGGCTGTGCCCTGCCGTCGTGCTTTCCATCTGCGCGGCAATCCCATTGTATGTGATTCTGCTGGTTGGACTGCGTGCACTGACGGCGGAGGATGTTCTGCCGCTGCCGGGCGGGGAACGGCTGGCACAGCTGCTGCGGCTGTGACGTCGTAATCAATTTCAGAAAGGACTTTTATCAATCATTATGGATTTTACAATAAAGGAACGCTATCAGTTTGAGGATCTGCTGAAGATCATGGAAATTCTGCGGAGTGAAAATGGCTGTATGTGGGATCGGGCGCAGGATCATCACAGCATCCGCCGCAACTTCATTGAGGAGACCTATGAGGTCTGTGAGGCGATTGATAACGAGGATGTCGATCTGCTCCGGGAGGAGTTGGGCGATGTGCTGCTTCAGGTCGTTTTTCACACCCGTATCGAGGAGGAAAAGGGGACATTCAACATCGACGATGTCGCGGACGGCATCTGTAAAAAGCTGATTTATCGTCATCCACATATTTTTGGCAGCGTAGATGTCGCGTCCACTGAGGAAATCCTCAACAATTGGGATGCGCTCAAAAAGGTAGAAAAAGGGCAGAAGAGCACGACGGACACGCTCAACAGTGTTGCGCGCAGTCTGCCCGCCCTGATTCGTGCGGAGAAAGTGCAGTACAAGGCAGCGAAGGTTGGCTTTGACTGGGATGACATCCGCGGCGCGCTGGACAAGGTACAGGAGGAGCTGGATGAAGTAAAGCGTGCAGTAAATGGTGACGGCGATCTGCCTGAAGAGATCGGCGATCTGCTGTTTGCCGCTGTCAATGTCGCACGTTTTGCGGATACCGATCCGGAGGGTGCCTTGAATGCGACGACGGAAAAATTCATCCGCCGTTTTTCCTATGTTGAACGCGTAGCAGCGGCGCAGGGAAAGAAACTGGAAGACATGACGCTGCGCGAAATGGATGCTCTCTGGGACGAGGGAAAGAGCAGGGAATGAAAAAGTCTGAATTTGCCGCAATGGTTGCCGAACGCGCCGGCATCCGCAAAAAAGATGCGGAGTATATCGTCGATCTGACATTCCGCTGCCTGAGCGATGCGCTGGCACAGGGAGAACGGGTTTCTGTGAGTGGTTTCGGTGTATTTGAGACCCGGGAGCGCGCTGCGCGTACCGGGCGTGTGCCGTCTACCGGCGAACAGATTGAAATACCTGCGGCACAGGTTCCCGTATTTAAGCCTGCGAAACAGCTGAAAGAGAAGGTAAATCCGTCCTGAGATTAAACGGGTATCCAGCACGTTTACACAGGTGTCCGGGAGAAAATAAGACAATATATCCATTTCACTGCGTGGATGCCGATAAATATGCAAATGTGGCTGCTTTCTTCGAGAAAGCAGCCACATTTTTTCTGACAAAATATAATGAGTTGGAAAGGACGATGGAAGCGATGACGATGTTCCTATACGGTATACGGAAGATCCCCGCACAATCAGCCTAACGCCACATCCAGTATCATCATGATGCTGAAACCTGCGGCAAAACACACAGTCCCTACATTGGAATGCTGTCCTGCGGACATTTCCGGGATCAGCTCTTCTACAACGACATAGAGCATGGCTCCGGCTGCAAAACTGAGCAGATATGGCATTGACGGAACCAACAGACTGGCTGCTGCGATGGTCAGAAGGGAACCGATTGGCTCTACAATGCCGGACAGGGCACCATAGGAAAAGGCTTTTCGTTTCCTGACACCCTCCGCCCACAGCGGCATGGAGATGATTGCACCCTCCGGAAAGTTCTGGATCGCAATGCCGAGTGACAGTGCCAGGGCACCCATGACCGAGATACCGGTATTCCCGGTCAGATAACCGGCGTAAACTACACCTACTGCCATTCCTTCCGGAATATTGTGCAGCGTTACCGCGAGCACCAGCATTGTTGTGCGCTGCAAATTGCTTTTCGGACCTTCCGCCTGATCTGCATTCCGATGCAGATGGGGAATCACATGATCCAGCAGAAGCAAAAATAAAATACCGAGCCAAAATCCTGCAGCAGCTGGGAAAAACGACCATTTCCCCATATGTTCCGCCTGATCCAACGCCGGAATCAGCAGGCTCCAGATGGAGGCTGCCACCATAACGCCTGCCGCGAAGCCGGACAGGGCTCTTTGTAAACGGTCACTCATGGCATTTTTTAAAAAGAATACACAGGCCGAACCGGAAACGGTCCCCAAAAAGGGGAGAAATATCCCCTGTAAAAGCTGTAATGTCATGGATTTCCCTGCCTTTCCTATCAATATCTGTATGAAAGCAATCAGCGTCCCCGAAAAGACAATTCATGAAGACGAAATCTTGATTAGTAAGTGCTAATTAAAATAATCATAGCATTGAGTTGCCTGTTTGTCAATAACGCAGTCCCGCTTACTTATCTGAAACGGAGATAACATAATGATGATGAACAAACGGCTGATCGGTGCGGTCAGCGAAAGCAAAAAGTATATCGCCGGAAATGTAGCCCTGCAATGGTGTTCGCTGGCGGCCAATATCGCTATGATTGGGGTGATCTGTCAACTGCTGGAACAGATGTACCGGGGCAGTGCCGGAAGCAAGGATCTTTTTACTGCGGTTGTGATTGCCATCAGCGCAGTGGTGATCCAGTTTGTATGTAATATAGGGTGTGCGCGGATGGGATATCTGTCCAGCCGGGCGGTGAAAAAGATCCTGCGGGAGAAAATCTATCAAAAGCTTTTGCAGCTGGGCAGCGCTTATAAGGAACAGGTTCAGACCTCTGAAGTGGTACAGGTGGCGGTAGAAGGTGTGGATCAGTTGGAGACATATTTCGGTGCATATCTGCCCCGGTTTTTTTATGCTATGCTGGCGCCGCTGACGCTGTTCCTCGTGCTGTGCTTCGTAAATGTTCCCCCCGCAATTGTATTGCTGGTGTGCGTGCCTCTGATTCCCATTGCCATTGCTGCAGTGCAAACCTGGGCGAAAAAGCTGTTGAGTAAATATTGGAACCAGTATACGGCCCTCGGTGACACATTTCTGGAAAATTTGCAGGGTTTAACCACGCTGAAAATTTATCAGGCGGATGCGTTTAAAAACCGGGAGATGAACGCGGAGTCGGAAAAATTCCGCCGCATCACCATGAAGGTGCTGACGATGCAGCTCAATTCCATCACCATTATGGATCTGATCGCCTATGGCGGTGCAGCAGCGGGGATTGTCATGGCGGTGACGCAGTTCCAGGCTGGCCATGTGGGATTGGGCGGCTGCCTTGCGATTATCCTGCTTGCCGCCGATTTCTTTATTCCCATGCGTCAGCTGGGCAGCTTTTTCCACATTGCCATGAACGGTATGGCGGCATCGGATAAGATTTTCCGGCTGCTGGATCTGCCGGAACCAGAGCAGAAAACCGGATCAGTCCCTGACAACTGTTCGATATGCTGTCAAAACCTGCATTTTTCTTATGAGCCGGAGCGGGAGATTTTAAAGGGTATTGACCTGTCTTTCCCCAAGGGCAGTTTTACCGCTATCGTGGGGGAAAGCGGCTGTGGCAAGTCCACGGCTGCATCTATCCTTATGGGAAGAAACAGAAGTTATGTCGGCTCCATTGCTGTAGGTGGCGTGCCGCTCTCGGAAATTTCAGAAGAGAGTCTTCTGAAAAACTTTACTTATGTCAGCCATCAGAGCTACCTGTTCAAAGGGACTGTCCGGGAAAATCTGCGGATGGGATGTCCTGATGCCGGAGAAGATTCCATGTGGAATGTGCTGGAACAGGTGAACCTGGCGGATTTTCTGCGAGGGGAGCAAGGGCTTGATACCCAGCTTGCGGAAAAGGCATCCAATCTTTCGGGAGGACAGTGTCAGCGACTTGCTCTGGCAAGAGCATTACTCCACGACAGTCCGGTATATTTCTTCGATGAAGCCACTTCTAATATTGATGTGGAAAGTGAAAATGATATTATGACTCAGATTCATACGTTAGCGAAAACCAAGACCGTTATTCTGATTTCCCACCGTCTTGCCAATGTCGCCGATGCGGACCGTATCTATGTAATGGATAGCGGCAGGGTGGTGGAAAACGGCACGCATGAGCAGCTTCTTTCCGCAGGCAGCTACTATGCCAGATTATGGAACGCTCAGCAGGCTCTGGAGAATTACGGAAGGGAGGCACTGGCATGAAAAGAAGTGGATTTACCGTGATGCGAAAGCTCATCGGGTTGGTAAAGCCCCTGACGGCATATATGATTCTCGCCATTGCCATGGGACTGATCGGTCATTTATGTGCTGCATTTCTCACTGTTTTTGGCGGATATGCCGTGCTGAATGTTTTGGGATTTGAAACGTCTCTGAATCTGACAGTTTTGTTTGCGAGTATGGCGGTATTTGCGTTGTTGCGGGCAGCGCTGCGCTATGGAGAGCAGGCTTGCAACCATTTTATTGCGTTCAAACTGTTGGCTCTGATCCGGGATCGGGTATTTCAGGCGCTGCGCCGTCTGTGCCCTGCCAAACTGGAAGGCAAAGATAAAGGCAATTTGGTTTCTGTTATTACTTCGGACATCGAGCTGCTGGAGGTGTTCTATGCCCACACCATCTCTCCGGCCGCCATTGCAACCCTGTTTTCTATGATTTTGTGCCTGTTTATCGGGCAGTATCATTGGAGCCTGGGGTTGCTGGCTCTGGCTGCTTATCTGATGGTGGGCGTGGTGGTGCCGCTTATCACATCCAAATACAGCGGAAACGATGGCATGAGATTCCGCACCCGGTCGGGCGATCTGAGCAGTTTTGTGCTGGACAGCCTTCGGGGATTGGCAGAGACCCAGCAGTACGGTCAGGGAGAAAAGCGGTTGGCAGAAATGAACCGTCGCACCAATGCACTTGCCGGAGACGAGGAACGCATGAAGCGAACTGCAGGCCGCAATACTGCTTGTACCAATACCATTATTCTGGCATTTGATCTGGCAATGCTTTTTGCTTCCGCCGGACTCTGTCAACAGCACTTGGTTGGTTTTGACGGCATTTTGATTCCTACTGTGGCGTTGATGAGTTCGTTTGGTCCCGTGGTTGCCCTGGCAAATCTGGGCAGCACACTGCAAAATACCTTCGCAGCAGGCAATCGGGTACTGGATATTCTAGAGGAAACGCCAGTGGCAAAGGAAGTTACGGGGCACGCTGACATTGCATTTACCGGTGCAGATGCCCAAAATGTATACTTTGCCTATGGAGAAGAGACCATTTTGCATGATGTTTCTGTAACGATTCCACGCAATCAGATTGTTGGCATTGTGGGACGCAGCGGCAGCGGCAAATCCACCCTGTTAAAGCTGTTCATGCGTTTCTGGGAAGTGCAGAAGGGACAGGTCAGTTTGTCCGGGCACACAGTAAACGATATCAACACTGCGAATTTACGCAACATGGAGAGCTTTGTCACGCAGGAAACTCATCTGTTTCATGACAGCATTAAAAATAATCTGCGGATTGCCAGACTGAATGCCACCGATGAGGAAATTGTCACAGCCTGCAAAAAGGCCTCTGTTCACGATTTCATCATGACATTGCCAAAGGGATATGACACTCCGGTGGGTGAGTTGGGTGATACCTTGTCCGGTGGTGAGCGCCAGCGGCTGGGGCTCGCAAGAGCTTTTCTGCACGATGCTCCGTTTTTGCTGCTGGATGAGCCGACCAGCAATCTGGATAGCCTGAATGAGGCGGGAATCCTTCGCTCCCAGCGGGAGGAGGGACAGGACAAAACCGTTGTGCTGGTATCGCATCGGGCTTCTACTATGCGGATTGCGGACAAGGTTTATTCCGTTGAGCATGGGAGGATGAGCTGATGGATATCCAGACCAGGCGGGAGCGGGAGAAGGCACTTGTCTTTCAGATGATTGCCCTGTACTGCAAAAAGAATCACGGCGGCCGGAAGTTGTGTTCCGACTGTGCTGCGTTGGATGCTTATGCACGGCAATGCAGCGATACATGCCCCTTTATGGAGAACAAAACCTTCTGTTCCAACTGCAAAGTGCATTGCTATCAGCCGGAAATGCGCGAAAAAATCCGTGAAGTCATGCGGTTTTCCGGACCGCGAATGATGTTTCGTCACCCGATCACAGTGGTGCGGCATGTCGTGGAAACACAAAAAGAAAAGAGACGATTGGAGAATAAAAAATGAACATCAAAAAGATTGTGTATCGTATATTGGGTTGTCTGGGTGTGGGACTGGGTGCTCTGGGGGAAGTGCTGCCTCTGCTTCCGGCATTTCCCTTTTTGTTGCTGGCGGCCTTCTGCTTTGGAAAAAGCTCTGACCGGCTCCATACCTGGTTTATTGGAACCAGACTTTATAAGGACAATCTGGAAAGCTATGTACAGGGGAAGGGAATGACCAGAAAAACCAAAATCCGTATTATGGTCACGGTGACTATCCTGATGAGCATCGGCTTTATCCTGATGCATCAGGTTCCTGTGGGATGCATTGTACTGGCCTGCGTATGGGTATTTCATCTCATTTACTTTCTTTTTGGTGTCAAGACCTTGCAGTCAGAGAAAACGGGAGAGCTGGCGGATTGATTGCGGCTCGGAGGATATGCCCATTTCTTTTGCGGATGCATAATCTCTGGCTGTCTTTCCTTTCCGGTTGCTGATAGAATGATATCCCCCTCTTGATGTGGTGTTTGTTATCCTGCATCAGGGGGGATTTTGTTGGATTCATTTTTTATCACGTATCATTTTACAAAAGTGAGCATAATTTTATCTTTCTTTTTTCCCGGATTATGGTATAATAAAAAACGTATATCGCAAAAATGACCTGATACAGCCTGGGGAGCAGGAGGATCCATCACAGGCTGGAAAAACAGGCGATTAAAAGAAAGATAGAAGAATATATCAGCAGACCGGTACAGAGCAATTGTGATGGAATGCATACTCGTAAAAAGAACGGATCGATATCTGCTGATTTATATCATACCAGGGGGTGGGGACCGTGCCAGAAAAAGAAAAAAATCGTTTTAGCCAGATATTAGAACAGCTGATGAATCTGGCCGAGATCAAGAATGCAGCGCTGGCCAAGGCACTGCAATATGATGTCAGCTATATCAGTAAGTGGATCAGTGGGCGGATGCTTCCGGCCGAAAAAACAAAGCGGAATGTGCTGCAGCGGATCAGCAGTGAGATTGTCCGGCTGAGTTCCGCAGTGGGGATTGAAACGCTGTATGAAACTTATCAGGTTGCAAATAAAAGAGATTTGGAACAAGTCATTTTCGACAATCTGGAGGCGGAATATGACTATGTACAGGACATGCAAAGGCTATATGGCTCCTCTGTCGCACCAAAAACCATTTTCTTTGTCGATCTGAACCCGGCACAGTATATTTCCAAAATGCATCATCCGGTTCTCCGACGGGTGAGCAGGCTGTATATTATGGCGCAGATGGATTTGCTTGCACTGGCACATGAATACAGAATCCAGATTATTCAGGGAAATATCCCGCGCGGGCCGTATCATTCCTATCCCGATGTTCATTTTTCACTGATGATTGATCTGTCGCCGGATAAAATAGATCCTATTTATGATCCGATTTTCCTGATTAACATGATGAAGGAAGAGGCGGGTCTTGACTTTCATTTATACAAAGGAAAGCAGGCTGCCGGGCGGATGCTTTTTACAGTAAAAGATGATTTCATGATAAGCGGCATACTGACGGCTCCCAACCGCTGCATGTCGGTAACTGTCAGCAGCGAAGCAGATAACTGCAATCCATTGTATGACAGCATTCGTAATCTGTGCACCAGAGAAATGCTGCTGTATCGTGATACAACCATGGCGGACATGGTCAACGGAAACGGTTACATCCGTTCCATACTTGCACTGCATCAACGCTGGATGATCGGCCAGATGACAGAGCATTTCCTGCCGGATGATCTGTTCGAGGAACTGCTGGAACAGACAGAAATCGAAGCAGAAGAGGGGCTTGACAAGGAAATGCTGCGGAATCTCCACCGGCTTACAAAAAAAGCCATGGAGGAAACCCGCATTAAAGTCATCTTCCATCGCATTGCCTTTTCCAATCTGGCGGTCGAAAGTGAGATTGATTTTTTTGACCACAAAATTTCCCTGACTTTACAACAGAGAATACGGTATCTGAAGTATTTACTGGAGCTGTGTACAGAGCAGGACACAATGCATTTCCGGCTGATCCATGAAAGCCCGGTGCCCGATTTTCAGTATGCCGTCACACAGAGTATTTTTCTGTCGGATACCTTTTGTTATATGAGATTGAATACGGAAAATGGCAAGAACAACCTTGCTGTTCTGAATCATCCGGAGATGAAAATGATCTTTGAACGGTTCTTTGAAATCATCTGGTCAGATCAAGATGATATGAGCCTTTCCGACCACGAGGAAATTGCGTCCTTTATTCGACAGATGATACATAGAACTGAAATAATTGCCAGTATAAATACAGAAAACGCCTCGGATTTGCTGGAATACTGTTAATGAACTGGAAAAATATAGTGTAAAATAACACAAACCAGCGCTGCCTTGATGTTGTCATTTGGACAACAACAGGCAGCTTTTTCTTGTGAAAAAGCTGCGATTGGGAATTTGTCCATTTTATTCAATTTTATTCCTGCGTTTTTGTGATAAACTGTTTATGGCAGAAAAATAGAAATTTTCTGGCAACAAGAGAGCGGGAAGTCTCTCTGAAAAGAAAGGGGAACATTTGATGAACAGAACATTAACAGGAAAGCCGAGCGTAGACCGTCCGTGGATGCAGTATTATCCGACGGAGATGGTTGAGGGACTCAGAGTTCCGGAAAGCACCGTATGTGAATATTTAAAAGAACAGTGTCCAGGGGAATCTGTCGTAGCGATGCATTATTATGGGACAGATATCACATGGCATGAGGTATATGAACAGGTTGACAAAACAGCGCGTGCGCTCAGAGCAATCGGATTCGGCGAGGGGGATGAGATTCCGGTATTCCTGCGCGCTGTACCGGAATTTATGTACCTTCTGCTGGCAGCGGAGCAGATCGGTGCCTCGCTGCTTTGCCGCGACAATACCATTGAAGAAAATGTCGCAGCTGTCAAAAAATCGGGCGCTAAAATGATTTTTGCCCATGATTTTTTATCCCATAAAAACTTCAATGCGTACCGCACTGGTGCCGGAATCCGCGGAGCCGTTCTGTTGAGTCCTCTGCACAGTGCAAACCGAATGAAAATACCGGATTATTGTTGGAACTACCTGGATTCTCTGTATACAAGTCATCCCGCCTATGGTCCGTGTACAATATCCTGGGATGAATTCTTGAAGCTCGGAGAAGATTTTGAAGGTGTCGTTGCGGCACCGCGCGACATCAACCGTCCGCTGTTCCGCGCCTATACCAGCGGCTCGACCGGCCCCTCTAAGCAGGTGATCCATTCCGCCTACACCATGCTTGCAATCGTTCAGCAGATGAATTTTTATGGTGCATCCAGTCAGTTCCGTCCGACGTGGCTGATGACCCATCTGACACCGGCGCTCGTCGCAGTTGTCGTTTCCATGCTGCTGATGCCGCTCGCATCCAATAAGCTGCTGATTCTGTCACCGTTTGTCGATGTAAACGATGTTGACCTCGAACTCATGCGGTATTGTCCGAACTGCTGGCCGCATATTCCGATGTTTATTGAGCTGGTCATGCGCAATGGCCGTGTACCGGATGATTATGACCTTTCGCATCTGATTTCGGCAGGAGCCGGCTGTGAGGCATACAATAATATTCAGCTCAAGCGCGCACAGAAATTCCTGGATGACCACAACTGTCATGTTCGGTATACGACTGGTTATGGCTGTAGTGAAGCCGGTTCGAATATGACGCTGCCGATGACGGCACAGCCGATCGGAAACGGCAATGTTGGCGTACCGCTGCCGCTGACGGATATTTCGGTTTTCAAGCCGGGCACAGATAAGGAATTGACTTACAACACGGTGGGAGAAATCTGTCAGTGCGGCCCGGGCACGATGCTCGGATATGATGATCCGGTAGCAACTGCAAAGGTAATTAAGCTGCATTCGGACGGCAGACGTTGGCTGCATACCGGTGACATCGGGTATATGACAGAGGATGGAACCATTTATACATTGACCAGAGGCTGTGCAACCCGCTATGGAGGCGGCGAGCTCGCGACGCTGCCGATGGAAAATCGTCTGGCAGATGCGGAAATCGAAGGAATCGATGATGAATTCTTCGTCATCACGGAGGATCCGGAGCATCATCATTGCTTTGTTCCATACCTCTTTGTTGTATTAAACGATGGTTACACCGTCGATGATATCAAAGATGCGGTCGCTGCATGTCTGGAGGACTACATGCAGCCGGTAGATATCATTGTTTTACCGGAACGCCCGTTCTTCCATTACAAGACCAATCGCATTGGACTGAGAGAAGATATTCGCAACGGAACATTTGACAAAAACTAAAATGAATCGCACACAGGACAGGGTTTCCCTGCCCTGTGTTGCATTGCGGGATAACCATGTGCGTGATTTCATGCTGTGATACCAAAACCCGGCGCAGAGATTACGTAAATCAAAAGACAGCCCGCCGAAGGAAGAAACTTCCCTCGGCGGGCTGTTTTGCGTCGCCAGACCTGACGGTTGAGGCTATACGATCCGCTGCGCTGTTCTGCTCAATGGAATAAAATTCCGTCCACATCTGCAATGGAATCGGGGGCAGGTTTTCCCGATTCGTGTTGGATTGTTTATCGGAGAGATGTATGGAGAGAATTACACGATACAGGATAGGAGGAAAAACAGAACAAAATCAGAACCGAAAGCCGATTACAGATAGAAGGAATAGGAAAGGAAGAATGTGGTTCTGGCTTTCGGCATCCGCAAAAGTGGGGAAACAGAAATGAATTCTGTTTTGCGGTTATACATCCAGCAGAGACATGGCAGCTTCGTCTGCAACAAATGTTACATCGTTATGCAGCTGTAAAATGGAGGCAGGCAACGCCGGCGTGATGGGGCCATGCAGCGCCTGCTTCAGCGCATTGGCCTTGCTCTCGCCGCTGACAATCACAAGGATTTTTTTTGCCTGCATGATGCTCTTAATACCCATGGAGTACGCCTGACGCGGTACATCCTCAATGCGGGAGAAGAAGCGCTTGTTTGCTTCAATGGTGCTCTCCGTCAGGTCGACGCAATGTGTTTCCTGCTCAAACACGGCACCCGGCTCATTGAAACCGATGTGTCCGTTGCTGCCGAGTCCGAGCAGCTGCAAATCGATACCACCTGCCTGCGCGATAATCTGATTATATTCAGCGCAGGCTTTTTCTGTGTCCTGCGCCAGACCATCCGGGACGAAGGTGCGGGATTTGTTGATATTGACATGGTTGAACAGATGGGTATCCATAAAGTAGCGATAGCTCTGTTCGTTGTCCGGCCCAAGTCCCTTATATTCGTCCAGGTTGATGCTTGTGACTTTAGAAAAATCAAGATCTCCCTTGTTGTACCATTCGACCAGCTGCTCATATGTGCCGATCGGGGAAGAGCCGGTCGCCAGTCCGAGTACACAGTTTGGCTTCATGATGACCTGTGCGGAGATAATATTGGCAGCCTTACGGCTCATGTCCTGATAGTCCTTTGCCTTGTAAATAATCATAAGTTGGTCTCCTTTGATTGGCATGTAAAGTTGGTATTTACTTGCGGAATATTCCTGTCTTTTAGTATAATCATCCGCAAATTAAATGCAATATCCACGTAAAAGGCAGAAAGAAGTCTCAAAAAATTGTGCAAATCTCCTAAAAAGCGCGCGCGAAAATCGGTCGTTTCAAAGGAGAATTTAAGAAAAGTGTGAAAGTACTTTCTGAACAGTTTGAAAATATTGAAATTTCTTTTGCAAAAGATATACTGAAACCATCGATCAAGGAGGCGATGACAATGAATGAGAGAGTAGAAACACTGAGAGGGAAGCTGATCGTATCCTGTCAGGCTCTTCCGCATGAACCGTTGCATTCTTCTTATATTATGGGACGAATGGCACTGGCGGCCAGAGAGGGTGGCGCATGTGGCATTCGGGCAAATACAAAAGAAGACATTCTGGAGATTCAGTCACAGGTAGATCTTCCGATCATCGGTATTGTC
This sequence comes from Butyricicoccus porcorum, assembly GCF_002157465.1. Classification (GTDB taxonomy): domain Bacteria; phylum Bacillota; class Clostridia; order Oscillospirales; family Butyricicoccaceae; genus Butyricicoccus_A; species Butyricicoccus_A porcorum. The sequence continues at coordinate 70,996 of NZ_NHOC01000006.1, forward strand.
AAGCGGGATTACGCGGACAGTCGTGTGTACATCACGCCGACAATGAAGGAAGTCGATGAGCTGATGGAAGTAAAACCGGAGATTATCGCTGTCGATGCAACCGGACGCCTGCGCCCGAACGGTGTGACACTGGATGACTTCTTCCATGCAGTCAGGGAAAAGTATCCGGATCAGCTCTGGATGGCAGACTGTTCGACGGTAGAAGAAGCGCTGCATGCGGATGCACTGGGCTTTGACTTTATCGGCACAACAATGGTTGGCTATACCGAACAGAGCAAAGGGGCAAAAATTGAAGCGGATGATTTTGCGATTCTGCGCCGGATTCTTGCAAACGCAAAGCATCCGGTTATCGCGGAAGGCAACATCAATACACCGGAAAAAGCAAGACGTGTCATTGAGCTGGGCGCATTCAGCGTCGTGGTCGGTTCGATTATCACCCGGCCGCAGCTTATCACAAAAACATTTACAGAGGCATTAAAGTAGAGTCATTCTATTTTTATGTAAAAACAGTAAAGGAGCAGTAGATATGAAAAATCTGGACAAGTACAAGGGTGTTATCCCCGCATTTTATGCATGCTATGACAGCGAAGGGAATGTCAGCCCGGCGGGTGTGCAGGCACTGACAAAGTATTTTGTCGACAAGGGCGTGAAGGGCGTGTATGTCAACGGCTCATCCGGCGAGTGCATTTACCAGAGTGTGGAGGACAGAAAGATCATTCTGGAGAATGTGATGCAGGCGGCAGAGGGAAAGCTCACGGTTATCGCGCATGTTGCGTGCAACAACACGAAGGACAGCATGGAGCTGGCAAAGCATGCGGAAAGCGTTGGTGTCAATGCAATCGCAGCCATCCCGCCGATCTATTTCCATCTGCCGACATATGCCATTGCGAAGTACTGGAATGACATCAGTGCGGCGGCACCCAATACCGATTTTGTGATTTACAACATCCCGCAGCTCGCAGGTGTTGCACTGACGATGGATCTGTTCGCAGAAATGCGCAAAAATCCGCGCGTGATCGGTGTTAAGAATTCGTCTATGCCTGTTCAGGACATTCAGATGTTCAAGCAGGAAGCTGGCGAAGATTACATTATTTTCAATGGCCCCGATGAGCAGTTCATCAGCGGACGTGTCATCGGTGCGGAAGGCGCCATCGGCGGAACCTATGGTGTCATGCCGGAGCTCATTCTTGAGATGGATCAGGCTGTCAGAGCCGGAGACATGGAACGGGCTCGTGAAATCCAGTATGCAGTAAATGCCATTATTTATAAGATGTGTGCGGGACACGGCAGTATGTATGCTGTAATCAAGGAAATCCTCAAAATCAACGAGGGACTGGAGCTCGGCGGAGTCAGGGAACCGCTTCCGGCTCTGATTGACAGTGATATGGCAATTGTCACGGAAGCTGCACAGATGATCCGCGATGCAAAAGCGGCATTTCTGGCATAAAACATCGAGATTACAGTTTTTTGAGAGAGAATCAGGAGGAAAGGCATGCAAGGATTTACTATCGTTGACCTCGTCATCTTGATTGTATATCTTGGCGCAGTACTGCTCGCCGGTCTTCATTTCGCAAAAAAGGATATGAAGGGAAAAGAATACTTCAAGGGTGACGGCACCGTACCGTGGTGGGTTACATCCGTATCGATATTCGCAACCCTGTTGAGCCCAATTTCATTTTTGTCGCTGGCAGGAAATTCCTATGCGGGAACATGGATCATGTGGTTTGCCCAGCTGGGCATGCTGCTCGCTATCCCGCTCACCATCAAGTTCTTCTTACCGATTTACAGTAAGCTGGATATTGATACCGCATATCATTATCTGGAGCTTCGCTTTGGCAGCAAAGGACTTCGTGTGCTCGGCGCAATCATGTTTATCATCTATCAGGTTGGACGCATGTCAATTATCATGTATCTGCCGTGCATGGTGCTCGGCAATCTGACTGGCATCAGCGTCAATCTGCTCATTGTCATCATGGGTGTGATTGCCATTATCTATTCGTATACCGGCGGTCTGAAATCGGTACTTTGGACAGACTTTATCCAGGGCTCTGTTCTGCTGATTGGCGTTACAGCTTCGCTGGTGTTCCTGATTGCGCATATCAACGGCGGTTTTGGCGCGATTACAGAAGCGCTCACCACAGGCGGCAAATTCCTTGCGGCAGATCAGCCGATTTTTGACATCAATCTGCTCAAGGACAGCGTATTCCTGATGATTATTGGTGCAGGCTTTAATACCATGGGTTCTTATGTATCCAGCCAGGATATTGTACAGCGTTTTACAACCACGACAGATACGAAGAAGCTGAACAAGATGATGCTGACCAACGGTGCACTGTCTATCTTTATCGCAACCGTATTCTATCTGATCGGCACCGGTCTCTATGTCTTCTATCAGCAGAATGCACTGCCGCCGGCAGCTGCACAGGATCAGATCTTTGCATCGTATATCGCATTTGAGCTTCCGGTCGGCGTAACCGGTCTGCTGTTGGCAGCGATTTACGCAGCATCGCAGTCTACTCTGTCCACTGGACTGAACTCTGTTGCGGCAAGCTGGACACTGGATATTCAGGCACGCCTGACGAAGAAGGAACTCAGCTTTGAAAAGCAGACCAAAATTGGTCAGTATGTCTCTCTGATTGTCGGTATTTTTGCTATCGTTGTATCCATTGTACTGGCAAATGGCGGAATCAAGTCGGCATATGAGTGGTTCAATGGATTTATGGGTCTGGTACTTGGCATCCTGATCGGTACCTTTATCCTCGGCGCATTTACGAAGGTTGCCAATACCTTTGGTGCAACGCTGGCCTTTATCGCATCGTCTGCCGTCATGGTTGGTATTAAGTACTTCGCTCCCGCAGGAGCAGTATCCATTTGGTCTTATTCCATCATTTCCATTGCGGTATCTCTCGTTGTCGGTATTCCGGCAAGCATGATCTGGAGAAAGATCAAGGGCGACTACTCTGAACCGGCACCGAATACGACGATTTATCAGACGAAGGAGCATGCAGCATGATTTTTGGAAATATAAAAAATCTGGACGAGTATCCGTTCCTGGATCAGCAAATCAAAGCGTGTTTTGCCTATGCACAGTCGCATGATCTGTCGGACTATGAAACGGGCAGTTATGAAATCGATGGACAGCAGTTGTTTGTCAATATCGTTGCTTACACCACAACAGCACCGGAGAATCGTTTCTGGGAAGCGCATCAGCAGTATCTGGATCTGCATCTGATGCTGCATGGAACAGAACAGATTGACCTCAATTTCATTCAGAATATGCAGATGAAGGACTACGTGGAGAAGGACGATTTTGTACCGATGGACGGTGAAAAAAACAGCTCCGTGGTTCTCTGCGACGGCGATTTTCTGATCTGCTATCCGAGTGACGGACATCGCACCGCAGTAGCGGCAGGTGAGCCGGGCTCCTTAAAGAAGGCAATCTTTAAGATTCGCATCTAAATTACATACGCACGGGGAGGGCGAACGAGAATAATCCATCTGGTTCGCTCTCCTATGTTATGAATCATAACATATTGCGTATGGAATTACGACAGCGATTATTGTACACTATAATATAATACACAAAATTGTGTAGAGGTGCAGAGATGAAAAAGTATATCAGTATTGACATCGGGGGAACAGCAATGAAATATGGTGTCGTTACCGAAAATGCAGTGATTGTAACGCGCAGTGAAATGCCGACAGAAGCCTGGAAGGGCGGCCCTGCTATTCTGGAAAAGGTGACAGATATTGTCCGTCAAGCCTGTCAGACAGATGACATCTGTGGCATTTGCATTTCGACTGCGGGAATGGTTGACACGCAAAAAGGGGAAATTTTTTATTCTGCGCCGCTCATTCCGCAATATACCGGAACAAAATTCAAAGAAACGCTGGAACGACAATTTGGCATTCCCTGTGAAGTGGAAAATGATGTGAACTGTGCGGGACTGGCAGAGTACACATCCGGAGCCGCTCAGGGAAGCAGGCTGATGCTTATGCTGACAATTGGCACAGGGATCGGCGGATGTATCGTTATGAATGGAGAAGTATTTCACGGCTCTGCAAACAGTGCCTGTGAAGTCGGTTACATGCATCTGCGTGGCAGCGATTTTCAGACACTCGGGTCAGCAAGTGCGCTGACAAAAAAGGTTGCAAGCCGGAAGCAGGAACCGGAGGAAAACTGGAGCGGATACCGCATTTTTGAGCAGGCAGAGCAGGGAGATCTCCTCTGCTGCAATGCCATAGATGAAATGGTTGACGTGCTCGGACAGGGCATTGCCAATATCTGCTATGTGATCGATCCGGAAACTGTTGTCCTTGGTGGCGGCATTATGGCGCAGGAGGCATATCTGAGAGATAAAATACAGGCTTCCGTCAATCAGTATTTGATTGACAGCATTGCATCTCGCATAAAAATAACTTTTGCAAAACATAAAAATAATGCGGGAATGCTCGGCGCTTTTTATCATTTTAGAAATCGCCGCGAGGAATAAAAGAAAGGATTTCCAATGGAATATTATGTAAAGTCCGTCGTTCCAATTATCGAAAAAAATTACGATAAGTTTACCACTGTCGAAAAAAGCATCGCTGATTTCTTTATTCACAATCAGGAAAAGGTTGATTTGTCTTCCAAGGCAATGGCTGACAGGCTGTATGTATCGGAAGCATCCCTGTCCCGTTTTGCGCAGAAATGCGGCTATCGTGGATATCGGGAGTTTGTATATCAATACGAAGTGACTTTTGTGGAAAAGCAGGAATCTATGACCGGGAATACGCGGATGATTCTGAATTCGTATCAGGAACTGCTGAATAAGGCATATAGTCTCATCAATGAGGAACAGATTGCCCGCATCGGACAATACCTGAGCAGCGCGCGCCGCGTATTGGTTTGTGGGCGCGGAAGCTCTGGTCATGCTGCCGCAGAAATGGAACTGCGCTTTATGCGGATTGGTGTGGACATCGATTCATTGCAGGACAGCGATCTGATACGCATGCAGGCAGTGTTCCAGGACAAGAATAGTCTGGTTTTCGGTATCAGCATCAGCGGAGAGACAGAAGAAGTACTGTATCTGTTACAGGAAGCACGCAAACGAGGGGCGCGAACCGTGCTGATTACTGCGAAGAATGCAGAGGGTTTCCATGAATTCTGTACAGAGGTTATGGTTATGCCATCGCTACAATATCTGAATCATGGCAATGTAATTTCTCCGCAGTTTCCGATTCTCCTGATGCTGGATGTCATTTATTCGTATTACGCAGAATTGGATAAGGGAAAAAAAGAGCTCCTGCATGATGATACGCTGCGTGCACTCACGGATGGAAAATCCAAGCATCATACCATATTGTAAATCGGAGAGGAGGCAGGCAATGATTATTCAAAACGCAAAGGTTTATACAGAGCAAAAGACCTTTGCATGCAGAGAAATCCGGATACAAAACGATGTGTTTGCATCCGAAACAGACGATCCTACGGCAATCGATGCAGGGGGTTGTTATGCGATTCCTGGTTTGATTGACATGCACTTTCACGGCTGTATGGGGTATGATATCTGTGACGGAACGCAGGAAGCGATCTCACAGATTGCCGGGTATGAGGCATCGATCGGCGTTACTGCTATTGCGCCGGCGACCATGACACTTCCAGCCGATGAGCTGGAGCATATTCTTTCCGTTGCCGCTGCATATCGCAGAGAACCGGCAGCGGAGGGCGCTGATCTGGTTGGCATGAACATGGAAGGCCCATTTATCAGCAGGGTAAAAAAGGGTGCACAAGATGCGCGCAATATCATTCCATGCAATATCGGATGCTGTCAGCGTTTCCTCGATGCTTCGGACGGGCTGGTGAAGCTGATCGGTATTGCACCGGAGGAAAACCTTGATTTCCGTGCATTCATACAGCAGATGAAAGACAAGGTAACCATTTCGCTCGCACATACCAATGCAGATTATGACACTGCAATGGCGGCATTTTCTGCGGGAGCAAGTCATGTTGTACATTTATACAATGCCATGCCGCCCTTCACTCATCGGGAGCCGGGCGTGGTTGGTGCGGTATGTGATTGTGCACATGTAACGGCAGAGCTGATTTGTGATGGCGTGCACATTCATCCAGCTGTCGTGCGTGCGACCTTTGGTATGCTGGGAGCTGATCGTATTGTTTTGATTAGTGACAGCATGCGCGCTGCTGGTATGCCGGACGGGCGCTATACATTGGGCGGATTGGACGTCAACGTAACGGGCAACCGTGCGACATTGGTTTCAGATGGAGCACTGGCTGGTTCAGTCACCAATCTCATGGATTGTATGCGCATTGCAGTGAAACAAATGCATATCCCGCTGGAAACAGCAGTTGCCTGCGCGACAATGAATCCGGCGAAATGTCTGGGCGTATATGATAAGTACGGCTCGATTCAAATTGGCAAAAAGGCAAATGTTGTGCTGTTGGATGAAAAATTGAATCTTCAGGCCGTCATCAAGGACGGCAAAGTGCTGTAACTGTGTTTATGCAGTATGGTACAGATGAAATGGGAAATCCATTCCCCGGAATGAGACGCTATCTGGAAACAAAGAAGATCACAAATCTTTCGCAAGAGCTTCGACTTCTCAGATGCACCTTGGTAAGAACGGTAACAGGAGGTTGAGACACATGAAAAAGAATCGTTTGACAGCGATGGTACTGGCTGGAATTTTGATGGTTTCGATGGCAGGATGTGCCGGAGAGAAAAATACAGCGGCAGATGATGCGGCCGCTGCGCAGGGAAGTCAGACAGAGACCAGGGACGGAACAGTATCCAAAATTTTATGGGAGTTTGCGGGTGATCTCGCACCTCAGGAGGGCATGAAGACAAATAAGGGAACGGCAGGCATGCTGTCGGGTATTTCCAACGGATATGTTGTCGTCGGTGGCGGCGCGAATTTCCCGGAAGATGGCCCGGCACTCGGCGGCGCAAAAAAGTCCTACCCGGATATTTATGTATTGAAGCAGGAAGATGGTCAGCTGGTTGAGGTGAATCATACAACGCTGGATCATGAGATTTCGTATGGTGTTTCGATCACGACGGACGATGGCATTTATTATGTTGGCGGAAGTACGGCAGAAGGAAAGGGCAACCAGGTGCTGCTTGTAAAGGCGGATGATGCCGGAGAGATTACCGTCGATACCGTCGGCGAACTGCCATTTACATTTTCCGATGGCTTTGCGGCTCTGAAGGATCAGGTGCTCTATGTGGGAGCCGGAAAAATGGACGGACAGGCAACAAATCGTGTCGTCTCTCTGGATTTAAAAACAAAGAAGACAACAGAACTGGCAGCAATGCCGAATGAAGCCACGAGAACACAGTGTGTTTCGCAGCTGTTTGGAATTGTCAAGAAAAGTGCAGTCTAAAAACTCACAAATTTTAAGCAGCAGATGAATGATACATATTGTGGTAATGTGTCTTATAAACAGCGGGTGGAAGCCCTAAGGGATTCGACGTATATACTCGCTTCCGATTATAGTAGATAAACACATATCGAAAGATAATAGATTTAACCTCCGCCATTGGCATTCGGTAAGTAGGAATTCTATAGAGCAGTTCCTTCTTCAAAGTTGCGAAGAAGCTCTCCATTCGGGCGTTATCGTAGCAGTGTGCCACACCGCTTAAGCTCTGCAGCATACCATATTCAGAAAGTTTTTTCTTGAACGCCTCGCTGGTATACTGGCTTCCGCGATCGCTATGAAGTGTCGCGCCTCGAACCGGATACCGGCAGGCAACTGCCTTGAGTGTATTGATACAAAGTTCTTTTCGCATATTGTCATCCATCTGAAGAGAAAGAATCTCACCGTTAAAGCAATCCATAATCGGGGAAATATAGAGTTTTCCGTCCAGGCAGCCGATCTGCGTGATATCTGTCAGCAGTTTTTGATACGGGGTATCAGCCCGAAAATCCTGCTTGATCAGATTTTCCTCCTCTTGAATTTCGGTGGCAGCGCGTGTTAAACCATGCGGACGTCTGGGTCTGCCGTGAATCAGACCTTTTTCGTGCATAATTCGCCTGATTCTACGTTTTCCTGTGTGGAATCCGTTCTGCTCCAAGGCAAGCTGCATTCGTTCCACGCCGTAATTGTCATTATAATCGGATTCATTCATAATCCTGTCTATTGCCGCCGAAAGCGCGTCCTTAGACGGCTTACTGATTCTTCAGATATCGATAATATCCAGATTCGCTTACATGAAGAATTCTGCATAATAGTTCCACACTCCACTCCTTATCTGAATCTGTCTGTATAGAGTGGATAAAGCGGTATCGCTCATGTGCTTTTACTTTCTTCGGGCGCGCTGCGAAAAACCAGAGCCTCCTGAAGTATATCGTTAGCTCGTTGGAGCTCTTTGACTTCTTCTCCAGCTCAAGCATTCTTCGTTCCTGCTCGCTTGCCGGCAGTTGTTTATGACCACTTCCTACAAATGCCTGATCTCCGTATTTCTTTCGCTTACTCGCCAGGTTGTGACTATTGTAGGGATTCCAAGTGGTCAGCCGCCTTCTTTGCTCCGATTTCATCTGAGAGCTTCAATGTCTTCTTTAAAATCTTTATCGTAGCTTC
>NZ_NHOC01000007.1 GCF_002157465.1 Butyricicoccus porcorum
CGGATACCGGCAGGCAACTGCCTTGAGTGTATTGATACAAAGTTCTTTTCGCATATTGTCATCCATCTGAAGAGAAAGAATCTCACCGTTAAAGCAATCCATAATCGGGGAAATATAGAGTTTTCCGTCCAGGCAGCCGATCTGCGTGATATCTGTCAGCAGTTTTTGATACGGGGTATCCCGAAAATCCTGCTTGATCAGATTTTCCTCCTCTTGAATTTCGGTGGCAGCGCGTGTTAAACCATGCGGACGTCTGGTCTGCGTGAATCAGACCTTTTTCGTGCATAATTCGCCTGATTCTACGTTTTCCTGTGTGGAATCCGTTCTGCTCCAAGGCAAGCTGCATTCGTTCCACGCCGTAATTGTCATTATAATCGGATTCATTCATAATCCTGTCTATTGCCGCCGAAAGAAGCGCGTCCTTAGACGGCTTACTGAGATTCTTCAGATATCGATAATATCCAGATTCGCTTATATGAAGAATTCTGCATAATAGTTCCACACTCCACTCCTTATCTGAATCTGTCTGTATAGAGTGGATAAAGCGGTATCGCTCATGTGCTTTTACTTCTTTCGGCGCGCTGCGAAAAAACCAAGAGCCTCCTGAAGTATATCGTTAGCTCGTTGGAGCTCTTTGACTTCCTTCTCCAGCTCAAGCATTCTTCGTTCCTGCTCGCTTGCCGGCAGTTGTTTATGACCACTTCCTACAAATGCCTGATCTCCGTATTTCTTTCGCTTACCTCGCCAGGTTGTGACTGTATTGTAGGGGATTCCAAGCTGGTCAGCCGCCTTCTTTGCTCCGATTTCATCTGAGAGCTTCAATGCTTCTTCTTTAAAATCTTTATCGTAGCTTCTTGCCATGATTTCTCACCGTTCCTTTGTTCTTATTCTATCATAGTTTGGTGAGTTTTCCGACTCTACTTAAATGATACCACTCCAGAGTTACTGCGGCGTACAAAAGGTATCCATCCTTAGATTAAAAAATAATGATATTGCATGTGTTAAAGGTACATCTAAAAAGAAGGAGTTAAAACCTTATAATATCCCACTTGTGCATATCTATAATACGGATAACGCTGCCAGAGTAGGCAGAAGATCATGGGAAAATTGGAAGAAGAAAAGCAAACATAATAAACAACAACTTTATGGTGACAATAAGAAGTATAGCGTGATTGCCACAAATGGGCAAAAGTATTTTTTTAGTGGTTCACAACATCAAAAAATTACTAATGCAAAAAAGTGGTGCGAGGAGATGGGATATGAGTTGCTATTGTATGCATCAGATAATCCGTCAGGGACGTTTGCTATTAAGGATAGTAATGGCGAAATTATTAAAAAGTGCTACACAGTTAAACAGTTGCAGATGTATGTAAAACAGAAAAAATTATCAAAATGAGTTGTATACAAAATTTAAGTCAGCCCCTAAAAGGCTGACTTTTTTTATTGAATGCTCACAGATTTAATAAAAGGATGGTTAAATGAATGAATTTAAAGCAAGGATAAAAGCAGAACTAGATACAACAAAATTAAATCAACAGCTAAAACAGTTGGAAAACGGCGATCATAAGCTAAAAGTAGATACTGACACCGAAGATGCAAAAAAAGATGTACAGAACGTCAACAAACAGCTTCAAACATCTCAAAAGACAGCAGCTTCATTCGGCAGTACGTTAAAGAGTGCGCTCAATATTGGCAGTGCAGCAGCCGTTACAGCTAAAGGTATACAGGTGATCGGAACTACTGCAAAAAGTGCAGCAGAGTCGATAAAGGAAATTGATAAATCCATTGTTAGTTTGCAGATGGCAACGGGTGAAAGTCGTTCTGCTGTTGTGAGCATGATGAACGACTATAACCAGATGGCACAGCAGATGGGTGCTACCACCACACAGATTGCAGATGCAGCGGATGCCTGGCTTAGACAGGGACACTCTATAAGTGATACCAATACACTCATCAAGGATTCAATGATGTTGAGCAAGGTTGCCGGTATTGATGCTGCTGACAGTACACAATATTTGACCTCTGCAATGAAGGGTTATAAGGTTGCAGCGGAAGATGTCGCGGGCATTGTAGATAAATTGACTGCCGTTGACCTTGTTTCTGCGACAGATGCCGGGGGACTTGCAGAAGCGATGTCCAGAGTTGCGGTAACTGCTGACACGGCTGGCGTGTCAATGGATAGACTGCTGGGTTATCTGGCAACGACAGGAGAGGTAACACAGCGTTCAATGTCATCGATTGGTGAAGCATATAAAACGATTTTTACCAGAATGTCCGATATCAAGAGTGGTAAACTCAAACTGATTGATGACGATGGAACAGAGGAAATGCTTTCTGATGTTGAACAAACTTTGGCAAATGTCGGCATTGATTTACGCAAAACAGTTACAGAATACAATGATTACCAAGATGTATTGGACAATCTTGCGGCAAAATGGAGTTCGCTGAGTCAAGTTCAGCAAAATGCGCTGAGTAAGGCCTTTGCTGGAACAAGACAGGCAGAATACTTCCGCGTGCTGATGGAGAATTACGACAGTGCAAAGAAATATGCTGATGTTGCCGCAAATTCCGCAGGATCGGCAGAACAGAAATTTGGTGCGTATCTTGATTCTTTGGAAGCAAAGACCAATACATTAAAAGCAGCGTTTGAATCTCTGGCAATGAATAACATTTCTACTGGTATTGTCGGTGGTATTTTGGAAGCATCAACGGCGGTATTAAAATTTGTAGATGACACAAATTTATTAAAAAGCACCTTTGCGGGACTTGCAATCACAGGAGCAGTCAAAGGATTTGCACTGTTAAGAACTGGCATTATGCAGGCGGCAACCAGTTTGAGCACATTTGATACCGCCATGGGATTGGTCAAAGGCACTCAAGTGTTGGAGGATGACTTTCAAACACTCATCTCGCTTGCTGGAAATCTGTCAAAATCTCAGTTACGGGCAGTATTATCATCCGAAGCATTGTCAAACGCTCAAAGAACGACCATCCTGACCAGCGTAGGGATGACAGAAGCAGAAGCGTCAGCAGCACTTGCATCAATGGGACTTGCAACAGCAGAAGGAACAGCAACAGGTGCTACAGTAACGCTGGCAGGCGCATTTAAGGGATTGATGGCTACACTGGCAGCAAATCCGCTTATAGCTGTTACACTGGGTATTATGGCAGCAGGGGCAGCAGCTTCCGCACTGGCAAAAAGATATTACAATGCAGCAGAAGCAGCACAGGAAGCACAGACCACCTATGAGGATACCGTAAGCCAGCTTGATTCTGTGAATAGCGAACTGGAAACTACACAAGAAAGAATCGAAGAATTACAGGCATTATCTTCCAATGGTACAATCACATTGACACAGGAAGCTGAACTGGAAAAGCTGAGACAGCAGAATGCAGAACTGGAAAGACAGAAAGCATTATTAGAAGCCAATGCACAGTCACAACAGCGGTCAGCTACAAATGCAGCTATGAATGCATTGACCATTGAAGGAAGTCAGTCCCAGTATTCTAAAGATTACAATCTGAATGCTGTTGGATATACCAACGTCATTGATGCGGCAAAAGAGGATATCAAGCACTTACAAGACCTGTATAACGAACGGGCAAAGCTGAATCAGCAATTGGATGCGGCATTGAATAGTAATGATGTCAATGGAATTTCATATGTGCAGAAACAGTTAACCGATAACCAAGCCGAGATTGACAAATATAATGAGTCTGTTTCAGGCACGATGGAAGAACTCGAAGGATACCGGGATACACTTGCACAGGATACGCAGATTGGCAAGATCAGCGGTGGACAAGAAGCCCTTGACGCTTTAAATGAAATTATAAAAGTCATCAAGGGTGATCCATTGGAACCTGCAATCATGCTGGGATTATTTCTAGGATTGAGGAAATCGGAGTGTTTGGGCTTGCGCTGGGAAGATGTTGACTTCGAGAATGATCTAGTGCATATCAGGAATACGGTTGTACGGTCTAATTGCGGTATCATCGAAAAAGAACAGACCAAAAGTGAGGCTGGAAAGAGGGACTTGCATCTTATGCCAGCGCTGAAAACGTATCTTCTCGACTGGCGCGAACGGAGAGAGGAGATGCGGGAGTTGATTGGTGATTGCTATGTGGAGAATAACCATGTGTGTTGTTGGATTGATGGCAGACCACTTGAACCGAGTTATCCATCACATCATTTTCCGCGCATTCTAAAAAATAACAATCTACCTAAGATCACCTTCCATGAGTTACGGCATACAGCAGGAAGCCTGTTAATCAATGCGGGCGAAGATGCGAAGCGTGTACAAGAGTACTTAGGTCATCAAGATGTAAGCACAACGCTGAACATCTATACTCATTTGACCCCGGCGGTAAAGCGTGAGACTGGAAATCTGATGAACAGTCTGTTGGAAGATGATTGACCCCTTGTTAGAAGTCTTGTTAGAAGTCACTGCAACAGAATAAAACTGAACATCGAAAAAGTTATGAAAAAACCGCCATTTCATTAAGAAACAGCGGTTTTAAGTGGTACGCCCGACTGGAGTCGAACCAGCGGCCTTCAGAGTCGGAGTCTGACGCTCTATCCAACTGAGCTACGGGCGCGTGTCTAACTGTTATTATAGCAACCCTGCCATCATTTGTAAAGTTTTTTTTGAAGAATTGCGCACTTCGCAGAGGAATGGTATACTGTTTTCAGTATTTCCGCGCACGAAAGGAACATTTTATCTATGAATCGACTGATTGACCGCCTTTCGGCTGAGCATGTTCTTCCACGGACAGATTTTGTGCAGCTGATTTCGGCGTTTGCACCGGAAACTGCCTCCTATGCCGCTGAATGTGCACGCAAAACCGCGCAGGCAGTTTTTGGAAACAAAATATATATTCGTGGTCTGATTGAACTGAGCAATTTCTGTCGCAATGACTGCTATTATTGTGGAATCCGACGTTCCAACCGCAAGGCACAACGCTATCGGCTGGAAAAAGAAGAAATCCTGCAATGTGCGGCAGAGGGGTATGCACTGGGATTTCGCACATTTGTTTTGCAGGGCGGAGAAGATGGATACTATACTACGGAGCGCATGGCAGACATCGTATCGTCCATCAAACGGCAGCACCCGGACTGTGCTGTTACATTGTCGGTCGGAGAACAGACCAGAGAGACGTATCAGGCATATTTTGACGCAGGAGCAGATCGTTATCTGCTGCGGCATGAAACAGCAGATGAGGCACACTACAGCCGCCTGCATCCCGCAGAGCTTTCCGGTGCACATCGCAAACAGTGCCTGCGATGGCTGAAGGAGATCGGTTTTCAGACTGGTTCCGGGTTTATGGTCGGCTCACCGTTCCAGACGGCGGAAAATTTGGCAGATGATCTGTTGTTTCTGGCAGATTTACAGCCGGAAATGATCGGAATCGGGCCGTTTATCCCGCATCATGATACTCCATTTGCACAGATGCCGCAGGGGTCAGTGGAACTGACCCTGTTCCTGCTATCACTGTTGCGGCTGATGTTTCCGGATGTGCTGCTGCCCGCGACAACAGCGTTGGGAACGCTCGATCCGGTTGGGCGCGAAAAAGGCATCCTGGCGGGTGCAAATGTCGTCATGCCGAATCTCAGCCCACAGGCAGTGCGCAGCAAATACATGTTGTATGACAACAAGCTGGCAACCGGCGCAGAATCAGCACAGCATATTGCCGATCTGCGCGCACGGTTTGCCAAAATTGGATATGAAATTCAGATCGACCGCGGCGATTCTCCGCGCGTCAAAACATTGAATTGAACTGGTCGGCAACCATCTGTGCCTCCGGATAGGAATCACAGCGGCGGTAGCCGAACTGTTCACACCAGATTTCTGTGGCTTCAAAATCTGGAAGGGAATCCTCATCTGCCAGATCCGGATCCCATTCGCCCTCGTCACAGACGCGGGCATAAAGTTCACATTCCTCTTCGTCATAAACGAGGAAAACGCCCCAGCCGGTGGAGGGGCAGACAAAGGTTTCACTGATTATTTTCATAGGTCATTCTTCCTTATGTTATTGAAATTGGAGGTAATTTTGCTATGCGTATTGTTACAGCCGCACAGATGAAGCAGATTGAATGCAATGCCGACGCGGGCGGGCTTTCCTATCTGCAAATGATGGAAAATGCCGGGACAGCTGCTTATCAGATCATCCGTGCGCACAAGCCGGATGCACATGTACTTGCCATTGTTGCCGGAAAGGGCAACAACGGCGGCGATGGATTTGTCATTGCGCGCCTTGCCGCACAGGATGGGTTGGCCGTACGGGTTGTGCTTGCAGAGGGGGAGCCGGTCACGGTGGATGCAAAGACTAATTTTCACCGCCTGGATGGGTTGAATGTAACCGTCTGCCCAATTGAGCAGATTGATCGGCTGACAGATGCAGATGTTGTCATCGACGCGCTGTATGGCACAGGATTTCACGGTACTCTGCGTCCATCCGGCGCAAAGGCATGCTGCTTCATGAATGAATCGGGGGCGTATCTTGCTGCACTTGACCTGCCAAGCGGGATTCATGCGGATACAGGCGCTGTTGCGGAAGGCGCGGTGCATGCCGATCTGACCGTGACCTTTGATTCATATAAACCGCTGCATGTGCAGGAAACATCCAAACCATATTGCGGTGAAATCGTACTGGCAGATATCGGCATTTCAGAGGAGTGTCATAACGGCATCGGGTGAATACCCGATGCCGTTTGGCTTTTGTTATGCCTTTGCTTTCTGATAGACTTTGTAAATCGCTTCTTTATCCAGCGGTACAAAGCGGCCGATTTTGCGCGTATCCATAAAGCTGCACTTATAGGCGAGTTCGCGCATGTCCTCTTCGGTCAGTTCAATGCCCATCTGATTGATGCGAACCGGCATGCCGATGGACTGGAAAAAGGCTTCCATTGCGTCAATGCCGCGGTTAGCAGTTTCGATGTCGTCTGCCCCCGGCTGTACGCCCATGACCTGGATGGCAAATTTTGCAAAGCGCGCGGGATTGGCAGGCATGACAGTCCGTGCCCAGCTCGACCAGACAGCACACAGGCCTGCGCCATGTGCGACGTCATATTTGCCGCTCAGCTCATGCTCCAGCTGATGGCAGGACCAGTCGCCGCCGTCCGTGCCGCAGCCGGTCAGGCCGTTGTGCGACAGGCTGCTTGCCCACATCAGTCCGGCACGTGCGTCATAATCCTCCGGATTTTTCAGCGCAGCGGTTACGTCGCGCATGACGGATTTCAACAGGCTCTCTGCGATGGAATCGGTGAGACCGAGTGTGTCTACCTGCGTGAAATAACGCTCCATTGTGTGCATCATAACATCGGCGGCGCCGCTTGCCGTCTGGTATGCCGGGAGTGTATAGGTCAGCGTCGGGTCCATAATGGCGAATTTACAGCGACACAGCTCGGTACTCAGTCCGCGCTTGAGCCATCCGTCCTCGTTGGTGATGACGGAGGAATTGCTCATTTCACTGCCTGCCGCTGCGATGGTTAGGATTGTACCGACCGGGGCACACGCCTGTGGTACGCGCTTCTTGGCGTAAAAATCCCATACATCGCCGTCGTTTGCAATGCCATAAGCAATCGCCTTGGAGGAATCGATAACCGAGCCGCCGCCGACTGCGAGGATGAAATCGACGCCCTCGCGCTTGCACAGCGCAATGCCTTCGCGCACAAGGCCGAGGCGCGGATTGGGTACGACACCGCCCAGCATGACATAGGAAATCCCGGACTGTTCCAGCGCATCTGTGACGCGATCGAGCAGTCCGCTGCGCTTAGCCGAACCGCCGCCGTAATGGATCAGAACCTTTTTGCCGTTCTGACCTGTGATGAGTTCGCCGACGCGTTCTACGGCATGTTTGCCGAATACGACATGCGTCGGGGTATAGTATTCAAAATCCTGCATAGATAAGCCTTCCTTTCGCAAAACCAGTCTATCAATTACTGCCTTTATTGTAACGGATTTGTGGCAGCTGTGCAAGGTGCTGCGGCAGAGTTATGTGCGAAAGTGCGCGCCCTCCAGCGTCAGAAGCTGTGCTTTTGCGCGCAGGCCGCCTGCATATCCGGTCAGGCTGCCGTCCGCGCCGAGTACACGGTGACAGGGAATCAGGATACTGATGGGATTGTGCCCGACCGCGCCGCCGACTGCTTGTGCGGAAATGCGCTTTCCGGTCTGCTGTTCCAGCTGCACCGCAATTTGTCCATAGGTCATGGTTTCACCGTATGGAATGCGGAAAAGAATGTCCCAGACTGTCTGCCGGAAGGCACTGCCCTCCGGCGCAAGCGGGAGCGTCATAGCAGGCGCTTCGCCGTGAAAATAACGGTTGAGCCAGTCGATGGCCTGTGCAAAAACAACAAGATTTTGCTCTGTGGCATTCGGTGCGAGTGTGCTGCCGAAATACTTCTGATGCTCCAGCCACAGCCCAGTCAGCTGTGTCCCGTCGGAGGCGAGTGTCAGCACGCCGACAGGGGAATAATAGGTCGTAAGATATGGACTGCGATTCATTTTCAGTTCCTCTCTTCCTGTGCGTTGACCGTATCATATCACAGAAACAGACACGAGACAAGGCGGGGAAAAAACAATAATCTGCTACTCTGACTTTCAAGATTCTGCTATAATAAAGTGCATAGAGAAAGAAACAAGAGGAGAGGAGAAAAAACGATGGCGCAGCAGAATCCACTCAATGTGCAGTGCTTTGTGAAGAAGGATTTTCAGTCGGTATTTGTCGGGGAAAACGACCCTAAATTGCTTTACGTCAGCAGGATTTCGCCGGATGCAAGCACACATCCGCGCGTGATGCATGCACACAGGGATTTTGTAGAGCTGCTCCTGATTTGCAGCGGCAGCAGTGAATATCTGATTCATGACAAGAAACAGCTCATCAAGCCGGGTGATCTGCTGATTTACAATGCCAATGTTGTGCACGATGAAATTTCCGGACCGGGCATCGAAGTCGGCAGTTACTGTGTTGCGGTCGGCGGGCTGCATATGCCCGGCCTGCGTGAAAATGCGCTGATTCCCGACGATGCGGGTTATATTTTCCCGACCGGAGAACACTTTGAAGCCATGCGCACAATCTGTGAAATGATGTTTCACAGTCTGTCCTCCGGAGAGCCGCGTACAGAAGCGTTCTGCCATAGCCTGATGCATGCGCTGCTGGTCAAGGCGCTGACTGTTGTCGGCGGAAGAGAGGCTGCTGCGGATGAACCGGAGGTTGAGGAACCGCATGTACTTGGCCTGCGCATTAAATCGTACATCGACGAGCACTATATGGAACCAATTACGTTGCAGAGCATGGGGGAGGCGCTGCATATCAGTCCGTATTATCTCTCACATGTGTTCAAGCAGATGAGCGGATATTCCCCGGTGCAGTATTTGCTGCGCCGCCGCATCGGCGAGGCGCAGACACTGCTTATCACGACCGATTTGCCGATTACAACAATTGCCGGTATGGTAGGTTACGATACCCAGAGCTATTTTAATCTCCAGTTTACGAAAAATGTCGGCATGCCGCCGAAAAAATACCGGCAAAATTATATTGTCAGCGTCGAGGAGGAAACCAAGCGGGCAAAAAAGAAGAAGAAAAAAGAATAAAAAAACAAGAAGGTGCTGCCGAAAACAGGAAATATTCCGGGTTTCGGCAGCTTTTTTGTGCCCATCACGTGGAAAAACGGTGCGGATCATGGGCTGATATTTTGTGAAATCGCAGGATTTTATAAAATTCGTTCCGGCGGACGCTGTCTGCATATACGGGGATTTTAAGATGAAGGGAATAAAAAATACACAGGAATATCAATTTTGATAAAAAAACGGACGGGAAACAGATTTTTTTGGTAAAAACAGATAAGCCAAGAAGTTGAAAGACGAAATTGCCGCCGGATGATATACTAAAGTCACAATAAAGAAACGAAACATACCGAAGAGGAAAGGAAGGTATTTTGAATATGTTGGACCCGAAGAAAGTAAAAATTGGAATTGCTCCGATTGCATGGACAGAGGATGACATGCCGGAGATGGGCGCGGAGAACAGTTTTCTCCAGACCATCAGTGAAATCGCACTGAGCGGTTATGTCGGCACAGAAATCGGCTGCCAGTATCCGAGAAATCCGGCAGTCCTGAATGAGGAATTCGGCCGCCGCGGCATCTCTGCTATCACGGCATGGATCAGCACGTATCTCAACGAGCAGCCGATGTGGTGGAATGAACGCGCATTTGTCGACCACATGAATTTCCTGAAGGCCATCGGTGCTGAGGTCATCAATGTCTCTGACCAGAGCTTCTCGATTCAGCATCAGTGGAACACCCCGCTGGCGAACAAGAAGGTTCTGAACGATGATGAGTGGGAGGTTCTCACCAAGGGCCTCGATCATCTGGGCAAGATCGCTTATGACAGCGGCATGAAGATCGTTTATCATCACCACATGACGACCACCGTACAGAAGACGGGGGAGATCGACCGCCTGATGGAGATGACTGATCCGAAGTATGTCAGCCTGATTTATGATACCGGTCATCTGACCTTCTCCGGCGAAGATCCGATTGAAATCCTCAAGAAGCATCACGACCGCATCGGCCATGTACATCTGAAGAATGTCCGCAAGCCGGCAATGGAAAAGTGTTATGCAGAAAACAAGAGCTTCCTGCGCTCGATTCCGGAAGGCGTATTCACGGTACCGGGCGACCCGGAGGGCTGCGTAGACTTCCCGACCGTCTTCAAGCTGCTGGATGAGTACAATTATGAAGGCTGGCTGGTTGTCGAAGCGGAGCAGGATCCGGCAAAGGCAAATCCGCTTGACTATGCACGCATGGCGCGCGCCTATGTCAACAAGTATACTGGCCTGTAATCGGACACAATAACGAGTTTATTTCTATCATATAACCATACGTAAGGAGAGAGTTCGTATGAAAAAGCTGAAAATCGGTATCATTGGTGTCGGCCGTCTGGGCTATGAGCATGCCTGCAATATCGCAAACCGCGTACCGGGTTCTGAACTGGTTGCAATCTGTGATGGTAATTTTGCACGTGCAAAGGAAGTTGCAGAGGAACTGGGTGTGACCGCTGTTTACAGCGATCCGAAGGAAATGTGTGCAAATCCGGAGGTTGAGGCGGTTGCCATCGTCACCAACACTGCATCCCATGTTGAAATGATTCAGATTGCCATGGATGCAGGCAAGCATGTCTTCTGCGAAAAGCCGCTGGCAGACACGGTTGAGAAGTGCAAAGAAGCGGAGAAGATCATCGAGTCCCATCCGGAACTGATCTTCATGCTGGGCTTCATGCGCCGCTACGATCATTCCTATCAGGTTGCCAAGCAGAAGATGGAAAATGGTGACATCGGCGATGTTATCCTCGTTCGCTGCTATTCTCAGGATCCGATTTCCATCATTCAGGGCACGCTCGAGTATGCACCGCGCTCCGGTGGACAGTTCATCGACATGTCCATTCATGATATCGACCTGATCCGCTGGCTGACCGGCTCCGAGCCGAAGAAGCTGTGGGCAATCGGCGGCTGCTTCGAGTTCAAGCAGTACAAGGATTGGGACGACGGCGACAATGTTTCCTGCCTGATGCAGTGCGAGAACGATGCAATGGCATTCTTCTTCGCAGGCCGTGCAGCAGCACATGGCTCCCATGTTGAGACCGAAATCGTCGGCACCCGTGGCACGCTGCGCATCGCAGGCGTACCGGCAAGCTCCATGGTTGAAGTTATGAGCGAGCATGGCGTATGCCGTGAGTGCTATCAGGACTTCGTTACCCGTTGGCATGATGCTTACATCACCGAGATGGAAGAGTTCTGTGACTGTGTTGCAAAGGGTCGTCAGGGCAGCCCGAATGTATATGACGGCACTGCATCCACCAACATCGCGTTCCGCTGCAAGGAATCGTTCCTCAAGAATGAGCTGCTGACGCTGGAGTAAATCCAGTTCGATTCCCCCATTTTATTGCTAATATCTCCTATCTGAATATAAGTCTCTGAAAAGCCCCGCCGCTTCGTTTGGAAGCTGGCGGGGCTTTTCCATGTTCAGGTATTGAAAACGTATTTGTCCAGACGGCGGAATGCTTCCTGCACACGGCTGAAGGGCAGGGCAAGGTTCATGCGGATGGCACAGGGGGCTTGGAACATGCAGCCATCCTGCCAGGCAACGCCGACATTCCAGCCGGCTTTTTGCAGTTCCTGCACGGTCTTGCCGTGCGCTTCACACCATTCCGTACAGTCGAGGAACAGCATATAGGTACCCTCTGGCTTGCTGACCCGGATGCCATCAAAATGCTGTACAATGAAGTCATACGCATAGTCTATATTTTGCGTCAGAACCTGACACAGCTCGTCCACCCATTCATATCCCTCAGGCTGATATGCACCAATGAGTGCGTGCATGGAAAGCACATTCATGCTGTTGTAATGCGGCTTGCCGCTCTTTGCACGCACGCGGTCGCGCAGATAGCGGTTGTAGATAATGTGGTAGCTTCCGACCAGACCGGCGAGATTGAATGTCTTGCTCGGAGCATAGACGGCAACTGTACGGTTCTTTGCGTCCTCACTGACCGACTGGGTGGGGATGTGTTTGTGTCCGGACAGCAGAAGATCTGACCAGATTTCGTCCGAAATAACAACGCAGTCGTTGGCACGATAGACCTCCATGGCCTTGTCCAGCTCCCAGCGCTCCCAGACGCGCCCGGTGGGGTTATGTGGGCTGCAAAAGACAGCAACATGGATGTGATGCTGTTTGATTTTTGCATCCATGTCATCGAAATCCATGCGCCAGACACCGTCTGTATCCAATTGGAGCGGGCTGTGGACAATGTGGAAGCCGTTGTCTTCGATGCTGTTGGTAAAGCCAATGTAGGTCGGGCTGTGCAGCAGCACGGCGTCGCCCGGGGCGGCGAATGCGGTTAGCGCGGAAATAACACAGCCAAGCACACCGTTTTCATAGCCGATACAGCTGGCTGTCAGGCCGGTCACACCGTTGCGGCATTCCTGCCATTGAATGATCGATTGGTAATATTCTTTGGTTGGATTGAAATAGCCGAACGCCGGATGCTGGGCGCGTGCAAGAATCGCCTGCGGAATGGTAGGAACAGTGGGGAAATTCATATCTGCAACCCACATCGGAATGGCATCAAAGCCCTCCTTGGGCGCTTCCGGCGCAAAGCCGGGCATAGTTCCAAGGCCGTCAACTGCGATGGCGTCCTTGCCATGGCGATCCAGAATCGAAGTGAAATCATATTTCATGGCAGATGCTCCTTTCTCTGTTATGTGATTGCACCTATTGTAACACACATATCGTTTGCGGGCAAAAAAATCCCCTTCCGGATTTTCCGGAAGGGGATACAAGCCGTATGAAAAGACTCAGCCCATCAGCATCGGGACGAGCTTCAAGAAGAAGCCTGCCGCAGCAGCGGAGCCGATAACACCGGCAACGTTCGGGCCCATGGCGTGCATGAGCAGGAAGTTGGACGGGTTTTCCTTCTGGCCTTCAATCTGTGCAACACGTGCAGCCATCGGTACGGCAGATACGCCTGCGGAACCAATCAGCGGGTTGATCTTGCCCTTGCTAATCCAGCACATGATATCGCCGAAAATGACGCCGCCGAAGGTAGACAGTGCAAATGCAACCAGACCCATCAGGATGATCTCGAGCGTCTGCCAAGTCAGGAACGTATCAGCAGCAGCAGTAGCGCCGACAGACAGACCCAGGAAAATGGTGACGATATTCATCAGGGCATTCTGTACGGTTTCGTCCAGACGAGCGGTTACGCCGCAGACGTGGAACAGGTTGCCGAGCATCAGCATGCCGATCAGCGGAGCGGTATCCGGCAGCAGCAGGATGACGACAGTTGCAACCGCGATCGGGAAGACGATCTTCTCGGTGTTGGATACCTCGCGCAGCTGGGTCATCCTGATCTGACGATCCTTCTTGCGGGTAAACAGACGCATAATCGGCGGCTGAATCATTGGGATCAGCGCCATGTATGAGTACGCGGCGATTGCGATTGCGGACAGATACTCCGGTGCCAGCTTGGAGGTAACCATGATGGCAGTCGGGCCGTCTGCGCCGCCGATGATGCCGATGGCAGCGGCGACGTTGACCGGGAACTTAAAGATCAGCAGCGAGCCGAGGAATGCGGTGAAGATACCGAACTGTGCGGCAGCGCCAAGGATCAGCGAGGACGGGCGCGCAATCAGCGGACCGAAGTCGGTCATCGCGCCGACACCCATAAAGATCAAAGGCGGGTAAATATCCAGCTTTACGCCGGTATACAGCCAGTGCAGCAATCCGTCATTATCCACATTGGAAATCATGTTGGAGAACGGCAGATTCGCCAGCAGCATGCCGAAAGCGATGGTGACGAGCAGCAGCGGCTCGAATTTCTTTGCGATGCCCAGATACAGTAGGACAAACGCGATGAGAATCATAAGCAGGTTTTTCCAACCGCCATCCATGAAAAAGCCTGCATAGCCGGATTCTCCGAGAATTTTGCCGAGAACGGCAGTGAAAGAAAAATCCATTACACGCGACCTCCGTTAAGAGATGGTGCACAGAACACTGCCGGTATCAACCGACGCGCCCTTGGATACACATACGGAAGTGACCGTACCGTCCTTGCTGGCGAAGATTTCGTTCTCCATCTTCATTGCTTCCAGGATGAACAGGATGTCGCCGTTCTTGACGGTCTGGCCCTGCTGGCAGCGGACATCGAGGATGGTGCCCGGCATCGGAGCAGTGATCGGATCGCCTGCGCCTGCCGGAGCGGCCGGAGCAGCAGCCGGAGCCGGAGCGGCCGGAGCCGGAGCAGCAGCAACCGGAGCCGGAGCAGGTGCTTCGCCGATGTAAGCGGCAACAGCCTTGCCCTTTTCTACTTCGACCTCATACTGTTTGTCATTCAGCGTTACAATATATTTCATGTTGTTTGTACCTCCCAATTAAAGCGCCTGAATGCGTCTGAACTGAAGCTCGTCCAGCGGAATATCGGTCTCATCGCTGATGATGGCCATAATGCAGGCAGCAGTTTCCTCATCGACATCGATGAGCTGAAGCTTGCCGTCCCACGGCTTGGAGGGCTTTTCCTTTTCCTTCGCCGGAGCGGGAGCCGGAGCTGCGGTCTCAGCAGCCGGAGCGGCAGCCTTGCCCTTTCCCTCGATTGTCATAACGACAGCAGAAATGACCTTGATGACGAGAATCAGGAACAGGAGAAGGAGGAATACGGTTGCAAAGCCACAGAGAGAAATCAGCAGGGCTTCGCCTACGCCAATGTTCATAGTTGCCCCTCCTTAGTCGTCAACCTTCTGGATGGAATACGTTACCTTCATGCCCTTATGCTCTTCGCGGTACTGGAAGAACTTCTCTGCCTGCTGCGGGAAAGCAACATAGGACAGAACGTCCTCTTCGCAGGTAGCCAGATCGCCCAGCTTCTCGACAGCTGCCGGGATTTCCGGCTCGAGGGTCTCAGCGTAACGGCCTTCCATCGGCTTCTCATCGCCCATAACCTTCTTGACCAGTTCCGGATTGACAGGTGCCGGGGAGGTGCCGTACTCGCCGCGGATATAAGCGCGGATTTCCTTGGTGATGTTCTTGTAGCGCTCGCCCATCAGGACGTTGTTAACAGCCTGCGAACCAACCATCTGGCTCAGCGGGGTAACCAGCGGCGGGTAACCCATATCCTTGCGGACATTCGGAACCTCTGCCAGAACCTCGTTCAGGCGATCAAGTGCCTTCATATCGGTCAGGTTTGCGATCAGGTTGGACAGCATGCCTCCCGGAATCTTGTAGTGCAGGGCGTTGGTGTTGACGTTCATGACGAACGGATTGATCTTGCCCTCGGTGACATAAGCCTTCTTGATCGGCTCAAAGAACTCGTTGACCTTGCGCATTTCCGCTCTGTCCAGACCGGTTTCATAGCCCATCTGAGTCAGAACGTGATCCATTGCCTCGGTGCACGGCTGGGACGTACCGCCGGCGAACGGGGAGATCGCGCAGTCAATGACCTCAGCGCCTGCCTCGACAGCCTTCAGGTAGGTCATGGAGCCCAGACCGGTGGTGGCATGGGTGTGAACGACAATCGGAATCTTGACCTCGGACTTGAGCGCAGTGACGAGGTCAAATGCCTCCTGCGGGCTCATGACGCCGGCCATGTCCTTGATGCACAGGGAGGTGCAGCCCAGCTCTTCGATGCGCTTGCCGAGCTTTGCGTAGTTCTCAAGCGTATGTACCGGGGACTGGGTGTAGGAAATGGTGCCCTGCGCTTCGCCGCCAGCCTTCTGACACTCGTCAACAGCGGTCTCGATGTTGCGCATGTCATTCAGTGCGTCGAAGATGCGGATGATGTCGATGCCGTTTTCCACGCTCTTGCGGACAAATGCGCGGACGGTATCGTCAGAATAATGCTTGTAGCCCAGGATGTTCTGGCCGCGAAGCAGCATCTGCAGCTTGGTATCCGGCATCAGCTCACGGATGGTGCGCAGACGAACCCACGGATCTTCGTTCAGGTAACGAAGACAGGAATCGAACGTTGCACCGCCCCAGCATTCGACGGAATGATAACCAACCTTGTTCATGGTCTCGAGAATCGGCTTGAACTCCGACATCGGGAGACGGGTTGCGCACAGAGACTGGTTGGCGTCACGAAGGACGGTCTCTGTGATCTTCAGTTTTTTTGGCACAGTGTATCAGCTCCTTTTGAAAGATAAAAGATGACAAATAGATACAGTTTGGAAGGGGAAATGCCGATACCAGTCGATTCTGGTGAAAATGATGGTAATCCGGGCGAAAAACACCTCCACCAAACAGGAATATTATACAACAGAATCGTGTGCATTTGCAACGAAAAATTCGAAAAATCAGGCATTTTTGCCTGAAAATTAACAGAGTTTGCAATCGATTGAAATCTTTGCTGTAGAAATGCACAAAGAAAAATGTGAATAAAGTGTAAACTATGGTATTGTTGACAAAATTGGTGCAAGTGATGCAAGAATTAACCCGTTGCAAGCGCAATCTGCATGCCGCCGGACAGATAGGAAACCTGTGCACCCAGCTCGCGACGCAGGATTTCATAGGACGGCATGCCGGTGCAGTGGCAGGTGAAATAGCGCGCTGGAGTGCGTCGGAGCTCGTCGGCAATCGCACAGACAGTCTCCTCCGGTTCATGGATGCCGCGCGAGGGCTGGCACAGATGGAAACCAGAGACAACGTGTGTCATCGGGCGGCCTGCGACCTGCTGTGCCTGCTCCATGATGTTGAGGATGCCGGTGTGTGCACAGCCTGCGACCAGCAGACAGATATCGCCCTCTTCGACGATCAGGCTCTGCTCATGAGAAAAATCATCCGGCAGGCGGGAGCCGTCTGCCTGCTCCATTTGCAGGCCTGCGCAGGAGGAGGCGAGGAATCGGTGTCCGGGTGCGCCGGAAATCAGCGTCAATCCATCCCCCAGATGCGTCACACCGTCGGTGTAATGCAGGCGCGGGCTTGTTTTCAGAGACTGTTCCAGTCCGATATACCGCGTGGCGGATGACCAATGAGGGATGAAGGCATTTTTGTGCAGGTAAATCGGTGCATGGTCATTAACCTGCAAAAAAGCAGGCAGTCCGCCGCCATGGTCATAGTGCCCGTGCGACAGAAATGCGAGGTCTGCCGCGGCGATATCCACACCCAGTTCCGCCGCGTTGTGCAGGAATGTGTCATCCGGACCGAAATCGAATACAATGCGGTGCGCCGCAGTTTCCAGATACAGCGACAGCCCGTGCCGCGATTGGATTTCCGGCGCATGCGAGGTATTTTCCAGCAGGGAAATCAGCTTCATTTTCAAATATCCTTTCTCAGTAAAAAAACAGTGCAGGAAGCATTCCTGCACTGTCAGTGTATCAAATTGGAGGCGGGAAATCAATCCGCGCGGCGGCAGGCGTCCTTTATGGACTTCACATATTCTGCGACCGGCTGCACGCTGTCACGACCGTATTTTGCAATCAGCTTGACAATTGCCGAGCCGACGATGGCACCGTCTGCCTGACGGCACATGGACTCCGCCTGTTCCGGCGTGGAGATGCCAAAGCCGACTGCGCACGGGATGTCGTTGACTTCCTTGACGAGTTTGACCATCGCGCCGATGTCGGTGGTGATATTGCTTCTCGTGCCTGTGACGCCGAGCGAGGAGACACAGTACA
This sequence comes from Butyricicoccus porcorum, assembly GCF_002157465.1. GTDB lineage: Bacteria > Bacillota > Clostridia > Oscillospirales > Butyricicoccaceae > Butyricicoccus_A > Butyricicoccus_A porcorum. The sequence goes on from NZ_NHOC01000007.1 coordinate 18,158, forward strand.
GGAAGCCCTCTGCCTGCTCCGCAATGGCGCGGATGCGGTCATGCGAGGTCGGCGCAATCATGGAAATCTGTGCCAGACCATACTTTTTGCACAGAGGCTCGAATTCCTGCTTTTCCTCAAACGGAACATCCGGCACAATAATGCCGTTCATGCCGATTTCTGCGGCGGTTTTGAGGAATTTTTCTGCACCGTAAGAGAAGATGACATTCGCATAGGTCATGAAAACCATCGGGATGCTGACCGTCTGGCGCACACGGCGAACCATATCAAAAATCTTGTCGGTGGTCACGCCGCCGGACAGCGCGCGCAGGTTTGCGTCCTGAATGACCGGGCCTTCGGCGGTCGGATCAGAGAACGGGATACCCAGCTCAATCAGATCTGCTCCTGCGTCTGCAATGGCGGAAATGAGTTTTTCTGTGGTCTCCAAATCGGGATCTCCACAGGTCAGAAACGGGATAAACGCCTTGCCATTTGCAAAGGCATCTGCAATTTTAGTCATGGAGATCCTCCCCTCTGTAGCGGGCAATGGCAGCGACATCCTTGTCGCCGCGGCCGGAGACGTTGATTACAATAATCTGATCAGGCGACATAGTCGGTGCGAGCTTGCACGCATAAGAAATGGCATGTGCGGACTCGATAGCCGGAATGATACCCTCGGTGCGGGACAGGTACTCGAATGCCTGAACCGCTTCTTCATCGGTGACAGGGACATACTTGGCACGGCCGGAATCGAACAGCATCGCGTGCTCCGGGCCGATGCCCGGATAGTCCAGACCGGCAGAAATGGAGTAAACCGGTGCAATCTGACCGTATTCATCCTGACAGAAGTAGGATTTCATACCGTGGAAAATGCCGAGGCGTCCGGTGGACAGCGTTGCGGCGGTTTCCTTTGTATTGATGCCGCGGCCTGCGGCCTCACAGCCGATCAGCTGTACCTCAGGATCGTCAATAAAGTTGTAAAACGCGCCGATGGCATTGGAACCGCCGCCGACACAGGCGATAACCGCATTCGGCAGGCGGCCTTCACGCTCCAGCATTTCCTGCTTGATTTCCTTCGAGATTACCGACTGGAAATCACGGACAATCGTCGGGAACGGATGTGGACCCATGACCGACCCGAGGACATAGTGCGTGTCGTCGATGCGGCTGACCCACTCGCGGAAGGTCTCGGAAACGGCGTCCTTGAGCGTCGCTGTGCCGCTGTCGACCGGGTGTACCTTGGTGCCCAGCAGCTTCATGCGGTAGACATTGAGCGCCTGACGCTCGGTGTCGAGACGGCCCATATAGACCTCGCATTCCAGGCCGAGCAGTGCGGCTGCAGTTGCGGTGGCAACGCCATGCTGACCTGCGCCGGTCTCCGCGATGACGCGTGTCTTGCCCATTTTCTTTGCGAGCAGGCACTGTGCGAGTGCGTTGTTGATTTTGTGTGAGCCGGTGTGGTTGAGATCCTCACGCTTGAGATAAATCTTTGCACCGCCGAGGTCTTTGGTCATTTTCTCGGCATAGTACAGCAGGGAGGGGCGGCCGACATAGTTCCTCATCAGTTCGTCCAGCTCTGCGTTGAATTCCGGATCGTCTTTATAGCGGTTGTACGCTTCTTCCAGTTCATGAATGGCATTCATCAGGGTTTCGGGGATGTATTGTCCGCCGTGAATGCCGAATCTTCCGTTAGACATGTTTAGAAACTCCTTATTTGTTCGATCAGCGCGCGGATTTTGTCAGCGTCTTTGACGCCGTCCGTTTCCGCGCCGCTGGAAATGTCCATGACATACGGCTGCATCTTTGCCGCATCACTGAGATTATCTGCCCGCAGTCCGCCTGCGAGTGCGAATGGTCTGCCGATATCGCGCACAAGCGTCCAGTCAAACACTTCGCCGGTGCCATATCCGTTGTCCAGCAGCACGAGATCTGCGCTGCTGTGGCGTGCCGCGTCCAGATCAGCCTGTGACCGAATGCGGAATGCCTTCCAGACTGGCTTTCCGGTGCGCGCCTGCAATTTTTGGACAAAGGCATCGTCCTCCTGTCCGTGCAGCTGGATGATGTCCACTGTGTGGCTGTTCAGCAGTGCGGCGTTGTACGCGAGCGGTTGGTTGACGGTCACGCCGACCGCCGGGATTTCAGGGGACAGGTCTGTCCGGAGCAGCCATGCCTGTTCCGGGGTCAGGCTTCGATGGCTTTTGGGAAAGTTGATGACAAAGCCGATGTAATCCGGGCGGTATTGATTGACCACTTGAATGTCTTCCGGGCGTTTGAGCCCGCAGATTTTTACTTTCATCGGATTACCCCCGCATCTGTGCCAGCAGAGCAGCTTTATCCGGGGCGCGCATCAGGACTTCACCCATCAGCACGGCGTCCGCGCCGATGCTGCGCAGAGCGGCGACATCAGCCGCGTTTTTGACGCCGGATTCCGCGACATATACGCAGTCCGCCGGGATCAGGTCGCGCAGGCGTGCGGCGTTGGAAAAGTCGACAGAAAAATCCTTCAGATTTCGGTTGTTGACGCCGATGAGTCGGGCACCGGCCTCAACTGCGGAACGGATTTCCGCTTCGTCATGTGTTTCCACGAGAGCGGACAGGCCGAGCTTTTCGCAAATTTCCAGATGGTGCGCGATGGTCTGTGTGTCCAGAAGCGCACAGATGAGCAGGACGGCGTCCGCACCCATCAGCTTTGCCTGATAAATCTGGTATTCGTCTACCGTAAAATCCTTCCGAATCATCGGTGTGTTCACGCGGCTGCGGATATCGGTGAAGATTCTGTCGCTGCCGAGGAACCATTTCGGCTCAGTGAGACAGGAGATGCAGTCCGCGCCTGCCTGCTCATATTCTGCGGCAATGTCCAGATAGGGGAACGATTTTGAAATAATGCCCTTGGACGGAGAGGCTTTCTTAACCTCACAGATAAAGGAAAGGCCGTCGCCGCGCAGCGCTCGTTCAAAGCAAAACGGCGGGCGGGAAGGAGCCGCACCGTCTGCGCACAGATGTTGCAGCGCATCGAGAGAAGTTTTTTCTTTGTCAGCCGCGACGCGCACGCGGGCATAATCGGCAAGTTGATCTAAAATCATGATTTTCTACCTTATCATATTATACTTGCAACGCGATATACTCAGGCATTGGAAACGGCAATATATGCGTTCAGCGTTTCCATTGCCTTGCCGGAGTCGATCATCTCCGCCGCCAGCTTGATGCCATCGGCAATCGAAGCTGCCTTGCCGCTGATGTAAAGGGCAGCGCCTGCGTTCATCAGGACGATATCACGCTTTGCGCCGCGCTCCGTGCCGGACAGGATTGCGCGGGTGATCTGTGCATTTTCTTCCGCACTGCCACCGGTGATATCGCTCTTCTGTGCGCGGGACAGGCCGAAGTCCTCCGGTTGGATGGTGTAGGTCTTGTATTCACCGCCGCCAAAGTCGCAGACTGTCGTCGGTGCGCTGATAGAGATTTCATCCATGCGATCCTGACCATAGACAACCAGGCCGCGCTTGACACCCAGATTGGTGAGCACGCGTGCCATCGGCTCAACCAGATACTCGTCATAGACACCGAGCAGCTGGTAGCACGGGCTGGCCGGATTGGTGATCGGCCCGAGAATATTGAATACGGTGCGGATGCCCAGCTCCCTGCGGATTGCACCGACATACTTCATGGAAGTGTGATATTTCTGTGCGAAGAAGAAGCAGATACCTGCGGTTTTCAGTTCTTCCACACATTTTTCCGGGGACTGGTCGATATTGACGCCCAGTGCTTCCAGACAGTCCGCTGCGCCGGATTTCGAGGAAGCGGCGCGATTGCCGTGCTTTGCAACCGGCTGGCCGGCTGCTGCGATGACGAGTGCAGCAGAGGAGGAAATATTGAACGAGTTGGAGCGGTCGCCGCCGGTTCCGACAATTTCCAGGCATTCAATGTCACCGGTATCGACCATCAGCGCATGGCTGCGCATTGCAGCGGCACAGCCGGAGATTTCATCGACGGTTTCTGCCTTGGCGCTCTTGGTGGACAATGCCGCGAGAAATGCAGCATTCTGTGTGGGCGAGGTTTCGCCGCTCATAATTTCATTCATGACCTGATATGCTTCGTCATAGGTCAGATCTTCCTTCATAACGATTTTTTCAATTGCTTCTTTAATCATGGTAAACGCTCCTTTTTCCGATCCATACACGCATGCTCACAGAGCAAGAAAATTCTTCAGGATAACGGCGCCGTCCGGCGTCAGAATGGATTCCGGATGGAATTGCAGGCCGTATACCTGCTTATCACGGTTCATGACTGCCATGACCTCGCCCACGCTGTCAGCGGAAACAACGGTCAGAGCATCCGGCAGGTCGGTGCCGATGAGGGAATGGTAACGTGCGACCGGAATGTGATCGGGCAGCCCGTCAAACAGGGGGCATGCGGGATCGAGTGAAACGACGCTCTGCTTGCCGTGCATCAGACGGCGCGCATGGGTGACAGTACCGCCGAAGGTCTCACAGATGGCCTGATGACCGAGGCATACGCCGAGCATCGGGATTTTTCCGGCAAATTCGCGGATCACATCTTCGCAGATACCGGCGTCACAGGGACGACCCGGGCCGGGCGAGAGGATGATATGTGACGGCGCGAGTGCACGGATTTCATCTAATGTAATCGCATTGTTGCGTACAACGAGGATATCCGGCTCGATTGCGCCGCACATCTGGTACAGATTATAGGAAAAGCTGTCGTAGTTATCAATCAGTAAAAGCATGCTGCATCCCCCTCTCAGTCCGCATCAACTTCTGCGGCGCGCTCGATGGCGGAGATGACCGCGCCTGCCTTGTTCTGTGATTCCATGTATTCGTTTTCCGGTACGGAGTCGGCGACAATGCCGCCGCCCGCCTGTACGGTAACACGGCCGTTTTTCTTGACTGCCATGCGGATGGCAATGCAGGTGTCCATGTTGCCGGTGAAATCGACATAGCCGAGTGCGCCGCCATATACGCCGCGTGCGCACGGCTCCAGATCCTCGATGATCTCACAGGCGCGGATCTTGGGTGCGCCGGACAGAGTTCCGGCAGGGAGCAGGGTGGAGATGGCGTCAAAGGCGTCAAACTCCGGTTTGATATCGCCTTCAACCACGGAAGTGATGTGCATGATGCGTGAATAGCGGTGGATCATCTGATAATCGGTGACCTCGACCGAGCCAAATTCAGACAGGCGGCCGATGTCGTTTCTGCCGAGATCGACGAGCATATTGTGCTCGGCAAGCTCCTTCTCATCCGATAGCAGGTCAGCTTCCAGCGCCTGATCCTCGGCCTGTGTTGCACCGCGCGGGCGGGAGCCGGCGACCGGGAAGGTGGCGAGACGGCCGTTGCGCAGGCGGACAAGTGTTTCCGGAGAGGTGCTCATCAGTTCAATGTCGTTCTGATGCAGGTAAACCATGTACGGCGACGGGTTAGTGGTGCGCAGGACGCGGTAGGCATCGAGCAGGCTGTCGGTATACGGCGTTTCAAACCGGCGTGAAAGGACTGCCTGGAAGATATCGCCGTCTACAATATATTGCTTGGTTTTGTTTACAATGTCACAGTACTCTTCCTTTGTTACATTGCAGGTGAAGTTCGGCTTGCAGTGGCTGCGCGTGACGGGCAGCGGCATCGGCTCGCGGATCAGACGGATGATTTTTTCGATTTCCGCGCGTGCAGTGCCGTAATTCTCCAGCATATCGTCCGTCCGCATGTTGACAATGACGTCGATTTTCTGCGACAGGTGGTCATAGGCGATGACCTTGTCGAACAGCATCAGGTCGAAGTCATCGACATCGCTCGAGCGCAGGTTCAGGGTCGGTTCGGCATAGCCGATCATGCGGTAGGCGTAGTAGCCGACCAGACCGCCGGTGAACGGCGGGAAGCCCTCAATGCGGGGCGCCTTGTATTGTGCCATCAGTGTGCGCAGCACTTCATTCGGGGTGTCGGTCGTGACGGTCTCCGTGGGGCGTCCGTCGGTGTACTCTGTCGTGACGACATGATCCTTGCAGGTTACGTGCACAATCGGATCGAAGCCGAGGAACGAATACCGGCCCCAGCGCTCGCCGCCCTCGACGCTTTCCAGCAGGAAATAGCGGTCGGAGACCTGTGCGATTTTGCGCAGCAGCGCAATCGGCGTCGTGATATCCGCATAAATTTCGCGGCACAGCGGAATTGTGGAATAATCGGCTGCATAAGCCTGAATTTCTGAAGCAGTTGGTTTCAGCATGGAGAATCTTCCTTTCTTACGATTTGCGGCGGGAAGGGCAACAAAAAAAGCCTTCATCCCGAGTTTGTTCCAAACTCAAGGGACAAAAGCCAAAGCCTCTGCGGTGCCACCCTGTATTGCCGATCCGAAAGGAATCGACCACTCGCCGCACACCATCATGTGCGTTCCGATATAACGGTCGGAGACCGTCAGCGCCTACTGGCCGAAGCGTTCAGGCTGCCCTCACGAGTCCATTCCGCGATCTGTGCGCCGCCGCAATCCCACCACCTGCGGCTCTCTGCATGCGTATCTCGAAAGCGTACTTCTCTCGTTCAACGGTTTTACTTTATTGCATTAAAGATATCACAGAATTGCGACATTGTCAACAGGGAATTGAAAAAACGGTGTTACCAGAAAAAACCTAATCTTGAAAAAGTGAGGGCAATATGCACAAAACGAATTTTTTTACCGAGAAAATCTGACGAAAATCTGTAAAAATATGTTGGAGAATTTGGCAATGCGTTATAAAATGGGGGATGTAAGGCAGGTTTTAGTTGAAAACATTTCAAATCATGGTATAATATTCATATCTCAGATAGGGTCTTGCCGGATTGGGCAGAGGAAGCATGACAGTACGACGGCGTAAACCGCTGCGTATGCCTCCGGCGGAGCCTGTTGCTTACGATCAGAAAGGTGGTATATTCACACGATGAATTGCTCAAAAATTATGGACAACATGGAGGTCTACCTGCGAAGTGACCTTCGCAAAGACCTCGACGAGGCCAATGCGCAGGACCTGCACCATGCACTGTCCAAGGCGATCATGTCAGAAATTGCCGAGCCGTGGAAAGAAAGCCTGCTTCTTCACCAGGCAGGACGCCATGCATATTATATGTCTGCGGAATTCCTCATCGGCCGCGCGATTTACAACAACCTGCTCTGCCTTGGCATCTACGACGAGGTCGAGGAGAAGTTCAAGGAAAGGGGTCTCGACCTGTCTATGCTGGAAGAGGTTGAGGACGCATCGCTCGGCAACGGCGGCCTGGGCCGTCTGGCAGCTTGCTTCCTGGACTCCGCAGCAACGCTCGACCTGCCGCTCGACGGCTATGGCATCCGCTACCGCTACGGCCTGTTCAAGCAGTATATTCAGGACGGCTTCCAGAAGGAGACCGCGGATGACTGGACCCGTTTCGGCGATCCGTGGAGCATCCGTTCCGACTCCGATGCAGTTCTGGTCAAGTTTGCAGACCAGACCGTCCGCGCAGTACCGTATGATATTCCGATCATCGGCTACGGCACCAAGCACATCGGCAACCTGCGCCTGTGGCAGGCAGAGTCCATCTCTTCCTTCGACTTCAACGAGTTCAATGCGCAGCATTACGATGCATCCGTCCGCGAGAAGAACCGCGCAGAGGACATCTCCCGCGTTCTGTACCCGAACGACTCCACCGACGAGGGCAAGAAGCTCCGCCTGAAGCAGCAGTATTTCTTCTGCTCTGCATCCCTTCAGGACATCATCAAGAAGTACAAGGCAAATCACGGCAATGATTTCACCCGTTTTGCTGAGTTCAACGCAATCCAGCTGAACGATACCCATCCGGTTATCTCGATTCCGGAGCTCGTCCGCCTGCTGACCACCTATGAGGGCGTTGAGTTCCGTCAGGCCGTTGAGATTGCGCAGAAGACCTTCGCTTACACCAACCACACCATCCTGCCGGAGGCGCTGGAGAAGTGGAACAAGCATCTGCTGATTGCTGTTGTACCGGAAATCTACGAGATCATCGAGAAGATCAACAACATGTTCATTGACGAGCTGTACAAGCAGCAGCGCAACCCGGATTTCATCCAGGATGTACAGATCATCAAGCACGACATGGTTCACATGGCAAACCTTGCGATGTACGGCTCCAGCTACGTCAACGGCGTTGCTGCGATCCACACCGAGATTCTGAAGAAGAACACCCTGCACTCGTTCTATGAACTGTGGCCGGAGCGCTTCCAGAACAAGACCAACGGCATCACGCAGCGCCGCTGGCTGGCGATGAACAACCGCGAGCTGTCTGCGCTGATTACCCGCCTGCTTGGCTCGGATGCGTGGGTTACCGACCTGACTCAGCTCAAGAAGCTGGAGAAGTATGCGCATGACGAAGCGGTTCTGGACGAGTTCTGGAACATCAAGCACCAGAAGAAGCGCCAGCTCGGCATGTTCATGCTCAAGCACGACGGCACTGCGCCGATCAAGGGCTCGATCTATGATATCCAGATCAAGCGTCTGCATGAGTACAAGCGCCAGTTCCTGAACGCACTGTCCATCCTGTACATTTACTACGGTATCAAGGACGGTTCCATCCAGGACTTCTACCCGACCACGTTCATTTTCGGCGCAAAGGCTGCTCCGGGCTATGACCGTGCAAAGGGCATCATCAAGCTCATCAACGAGATTGCGCGTCTGATTGAGAATGACGGTCAGGTACGTGACAAGATCCGCGTTGTCTTTGTCTCCAACTACAACGTATCCTATGCGGAGAAGCTGGTTGCGGCTGCAAATGTATCCGAGCAGATTTCTACCGCAGGCACCGAGGCTTCCGGTACCGGTAACATGAAGCTGATGCTCAACGGCGCAGTTACGCTGGGTACGATGGACGGTGCAAACGTCGAGATTGTCGAAGAGGCAGGTCTCGAGAACGAATACATCTTCGGCGGCACAGTCGAAGAGATCGAGCGTCAGGAGAACAACAACTATATCCCGTACAACATTTACAACGGCGATCCGAAGATCAAGCGCGTTATGGAAGCACTGGTCAACGGCACGCTCAACGATGGCGGCACGGGTATCTTCCGCGAGCTGTATGATTCCATCATCCATAAGGTTGACTGGGGTCAGAGCCATCCGGATAAGTACTTCCTCATGTACGACTTCCAGAGCTATGTCGACACCAAGCTGCGTCTGAACCGCGATTACCGCGACAAGTATGCATTTGCATCCAAGTGCTGGATGAACATCTGCAATGCAGGCAAGTTCAGCTCTGACCGCACCATCCAGGACTATGCTGCCAACATCTGGCACATTGATCCGGTTGAGTTCGAGTAATTCACCGTTTGAAATAACAGATATGCCAATGTCGGCATCGCCCTTGCGGCGATGCCGACATTTTTTTGCACAGGAACGTCATATAATGAAACAATACGGCTTTTCTATATATGCGTCGGGAAAAAATGTAAAAAATGACGAAAGCCCCCTCGTAATTTGTGCATGATTGCGATATAATGAAACAGGGACAGCCCTGCTGTGATACAACAGAATGAATAACAGGATAAGAAGGAGGGCGGCTGACATGCTTCCCAAGGAATTGCTGGTCAACCGGGAGTTGAGCTGGCTGGAATTTAATAAACGAGTGCTTTCCGAAGCGCTGCGCGCGGATGTGCCGCTGTTTGAACGGCTGAAATTTGCTGCCATCTATTTTTCCAATCTGGACGAGTTCTTCATGGTGCGCGTCGGCTCGCTGACCGACCAGAGCATTATGGATCCCGATAAGCTCGATGACAAGACCGGCTGGAATGCGGCAGAACAGGTTGCACGTATGCTCGAAATGGTGCACTCCTTTGAGCCGATGACCGAAGAGATGTATACCTCCCTTGTCATTGAGCTCAAGCAGCACAGCATCGACTTCATCAATTTTAAGAAGATCAGCAATATGGACGAGATGATTGCGCAGAAGTATTTTACCGAGGAGATCAAGCCGTTGCTTTCGCCGCAGATTGTCGACCGACATCATCCGTTCCCATTCCTGCGCAACAAGGAAAAATATGTCGTCACCTGTCACAACAACAAAAACGGCGGGGAACGGTTTGGGGTTATCCCGATCGGCCATCTGCCGGATTATTTCGTCGTCAGCTTTGACGGGCGCAAAAAGGTGTTGTTCACGTGCGACATTGTGGAGCACTTTATTGGGCAGCTGTTTACCAAGCAGAAAATCGTTGAAAAGGCGACCATTCGCGTCACGAGAAATGCGGATATTGCGGTGGATGAGGCATTGCTGGATTATGATATGGACTTCCGAGGCGTGATGCAGGAGCTGCTCAAAAAGCGCCGCCGTCTGTTTGCTGTCCGTTTGCAGATGTCCTGCAAGTCGGAAAAAATTCAGAAATATCTCTGTGAGCATCTGGAAGTCACGCTTCCGGGCGTTTTCATCCAAAAAATTCCGCTTGATTTTGGCTTTGGCTTTTCCCTTGCCGGGAAGGCGAAGGAAACCGATATCTCGCTGTTTTATCCGGAGCGCAAGCCGCAGGTTCCGGCAGTGTATCATCAGAATATCCCGATCCGTACACTGGCGGACAATGAGATCCTGCTGGCGTATCCGTTCCACAGCTATAATCCGTTCCTCAACATGCTGTATGAGGCGGCAGATGACCCGGAGGTCGTTTCCATCAAGATTTCCCTGTATCGTCTGGCTGGGCACAGCAAGGTGGTTTCCGCGCTGTGCTATGCGGCGGACCGTGGCAAAGATGTGCTGTGCATGCTGGAGCTGCGTGCGCGCTTCGACGAGCAGAGCAACATTGATTATTCCGCAATCCTGGAGGAGGCAGGCTGCCGCGTCATCTACGGACTGAGTGACTACAAGGTGCACGCAAAGCTGTGCCTGATTACGCGCAAGGATGCCGACGGCAACGTCAGCTATACCACTCAGGTCGGCACGGGCAACTATAACGAGAAGACGTCCGAGCAGTATACCGATCTGTGCTTTATCACCAACGAGGAGGCCGTCGGGCGCGATGCGACCGAAGTGTTCAATAATCTCTCCATCGGTGAGACGACGGAACAGACGGAATCGCTTTGGGTTGCGCCGCACTGCTACCGCACACATGTGCTGGAGCTGCTCGACCGCGAGATCGAGGTGCAGAAGAACGGCGGGCATGGTTATGTAGCGATGAAGATCAATTCGTTCAACGATGTCGGTATCATGGAAAAAATGATCGAGGCGTCACAGGCGGGTGTAGAAATCCATCTGTATATCCGTGGTATTTGCTGTCTGCGCCCGGGAATTGAGGGCAGTACGGACAACATTACCATTCGTGCGATAATTGGCCGCTATCTGGAGCATTCGCGCATCTTTGTCTTTGGCGAGGGCGAGCGCCAGCGCATTTATCTCGGTTCGGGCGATCTGCTCAACCGCAATACGCAGCGCCGCGTCGAGATTTTTGCGGAGCCGAAATCGAAGGAAATTCGCAAGCAGCTGTTGTATATTATGAAGACATTGGAAACCGACAACAGCCAGTCGTGGCTGATGCAGCCGGATGGCACCTATGAGCGCGTCGTCTGTCGCGAAGGAGAACGCCCAGTCAACAGCCAGATGAAGCTGTATGACTATTTTAACTGCGATACCGTGACGGCATCCGCCATTCCACCCGCAGCGAAACAGAAGCCGGTTGTTGCTGCCGCGCCGAAAGCGTCGCAGCCGAAATCACAGCCGAAACCCGGATTTTTCCGGCGGCTGTTGGATAGTCTGTTCAAAAAATAATACAAAATTATACAGCGCAGATGGCACAGCTGACCTGCCCAAATCGGACGGGCGGCTGTGCCGTTTTTGCATTATGGCAGAATGTTTACAATACAAACCTTGACAGCGCGATAATACCTGCTTAGAATAATAAAATGATACCGAATACAAACAAGTAGGAGTGATAGTATGAAAAAGCGGGCAGCTGGCCGGGCAGCCGGCATGATTGTTGTATCTGCGCTGCTCTGCGCGGCTGTTGCGGCGCAGCCACAGCCGCGTGCGCCGCAGGACACAGGCTCCGCGCCGGAGGAAAAACCGGCGGCCGCAGAGCTGAGGCCCAATACAGAGGATGTCCTGTTTGAGATACAGGAACCGGTCGGCATTGCGCGCGCCATCGGCGTCAGGGATACACTGACGCCCGCCTCCGATTATGGGCAGATTCTGCCGTATGCTGCAAAAGTGATTGGCTGGAAGCAGGATGGCACACCGGTTTACCGCTATGCACTTGCGGATTCTGCCGGAGAATTGGTCACCAATCCGGTTTATACCTCTGTGGAGCGCAAAACCTGTCAGGATCAGCTGATCTGGTTGATGGTGCAGGACACGGAGGAGGGCACACGTGTTTCCTGTGCCGCACACGACGGCAGTTGGGTACTCGGCCCGTTTGACGGCAGCATTACCGTGAACGAAAGCTGTATTTTTGTTCAGCGCACCGGAAACTCGGTCACAACGGTGTATGACAGCGATGGTAAGATCATCGGGCAAGTGAACGGCGTTGTCTCGTCGTGCACGGATGGCATCATTGTGAGTCGGGAGAGCGCAGAGGACACCACGATCTGGCATATCAGTGACGCAGATTCCACTGAGAGCCGCGCTGCGCTCGCGGCTGTGAAGGTCGGTGCATTTTCTGACGGTACTGCGACGGTACAGCTCACAGAGAATGAATGGGGCTTTATCGACGAGGACGGCACGGTAACAGAGGTGGATGCGGCCTGGCTGGATGAGAGCTGTGACGGTTATGCGCTGGCAAAGAATGCCGAAGGCAAGTTCGGCGTGCTCGATTCATCCGGCAAGACTGTGGCAAAATTCCAGTATAGCAATGGCACGCAGTGCGGCGATGCGCTTCCGCTGTATCAGTTGTGGGAAACAGAGGACGAATGCATGGTTCTCAGCGCCGCGATGGGGCAGAAGCTGATGCTGCCGAAGGATCTGAATGCACAGCAGCTGATTGCACTGCCGGAGAGCTACTTCGCCTATACTGATGCGGAGGGAAATTCGGTTGTATTTGACGATCTCGAGAGCTTTGCGTTTGAGGGCGAGGCATCGTTTTACCGGCAGGGCAGAGAGCGGATGATAGTCGCTCTGGAGGACGGCTATCAGGTCTTTGATCTCGAAGAGGCCAAGGTCGGCAAGCTGCGCCCGTATCTATATACCGCGCCGCAAACGCAGGCCGCATATGACGACTCTGTGTTTACGATTACCGATCCGGAGACCGGCTTGCAGGGCATCGGCGATACCAAGGGACGCATTGTGCTCGAGCCGGAATATAACAGCATTTCCAGCGTGGACGGTTCGTATTTTGCGGCAGTATCTGGCTGCTGGTCGGGCATTGTGGATTCCAATGGCGATTGGATTGTCCGGACAATGCTCACGGGTATAAATTGAGGAGGCGAGCGACGATGAAGAACAGAAACGGTTTGTTCGCGGCGGTGCTGTGCACCGTCCTGCTGGCGGGCTGCGGTGCGGCTCCGGTGCAGGAGGGAAGCGCAGCAGGCTCGGCTTCTGAGGAACCGGCACAGTCTGCGACGGTGGAAAAGATTCCCGCAGACGGACTGGAAGCCTTTGGCGGCTGTGAATCGCTCAGCCTGCCCGGAAATCTGGCGGCAGCCGCGGCGACTGGCGGCGATTATGAGGATGCTTCCGCCCTCACTTCGTTTTATGGCACGAGTGAGGAGGCGTGGCAGCGACTGCTGGACGGAGATCTGGATATCGTGCTGGCGTATGCGCCGGACAGTGAGACCGAGGCGAAGCTGAAGGAACAGGGCGTTTTATTGCAGCCGGTCGGCACAGATGCACTGGTCTTTCTGGCAGGCAGCGCACAGGAATCTTCCGCAGCATTGACACGGGACGAGATTGCAGCAGCCTATAAGGGCAGCTCGGCAAACTGGAAGGGCTATGCATCCGCGCCCAGCGCGGACAGCCGAAAGCTGTTTGCACAGCTGTTTGGTGCGGACAGCGCTGGCGTGCAGGTAAAGGATGGAGAGGATATGCTGACAGCGGCTTGCCCGCATACAGCAGGAACCCTCTGCTATACAACCTGGCTGGAGATGCAGGAAAACGGCATTCCGCAGGGCACTGCGGTCGTTGCGGTGGATGGTATCATGCCGACTGTGCAGACGCTGACAGAGGCCGCAGGTTCTGCGGTGTATCCGCTGCGGGCACAGTATTCTCTTGCCGTATGCGGCGGGCTGGAGGAAGACGATCCCGCGATGCTGTTTTATCGCTGGCTGACGTCGGAGGACGGCATGAACTGGCTTGCGGAAGCTGTTGCTGCACCCCAGGGCGGGGATGCTGCGGATAACACGCAAAGCGAAGAGGAAGCCGGTTCCGGTGAAAGCTGATACTCCTTCTTGCGGGAGTATACTTATTCAGAATTATTTTGGGTTAGTGCTTGACAGTTTGCTGACAGCATGATATCATATCCCTGTAAAACAAAGGCGTTTTATGGTTTTTTACCGTAGAACGCCTTCTTTTTTTATGTTGGAGGCGACAAATTTGCATATACAGGAAGCCAATGATTGGGTAATTTTTAACAATATCACATATCAGATCCATCAGATCAGCGACTTCAATGAAATGTGCCGGAATTTTCTGGAACAGATGCATCTCCTGATGGATTTTGATGGCGCGGTCTTTTATTATTCCTCCGAACAGGAGCTGCCACAGCTGCGGCATGCAGTTTGCAATTCCTATTCAGAGCGCGTTGCAAAGGAATATCTCGACAATTATCAGAAGCTGGACTTCAGCCGCGGCCTGCTTATGGGCGGCAAGAGCATGGTTTACCGCGAGAGTGATGTCTTTTCTGAGGACGAACGCATGGAAACCGAGTGTTATCAGCGCTTTTCCAAGGCGGAGGGCTTTCATCACAGTGTCCATATCCTGCCCGCATTTGAGGGAAAAGTACTCGCAAAAATTTCATTTTACCGCCGTCGCGGGCAGCCGGATTTCCTGTATGACGATGTCTTCCTGCTGGATATGTTCAAGGAACATCTGGCGCTGCGCACTGCACGGTATTATGAAGACCGTGCGCGCCAGCACGAGAAGCTGAGCATCCATGAATGTGAGGAGCGCTTTCATCTGACGGCGCGGGAGACAACCATCCTCGGTCTGCTGATGCAGGGTCTGCCGAATGATGTCATCTGCGCACAGCTGACCATCACCAATAACACGCTGAAGAAACATATTTTAAACATTTACAAAAAGCTGAGTATCCGCAACCGGACACAGCTGTTTAAAATGGTACGTGAATATGCTGACTGAGAAAAAGGGGTTTATCTTTCGAGGAAGATAAACCCCTTGCAGTTGATGTGAACGGAACCGGCAAAAACGGACAATGACACAACAACCCTTGAGGTAGGAGAATAAAACCAGCTCAGGTTGCATTTTGCAGGGCGGTATGCGTCTGCTGGGGATTTGAAAATAACTGCACGCGCCGCATGTCACAGAAGGATGCCGGGCAGATTGTCGTCATTAAGGGACTGTGCTCGGGCTGCAGCTCGCTGCTGCTTGCACTGGCGGTAGGGGAGACGTTTCCTGAGCCTGGTTTTATTGCGCTTACAATGCTGCTGGGTTTTGTCGCATATGGATTGAGCATTTTCTTCTATGTTCGCGCACAGCGCGAGCTTGGCGCGGCAAAAACCAGCGCGTATTATGCAATTGCACCCTTTATCGGAACTGGTCTGTCGCTGCTCCTGTTTCGACAGCGGCCATCGGTTTCGTTCCTCGTTGCGCTTGCAATCATGGCAGCCGGGACATATTTTGCGTCGACGGAGGGCAGACCAAGCCGGAAGGCCTGCCCGCTCCGCTGGGATTAACTGCGCAGGCGGCAGCCCTGCACGCTGTCGCGGCGTTTGAGCTCGCGGTCGATGGCGGCGAGCACAGCGCGCTTGTTGCGGCTCCAGTCGGGCGCGAGCAGATCTTCGCCTTTGCCGTCACCGGTTAGACGTTGGATGACCACATGCGGCGGCAGAACCTCCAGTTGGTCACAGATGACGGAGACATACTGTTCCATGGTCAGACATGAATATTCTGTTTCGGCGAGCGGTGTGCCGCGCAGGATGTGCAGCGCGTGCAGCTTGACTGCGTCGATGCCCATGCTGCCGATCAGACGGGCGGATTGCACCATCTGTTCCGGTGTTTCGCCGGGAAGACCGTCGATCAGATGGACGCACACGGATACCGGCATGCGGCGCAGCCGTTCGAGTGCACGCTCGAAATCTGCAAACGTGTGGTGCATGTTGCACCGCGCGGCAGTAGCATCGAATACCGTCTGCACACCCAGTTCAATGGTCAGGTCAGCCTGTTGTGCGAGCTCCGCGAGCAGCGCACAGACCTCCTCTCCGACGCAGTCCGGGCGGGTGGCAATGGACAGCCCGACTGCATCCGGGAGCGAAAGTGCCTGTGTGTACAGCTCGCGCAGGCGGGATACAGGCGCATATGTCCCGGTAAACGACTGGAAATAGGGGATATAGCCGACCGGCTCCCATTTGCGGAGCATTTGTGTGCGATAGCGGTCGAACTGTGCGCGCAGAGAGGATTCCGGTGCGGCGATAAAATCTCCGCTCCCGGCGGCGGAGCAGTAGCTGCATCCGCCGGTGCCCTTCGTGCCGTCGCGGTTGGGACAGGTGAAACCACCGTCCAGCGGAACCTTTGCGATGCGGCCGCCGTATGTTGTTTTCAGATACCAGAAATACGGATAAAACCGTTTGCCCGAGCCGTCAAAAGGCAGAGACATGGAAAAAACCTCCCCGGACAGAAAAAAGCCGACGCGGCTTCGTTTGATGCGAGCAGCGTCGGCTTTCTGTTTGTGTTTACTTGGTGCCGAACAGAC
Source organism: Butyricicoccus porcorum (assembly GCF_002157465.1). Taxonomy (GTDB): domain Bacteria; phylum Bacillota; class Clostridia; order Oscillospirales; family Butyricicoccaceae; genus Butyricicoccus_A; species Butyricicoccus_A porcorum. Next base: position 34,952 of record NZ_NHOC01000007.1, read on the forward strand.
GGTCTCCTGCGTCGCCTACGCCGGGGACGATATAGCCCTTGGAATTGAGCTTTTCGTCGATGGCTGCGCAGTAGACTTCGACATCCGGATGCTCTTCCTGAATGGCCTGAAGCGATTCCGGAACAGCGAGAATGGAAATCAGCTTGATGTTCTGCACGCCGTAGTTCTTGAGGAACTGGATGGCAGCGATGGCAGAACCGCCGGTTGCCAGCATCGGGTCTACAATAATGACATCGCGGCTGCTGATATCAGTCGGCAGCTTGCAGTAATATTCGACCGGCTGCAAGGTATCCGGATCGCGATACAGACCGATATGACCGATCTTGGCATTCGGGATCAGATCGAGAACGCCGTCAACCATGCCGAGGCCGGCGCGCAGAATGCAGACGATAGCCAGCTTTTTGCCGGAAATAAAGCTCGCCTTGGTGCGGGCGATCGGGGTTTCAATTTCAACTTCCTTGAGCGGAAGGTCGCGGGTAGCCTCATAGCACAGCAAGGTGGAGATTTCCTCAACTGCCTCGCGGAATTCTTTGGGGCCGGTAGACTTGTCGCGCATGAGAGACAGCTTGTGTACAATCAGCGGATGATCCATTACGTGAACCTGAGCCATGATTCGTTACTCCTTTGTTGTAATGTGGGTGGTTTGAGCAGCCTCGCGTGCGAGCCGTTCGCGGACGGCCTGCGGCTGGCGCAAATAGCACGGCAGCAGCTGCGCGGCAGATATCAGGTGCCCTTCCTGTGCAAGGCGGTGCGCTTCCATGGCAGCGCCGTGGGCACAGGGGAAAATCAAACCGGGTGGTGCGGGGACAACATCCAGTTCCCCCGAACCGATGAACTCATTATAGCACATTTGTGCGCCATCTCCAACCAAAAGAACGGATTTTCCCAAAGAAATCAGTTCTTTTTTGAGATCGCTTTTGGTAATCAGCCGATCGGGCGTCAGTCGTTCCAGATTGCCGCCGGAGCTGGTAAACAGCGCGTTGTAAAGCTGACTGCGGCGCGCGTCCATAACCGGACAGATAATGCGGTCGGTCAGCGTGACATTCCATGCCGCGCCTGCGAGGCTGGAAACGCCGATGCACGGCAGGCTTTTGCCGTCTGCAATGCCTTTGGCAGTAGCGACGCCGATGCGGATGCCGGTGAAGGAACCGGGGCCGGTGACGGCGGCGACGGCATCGATGTCATCCATCGTCAGCTGGGATGCCGCCATGACATGGTCGATCATTGGCAGCAGGGTTGCGCTGTGCGTCAGCCCGCAGTTCTGGAATGACTGTGCCAGCAGTTTGGTGTCTTCTGTCACGCAGACCGAAGCGGACAGCGAGGAGGATTCCAGTGTAAGAATTTTCAAAGTGTAGTCCCTCCGTCTATCGTGATGATGCGGTCGGTTTCGCCTGCGCCGCGGCGGATATCGACCGTGACATGCGGCTCCGGCAGAGCACCTGCAATGTTTTCGCTCCATTCGACGAGCAAAATGGTATCGCCGTCGAAATAGTCATCCCAGCCGATGTCGTACAGCGCGTCCTCATCCAGGATGCGGTACATATCGAAATGGCAGACACGGCACAGATCGGTGTCATATTCGTTGACAATGGCAAAGGTCGGGCTGGTGACGCGCCCGGTATAGCCAAGCGCATGCAGGAAGCCGCGGCAGAATGCCGTTTTGCCTGCGCCGAGGTCGCCGGTAAAAGCCACGAGTGCACCCGGGGACAGCTTTTTGGCCAGCATACCGCCCGCGCGCTCCGTGTCAGCAACATTGTGTGTTTGAATTACCATAATCAGAACAGTCCGGTGATGCGTCCTTCCTCATCGACATCGATGTTAAAGGCAGCCGGCTTCTTCGGCAGACCCGGCATGGTCATGATTGCACCGGTCTCACAGACAACAAAGCCTGCGCCCGCGCTGACGCGCACCGTGCGGACATTGACAGTGAAGCCGGTCGGACGGCCGAGCTTTGCGGCGTCATCAGACAGAGAATACTGGGTTTTTGCGATGCAGACCGGAAGATTGCCATAGCCCAGCTTCGTGATTGCATCGATGGACTTTTCCGCTGCCGGAGAATAGGAAACACCGTCTGCGCCATAGATTTCCTTTGCGACGGTCTCAATCTTTTCTCTGAGCGGCATCTCGTCCGGATACAGCGGCGAGAAAGCGGCCTTGCCGCTGTCTGCTTCTTCGATGACCATCTGTGCCAGCTCCATGCCGCCGTCTGCGCCCTTTGCAAATACCTCAGACAGGGCATAGCGTGCGCCCATATCGTGGCACAGCGTGCGCAGGTATTCGATTTCCGCGTCAGTATCGGAAGCGAAGCGGTTGATTGCGACAACGACCGGGACATGGTACTTGCCGATGTTCTCGATGTGCTTCTGAAGGTTGACCGAACCGGCCTTGAGCGCTTCCAGGTTTTCCGTACCGAGATCTGCCTTGGCAACGCCGCCATTGTACTTCAGTGCACGGATGGTTGCGACGAGGACAACGCAGTCCGGATGCAGACCGGCCTTGCGGCACTTGATGTCGAAGAATTTTTCTGCGCCGAGGTCTGCACCGAAGCCGGCCTCGGTAACAGTATAATCCGCCAGCTTGAGCGCCATACGCGTCGCGGAGATGGAGTTACAGCCGTGTGCAATATTGGCAAACGGACCGCCATGCATCAGGCAAGGAGAACCGGTCAGCGTCTGTACCAGATTCGGCTTGAGTGCATCCTTGAGCAGGGCAGTCATGGCGCCGTCTGCCTTGAGGTCACGTGCGAATACCGGAGAGCCGTCATAACGGTATGCAACCAGAATATCGCCGCAGCGCTTTTTCAGGTCAGACAGGCTGGTAGCCAGACAGAGGATTGCCATGACCTCACTGGCGACAGTAATCATATAGTGATCCTCGCGCGGTACACCGCTCATCGGACCGCCCATACCAACGACAATGTTGCGCAGTGCGCGGTCGTTCATGTCGACGACACGGGTAAAGACAATGCGGCGCGGGTCGATCTGAAGCTCGTTGCCCTGCTGCAAATGGTTGTCAATCATTGCGCACAGCAGATTGTTTGCCGCGCCGATGGCGTGCATGTCACCGGTAAAGTGCAGATTGATATCCTCCATCGGGACAACCTGTGCATAGCCGCCGCCGGCAGCGCCGCCCTTTACGCCGAATACCGGGCCGAGCGACGGCTCGCGCAGCGCGATGATAGAGCTTTTGCCCATCTTGTCCAACGCCTGTCCCAGACCGACAGTCGTGGTCGTTTTGCCTTCGCCCGCAGGTGTCGGGTTGATGGCGGTTACCAGAATCAGCTTGCCGTCCGGCTTGTCCTTCAGTCGTTTCCAGGCATCGTCGGAAATCTTAGCCTTGTACTTTCCATAGTACTCCAGTTCGTCCTCCAGAAGGCCCGCCTTTGCCGCAACGTCGCGGATCGGCTGCATGGAACAATTCTGTGCAATTTCGATATCAGTAAGCATAAGAAAAACTCCTTTTTCAAACTGAGATTTGTGTTCGTGTGCGAATGGCATCCGTTGCCGGAGGCCCAAATATATTTCCTATTATACCATGAATATATGGAAAATGAAGCCTAAGTTTTGCAAATTACGGAGAATTCCGTACAAAACTGTAAATTTGTGCGAGATGACGGCAATCCGCGTGCGGGAAAATGCGATTTGCAGCAAAAAACTATTTACCACGTGCGACAAAGGTGGTATGATTATTAGGTATTAAATCTGAAACGGATGCGGTTGAATCCCAGTCTGTGTACAGGTCTTCCGCAGCCGCGGAAACGGATTTCCGTTTTCCGGAAAGGGTATCAGTTCATGCAACATTTGAAAGAGAAAATGAGCCGGTATTTTCGGACGATGGACTATTTTCTGCTGCTGATCGCGCTGTTTTGTTCGGCGTTCGGCATGGTTTTGATTTATTCCGCAACCCACAGCCTGGATGGCGGCAGTACGCGGTATATGGTCATCCAGGGTCTGGCGATTGTACTCGGTCTGATCGGCTTTGTGATCGTGTCCTGTGTCGATCTGGAAAAGCTGGCGGGCTGGTGGCGGATTGTCCTCGTCGTGAATGTTCTGTTCCAGCTGTCGCTGATTCTGTTTGGCTATGAGGACGGCGGCAATAAGAGCTGGCTGCGCTTCGGTGGAATCGGCATTCAGCCGGCAGAGCTGGGCAAGCTGTTGTTTATTTTCACGTTTGCCAAGCACATCAACCTGCTGCGTTATCGGCTCAATCGTGTGCGCAGCCTGCTGATGCTGGGTGCGCACCTGCTTGCGATCATGGCAGCAATCATCCTGCCGTCGCATGATGTCGGTATGTCGTTGCCGTATGTCTTTATCGCTGTGCTTATGCTGTTCTCCGCAGGCCTCAGCTTAAAGTGGTTTGCCGGCGGTGCGATTCTGGCCTGCGCGGCAGTACCGATCCTGTGGCAGGTACTCAGCAGCATTCAGAAGAACCGTATTCTGGTTCTGTTTGATCCGACGATTGCACCGGATACATATTGGCAGCAGGAGCAGAGCCGCATTGCCATCGGTTCAGGCAAGCTGTTCGGCACCGGTTTCCTCCAGGGCAACCAGACGCAAAACAACATGTTGCCGGAGAAGCAGACCGATTTTATTTTCGGCGTTGCCGGAGAGGAATGGGGACTGGTCGGATGCATGGTCATCGTAATCGCACTGATGGCTTTGATATTCCGTACTTTTTTCATTGCATATCATGCACACGGACAAATTTCATCGCTCATATGCGTCGGTGTGGGCAGTATGATGCTGTTCCAGACCTATGAAAATATTTTCATGTGCCTCGGCATCGGCCCGGTTATGGGTCTGACGCTGCCGTTTTTCAGCTATGGCGGTTCGTCGATTGCAACGATGTATCTGGCACTCGGTATGGTAGTCAGCGTTTCCCGGCGTGAAAAAACGCGCAGGCTGAAGGGACTTCCGGCAGGGGAACACCTCGTTTCGGAGGAGGCAGAGCGTTTGGGCGAAAAGCGTTCCAATGAAACTGCTGTGCCGCTGCGGCAGCAGCTCCAGCAGCTCGGAGACAGGGCAAAGGATCTGAAATCGCGTGTGAAAATCGATTGGGTGCCCCAAAAAAAGAAAAAAGACAGCTCCGGGAAACGGGATGAGAATTCCGGAGACAAATAAAAAGCGGAGTTCGCGCGTTGCGAACTCCGTTTTTTGCTGATATGTGAATTATTTGCTCTTTACATTTGTTTCGGGATAATCTTCCATTGGCATGCCAGCGATGTCCAGTGTGCGGCACAGGGCATCCGCAGAGCTGTCACGAAGATCCTTAATTTCCAGTTCAACCGGAAGATCGGTAGAAGACAGCTTGAAATAACCGGCGCAGACGATAGATTCCCCGGGATCGAGCAGCGTGAGCAGGGCAGAGTATTCCGGGTCAGTCTCGGCCGGGGTGGCATAGGCCAGCGCTTCCTGTGGATCACCCTGATACGCATTGGGGATGACGGTTGTGCTGAACGAAGCAGACGATTTGGAATCATTTCGGAATTGGCATTCTACACGCAGCGCCGGCTCGCCGTCACGGTCTTCACGGATGCTGTAGCCGAGGATGGTCACAGAACAGTCGCGGTAGACACGTGTATTGGGATCCTCCTGTGCAGATGACGATCCGGATGCGGAACCGGGGGACGGAACAGCAGAACCGGAAGGAATGACAGGCTCAGCGGGAGCTGAACCGGTATCCGATGTATCGGCGGAGCCTGCCGGCGTGGCTGGCGTTGTACCGCAGGCAGTTAAAGTAAGACTCAGAAGACAGGTTGCGAGCATTGCGCCCAGCTTTTTCATGGCAGAAACCTCCCTATTTGTGAAACGTCGAATAATATCATAACATTTTGTTAACACAGATACAAGTAAAAAAATGGGCTTTGCCGAGTTTTTGTACAGAAGTTTCATACGCATCGGAAGGTTTCTGTCAACATCGTACAGAAAAGAACAAAAAGAGCTTGCATGCCTATTTTTCCTACTGTATAATAGGAAAAGGAGGAAGATGGCATGAGAATTTCGACAAAGGGCCGGTATGCGCTTCGCCTGATGCTTGATCTGGCGCTGCATGACACCGGCGAAAATATAGCACTGAAAACAATCGCAAAGCGTCAGAACATCAGCGGGAAGTATCTCGAGCAGATCATTGGTATGCTGACGAAGGCGGGTTTTGTCAAGAGTGTGCGCGGTTCATCCGGCGGCTACCGCCTGGCAAAAGCACCGGAGGAATACACGGTAGGTGACATCCTGCGCCTGACGGAGGGTTCACTCGCGCCGGTTGCCTGCGTGGAGGAGGGCGTGGAGACCTGTCCGAAGGCAGAAAACTGTGTCACCCTGACGCTGTGGAAGCAGCTCAATGATGCAATCAACGGCGTAGTTGACCATGTGACACTGGCTGATTTGGTCGAGCGCAGCGAGAACATGGGCGATTTTTATTCCATATAAATCGGATTCCATCTGACGGCGAAACAGCCGGGGCATTGCCCCGGCTGTTGTGTTTACTGCTGGTTTCCCGATGCTTCATAGGCCTTTTCTCCGAAGTCATCTACGGTCAGCTCGGGATTTTTGACACTGACGCGCGAGAAGGGCGGAATAGAGGAGGTAATAAATGCATTGCCGCCGATGGTACAGCCCTTGCCGATGACAGTCTGGCCGCCCAGAATCGAAACATTGGAATAAATCGTGACGTCGTCCTCAATGGTCGGGTGGCGCTTTTTGCCTGCCAGCTTGAGACCGGCACGGGTGGAAAGTGCACCCAGTGTGACGCCCTGATAGATTTTGACATTGTTGCCGATGGTGGTGGTCTCGCCAATCACGACGCCGGTGCCGTGGTCGATGAAGAAATATTCACCGATGGTCGCGCCGGAGTTAATATCAATGCCGGTCAGGCCGTGGACATATTCACTCATGATGCGTGGGATATACGGAATATCGCGCAGATACAGTTCATGTGCAATACGATGGACAAAGATCGCATTCAGGCCCGGATAGGAAAAGATGACCTGCTCACGGCTGCCTGCGGCAGGGTCGCCGTTGAGTGCGGCTTCTACATCGATGAGGAGCAGCTTTTGAATGCGCGGCAATTCCATGAGCAGTTCGGAGGCAGCTTCCTCGGCGCGCAGCGTGATGCTTTTTGTGCGGCCGCCTTCTCGGTAGGCGAGCGCCAGCTCAATCTGTGGACACAGCTCTTCATAAATGCGGGTCAACATATGGCCTGCGAAATAAGGCGCAGAGGTGCGCGTCGGCTTCTCGTCGCCGAAATAGCCGGGGAACAGAAGCTGGCGGAAATCATTCAGAATCTGAATGATGGCGTTGCGGTTTGGCCGTTCCAGACCGTCGCGGGTAAAAAATAAGTCACTGGACTGGTAGCCGGTTTGCAGCTGCCGGACGATATCGTCCAGATGGTCGTTAAAATGGGACATGGCGGTGATCTCCTTATACATATAAACGGCTGCGAGAGGCAGCCATTTCCTACCGTACTAGTATAACAATAAATGCGGCACAATGCAACAACCAGTGCATTGACAGTCCGCAGCCTGCTGCACTATACTGGAACAAATACAATTCAATTGATATCAAACCGGGAGGACAAACTATGCGGGAAGAATTTGTGCGCACTGAAGCAGTATTTGGCACGGAAGCGATGGAACGGCTGGAACGGGCACGGGTTGCTGTGTTCGGCATCGGCGGTGTGGGCGGTCATGCTGTGGATGCACTGGCGCGCAGCGGCGTCGGCGCACTCGATCTGTTTGACGATGACACGGTGTCGCTTTCCAATATTAACCGGCAGCTTGTGGCGACGCATGCGACGCTCGGACGGCAGAAGACAGAGGTCATGCGAGAGCACATTCTGGATATCAATCCGGACTGCGCGGTCACAGTGCACAATCTGTTTTATCTGCCGGAGACCGCAGACCGCATTGATTTGAGCGTATATGATTATATCATCGACGCAGTTGACACTGTGTCAGCCAAAATCGAGCTGGTATGCCGGGCCAATCAGGCGGGCGTGCCGATCATCTGCTCCATGGGTGCAGGCAACAAGCTCGATCCGACGCGCTTTGAAGTGGCGGATATTTATCAGACATCCGTTGACCCGCTGGCGCGCGTTATGCGGCGCGAACTGAAAAAACGCGGAATCCGCCATCTGAAAACAGTATATTCCAGAGAAGAGCCGTCTGCGCTCAAACGTGAGATTGCAAACGCTACTGTAGCGGGACGTCCGGGCAACAGCAAAAAGCAGGCACCGGGCAGTCTGGCGTTTGTGCCGTCCATTGCCGGGCTGATTTTAGCCGGAGAGGTGCTCAAGGATCTGGCGGGGATTTCCTCGCGCGCATGAAAAATGCGGACTGTCGAATGATAACGACGGTCCGCATTTTCTGTATTGGTTATTTCTGTCCCATCAGGATTTTTTCCGGTTTGATCGGCAGGGTGGTCACACGCACGCCGGTCGCCTGGCATACAGCCTGTGCAATCGCGGGAGCGGGTGTGTTGATGACGACTTCACCGATGGATTTTGCGCCGTACGGGCCGGTCGGCTCGTAGCTTTCGGAGAAGTCCACGACAATTTCGCCCGTATCCATACGGGTTGGGATTTTATAATTCATAAAGCTGTCGGTCATCATTTTGCCGTTCTGCTGATACTGTACGTCTTCGAACAGGGCGAAGCCGATGCCCTGAGACAGTCCGCCTTCGGTCTGCACGCGGGCGAGCGCGCGGTTGATCGGCGTGCCGCAGTCGACGACACCGACCATTTTAATGACATCGGTTTTGCCGGTTTCCGGGTCAGTCTCGGTTTCAACAAAGCCTGCCATAAACGGCGGTGGAGAGATCGGGGAGCCATGAGATGCGGTTGCGACCAACTGATGTGTCTGCGGGCCTGCAACAAGTGCTGATGCGAGATCGTCGAGCGCGAGCGATTTCCCGTCCTCGGAGGTGACGGCTGCGCCGTCAAAGGTGAGCGCTTCACGCGGGCAGTCCATGCGCACTGCCGCCTCATCCAGAATCAGCTCCTGCATGTGTTCGCAGGCCTTGACAACTGCCATGCCGGTGACATAGGTGGAAGCAGAGGCATATGAGCCCGGGTCATACGGCGATACATCGGTATCGACGCCGTGCACCATGACTTTTTCCATCGGGCAGTTCATCGCATCGGCGACCATCTGTGCAAAAATTGTATCACAGCCCGTGCCCATGTCAGTTGCGCCGATCATCAGCGTGTAAAAACCGAAATCCTCCAGCCGCAGCTCGACAGAGGCGGTGTCGACATTCGCAATGCCGGAGCCCTGCATGCAGATTGCCATGCCCATGCCGCGGATTTTTCCGTCCGGCATGACCTGGCGGTGTGGCTTTTCGTTCCAGCCGCTCAGCTCCATGCCGCGGGTGATGCAGCCGCGCAGGCCGGTGGAGTTCAGGTATTTGATTTCCGGCGTCATAAAGACCTCTGCGCCTTCCTTTGCGATGTTGCGCAGGCGCAGCTCTGCCGGGTCAATGCCTGCCTTTTCTGCGAGCTGGTTGATGGTAGATTCCAGTGCAAACGTGCCCTGTGTCGCGCCGTAGCCGCGGAAGGCAGCGGCGGGCTCCATGTTGGTGTATACGACATCCCAGGTAAACCGTCCGCCCTTGAGCTTGTTGTACAGCGGGATGGTCTTGTGTCCGACCAAGCCGACGACTGTTGAGCCGTGTTCGCCGTATGCGCCGGTGTTGGACAGTGATTCCATGGAAATTGCGGTGATGTTGCCCTCTGCGTCACAGCCTGCACGCGCACGCACGCGCATCTGATGGCGGCTGTTGGAGCAGGCAAACGCCTCCTGCCGCGTAAAGATCAGCTTGGACGGCTTGCCGGTCAGCCAAGTGACCGCAGCCGGATAAAATTCAGAGACCGAGGTCTGCTTTGCGCCGAAGCCGCCGCCAATGCGCGGCTTGATGATGCGTACCTTTGTGTATGGGATGCCGAGCATGGTTGCCACATGGCGGCGGGCATGGAACGGTACCTGCGTGGAAGAGACCAGCGTCAGGCGGCCGGAATATTCCATATAGGCGTAGGAACGGAAGGTCTCCATCATGCACTGTTGCTGTGCGGGGGTGTAATAGGTACAGTCGACCGTGTAAGCACATTTGGCAAATTCCGCGTCGAAGTCACCGAAATCTTCACTGCCGGAGGTAATAATGTTGCGTTCCGGGGCATAGCCGAACGGCGCTTTGGCAAAGCTGTCATCGTCGTGCACACGGATTGGGTTGTCCTTCGCCGTTTCAAAGTCCAGAACCGGTTCGAGTACCTGATATATGACTTTGATGAGCTTGCACGCCTGCTCGGCGTGTTTTTCGGTATCCGCCGCGACGATGGCTGCGACATCGCCGACATAGCGCATGGTGTCATCGCACAGCACGCGGTCATAGGGCGACCATTCGGGATAGGTCTGCCCTGCGGAGGTATAGCGGTGGCGCGGTGCGTTTTTACAGGTGAGGATCAGCTCGACACCCGGCACCTTTTCCGCAATTTTTGTGTCGATATCGACAATTTTTGCGTGTGCATGCGGGGAGCGGAGCAGCTTGATAATCAGGCAGTCCTTCGGCGCGAGGTCGTCGGTATACACCGGCTTGCCCTGTACCAGCGCATCCGCATCCAGCTTCTTCACTGCGGTATTGACGTATTTCACGCTTCCACCTCCATATATTTGCGGATGGCGCGCATCTGCCCCATGTAACCGGTGCAGCGGCACAGGTTGCCGGACAGATACTGCCGGATTTCCTCTTCTGTCGGGTTGGACAGCTCGCGCTTCATTGCGAGCACATTCATGATAAAGCCGGGGGAGCAGAAGCCGCACTGCTCTGCGCCCTCTGCGGCGAGGAAATCGGTAAATTTTTTGGATTCCTCCAGTACACCCTCCAGCGTGGTGATTTCATGCCCTGCGGCACGCGCCGCGAGCACCGAGCAGGACAGCACGGGCGTGCCATCCATCCAGACCGTACACAGGCCGCAGTTGGTGGTTTCACAGCCGCACTTGACGGAATAACAGCCGCAGTCACGGACAAAGGTGTATAGTGTGGTGTCCGGATCGACGAGGCGGGTATATTTTTTGCCGTTGATGGCGATGGTTATCTGCATGCCTGTACCTCCTCAAGCGCACGGCGGATGAGAACGGGACAGATTTTGCGGCGGTACTCCGCACTGGCCCGCATGTTGGATGAAAAATTCAGGCTGTCGGTAATGGCCTGTGCGTCCGGTGCCTGCCCCTGGTAGGCGAGACATGCCTTCTGCGGGCGCGCGCCAACCGAAATGCGGTGTATGCCGTCCCGACAGGAAACCGCACAGGTCAGCACGGGAAAATCGGTTGCCTGAAAGCGCATATGCTGATAGGATGCGGCATACGCTTGTTTGGGCAGGATGATGCACTCCAGAATATCCTTTTCATACGGCATAGCGGCGAAGTCCTCGATGGAAACCGTGCCGCGATGGTATAGCCTGACCTGTGCGGGCAGGGCGAGCAGCGCGGTGAGCACATCGGAAAAGCCGAAACGCCCGTACACGCTGCCGCCAACGGTCGCCGTGTTGCGGAACTGTGTGCCGACGATGCCGGAAACCGCGTCGCGGAACAGCGTTCCGTATTGCTGGCGCAGCAGCTCGCTGGTTTCGAGCTGGCGCAGGGAAACCATGGCACCGATTTCAATGGTATCGCCTGTATCGGTAATGCGGTCCAGACCCAGCGCAGAAAGGTCGATGGCGGTGCCGATGGCGCGCCGGCCGAGCCGCAGCCACATGCAGCCGCCCAGAACCGTGTTGTTGCGCGCCGCAGTCAGCGCCTGGTAGGCTTCTTCCAGACTGGAAGGGCATAGAAACTGACGGATGGTATACATATTTTCTCTTCTCCTCCTGCAAAATGGAGCATAATACAAATACTATCATTATAACAAAATTTACTGAGAAAACAAGAAAAACAAACGATTTCAATGATAATATCGGACAAAAAAGTAAAAGGTGTGGAAAAACATACGGATAGCGCGAAAGGAACGGATTTTTCTTTGAAACAGAAATTGAAAACAATTGACAATCCAGTGAAAAAAGATGATAATAATAAGCAAGATTATTACACTGGCGGAGTTTTGATTACCGCTCGCTATAGAATAAAACGAGGTGAGTCACTTGTCTGAACAGAGTCGGAACACAAGGCCGAATTCTTACAGCAGTGTACCGGGAGATATACCTGCTTCCATGCGGCAGGATGATATGGAAACGATTTTACAAAACATGGAATCCGTGCTGCGCGTGCGCAACCGGAAGAGCTTCTTTCACCCAATGCGGGAGATTGGCGGCTTTAAGACCTGTCCCGGATACTGTCTGCAAAATGGCGCCTTTGAATTGCCGGGCGGCATCAATTTTACCATTACGTCGCAGGGTGCAACCAGCGTCGAGCTGGTTCTGTTCAAGCGCCGCCAGTCGGAGCCGTTTGCGGTGCTCCCGTTTCCCGATGAATACCGCGTCGGCAGCGTCTATTCTATGATTGTCTTCGGGCTTCAGATCGATGAATTTGAGTATGCATATCGGATTGGTGGCCCGTATGACCCGAAAAAAGGCCTGCTGTATGATAAGAAAAATCTCCTGCTCGATCCGTATGCCCGTGCGGTTGCGGGTCAGTCTGCCTGGGGCACGCGCCCGCAGACCGGCTTTGAGTACCGCGGACGCATTGTTTCGTCCAATTTCGACTGGCATGGCGTGCGTTCCCCGCACATTGAGATGCAGGATCTGGTCATCTATGAAACACATGTGCGCGGTTTTACGCGCCATGAATCGTCTGATGTCACACATCCGGGAACCTTTGACGGACTGATGGAAAAAATCCCATATCTCAGGGATCTGGGTGTCAACGCCGTCGAGCTGATGCCGATTTTCGAGTTCGATGAAATGCGCGATATGCGCGTGCATGACGGTAAGCTGCTGCTCGATTACTGGGGATATAACCCAGTGGCATTCTTTGCGCCCAATACGGCGTATTCTGCCGAGCATGAATTTACCAACGAGGGAGACGAGCTGCGCCGTCTGGTCCGTGCGCTGCATAAAAACGGCATGGAAGTCATTCTGGACGTCGTGTTCAACCACACGGCCGAGGGCAATGAGGACGGCTCGATTTTCTCGTTTAAGGGTGTGGACAATTCCGTCTATTATCTGCTCGAACCGGACGGAAAATACTATAATTTCAGCGGCTGCGGCAATACGGTCAACTGTAACCATCCGGTTGTCCATCAGATGATTGTCGAGTGCCTGCGCTATTGGGTCATTGAATACCGCATCGATGGTTTCCGCTTCGACCTGGCATCCATTCTCGGGCGCAATGAGGACGGCACACCGATGCACAACCCGCCGCTGCTCGAATCGCTCGCAGCTGATCCGCTGCTCGCGGGCATCAAGCTGATTGCGGAGGCATGGGACGCAGGTGGACTGTATCAGGTTGGCTCGTTCCCATCGCGCGGCGACCGCTGGGCGGAATGGAACGGCAAGTACCGCGATGATCTGCGCTGCTTCCTCAAGGGTGACAGCGGCATGGCAAAAGCCACGTCTTACCGCATTCTGGGTTCGCAGGATCTATACCCGCCGACCAAGCGCGGCGAGTGTGCATCCGTCAACTTTATTACCTGTCACGACGGCTTTACGCTGTATGATCTGTATACCTATAACAAAAAGCACAACGATGCCAACGGCTGGGACAACACGGACGGTGAATCCAACAACAACAGCTGGAACTGCGGCGTGGAGGGCGAAACAGATCGCCAGGATGTCAATGATCTGCGCCGCCGATTGCAAAAAAATGCGGCTGCGGTGCTGATGTGCTCCCGCGGTACGCCGATGTTCCTCGCGGGGGATGAATTCGGCAATACGCAGTTTGGCAACAACAATGCATATTGTCAGGACAATGAAATTTCCTGGTTGGACTGGAATCTGCTGGAGAAAAACCGGTCACTGCATGATTTCTTCCGTTATATGATTCATTTCCGCAAAAAGCATCCGATTCTGCGCGGACATACCAAGCCGGCAGAGAGTCGCTTCCCGGAGACCAGCCTGCACTCCGCAAAGCCGTGGGATGCCAATTATCAGGAAGATACACGCGTCATCGGCGTGACCTTTGCCGGGCGCAATGAAGACGACACGGCGGATGATATTGTGCACATTGCCCTCAATTCTCACTGGGAAGGGCATCAGGTGCAGCTGCCGGAGCTGCCGGACGGCATGTATTGGAGGATCGCAGTCAATACGTTTAACGGTCCGGAGAGCGATTGTATTGAAAACATTGAGGATATGCCCGTATCGCACAGTGGAATTGTCTGGCTTGAGCCGCGTTCTGTGATGATTCTCGTGGCAGCAGAGGGCAAATGACGGAAAAAGAACGTCTGAATGAGGCAGTTGATGCGCTGTGCCGCTGGTATCGCGCCGGGCATCGTGATTTGCCATGGCGCCGGACGCCTACACCGTACCATGTGTGGGTGTCGGAGATTATGCTTCAGCAGACGCGCGTGCAGGCGGTGCTGCCATATTATGAGCGCTTCATGCGCGCACTGCCGACGGTGCAGGCGCTTGCAGAGGTGCCGGAGGAACAGCTGATGAAGCTGTGGGAAGGCCTTGGCTATTACAGCCGTGCGCGCAACCTGCAAAAGGCGGCACGCGTGGTGTGCACACAGTACGGCGGTGAGATGCCATGCACCCGTGACGAACTTCTTGCCCTGCCGGGCATCGGCCCGTATACGGCGGGAGCAGTGGCGTCCATTGCGGGCGGGCAGACGTGCCCGGCTGTGGATGGCAATGTGCTGCGCGTGCTGTCTCGCCTGTTTGCACGCGAATGGGATATCCGGGCGCAGGCAGTCAAGCGGCAGGCGGAACGCGAGCTGACAGCCGTGATTCCGGCGGACTGTCCGGGCGACTGCAACCAGGCGCTGATGGAGCTGGGCGCGATGGTGTGCCTGCCGAACGGTGCACCGCTGTGCGATCACTGTCCAGTGGCAGGACTGTGTCTGGCACATGCAGCGGGAGTTGAGCAGAGGCTCCCGGTTCGCGCGCCGAAAAAACAGCGTCCTGTGGAAAACCGCACGGTTGTTCTGCTGTGGAAGGACGGCAGAATCGCGCTGCGCAAGCGTCCCAATCGTGGCCTTCTGGCGGGACTGTGGGAATTCCCAAACTTTCTGGAGGGAGAAGACGCGGAAAAACAGCTCGGTGTGCGCCTGATGGAAATTCGTCCGCTCAAGCGTGCAAAGCATGTGTTCACTCATCTGGAGTGGCATATGACCGGTATTTCTGCACGAACGGAGGACGGCGGTCTGTTTACATGGGTCACGCCGGAGCAACTGGAACACGACATTGCGCTGCCCAGTGCGTTCTGTGCCTATCGCGCCATTGCGCTTGAACAATTCAAATTGTAAACACAGGTGTATTTTCGCCCCCGGCGGCGGAGATACACCTTTTGCTTTGGACGGATTTATGGTACAATGGACAGGAACAAGAGGCTTTTTGAAACAGGATACATTTGATTCAAAAGAGAGGGATTGCAATGAAAAAGTATTACATTGGCGCAGATATCGGCGGCACAACGGTAAAAATGGGCCTGTATAGTGAAGAAGCCGGATGGGTTGAAAAATGGGAAATCCCAACCCGTACGGAAAAAAGCGGAGCATATATTCTGCCGGATGTTGCGGATACGATTGCGCAGACCTGCGCCGGGCACGGCATTTCCATGGCCGATGTCGCAGGCATCGGCGTGGGCGTGCCGGGACCTGTCCTGCGCAACGGCACGGTCAACGGCTGTGTCAATCTCGGCTGGGGTGTGGTCAATGTCGCCGATGTACTCGGCGGGCTGACGAACTTGCCGGTTTATGTGGCAAACGATGCAAACATTGCAGCACTCGGCGAGCAGTGGAAGGGCGCAGGCAGTGCATACCAGAGCGTTGTCCTGTTGACGCTGGGCACTGGTGTTGGCGGCGGCGTCATTCTGGATGGCAGAATTGTAACCGGCGTTGTCGGTGGTGCAGGCGAGGTCGGACATATGCCGGTATTTGACCACAGCGAGGGCGCATGCAACTGCGGCAAGGACAACTGTCTGGAGCTGGCTGGCTCCGCGACAGGCGTACTGCGCGATGCAAAGCGGCGTCTGGCGGAGAGCGATGCGCCATCTGCCATGCGCGGAATTGAAAATCTGACTGCCAAGGATGTCTGTGACTGCTGCGCAGCGGGCGATACGCTGGCACAGGCGTGCATCCGTCGCACGACGGATGCGCTCGGCACGGCGATTGCAAGCATTGGCTGTGTGCTCAACCCGGAAGCGTTCCTGTTTGGCGGCGGCATGGCGGCAGCGGGGGAACTGCTGCTCGAGCCGATTCGTAAGGTCTACCGCGAAAAGGTATTCCCGCCGCTGCGCGACACACCGGTGCTGCGTGCGACGCTCGGCAATGAGGCCGGTATCACAGGCGGCGTCCGTCTGGTACAGGTTTCGCAGGAAAAGTAAATAACAGGAGATCTGGACCGCGCTGCATCGAAGAACATTCCGGTGCAGGCGGTCTTTTTTTGCGCCGCGCTGCATAGGATAACAGGGAAGGAGGGACGACCGAATGGGGGAGACAATTCGGAGTGCGCTGTGGTGCACCGTGGTCTGTCTGGGAATTCTTCTGACAGCCCGGATGCTGCGTGCGTCCGGCGCGCTGTCCTTCCTGCCGGAGAACGATGCGGGGAAGGCAGCTGCGGTGCTCGGCAGTGCCGTTTCACAGGACGGATGGTCGGAGGAGCTGGTGGCAGTATTCGCGGCGCAGGGAGAGTAACGGCGGCAAAGCTGCGTGCAGAGCCGTCGTTTTATGTATTCTGGGCGGTGTTCTGCCTGCTGGACAGCGAAGGTGTGCTTCCGGTATTCGCAGGTGCGGCGTTGGTGCACGAGCTGGGACATGTGTTCGCCATCTATGCGTGCGGCGGACAGGTGGAATATGTCAGGTTGTCCGCGTGTGGTGCAGTGCTCCGGCAGAGCAGGCCGCTCAGCGATCTGTCCGACTGTGCGATTGCATTGGCAGGACCGGCGGCAGGCATAACGGCGGCTTTGTTGCTCTCAGCCGTGGGTTTCCCCACGGCAGCGGGTGCCAATGTGATTCTGTCAGCGTTCAACTGTCTGCCGCTTCTGCCGCTGGACGGCGGCTGTGCCTTGGCCGCCCTGCTTGCCTTGCTGCCGCCGCGCGCCGCAGAAACAGGACAGCGTGCGCTGGTACAGCTCTCGCTTGCCGGCACATGTATGCTGATTTTGGGCGGTGCGGCGCTGCTGCTGCACACCGGACGCAATGCGACCGTGCTGGCAGCGGGGTTGTTTTTACTCGGCGCGAACCGCTCTTTGTTGCATGAACTGACTAATTATGGTATGATACAATAGAAATCATACTGTACATCCATCGGATGAAAAACGGTGGAAACAGGGGTGATGAATTGACCTTTTCTGTCGGGGATCATGTGCTCCATCCGCTGCATGGCGCGGGCACAATTACATCGATTTCCGTCCGGCAGACCGGCAGCGGCGCGCAAAAATATTATGTGCTGCATCTGGCGCTGGATGGTGCGGTGGTGTATGTCCCGATTTCCTGCTGCAAACAGGTCGGGCTGCGCCCGGTTTGCAGTGCGCAGGAGGCACAGTGTATTCTGTGCGGTGAAATTGGCGTTTTGCCGCCGCAGCCATCGGATTGGGGCGTGCGGTATCGAAACAATATGGAACGCATGCGTTCCGGCGATATCCGAAAGGTTGCACAGGTCGTGTGCTGCCTGCGGCAGAGAAACCGCAGGCGTGCGCTGGCGGGAAGTGAAAAACGCATGCTGGAATGCGCGGAGCGGATCCTGCATTCTGAGCTGATGCTCGCCGCCGGGCTGAGCCGGGACGAGGTAAGACAGAGACTCGAACAACTGTGGAAACGGCTGAGATAACAGAACGGATAGAGGAAAAATATGCTGGATTTATTTAAGAAAAGACCGCAGGACAGGCATGAGCCGGAAACACGCGGCAAGAAGGTATATGCCATTATTCCGGCCGCGGGTTCCTCGCGCAGGATGGGCGGCGGAAATAAGCTGGTAATGGAGCTGGGCGGACAGCCGATTTTGTGCCGGACACTCCGGGTTTTCAATGCGTGCGATGTAATTGACGGCATCATTTTGGTCTGCCGCAGGCAGGATCAGAAGACGTATGCCTCGCTGTGCGCGGACTGGAAGATTGACAAAGTGGCGAAGATTGTCGAGGGTGGCCCGTCGCGTGAGCATTCGGTGCTCAACGGCGTGCTTGCCTGCGGAAAGGAAATCGGCTATGTCGCCATTCATGATGCCGCACGCCCGCTGATTACGGAAGACATCATCCGGGAGACTGTGGAGGCGGCAAAGCGCGATTCGGCGGCGGCTCCGGCGGTCGGCGTCAAGGACAGCATTCAGCGCGTCCAGAAGGGAAAAATGATGGAAAATGTCGACCGCGAGACCATCATGGCGGTGCAGACACCGCAGTGTTTTGACATTGACCTCATCCGTGCGGCGCTGACGAAGGCGATTGACAGCGGCACAAGCCTGACGGATGACTGCGGCGCAGTCACAAAGCTCGGTCAGCCGGTCAGCATGACGCGCGGCAGTTATGACAACATTAAGATCACAACGCCGGAGGATGTCATCCTCGGCGAGGTTATTCTGAAAGGACGGTCGCGCCGATGAGAATTGGACATGGGTATGACGTACATCGCCTTGTGGAAGGGCGTGCCTGTATCATCGGCGGCGTGAATATTCCATATGAAAAGGGGCTTCTCGGGCACAGCGATGCGGATGTGTTGACGCATGCCGTCATGGATGCGCTGCTCGGTGCGGCGGCGCTGGGGGATATCGGACATCTGTTCCCTGACAATGACGATGCATTCCTCGGCGCGGATAGTCTGCTGCTGCTGCGCCGTGTCAACAGCGTGCTGAAGGAGCACGGCTGGAAGCTGGGCAATCTGGACGCGACGGTCGTCGCACAGGCACCGAAGATGGCGCCGCACATCGTACAGATGCGGCAGAACCTCGCGGACTGCCTGGAGGCGGATCTTTCGTGCGTCAGCGTCAAGGCAACGACGGAGGAACACATGGGCTTTACCGGCTCCGGCGAGGGAATTGCGGCACATGCGGTATGCCTGCTCGAAACAATTTGAATGCTCCGATTCCCACAGCCGGTTCAGCCGGTTTGTGGGAATTTTTCATGCGCTTTTATGAAAAAAGCGGAAATAATTTTGGGTATCATCTGCGCCTGACAGGGAAATGCTAACGTCGAGGTGAGAAAAGCAATGGCAGATTATAGGAACCTGACCGAAATGCTCGACCGCGACCGAACCGTGAATGAATATTATCAGGCGCTGCCGGATTTTATCCGCAGCCAGTTGAAGGACGCGGAGATCACATCTTTTGACGAGCTTCAGAAGTATGTGCAGAAAATCGAGATGCAGGAGCGGACAGAATATCCGGAGCTTTAACCGGGATGAAACAGGGCGGCTTCCGTTGTCGGAAGCCGCCCGCAGCCTGTCGAAAAAGTCGCCGAAAGGCGGCTTTTTCTGTTATAATAAAGATAAGAAAGACAGGTGATAAAATGATAGTAAAAGGGAAGGAAAACAGAGAGGCAGTAGAGATTGTAAGTCTGGATATGTTAGTGCCCGAGGATCATCTACTGAGGAAAATAGATGCAGCAGTAGATTTCAAACAAATTTATGAATTTGTAGATGATTTGTACTGCAAGGACAACGGCAGGCCAAGTATCGATCCGGTAGTATTGTTTAAGATTGTAATGATACAGCACATATATGGGATACCATCGCTCCGGCGGACGCTGGAAGAAGTGAATATGAATGTTGCATACAGGTGGTTTATCGGTTATCCATTGAATGAGCAGGTGCCGCATTTTTCAACAGTAAGCTATAATTTTAAGCATCGTTTTACAACAGCAACTGTAGAATATATATTTCGCTGGATATTAAACGCAGCAGCGAGTGAAGGTTTTCTGGATACGAGTGCAATCTTTATAGATGGGACACATATCAAAGCAAGTGCAAACATGAAGAAAAAAGCACGAAAAGCTGTTCCAGTTGAAGCAAAACGATATGCAAAGGAGCTGCGGGAAGAAATTAACAAAGATCGCGAAGAACACGACAAAAAGCCATTCGATGATGATGACGATTCAACACCGCCAAAGGAGAAAGAAATAACAGTTTCGACAACGGATCCGGATGCCGGCGTATTCCATAAAGGTGAACACAAGAAGTGTTTTGCCTACGAAGCGCATACAGCCTGTGACAAGCATAATTTTATTCTCGACGTAGAAGTAACAGCAGGAAATGTACATGACAGTGTAGCGTTTGACCCGTTATATGACCAGCTTTGCGAACATTACCCAGAACATAAAACGATAGTAGCAGACAGCGCCTACAAAACTCCTTCGATTTGCAAACGTATTTTTGAGAGTGGAAGAGTATTATCTACAGCATATAAACGTCCAATGATAAAGAAAGACGGTCATGAATGGTGGAAATATGTTTATGATGAGTATTATGATTGTGTAATCTGTCCGGAGTATAAAACACTTCATTATGCAACAACGAACAAAGATGGATATCGTGAATATAAGAGCAGGTCATACGTCTGCGAACATTGTCCGACCAGAGAGCTGTGTACATCGAGTGCAAAGTTTGAAAAGACTGTCACCAGACACGTATGGGCCGATTATGTAGAGTTGGCAGAAGACGCACGTCATATGACTGAATATCGTGACTTATATAAACTCCGACAACAAAAGATTGAACGTGTATTTGCAGATGCCAAAGAAAAGCATGGCATGCGCTATACACAATATCGAGGCTTGGCTCAAGTTACCAACTGGGTGAAGCTTAAATTTGCTGCCATGAATCTGAAAAAGCTGGCTATGTGGAAGTGGAAGATCCATTTCCCTATTCCAGTTTTCCGGCTTTTTCCCTATATGTGCCAAAATCTGGCTCTCGCTTAATGCGCAGCCGGGTTCTTCGACAGGCTCAGGGCGGCTTCCGTTGTCGGAAGCCGCCCGCTGTGCTAAAATAGGGGAAAAGAAGGTGAAGAGACATGATATTGCAGACAAAACGGTGTGTCCTGCGCCCGTGGCGCGAATCGGACGCGCCGGCACTGTATGAATATGCGCGTGACCCGCGTATCGGGCCGGCCGCGGGCTGGCCAGTACATACGGATGTGCAAAACAGCCGCCGGATTATCCAGGAGGTGCTGTCGGAGGAGGAGACCTATGCGGTTGTGCTGCGCGGAGACAGCGCAGATCGACCGGTTGGAAGCATCGGTCTGATGTTCGGCACGGCGAGCAATCTGCCGCTTGGTGAAGGTGAAGCTGAGCTGGGCTACTGGGTTGGCGTGCCATTCTGGGGACAGGGACTCATTCCTGAGGCGGCACATGAGCTGATGCGGCATGGATTTGAGACGCTTGGTCTGCACACCATCTGGTGCGGCTATTTTGCGGGCAACGAAAAATCACGCCGGGTGCAGGAAAAATGCGGCTTCCGCCCGCACCATGTCAACAAAGATCAGCCGTGGCCGCTGATGGGCGATATCCGCACCGAATATATCACGTGTATCACGCGTGCGCAGTGGGAGGAATTGTGTGAAGCCAAAAATTCTGATTGATGCAGACGGCTGTCCGGTCGTCGATTTGACCGTGCACATGGCGTGTGAAGCGGGACTGGAATGCCTGATCCTGTGTGACACCTCACATGTGTTTGATAAGCCGGGTGCGCAGACCCTGATCGTGTCCAAGGGCGCGGACAGCGTGGATTTTGCGCTGGTCAACCGCGTGCAGCGCGGTGATATCGTGGTTACACAGGACTACGGGCTTGCCGCCATGTGTCTGGCGCGCGGTGCGCGCGTGCTGCGGCAGGACGGACTCGAATACACGGCGGACAACATGGATGCGCTGTTGATGGCGCGGCACACGGCGAAAAAAGTCCGTCGCTCCGGCGGGCGCCTGCACGGGAATGCGCGGCGTACAAAGGAGGAAGACCGGAAGTTTATGCGCGCACTGCGCGCTGTGATTGCGGGATAACGTCAAAATTCGATTTTATTTTACACTTTTGTTTCCGGTCTGAGTTGGTGTCTTGCCGGTCTGCTGTGGAGCATTACGATTGTCGGGATTCCGATTGGCAGACAGTGCTTTAAGTTTGCACAAGTGAGTTTTTTCCCGTTCGGCAAGCAAATCGAATACGGCGGCGGTACGGTGTCAATGCTGGTCAATATCATCTGGCTGATTGTGTCCGGCTTCCCGCTTGCACTGGAGCATCTGGCATCCGGCGCTGTGCTGTGTGTGACCATTATCGGCATTCCGTTCGGCTTGCAGCAGTTCAAGCTGGCAAAGCTGGCGCTGATGCCGTTCGGTGCGCGCATTGTTTGAAATTGACAGAAAAAACTGGAGTGAGAGAAGTATGGTAAAACCAATTATGAAGGATATCTTTTTCCTTCAGCAGAAATCAGAGCCCGCAGCAGCGGCGGACGCGCAGGTCATGCGCGACCTGCTGGACACATTACAGGCGCACAGAGAAGAGTGCGTCGGCATGGCGGCGAATATGATCGGCGTGAAGAAGCGCATCATTGCGGTCTGCATCGGGCCGATCCAGCTGCTGATGGTCAACCCTGAAATCGTCAAAAAATCCGAGTCGTATGAGGCAGAGGAGGGCTGTCTGTCGCTGCCCGGCGTGCGCCGCACGACGCGCTATCAGAGCATTGAAGTGGAATATCAGGATCAGCAGTTGAAGCCGCACCGGCAGGCGTTCAGCGGCTGGACGGCACAGATCATCCAGCACGAGGTCGACCACTGCAACGGCATTCTGATCTGATAGAAGGTTTGGGTAAGCAGATGATGTATGAGAAAGACCGGTTCGGAGATCTGTTTTACCGGCTGTCGCGGTCAAAATTCCGCAGCCGGTTTTATCTGAACGAAAAGGAAAAACAGTATGTGCATGACAAGGGCATGGATACCATCCGCCGCCATGCGGAAGATTTTGTCCGCCAGCGCCTTGCGCCTGCTGTCATCCCGAACGACGGGAAGCAGACGCCAATGCGCGGCCATCCGGCTTTTGTTGCACAGCATGCAACGGCGACCTGCTGCCGTGGATGCCTGTCTAAATGGCATCATATTCCGGCAGGCGTGCCGCTGACACAGGCACAGCAGGACTATGTTGTGGATGTTATGATGGCATGGATTGCGCGGCAGATGCGCATGCAGTGAATACAAAGGTACACAGAGGGCCGGAACGGGCAAAATAATCCGTTCCGGCTCATTTTGCAGGTCTGCGGCGGAGTTGGTCTGGTGTTTCTGGCGGCGATATGGTATGATAGAATCAACAAATATACGGCAACATGCATGGAAGGGAGCGGCAGATTTCGGTGAAAGACGGTTACGGAAGAACCATTGATTATCTGCGGATTTCGATTACCGACCGCTGTAATCTCCGCTGTACCTATTGCATGCCGGAGGAGGGCATTCCGTGCCTGGCGCACGGTGATATCCTGACCTATGAGGAAATTGAGACTATTTGCCGCGCGATGGCACAAATCGGGCTGAAGCATGTGCGCATCACGGGCGGCGAGCCGCTGGTGCGGCGGCAGTGCTGGCGGCTGGTGAAAAAGCTCCGGCGTGTTCCGGGGCTTCAGACCGTTACGCTGACCACCAACGGGATTTTGCTGGAGGAGCAGGCACAGCAGCTGGTTGCGGCAGGATTGGATGGCGTGAACATCAGTCTGGACACACTGGATGCCGCCGTTTACCGGAGTATTACGCGTTGTGGCGATGTCAGCCGCGTGCTCGCCGGGCTGGAGCAGATGCAGAAATATCCGCAGGTCACGGTAAAGCTGAATTGTGTGCTGGGCGGCGTACAGTGGGAACAAACCGCTGTAGCCGTTGCGGGTCTGGCCAAGCGCTGTCCGGTGCATGTGCGCTTCATTGAGCGCATGCCGCTGGCAGAGGAGGATACACAGAGCTGTGCGCAGGACGATGTGCTCGCCGCACTCGAGGCTGTTTACGGCGCGGCGCAGCCGTGCGAAAAGCCGATGGGGTTCGGCCCGAGCACCTATGTACAGTTTGCAGGCTTTTTGGGCAAAGTCGGGTTTATCAGCGCAGTGAGTCACAAATTCTGCGCGGACTGCAACCGCATCCGCCTGACGGCGGACGGGAAGCTCCGGCTGTGCCTGCAATCCGACCGAATGGTCGACCTGCGGGCGCTGGTGCGCGGCGGGCGCACAGCAGAATTGATTTCCACTGTGCAGGAAGCATTGAAGGAAAAGCCGCAGGCGCATTGCTTTGAGCAGCGCGGGATTGAAACTGCGTGTATGTCGTGCATCGGCGGATAGACAATCCGCATGGCAGGACAGTCGGCGGAATACAATAACAGAACAGGGAGGGGAACGTATGCATGTCGTAGGAAAAGCGCTGCCGCGCGTGGATATCCGCGGCAAAGTGACGGGCGAGGCGAAATATACCGCCGATCTGGAACCCGCCGGTATTCTGCACGGGAAGGTGGTGCACTCCACCATTGCAAATGGTGTAGTTACGGGTTTTGATCTGGAGAAAGCGTTGGCTGTACCCGGTGTCGTCAAAATTGTGACCTGCTTTGATGTGCCGGATCATCCGTTCCCGACCGCCGGACATCCGTGGAGCGTGGAAACACGCCATCAGGATATCCGTGACCGAAAACTGCTCAATCAGCGCGTGCGCTATTACGGCGATGATATTGCGGCGGTTGTGGCGGAGACTGAGCTGGCTGCGGAAAAAGCGGCGCGGCTGGTAAAAGTACAATACGAGGAATACCAGCCGATTGTCACGACGGAGGCGGCGATGCGCGAGGGCGCAACCCCACTGCACCCTGAGCTGAGAAAGGACAACGTCATCGTACATTCCCATATGACAATGGGACCGTCGGATTTTACTTTTGAAGAAGGCAGAAAACAGGCGGAGGAACAGTACGGGGCGGACAACATCGCAGTTGTCGACCGGGTTTATCATACCCCGCGTGTTTCACATTGTCACCTTGAACTTCCGACTTCATGGGCATATGTGGAAACCAACGGCAAAATTACCGTTGTGACTTCCACACAAATTCCGCATATTGTGCGCCGGTGTACGGCGCAGGCGCTCGGCGTCCCGGTGGGACAGGTGCGCATCATTAAACCGTATATCGGCGGCGGCTTCGGCAATAAGCAGGATACCCTGTATGAGCCACTCAATGCCTATCTGTCGCTTTCAGTCGGCGGCAGGGCAGTCAGGCTGGAAATCAGCCGTGAGGAGACCATTGTCAGCACGCGCACCCGCCATGCCATTGACGGGCATTGCCGCGGCATCGTCACCAGGGACGGGCGCATTTTGGCGCGCCAGTTGGAGGCGTATGCCAACAACGGTGCGTATGCGTCGCACGGGCATGCCATCTGTGCCAACTGCGGCAATGTCTTTAAGGATTTGTACCGTGACGAGATGGGCGCGGAAATCGACTGCTGGACGGTGTATACCTCGTCCCCGACGGCGGGCGCCATGCGTGGCTATGGCATTCCGCAGTCCATCTGGATGGCGGAATGTCTGACGGATGATCTGGCATATGCCATCGGCGCAGACCCCTGCCAGTTTCGACTGGACAACTGCATGCAGGCTGGCTTTGTCGATCCCGCGAACGGCATCACATTCCATTCCTATGGTCTGAAGAAATGCATCGAAGCGGGACGAAAACACATTGGCTGGGATGAAAAGTGGGAAAATTACCGTCATCAGACCGGCTCTGTGCGCCGCGGCGTGGGCATGGCGATTTTTTGCTATAAGACAGGCGTGCATCCGATTTCACTCGAGACCGCATCCGTCCGCATGGTGCTCAACCAGGACGGTTCGATACAGTTGTGCATGGGAGCGACGGAAATCGGGCAGGGTGCGGATACCGTGTTCACCCAGATGGCGGCAGAAACAACCGGCATCACACCCGACCGTATCTATGCCGTTTCAACACAGGATACGGATATCACGCCGTTTGATACCGGTGCATATGCCTCTCGACAGACCTATGTCTCCGGCATGGCGTGTAAAAAGTGCGCCGAAGAGCTGCGCGCCAAAATTCTGGCGTATGCGGTGCGCATGCTCAATCAGGACGGAATCCAGATGGAGCAGACCATTTATGCCGGTCAGGTGAAACAGGCTGTCCAAA
Organism: Butyricicoccus porcorum; assembly: GCF_002157465.1. Taxonomy (GTDB): domain Bacteria; phylum Bacillota; class Clostridia; order Oscillospirales; family Butyricicoccaceae; genus Butyricicoccus_A; species Butyricicoccus_A porcorum. Next base: position 61,141 of record NZ_NHOC01000007.1, read on the forward strand.
AATTACAGCAGTCGATTGGCCTGCGTGACGGCGAGCCGGTCTCTGCGGATATGCTGGACATCGTGGACAACAAAATTGTCGTTTCCGGCGGCGAACCGGTGCTGTTCGACGTCGCTGAGGTCGCTACGACGGCGTTTTATTCGCTCGATGATTCGCGGCACCTGACTGCGGAGGTCACCAACCAGTGCAAGGACAATTCGTTTGCGTCCGGCTGCTGCTTCGTGGAAATTGAGATTGACCTCCCGCTCGGACTTGTCACCGTGAAGGATATCATCAATGTGCATGATTCGGGTACGATCATCAATCCGCAGACCGCGCGCGGGCAGGTACAGGGCGGCATGAGCATGGGTCTTGGCTACGGTCTTTCTGAAGAGTTGCTGATAGATGAAAAGACCGGTCGCGTACGGAATGACAACCTGCTGGATTATAAAATTCCGACTGCGATGGATACACCTGATCTGCATGTGGAATTTATTGAACTGGATGACCCCACCGGGCCGTATGGAAACAAATCACTCGGCGAGCCGCCTGCCATCCCGGTGGCACCCGCCATCCGCAACGCGATTCTGAACGCGACCGGTGTGGCAATGGACACGGCGCCCATGACTGCACAGCGGCTGATTGCGGCGTTCCGGCAGCATGGGTTGATTTAAGTCTCTGAGATCGGAGGGAGCATACCATGTATGACATCAAATCGTTTTACGAGGCTTCGAGTGTTTCGGATGCGGTCGATGCGCTGGTGCGCGAGCCGGATGCGGAGATTATCAGCGGCGGCACAGATGTGCTCATCCGCGTGCGAAATGGACGCGACACCGGGAAAGCACTCGTTTCCATCCACAATCTGAACGAATGGAAGGGCGTGCGCCTGACGGAAGACGGCGACCTTTGGATTGGTGCGGGCACTGCATTTTCTCACATCACCGCAGATCCGTTGATTCAACGATATGTGCCGATGCTGGGCGAAGCAGTCGATCAGGTCGGCGGCCCACAGATTCGCAATGTCGCCACCATCGGCGGCAACATCTGCAACGGTGCGACATCGGCGGATTCTGCGTCTACCATGTGCACACTGGAAGCAGAGGTCGTACTGAGCGGCCCGAACGGGCAGCGTGTTGTCCCGGTGTGCGAGTTTTACACTGGACCGGGCAAGACCGTGCGCGAGCGGACGGAGGTTTGCACGCATTTTCTCATCCGGCGGGAAAATTTTGAGGGATGGTCGGGCGAGTATATCAAGTACGGCAAGCGCCGGGCGATGGAAATTGCGACGCTCGGCTGTGCCGTGCGCGTCAAGCTGTCACAGGATAAAACGCGCTTTGAAGATGTGCGGCTGGCTTATGGCGTGGCCGCACCGACGCCGGTGCGCTGCCGGGCTGCGGAGGATGTGCTGCGCGGCTGTGCGGTTGCGGACAGCCAAGCAGCCGCAGCATTTGCCAAAACCGCGCTGACTGAGGTCAATCCGCGCTCGTCGTGGCGCGCATCGAAGGAATTTCGTTTGCAGCTGGTAGAGGAACTCGCCAAACGCGCGCTGCACGCAGCAGTACAGAAGGCAGGAGGGATCCCATATGCTTAACATTGTACATATGACGGTCAACGGGAAGGAACAGGAGCTTGCTGTTGATGTGCGTGAGTCTCTGCTGGATACATTGCGGAATCGCTTGCATCTGACCTCGGTCAAAAAAGGCTGTGAGGTCGGCGAATGTGGGGCATGTACGGTGCTGGTCGACGGCGAGGCAGTAGACAGCTGCCTGTATCTGACCATGTGGGCAGATGGCAAACATGTGCTGACTGTAGAGGGGCTGAAGGGGCCGAACGGTGAGCTGTCGCCCATCCAGCAGGCCTTCATTGATGAAGCTGCCGTGCAGTGCGGCTTCTGTACGCCCGGACTGATCCTGACCGCAGTAGAAATCGTCGGAACCGGTAAGACATACAGCAGGGAGCAACTGAAAAAGCTGATTTCCGGCCATTTGTGCCGCTGCACCGGCTATGAGAGCATTTTAAACGCCATGGAACGCATTGCCGGAGAAAAACGGGAGCAGACAGCATCGGACGACAGATAACAACACATAAAAATGCACACCCTCGTTCGGGGGTGTGCATTGCTGCATAACAGGGAATTTATTCTCCTGCTTGCGCCGTGGCAAGCTCCGGCTCAAACTGGATGGTTACGCCGCTGACTTCCACATTGTCCTCGGCGCGGATCAGGATGTACTTGATGCCGTCGATGGTTTTTGTCTGAATCAGGTCGCGCGCTTCCGGCTTGACCTGAATGGTCACACCGGTTGTTTTGATATCGAAGCGCCGGTTGTCGATGATGTTTTTCGGGCTGACTGTCTGTCCTGCGCCAAAAGCGGCATCGAACTGCTCTTGAAAGGCATCGAGATGTTGTTCGGAAACGCCGCAGTCCTCCAATACCTCTTCGACTGTTTCGCGGTTAATCATCAGCGGTTCGGGCACTTTGCTTTCCTTGTGCATCTGGATCAGATCACTGAGCTGCTCGTGCACCGCCTGCACGACCTCCATGCTGCACTCTTCTTCCAGAGAAGCGGACAGCACTGTCTCAAAGCTGCGCCGCTGCTCCATGGCGGGTTTGGGCGCTTCTGCCTGGAAAATTGTGCTGATAAATTCCTCATGCGCATCGTCATCGCTGCGGGTATAGCACAGTGAATTATACAGGTTGGTCGTGCGGTCGTCGAAGGCGGGGAACAGGAAGCCGAGCTGCGGCGGGGAAACCAGCCAGTTTCCGGCAATGGTGCAGAACGACTGCTGCTGATAATCATAGCCCAGCCCCGGTTTGGATTTTTTCACCGGGCAAATGCTGCAAATAATATGGGAGAATACATCCTCGGAACCGTCGGACAGCTCGAGGTCATCCTTTCCACGATATGGCACATCATAGGCGTTGTGCGCCATCAGGATGAGGTAATTTTCCCCAAGCGATACGCAGGAGATGACCTTCTGATAGAAGGTATTGCGCGCATCGGCGTCCTCCAGACGGCTGTCGCGCAGCTTCATCAGCAGCGCGTGCGCTTCGCCATGCATCACCTGTTCGTTGCTGAACGGGATATCGAGCAGATTTTTGCCGAGCGTGCCCGAAAGACTTTTTTTCAGCAGCCCGAGATATGCCTCGGATTCCTCTTGTGTCGTCAGCCCGAGAGACTGCTCAAAGGTGGAGACAATCGTGCGGTTTTCATTGACATAGCAGCCATATACCTTTGAAATTCCACTGCGATCCGGGCGAAGCTGACGGCGCAGTTCGGAAACTTCTTTTTCAATCATAGCATAACTCCTGTTCTGGGTAATCGAAAATGTATTGCCATTTTACCGCGCAACCGGAGGAATTGTCAACATGGGTGTGCCGCAGAAAAAAGCCCGGCGTCCGCGCAGATGACGCGGTACCGGGCAAAAGCCAGACAGGCTTAGTGACTGTGCCGAATCAGACCACATGCCTTGGAAAACTCCATGACTGCCACGGGGACGAAAATCAGCACCAGCCCGATGAGATACAGGCTTACCGGCAGGCGAACCAGTCCGAACGGGATGGACAGCGGCGTAAACAGCACCAGAGCGACCAGCACAATGGATACCAGTGCTGCCTGATTCAGTCTTCGATTGCGGAACACGCCGATGCGGAACAGCGAGTGCTCAGAGCGCATGTTAAATGCCTGAATGACCTGGGACAGCGAAAGGACGAGGAATGCCAGTGTCTGTCCGCCAGCCAGCTCGCCGGTGACGGTCTGTCCGATGTGGAAGGCAAGCAGACACAACGCACCGAACAGAACGCCTTGAAGTACGATGCGCACGCCAAAGCCGTGGGCAAATAAGCTCTCATTTTTCGGGCGCGGTTTCTGATCCATGACATCCGATTCAACTGCCTCCATGCCGAGCGCAATAGCGGGCAGACTGTCGGTGACGAGGTTGGTCCACAGCAGCTGCATGGACAACAGCGGTGATCTGTGCCACAGCAGCATGGCGGCAAAGACAGCAATGACCTCGCCGATGTTGGTTCCGAGCAGGAAGCCGACGACCTTTTTGATGTTTGCATAAATGCCGCGTCCTTCGCGCACTGCGTCGACAATGGTGGCAAAGTTGTCATCTGTCAGTGTGATATCAGCGGCGCCCTTGGCGACATCCGTGCCGGTGATGCCCATCGCGCAGCCGATATCAGCGGCCTTGAGTGCGGGTGCGTCGTTGACGCCGTCGCCGGTCATGGACACGATCTGGTCTTTGCGTTGCCATGCCTTGACGATGCGGATTTTATTTTCCGGTGAAACGCGCGCATAGACGGAGATGTGTTCCACCTGTGCGTCCAGTTCCGTTTCACTCATCGCATCGAGCTCAGTTCCGGTAACAGCGCGGTCGCCGTCTTGAAAAATACCCAGTTCGCGCGCGATAGCTGTGGCAGTTACAACATGGTCGCCGGTAATCATCACTGGCTTAATGCCGGCTTTGCGGCAGACGCCGACGGCTTTCTGTGCTTCCGGGCGCGGCGGATCGATCATGCCGACCAGACCCAGGAAGATCAGCCTGCTTTCCAGCTCTTCCGGAATCGGCACGGCGGGGACACAGTCGATTTCTTTGTATGCGACTGCCAGCACGCGCAGGGCGGAGGCGCTCAGCTGTTCGGTGATACGCTGTGCGGCTTCCAGATTGCCGCTGATACAGCGCGACGCCATCACATCAAACGCACCCTTGACGATGACAACATACCTGCCATCGATTTTATTTATCGTGCTCATGAGTTTGCGGTCGGAATCGAATGGGATTTCTGCCAAACGGGGGCATGCCCGGTTGAGCTCGTTCTTCGGCATGCCGTTTTTGTGGGCGGCAAGAATAATAGCGGTTTCAGTCGGGTCGCCGACGTGCTGTTCTTGGCCGTTTTCAAATACAACGGAGCCATCACAGCAGAGCGCACCATATCGCAGCAGCTGTTTGATTTCTTTGGAATTGTCTGTGGAGATGTCCTCCGGGCTGTCCATACCGTCGAGCCATGCCTTGGTGAGCGTCATGCGGTTTTGGGTCAGCGTGCCGGTTTTATCCGAGCAAATTATAGACGCACTTCCCAGTGTCTCGACAGCGGGGAGGCGGCGGATAATTGCGTTTTTGCTGACCATGCGCTGCACGCCGATGGACAGAACGATGGTGACAATGGCCGGAAGACCCTCTGGAATTGCGGAAACAGCGAGGGAAACGGCGGTCATGAAGATTTCCATCGACGGGATACCGTTCAGAATGCCGACAACAAAGATAATTGCACAGGCAGCGAGTGCGAGAATGCCCAGATATTTGCCGAGCTGCGCCAGCTTTTTCTGGAGCGGCGTCATGCTTTCCTCCTCGGCTTCGAGGAGGTTGGCAATGTTACCCATCTCGGTGTTCATACCGGTAGCGGTGACGACAGCTGTTGCGGTGCCGTAGGTGATGCTGCAACCGGAAAAGACCATGTTGGTGCGGTCGCCCAGCGGGGCGTCCTCTGCAATGACCGCTTGTGCGTCCTTTTCTGCGGGGACGGATTCACCGGTGAGGGCGGATTCTTCACTTTTCAGACTGGCACTCTGGATAAGCCGCGCATCTGCGGGGATAAAATCGCCTGCTTCCAAGCGGATAATGTCGCCTGGGACAAGCTCACTCGCGTCAATAACGGTTTCTTTTCCGTCGCGCAGGACACGGGCATGCGGTGCGGAGAGATTTTTGAGCGCGTCGAGCGCTTTTTCTGCCTTGCTCTCCTGCAGGACACCCATCATTGCGTTGAGTACGACAATGAGCAGGATGAGCACTGGCTCAAAGAAGCCTTCCGGATCGCCTTCGATACAGGCGATGACAAAGGAAACTGCGGCAGCTGCAATCAGAATCAGGATCATAACATCCTTGAATTGATCGATAAACCGGCGCAGATTGCTTTTTTTCTTCTTTTCACGCAGCCTGTTTGATCCATACTGCTGTTTGCGCTGCACAGCCTGGCTGCTGCTCAGACCGTCGGACAGGCTGGAAGCAAGCTCCTGCATGACGGTCTCACCCGTTTCATGATGGAATATCATAGAGCATCCTCCTTGTTTGGGAATATTGGAATATCAAGACAGCTAGGGCGTATCAGAAAAGTCGAAACGTTTGACTCTTTCTACAAGTGCGGATCGCTTCATCGTTAAAAACACTTGAAATCCGAACGGATTCCTGCGAGCTTTTGTCGAGAATCGACCTCGCCTTTGCGAAATATTCGTCATTTTCTTGGTTTTTAGATAGCGCCTGGAAAAAGTTCGATATTTCCTCAGATTACAGAATCTGCTGCGCTTTTGGACATTATACATGATTCATGCGGAAAATACATGCAGATTCCCGTTTTTGTTGTGTTAAGGATGATCTGACCGGCAACGGAGGATGGATGGCGGAAGAGACAAAAGAAGTACCTGCAAGATGTACGGAGATTACCCCTGCTACTGCTCCGGGGGAAGCCGAACACGCCGATGTTGCAGAATGGAGCGGAAAAAAGCACGATTTTTGCAAAGAAATAGAAGGAATTCCGCGCTTTTTGATTGAAGAATTGAAAAAGATATCATATAATATTTCTAAAGAACAGCAGAACGGCTTTGTGTGGACATCTGCGCAGGCCGGGACGTTGTCCGCAAAACCAGAGTATTCGATAACGATTTCCAATCGATGACGAATAAAGAAGGGAGCAAATCAAATGGTCAAATTATATGACGGCGGCGTATATCTGGTCGGCGGCAAGGAAATTGTCGCAGAGCAGGATGCAGCGAAGGTACAGGCACTGACCGGACAGGCGGCAGACAAGGAGGAAGCAAAGAAGGGCACGATTGCCTATTCCATCCTCTCCGCGCACAACACCTCCGGCAACATGGACAAGCTGAAAATTAAGTTTGACGCCATGACTTCGCATGACATCACGTTTGTCGGCATTGTCCAGACAGCCAAAGCATCCGGCATGGAGAAATTCCCGATCCCGTATGTCCTGACCAACTGCCACAACTCGCTGTGTGCGGTCGGCGGTACCATCAACGAGGACGACCATGTATTCGGCCTGTCCGCTGCGAAGAAGTATGGCGGCATTTATGTTCCGCCGCATCTGGCAGTTATCCACCAGTACATGCGCGAAAAAATGGCAGGCTGCGGCAAGATGATTCTCGGCTCGGACAGCCACACCCGTTATGGCGCACTGGGCACCATGGCAATCGGCGAAGGCGGCGGCGAGCTGGTCAAGCAGCTGCTGTGTGATACCTATGATGTCAGCTATCCGGGCGTTGTCGGCATTTATCTGGACGGCAAGCCGCAGCCGGGTGTCGGCCCGCAGGATATCGCACTGGCAATCATCGGCGCAGTCTTCAAGTGCGGCTATGTCAAGAACAAGGTCATGGAATTTGTCGGCCCGGGCATCGCTTCGATGACCACCGATTTCCGCAACGGCGTCGATGTTATGACGACGGAGACCACCTGCCTGTCTTCGATCTGGTGCACGGATGACGACACCAAGGCATATCTGACGATGCATGGCCGCGGCGATGACTATAAGAAGCTCAATCCGGCGGATGTTGCATACTATGATGGCATGGTTTATGTTGACCTGAGCACCGTCAAGCCGATGATCGCACTGCCGTTCCATCCGAGCAACACCTATGAGATCGACGAGCTGAACGCAAACCTCGGCGATATCCTGCGTGCAGTAGAGAAGGATGCGGAGCGCCTGATCGGTGGCAATTCCGATATCAAGTTTACGCTGATCGATAAGATTGTAAATGGCAAGCTACAGGTACAGCAGGGCATCATTGCCGGCTGCGCAGGCGGCGGCTACACCAATGTCATGGAAGCAGCACACATCCTGCGCGGCGCACAGTGCGGCGCGGACGAGTTCACACTGTCCGTCTATCCGTCTTCCATGCCGGTTTACATGGATCTCGTCAAGAAGGGCGCAGTTTCCGAGCTGATGGCAGCAGGTGCTGTTCTCAAGACCGCATTCTGCGGCCCGTGCTTCGGTGCAGGCGACACACCGGCAAACAACGGCCTGAGCATCCGCCATACGACGAGAAACTTCCCGAACCGCGAGGGCTCGAAGCCGGGCAGCGGTCAGATGTCCTCTGTCGCACTGATGGACGCGCGTTCCATCGCGGCAACGGCGGCAAACGGCGGCATTCTGACTCCGGCAACCGCAGTGGTCGACGATTATGTTGTACCGGAATACGAGTTCGACGATTCGTCCTATCGTTCCCGCGTCTATCAGGGCTACAATGCACCGGTTGAGGGTGCAGAGCTGGTTTACGGCCCGAATATCAAGGACTGGCCGCAGATGAGCGCACTGACCGACAACATCCTGCTCAAGGTATGTACCAAGATCATGGACGACGTCACTACGACTGATGAGCTGATTCCGTCCGGTGAGACCTCATCCTACCGCTCCAACCCGCTGGGTCTGGCAGAGTTTACGCTGTCCCGCCGCGATCCGAAGTATGTCGGACGCTCCAAGGAGGTCGACAAGCTGGAAAAGGCGCGTGCCGCAGGCAAGAATCCGGTTGACCTTGAGCCGGAGCTGGAGAAGGTTTATGCACAGATCAAGACCATCGATCCGGACATGGTTCCGGCCGATACCGAAATCGGCAGCATGATCTACTGTTCCAGATGAAGGGCGAGCCGGAGTTTGAGATCGGCGATTACATCTATATCCCGAATGTCAAGGTCGCACTTGACGGCGATATGCAGGACATCAAGGCGTACGTTCTCGGCGAGCAGGTAAAGGAGATTTCCCTTTACATCGCGGATATGACGCCGGATGAAAAGAAGATTGTCAAGGCAGGCTGCCTGATTAACTACAATCGCAATCGCAACCGCTGAGTTGTGGCAAATCAAGATGCCTGAAAGAATACAAAAGGAGGGGCTGCACAAGCAGCCCCTCTTTTTGCATGTGGTTGCATCCGAGCGTGTTCTGATGTAAAATAACAGGGAAAACAGACAGGAAATACAGATGAGAAACACAGGAGGTTTTTTTATGCTGCCACAGGATCCGATTATGCTGCTGAGCTATGTCAACACTAAGTTGCGCGACTCGTATTCGTCGCTGGACATGCTTTGCAGTGATCTGAATATCGACCGGGAAACGCTCGTGCGCAAGCTGGACGCCGTCAATTATACCTACGATTCCCAGCAGAACCGCTTTGTTTGACCGCTGTGGTCAGACAGCAGAATCAGCCTCGACTCGCAGCTGCGTTGCAGCAATGGCGGTGGGAGGCTGTTTTTCATGTGCAGGTATGACCGTCCCGCCTGTATTGAAAATAATATGGTGCTTTTTTGACAAAAAATAGTGAAAAATACCATTGATTTTTATCTCGAAATCTGATTAGCTAATAAGTAGTATTTTTTTACGAAAATTCCGCAATCTGTACAGTGAGGTAATCGAACATGAGTACGAAAGAAATGAAGCCGATTAAGGAAGGCAAGGTTCGTGAGATCTATGACAACGGTGACAGCCTGATTATGGTTGCAACTGACCGCATCAGCTGCTTTGATGTCATTCTGAAAAATCAGGTCACCAAGAAGGGCACTGTCCTGACCCAGATGTCCAAGTTCTGGTTTGACATGACGCAGGATATTCTCCCCAATCATATGATTTCCGTCGATGTAAAGGATATGCCGGAATTTTTCCAGCAGCCGAAGTTTGACGGCAACAGCATGATGTGCCGTAAGCTGGAGATGTTGCCGGTCGAGTGCATCGTCCGCGGCTATATCACGGGCAGCGGTTGGGCGAGCTATCAGAAGGATGGCACGGTCTGTGGCATCAAGCTGCCGGAGGGCCTGAAGGAGTCCGACAAGCTGCCGGAGCCGATCTATACCCCGTCCACCAAGGCGGAAATCGGCGACCATGACGAAAATATTTCCTATGAGCAGAGCATTGCTTATCTGGAAAAGCGCTTCCCGGGCAAGGGCGAGGAATATGCTTCCAAGCTCCGCGATTATACCATTGCACTGTACAAGAAGTGCGCTGATTATGCACTCAGCCGCGGTATTATTATTGCAGATACGAAGTTCGAGTTCGGTCTGGACGAAGAGGGCAATATCGTGATCGGCGACGAAATGCTGACCCCGGACAGCTCCCGCTTCTGGCCGGCAGATGGCTATGAGCCGGGCCATGGCCAGCCGTCTTTTGACAAGCAGTTTGCGCGTGACTGGCTCAAGTCCAATGAGCATGACTGGGAGCTGCCGCAGGAAATTGTCGATAAGACGATTGCCAAGTATCTCCAGGCATACGAGCTGCTGACCGGCAAGAAGCTGTAACAATTATTTGCTGCACAGAAATACCATGTCGGTGGCTGCTTTCGGCAGCTGCCGGCATTTTTTGTGCACAGGGGAGCAAGACAACATGTTAATCAAAGATAAAAAATTTTACCGTTCATTTCTCATGCTGTGCCTGCCGATTGTCCTGCAAAATGTCATTGCGCTCAGCGTCAACCTGACGGACAATCTGATGCTGGGACGATATGCGGAGAGCGCGCTGTCCGGCGTAACAGCGGTCAATCAGATCCAGTTCATTTATCAGAATCTGCTGATGGGCATCGGTGACGGTATGGTCATCCTTGCCGCACAGTATTGGGGAAAAAAAGACACGGCTTCGATTCGCAAGGTAGCGGGTGTTGCCATGCAGACTGCGCTTGTGTTAATGGCGCTGCTGTTCCTCATCGTGTCGTTCTTTCCGGCGCAGGTGGTCGGCTTATTTACGGAAGATCCGGCGATTATCGCGGAGGGTGTGCGCTATCTGAATATCGTTCGCTTTACCTATCCGTTCTTTTGTATCACAACGATCCTGTTGGCAGTTCTGCGCAGCACAGAGGTCGTAAAGATTGCTTTTTTTCTGTCACTGAGCACGTTGTGCATCAATTTCAGCATTAACTGGGTGCTGATTTACGGACATTTTGGCATGCCGCGCCTGGGTGCAGCGGGCGCTGCCATCGGCACGCTGACCGCGCGTATCATTGAATGCGTTGTCCTTTTGCTTTATATCAAAAAGAAAGAAGTCAATCTACACCTGAAGCTCAAGGATTTCCTGCATGCTGACCGCACGATTGCCGGAGATTATTTCCGTGTCAGTGCGCCGATTATCCTGCTGCAAAGCCTGTGGGGCGTCAATACGGCGTTGCAGACAGCGATCCTCGGACATCTGACCTCGAGCGCAATTGCAGCAAACAGCATGGCATCCAACCTGTTCCTGATTGTCAAGACAGTTGCGGTCGGCTCTGCTTCGACGGCGAATGTCATGATCGGCAAGGCGATTGGCGAAGGCGAGATGAAGACGGTCAAGGATTACGCGAAGACCTTTCAGGTGGTCTTCCTGTGCATGGGTATTTGCTGTGGTATCCTGCTGTTCGCATTGACCGAACCGGTATTGTCGCTGTACAGCTTTTCGGATGAAAGCCGCCAGTTGGCGCGCTCGTTCCTGCATATTCTGTGTATTGTCATGGTCGGCATGTCTTATCAGATGCCAGTCAATGCCGGTATCATCAAGGGCGGCGGCGATACCAAGTATGTCATGAAGCTCGACCTCATCAGCATCTGGTGTATCGTCATTCCACTTTCGTTCATTATGGCGTTTGTCGTGAAGGCGTCGCCCATAGTCGTCGTCTGGTGTCTGAACCTCGATCAGCTGTTCAAATGCGTCCCGGCGTTTATCAAGGTAAACTACGGCCACTGGGTGAAAAAACTGACCCGGTAAAGAAAGTAAAAGTACATAGAAAAAAGGTGCTGATTCCCGGCAAAGGAGTCAGCACCTTTTTACAATTCTATGGAATGTGGTCACAGGAACAGCTTGAGCAAAATTCCGGCTGCGGCGAACAGCAGAAGAGTAGGGGCAGGAGACAGCGTGAGTTGTTTGCCGATTGCCGCATACCAAAGAACGGAAAACACAAGCGGCAGAGTGCAATTGTCGAACTCTTCGTCAGCGGGGCGGATGTTGCGTTTCATGAATCAGCCGCCTTGAACCATACCGTTGTTTGGACAAAAAAAACAGAGCAAGCGAAATTTCGCTTGCTCTACATGGTCGAGGTGGCGGGACTTGAACCCACGGCCTCTGCGTCCCGAACGCAGCGCTCTACCAAACTGAGCCACACCTCGATATTCTGTTCAGCAGCTTTCCTCGCTGCAACGATAATTATTATATCAGCCTGACCGAACAATGTCAACAATTTTTTTCAAATTCTGCGAAAAATTTTTAAACGCAGGATTTTGGGGCGAATCCTGCAAAAAAAGGAGAAAAACGCGACAACACGCGGGAATTGTGGTACAATAAAAACCGCATGGACAGGAGGAATTGCATATGACTGGTTTGGGAACAGATATGATAGAGATCCGCCGCATCGAGCAGGCATTGCGCCGTCCTGCCTTTGCACAGCGCGTGTTCACACAAGCGGAGCGTGACTGGCTGGATGGGCAGGGAAACAACCTCCCGCAGTCTGCCGCAGGTCTGTTCTGCGCAAAGGAAGCAGTTGCAAAGGCATTGGGAACCGGCTTTCGCAATGGACTGAATCTGAAGGATATCGAAATCAGCCATACGGAGCTGGGTGCACCGTTTGTGCTGCATCCGCATCGGAATTTTCTGTTGAGCATTGCGCATTGTCAGAGTTATGCGACGGCGACAGCGATTTTGCTGGATGGAGGGAATGCGGAATGACTGTCATTGACTGGAATTATGTTGCGGCGCACATCCGGCCGCGTCAGCCGGAGAGCGACAAAAATACCTATGGCCGTGTGCTTGCCATTTGTGGCTGCCGGGATTACATCGGAGCGCCGTATTTTGCGGCACAGGCTGCCGTGCGCACCGGTTCGGGTATCGTAACGCTTGCCGTGCCGCAGTGTATTTACCCGATTCTGGCGGGCAAGCTCAATGAGCCGACTTTTTTGCCGCTGGAGGCGGACGAAAACGGCAAAATTACGGCAGACTGTCTGCCGCCGCTTGCGCGGCGCGCGGCTATTCTGGCAGGACCGGGATTGGGCATCAGCGAAGGCGTTGCACAGGCGGTGCAAACAATCATCCGTGAGGCAGAATGTCCCATTATTGTCGATGCAGACGGTATAAATGTGCTCGCCGGACATATACATGTACTGGAGGAAGCCAGGTACCCGGTGATTCTGACCCCACATGCACGCGAATTTTCGCGCATTTGTGACATTCCCTGCACAGGAATTCCGGAGCGGGATGCCGCAGCCTTTGCACAAAAACATCACTGTGTGCTGCTGCTCAAGGGACACCGCACGGTTGTTGCGGGGCCGGATGGGACGGTGCTGCAAAATGTGCACGGCAATCCCGGTATGGCGAAGGGCGGCAGCGGAGATGTGCTGTCCGGCATCATTCTGTCACTGCTGGGACAGGGGGTGCCGCCGCTGGCAGCTGCTGCTTGCGGCGCGTATATCCACAGCCGTGCAGGCGATTTGTGCGCCAATGAAATCGGTGAGTTTGGCATGACGCCGACCGATATGCTGTCCCGTATCCCACAGGTACTCAAACCGCTGAACTCCAGGGAGTGGTAAGTGTTTGTTTCGACGCTGTTTTTGCGCTGTGGCAGCTGTCTTTCTACTGACCGGCTGTTCTGCGGTAAAAAACCCCGAAGAAATCGCCGCATCCGTCCGGGATGTGTATGCGGCGGCTTCGTCCATCGAGACAGTTGCAGACATCACATCCGATTTGAATGAAGAGACTATGACCTATCAAATCGGCTATGACTATGAAAAAAAGGAAGGGACAGCGACTGCTGTCATGACCGTGCTTGCACCGGAATCCATTGCGGGGATTCAGGCTGAGGTAACGGGGGAAGACGTTACGTTCTCTTATGACGGCACAGAGCTGGAAACTGCCATGCCGGACCGCAAAGGTCTGACGCCCGCAGATGTCACCACCTATCTGCTGTATGATCTGATGAATACCGTTCCGGAGCAGGTATGGATGGAGGGCGAGCTGTTGGCGCTCCGTTTTGAGGAGGTCACGGATGAATGCACGGCAGTGAAGGAAGTTTATTTGAATGCAGAGACAGGCGCCTTGTCTGAGGCGCGTATTTACTGCGACGGAAAACAAATCATGCGGTGTACGTTTGCATCGTGCACGCTGAATGGAAAGTGAGCATCAAACAGTATGGAAATCCCCAATAAAACCAGCCGGAGCTGGGCAGAAATCAATCTGAACAATTTGGAATTCAACTTTACGCAGATCAGGCAGCGCGTCAAAGCGATCATGCCGGAGGCAAAGGTACTCGGCGTTGTCAAGGCGGACGCGTATGGACATGGCGCGGTGCAGGCGGCGCGGACATTGGAGCGTGCAGGCGCGGACTTTTTTGCCGTTGCAACTGCGCTGGAGGGCGTTGAACTGCGCGAAGCGGGCTTTACTCTGCCAATTCTGGTTCTCGGTTATGTCGGGGACGAGGACGCGCCGCTGCTGGCGCGCTATGATATTGCCGCAGCGTTGTGCGACAGGGACAATGCGGAAGCCTTTTCCCGGGCCGCACAGGCGGAAGGCAAGCCCATCCGCGTACATATTGCCCTCAATACCGGCATGACCCGTATCGGCTTTGAAACGCGCAGCACAAAGGAAAATGTTCGACAGATTCTGGATGCAGTGGCACTGCCGGGTATCGAGACAGAAGGTATCTTTACCCACTTTGCCGTTGCTGATGTTGATGGCGGCGAGGAATTTACAGAATTACAGTATCGCCGCTTTGTCGACATGTGTCTGGAATTGGAAAAGCATGGTGTGAGCCTGCGCTACCGCCACTGTGCAAACAGTGCGGCGATTTTACAGCACAGCCAGACATTTACCACCGACCTGTATCAGGATGGCGTGTTCAATATGGTGCGCGCGGGCATTATCCTCTATGGCTATTATCCGGACAGTACAACCCAAAAAACCATCCCGTTAAAACCGGTTATGACTGTCAAGGCACGCGTGGTTCAAGTGCGTGATATCCCGGCGGGCGATTCCATCGGCTATGGCCGCACGTTTACGGCGGACAAACCGATGCGCGTGGCGGTGTTCACAATGGGCTATGCGGACGGTTATCCGCGCTGCGCGAGCAACCATATTTCCGTCGTCATAGGCGGCAGGGTTGTCCCAACCGTCGGACGCATTTGCATGGACATGGCGTGGGCGGATGTCTCTGGTATGGATGTCAGACGCGGTGATGAGGTCGTAATTTTCGGCGATGGCCCGGTGACGGCGGATACACTCGCGGAAGCTGCCAATACGATTTCCTATGAGGTGCTGTGCGATATCAGCAAGCGCGTTCCGCGCATTTATATCGGCGAATAAAGCGCGCATGCAACCGCCGTGCGCAGGCCGCATAAGATGAGACAGAAAAATATTCATACGATGCATGATTAAAGCAATGGGTTGCTGGGGAAAGTAACAGTAACAGGCGGGAAGTGAATCGCTTCCTCCTGAAATTTCTTTCCTTTGGAGTGTGATTAGATTGGATCATCATGTCAAGCGCGGAGACATTTATTATGCAGATCTTTCGCCTGTTGTCGGCAGTGAACAGGGCGGCATGCGCCCGGTGCTGATTGTGCAGAACAATGTCGGCAATCGGTACAGCCCGACCGTTATCGCAGCCGCGATTACATCGCAGGTCAATAAAGCCAAAATGCCGACACATATTTCCCTCGGCGCGCGCAGCTTCGGCCTGACGCGGGATTCCGTGATTCTGACCGAACAGATCCGGACGCTGGATAAACGCCGCCTGCGCGAGAAAATGGGTACGCTGGATGAATCACACATGGATGAGGTTGACCGTGCGCTGGCTGTCAGCTTTGGTTTGACCGCGCGGGAGTAAAGAGAAACGGTTTCGGCCGATGCTTACATAAAACACCGGCCGGACTGGTAATAGAACTCCCCTGCATGGCATATGCTGTGCAGGGGAACCTCTTTTTTTGCAGGAAAAATTCGGTGTGTGCCGCGAAAGGAGTCGGAGCCATGCGCATCAGCAGGAACGGAGAGGACTGGGGCGAGATCACTGTACAGACGGACGGACAGCAGGTGAAGTTCCGTGCGCACGGCGCGCTGCCGAAATACGGTGAGATTTTACGCGTCTGGGGCATACGCGACGGCGCCCAGCCGCTGCTCATCGGCGTAGCGGAGCCGGATGGCGATGGGCTGGCGGTCAGCCGCACGATGAGCCGACAGTATCTCGCGTCTCTGGGATATACGGAACTGCCGGAGCAGTATGTCGCCGGTGTCCGCGCACCGGAGCTGGCAGAGATGCCGCATACAGATGACCCGCTGGTGCAGCAGGCGATGCAGGACGGGACGGTCAGTGTGCGCAGAGAAGAGGGAGTAGACGTACTGTCATGTACATTTGAAAAAAACCATGCCTTCCCGCTGGCCTTTGCCTGCTGCTGCTGTACGGTACAGGGAGGGCGGGCACAGCTGGTCTGGGACAGAAAAAAGGGCTGTCCGGTGTGGACAGCCCCATAAAGTCATTGCTTATCTGACGATCAGTTTGGATTCCATATAATAGCGCTTTTCATGCGCTTCGCCCATGGAGAAGGTCTTTCTCGGCAGGACGCCGTCGATGATGACACCGCGGAACAGGTCATTCTTTTCGATATCGGGCAGGAAGAAGCCCATGTTGCCCTCCGCTCTGCCGAGCGAGTTTACAACATCTGTACCGTGGATGTAGTCGATTTTTGCGTCTGTATGCTGATCCAAATAGGCATCGAGGAACGCCTGAAGCGTGCCGAGCGGGATACCCCACTTCGGATTCTTCACAGTCAGCACTCCGGTTTTTTCACCGCAGCAGATACCGACGGTATGTACGTTTTCTTCCTGTTTCAGGCTGTATGCGGTCGGGCTGTCGCTGAGGAAATATTCGCATTCGCTGCCGTTTGCTGCATAAAACTCCTTTGCGGAAGCCAGCAGGTCATCTGCGTTGACATGGAACATTACGCGGTGGATCGGCTCGATGATGAGGCTTTCGTCGTGAATATTGACGATTTCACACAGCGCAAAGCGTGCCGGATGGGTCGCCTGCTCTTCCGGTGTCAGGTTCTTTTTGACATCCTCCCAGTATGCCTTTGCGGTCGCCATCGAATGGTTGCCGTCACCGACTGCGAACGGCAGCAGCGGCAGGTCTTCGGTCAGACGGTATTTCTTATTGAAGGTCTCGCGGTCGTTCAGTGCATCCATCGCAGAAAGCAGATGATCGGTCAGCGCACCTTCCGGAATGAACCAACCGTTGATGTGACCGCCGTCCTGCATCAGATCGGTGTTGTAAACCTGCTCCAGTTCTGCGGTTTTTTTAAACATCGGCTCAATCACGGTGCGATCCGGGTCATCGATGAGCAGCATGATATGCGGAACCTCGATCGACGCATTTTTGCGGATTTCCAAGCGTGGCGGGATGCGCTCGACAACCGTCTTTTCGGTTGGACGGACGAGGGAACGGGAGCCTGCGGTATATTCATAGCACTCGAGGTCAATTGCTGCGACAAGGCCGCGGCGCGGCGTTTCTCCGCCGGAGAAGCGTTCGGTCAGGATAAAGCCTGCCGGCAATTCGGTCAGTACACCGTCGGACAGGTACTGCTTCATCGTGGTATTGATCTCATCGGTCAATGCTGCGACATCACCGGTTTCCAGAAAGACCTCCGGCAGTGTAATGCGCAGGGTGGACGGTGCATCGCCGACAATGCGGTCAGTTTCTTCCCAGTATTCCGGCTGGGATGTATACTGGTCGCAGGCGACAACGGACCATTTATACAGGTCAGTGCCTTTTTTAGGCATCAGAATTTTCGGTACGGATACACAAGACATGATTATTCCTCCAGAAATATAAAGAAATCATTTCAGCTTTCTCTATTATACCGGACAAGCTGCCATGATTCAAAACAAAATACATATTTTAGACAAATACTGGCATAGTCCATAAAATATATGGGAAATGATACATGTGTTTGCGGGAAAACGACAACGAATGGATGCAAAACCGGGGGCTGGACATGGCGTCCAAATTTGACCGAATAACCAAATGTTTCTGGCAATTTCGACATTCTTTTTGCATAGGATTTTTAAATTTCCATACACTATTAGCACAGAGGACGGACGGGGACCAAAAAAGGAGAGAACGATTATGAACCGCAACTCGAACAAACTGACTGTACCGGAAGCTAAGGCCGCAATGGAACGTTTCAAGATGGAAGCGGCGAATGAGGTTGGTGTCAACCTGAAGGAAGGCTACAACGGCGATCTGACCTCCCGTCAGGCAGGCTCGGTCGGCGGCCAGATGGTCAAGAAGATGATCGAGGCATACGAGAACAGCATCAAGTAACGCACAGAAAACGCGAAAGAACAACTGTTGTGGTGACAACGGGATTTTGCGATTGAATTGGGAACAGGCACCTGTACAGGTGCCTGTTCTGCAATGGTGCATGAGCAATTGAACCGATAAAAACGGACAATGTTTTTTACAGTTTTAGAGTGGAGCACACAAGCAAAATTGCGAAGTGTGGCTATACTCCGACAAAACGAGGGTGTCCCAAGGATCCCCCCTTGGCACACAACATTTGGAACAAAGGTATATTGGGGCGTGCGAGGATAAGAAGAAATTAACCTATGTCCAGCAGCCAATCCTCTGTTTCCTCATCGAAGTAAACTGTTTCTCCATCTAATGTTATGTAGGTCATATAGACTATATTGCTATACTCTGGAACATAGTAGCACCGGGCTGTTACCTCATGCAAAATATTTTGTCCGAATGCATTGGTTGTTTCATAGGCGGTCCGAATGAGATAATAATAGGCCGTATATCCATCACTTGTTTGTGAATCGCTGATATAACTATACGCCGTATGAGTCCACTTATAATCACTGTATGGAACACCAATTCATGATTTTTTCAGTTTGCGCTGGCTGCTCAGACGGCTTTGTAATCTGTCCGAATGCTTATTATAACTACCGGAAACACCGGAAGGCGGATTATTATACCCAAAAATCAGAGGTGCAGTCACAAATCATGGATATTTACCATGAGCACATGGGCGTGGATGGATATCGGAGCATGACGGTTTATCTGGCGCGCAGAGGATATCATTACAGTCGAACACCCATTCATAAATATATGAATAATAAAACTGTTCTCTGTCGTGCGTCCGAAAAAGCCGGATTATGGACATGGCAAGCCACAGCTACATAAAGTGTTTGAAAATAAGCTCCATCAGGATTTTACTGCTGAAAAGCCAAATCAAAAATGGTGTACGGATTTCACATATCTGTTTTTGAAAAACCATGGAGTACGGTATAACTGCACCATTCTGGATCTGTATGACCGCAGCGTAATCGCCAGTACACTGGATCGAAACATTGCCAGTGAGCTTGCCATCCGCACGCTGAAAAAGCGTTGGAATCACAGCCGTCTATCAAAGTCGGAGTGATCCTGCATTCCGATCAGGGGACACAGTATACGTCGAAAGCATTTACCGAATTTTGTGAATCTCAAAATGTGACGCAAAGCATGAGCAGGGCAGGTTATCCATATGACAATGCACCAATGGAGCGATACTTTAACACGTTGAAAAGCGAGTGTACAAATTTATATGAATTTGCAACGGAAGAATCGCTCTATCAGAAAGTGGAGGAATTTGCATACGTTGACTACAATCATGTACGACCATACACCTTCAATGGATATCGGACCCCGTTCGAGGCCGGAATGCAGCGTAACTGATTTATGATATTTTTAGCCATAAGTGTTACAAAAAAGCTTGACCACAACATTTCCAATCTCATAGTAATAGGTAGACTTGGACAACCCCAGCGCTTTCAGTAAGTATTTCAGGGTGTATCCTTCTTCGCGCAGTTCTTCGACGAGCGCTGCTTTCTCGCCTTGAGTTGCGCTACACATCTCTCTTCTCTCAAGGCGATCTCTTTTTTTATTACGGCATTCTCCGCTTTCAGTCGCTCATTTTCCGCTCTGAGCCGAATCATCTCTTCGCGTTCTGACGGTGTCAGTTTATGCTGGACACCTCCTATTATGATAAGGAGTTAGCGGATTACGCGGTCAGCTTTGTTGAGTGCCTTTGCCATACTAAGGGAACCTGGGCCGGTAAGCCATTTAAGCTCTTGGACTGGCAGGAACAGATTATCAGAGATCTGTTCGGTACGGTTAAACCCAATGGGTACCGACAGTTCAACACTGCATATATCGAAATTCCGAAGAAAAACGGCAAGAGCGAGCTGGCAGCAGCGGTTGCCCTCTTACTTTGCTGTGGAGACGGTGAACAGCGTGCCGAGATCTATGGCTGTGCAGCAGATCGAGGGCAGGCTACCATTGTTTTTGATGTGGCTGCGGATATGGTTCGCATGTGTCCGGCTCTGAATAAGCGCTGCAAAATTCTGACCTCCTAGAAGCGTATTCTTTTTACGCCAACCAATAGCTTTTATCAGGTGTTGTCGGCAGAAGCCTATAGTAAACACGGCTTTAATATTCACGGTGTTGTATTTGATGAGCTTCATACACAGCCAAACCGAAAGCTGTTTGACGTCATGACCAAAGGCTCCGGCGATGCCCGTATGCAGCCGCTATATTTTCTGATTACAACGGCCGGCACGGATACACATAGCATCTGTTTTGAAACCCATCGGAAAGCATTGGATATTTTGGAGGGCAGAAAAATTGATCCAACTTTCTACCCGGTGATTTATGGTGCCGGTGATACAGAAGATTGGACTGATCCTAAGGTCTGGCTGAAAGCAAATCCATCTTTGGGTGAGACCATCGGAATGGATAAAGTTGAGGCCGCTTGCGAAAGTGCAAAGCAGAATCCCGGTGAGGAGAACTCCTTCCGACAGTTGCGTCTGAACCAATGGGTGAAGCAAGCTGCGCGTTGGATGCCGATGGACAAATGGGATGCCTTTGCTTATCCAGTCGATGAAGAAATGCTGGAAGGCCGCGTCTGTTATGGCGGCTTGGACTTATCTTCTACCACAGACCTTACTTCCTTCTGCTTGGTGTTCCCTCCAGAGGATGAGGACGAGCCATATTATGTATTGCCGTATTTCTGGGTTCCTGAGGATACGTTGGAGCTTCGCGTCAAGCGCGACCATGTTCCATATGACCTTTGGCACCGACAGGGATATTTAGAAACCACAGAAGGTAATGTTGTTCACTACGGTTATATCGAAAAATTTATTGAACGGCTGGGAGAATGTTTTAACATTCGTGAGATTGCCTTTGACCGTTGGGGTGCGGTTCAGATGGTACAGAACTTAGAAGGTATGGGATTTACAGTCGTTCCGATGGGACAGGGTTTTGCCAGCATGTCTCCTCCAACGAAGGAACTGATGAAACTGACGCTGGAAAAGAAGCTGGCACACGGTGGGCATCCAGTACTTCGCTGGAATATGGATAATATTTTCATCCGTACAGACCCTGCCGGAAACATCAAAGCAGATAAAGCAAAGCCCACAGAGAAGATTGACGGTGCCATCGCCATGATTATGGCATTAGACCGTGCAATTCGCTGCGGCAACGATGTCAGTGAATCGGTCTATGACAGCCGAGGACTGCTGTTTATCTGACGGCACACAGTTGGATTTTTTGCCCTAGCAAGTCGAAAACTATCGAATATAAAGAAGTTTTAGACTTACACTTCAGAAACTATTTACTTTCTCGAGATTTTGGATATAATAGAATCAAGAAATTCAGGAGGTGCGTTATGACCGAATTGATTAATCGACCCCAATATCTGAATCAGCTGATTCAAAACAAGGATGTGGATTTGGTGAAAATCGTCACCGGCATCCGACGCTGCGGAAAATCGTCCTTACTGGATTTGTTCCATCAGTATCTGTTGGAGCAAGGTGTGCCGGATTCTCATATTATCCATATGAACCTGGAGTCTTTGCGCTATCGTGACTTGACCGATTATCTTTCGTTTTATGATTATGTCAGCAAGCAGATTGCTGAGGAAGGAAAGACCTACCTTATCTTTGATGAACTGCAGGCAGTGGAGCACTGGGAAAAAGCAATCGAGTCGTTCCGTTTGGATTTTGATGTAGACATCTATATCACGGGCTCCAATGCTTACCTGTTGTCCACGGAATTTTCTACGCTGCTCTCCGGCAGATATGTAGAGATACGGATGCTGCCGCTGTCGTTTAAGGAGTTTCTGGACTTTTATGAATTTGCAGCCGATGTAACTATGGATGAAAAATTCCAGAAGTATCTCCAATTCGGCGGGATGCCTATTTTGCGAGAATATAAGTTCAACGAAGCCAGAAGCAACCAGGCGTTGGAGGGTATCTATTCCACTGTAGTACTGCGGGATATTTTGCAGCGCAACAGTGGAGCAGACCAGGCAATGCTTCAGAAAATCATGCTGTTTCTGTGCTCCAACATCGGCAGTATCACTTCCCCAAACAGCATCGGAAATGTGCTCTCCAACGAGGGAGATATTCATACCGGAAAGCAGAAAAACATCGCAGGGAAAACGGTGGACAAATATATTTCCATGCTGTGCAATGCATTTGTATTCTTCTCTGTTGGTCGGTACGATGTAAAAGGCAAGCAGCTTTTGAAAACGCTGGGCAAGAACTATATCATTGATATGGGCTTTCGCAATATGCTGTTAGGCTATCGAGATGTTGACCGCGGGCATATTATTGAGAACATCGTATTTCTGGAACTTCTCCGCCGTGACTATCGGATGTATATCGGAAAAGTTGGAGAAACAGAGGTTGACTTCGTTGCGGAAAAGCCAAATGATAAGGTATATATCCAAGTGACGGAGAGTATGCAGTCACCGGAGACCCGTGAACGGGAACTTCGCCCACTGCGCCTGATTCCAGACAACTATGAAAAAATCGTGCTGTCTATGGACCGCAGCTTTATCAATTCCTATGATGGCATCAAGTCCGAAAATCTCATAGATTGGCTGCTCACCGAATAAGCATTGCATTTTCGATGCGGAATCAAAAGTTTCTGCATTTCAAGTCGGAAACTCCTAAAATCAAAACACTTTCGGACTTGAAAATAGCTACATTCAAACTCTTCAAAGCATCTGTCTGATAGGCAGGTGCATTTGGTACTATAAAAGCGTAAGTGTAAGGCACCGACGGGTGTTTCACATTTGCGCTTATTCTTTTACAATAAGGGAGTAATTGGTCTGGCGTGGTGCTTTTTGGAGCGAAGCCTCCGACATAAAAACTGCCAGCCATCCCTTATTGTAAACATTCGATTAAGCAGGTTGAAACCGGAATGGGCTTTCGCGTAACGAACCAAACTGAATAGCAATAAGTGCAGATGGGATTACAATTACAGATTTCAATCAGGAGGGTTTAACATGACAAGCGTTGGCATTGATGTATCGAAGGTCAAAAGTACCGTCTGTATTCTCCGACCATACGGAGAAGTAATTGCTTCACCATATGAAGTACAGCACAGTGAGCCGGAGATCAAAGAGCTCATATCCCGAATCAAGGCTGTTGACGGAGAGGTTCAGATCGTAATGGAAGCCACCGGAGCTTATCATCTACCGTTGCTTTCCAGTTTCAAGGAAGCTGGCCTTTTTGTGAGCGTTGTCAATCCGTTGTCTATGAAGCGGTATGCTTCGACGGCCATTCGCAAGGGCAAAACCGATAAAATGGATGCCGTGAGAATTGCAAACTACGGGATTGACAATTGGTTTAAGCTGGTGGATTATATACTGCCGGATGAAATATATGCCCAGCTTAGAATTTTGGGGCGGCAATACGCCCACTATATTACGATTCGGATTGAAAGTAAACTGGCTTTGACTAATCTGTTGGACAGGACTATGCCCGGAATAAAGAGCTTACTCAGCTGAAAACGTTCGGAAGAGCCAACAAAGGACAAACTCAGTGATTTTGTAGCGGAATACTGGCATTTTGACAACATTACAAAGAAAAGTGAAGCTCAGTTCGTTCGGTGTTATTGTAACTGGGCCAAAAAGAAAGGATACCATGCAAGTGAATCCAAGGCAAAAGAAATTTACACCTTGGCTTGCAATGGTATCCCTACTTTGCCCTCCGGCGCCGCATCGACCAAAATGTTAACGCTGGAGGCTGTGAGAGTCCTAAAAGAAGTGAACAAGACTCTGGAAACTATTTTAGCACAAATGCAGGAGCTTGCAACTACTTTACCCGAATACAATACTGTTCGTGCTATGAATGGCGTTGGTGATGTTTTAGCGCCAAGGCTGATTGCCGAGATTGGCGATGTTCGACGTTTCCATAGCGGAAGCGCACTAATTGCCTTTGCCGGGATTGACTCGCCACCGTTTCAGTCAGGCAGCTTTACAGGGACACAGCGTAAAATCTCTAAACGAGGATCTTCACTGCTTCGTAAAACCGGATATGAAGTAATGAAATGCCTAAAGGCTGTGAAACCAACCGAGGACGCGGCTGTTTATCTGTATATGCTCAAAAAAGAAGCCAAGGGTAAACCTAAAAAAGTGGCAAAGATTGCAGCCCTCAACAAGTTCCTGCATATTTATTACGCCCGCGTGAGCGAGGTGTACGCAGCGGAATAATAATCCCAGCTTCATTAGGTCAGCGGATTCCCGGTGGCCCGCTTTGCTATACCTTTTTTCTCAATAATATTTTTCTCGTCTTGCTAAGATTTGTCCTTGACTTTTCTTAGCAGGTTTTTATACGGTGAAGCTGGATGCCGGTGATTTCACGGCGGTCAGTGAAAAGATGAAAAACAAGCCGGATGCGGAAAACCTGAAATCTGCCTGCACAGGAGCGCCGGCGGTGATCCGAAGTGTGAAGCAGAAGGAGAAATCCGAAAAAGCCCCGGCGCTCTATGACCTGACGACACTCCAGAGAGATGCCAACCGTATCCTGGGCTTTACCGCTCAGCAGACGCTGGACTATCTTCAGTCCCTGTATGAGAAAAAGCTCTGCACCTATCCGCGAACCGACAGCCGCTTCCTGACGGACGATATGGAAAGCGGAGTTCCGGCCGTCGCGGCCTGCGCCGCCGGAATTCTCGGCGTATCGGTCGGAGATGTGTTTGCAAAACAGGTCTGCAACAGCCGCAGGGCTTCCGACCATCACGCCGTCATTCCTACGATGGCTGCCGGAGAAGCCGAACTCTCTGCTCTGACAGCCGGAGAGCGCGAGGTGCTGAAGCTGGTTGCCCGTCAGGTTCTGATGGCGGTCAGTGCGCCGTACACCTATCTGGAAACGGTGGCAACCGTCGAATGCGGCGGACAGGTTTTCACCGCAAAAGGAAAAACCGTGCTGAACGCCGGTTGGAAAAGCTATGCGGCGGGCGAACAGAAGGAAAAGGTGCTCCCTCCGATGACCGAAGGACAGTCCATTGACAGTTTTGCTGTTTCGATGGAGGAAGGAAAAACAAAGCCGCCTGCCCGATAAACCGAGGATACGCTGCTTTCCGCCATGGAAAATGCGGGAGCCAAGGAAATGCCGGACGATGCCGAGCGCAAGGGGCTGGGCACGCCCGCTACCCGCGCCGGGATTCTGGAGAAACTGGTTTCCTCCGGCTTTGTGGAGCGAAAGAAAAATAAAAAGGCGGTCAGCCTGGTTCCCCAGGATATCGGCATCTCCCTGATCACGGTGCTTCCGGAGCAGCTTCAGTCTCCGCTGTTAATTGCGGAATGGGAGAACATGCTGAAGGAGATCGAGCGCGGCGAGCTCTCTCCGGAGGCGTTTATGGCGCAGATCAGCCGCATGGTTTCCGAGCTGGTGCGTGACTACGAACCTGTGAGCGGTGCGGAGGTGCTGTTCCCGTCCGGACGCCCGGTGGTCGGAAAATGTCCCCGCTGCGGCAGTCCGGTTACGGAGAGCAAGACCGGCTTTTTCTGTGAGCGCCGCGACTGCCGCTTCGGACTCTGGAAGGACAACCGCTATCTGTCCGCAAAGCACATCATTCTGACAAAAAAGATGGCGGAGGCGCTTCTGAAGGATGGAAAAACCTTTGTCAGCGGCATGTACTCCGAAAAGACCGGCAAAAGCTATTCTGCCTACCTCGTACTGACGGACGACGGGCAGAAATCCAGCTACGCACTGGAGTTTGACAGGGAGAAAACCGGCGCATGAAGCTGAGCCCCGCAGAACGCGAAACGATTATCCTGTTTTCCGATGCAGACGATACCACCAGCGTCTACACCTACGACAGGAGGCTGATTAAAAAGCTGGACGCCCTTTGCAGAAAATGTCCGGAAGAAGTGTATGAGGAGAAGAAGCGTTCCTCTGCCGGTGCGAAAAGCTATATCGTGCCGAAAAGCTGTGTTTCCGTCCGAGAGCCGTTTTCCAGAGCGCGGCGCGAGGCGGCCAGCAGGCGTGCAAAGGAGGCCGGCACCGTCCCGCCGGACAGAAGCAAAGGCCGCGATTCAGATGAATAATGCAGGGAGATGGGCGCAGGGCTTCGGCTCTGCGCCCTGTTTCCCGGAAAGGATGGTATATGGCAGAAAAACAGAACAGCAAGGACAAGCTGAAGGAGATCACAGCGAGCATTGAGGACGGCATCAAGGAGCTGTTCCAGTCGGAGACCTATGCGCAGTATCTTCAGACCATGAGCCGGTTTCACCATTACAGCGTCAACAATCAGGTGCTGATCCACATGCAAAAGCCGGACGCCACGCTGGTGGCGGGCTTCAATAAGTGGAAAAATCAGTTCGGCAGAAATGTCATCAAGGGAGAACACGGCATAAAAATCATCGCCCCGACTCCCTTTAAGAAGAAAATCGAGCAGGAAACGCTCGACCCGGATACGCATCTTCCCATGCTGGATGCGGACGGGAAAGTTATTACAGAGGAAAAGACCATCCAGATTCCCATGTACAAGCCGGTGACGGTGTTCGACGTTTCGCAGACCGAGGGCAAGCCTTTGCCCCAGCTGGCCCATGACCTGTCGGGCAATGTGGCGAATTACGATGTGTTCATGGAGGCGCTGCGCCGCTCCTCTCCGGTTCCCATCTCCATGGAAGTGATGGGCGGCGGCATGGACGGTTACTTTGACCTGGAGCATCAGGATATCGCCATCCGCAGAGGC
This sequence comes from Butyricicoccus porcorum, assembly GCF_002157465.1. GTDB lineage: Bacteria > Bacillota > Clostridia > Oscillospirales > Butyricicoccaceae > Butyricicoccus_A > Butyricicoccus_A porcorum. Next base: position 88,140 of record NZ_NHOC01000007.1, read on the forward strand.
ATGAGCGAAGTGCAGACGGTATCTGCGGTCATACATGAGATGGCGCATGCCCTACTTCACAATCGCAAGACAGCGGATGAACCTGCTCCGGGCTGGAATGTGGTTATGGTCAGCGAAGGAGGAACGAAGCGCGCATTCAGTTCCGGTTTTGAGACTGAGGAAGAAGCGGAGAAGTTCGCTGAGTCGGAGGGCTGGCGCTATGTGGATGAGAATGAATTTGAGTGGCGTCTGGAAGTTGAGGAAGCATCCTCCGAAGTGAAGGTACAGACACTCTCCCGCAGTACCGAAGAAGTACAGGCGGAAAGTATCTCTTATGCGGTGTGCGCTTATTACGGCATCGCTACCGGCGACAACAGCTTCGGCTATATTGCATCTTGGTCGAAGGATAAAACTCTGCCGGAGCTACGGGAAAGTCTGGAAGTGATCAGCAAGACTGCCGACGGTCTTATCAACGATATCGACCGGCATTATGCGGAAATCCTGAAAGAGCGCGAGGCGGAGCTGATTGCCGCTGAACCTGCCATGGCGATGGAGCGCCTTTATGCCGTGGATGAGCGGTATCTTCATGTTCAGCGCACAGACACTGGTGTGGATTACACGATTTACGATAAGGCATCCATGAAGGAACTCGACGGCGGTCAGCTGGATATGGAGATCAGCACGCTGGCCGGCGCGGTGCTTGAAATCTGCAACTCCCATGGAATCGGGCAGAAGGCCCCGAGATATCGGGATACTGGATGAGCTGCAGGCCGCGCAGGATGCAGCGATTGCCATCGAGCCGCCTGTGCAGGGGAATCCGGAGCCGGAGACGGACATTCCACCTGACCCGGCAATTTCCGTGGAGGCACGGAACGCTTACGGCTATACGGATGATGCGATGCTCCCGCTGACAAAAGAACGTGCTATGGAGCTGTTTGAACGCGATGTGCCGGTGTATCTTCTCTATGGAGATACATCATCAACAACGGTCCAAAGGAACAGCCGGAGGTCAAGCCAAAGGCGCCCGATTTATCGGCGCTGTTTGAAGCCGCAAAACAGGTTATTCAGGAAGATAAGCAGGATTCTGAACCGGGTAAAAAGCCTTCCGTTCTGGCAATGCTCCACGCACCCGCGCCGTCCAGAAGCGAAAAGACCGCGCAGACAAAAAAGCGCAGAAAGGGATTTGATATGACGAAGTTCACCAATGATGAGATGAATCTGATGTGCATCTACAGCGCCGGCAGCAGCCGTGCCGGTCTGATGCAGAAACTCACGGAAATGAAGAAGTACCTGGAACGCGATGAGGTGCAGCTTCTGGAACTGACCGAGGGGGCGCTTGCAAAACTGGGAACAATGACCGATGAGGAGTTCGGGCAGCTGGAGCTCTACCCCGATTTCGATATCTGATTCTATTCCGAAAAAAGGTGCAAACGCACCCAATTTCGGAATACAGTTTGATTTTTATTTCAGATTTTTGCGGGAAACCGCAAAAATCTTTCGTAGACCGGTTGTAAAATGACTTCGCGCGAGGTATAATACTATTGCAGATAATTGCAGTAAACCGCAAAAATCTGCAATAGGAGGTGCGCTGCATGGAAATTAAAAGAGACCGTTACCTGAATCTGCTGATCAGCAAGAAGCATAACGGATTGATTAAAGTGATAACCGGCATGAGGAGATGCGGAAAGTCTTATCTTCTGTTCAATCTCTTCAAGGATTACCTGCTTTCGGAAGGAGTAGAGAAAAGCCACATCATTGAGATTGCATTTGATGCTTATGAAAACAAGCAGTACCGTGATCCCGATGTGCTCTATCCTTACCTGAAGGAGCAGATCAAAGACGACGGCATGTATTATGTGCTGCTTGACGAGGTGCAGCTGCTTGGGGAATTTGAGGCAATCCTGAACAGCCTGACCCGAATGAAAAACGTGGATGTGTATGTGACCGGAAGTAATGCCCGCTTCCTCTCCAAAGATGTGATCACCGAGTTCAGAGGACGCGGCGATGAAGTGCATATGTATCCACTCAGCTTTGCGGAATTCATGTCGGTTTATCCTGGTACGAAGCAGGATGGCTGGAATGAGTATATGCTGTACGGCGGTCTGCCGCTGGTACTGAGCTTTACTACTCCGGATCAGAAAATCGCGTTTCTGAAATCTCTCTTTGAGGAAACCTATATTTCGGATATTGTCGGAAGGCACAACATCCGCAACAAGGCGGAGCTGGAAGAGCTTCTGAACATTCTATCCTCCGCAATCGGTTCGCTGACAAACCCTGAAAAACTGGCTGCAACCTTCCGGTCGGTCAAAAACAAGAAAATCAGCAGCAGTACAATCAAGAAGTATATTGATTATCTCTGCGATTCCTTCCTGATCGACAGCGCCGTCCGGTATGATGTGAAAGGCAAAAAATACATTGATACCCCGATGAAATACTACTTCACCGATATGGGGCTGAGAAATGCCCGTCTGAATTTCAGACAGCTGGAAGAAACGCACAGTATGGAAAACATCATCTTCAATGAGCTGAAAATCCGCGGCTTCAATGTGGATGTGGGCGTTATCATGCAGTATGATACCAACGAAAAGGGAAACAGCATCCGCAAGCAGTTGGAGATTGACTTCGTCTGCAATAAAGGCTCCAAACGCTATTATATCCAGTCGGCTTACGCGATTCCGGATCAGGCAAAGATGGAGCAGGAACAGCGTTCTCTGATGCTGACCGGAGATTTCTTCAAGCGGATTATCATCACCAAGGATACTCCAGCGCCGCATTACAATGAGAATGGTGTCCTGATTATGAGCGTCTATGATTTCCTGCTGAACGAAAACAGTCTGGATATCTAAAGCAATGGGAAAGAGCAATAAGGTCTGCACGAACTGCGGACGAAGGATGAAACAGCAGTTCATCGGCTTGCAGCATTGTAAATGCGGGATGAGCTGGAAAAAAGATATTGGCTTTTTTGAACGGACGTCGGATATGGTGTTCGGACTCCGGCATAATGCGCCGGGTAAAAAGCCAAGCCGGATGATCGAGATCAGACGGGAAAACTGAATACAATTCAAAGTGTTGTGGTCAAGCTTTTTTGTAACACTTTGACCTGATTTTTACTGCATAGGTTTTACGCCCCGTAGCGTGCCTCGAAAGGCGTTTTGTAATTATTATAAGAATGCGGTCGTTCATGGTTATAATGGACATACGCAAATTCTTCGATGGATGTATAGGTACTCCGTAGAATTTTGTGTAAGCGATATTCGACAAATGTCAAGAATGGTGCAGTTTTCTGCGCATGTGCTGGCCTGAATTCCCTTGGCTACCGTTCTCCCGTGCAGGCTCTGCAATATGCGCGCCCGCAGGGCGTGAATGCTGCCAGAGCCTGCCGGGAAGCCTACAGCCTGGGAATCAGGTAACGCTGCGGTCGGCGAACATGATCTCCAACTGGCTCAGAATCAGATCCCAGTTCTGGCACCGGGGATGCCAGTGCTTCACAATCCGCTGTGAGGCCAGATAAAGCATCCGGCGCAAGGAATCGTCGTTGGTGAACGACGGCTTGTTCTTCGTCATTTGCCGGAACTGGCGGTTCAGCCCCTCAATAATGTTCGTCGTGTATATGATCTTCCGAATCTCCATGGGATATTCGAAGAAGGTGCTGAGCACGTCCCAATTCTCTTCCCAACTCTTGACGCAGGAAGGATATTGGCTGCACCATTTTTCTGCAAAGTTTTTCAGTTGTTGTATGGCCTCGTCTTCTGTCACTGCCGTGTAGATTTTCTTCAGATCGGCAACGACTTGACGGATGTCTTTGTAGCTAACATATTTGGTAGAACTGCGAATCTGGTGCACGATGCAGCGCTGCAGCCTTGCCTTGGGATAGACCGCCTCAATCGCCTGGGGCATTCCACAGAGACCATCGGTGCAGAACAGATAAACATCCAAAACTCCTCTGCTTTTCAGGTCATTCAACACATTTAGCCAAAATTTGCTGCTCTCGTGCTCTCCAATCCAGACACCTAAGATATCCTTCTGACCGTCCATCGTGATACCCAGCACTACATAGGCAGCCTTGGTCACATATCGGTGATCCTCCTTGACCTTGTAGTGGATAGCATCCATAAAGATAAATGGGTAGACCGGTTCCAGCGGGCGATTTTGCCAGGCTGTAACTTCTGGCATAATTTTCTCACTGATCTTTGTGACCAACTCAGGAGAAATGTCCACGTCATACAGGCTCTTGATCTGCTCTGCAATATCCCGCTGGCTCATCCCGCAGGCGTATAGGGCCAGAATCTTGTCCTCCATCCCCTCCGCATTCCGACTATACTTGCCAATAATCTTTGGCTCAAAGCTGCCGTTGCGGTCACGCGGGACCCTGATGTCAATCTCGCCTAACTGGGTTTTTACTTTCTTCCGGGAATAGCCGTTGCGGTAATTCCTGGGTTGATCTCCTGCTGTAGGGGCAGAACGCTGGCATCTTTCATGACCGAGTTCCTCCTCCATCTCCACTTCCATCACCTGCTGAATGACGTCTCGGAACATCTCTTTCATAGCTTGCATGATGTCGGCTGTGCTGGTAAAGTGTTGGCTTTTCACGTATTCCCGTAATAAATCCTGTGGTACTCTCTGCATGATTATTGTCTCCTTTTCCGTTTAGGTGGTTGCTTCCATTCTTGACGGATTGGAGTTCAATCATACTGCCGAAGCTTGTCGTTTACACGAAATTTTCAGGGGTCTCGATGTATATAATTCTTTCTCAGAATGATAGTAATGATGATTTATCAATTCATTCTTGAGAGTGTTGTAATATCGCTCCATAGGGGCATTATCGTATGGATATCCAGCCTTGCTCATACTTTGCGTTATACCAACTGATTCGCAGTATTCTGTGAATTCCTTTGAGGTATACTGGCTTCCCTGATCCGAGTGAAGAATCAGGCAGCTGGGATCTAAGCCCGGCTGGGAATCAATTGCTTTCTGCAGGGTCCTTTTTGCAAGCTCTGCGGTTATGTGTTTGTCGGTAATGCTGGCAATAACGCTTCTGTCATATAGATCAATAATCGTGCAATTATAACGTTTGCTGCCATTCGTTAAAAATAAACAGGTAAAATCAGTGCACCATTTCTGGTTAATGGATTCTGCCTTAAAATCCTGATGGAGCTTATTCTCAAACACTTTATGAGGTGCACCGTATTCATAGTCCGGCTTGCGTTTCCTTACAATTGAGAATAACTGAAGCTCTGTATTCATGTATTTATGGGCAGTTATGCGACTGATGTTATATCCTCTGCGAAGGAGATAAGCATGCATGGTTCTGTAACCATCTGTGCCGTTGTGAGAGTGGTATATATTCACAATTTCACGCTTGATTTTGTCCTTATGCTTATGATAATCACATTTTCTGTTTTTCAGAAAATTATAATAAGCATTTGGTAAGATATTCAGTCTTTTCAACAACCAACGGACACCATATTTGTGCCCATACTGCTGAATAAATCGATAAGCCGCTAATCGATTTCCTTCGCAAAGAACGCCGCCGCTTTTTTTAGGAAGTCATTTTCCTTCTGAAGTTCTGCCAACTGCTTTTTCAATTGCAGATTCTCCTTCATGTAATCATAATCAGCTTTGGCTTCTTCATTTGTTTGGCATTCTTTGCGGAACTGCTTGATCCAGATAGATATACTTGCCTTGGATACACCATATTCGGCAGCAAGCCCTTTGAGGGTCCTTCCCTCCTCAAGATGAAGACGAACTATCTTCTTCTTGAATTCTGGTTCATAGTGTTTACTCATTTGTGACATACCTCGTTTCCTCCTAAGATTATATCCTATTAGGTCGAGGTGTTACAACTATATTATATCACAACAGTAATGGCAATTCTGTCGAGCTTGTATACGATATTTTTGACAGAGTCGTTGAAGAGAAGTATAATGGAACAACAAAGTATAAATATGTTTACAATGGCGAAGGTGACCTGGCGAAGAAAATTGAAGTCAATGGTGACCAAATAGTCAACATCACTGGTTATGAATATGATGGATTGGATCGTCTGATTCACAGCTGGGAAGAGCGCGTCGAAGGTAACAAGATTACCGAAGTGCAGCGCAGTGAGCATACTTTTGAACAAAAATCTTGTCATATAGAGGTAGGAGATTCTATAAATCAGAAATTCATTGAGATTTCTACTCGGCAAGCTTCATTTAATAGTATGAGTACGGATGAAAAACTTGCCGAGATTGCAAACTTAATAGAAAATATGCTAAAACGGGACGGGAAATTTGTAACGCCCGATTATTCAAAAGTGTGCTGTGGATTTATCACTGATTCTGTGGTAAAAGACTACAGAAAGAAGATGCAATGCTTTCGGCATTGTTCGGATGAAGCGATAGGAGAAAGAAAAACCTATTCTGAAGAACAAAAGAATTTCTTTGTTGATTACGGGCTCACTATTGTTAAAGCTATTCATTCACTGTTGCAAAAACGGTAGTAAACAGGCCCGATTTTTACTACCATTTTACTACTACAGCTTGCCGTAACTTGCTCCATTTTGCCCTGTTTCGGGAAATCTGTGACAGAGCAGATGCTACTACACCCAGAAAACAGTCAGGATAAATCGGAGCAAATCGGGGCAGGACAGTGCATTTTAGGAGGAATTACATTTTGATAAAAGTATTATTTGTTTGCCACGGCAATATCTGCCGCAGTCCAATAGCTGAATTTGTGATGAAAGATATGGTACAGACCGCCGGGTTATCTGGCGAGTATTCTATTGAATCTGCTGCGACGAGCTCGGAGGAACTGGGCAATCCGGTGTATCCGCCCGCACGGCGTATCCTTGCCGCACATGGCATCGATTGTTCCGGCAAGACGGCACGTCGCATACGCCGAAACGATTATAATGACTTTGATCTGCTAATTGGCATGGATCGAGCGAATCTGCGCAATATGCACCGCCTGTTTGTCGAAGATCCTGAAGATAAAATTCATGCGCTGATGGAATATACTGACCGACCGGGAGATGTGGCTGATCCATGGTATACACGAGATTTTGAAGCGACCTGGCGCGATGTGCAGGAGGGTTGTGCCGGTTTGCTGAAGTGGCTTGAGACAGGAAAGTAACTCTACGCTGCGTTTGTTGCACTGACTGCCTCTGTCCTGTATGATAGATATGAGGTGAGAAAAATGGATATCAAGAATACCGGCAGATTAATTGCGGCGCTGCGAAAAGAACAGCATATGACGCAGAAGGAACTGGCGGAGCTGTTGTATCTGAGTGACCGCACGATTTCCAAATGGGAGCGCGGGGCGGGTACGCCGCTTGAGCCTCTGGAAGCGAAGCCGGAGGATGATACCCATGCCATTTCCGTGGAAACGATCGACGGCGAATACTATGTCAGTGTACAGCATGTCATGACAAAGGAACACCATATTGCTTTTATGGCGTATCTGACAGGTGATAAGCTGTATCTCAATCGTCTGTATCCGGAAGGAGATGCGGCGTCCCGATTTCCGAGAATTGGAATGGGAACACTGTATGTGTACTGTACAGATGACGGACTGTATCGAAAATACATCCGGCGGGAAAGAAAAGCATGAAAAAATCCCTCAGACCGCTGGTCTGAGGGATTGCTGTTTATAAGAGAAGTTTACTTTGCAGCGATGACATCCGACATGTCATACATACCCGGCTGAGTATGTGCGCCAAGAAAAGCCGCTGCATCGACTGCGCCAACAGCAAAGACTTCACGGGACAGGGCAACATGGCGAATTTCAATCAATTCGTCACGGCCTGCAAACAGAACCTCATGTTCGCCGACAATTGTGCCGCCGCGGACAGTATGAATACCGATTTCATGTTCCGGGCGCTTCATGCGGCGCTCATGGCGGTCATACACATACTCGGCATCGTACGGCAGTGCTTCGTTGACTGCATCGGCCAGCATCAGCGCCGTGCCGGACGGAGCGTCCAGTTTCTGATTGTGATGCTTTTCCGTGATTTCCACATCGTAGCCGTCGCCGAGGACAGAAGCTGCCTTGCGCAGCAGATCCATCATCAGATTGATGCCAATGGACATGTTGCCGGAACGAAAGACAGGAATTTCCGCAGAAGCGGCGCGCATTTCTGCAAGCTGCTCCTTGCTGTGGCCGGTGGTGCAGATGACAACCGGTGTCTTAGTCTTCTTGCAATAATCCAACAGCATTTCGAGTGAATTTGCATTCGAGAAGTCGATAATAACGTCACATGCACCGGTAAACTCATGCGGATCAGCGTAAACCGGGTAATCCGACAGTTTTTCGGTGTAGGCATCAAAGCCTGCAACAATTTTCATGTTTTCTTTTTTGGAGACAATGTCAGTGATGACCTTGCCCATGCGGCCATTGCAGCCGCAGAGTCCAATTTTCAACATCTGTTTGTGCTCCTTATTCTGCCAGCTTGAGGCCCGCTTCGGTCATGGCAGCTTTGAGCTGTGCCACATGCGCATCTGTCATGTCACAGAGCGGCATGCGCAGTTCGCCGACATCCCAGCCGAGGAAACGCATTGCCATCTTGACCGGAATCGGGTTGACCTCGAGGAACAGCGCATTGATGAGATCAAGGTATTTGATCTGCATTTCCCGTGCTTCGGCATACTGACCGTCGAGACATTTCTGTGCAATGCCATGTGCGATATCCGGTGCGACGTTAGCGAGGACGGAGATAACACCCTTGCCGCCCATTGCCATCAGCGGTACAATCATGTCGTCGTTGCCCGACCAGAAGTTCAGCTCATCGCCGCAGAGACGCATGGCTTCTGCCAGCAGGGAGAAGTCACCGGAGGCTTCCTTTGCACCGTTGATATTCGGATGCTTAGAGAGCTCAAAATAGGTTTCGGGTTTGATGGTCATGCCGGTGCGGCTCGGTACGTTGTAGACAACGATCGGGGTTGTCGTTGCATCAGCCAGCGTATAAAAATGCTTAATCAGACCCTGCTGGGTGGTCTTGTTGTAATACGGGGTGACAGTCAGCAGGCCGTCAGCGCCCGCCTGGGATGCGAATTTACCCAGTTCAACGGCATATCTCGTGTCATTGGAGCCGGTACCTGCGATAACCGGAACACGGCCGTTGACATAGTCGATACAGAACTGGATGGTATCCTTGTGCTCTTTGTCAGTCAGGGTGGAACCCTCGCCGGTCGTACCGCAGATCGTGATGGAATCAATGCCGCGGTTGATCTGGTCGTCGATGATGCGTTTAAATTCCGGATAGTTGACGCCGGTAGCGGTCATCGGTGTAATAATAGCGACGTTAGCGCCGGTAAAGATAGGCTGTTTCATGAAGTTTTCCCTCCGATCAAATTGGTGTCTATCTGCTCTCCAGCGGAACCGTTCCCGGTTTCAGAGAAACGGGAACGGGTTCTGTTGTTGGAACAATCAATCCATGTAGCCCTCGGCACACAGCAGCTCTGCCATTTCAACAGCGCCGCCTGCAGCACCGCGCAGGGTGTTGTGTGACAGGCTGACAAAACGGTAATCAAAAATGACATCGTCGCGCAGTCTGCCAATGGAAACGGCCATACCGCCCTCGAGATTGCGGTCCAGACGTGCCTGCGGGCGGTCATCCTCTTCAAAATAGTGCAGGAACTGCTTCGGTGCGCTCGGCAGATTCAGCTCCTGTGCACGGCCGCTGTAGTTTGCCCATGCTTCCAGAATCTGCTCCTTGGTCGGCTTGTTCTTGAACTTGACGAAGGCAGCGGCGGTGTGACCGTCGCTGACCGGGACACGCAGACACTGCGCAGAAATCACCGGTTCAGAAGCTGCAACAATTTCATTGCCCTCGATGTGGCCCCAGACCTTCATCGGCTCCTTCTCGGATTTCTCTTCTTCGCCGCCGATGTACGGAATGACGTTGTCAACCATCTCCGGCCAGGTCTCGAAGGTTTTTCCGGCGCCGGAAATTGCCTGATAGGTGCAGACAGCGACCTTCTCAATGCCGAAATCCTTGAGTGCGGTCAGAGCCGGAACATAGGACTGGATGGAGCAGTTGGACTTAACGGCAATAAAGCCGCGCTTGGTTCCCAGACGCTCGCGCTGTGCCGGGATGATCTTTGCATGGTCTGCGTTAACTTCCGGGATAATCATCGGAACATCCGGGGTAAAGCGGTGTGCGCTGTTGTTGGAGATAACCGGGCATTCCAGCTTTGCATACTTCTCTTCGAGGGCGCGGATGACGTCCTTCTTCATATTGACAGCGCAGAAGGTGAAGTCGACCTTAGAAGCGAACTCCTCCGCATCTGCCTCTGCGTCGTACAGAACCATGTCCTTGACGTTCTCCGGCATCGGGGTGGTCATCTTCCAGCGACCCTCGACCGCTTCCGCATAGGTCTTGCCCTTGTTGCGGCCACTGGCTGCGATTGCAGCGACAGTAAACCACGGATGGTCTGCGAGCAGGGTGACAAAACGCTGACCTACCATACCGGTGGCGCCAATGATGCCGACTCTGTAATTCTTCATGTTGGGTATCCTCCTGAAAAGCAAATGTTTTGTCATTATTATAGTCCGCAGCACGCAGTTTGCGCCGGCTTTTTGAGCAAGAAAAAGCCGGTCGGAAAAAGCCGGCCGGAGATGCGGAACAAAGTGCCTGCACGAAGCCGCACAGGGAACAAGTAGCGATAGCGCATCACGGGAGCAAACCGGTGACAGCCGGGCAGATGTTCTCGTACCCGTCCAGACAGACGTCAGCGAACGAAACGCCCTCTTCGGCGGCAGACCCTTTTGTGTCCGGTCATCGGAGCATTCGCCTCCTGTTCGGACAGTACTGATGAAAACCGCGCCTCAATCGTACTATGAAATTATGCTTTCCTTATTTTATCATGGTACAAAAAACTTTGTCAAGCCGATTCCATGGGGAAATCGCACAAAACGACGGCTTTTCCCGCACTTGATTTCGTATGTGCTTTGCGATATGATAGAAGCCGTATCATTCCGGGCAGAATTTTTACTGCTGCAAGGGGATAAGGAGGCAGGCGCGCTGTACTCGCGCCAACAATGTGAACGATGAAAACAAGTGATTTTTATTATGACCTGCCGGAACGTCTGATTGCACAGACACCGCTCGACCACCGGGACGAGTCGCGTCTGCTTGCGCTCTGTAAGGACACCGGCGAGATTCAGCACAGGCATTTTTATGACCTGCCGGACTTCCTGCGTCCGGGTGACACGCTGGTGCTCAACAATTCCCGCGTGATTCCGGCGCGCCTGCTCGGTGTGCGTGAAGATACCGGATATCCGATTGAGCTGGTGCTGCTGACGGATAAGGGCGACGGTGTATGGGAATGCCTGACGCGCCCAGGCAAAAAATGCCGCGAGGGCGCAAAGCTGAGCTTTGGCGACGGCAAACTGACTGCCACAGTCGAGGAAATCCTGCCGGACGGTGGCAACCGCCTGATCCGTTTCCATTACGAGGGAATTTTCCTGGAAATTCTGGAGGAGCTTGGCATGATGCCGCTGCCGCCATATATCAAGGAAAAGCTGGATGACCCGGAGCGTTATCAGACAGTTTACAGCAAGACGCCGGGCTCTGCAGCTGCACCGACGGCAGGTCTGCATTTTACACCGGAGCTGCTGGAGAAAATCAGGGCAATGGGTGTCAACATCGCCTGTGTGACACTGCATGTCGGTCTGGGCACGTTCCGTCCGGTCAAGGTGGACGATGTGCAGGATCATGTCATGCATTCTGAGTTTTATATGATGGACGAAGAAAACGCGGCAATCATCAACAACACCCGCAAAAACGGCGGACGCGTTTTTGCAGTCGGTACGACGGCAACGCGCACGCTGGAAACCATTGCGGCAGAGGATGGTTCGGTGCGCGCCTGCTCCGGCTGGACGAATATCTTTATCTATCCGGGCTACCGCTTCAAGGCGATCGACTGCCTTGTGACCAATTTCCATCTGCCGGAGAGCACGCTGATGATGCTGATTTCCGCTTTTGCAGGGCGTGATATGATTATGAATGCCTATCAAATCGCTGTCGAACAGGAATACCGCTTTTTCAGCTTTGGCGACAGCATGCTGATCTACACCGAAAACGCACACAGGGAGGACACGAATGTTTAAGGTACTGCGTACAGAGGGCAATGCCCGCCGCGGCGAATTTACCTGTGCCCATGGCACGGTGCAGACGCCGGTTTTTCAGAATGTCGGTACACAGGGCGCGATTAAGGGTGCTGTTTCCGCACAGGACTTGAAGGAACTGGGCTGCCAGATTGAGCTTTCCAACACCTATCATCTGCATGTGCGTCCGGGTGACCAGATTGTGCGCGCGATGGGCGGTTTGCATAAGTTTATGAACTGGGACGGCCCGATTCTGACCGACAGCGGTGGATTTCAGGTGTTTTCACTGTCGTCCCTGCGCCGCATCAAGGAAGAGGGCGTATATTTTTCTTCGCATGTAGACGGCCGGAAGATTTTCATGGGTCCGGAGGAGAGCATGCAGATCCAGTCCAATCTCGGCTCTGATATCGCGATGGCATTTGACGAGTGCTGTGAGAACCCATCGCCGTATGAATATGTCAAAAAATCCTGTGAGCGCACGACGCGCTGGCTGTATCGCTGCAAAGCGGAACTGGATCGCCTGAATAGTCTGCCGACTACGGTCAATCCGCAGCAGATGCTGTTTGGCATCAACCAGGGCGGCACGTATGATGACCTGCGCATCCAGCATATGAAGGACATCGCGCAGCTCGACTTGCCGGGCTATGCCATCGGCGGCCTTGCCGTGGGCGAGTCCACCGAGACCATGTACCACATTCTTGATGTCGTGCTGCCGCACGCACCGGCGGACAAGCCGCGCTATCTGATGGGTGTCGGCACACCGTCCAATATCATCGAAGCCGTCTGGCGCGGTGTAGACTTTTTTGACTGCGTCATGCCGACGCGAAATGCGCGCCATGGTCACCTGTTTACCTGGGACGGCATCCGAAATCTGAACAATGCAAAATATCAACTGGATGACAAGCCGATTGATGAGCGCTGCAACTGTCCGGTCTGCCGCACCTACAGCAGGGCATATATCCGCCATTTGCTCAAGTCGGGCGAAATGCTCGGCCAGCGCCTGACGGTCATGCACAATCTGTGGTTCTACAACAACCTGATGGCGGAAATCCGCAAGGCGCTTGATGAGGGCCGCTTTGCCGAATTCCGCGCGCAGTGGAGCGACCGGCTGAGCCAGCGCATCTGATGAAACAACACCGCGTGCAGTGGAGAGCCGGTATGCTTTCCCTGCACGCTTTTTGCGGCATCATGCGCCGCACAGACACCTCTGAGGGGAGGCAACGTATGCAAGTAGTAGAAACCTTTGGAAAACTGATAGAAAACTGGAGCGATACCAGCCCGGCGCGTGCACAGTGGCTGCTCAAAACCGGCTGGGAGGCGCAGAATCTGAAAAATCAATGGAAGCCGGACAGACGGCTGCTTCCGGCAGACCGATATATGGCGAAAATGATGATGGATGCCATGCTGAAGCCGCTGCAAAAGCCGGAGCAGTCTGTCATTGTCAGCGTGTTTACACCGTGTGAGCTGATGCAGGAGGTCGGCTTGAACCCGTATAATGTCGAGAGCTTTTCCTGCTTCCTGGCGGCGTCGAAGGCGGAGCGTGCGATGCTCCAGCAGGCGGAGAACAGCGGGCTGTCCGAAACGCTGTGCAGCTATCACAAGACATTTCTCGGCGCGGCGGAAAAGGGATTGCTGCCCCGGCCAAAGTGCATTGTTTACACCAACCTCACTTGTGACGCGAATCTTGTGACGTTCCGCAGGCTGGCGGAACTGTTTGATGTGCCGTCATTCGCCATAGATGTGCCGATGCAGCAGAACGGCGAAAACGTTGCCTATGTTGCGGACCAGCTGCGCGGGCTGGCCGCATTTCTGGAACAGCAGACAGGCAAAACGATCAAAGAAGATCGGCTCATCCGTCGTCTGGAGACCAGCCGCCGTACATTGCGGCAGCATGAGACCTTCCAGATGCTGCGTGCGGACAAATATATCCCGGAGGATCTGGTCTCCCCACTGTATGCGGGTATGGCGAACAATATTTTGCTCGGCACATCGGAACAGGAGAAATATACGAAGCTGCTGCTTCGTGATGTGAAGAAAGCGCCTCCGGCAAAGGGAAAACGCATTTACTGGATGCACACGATTCCGTATTGGTCGGATGCGGTGCGTGATGCGCTGCGGTTCAATCCCGATGCGCAGATTGTCGGCTGTGAGCTTTCCCAGACATGGACCAAAGATTTTGACCCGGACAAGCCGTATGAAGCAATGGCATCCCGCATGGTCTATCATGCGCTCAACGGCTGTGTTTCGCGCCGCATCGATCATGGCATCAAATGCGCCAGACAGGCGGGCGCGGATGGCGCAGTCTGGTTCTGCCACTGGGGCTGCAAACATACGCTCGGCGGCGCACAGCTGGCGAAAAAGAAATTTGAGGAAAACGGTATCCCGCTGCTGATTCTGGATGGCGACGGCTGTGACCGCAGCCACGGCGGAGAGGGACAGACTGCAACCCGCCTCGGTGCGTTCCTTGAAATGCTGGGAGGGGTAGAGCATGAATAAAACCTATTATGTCTGCAAATATACACCGGTTGAGCTGCTCACGGCGTTTGGCGCGCAGTGTGAAAACCTCAATCAGATGCCGCAGGGCTTTGAGCTGGCAGATCAGATTGCGCACCCGAATCTCTGCGGCTTTGGCAAGGCGCTGATCGAGGCAGTCATGGCGGGCGAGGTAAAAGAACTGGTACTCGTCAACTGCTGTGATACCATCCGCAGTGTGTATGATATTCTGGAGGACAGCGGCAAGCTGGATTTCCTGTATCTGGTCGATATTCTGCACAGCGATGGCACGTGCAGCCGTGCGCGCACAGCGGTGCAGCTCAAAGGACTGGCGCGCGCCTATGGTGCATACAAGGGAACGGCGTTTAACGAAGAGAAATTCCGCGCCGCGTTTGTGCGGCCGCATCAACTGCATGAACCATATCTGACGGTGCTCGGCGCGCGCATGGGGCGCGAGCTGTTCAGCATGGTGCAGGAGGCGATGCCACTGCCTGTACAGAACAACAGCTGTGTGCACAACCGTTCGGTCGGTGAGGAACAGCCGCCGGAGGGACTGGATTTTGATGCGCTGATGGAATGGTATGCGGGCGAGCTGCTGCATCAGCTGCCGTGCATGCGCATGCTGGACAACACCGGGCGCAAACAGCTGTATCATGACCCGAACCTGCGCGGTATCATCTATCATACGGTCAAATTCTGTGATTTTTACAGCTTTGAATATGCAGAGCTCAAGCAGCATGCTGCCGTGCCGCTGCTGAAAATTGAATCGGATTACACGGTGCAGAGCAGCGGGCAGCTGCTGACGCGGCTGGAGGCGTTTGCGGAGAGCATCGATCCGGCACAGTGTGAAGGAAAGGAGATCAGCATGGGGAAAGGATATTTTGCGGGCATTGACAGCGGCTCGACGAGTACGGACGTTGTCATTTTAAATAGAGATAGAGAGATTGTCACAGATATCATCCTGCCGACCGGTGCAGGCGCTGCCATCGGCGCGGAGCGCGCACTCGAAGAGGCACTGAAGCATGCAGGGCTGGAGCGCAATGACATCGATGCGCTCGTTACGACCGGTTATGGCCGCACGGCGATTGAGCAGGGCGATAAGAGCATTACAGAAATTACCTGCCATGCGCGCGGTGCACATTATCTCGACCCGGAGGTGCGCACGGTCATCGATATCGGCGGGCAGGACAGCAAGGTCATCCGCTTGAATGAGGACGGTTCGGTTGCAAATTTTGTCATGAACGACAAGTGCGCGGCGGGCACCGGGCGCTTTCTGGAAATGATGGCGCGCACGATGGAGATGAGCCTGGACGAGATGAGCGTTACCGGACTGGAGTACGGTGAGGATATCACGATTTCGAGCATGTGTACGGTGTTTGCGGAATCCGAGGTTGTCTCGCTGATTGCACAGAACAAGGCGACAGATGACATTGTCCACGGATTGAATAAAGCGGTTGCGGCAAAGACCGCATCACTGGCGAAACGCGTCGGCGGTGCGGAAAAATATATGATGACCGGCGGCGTATCCAAAAACAAGGGACTGGTCAAAACGCTGGAGGAACGACTGGGTACAGAACTGGTCATCAGCGATAAGGCACAGCTGTGCGGCGCGCTCGGCGCGGCACTGTTTGCAGCCGATATGGTAAAATAAATTGTAAAAAAGTGACAGCTGCCGGGGCATAACAGCCCCGGCAGTTTGTATATTCAGCGCATCCTAAGTGGATTTTATCGCCTTGGTCTGATATAATGAACGCAGAGAGACAACCGAATTGTTGAGATGGAAGGGAGAACAGGATATGGGATTGATTAAGGCAGCGTTTGGCTCCGCAGGCGGCGTTCTGGCCGACCAGTGGAAGGAATATTTTTATTGTGATGCACTGGAAGCCGATGTCATCGCGGCAAAGGGACAGAAGCGCACTTCGAAACGCTCCTCCAATAAACGCGGCAATGAAAACATCATTACGAGCGGCTCAGTGATTGCGGTTGCCGACGGACAGTGCATGATGATCGTCGAGCAAGGCAAGGTTGTCGATATCTGCGCCGAACCGGGCGAATATACCTATGATGCGGCGACTGAGCCGTCGGTTTTCTGCGGCGATCTGAGCAAAAACATACCGGCGGTGCTGAAAAATATCGGTAAGCGGTTCACCTTTGGCGGTGAAGCGCCGATGGATCAGCGCATTTACTATTTCAACACCAAAGAGCTGATCGGCAACAAGTACGGCACGCCGTCCCCGGTGCCGTTCCGCGTGGTGGATACCAATGTTGGCCTTGATGTCGACATTTCCATCCGTTGCTTTGGCGAATACAGCTATCGTGTGACCAATCCGGTGCTGTTTTATACAAATGTCTGCGGCAATGTGGACGGTGTTTATGAACGCAGCGAACTGGACGGACAGTTGAAATCCGAGCTGTTGACGGCATTGCAGCCTGCGTTTGCGCGTATCAGTGAACTGGGTGTGCGCTATTCCGCGCTGCCCGGACATACAGCGGAAATTGCGGCGGCGCTCAACGAGATTCTCTCGGCAAAGTGGAAGGATCTGCGCGGCATTGAGATTGTATCCTTCGGTGTATCCAGCGTCAAGGCGTCGGATGAGGATGAGCAGATGATTAAGGAGCTGCAACGCAATGCAGCGTTCCGCAATCCGACAATGGCAGCGGCACACATGGTCGGCGCACAGGCGGCAGCGATGCAGAGCGCGGCGGCGAACGAGGGTGCAGGCCCCGCCATGGCGTTTATGGGCATGAACATGGCACAGGGCGCAGGCGGAGCCAATGCACAGCAGCTGTTCCAAATGGGGCAGCAGGCACAGCCTGCTCCTGCTCAGCCTGCGGCAGCATCGGCGGCGTCGGGAGCCGGTTGGACGTGTACCTGTGGACATACGGGCAATACTGGCAAATTCTGTACGGAATGCGGTGCGAAAAAGCCGGATGCGGACGGTTGGGTCTGCCCGTCCTGCGGTACAGTGAACAAGGGGAAATTCTGCTCTGAGTGCGGAACGAAGAAACCGGCGGGTGTTCCGCAGTATCGGTGCGACAAGTGCGGCTGGGAACCGGAGGATCCGGCACACCCGCCAAAATTCTGTCCGGAGTGCGGCGACCCGTTCGATGATGGCGATATCAGATAAACGACATATTTTCGGGAGAGGGGTATACCGATGCCGACACAGGTAAAAAATTATCAGTGCCCTGCCTGCACCGGGCCGCTGCATTTTGACGCGGCGACCGGAAAGCTGGCGTGTGATTACTGCGGCTCATCCTATGAGATCGCGGAAATCGAGGCAATGTATGCACAACAGGAACAAAAAACAGAACAGGCAGAACAGGCCACACAGACCGGGCAGAAGGAGGAAGCGAAAACAGATGCGTGGGATACCTTCGGTATGGCAGGCGAATGGCACGCGGACAGTATGCGCGCCTATACCTGCCCGTCCTGCGGCGCGGAGCTGATTTGTGATGCGAACACAGCGGCGACGAGCTGCCCATACTGCGGCAATCCGACTGTTGTGCCCGGGCGGCTCGAGGGTATGCTCAAGCCGGACTACATCATTCCGTTTAAGGTGGATAAAAAAGCCGCAGTGGAAGCGCTGAAAAAGCATTACAAAGGCAAGCGCCTGCTGCCCAAGGCATTCACCAGTGAGAACCATATTGAGGAAATCAAGGGCATTTATGTCCCGTTCTGGCTGTTTGACGGCACGGCAGATGCGGATGTGCGCTTTCATGCGACCCGATCCTTTATGCATTCGGACGGGGAATATGAGATTACGACCACCCAGCATTTCGAGGTGCACCGCGCGGGTACCATCCCGTTTCAGCGCATTCCGGTTGATGCATCCAGCAAGATGCCGGATGCGCATATGGATTCCATCGAGCCGTTTGAGTATGCGGATTTGGAGCCGTTTTCCATGGGGTATCTGCCCGGTTATTTGGCCGATAAATATGATGTCAGCATAGAGGAATGCGCTGAACGTGTAGAAGATCGCGTACAGCGCAGCGCCGTTGAGGCCATGCAGGCAACGGTACATGGCTATGAAATGTGCGTGCCGGAGCGTGCAGATGTGCAGCTGCATCGGGGAAAGGTAAGCTATGCGCTGCTTCCGGTCTGGATGCTCAGCACACAGTGGAACGGGAAGAATTTTCTGTTTGCCATGAACGGGCAGACCGGAAAGCTGGTTGGCGATCTTCCTGTAAGCTGGGGCAGATTCTGGGCATGGTTCGCAGGCATTGCATTGCCGCTGGCGGCAGTGCTTGCGCTGGTGCTGTTTTTATGAGGAGGGCAGGACAATGAAAAAACGGATAACTGCGTTCCTTTTTGCACTGTGTCTGTTGCTTGCATTCCCAGTGGCAGCTTGCGCAGCGGATGCGGATTTTGTCGTCGATGAAGCTGGTCTTCTGACCGATACAGAAAAGTCGGAGCTCACGCAGCGTGCGTCTGCCATCTCGCAGCAGTATGCATGCGGTGTCTATATCGCCGTGTTGCAGGATTTCACCGACGGCGGTTATACGGATATTCTGGCGTGTGCGAAGGATTATTACAGAAACAACGATCTCGGCGTAGGTGAAGGCAGGGACGGCGAGCTTCTGATGCTGAGCATGGAGGATCGCGATTTTGCACTTATCGCGTATGGGGATTTCGGCAACGCCTCGTTTACCGATTACGGCAAGGAGGTGCTGGAGGATGAATTTCTCGACGATTTTGCCGATGACAACTGGTATGACGGCTTTTCCGACTATCTGGACAAGAGTGAGGAAATGCTGGCGCTGTCGCAGAACGGCACACCGCTGGATGTGGGCAGCGATCCGGATGCGGCGCGCCGGTCGATGGGCACCAATCTCGCCATTGTCATTGTCGTGCCGTGCCTGATTGCGGGCGTTGTCTGCCTGATTTTCCGCATGCAGATGCGGACGGTACATGCCGCGCCGACTGCGCGCGATTACATCGCAGCGGATGCTGTGGCCCTCACACTGCATACAGATATGTACACCCACACGACCGAAACGCGGACGAAGATTCATAAGGATTCGGACAGCGGGGGAACGAGCGTGGGTTCGGACGGTTTTTCCGGCGACAGCGGAAAATTCTGACCAAACGATGTGAAAAAACGGGAAAAGGGAATCCTGCCGGCGGGCGGATTCCCTTTTTGGCGGATGGAAACAACTTTTTTGTGAAAAAATGGTTTCTTCCCGCCACAAAAGCACACATCTGTGTTATACTTGCTTTGAAGAAATTTTTGCTTTTCATCACATTTGTTTTTTTGATGCATAAGGAGGAAACCCATGGGAGGATTTTTTGGCGTTGCTGCGAAGGATGACTGCGTGTTTGACCTGTTTTTCGGAACGGATTATCATTCTCATCTCGGAACGCGTCGCGGCGGTATGGCGGTGTATGGCGAAAACGGCTTTGACCGTTCCATCCATAACATTGAAAATGCACCGTTCCGTACAAAGTTTGACAAGGATGTCCAGGAGATGAAGGGCTATCTGGGCATCGGCTGTATCTCCGACTACGAACCGCAGCCGTTGATTGTGCGCTCGCATCACGGCACCTACGCTATTACAACGGTCAGCAAGATCAACAACACCGATGAAATCGTCAGCACCATTTTTGACAATGGTAATTCGCATTTTCTGGAGATGAGCGGCGGTGACGTCAACCCGACTGAGTTGGTCGCGGCGCTGATTAACCAGAAAGAAAATCTCATCGAGGGCATCCATTATGCGCTGGAGACCATCGACGGCTCGCTGACGCTGATGGTCATGACACCGAAGGGTATTTATGCCGCGAGAGACAAATACGGCAGAACGCCGATCACCATCGGCAAAAAGGACGATGCCTATTGTATCGCCTTTGAAAAGTTCTCCTATCTCAATCTCGGCTATCAGGATTACAAGGAGCTCGGTCCGGGAGAAATTGATGTCGTGACGCCGGAGGGAGTCAAGACACTGATTGCGCCCGGAAAGGATATGAAGATTTGCACGTTCCTCTGGGTCTATTATGGCTATCCGTCCAGCTCGTATGAGGGCGTGAGCGTCGAGCAGATGCGCTACCGCTGCGGACAGAAAATGGCAAAACGCGACCATGTCCGCCCGGATACCGTCGCAGGCGTGCCGGACTCCGGCATTGCGCATGCAGTCGGCTATTCCAACGCGTCAGGCATTCCGTATTCCCGTCCGTTCATCAAGTATACGCCGACCTGGCCGCGCTCGTTCATGCCGACCATTCAGAGCAAACGCAATCTGATTGCAAAGATGAAGCTGATCCCGGTGCACGACCTAATCCGCGGCAAGCGCCTGATGCTGATCGACGATTCCATCGTCCGCGGCACACAGATGCGCGAGACGACGGAATTTCTGTATCAGAGCGGTGCGAGCGAAGTACATATCCGTTCGGCCTGCCCGCCGCTGGTATACGGCTGCAAATATCTCAATTTCTCGCGCTCGTCGTCGGAGATGGATCTGATTACCCGCCGTGTCATCGCACGGCTGGAAGGTACGGAGGATGTTTCTGACGAGGTGCTTCAGCAGTATACCGATCCGGAATCCCCGAAATATGACACCATGGTCGAGGAAATTCGCAAGGAGCTGGACTTCACGTCACTGCGCTATAACCGTCTGGACGATATGCTGGAAGCGGTTGGCATTCCGAAGGAAAATCTCTGCACCTATTGCTGGGACGGCAGGGAATGACAGAAACAGAAAATTGACCCGCGACGGGGCTGCCGGTGTGCAGCCCCGTTTTTGCTGTATTTGATAACCATTTTTGAATGTGATATAATTACCGCGACAGAAACAAAGGGAAAAGGTGGAAGAGGGTACATGAAGCTGGGATTCAGGCAGAAAAGCATACTGAGCATGATTTTTGTATCGATGATTGTGTCCATTGCATTGTCTGCGGTATTATATAACAATTCCGTGGATGTCATCGAGGAAAATTATACCGATTCAGCGACCAACAGCCTGACTGTCTGTGCCGGAATGTTTGACGACATGATGCGGGAGGCGTACTATACGGCAATCAATGCAGCGGCGGATACAGAACTGCAGCAGCTCGTACAGGACTACGACAGCAGCACCGATCCTCAGATTCTGGAACGGCTGGCATCGTACCGCAACGGCAGCATTGATTCGGTTTACTGCTTTCTTCCGTCACAGAGCCTCGCGCTCAAGGTGACGCAGTCAGAACAGCTGGCTCAACCGTGCAGTGAAGAAGATGTCTTGTGGATGTACCGCCTGACCGATGTGCAGGACGACCCGCTTTCGCCACAGTATGTGACAGATGAGACCTCTGTCGTGAAAAAACAGATTTTCACCTATGCAAAGCCTGTGCACAATACAACAGACGGGCAGACGGTGGGATATATCATTGTCAATGTGGACGAGCGCGATGTATATTTCAGCTGTTTGCAGGGGCATGGAAATCCCGGCAGGGGGAGCAGCTATATTATCACGCCGGATGGACGTGTGGCTTCGGGAACAAACCTGAAGCTGCTCGGAACACAGCGGAAGGAACCGCAGGACAATATGCTTGTCACAAGCGTGACAGCGCCACTGAGCCAGTATGAGATGACCATTGTAGCGGACAGGAGTGTTATCACAGGCGACATCACGCGCACAAGAAACCAGATATTCCTGATTGCGCTCCTGCTCAACCTTCTGGCATGCATCCTGATTCTGGTCATTGTCACCAAGATGCTGCGCCCGTTGAAAAATCTGGAGGAAACGATGGATCAGGTCAGCCAGGGCGACCTGACGGCGCGTACAGAAGTACAGTCGGAGGATGAAATCGGACGCCTGTCCAAAGGATTTAATGATATGATCGGACAGGTTGAGGATTTAATTGACCAGCTGGTTACGGAAAAGCTGCTTAAAAAGGAAGCGGAAATCGAGGCGCTCAAATATCAGATTACACCGCATTTCATGTATAATACGCTCAATTCCATCAAATACGCCGCGGTTTTGCAGAATTCCTCCGAGATCGCGGAGCAGCTGGAGGCATTTATCGAGCTGCTGCAGCTCAGCGCGAGCGACCGCGGCGCGTTTATCACCATGGAGCAGGAGATTCACATGGTGCAGAATTATACAAAGCTCCAGCTGTTCCGTTATGCCAACAGCTTTACAGTGGATTTCGATGTCAGTCCGGATATTGCACGCTGCTATGTGCCCAGCCTGCTCATTCAGCCGCTGGTGGAAAATGCAATCCTGCACGGCATCGACCTCAAGAAATCGGGCGGGCGCATTGTTGTCCGCGCGGCAAAGGAAGGGGATATGCTGGCAATCAGCGTCGAGGACAACGGCAGAGGCATGACAGAAGACGATCTGAAGCAGTTGATGAGCGGCGAACGGCGCAGCAAATTCAGCGGCATCGGCGTGCGCAATGTGCGCGAGCGGCTGCAATTATACTATGGAGAAAAGGGAAAGCTCGCATTTTATTCCGGAGCGCAGTACGGCACGGTGGCCGTGATTACCATGCCGGCTTCCTATGATGCGGAGGAGTATACGATTTGAGAAGGCATGCAATTAAAATTGCTGTATTGCTGCTGGCAGCGCTTTTGCTGGCCGGCTGTGGCAGTGAGGAGCAAACGCAGGAAAAGCGCACGATCTGCGTCGTACTCAAAGCGATGGACTCAGTGCACTGGCTGTCTGTGGAGGACGGCTTGAAAAGCGCGGCAAATGATTACGGTGTTTCAGTCAACATCCTGTGGCCGTCGCATGAGGACGATGTGGAGACGCAGAATACCATTTTGCAGGATGTAATCGATTCTGAACCGGATGCCATTGCGGTCTCACCGTGTGATTCGGATGGTGCTGATGTGCTGGGTCTGGCTGCGCGGGAGGACATTCCATGCTTTTATATTGATACGGTGGCGGATCGGTTTGATTTTCCATATATCGGCGCAAACAATCATCAGATCGGCGTGCTGGCGGCAAAAGCACTGGACAGAAAGCTGGGGAGCGGAAAGGTTGCCGTCATCACCGGCAGCCGCAGGCAGAGTACGCATGAGGAGCGTTTGCAGGGCTTTACTGACTACATCGAACAATATACAGATTTAGAGCTTTGTGCGGTCGAAGAGGCAGAGAGCAGCAGCTATGTCGAGGGCACAGCCTGTATGGAACAGCTGATGCGGGAGAACCCGGATATTGAAGGTGTCTTCTGCACCAGCGCAGTGATTGTGCTCGGCGCAATGCAGCAGCTTGAGCGCACCGGCGGTGATGTGCAGCTGGTTGGTGTGGACATGCAGAGCGATGCGATGGCAGGCGTTGAGGATGGAAAAATTCTCGCGCTGGTCGGACAAAACGGCTATGAAATCGGATATCAGACCGTTGCGACCATTGTACATTCGTTGGATGGGGAGGAAATTTCCCACCATACATATGTGGAGACACCGCTGATTACACAGGGAAATGTGGCGGAATATTTAGAAAAATATCTGACGGAGAGAGGTGAGAGTGATGACTAAGATACTGCTTGTGGATGATGATTTCCTTGTCCGCACATTCTTATCGCGCCTGACGGACTGGGAAAAGCACGGCTACACACTGGTCGGTGCAGCGCAGGACGGAGAGGAAGCGCTGCGCATGACGGAGGAATACCGGCCGGATATCATCATCACCGACATCAGCATGCCGGTGATGGACGGCATTGAACTGATCCGCAGGCTCAGACAGCAGGAAAATACCGCGTGTATCGTCGTACTGAGCTGCCATGACGACTTTGACTATGTCAGGGAAGCCATGAAGCTCGGCGCAAATGAATATGTCCTCAAAAATCTGCTGACAGAGGACACGCTGCTCAAGCTGCTCGTCGATTTGAAGAAGAAGATTGTATCGACATCACAGGGCGGGCTTCAGTTCGATGCGCCGGAGGTGGAGCGGGCCTATTACCTGAAGCTGCTGCAGGGCAGCGCGCCGCGGCCGGAGGACGGCTTCCACACAGGGGCTGCACTTGCGGTGCTGATTCTCGATTATGAAACCCGGGTCTCTGCAATGGAGCTGGAGCAGCAGAAACGATTCCATTCCTCATTTGCTCAGATTTGCCGCGAGGTGTGCCGCAACCAGTCGGCCGTCCGCTGTATCCATGTGCAGCAGGGGGAATATGCATTGCTGCTGGATTTTTCCGGCATTTCGAGCGTATATGAACGCCGGGAGAAAATACAGCAATATGCATCGGCGGTTGTGCGGTATGCGGAGCGGTATCTGGCAGTTTCGGTGTGCGTCGGCACGAGCCGGGCAGAGAATTTCAATCCGAAAGCTGACGAATGCTGGCAGGAAGCACAGGAAGCACGGAACGAGCGGTTTTATTCGGCGCAGACCGTCCTGTATGGCTGGCAGATTGAGCCATGTGGAAAAGAAATCCCGTCTGCGGCGCAGCGGTTCAGTGAGGAAGTGCCGAAGTATATGGAAAAGCGGGACGGCGGGCTGCTGCGGCAGCGGTGGGAGGAAGCACTGGCGGCATTCCGCGCGGAACATACCGAGGCGCGGCTGGTACAGGAATGGCTGCGGCAGACAGACCGGAAAGCTGGGATTCCCCAGCGCACTGCGCCGGATATGCTTGACGGCTTCCGCGGCTTGGAACGTGCCTACCTGACCTTCCGCGAGGAAATCCTTCCGCAGCCGGACAACTACAGCAGTGCGGTCAGCCGCACCATCCGCTATCTCCAGCAAAACCATACCGGTGAAGCCACACTGATCGAAGCGGCAGAACAGGTTCACCTCAACCCGGCATATCTGAGCCATATTTTCAGCAAGGAAACCGGCATCACGTTTTCGGAATACCTGCTTTCCTGCCGCCTTGGCACGGCGAAGGAACTGCTGGTGAATACGGATGATAAAATCCGGGAGGTCAGCGTAAAGAGCGGTTTTAATGACTACCGTAATTTCTGCAAGGTGTTCAAAAAAACTGTGGGAGAGACCCCACAGAATTACCGGAAACAGTGCAGGACAAAATAAACCACAGGAAAACAGGCAGGGCAGAAGGCATATGCTTTCTGCCCTGTTTTTTTGCCTAAAAAAATGACACAATTCCAAAAGATGAACACAAAAAAACGGGAGACAAACGTGGCAGACCTAAAATAATGACACATTGAGAAAATGTTTGTACAGTTTTCCGAACAGCTTTTGACCAAAGTGCAAAACCAACAACACAAAATCTAAACAAACTGACATTTTTCTGCCTGTATTTTCGCAGTACAATAGCGCCAGCAAAAGACAATGACAGCTTCTGCAAAATAATTCACGAAAAAGGAGAGATTTTCATGAAGGTTGGTATTATCGGTGCTGGACGTATTGGCAAGGTTCATGCAAAAAACATTTCCATGTTTGTCCCGGAGATGGAGATCAAGACCATCGCGGATCCGTTTGCGAACGATGCAACTCGTGAGTTTGCGGCACAGTGCCACATCCCAAACGTTTCCACCGATCCGGCAGATATCCTGAACGATCCGGAGATTGAAGCAGTTCTGATCTGCTCCTCCACGGATACGCACTCTCATTTCATCATCGAAGCGGCGAAGGCAAAGAAGCATATCTTCTGTGAGAAGCCGATTGATTATGATCTGAACAAGGTTCACGAAGCAATCAATGCGGCAAAGGAAGCCGGCGTCAAGCTCCAGATCGGATTCTGCCGCCGCTTCGACCACAACCACCGTGCCGTATACGATATGGTTCAGAGCGGCAAGGTTGGCAAGGTCAACATCATTAAGGTGTCCTCCCGTGACCCGGAGCCCCCTCCGGTATCCTATGTCAAGGTTTCCGGCGGTATCTTTTATGACATGATGATCCACGACTTCGATATGGTTCGCTTCCTCGCGGGCTCTGAGGTAACGGAAGTCAGCGCATACGGTTCGGTTCTGGTTGATCCGGGCATTGGCGAGGCAGGCGACGTAGATACCGCAGTTGTCACCCTCAAGTTTGAGAACGGCGCAATCGGCATCATCGATAACTCCCGCAAGGCAGTTTATGGTTATGACCAGCGCGTTGAGGTCTTCGGTTCCGAGGGCTGCGCACAGGATGAAAACGATATCCCGTCCACCGCTGTTCTGTCCACTGCGGATGGCACAACCTATGGTACCGCATACAAGGTTATGTGGGATCGTTACACCGGTGCATTTGTCTCTGAGATGAAGGCATTTGCAGATGCTGTAATCAACGACACAGAGACCCCGGTAACCGGCGAAGACGGTCTGTATCCGGTTCTGATGGCTGCTGCGGCAACCAAGTCCCTCAAGGAAGGCCGCCCGGTCAAGATTTCGGAGGTAGAGTAATATGGCATTGAGAAAATGCGCATGCATTGACACCCTGTATACTGAGCTGCCGTGGCTGGAACGCTTCCAGGCGGCAAAAGATGACGGCTTTGAAGCCGTAGAGTTCTGGGACTGGCGCATTCGTGATCTGGATGCGACCCGCGAAGCGGCGGAAAAGGCTGGCATTGCGATTTCCGGTTTCAACGGCGACGCAGATTACTCGCTCGTCGATCCGACGCACAAGGAAAAGTACATTGATTATTTGAAACAGTCGATTGCGGCGGCAAAGAAGGTCGGCGCTTCCAGCGTGACCATTCATTCCAACGCACTGGGCGACGGCGGCATTGTCGTTGACCACTATGACAACCTGTCACACACTGTCAAGCTGTGTTCGATGTACGACATGCTGCTGGAATGTGCCAAAATTGCAGAGGAAGAGGAAATGAACCTCAATCTGGAAGCACTGAACATCACAACCGACCATGTCGGCAATTTCCTCGAAACCACCCAGATGGGTGCAGAAATCTGCCGCCTGATTGGTTCCCCGCGCCTCAAGCTGTTGTACGATGTCTATCACATGCAGATCAACGAAGGCTGTATCTGTGACACCATCAGCAAGTACAGCGATCAGTTTGGCCACATTCATGTGGCAGATGCGCCGGGCCGCCACGAGCCGGGCACGGGCGAGATCAACTATACCAAGGTGATCCGTCATCTGGAGGCCTGCGGTTATACCGGCCGCGTCGGCTATGAGCTGTTCCCGTCCACCGACACAAAGACCGCTGTTAAGGCAATCATGGAGAACTGCTGAGCCGGGCATTTTGCCTGTAATTTGGGAACGAACTGCCATACATGGCAGTTCGTATAGAGTTTATAGTTTTTCTCAAAACATCTTCAACTCACGTGAAAGAGGAAACGCTCCTTTCGAACCCCGGCGCAGGATTCCGGGACGGCGGCTATTGGGAGGCCGCTGTCCCAATGGGATCTTTCACAGCAGGGAAGGGAAGAAGAAATGAGAAACAGTTAAAGCATCATTCCTTTACAAATAGAAAAAGCGGGTTTGAGTCCCGCATTGCGAATCAAAAGAAGAGAATAGAAAGAGAGGGTATAGAGATATGCTTTGGACACTGATTACCTTTATCGGCTTTACGATTCTGGTTGCGGTCATCTCGTATGTCAAGACGAAGGGTGACGACCAGACGACAGCCGACGGTTATTTCCTCGCAGGACGCGGCCTGCCGGGCTTCGTCATTGCAGGATCCCTGCTGCTGACCAACCTGTCCGCAGAACAGTTGGTCGGAACCAACGGACAGACCTGGGCAGTTGGCATGAGCCCGATGGCATTTGAGGTTCTGGCTGCTACTGCACTGATTGTACTGGCACTTTGGGCGGCACCACGCTATCTGAAGAGCGGTATTACCACCATTCCACAGCTGATCGGCCTGCGCTTCGACCGCAGCACCAAGCTCTGGTTCTGCATCGCATACATCATCCTGTACCTGGTTGTACAGATTCCGGTTATCCTGTATTCCGGTTCCCTGGTCTTTGAGAATATTTTCGGCGTTTCGCAGCTGCTGCACATCACCAAGTTCCAGTCCATCGTTGTTCTGTGTATCTTAATCAGCGTTGTCGGTTCGATTTATGCGATTTTCGGCGGCCTGAAGGCAGTTGCCGTTTCCGATACCGTCAACGGTATCGGCCTGCTGATCGGCGGCCTGATGATTCCGTTCTTTGCACTGCATGTGCTGGGCAATGCCACCGGTTCGGAAGGCCTTGCCATTGTCGATGGCTTCAAATATCTGGTTCAGAACTATCCGGAGAAGCTGAATTCCATCGCCCCGGCTGATTCCCTGCCGCCGGCAGTTCCGTGGCCGACCGTATTCACCGGCCTTGTATTTCTTGGCCTCCAGTCCTGGTGCACGCACCAGTCGTTCATTCAGCGCGTACTCGCTGCTGAAAATCTGAAGGAAGCACAGAAGGGCGCACTGTACTGTGCATTCCTGAAAATCCTGGGCTTTATGTTCCTCGCACTGCCGGGTGTCATTGCATACGCGCTGTTCGAGGTACAGGGCAATCAGGTTACCATGATGGATGACGCATATCCGCAGCTGGTTACGCAGGTCATCCCGGCGCCGCTGATGGGCTTCTTTGCAGCCGTTATGTTCGGCGCGATTCTGTCCTCGTTTAATTCCGTTCTGAACTCGGTTAACACCATGTTCACGATGGATATCTATAAGGAATTTATCAACACAAACGCTTCGGAAGAAAAGCTGGTCAAGGTTGGCAAGAATGTCGGCATCGTCTTTGCGGTTGCTACCACCATTGTCGGCCCGATGGTTTACTTCTTCCCGGCAGGTCTGAAGACCTTCCTCGATTCGTTTGTCATGCTGATCGGCCTTCCGGTTCTGTCGGCAGTATTCGGCGGTTTCTTCTTCAAGTATCTGCCGAAATATGTGGCGAAGGTTATCATGGTATTCCACATTGCCGTTTATGGCATTTTCATGATTACAATGAGCAGCGATCTGCATTATCTGTATGCAGTTGCCGTTCTGTGGCCGATTGAGCTGATTATGATGGCAATCATGAACAGCCGCAACAAGGCAAAGAATCCGCAGCTGAAGGCCTAGGAGCAGGAGGATGTCAAGGCAGTTGACCTGACACCGTGGAAGTACCGCAAGATTGTCAGCGTAATTGTTCTGATCTGCGTCATTGCGGTTTACATCGCATTCTCCCCGCTCGGAATTGGCGCATAAAACAGCTATCTACTTTTTGCACTTTTGTGTTTTCTCTCAACTTGTCGGAAACAGAGCCTTATGCCATGGGGCTCTGTTTCCCATTTTACGGAAAAAAGAGAACAATAATCCCCTTCCGCACCGGATGCGAAAGGGGATATTTGCTGTTTGGACGAAAAAGCAGACATCAGTGAAAATCGGAGGAATCCGGGTTCCCGGCGGAAGGGGAAGCCATCTCCTGATATTGCTCGAAGGAATTGGTGTTGTTGCGATATGCCTTCGGCGTTGTACCTGTGATGCGCTTGAACAGGCGGCTGAAATAGTAGACATCCGGAATGCCGCATTTCAAGGCGACCGATTTGATGGGCATTTCCGTGCTGATAAGCAGCTTTTGAGCGTGTGAAATGCGCCGATGGTTGACAAAATCTGTCAGAGACATGCCCATTTCCTTTTTGAACAGTGTAGAAAGATAGCTCGCATTGACCGACAGACGCTCGGAAAGTGCCTTCAGACTGAGGTCGGCGCACAGCTCGGTGTCCACATAGGTGATAATTTTTTGTGTCAACAGGGAATAATCCTTCAGGTTGTGCTTGCGAACGAGCAGGCAATAGGAGCGGATCATCTTTGAGCGAAAGCTCCGGCACTGTTCGATGCTGGAAAGCTGCTCGATCAGCTGGATGTTTCGATTGGATACCGAATCGATGTGGATGGGATGCACGCCCGCCTGTTCTACTGTTTTTCGCAGCAGAGTGTTGAGCGTAATCATATAGTCCTTGCTGTCACGCAGTTCGTTGGCTAAGCGCTGGGGAATTACATGTGCGGTCCAGCGCGCACAGGATGCAAGAGCTTTGCTTTCATTTCCGTTGGCGACAGCATTGAGCGTCGCATTTTCCAGCTCATACCGCTCTTCAATCATCTGGATGCTCAGAAACGGCTTGTCCGGAACACGGTAATAGTACTCATAGCTTTGAAACAGCTCTTTCATGGAGCCGAAATCCGAATAAATCGCCTCATAGTTGTTTTCTCCAAACAACTGATTGCCGAGTATCGTAAATACACTCAGGTACAGGGTTTGCGCGGGGATGAATACCACGCGGTAATAGTAATCCCGAATCTGGTCGCGCAGTTCTTCCGGCACATTCAGCTTGTCGCAGATTTGTGTCAGTCGTGCGGCGCGGATCTCTTCGAACAGAACCGGACCGCACACAAGCATTTCATCGCTGTCCGGCAGCCGGATCAGTGTATAGTTGCACTGAAAGTCATCGGTGGTGTGATAGATTTTGTTCTTCTGGAGCGTAGCGAGCCAGTGGTTCAACTCATCCGTAGAGGAGGAAACATCTGAATGCAGAATGCTTTCACGAAGTCCCATGTCGAGCCATGTCAGGTTGTCACAAGGTGGTTGAATAAAACGAACCGGAATGTGGTTGATTTTTAAAAACTGGTATACAAAATCGATTGAAGTGTTTTTCATGCCCTATCCTCTCCCAAGCGGCGCAAAATCCTCTGACGTGCTGTCCTGACAATATCATACGGACTGTTTTTTGCCGATGGACTGCTTTTGGATTTCTTTGTACAAAATTTAGGTTGATTGTATTTCATCCAAAAAACAGACAAAAACAGCTGAAAATTCTGCATAGCAAATCGTCGAGATTGACAATATAATAACATTAACAAAAAACAGGAAAATGCAAATGAAATTGTGCAGAAAGTCAGTCATACTTCGTGCGTTTTACAGTTAAAATGTGTATTGATGAGTAAAAATTGTTAATTTATACAAAAAATATTGCCGGATTTAGAGTGATAACGCATAAAATGTTTTTAAAAAAACACAAATGTCAAGGAAGGTGATAAAAAATGTTAAAATATTCGATGTTGTATCCGGAAAATACATGTTCCAGACGTTCTGTCAACCTGAGTGGTATGTGGAGGTTCCAGACAGACCCACAGTCATGCGGCGTGGAGCAGGGCTGGAATGACGGCCTCCCGGCGCCCGACATGATTCCGGTACCGGCGAGCTTTGCAGATTTTTACACTGACAAAGAAACACGCGAATTTTGCGGTGATTTCTGGTATGAAACCGATGTCTTTGTGCCGGATGAATGGAAGGGCAGAGAGATCGATCTCCGTTTCGGCAGTGTAACTCACCGTGCGACGGTTTACTTTAACGGCGTTGAGATTGCGACGCATGAGGGCGGTTTTCTTCCATTCTGCGTTAGAATCACAGAGATCGCGCGTTATGGCGCAAACAACCGGCTTGTCGTTCTCGGCAACAATGAACTGAGCGAAACCACACTCCCGTGCGGTTCGGTTTCCACCCTGCCAAGTGGGCGCAAAATCGCAAAGCCGTATTTTGATTTTTATAATTACGCAGGCATTCACCGTCCGGTCTGGCTGATTGCGACACCGAAGGAATACATCTTTGATTTCTCCGTATCCCATGCCATCAGCGGCTCCGACGCAGTGGTCAGCTATCACACCGTCACGACGGGCGACAACGAGGTTACAATCGAAGTAAAGGACGAGGCGGGAAACACCGTTGCTATGGCAAAAGGCAAGGACGGGGAGATCGATATCCCGAATGTCCACCTGTGGAAGGTGCGCGATGCGTATCTGTATCAGTTTATCATCCGCATTGTCGACGGAGAAACCGTTGTCGATGAATATACCGAGCATATTGGTATCCGGACTGTTGTAATTCAGAACAATAATATTCTCATCAATGGCGAGCCGGTGTATCTGAAGGGCTTTGGCAAGCATGAGGACAGCGACATCGTTGGCCGCGGCTTCAACATGGGCGTGATGAAACGGGATTTCGAGCTCATGAAATGGATCGGTGCCAATTGTTTCCGCACCAGCCATTATCCGTACAGCGAGGAAATCTATCAGTTGGCAGACCGCGAGGGCTTCCTGGTGATCGACGAGGTTCCGGCAGTCGGCATGTTCCCGAGCCTGATGAACTTCACCGATGCGTCCAGCGGCAAACAGACTGCATTCTTTGCGCAGGAGACCGCACCGGAGCTGCAAAAAAATCATCTGCTTCAGGTAGAGGAAATGATTGCCCGCGACAAAAATCATGCCTGTGTATTCGCATGGAGCCTGCTCAATGAGCCGGACACGCTGGACGAATCATCTACCGTTTATTTTGAGAAAATTTTTGACCGCTGCCGTGAGCTTGATCCGCAGAAACGTCCAAGAACCTTCGCATTGCTGATGAATAGCACGCCGGATAAATGCAAATGCTGGCAGTTATCAGACTTTATTTCGCTCAACCGCTATTTTGGTTGGTATGTTCTGGGCGGCGCGGATATTGAGAGCGCGGAGATCGCATTCCGCAAGGAAATGGATGCATGGGCACAACTGGTCGGGGATCGCCCGATGATTTTCACCGAATATGGCGGCGATACCAATGGCCAGATGGACAAGCTCCCGAGCGTCATGTGGAGCCAGGAATACCAGATCGAGTGTCTGGATATGTGCCACCGTGTCTTTGACAGCTATCCGTTTGTCAAGGGCGAGCTGGTCTGGAACTTTGCAGATTTCCAGACGACAGAGGGTATTATGCGCATGGACGGCAACAAAAAGGGCATTTTTACCCGTCAGCGCCAGCCCAAGCGTGCGGCATTCACTTTCAAGCAGCGTTGGGAGAGCTTGCCGCTCGATTACAAGGCAAAGTGAAACACAGCATGGCTTTCATGCTGACAAACATACAGTAAGGAGATTAGGAGGAAAACTATGCGCAACATTATCAACATCAATGACGGCTGGCAGTTTATCCAGAAGGACGTTGGCCTTCCGGCATCCATGCCGACCGACTGGCAGTGCATTGATCTGCCGCATACGTGGAATGCTGTTGATGGGCATGACGGAAATGGCAGCTATGATCGCGGCACCTATTGGTATGCCAGAACCTTCGCAACCCCGAAGCAGCCGCTGGCAGGCGGTCGCGTATACGTGGAAATTCTGGCGGCAGGCCAGCAGGCTTCCGTATATGTCAACGGCGAGAAGGTTACCTATCATGAAGGCGGTTATTCCATCTTCCGTGCAGATGTCACTGACCTGTGCAAAAACGGCGAAGATAACCTGCTGGTTGTCGAGTGCAGCAATGTAAACAAGAGCAGCGTATATCCGCAGTCAGCTGACTTCACCTTCTACGGTGGCCTGTACCGCGGCGTCAACATCATCAGCGTACCGGAAACTCATTTCGATCTGGATTTTTGCGGCAGCAACGGTCTGCGCGTCACTCCGAAGCCGTGTGACTGTGGCGGTGCCTGCTTCGAGGTGAATTCCTGGGTCAAGAATGCAGATGAAAACTTCACCGTTCTGTACACCATCACCGATGCAGACGGCAAGGAAGTGGGTTCCGCATCCCGCCCGGCAGACGCTACAAAGACGACAATTTATGTACCGGATGCGAAGCTGTGGGAGATTGACAGTCCGTATCTGTATACAGTGACCGCAACCCTCCAGCGCCGCAATGAGGCATATGATGAGGTATCTGCTAAGGTCGGCGTCCGCAGCTTCTCCTGCGATCCGGACAAGGGCTTCATCATCAACGGCAAGGCAACTCCGCTGCGCGGTGTCAGCCGCCATCAGGATCAGCTCTACAAGGGCAATGCCCTGACCCGCGAGGATCATTTTAAGGACGCGGAAATCATCAAGGAACTGG
This sequence comes from Butyricicoccus porcorum, assembly GCF_002157465.1. Lineage (GTDB taxonomy): Bacteria > Bacillota > Clostridia > Oscillospirales > Butyricicoccaceae > Butyricicoccus_A > Butyricicoccus_A porcorum. The sequence continues at coordinate 122,336 of NZ_NHOC01000007.1, forward strand.
GTGCAAACACCATCCGTCTGGCACATTATCAGCATTCCCAGGATTTCTATGATGCATGCGATGAGCTGGGCTTCATCATCTGGGCAGAGATTCCGTTTATCAGCGTGATGAACAACGATCCGCAGGCACATCAGAACTGCATCAGCCAGATGAAAGAACTGATTGCACAGAACTACAACCATCCGTCCATCTGTTTCTGGGGTGTTTCCAATGAAATCCTCATCGGCGGCATTTCCGAGCAGCTGGTTGAAAACCACAAGGAGCTGAACGCACTGTGCAAGGAGATGGATCCGACTCGTCTGACCACCATTGCGCACGTTTCCATGACGCCGGTTGACAGCCCGATGCACGGCATCACCGATGTCGAGAGCTACAACCATTACTTCGGCTGGTATGGCGGAAAGATGGAGGACAACGGCCCGTGGTTCGATGACTTCCATAAAAAGCATCCGGAAATTTGCATCGGCGTTTCCGAGTACGGCTGTGAGGGCATTATCACCTACCATAGCTCCAACCCGATGTGCAAGGATTATTCCGAAGAGTATCAGGCTCTGTACCATGAGCATATGGCAAAGGTGCTGGACGAGCGTCCGTATATCTGGTCGAGCCATGTCTGGAATATGTTCGACTTCGGCTGCGCAGCACGCGACGAAGGCGGCGTGGCAGGCAGAAACAACAAGGGCCTCGTCACAATGGATCGAAAGACCAAAAAGGACAGCTACTATATCTACAAAGCATACTGGAACAGCGAGCCGATGGTTCACCTGTGCGGCAGACGCTATGCACAGCGTGCAGGCGAGACCACCCAGATTCGTGTTTACTCCAACCAGTCCCCGGTTTCGCTGTATGTCAACGGCAAGCTGATCGATGTCAAGGCAGCTGACAAGGTATTTGTATTTGACGGCGTTGCACTGGATGACGGCATGAACATCATTGTCGCTGAGGCATGCGGCGTAAAGGACACCATGACGCTCGAGAAGGTCGAGACCGAACCGTCTATCTACGTTCTGCCGGAGTTCAACGAGAGACAGGAAGGCGTTGCCAACTGGTTCAAGCTGGCAGGCGACCTCGACCTCAAGGCTCCGATGGAATTCCCGGAGGGCAAGTACAACGTTAAGTACACGATGGAAGAGCTTGCAGAGAGCGAAGAGGCACTGGCAGTTGTCGCTGAAGCGGTTAAGCTGGCAACCAACTTCAATCTTGTACCGGGCGAAGGCATGTGGGATATGATGAAGGCCATGTCGCCTGAGCGCATGATGGCGATGGCGGGCAATACCCTGCCGGAGGGCTTCCTCGAGAGCCTCAACGCCAAGCTGATTCAGATCTCTAAGGCATAACAGTGCCTTAGAGATAGAGAGAATTGATTTGAAAGAAAGAGAGGGAAAAATAATGGCAGCTAATTCTACATCTGTGCGGCCGTTTGGCATGAAGGATAAGATAGGCTACATGTTTGGTGACTTCGGCAATGACTTCACCTTCATCCTGTCCTCCAGCTTTATGCTGAAGTTTTATACCGACGTAATGGGAATCGGTGCAGGCGTAGTCGGATTGCTGATGATGGCAGCCCGCTTCGTCGATGCGGTAACTGACGTTACGATGGGTCAGATCGTTGACCGTTCCAAGCCGACCAAGGACGGCAAGTTCCGCCCGTGGATCAAGCGCATGTGCGGCCCGGTTGCAATCGCTTCATTCCTGATTTATCAGTCAGAATTCGCAGGCATGTCCTACGGATTCAAGGTATTCTGGATGGTTGTCACCTACATCCTGTGGGGTTCCATCTTCTATACCTCCATCAACATTCCGTACGGTTCGATGGCATCGGCAATTTCTTCCGATCCGACTGACCGTGCACAGCTTTCTACCTGGAGAACAGTCGGCTCTACACTGGCAAGCTTGGTTATCGGCGTTGGTACGCCGCTGGTTGCGTATGAAACCGTACAGGGCAACACCGTTCTTTCCGGTTCCCGCATGACCATCATTGCAGGCGTATTCAGCATTTGCGCCATCATCTGCTATCTGCTTTGCTTCAACCTGGTTCGCGAGCGCGTTGAGGTTCCTGCAAATACCGAAAAGCTCGATGTGGTAAAAATGCTCAAGAGCATTTTCACAAATCGCGCACTGCTGGGCATCATTGCAGCTGCAATCCTGCTGCTGCTGGCTATGCTTGGTATGCAGGGCATGTCTGCATATGTCTTCCCGAACTATTATGGCAGTGCAGCAGCACAGTCTGCGGCTTCGTTTGCAGGTTCGATTGCTATGCTGGTTATCTGTGCGCCATTTGCTACCAAGCTGTCGGCGAAGTTTGGCAAAAAAGAGCTGGCTACCGTTTCCTGCCTGTTTGGCGCAGCAGTATACGTTGTCTGCCTGATTCTGCGTCCATCCAATCCATATGTGTACGTTGCGTTCTACACGCTGGCATTTATCGGCCTCGGCTTCTTCAACACGATTATCTGGGCCATGATTACCGACGTTATCGACGATGCGGAAATCAAGAACGGCATCCGTGAGGATGGCACGATCTATTCCGTTTACTCGTTTGCACGTAAGCTGGGTCAGGCGTTCTCCTCTGGCCTGGTAGGCGGTATTCTGGGCATGATCGGTTACACCCCGGAAACTGCATTTGATCCGGCTGTTACGTCCAAGATTTTTGATATGTCCTGCATCATTCCGGCTGTCGGCCTGTTTGCCGTTGCATTGGCACTGCTGTTCATCTACCCGCTGAGCAAGAACAAGGTAGAAGCGAACGTAGCAGAACTGGCACGCCGCCGCGGTGAAGGCTAAAATCCATCCTCCAACCACATAACTCTCCAACTGACCGGAAGGGAGAGGGCTTTCAGGGAGCCCTCTCCCACCCGGGAGGGAAGAAAGGCAGGATTGCTATGGCGAATCAGCTCGAACGTTTTGTAAAACGGAAAAATTACCTGGTTTTTGTCGACAGTGACGGATGCGCCATGGATACCATGGAGAGAAAACATACACAGTGCTTCGGCCCCGGCCTTGTGGCGGAATGGGGACTGGAGCCGGCGCGCGGCCTGGTTCTGTCGCGCTGGAATGAAATCAATTTGTATTCGATGACACGCGGAATCAACCGCTTTGAAGGTCTGGCATTGATCCTGAAAGAGATCAGTGATGCAGGCGGTGATATTCCAGGGCTGGACGATCTGCTGCGGTGGACATCCGCCGGCGGAGTGCTCAATCATCGCACACTTCGGGCGGAGATTGAACAAACCGACAGCATTTGTCTGAAAAAGGCACTGCTTTGGAGCAGGGAGGTCAATCGTCAGGTTGCCCTGCTGCCAAAGGAAGACCGACGCCCGTTTGAGGGTGTACAGCGTGCACTGGCACGGGCGCACCGCTATGCGGATGTTGCCGTCATTTCCAATGCACCGCTGGAAACCGTATTGGAAGAATGGGACATGTATGGGCTGCTGGAACACACAGATATTGTTCTGGCAGAGGATTGCGGAAGCAAGGAACGCTGTATTGCGGGGCTGCTCGAAATGGGCTATTCCCGCGACCATGTGCTCGCCTGCGGCGATGCCTGCGATGACCTGCGTGCGGCAGAGCGGAGCGGTGTGTTCTTTTATCCCATTCTGGTAAAGCATGAAAATGAGAGCTGGGCGGAGTTTGCATCCGACGGCCTGAACTGCCTGCGCACCGGAACCTATGCCGGTGCCTATCAGCAGGAGAAAATAGAACAATTTTTAGCGAATCTTTCCAAATGAGTTGTTATTGGGAACGAGAAAAAATTTACAGAGAAACTCATATTGTTTACTATAAATGATAGGGTTTAGTATGAGATTTATAACAGTGAGCAGTAAGGAGGATTTTTTATGCAGATGACATTCCGTTGGTACGGCGAGGGCAATGACAGCATCACGCCGGAAATGATTAAGCAGATCCCGGGCGTCACCGGACTGGTCTGGGCACTGCATGACAAGCAGGCAGGCGAGGTCTGGACGGTCGAGGAGATCGAAGAGGCTCGCAAGCAGATTGAGGGCGCAGGCTTCAATATGGATGTCGTAGAGAGCGTCAATGTGCACGACGACATTAAGATTGGCCTTCCGACCCGTGACAAGTATATCGAAAACTACAAGACGACACTGAAAAATCTGGCGCAGTTCGGTGTCAAGGTTGTTACCTACAACTTTATGCCGATCTTCGACTGGACGCGTACCGACCTGTTCCATCCGATGGGAGACGGCGCAACCGCACTGTACTACGAAAAGTCCAAAATTCAGCAGGATTACAAGGAAATGGCAGATTACATCCTCGGCAACCTGCATGGCATGACGTTCCCAGGCTGGGAGCCGGAGCGCATGGCGAAGCTGGACGAGTTGTTTGAGGCGTATAAGCCCGTTACCAAGGAAAAGCTGTGGGAGAACCTGAAGTATTTCCTCGAAGCCATTATGCCGACCTGCCATGAGACTGGCATCAAAATGGCGATTCATCAGGACGATCCCCCCTGGGATATCTTTGGTCTGCCGCGCCTGCTGGTTGACAAGGAATCCATTGGACGCTTCCTGAACATGGTGGACGATGACCACAACTGCCTGTGCCTGTGCTCCGGTTCGCTGGGCGCAAACCCGAAGAACAATGTCGCAGATATCGTCCGCACCTATTGCGACCGCATTGCGTTCGCACATGTGCGCAATGTCAAGCATTTTGACAACGGCGACTTCACCGAAGCCTCTCATCGTGACTGCGATGGCGATGTCGGCATTCTTGACATCATGAAGGCGTACCACGACTGCGGCTATCAGGGCTACATGCGTCCGGATCATGGACGTCATATCTGGGGCGAGGAATGCAGACCGGGTTATGGCCTGTATGACCGCGCACTCGGCATTATGTACCTCTGGGGCTGCTGGGATATGCTCGACAAGACTGAGGGCAAAGTATAAGCAACAGGAGGCGCAGGTATGAAACCGTTTCTGGATCAGGATTTTCTGCTTTCCACTGAGACAGCAAAAAAGCTGTACCATGAAGTAGCGGAGCAGATGCCGATTATCGACTATCACTGCCATATCAATCCGCAGGAAATTGCTGAGGATCGGAAATTTGATAACATTTCTCAGGTCTGGCTCGGCGGCGACCACTATAAATGGCGCGTGATGCGTGCAGCCGGAACGACCGAAGACAAGGTCACCGGTGACGCAGATGACCGCGAAAAATTCCGTGCTTTTGCGGCGACTATGCCCCAACTGATTGGCAATCCGCTGTATCACTGGAGCCATCTTGAGTTGCAGCGCGGCTTTGGTATCACAGAGCCGCTGACGCCGGATAATGCGGACGAAATCTATGACAAATGCAATGAAATCCTGAAGGGATATTCCGCACGCAGCCTCATGGAGAAGTTCAATGTCAAGGCGATTTGCACGACCGATGATCCGGTGGACGACCTGCACTGGCATGAGCTGATTGCCGCAGACGAGTCATTTTCGATCAAAGTGCTGCCGGCATTCCGTCCGGATAAGGCGGTCAATATCGAAAAACCTGGGTTTGATGCGTATATCCGGAAGCTGTCCGGCGTTGTCGGACGCGAGCTCACAAGCGCGGAGGATGTCGCGGCGGCGCTGTGTGAGCGCATTGCGTATTTCGGTGCAAAGGGCTGTCTGTGTGCAGACCATGGCCTGGATTACTGCATGTATGCCGCACCGGATTCCGCGGCAGCCAATGAGGCATTTGCTCTTGCGATGGCTGGAAAGAAGCCGGATCAGGCGCTGGCGGATGCATATAAGACGCTGGTTACCATTGCATGTGCAAAGAAATACACGGAGCTGAACTGGGTCATGCAGATTCACTTCGGCTGTCTGCGCGATAACAACAAACCGCAGTTTGCAAAGCTCGGCCCGGACACCGGCTATGACGCCGTCAACAGCCAGTCCGGTGTGGAAAATGTCGCACCGCTGCTCAATGCCTTTGCGGAAAACGACGGTCTGCCCAAGATCATCCTGTATTCGCTCAATCCGGTAGATAATACCGCGATTGCAACGATTATGGCATGTTTTCAGGGCGGCGGCGTTGCAGGCAAGATGCAGCAGGGAAGCGCGTGGTGGTTCAACGACAACCGCCCGGGTATGCGCCAGCAGCTGATTGACCTCGCGTCGAACGGCGTGTTGGGACGCTTTGTCGGCATGCTGACCGATTCGCGTTCGTTCCTGAGCTATACGCGGCATGAATATTTCCGCCGTGTCCTGTGTGAACTGATCGGCGAATGGGTCGAGAGTGGACAGTATCCGGCTGACGAAACGCAGCTCAGAAAACTGGTGGAAGACCTGTGCTATCACAATACCAATGAATTTTTCCGCTTTGGCGTGTGAATTTTTAAAGAGAAAGAGATGGGAAAATTATGAAGCTTTCGTTACAATCCATTCAGAATAAGGACGCATGGAAGGGCTACCACCTTCCGAGCTTTGACCCGGCGGAGATCGCTGCCAATACGGCGAAAAAGCCGCAGTGGATGCATTTCGGTTCGGGCAACATCTTCCGCATTTTCCCGGCGGCACTGTGCCAGCGCCTGATCGAACAGGGCAAGATGGACACCGGCATCATCTGCTGCGAGAGCTATGACGACGAAGTGATTACCAAATGCTTCCGTCCGTATGATAACCTGACCATTGCTGTTACGCTGAACGCAGACGGCAAACTGGACAAGGAGGTTATCGGTTCGATGGCGGACAGCCTGACCATGCTGTATGACGGCGATAAAATTGCCGAAATCTTCAAGCAGCCGTCGCTCCAGATGGTTTCGTTCACCATCACGGAGAAGGGCTACAGCCTGCGCAATGCAAAGCATGAGCTGGTTCCGGCTGTTGTCGAGGATATGGCAAACGGCCCGGAGGGCTGCAAATCGTTCATGGCACAGCTGGCTGCCATGTGTCTCGGCAGAAAGCATGCCTGCGGCGCGCCGCTCGCACTGGTATCTATGGACAACTGCTCGCACAATGGTGAGAAGCTCCAGATGGCAGTGATGGAAATCGCCAAGGCATGGCTGGATAACGGTAAGATTTCCGCAGAGGATTACGCATATCTCGAAAACGATATCGCATTCCCGTGGAGCATGATCGATAAGATCACCCCGCGCCCGCATCCAGTTGTTGAAAAGCAGCTGATTGAAGACGGTCTGGAGGATATCAGCCCGTTTACGACGGCAAAGCATACCTATACCGCACCGTTTGTCAATGCAGAAAAGACGCAGTATCTGGTTATCGAGGATCAGTTCCCGAACGGCAGACCGCCGCTGGAGGACGCTGGTGTCATCATCACTTCCCGTGACACCGTCAACAAGGTCGAAAAGATGAAGGTCTGCACTTGCCTGAACCCGCTGCACACCTGCCTCGCTGTTTACGGCTGCATTCTGGGCTATACCTCTATCGCAGAGGAAATGAAGGACCCGGAGCTGAGTGCATTTATCGATAAGATGAGCCATGTCGAAGGCATGCCGTTTGTCGTTGATCCAGGCGTCATCGAGCCGAAGAAGTTCCTCGAAGAGGTACTGACTGCACGTTTCCCGAATCCGTTCATGCCGGACACCCCGCAGCGCATCGCAACGGATACGTCGCAGAAACTGTCCATCCGCTTCGGCGAAACCATCAAGGCATATATCGCATCGCCTGACCGCGAAGCTTCCGAGCTGAACCTCATTCCGCTGGTACTGGCTGGCTGGCTGCGTTACCTCATCGGCGTGGACGACGAGGGCAAGCCGTTTGACATCAGCCCTGACCCGTTGCTTCCGGCTATGCAGGAGAAGCTCACCGGCATCACGCTGGGCGGCGAGATCGACGCAGAGCAGCTGCGTCCAATTCTGTCCGACGCATCTATTTTTGCAGTTGATCTGTACGAATGCGGTCTGGCAGAGAAGGTCATCGGCTACTTCCAGGAACTGATGGCGGGCCCGGGCGCAGTCCGTGCAACGCTGAAGAAGTATGTCCACTGACGGCAGGAGGATGCAACTATGAATGCACTGAATCAGGCAATTTCCGACATCGGCGTAGTCCCTGTTATTAAGTTAAACAACCCGGAGCGCGATGCCGCTCCGCTGGCAAAGGCACTGTGCGAAGGCGGCGTTCCGGTCGCTGAAGTCACCTTCCGTGCAGCAGGCGCACCGCTCGCCATCAAGGCAATGAAGGAGACCTGCCCGGACATGATCGTCGGCGCAGGTACCGTGACTACCACCGCACAGATCGACGAAGCGATTGCTGCGGGCGCACAGGTTATCGTAACCCCGGGCTTTGATCCGGAGCTGGTTGCATATGCACAGAGCAAGGACATCGCCATTTATCCGGGCTGCACCACCCCGACCGATTACCATGCGGCTCTGAAGTTTGGTCTGGAAGTCCTGAAGTTCTTCCCGGCTGAGCAGTCCGGCGGCCTCGCTAAGATCAAGGCAATGAGCGCACCGTTCCCGCAGTTCAAGGTTATGCCGACCGGCGGCGTATCCCTCAAGAACCTGAAGGACTATTTGTCCAGCCCGGTAATTGCAGCATGCGGCGGCTCCTACATGGTAACTGCTGATCTAATCGATAACCATAAGTGGGATGAAATCACCGACCTGTGCAAAAAGTCCCGTGAAATCGTAAAGGAGGCGCGCAATGGCTAAAGTAATTACCTTCGGCGAAATTATGCTTCGCCTTGCTCCGAACGGTTACTACCGTTTTTTCCAGAATGACCAGATGCAGGCAACCTTTGGCGGCGGCGAAGCCAATGTCGCCGTTTCGCTGGCAAACTATGGCATTGATACGGCATTTGTCACCAAGCTGCCGGAGCATGCCATCGGACAGGCAGCTGTCAACAGCCTGCGCCATTACGGTGTAGATACCTCTATGATCGTCCGCGGCGGCGACCGTGTCGGCATCTACTATCTGGAAAAGGGTGCATCCCAGCGCGGCTCGGTATGCATCTATGATCGTGCCCACTCTTCTATTCAGGAATCCTCTGCGTCCGAGTATGACTGGAACGCAATTTTCGAGGGCGCAGAGTGGTTCCATTTTACCGGAATTACCCCGGCACTCGGCCCGAATGTCGTTGAAATCTGCCGCGAGGCATGCAAGGCGGCAAAGGCACACGGCGTCAAGATCTCCTGCGATCTGAACTACCGCGGTAAGCTGTGGACGCGTGAAGAAGCGCGCGCAGCAATGACCGATCTGTGCCAGTATGTCGACGTCTGCATCTCCAACGAAGAGGATGCAAAGGATGTCTTCGGCATCGAAGCAGAGAACACAGATATTTACGGCGGTAAGCTGAACAAGGAAGGCTACAAGTCGGTAGCCAAGCAGCTGGCTGACAAGTTTGGCTTCGAGAAGGTTGCCATCACCCTGCGCACCTCGATTTCCGCAAGTGACAACGACTGGGCAGCAATGCTGTACGACGGTGAGAACTACTGTTTCTCCAAGGAGTATCACCTGCACATCACCGACCGCGTCGGCGGCGGCGACAGCTTTGGCGGCGGCCTGATTTACTCCCTGCTGACCGGCAAGTCCACGCAGGATGCGGTTGAGTTTGCTGTTGCGGCATCCGCACTCAAGCACTCCATCGAAGGCGACTACAACCTGGTTACGGTTTCTGAGGTTGAAAAGCTCGCCGGCGGCGACGGTTCCGGCCGTGTTCAGAGATAATCTACCAATCCCCTTACTTTCCCTATGAAGTGCAGGACAGCATTTCCTGAGAGGGAAGCTGTCCTGCATAAAATCCTTTCCTTATTTTGATATCTGATTTCTCATTTGATAGCATCCAGTAATACACCTTTCCTGCTTGAGCCCGTCCGCCTTTTTTGGCGGACGGGCTCAAAACTTTGTATCGAAATACTCACAGGATAGAATACAGGAGGATTTTTTCCGTGTTTTCCTCGTCGTATTCAATTTCTTCGGAATAGCGCCTGCACAGATCAATTTGTCGGGCATGCGTCAGGCATCCCTCTGTCAGCCATGTCTGTATGTCCAGCAACTGGATCATGCAGGTGCTGATGAGCGCAAAATTGACACGCCCACACAGCATGCCATCCCAGCGAGCTCCCATAAAATGGCGATACAGGAAGTAGAGAAGCAGCTGTTCATATTCATACAGATTATCCTGATAACAGGAAAGAAACGCCTGTCTGTGGCGCAGGAGTTCAGGCAGCTGTGCTTTTGTCTCGAAGAGCAGGTCACGCCATGCAGGTTCATTGATTTCCAGCGTGAGAAAGAAATCGAGCAGACGGGTGAGCGATCCCAGCTGCCAGAATGCATCCGTCCAATTGGGGACGTATGCAGCTTCGACGGCAGAAAACATCCATGTATCACAGGTTTTCTGCATGTTGACGGCAGTGATGTACAGCCGGTTCATGCGTTCCTCCAGCGGCAGATATGGTTCTGCTTTGACGATGTGAAACAGCTCGTCCCGCATGCGGAACAGCTCATGCTCTGCGGCGCGCTCGTCTTCTGAAAGCGCTTCTGGTTCAAAGTCGTCATCGGGGACGGCTTCCAGCGCGGGAACACTGGTATTTTGCAGAATCAGCTCAGCGGCAGCCTCACAGCACAATCCGACACCGGCTTCTGTCCCATCGGAAAACCAATCGTAATAGCGCGGATGCTCGGTGCAGATCTGACAGAGGTGTTCTGCACCTAGCTCGGTATAAATATCGCACAGGTTGTGCTTACCCAGAAACGGGCAGCGTCCCTGTGTATCGAGCATAAAATGTGCGGTTTCGCCCGGCTCAGCGGGCAGTGCGATATGTGCCCGCAGGCGGTCACCACATGCACCATCGACCTGCTGGTAATAGGTGAGCGTTTCGTCGTCGATGTCGATTTCCCAGCCCGCAAGACAGCAGTTGTGCGTACAGGCGGATGCCGTACAGCGGAATTTTGGATAATAAGACGGGTATCTCAGATAACCCATGCAGCATTCCTCCCAGATGGAAAATGTCGTTCCCATTATAGCAAACGGAGCGCGGAAAGTACACAGCCGCGTTCTAAATGCAATGGTTCCGGCAAAACAAAAAGAAGAGGCTTTCGATCAGTTGACCAAAAGCCTCTCCCTTTTTAGGAAAGCAAAATTTTAGGAAATAATCAGTTGTTAATCAGCTTGTCGCTCTCGTTGTTCCAGCTGTACAGCTTGCGGATCTCCTCGCCGACCTTCTCGGACGGATGCTCAGCATGCAGCTTTCTCATCGCCTTGAAGTGAACCTGCTTGCCGGCATCAGCCATGTCGAGCAGGAAGTCCTTTGCGAAGGTGCCGTCCTGAATGTCAGCCAGAACCTTCTTCATTGCCTTCTTGGTGTCCTCAGTGATGATCTTCGGACCAGTGATGTAGTCGCCGTATTCAGCGGTGTTGGAGATGGAGTATCTCATGCCTGCGAAGCCGCTCTGGTAAATCAGGTCGACAATCAGCTTCATCTCATGGATGCATTCAAAGTATGCATTTCTCGGATCATAGCCAGCTTCGCACAGAGTCTCGAAGCCTGCCTGCATCAGAGCGCAGACACCGCCGCACAGAACAGCCTGCTCGCCGAACAGGTCGGTCTCAGTCTCAACGCGGAACGTGGTTTCCAGAACGCCAGCGCGTGCGCCGCCGATAGCGGAAGCATAAGCCAGTGCAAGATCCAGAGCCTTGCCGGTAGCGTCCTGCTCAACAGCAACCAGGCACGGGGTGCCCTTGCCAGCGAGGTATTCACTTCTTACGGTGTGGCCCGGAGCCTTCGGCGCGATCATGGTGACATCGACATTCTTCGGCGGAACGATGCAGCCGTAATGGATGTTGAAACCATGTGCGAACATCAGCATGTTGCCCTCTTCCAGATTCGGGCGGATGCTTTCCTCGTACAGCTGAGCCTGTTTCTCATCGTTGATGAGGATCATGATGATGTCAGCCTTCTTGGCAGCCTCGGCAGCGGTATAAACCTCGAAGCCAGCCTTTTCAGCCTTAGCCCAGGAACGGGAGCCTTCGTAAAGGCCGATGATGACATTGCAGCCGGATTCCTTCAGGTTCAGTGCATGTGCATGACCCTGGGAGCCGTAGCCGATGATGGCAATGGTCTTGCCATCCAGCAGTGCAATATTACAATCTTCCTGATAGTAAATTCTTGCGTTTTCCATGGGTAATTACTCCTTTTCGCATCTATAGAATTGAAATCGAAAACAAAAACAGGTGCGGTCTATCGTCCGCTGTCCTCCATGTTTTTCTGAATCCAGCCAGTCGTGAATGTCCAAAACCGTTTTTCTGCCGCTGACATCTCCTGATTTTTGCGCCGCACGAGAAATACATTTCGCGTGAAGCTGTCGTCACAGAACGGGATGACGGCAACATTGTCATCTGCATACTGCTCAGCGAAGAAGTCCGCCGTGATACCGGCACACCAGTTTTGCCGCGCAGCTTCCACAATCAAAGAATCATCGCTGATTTCCAGCAGAATCTGCGGCGTCAGTCCACCGCGTGAGAATTTTGTCATATTGACCGGATAGAACGAATAATCCCGCCCCTTAATGGCGAGAGGGATGCCGTTCAGGTCGCGGTACTCGACGCAATCTCTGTCTGCCAGCGGATGTGCTTTGTTGACAACCAGACAGTATCTGTGGGAAAAACAGTATTCGATCTCATACTTGACAATGTCAATCGGTTCGGGGAGAAATGCAAAATCAATTTTCCCCTCATCCAGCATGTCGAAGATGGGATATTCCGGATATTCGACCAGATCAAGATGAATGCTTGGATTCTCACGGTAAAAATCCTGAATGAACGCGAGTGACAGGCGCTTCGGCACACCGTAGGTCGATGCGATATGCAGTGTGCAGGTTGAGTCACTGGTCTGCCCGCTGAACACAGCGCGCACACGCTCATATTCGTTCAGAATGATGTTAGCGCTGTAAGCCAGCTGATGTGCGTGCGGCGTCGGTGTCAGGCCGGAAGGGGAGCGGTCGAACAGTGTCTGTCCCAGTTCTTCCTCAAGCCGCTGAAGCCGTTTGCTCATCGACTGCGGAGAGATATACAGTTCATCCGCCGCCTTGTGGATGCTTCCCAGCTGGTATAGCTTTGTAAAACAAATCAGACTGTATGAATCCATTGAAGTCCTCCGTGCATTATCATGCTCAGACGGAACGCTGTGTCAAATTTCTGTTGCTACGCGCTCCGACATCAAATAGCATAGCTTATTTTTTATCAGCCGTCAATTCATGTCATAATTGCGGCCTTATCTGTGAGGACGTTACTATTATAGCTGAATTTCCCAACATCAGATATCACAAAGGAGGAGACTGGTATCACATTTTCGTTGATACCTTGTGCGATACCATCCACGTTTTGCTGATAGCGTATCAGTGCATGCGTGATTCTGTACAGAAAATTGGGGGGAGCAGACGGCCGCAGCACGGTCTGTCCTGCGGCGAAGCGAAAAGAATAGCGTTCCGGCTTTGGATGCATACTGACAGTATCAATTGAAAAAAGTGCCGGGCAATGCTACAATAAAGGCGGTATATCAAATAACTGCATGCATGGTAGAAGATGGTGCGTGTGATCCGGGAGAATTTTGTATGAAATATGACGTAATTATTATAGGTGCAGGGCCGGGCGGTATTTTTTCCGCCTATGAACTGTGCAAAAAGGGCAGTGGGTTGCGTATTGCCGTATTTGAGGCAGGATATCCGCTGGAAAAGCGGCGATGCCCGATCGACCGCAGCAAGGTAAAATCGTGCATCAACTGTGAAACCTGTGCGATTATGAACGGCTTCGGCGGTGCAGGTGCTTTTTCTGACGGAAAATACAACATCACAAACGATTTCGGCGGCACGCTGTATGAGTATATCGGCAGGGAAGAGGCTATTTCACTGATGAAATATGTCGACGGCATCAATGTCTCGCACGGCGGAGCGCATACGAAGATGTATTCGACTGCCGGAACGAAATTCAAAAAGCTGTGCATGCAGAATAAGCTGAAGCTGTTGGATGCCTCTGTCCGGCATCTCGGCACGGACATCAATTATGTCGTGCTGGAAAATCTCTACAATGAACTGAAGGACTGCGTTGACTTCTATTTCCATACACCGGTCACCGATTTGGAATGTATCGAGGACGGATACCGCGTGCGGTATACAGATGGCTTTGCCGACTGTACCAAATGTATTGTTTCGGTCGGACGGAGCGGAAGCAAGTGGATGGAACGTATTTGCAGCAGTCTGGACATCCCGACGAAATCCAATCGTGTGGACATCGGTGTGCGCGTAGAGCTTCCCGCTGTGATTTTCTCTCATCTGACAGACGAGCTGTATGAGAGCAAAATCGTCTATCGGACGGAAAAATTTGAGGACAATGTCCGGACATTCTGCATGAACCCCTACGGCATTGTCGTCAATGAGAATACAAATGGCATTGTAACAGTCAACGGTCACAGCTATGAGGACCCGGAGCACCAGACAGAAAATACCAATTTTGCGCTGCTGGTGGCAAAGCATTTTTCCGAACCATTCAAAGACAGCAACGGATATGGCGAGAGCATTGCGCGCTTGTCCAACATGCTGGGAGGCGGTGTCATTGTCCAGCGCTTTGGTGACCTGATCCGTGGCAGGCGGAGCACAGCGAAGCGCATGGAGGAGGGCATGGTCGTTCCGACGCTCACGGCGACACCGGGCGATCTGAGCCTTGTACTGCCCAAACGTATTTTGGACGGTATTGTTGAGATGATCTATGCGTTGGATAAAATTGCGCCGGGAACGGCGAATGATGATACGCTGCTCTATGGTGTAGAGGTCAAGTTCTATAACATGGAAGTGGATTTGGACAAAAATCTGGAGACAAAGCACAGGGGACTGTATGTCATCGGCGACGGCAGCGGTGTCACGCATTCGCTGTCACATGCATCCGCGAGCGGAATCTATGTCGCAAGGCATATTTTAGGTGAATAACCATTGCAATGGGGCTCCCGGCTGTGCCTGCAGCTGACAGGAGCCCTGTTTTTTTACAAAGACATTACATTGTTTTACAGAAAAGTGGTAGAATCGAGTTAAAATTACTGGTTTAATAATGATAAAAGCGATTGATTCATAATAGGGAGGATATCAATGGATACCACATGCTATACAAACAGAGAGCTGTCCTGGTTACAGTTCAACGAACGGGTACTGAATGAAGCAGGGAATGCCAGAGTTCCACTGGCAGAGCGCCTGAGCTTTGCGGCGATCTATCAGTCCAATTTGGATGAATTTTTCATGGTTCGCGTCGGCACATTGATGGTTCAAATGCATTCCGATGAAAAAATTCGTGAGAATAAGACGAATATGACCAGCGAGGAGCAGGTAAAGGCCATCCTCAAACGTGTTGCGGAGCTGGAACAGAAGAAATCCAGAATTTATGAACAGCTGATGGGCGAGTTGGAGCCGCAGGGTATCCGCATCATCAATTTTAACAAGCTGTCGAACGAGGAAGGCGCTCTGCTGGAGACCTATTTCGACCAGAATATTGCGCCGTTCCTGTCCCCGATGATTATCGGCAAGCAGCAGCCGTTCCCATTCCTCAACAACAAGCAGTTGTATGCGCTGGTTTTGCTGTCCACAAAGGGCGGCAAGGGCAAGATGGGAATCGTGCCATGCACAAACAGTGTATTTAAGCGCCTGATTGAAATCCCCTCCCGTCCGGGCACGTTTATGCTGTGCGAGGAGCTGATTCTGCACTTTGTCTCTAAGCTGTATCCGAAATATACCGTCAGAGAAAAGTCCATCATGCGCGTAACCCGCAATGCAGATATTGACGCAACAGATGTACTGGATGAAGATCTCGATTACCGCGATGTCATGGAGCATCTGATTAAACAGCGCACCCGCCTGAGCCCGGTGCGTCTGGAGCTGAGTCGGCAGATCAATGATAAGACACAGAAGGAGCTTGCAAAGTTCCTCGGCGTACATAAGCGGCATATCATCAAGGTAGACACCCCGCTCGACCTGTCGTTTGGCTTCCAGCTGCAAGGCTATCTGCGAGATAAGACCAACCTGTTTTATGAGCGCAGAAGCCCGCAGATGACGCCCGCACTCAACCTTAAGGAAAGCATTCTGGATCAGGTCGCAAAGAAGGATGTCCTGCTGTCCTATCCGTTTGAGAGCATGAAACCGTTCCTGCGCATGCTGCATGAGGCGGCAGAGGATGACAGTGTGGTATCCATCAAAATGACGTTGTACCGCGTTGCAGAGCGCAGTAAGGTCATCGATGCACTGATCGAAGCGGCAGAAAACGGAAAAGAAGTTGTCGTATTGGTTGAACTGCGCGCCCGGTTTGATGAGGCGAACAATATCGAGATGTCCAAGCGGCTCGAAGACGCTGGCTGCCACATCATTTACGGTCTCGGCATGTACAAGGTACATTCCAAGCTGTGCCTCATTACGCGCCATACCGAACAGGGGCTGTCCTATATCACCCAGATCGGTACGGGCAATTACAACGAAAAGACTTCGCGGCTGTATACCGATCTGTCGCTGCTCACGGGCAACCAGAAAATTGGTGCAGAAGCGGCACGCGTATTCAAATCGTTGATGCTCGGCGAGACGGTGGAACAGACGGAACACCTGCTGGTTGCACCGAAGTGCCTGCAAAACAAAGTTATCGCGATGATCGACGCCGAAGAACAGAAGGCATTGCGCGGTGAGCCTGCTTATGTCGGCGTAAAGATCAATTCGCTCACAGACAAGGCCATCATTGAAAAGCTGATTGAAGCATCGAAGGCGGGCGTAAAGATTGAGCTGATTGTCCGCGGCATCTGCTGCCTTGTTCCGGGCATTCCCGGCGAGACAGAAAATATCACGGTGGTCAGTGTTGTCGGACGTTTCCTCGAGCATTCACGTATCTATCGCTTCGGCGTAGGGGCAGACGAGAAGATTTATATCGCTTCTGCCGATTTCATGACGCGCAATACCATCAAACGCGTTGAGGTCGCCGCGCCGATTTATGATGAAGAAATTCGTGACCGCCTGCGCCATATTTTTGATACAGTTATGGCGGACGACGAGAAGGGCAAGCAGCAGACCTGTGACCGCGCATATGTTGATCGGAATCTCCATGAGAAAAAGCTCAATTCACAGGAGCTGTTCTATGAGGAGGCATACCGCGCAACTGCGACACAGGATCCGGCAACTGCCGCACAGGATCAGGATAACTGAGAAGATATCTGCGCAAAATTGTGAAAACAGCAGCCGGAAGCTGCAAAATGCGGCTTCCGGCTGCTGTTATTTGTTCAGAGATTCTGTATCACGGCTCATTCTCCCGCCTTGCCGGTGATGATCCACGGTGCCGGCTGGGTGTCAAAATTGTTTTTGCTGTTGAGCTTGGAGACCGAAATCTGGATGATATCCGGGTCGTTGATGCCGAGACTCTTGCACAGCGCAGGCATTTCGGCGGCAACTCTGAAGTCCAGTGTATAGATGACAAATTCCATGTTCGGATTGAGCTTGAGCAGGCACTTCATTTCCTGCTCCATGCTGGCGGATGCGACGAGCATCGTGACGTCCGGAACAGGCAATCCCTTCATGGTCTCGTCATCGACATGATCGATGATGGTGACATTGTTCAGACCAAACTGGTTGATGTTGTCTTCCAGAGTCTTGCGGTCGCGGGAGTTGTATTCTACGGCGATAACTGTACCTTCGCCGCCGAGGATGGCAGCTTCGACAGCGATGGATTCGCCCGAAATGACACACAGATTTTTCTGTGGATCGATCTGCATCTTGCTCAGGATGACAGCACGGATTTCCGATCCGACATACCGGACAGAGCCGAAGGCAAAGGAAAGGTTGTTCATGCCGAATTTAAACGTGCTGCGTGCCTTGGGATTGAGAATCAGCATGCCGGCAGAGGCATTGATGCCGCGGTTCATCATATCATAAACCTTGTTCTGCTTGATCGGGCCGCTCGGTTCACTGCCTTCGTTGTAGATAACGGTGCATTCACCCAGACCGGCGTTATACATGCGATAGAAGATATCCGGATGGCCGGCTTCGGTAAACACCAGAACAGAACGATGGGACTCAACAGTCGGAATCAAGTTTTTGTTTTTTCGGGTGATATCCAGAATTTTGACCCGTTCCAGATCAACATCTGCGTTGTCCGTAAAATACTGAAGCCATGCCAGAATATGGGCATTTGTAAAAAGGTTGTTTTCCATATAAAAACGCTCCTTTGCGTTTGGTTTCTCTTATCATATCATACTTTCGTGAGAAATGCACGAAATATAAAGAAGAATAGAGAAGTTTTTTGTGTGAATGCGCCTGCGGACAGGCCAATACCTTCTGTGGGAAATTGCCAAATCCCCTTGTCAGTCTTTCGGAGGTGTGCTATGCTAACAATAATTCCTGAGAATGAAAGTCAGAGAGGGACTGGTATGGCAGACGAAAACAGGCTTGAAATCATTGACGGAACCCTGAGACGATGCATCGGCGGAGCAGGAAAGCTCGTCCTGCCGCACGCAGTGGAACGGATTGCAGCACAGGCATTTGAAAGCTGTACGTCTGTGGAGAAAATAGAATTGCCGGGCAATCAGCTCCGGCTGCTCGCAGAGCATATTTTCTCCGGCTGTACGTCGCTGAAAAAACTGTCACTCTGGGGTGAAGTAGAAGATGCGGAAGGAAAGCGTTTTACAAGCCGGGCTCGGTTGAGAGAATACCTTGGGCTGGAAGAAAACGTACAGCTGGAATGGGAGTGCCCGACTGTTTGGTGTCTGGAAGACCGGTGCCAGTTCTGCGGCGGAATGCTTTGGGACGGCGTAATGCGCGTCTGTTCCTTCTGCGGAAGAATCAACTGATGGATGCGCTGCATCTATGGGAAAGGAGAACAGAAATGACATTTGAGCAACTGGAACAGAAATTTATCGGCAGAGAGGTCGATGAGGACAGACTGAATTATTATTTTACCATGATGGGAAGGTTTGGCAAGGCATCGATGTATACGTTCTCGTTCCATACGGAAGGATATACCATTTCAGCGGATGTATGTGTCGAACAGGGCAGAATCACGGGTATTGTGCCGGAAAAGGAGCCGCGTGAAGATGAATGGGGCCGTGTTCCCGATCCCGGCCCGGCAGATATCCA
The DNA here is from genome assembly GCF_002157465.1 of Butyricicoccus porcorum. Taxonomy (GTDB): domain Bacteria; phylum Bacillota; class Clostridia; order Oscillospirales; family Butyricicoccaceae; genus Butyricicoccus_A; species Butyricicoccus_A porcorum. Next base: position 141,370 of record NZ_NHOC01000007.1, read on the forward strand.
GCCGGAAGAATACGAGTCGATGGCAATGTATTTTCAGAGCGTGGTAATTTAGGAGTATCTGAACAGATAGTGCCTAAGCTCCACATGCCGCAGACGATGCAGCGACAGAGGAAAAGGGAAAAGGCAGACCAGAAGCAAGTTGTGCTTTCGGTCTGCCTTTTTTGCAGGAAAATAGATTGGGTTTTGTAGGTTAGGTTTAGTAATGAGAGTTTATTTTGTGAGAATTAGGGAACCTCTGATTTAATCCTCACCACCATATAGGTTGGGGATATGATAAAATAAGACTATCAAAACAAAGGTGGTGCATGACAATGAAGCAGGAAACATTTACAGACATGGAATACAGCTTCCGCAAGAAGAAAACCAAGCGGGAAGAATTTCTGGAAATCATGGACGAGATCATCCCCTGGGATGAGTGGGTAGGTGTCATTGCACCCTACTACCCCAAGGGAAAACGAGGCCGTCCACCTATGGGAATTGAGAAAATGCTGCGGATGTATCTGCTTCAGATCTGGTTCAACCTGTCTGACCCGGCAACCGAGGATGCCATTTACGACAGCTATGCCATGCGGAAATTTACAGGCATTGACTTCATGACGGAAGCGGTGCCGGATGAAACGACGCTGTGTAAATTCCGCCATCTTCTGGAAGAAAACGGGCTGAATAAACTGTTTTTTGACGCAATCAACCGGGTTATGGTAGGAACCGGACACATGATGAAGGGCGGCACCATCGTGGACGCGACGATCATCAATGCTCCCAGCTCCACAAAAAACGCTGAGAAAGCTCGTGACCCCGAAATGCACCAGACCAAGAAGGGGAAAGAATGGCGGTTTGGGATGAAATGTCATATCGGCGTAGATGCAGGCAGCGGCCTGGTTCACACGATAACCGTCACAGCAGCAAACGAGCATGACATCACGCAAGTAGCGAATCTGCTCCGGGAAGATGACGAGGTAGTCTATGGGGATTCCGGCTATCTTGGAGTACAAAAACGTCCTGAAATTGCCAACAATGCGCATTTTTCAAAGATTGACTTTCGTATTAACCGCCGTCCCAGAAGTCTTCCTAAAGTCAGTGACAAAGCCACTGACTGGGAACGGTATATCGAAAACCACAAATCCTCGGTGCGGTGCAAAGTAGAGCATGTGTTTCGGATCATCAAGTGTCAGTTCGGCTACAAGAAAACGGTGTATCGTGGACTGATGAAAAACGAGAATCGACTATACGCCATGTTCGCCTGTGCCAATTTGTACGCTCTCGCCATCGCCGGGCGAAAACTTTCCACAACCTGATATAGGGGTAGTCTGCCCTTTTTCGGAAAAGGAGCCGAAAAACAGAAGAATAACGGCTATTTCGCTCTGAAATCGCCTTAACCAAGCGCAAAAACGGCAATGTATCGAGTGGGAACAGAATAAAGGCTATTTATTCAGAGGTTCCTTAACTTAATAACAGGGACTACGCCGATGTCGGAAATTGCCTGATTCAGTGCATTCATTTTGTTTCCCTCCAGATTTGTTTTGAATTATGAAACTGCGTTTTGTATTTCCCTTTGCTGATTCTTATTATGTACCCTTTGCCAAAAAAACAAGTGGAAATTCGTGAATTGATTGACAAAAATATCTTGTAATTTTTATGAAAAACCGATAAAATAGAAACAGAGTTTCATAATTCAAAACAGAGAGGAGATTGACCATGGCTGAAAAGAGTTCTCCCGTGCAGTCGCTCGACCGTGCATTTGATATCATGGAGCGACTCTGCGAAGCGCGCGACGGACTGACCATTCACACACTCACTGAGATGACCGGACTGCACAAGAGCACCGTGCACCGGATGCTGTCTGCCATGGTAACACGCGGCTATGTGCGCAAGGATGAGGAGACAAACAAATACCGCATGACGACGCGCCTGTATGCGCTGGCAGGACAGGTCGTGGAAAACCTCGACCTGGTACAGATTGCCCGCGGGCCGATGGAGCGCCTGCGCGACGAGGTCGGAGAGACTGTGCATTTGGTCGTGCCGGACGGCAGCGACATTGTCTATGTCCACAAGGTGGAGGCAGAAAACAGTGCCATCCGCATGTTCTCGCGCATTGGCATGCGCCGCCCGATGTACTGCACGGGTGTGGGCAAGGCGATTCTTGCGAGCCTGACCGATAAAGAGGTGGATGCGATCTGGGAACAGAGCGACATTCAGCCGTATACGCAGCACACAATTGTGACGAGGGAACGCTTGCAGGATGTACTGGAGGCGATCCGGCGCCGCGGTTATGCGTTTGACAACGAGGAAAATGAACTCGGCGTGCGCTGTATTGCAACGGCGATTTACGATTACACAGGCCGGGCCTGCGGTGCGATCTCACTCAGCGCCCCGCTGATGCGCATGACAGATACCTATCTGGCACAGCTCCAGCCGCATCTGATGGCGGCGCGTGACCGCATCTCACGTGACATGGGCTGGAGGGGATGACATGTCCCTGTCCGGCAGATAGAGCAAAGCCCTCCCGTAATCGGTTGGCGGAAGGGCTTTGCTGTTTTTACGGGATTTTCCGGAAGGAAATCAAAATCAGTAGCTCAGACCGAAGTTGAGTTCATAGTAGTTGCCTGCGGTGTCGCGGTATGCATATGCCTTGCCGTTTTCGTCCTTGAGCGCATCCGGCATGTACAGATCCTTGTCATAGCCCGGGACGTCGTTCGGGCTGACACAGCGGCCTTCGGCGTCGACAGCGAGGACCTCATCGCCGCGCGGCAGCGTGATGGGCAATTTGCCGGTTGCCGCATACCGACCGAGCATGACGTCGACAGTTGCGGAGAGATAGGTGTCATAGCCTGCGGTGAGCGCATCGACATGAGGCTCAATATTGCCCACCTGCCATGCAAGCGTGAAATTGATGTTGGCAATGACTTTGCCGCCGTTTGCGTGGACGGCAGCTGTGATGTCCACAATGCGTTTTGCACCGGGGAGCGTGGTTTCTGTGTGCGTTTCTGCGACCGGACGGCCCGTTTCATCGACGTTCGGCACTGTCTTGTCTTCACAGATATCCAGTTCGAGATAACCCGATGTGGCGTTAAAGTATTCGCCGGAGGACGGAGAAATCATCAGGATGGCATAGTCCGTCTGTGCGGGATCTTCGACAATCACAGCACCTTCCAACAGCTTTTTCAGTTCGGCGGTGTCTTTTTCTGCAAGCTCCGGCTGCTTGTAAAATGCCTCCGCATAGACCTTTTTGCCGGTGAGACTGTCGGCAGTCAGCGGCAGTGTGCCATCATTTTTCAGCAGAGTTACGCTCTTGCGGTGCGCATCCATTGCATTCGCCCAGTCGGTCTGGTTGGCGGTGACGGCCTTCGCCTCCGCCGGATCACGGTACGGATTGTCAAACATGCCGAGTGCAAACATCTCGGTCATTGTGCGGATGACAGCGCGGTTCAGCGCTTCTTCGGTCAGTTCAAGCTCCTCTCTGCGGAAGCCGTCCGGGACGGGATGTGTGTCGTAATAGCCATTCTTTGTACGCGCCAGTGCTTCCTTGCCGTAATCAATGTCAAACAGACCGCTGATGAGGTCGACACCGCCATTGTTCAGCGCGAATGCAATGCGCTCCGGCTGGTCGAGCATTTCAACACCCCAGCCCATGTTATGGACAATGCCGGTATCCGAATTGATATAGCCCTGGAAGCCCATCTGCTTGCGCAGCATGCCGTCGATAAACGGTTTGTTATATGCGAAGCCGAACGGCTGCATTTCTATCGGATGGCCGTTTTTGTCTGTCTGCGGTGCGCTCTTTTCGGCGGACGGCTTGGAATAGTATGGCATGATCGCGGAGGCATGGTTGTCTACAGCAACCTGGAAGGCTGGGATGTGGTATTTCTGGAGGCTGCCCTCGGTGGCGTAGACGTTCCACTGTCCTGCGGCATAGTGTGGGTCAAAGCCATTTTCCCGTGCGCCGCCGCCCGGGAAATGCTTGACTGTCATGGCGACGCCATCGTTCGTGACACCATCTGAACTGCCCTGAATACGCGGCAGAAGGTGCTCGAAAATCTCGCAGATCAGTGCCGGATCTTCGCCGAAGGTACCATAGGTGCGCTGCCAGCGCGGATCGGTCATGACATCCGCCATATACATATATCCCTTGCGCAGGCCGGTTGCATTCCAGCTGCGGCGGATTGCGTCGGCAAACTGGTCGGCGATTTCGATGCTGTCGCCCTTGATGGCGGCCGCAATGCCAAGCGTACCCGGCCAGGTGGCAAAGACACCGGAAGCATCATTCATGCCGAATACGGGAATTGCATGCTCATTGCGCGAGTTGGAAGCTGCCTGTACCGGGACAAAATGTTCACATTCCTCGGCGACGGCCTGCATCTGGTTGAGGAAGTCGGTCAGATATTCTGCGTCAGAATTGGCACGCAGAATAAAATGCCGTGCCCACCAGTTCTTCAGCAGGAAAGAAGTGCTGGGCAGGTGTTGCTCGCCGAAAATGGTTTTGCCGTGTAATTCGCCTTCGTCCAGAAGGCCGGATTCATCCAGCAGACTTTTGTCCTTTTGCGCCTCGCCGGTGCGCCAATCTGAAATAAAAATCTGTCCCAGCTTTTCCTCTGTGGTCAGCGTCTGCGCATAGGCGCGGGCGCGTTCCTCTGCGGGCAGACGCCAGTCCGCAACCGGGTTCAGCGTGCCGGAGCCGTCGATGTCCTTAAAATAACAACCATCCTGCTCAATGATACGGCGTGCAACCGTGCCGATCACCGGCCCGTTTGCATTTTTATAGTATGTTACGTGTTCAGAAGCCTTTTTTGCCATGTCATGTCCTCCTGTCTCTGTCCCGACAGCAATCGGGATAAAAAATTCTATTTGGGATACAAAGAGTAACTATCACGTGCTTCTATTATACCATGTTCTTTTGGGCGAAAACGGGGTAGTTCTCATCTAAAAATATACAATTTTATGTTTTTTTGCATTTTTGTTTTGTTTTCAGAGAAAAGCGGCAGGACACTTTGCGATTGGAAGAGCCTGTGCTATAATAGCGGTATCCAAAATAAAACCTATTTCACGACAGGAGTGAAACAAAATGAGAAAGAGCTTTGGCGCAAAGCCGTTTCTGTATCCGCAGCCGGTGCTGATGATCGCATCCTATGACGCGGACGGCATGCCGGATGTCATGAACGCCGCATGGGGCTGCATCAGCGATTCCAACCAGATCGCCCTGTATCTCAGCGCCGGACACAAGACCGTCAAGAATATTCTTGCCAGAAAGGCATTTACCGTCAGCATGGCAGATGAAGCGCATGTAGTTGCCTGCGATTATGTCGGCATTGTCTCCGGCAATCAGGTGCCGGACAAGGTTGCACGCGCGGGCTTCCATACGACAAAGAGTGAACTGGTGGATGCGCCGATGATCGATGAGCTGCCGATGACACTGGAATGCCGATTGGTCAGCTATGACGAACAGTCGGAGTGCATGCTCGGCGAGATTGTAAATGTCAGCGCGGAGGAGAGCATCCTTGGGGCCGACGGCAATATTGACCCGTCCCGGCTGCACCCGATTGCGTTTGACCCGGTTAACCGCACGTATCTGGCGCTGGGCGAAAAAGTCGGAAATGCATTTCAGGATGGAGCAAAGTTGAAATAAAGGAGAACAATCACATGAGAATCAATAAGAATACGACAATCGGCGCACTGCTGGAGGCCATTCCGGAAGCAGCGGATATCCTGACCAATATGGGCATGCACTGCATCGGCTGCCCGTCCGCCCGTATGGAGACACTCGAGCAGGCGGCAGAGGTTCACGGCATGGATGCAGATGATCTGATTGAGGATCTCAAGGGCTTCCTGGGTGCGTGAGCACGGCAAGCGTTCCATATAGACAAATGCACCCGCTGCGCATGCAGCGAGTGCATTTTTTCTGCCGATAGGGGCGGTTTGCAAAGAAAATTCCGCCCGACTGTGGCAGAGCGGCGGGCGGCGTGGTACAATAAGGACGATAAAACAACTGGCTCAGGGGGCATTGGATGGAAAATCTGATATTTGAACAGGGAAAACGCGGGGCAGTACTGGTAAAATCCAACAGCAGCGCCGCGTTTCTGACGGTTCCGGACACGTGGCAGGGTGTGCCGGTGACGGAAATCGGAGATTATGCCTTTGCGCAGCAGCCGCAGCTCCGGCGTGTCGCGCTGCCGGGAAGTGTCGATTCCATCGGCAATCATGCATTTTATAACTGCGCTGCGCTGGAACAGCTGGTGCTGCAAAACGGCCTGCGCTCGGTCGGCGACGGCGCATTCAAAAACTGCCGGGCGCTTCACCACATTTTTGTGAGGGGGCTGGCCTGGCTCAAAAGCATTGTGACCGATTTTACCAACGAAATTACGCTGACCATCGAGACAGGGGACAGACAGACAGTTGTCCTCCTGTTCCCGGAATATGATTATGCCTTTCAGGAGATCATTCCACCGCGCGAATTCCGTTCAGTCACCTATGGTTCCGGTTCGTTTTACCGGATGTGTGTGACGCGCAACGGCGTCAATTTCGACGAATATGACCGCACCTTCCCGCGCGCAGTGCGCGAGGACGAGCCGGAAGCTGTGCAGGCGATCGCGTTTTACCGCCTGCTGTACCCATACCAGCTGCGCGCGAAATATCGGACAGCGTATCTGGATTATCTGTCCGCGCATGCAGCGGAAGTCGTTTCCGATGTGCTGACAGCGCGTGATTTGCCGCGGCTGGAGCTGTTGATTCGAGAAGAGCTGCTGACCCGGGAGCAGCTGGAAGACGCGATTGCGGCAGCATCGGAACGTGAGTTCCCAGAGGGTGTCAGCCTGCTCATGGATCACCGGTTGTCGCGTTTCGGACGCCGGGCAAACCGGTTTGCGCTGTAGGGGGTGCGGCATGAATGCACTTCATGAACAGCTGATCCGGATCGGAGACCGCATTCTGTCACTGGCACGCAGTGAGCTGTACCTGTCTATGCGGTTTCTGGATGTGGCGCTGTCCGCACTGTCCTATGAATTAAATCTGAATACGCGAACCATTGCCACTGATGGCGTGCACATCTTTTACAATCCCAATTATCTGATTTCTGCCTATCAGGACGACCCGGTGGGTGTCAACCGCACTTATCTGCATATGGTGCTGCATTGTATTTTTCGGCATATGACGCAGGACGAAGACCGCGATGCGGAGGACTGGAATCTTGCATGTGATATTGCGGTGGAATCCGTATTGGATTCCATGGAGTATCCGTGCGTGCAGCGTCTGGTGACTGACCGCAGGCAGGAATATTATGACCGTCTGGAATTGTCAGTCTGCAACGCGGAACAGGTTTACGGTGCGCTGTCTCACATGTCCTACGTTGACAAGCGGCGCATGCAGGAAGAATTTCTGGCGGACGATCACAAATTCTGGGAACAGCTGAAAGATGACAAAAACGACGGGCAGCCATCGCCCGACAGCGATTCCCCGGACAGTCCGCCGCCTGACCGGGAGGAAGTCGATCGGAAATGGCAGGACATCAGCCGCAAGACACAGACCTCGATGGAGACCTTTCACCGGGAGCTCAACCTCATGGCGGGCAGCCTGCGGCAGCAATTACAGATTGAAAACCGGGAACGCTGTGACTACCGCAAATTTTTGCAGAAATTTGCGGTCACGCGTGAGGAGGTTCGCATCGATCCGGACAGCTTTGACTATGGGTATTACAACTACAGCATGCAGCTGTACCAAAATATGCCGCTGATAGAAGAACTGGAATACCGTGAGGCGCGCAAAATCCACGATTTTGTCATTGCGGTAGACACCTCCGGTTCGTGCAGCGGCGAGCTGGTACGGCGGTTTCTGGAACAGACAGTGAGTCTGCTGCTGGATACCGGCAGCTTTTTTCGCTCAGTCAATGTCCACGTTATCCAGTGCGACGCCGACATCCAGTCAGATTTGAAAATAACCGATACCACGCATCTGACGGAGGTTTTGCAGACGTTTGAGGTCTGCGGAAACGGTGACACGGATTTTCGACCGGTCTTTGACTATGTGGAACAGCTACAGCGGCAGGGTGAGCTGCTGCACCTGCGCGGCATGCTGTTTTTTACCGATGGATTTGGCATTTTTCCGCAGAAACGCCCGCCCTATGATGTCGCGTTTCTGTTTCTGGATGACAATTATGCCGACCATATGGTGCCGCCGTGGGCGATGAAGCTCGTCCTGGGCACAGACGATATCACAAAAGGGATGAAACGATGAATATACTACGCGCAAAACAGGAAATCATTCACACCGTGCGGGCCTATCTGGCGAAGGATGGGGAGGGGAATTACTGCATTCCCTCCGTGCACCAGCGTCCGGTTTTGCTGATGGGCCCTCCGGGCATCGGCAAGACCGCGATTATGGAACAGGTCGCCGCAGAGTGCGGCATTGCACTGGTGTCTTATACCATCACGCACCACACCAGACAGAGCGCCATCGGTCTGCCGTATCTGACAAAGCGAAATTACAGCGGCAAAGAACTGACCATCACGGAATACACGATGAGCGAAATTATCGCGTCCGTATACGACAAGATGGAGGAGACTGACCTGCGCGAGGGCATTCTGTTCATCGATGAGATCAACTGCGTTTCCGAAACACTTGCACCGACCATGCTCCAGCTGTTACAGCGCAAATCCTTCGGAAGCCATTTTGTGCCGGAGGGCTGGATCATTGTTGCCGCCGGAAATCCGCCGGAATACAACAAATCTGTGCGCGATTTCGATGTTGTCACGCTCGACCGCCTGCGTCGTATTGATGTGCAGGAGGATTATGCAGTCTGGAAGAAGTATGCTTACCGCAGCCGCATCCATCCGGCGATTCTCTCTTATCTGGACATTAAGAAGCAGAATTTTTATGCGTTTGAAACCACAGTAGACGGACAGGCATTTGTCACCGCGCGCGGCTGGGAGGATCTGTCGCAGTTCCTTCTCACCTGCGAGCAGCTGGATTTTCCGGTCGATGAACCGGTCATTCTGGAATATCTTCAGCATCCGCGCATTGCGCGCGATTTTGCCGCGTATTATGATCTGTTCTGCAAATACCAGTCGGATTACCATGTGGAGGAAATCCTGTCCGGCGGGCTGCCTGCCGCCGCACTGGAGCGGCTGAAAACCGCGCCGTTCGATGAACGGCTCAGCGTGATCGGCCTGCTGATCGGCCGCCTGACAGAGGCTTTTTCCACAGCGTATTACACGGACATGTCAGCTTCACGCCTGTTTGAGGGCCTGAAATCGGTCAAACGATATCTCGGCCAGCAGCCGCTGGGCGAGTTGCTGGCGCGCGAGTCCGACCGCATCCGTACATCGCTGTATGCCCGTCAAAAAGCTGCGGCTGTCGACCGGAGGGAGGTCTCCGCACTGCTGCGGGCAGCACAACAGCTGGAGGATGACCGGGCAGTGTTGTCTGCGGAGGCAGTCCGCAGCGATGACGACGGTTTTGTGCTTCTCTCGGAACGCTTTCAGGCAGAAGTACAGAAAATGGAGGAGCAGGCAGACTCTGCATCACAGCAGCTGGAGCACGCCTTTGCCTTCCTGGAAACCGCCTTTGGCAAAAGTCAGGAGCTGGTGGTCTTTGTTACCGAGTTGAATACAAACTTTTTCAGCACGTGGTTTATCGGGCAGTATGGTAGCGAGGCATACGCCCGCAACAACAAAGAGCTGATGATCGGAAAGCGGCGGCAACAGCTGCTGGGCGATATCGGGAAAATTCAGAGCTTCCTGACCGGACTTTGAGAAACCGGGACAGAGAGGATAGAAAAAAATCCGGATGGCATTTTTTACCAGCCGGATTTTTGTATGCTCACAGCTCATCAACATGTATTTTGTGGGCGATGCGAATACAGGATTTCATTGCCTCAACAAATTCATCCGGTTTCATACAGTCCTTGCTGAGAATCCATCGCTCGATCGAAAGCAGGAATGCATCGGCAAAGAAATTCAGCTGGATATCATTGACATCCGGCTCGTCGACCAGCGTTTCCAGTACGCGGGTAAAGATCGGGAGGCAGAGCTCCCGAAAATGCTCAGAGAAGGCGTTTTGCCCTCTGATTTTCAGTGCCTTTCGATAGAATGGCCTGTTATCATAAAAATAATTGCACAGATCGCGGTAAAAATTCCAGGCGTTGGGATTTTGCGCACCGTTCTCAATCTCTTCGATGAATTCGGTGTCGAAAATCCAGTTCACCAGATCGTATTTGTCTTTGAAATGATAATAGAAGCTCTTGCGGTTCATGCTGCATTTTGCGCAGATATCCGCAATATTGATCTTGGAAAACGGTTTTTCCTCCATCAGCTCCTTGAGCGCTGCGGCAAGTGCATGCTTTGTTGTATTGGAATCAGCCAAGGGCTGGACACATCCTTTCTGTTACGGCATGGAGCGAGAAAAAGACAGAACTCGTCTGCCGGGCAGATACGTTCCATCGCTTCCAATGATGCCGGAAAACGCGGGGTCTCTGTGGCTGGCATCATGCTGTACCGTGCCGGCTGTTTCGACGCTATTATAGCAGAAAAAAGGCTGATTTGCAATACAATTCGACGGATTACGCTGTAATTGCGTCATAGCGGATGCCGCATATAGCTGAGTGGAAGCTCCAGTCCGTTGGCCTCGAGTAATTCCCGGTCAGTCAGGATATCTGCTGTCGGGCCGTCACGCACAATGGTTCCGTTCGCCATCAAAATAGTGCGTTCGCACGTGTCGAGGATCATATCCAGATCGTGGGAGGCGATGAGCTTCAGACCCGGAAGGTCGTTCAGAATATGAATCAGCTGCCTGCGGTTGCGCGGGTCGAGTGCAATCGACGGCTCGTCCATGAGGATGATATCCGGCGTCATGGAGAGAATTGTGGCGATAGAAACCATCTTCTTTTCGCCGCCGGACATTTTATAAATCTGTTTATCGCGCAGATGGTCAATGCCAATCAGTTCCAGCGCGTGGTGTACGCGCGCATCCACTTCTGCTTCAGAAAAACCGTAGTTGCGCGGGGCAAAGGCAATATCCTCATATGCTGTTGACAGGAATAACTGGCTGTCCGAGTCCTGAAAGACATAGCCGGTTTTCTCCCGGATCTGTGGAAGCGTCTTTTTTTCCACAGGCAGTCCGTTGACATGGATGCTGCCGGAAAAGGCAAGGTTCAGCCCGACCAGCAGCTTGAGCAGCGTCGATTTTCCCACACCGTTTGCGCCGACCAATCCAATCGCTTCTGACCCGGATGCGTGAAACGTGATATCGTGCAGAATCTGTCGGCTGTCTTCATATGCAAAAGAGAGGTTTTCCACCTCGATTTGTGGCTGATTCATGTAAACAGACCTCCTGTCAGGTTGCCGATTAAGATGAAAACCGGATATTTGCGGAACAGTGTCAGCACCGTCAGCCAGACTGCAAAGAATGCGATGTCCTGCGCGCGCAGGCGCGTTTTTTCGCCGATGTATGCAAAGCTGCCGCGATGGCCGCGCAGTACCATGCTTTCATAGACAACATTTGCACGGTCAACGCTGCGCAGCAAAAGCTGTCCCGTCAATGAGCCCCAGGCGGTGATATGAATGCCCTTTTGATTGGGCGCACGCAGTGCATATGCCTGCATCATGCGGCTGACCTCTTCGAGCAATACCGTGATATAACGATAGGTCAGAAGAATCTGTGTCATCAGGATTTTGGGCATATGCAACAGACGGAATGCATAGCAGAGCTGATCGATGGATGTGGTCGCAATCAGCAGATACGAGGCGAGTAAACTGAATACGCCCTTACAAATCAGTGTCAGCATGGACAACACGCCTGCGCTCATCTCAATGCCGCCGAGTTCAATTGTTGTATGATCCAGAAACGGGTTCAGGATTCCGACGACGCAGACCAGCGGCAGGACGAGCTTCAACCGCCGCAGGCAGTCGGAAAACGAAAGCTCAGACAGCAGAAACATAACGAGAGGATATATCACCATACCGCATATACCAATCACATCATATTTGGAAAATGAAACAGTCAGCGCAATATAATACACGGTCAGGAGAAATTTGACCAGTGGGTGAAGGCGGTTTGCCCACTGATCCTGAGATGCGGCGCAGTCCATGCGATGGATTTCACGGACTGCATTTTCTGCTCTGCTCATGCCGATTTTTTCTTCCGGAAGAATTTGAACACACAGCAGACAAGTGTGCACAGGACAATGACAACAATACCGCCGATCAGACCGGAACAGGCCGTTCCGAGTGCGGATTCCGAGCTTTTAAACGCATAATCCGGCAAAAGTGCGGTTGCCTGCTGAATTGCGCCTGCTGCTTCATAGACGCCGCCGGAGGAGGTGAGTTCGGTCGAGCCGGTCAGCCTGGCAATGGACCATTCCAGACCGTCCGGATTGGAGGAAGCGAAATAGGACAGTCCGCCGCCGATTACAGCTGCGGCTGCGGCGAGGATTGCCAGCGTCTTGCGGAAGGAACAACGCCCTTCTGCCTGTTTGGCATATTTATGGCAAAACAGGAGTTCCGGGCGTGCTTCATAGACGAACAGAAGCACTGCCGCTGTAATCAGGCCTTCCACCAGGCCGATGGCAAGGTGAATCGGCTGCATGACAGCGAAAAAGGCAGCGAACGGGAGTTCCGTTACCCCGGAGGCGAGTGTTTCCAGCGTGACGCTGAACGCACCGCACTGGAGCGTCAGCATACAGCCGAGGATTGAGGCCGCGATAATTTTTTTCTTCGACATACCGGTTTTCATCATTGGCTTCCAGATGAACAGGGCACCGAGGAAACAACCGTAAAATGCCATATTCCAGATGTTGCAGCCGAGTGCGAGCAGACCGCCGTCTGCGAACAACAGGCACTGGATGAGCAGCACGCCAATCATCGTCAGAAAGCCGGCATATGGTCCCAATAGCGCGGACAGCAGCATGCCGCCGCACAGATGTCCGCTCGATCCTGTGCCGGGGATGGTAAAGTTAATCATCTGCGCGGCAAATACGAATGCACCCATGACACCCATCAACGGAATTTTTCTGGAATCGCTTTCCATACGGACTTTTTTGATGGAATAGCCCGCTGCGGCGGCGGAACAGAAATACATTGTTCCGGCTACTGCGGGCGTTACCAGTGCGTCAGCCATATGCATGATAAAATCCTCCTTGTGAATAATTTGAGATTTAGACTTGCAATTTTATATTCCTCACTTTACCACAGGAAATTGTCTGCGCAAGCCCCCAAGGGGGTTGTTTTTTTCTTTTGGTTCCACCAGAGACTGGCAGAACGGGGCAATTTTGGCTTGTCAGAATCGCGGATTTCATGCTATACTGTTCCGTACAGAAAGGGGAGTTCTCTATGGATCAACACGAGCATGAACGTCTGCATGCCGCCGGAATTCCACATGAGCACGGCGCATCACAGGAACACGGGCATACGCATGCCAACACCAAAGCTGTTATCAATCGGCTGTCACGTGCAATCGGACATCTGGAATCCGTCAAAAAAATGGTGGAGGATGGGCGCGACTGCCCGGAGGTGCTCATTCAGCTCGCGGCGGTGCGCGCCGCGCTGACCAACACGGGCAAGGTGATTCTCAAGGATCACATCGAGCATTGCATTGTCGATGCTGTCGAGCAGGGCGACGAGCAGGCTATCCGCGATCTGGAGCGCGCCATCGATCAGTTTATGAAATGATTTCGAGAATGGTTTTTGGATTGTTTCCAGATTTTGCTTGACAATTCGGGAACAGTTTTGTATACTGTTGTCGAAATAAATCATCCCCTGCGTAGGGATGTATACAGAGGCAGACAACGGAGTCGCACAAAATGACTCTCCCAGTCTGTCTTTTTTTATGCGCAGTCTACAGAGTTGTTTGCATGCTCTGCTGACTGCGATTTTTTATTTACTCGGACAGAGAGGAGCAATATTATGCGTCTGAATCCAAAGGAGCAGGAAAAGCTGATGCTGCACATGGCAGGCAATCTTGCAAAGGAGCGCAAGGAGCGCGGCCTGAAGCTGAACTATGTCGAAGCGCTGGCGTATATCAGCTCGGAGCTGCTGGAGCTTGCCAGAGACGGAAAGACAGTTGTTGAGCTGATGCAGCTCGGCACCAAAATCTTGACCAAAGAGGATGTTATGGACGGTGTAGCCGATATGATCGGTGAGGTTCAGGTAGAAGCCACCTTCCCGGACGGCACCAAGCTGGTCACCGTCCACAACCCGATTCAGTGAGGAGGCAGGAACATGAAAATCGGCGAAATCATGCCCGCAGATCGCGATATCGTTCTGAATGAAGGCAAAAAGACTGTTACCATCGTTGTTGCAAATAAGGGCGACCGTCCGGTTCAGGTCGGCTCGCATTTCCATTTCTTTGAGGCAAATAAGTGCCTGTCCTTTGACCGCGATGCGGCATATGGCTACCATCTGGATATTCCCTCCGGTACAGCTGTCCGCTTTGAGCCGGGCGAGGAAAAGGAAGTCCAGCTTACCGAGATGGGCGGCCGTAAGCGTGTGTTTGGCCTGAATGACCTGACCTGCGCACAGGCAACCGATGCAACCAAGGCGGCTTCGCTGGAAAATGCCAAGCGCAAGGGATTTCTGTAAGGAGGGACAATCATGAGCATTTCGATTTCTGGCAGCAAGTATGCTGCAATGTACGGCCCCACGGTCGGCGACAAGGTCCGTCTGGCGGATACCAGCCTGGTCATTGAGGTCGAGAAGGATTACACCACCTACGGCGACGAAGCCAAGTTCGGTGGCGGCAAGACGCTGCGTGACGGCATGGGTCAGTCGGTCAAAACCCGCAGCATGGACGGCGACCTTGATCTCGTCATCACCAATGCACTGATTGTCGATTCCACCGGCATTATTAAGGCGGATATTGGCATCAAGGACGGTAAGATTGCGGGCATCGGCAAGGCGGGCAACCCGGATACGATGGACGGCGTCACGCCGGGCATGACGGTCGGCGCGTCCACCGAGGCACTCGCGGGCGAGGGCATGCTGGTCACCGCGGGCGGCATTGATACCCACATCCATTTCATCAGCCCGCAGCAGATTGACTGTGCACTGTACAGCGGTGTCACCACGATGATCGGCGGCGGCACCGGTCCGGCGGACGGCACGAATGCAACCACCTGTACTCCGGGTCCGTGGAACATCAAGATGATGCTCAAGGCGGCGGAGGAATACCCGATGAACCTCGGCTTCCTCGGTAAGGGCAACTGCTCTGATGAACAGCCGCTGATTGAACAGGTCAAGGCGGGCGCGATGGGTCTGAAGATTCATGAGGACTGGGGCGCAACCCCGGCTGTTATCGACCACTGCCTCAACGTCGCGGATGAATACGACGTACAGGTTGCCATCCACACCGATACCCTGAACGAGGGCGGCTGTGTTGAGGATACGCTGGACGCGATTGCCGGACGCACCATTCACACCTACCACACGGAGGGCGCAGGCGGCGGACATGCGCCGGATATCATCCGCGCGGCAGCAGCACCGAATGTACTCCCGTCTTCCACCAACCCGACCATGCCGTTCACTGTCAACACGCTGGACGAGCATATGGACATGCTGATGGTCTGCCACCATCTGGACAAAAACATTCCGGAGGATATTGCGTTTGCGGATTCCCGCATCCGTCCGGAGACCATTGCGGCGGAAGATGTCCTGCACGATATGGGTATTTTCAGCATGATGAGCTCTGACTCGCAGGCAATGGGTCGTGTCGGCGAGGTTATTACCCGCACCTGGCAGACCGCCAGCAAGATGAAGGACGAGCGCGGTGCATTGCCGGAGGACGAGGGTCACGGCAACGACAATTTCCGCGTCAAGCGTTACATTGCAAAGTATACCATCAACCCGGCGCTGACCCACGGCATTGCCGACTATGTCGGTTCGGTCGAGACGGGCAAGTTCGCCGATCTGGTTCTGTGGAACCCGGCATTCTTCGGCGCAAAGCCGGACATTATCATCAAGGGCGGCATGATCCTCGCCTCCAAGATGGGCGATGCGAATGCATCCATTCCGACCACCCAGCCGGTGCTGTATCAGCCGATGTTTGCGGCGCACGGCAAGGCAAAGTTCGAGTCCTGCCTGACCTTTGTCTCTAAGGCTGCCATGGATGCGGATGTCAAGGGCGCATACGGTCTGGAAAAGACGGTCGTTCCGGTTTCCGGCTGCCGCAAGATCACCAAGAAGGACATGGTTTACAACGACCGCACGCCGGCGCTTACCGTTGATCCGGAGACCTATGAGGTCACGGTTGACGGCGAACCCATCAGCTCCAAGCCGGCAGAAAAGCTGCCGCTGACACAGCTGTACAGCCTGTTCTAATTCTACTGCATTCAGGAGGAAACCAATATGTTAGGCGTTTGCCTGTTATTCGTTGGCATTGTACTGATTAACAACGGTATGTGCAACCTTTATCACGTGGACGGCAAGTCCGCCGCCGTGATGAATATCTTCACCGGCGGCCTGTCGCTGTTCATCAACTTTGTCAATCTGGTTCAGGGCAACTACTATGCCGCCGGCACCGGACTGCTGTTCTGCTTCACCTATCTGTTTGTCGCCGTGAACAATTTCCTCGGCAAGGCAAATCCGATCCCGTTTGCGTGGTTTTCCACGTTTGTCGCGGTCAATGCCGTCATTTTCGGCATCATTGAGGGCGTCACCGGCAGCGCGGCACTCGGCATTGTGCCGGACTGGCGCTGGGCTGTGATCTGGTGGCTGTGGGCCATCCTCTGGGGCACTGCCTTTGTCGAGGACATCATGGGCAAGAAGCTGGGCAAGTTTACGCCCTGCCTCCAGGTTTTTGAAGGCGTTGTCACTGCCTGGATTCCGGGCGTCATGATGCTGCTTCAGATCTGGTAAAACAAACACGAAATGAGGAATTGAGTTATGCTTTGCGAACAGGTTTTTGGCACGCTGCGCGATATTGATACGGTCGGCAAGACGGTGGAGACCGTCGATATCGAGTGGCATGAGGCGTTTAAGAAAATCCACAGAAAGACGACAGACAAGGGTCATGAAGTCGGTATCCGTATGGATGATTCCGTGCTCACGCGCGGCCTGCGTCAGGACGATGTGATTTATGTGGATGACAATACGGTGGTTGTGGTGAACATCCCGCCCTGCGAGGCGATCCGGGCAGAGGTACGCCGGGATCATCCGCGCCAGATTGCGAAGCTCTGCTACGAAGTCGGAAACACGCATACAACGATGTTCCGCGGCGAGGATGATTTTACGTTTTACATCCCGTATCATGAGCCGATGATGGACAAGCTGGGCAAAATCCACGGTGTGACGGTCGAAAAGACAACAGTACGGTTCGATTTTGACAAGTCTCTGTCATCGACCATCAACAACCACCATCACTGATGGGTGCGGACATGAACGAAACACAGTTTTATCTTTTACAGGTCAACGATGCACTGTTCCCGATTGGTGCTTATTCGCATTCGCAGGGACTGGAAACTTATATCCAGAAGGGCATTGTTCATGATGAAGCGACAGCGGAGGAATATATCTCGCACAAGCTGCGCTGGAATCTGGCATATACCGATCTGCTCGCTGTGCGCCTTGCCTATGAGCGCGCGCAGGCAGAAGATCTTGCCGGGCTGATGCGGCTGGAAGATCTGCTGGCAGCATCTCGTTTGCCGATGGAGCAGCGGGAGGCTTCCCGCAAGATGGGTTCCCGGTTTGCGAAGACGATACAGAAGCTGGAGATCAACGGTCTCGGCGCGGTTTTTTCCGAATATCTTGCCGCACGCAGCAGGAAGCCGATGACACACTGCTGTATTTACGGCGTCTTCTGTGCGGCACTCGGGATCGGACTGGATGATGCGTTGTCGCATTACCTGTATGCCCAGACATCCGCTATGGTCACCAACTGTGTCAAGACCATCCCACTCAGTCAAAGCGCCGGACAAAAACTGCTGAGCAGCTGTTACAATTCCTTTCAGGAAATTCTCTCCTCCGTCCGCGAATGGACGGAGGAAGATCTCTGCCTCTCGGCGCCCGGTTTTGACCTGCGGGGCATTCAGCATGAAAAGCTGTATTCCCGCCTCTATATGTCATAACAAACAGAAATGGAGTAAGCAATTATGTCTTATGTAAAAATTGGTGTCGCCGGGCCGGTCGGTTCGGGCAAAACTGCGCTGATCGAAGCGCTGTCCAGACGCATGGCAGAAGAATACAGCATCGGTGTCATTACCAACGATATCTATACCAAGGAGGACGCGGAATTCCTTGCGAAGAACAGCGTCCTGCCGATTGAGCGCATTATCGGCGTCGAAACCGGCGGCTGTCCGCACACCGCAATCCGTGAGGATGCTTCGATGAATCTGGAAGCGGTCGATGATATGATGGAGCGCTTCCCGGATATTGAACTGCTGTTTATTGAGAGCGGCGGTGACAATCTCTCCGCAACCTTCAGCCCGGAGCTGGTCGATGCGACCATTTTTGTCATCGATGTCGCAGAGGGTGACAAAATCCCGCGCAAGGGCGGCCCGGGTATTACGCGTTCCGATCTGCTGGTTATCAATAAGATTGATCTTGCACCGTATGTCGGCGCGAGCCTCGAGGTGATGGAGCGTGACTCCAAAAAAATGCGAGGAGATCGCCCGTTCCTGTTCACCAATATCCGCAGCGGCGAGCATGTGGACGAGGTCGTCGACTGGATCAAGAAGAACGTCCTGCTGGAAGGAATCTAAATGGACAATCAATTCGGAAAAACCTCCCGGCTTTCGGTTTCAGCGGTATGCCGCGATGGCAGGACAATTCTGGACGATGTGTCCTTTACCGCACCATATAAGCTGATGAAGCCGTTTCCCAAAGCAAATGGCGGCATACAGATTATGCCGGTGTGCGCGTCGGCGGGTATCATGCGCGGCGATACGCAGGAATTTGCATATCATGTCGGCGCAGGTGCCGATCTCGAGGTACTGTCGCAGTCATTTGACAAAATCCATAAAATGGACAGCGGTTCGGCATCCCGGCACATCCACATTGAAGTGGAGCTGGACGCCGTGCTGTATTATGCGCCGCAGCCGGTCATTCCGTTTGCACAGTCCGCTTTTGACAGCGAGATGGATATTCATCTTGCGGATGTTTCTTCTCGCTTTTTTTTGCAGGATATCATTTCCTGCGGCAGAACTGCCTATGACGAACGGTTTGCCTACCGCAGATTTTCATCAAAGGTATGGATTACGCGCGGGGAGGAACTGATTTACCGCGACAACACGCGGTACGAGCCGGACAAAATGCCAATGGAGGGCATGGGTATGTATGAGGGCTATACGCACATGGCGAATTTGTTCCTCTCCGGCCCATGCACACAGCTTCAGGAGCCGATCTGGGACATTCTGGAGCAGGCAGAGGCAGAAGGCGGTGTGACCGCGCTGACACAGGGCGATCTCGCGGTTCGTATTTTCGGAACTCGTGCGCAGCAGCTCCAGCAGACTGCGGAGAAAATTCGCCAGCTGTATGAAAACAATCTTTGACCAGAATATTCTGTGATAAAAAGAGGCTCTCGAATTGCTGTTCGGGAGCCTCTTGACACGTTATTGGTCTTTTTTTGCGTGTTCCAGTCGGACGAGCAGGAGAGAGCTGACAAGCATGCCCGCGACAGCGGCGGTGATTGCCATCATGCCGGCAGAGATACCCAGTCGTGCACCGACTGCACCCGTGATATACGGCATGACGATTGCTCCAATTCCGGCAGTAGGCAAAAGAATGCCCATGGCACGCGCCGACATGGCAGAGCCGACACAGGCGACGGCCGTCGGGTTGATGCCTGCGATGGACAGTCCGAACAGTGCGAGAAAGGCCAGAGCTGCCACAGAATGGTGCGCGTTCATCAGCCCGACATAGGTGATAAGACAGCAGACTGACATGAGCGCCAGCGCGCGCGGGTGGCTGCGGATGGGCAGGACAAATGCAACGGCAAGTCGTCCGATCAGCGTCGCCAGCCAGATCACAGTGATGGTTCCCTGACTCCAGAAGGGCGGCAGGATACCGGTATCCTTAAAATAGGTGACCATCCAGCCGGTCACGCTGATTTCTGTGCAGTTTTGGAAGAAAATCAGGGCAGTCAGAATCCAGAAGCGTGTGCTGCGCAGAAAGCTCCAGTCGCTGTCTGCCTGTCCGGATGTCCGGCGGGTGGTGGACAGCCCTGCCTGCGAAAATAGCAGCCACAGCAGAAGGCCGCAGACTGCAAAGCCAAACATGGACGCGTTCCAGCTGATCCGACTCAATGCGGCGATAAACAGCGGGGAGAGCAGCGCGCCGACGGCATATGCTGCGTGAATGAGGTTCAAAGAGCGCGTGCGGTCGACGGCTTTTCCGGCGAGCACGTTGCTGGCGTTGAGTGTGCTGCCCTTTCCGATGCCTGCCAGAAAGAAAGCGGCGAACAGCCAGAGCGGATTGCCTGAAACTGCCATCAGACAAAAGCTGAGCATATAGCCTGCCGAGAGCAGGAGAACCGTGCGCCGGTCACCGAGATATGCGGGCAGCATGCCGGTCAGAAAGGCAGAAACCAGATTGCCGACGCTGAGCGCTGCGAGAAGGGTTCCGCCCAATTCATAATCAAATCCGTACCGATCCTGTAAAATTGTGAGCAGCACGCCGCCGCTTGCGACACATGCGCCGCTGAAAAACATCGTGCCGCGGGCGCAGATATCCGGCCGTAATGCCTGTGTTGCCATTGTTGTCCTCCTGTATTGTCAAAATTATCAAATTTTGTTGCTCTGAAAATCATACCGCATATATTCTGGTGTTGTCAACCGCAATTTCGACAAGAACCGCATTGGGTGTCGGCGTTGATTTTTGTGTACGGATACCGTATACTGAAAGGCAAATAAAACAGATGGATACATATTATATAGGATGGATTTTGACGATGAGATATTATTTTGCCCCGCTGGAAGGGATCACCGGATATATATTCAGAAACACCTATAAGGAGCATTTTGGCGCGATCGATGCCTATTTTTCCCCTTTTTTGGGGCCGAATCGCGACGGCGGGCTTCGGTCAGGGGAAATCAATGACATTCTGCCGCAGAATAACAGCAGAATACATCTGGTACCGCAGATTCTGACCAATGATGCTGCCGCGTTTGGAACGGTCGCAGACCGGCTGTGCGAATACGGCTATGAGGAGGTCAATTTGAACCTCGGCTGTCCATCCGGGACTGTTGTCGCCAAGAAAAAGGGTGCAGGTCTTCTGGCGGAGATGGAACGGTTGGAACGCTTTCTGGATGAAATTTTTTCGCAGTGCTCCATTCGGATTTCCATTAAAACCAGAATTGGCAAGGACAGCCCAGAGGAATTCCCGGCACTGCTGGAGCTGTTTAACCGGTACCCGGTTTCTGAGCTGATTGTCCACCCGCGCGTACAGACAGATTTTTATAGAAACCAGCCCAACTGGGAGGCCTTTGCCTGCGCTGTAAACGGCGCAAACATGCCGGTGTGTTACAACGGTGATTTATTCACGACAGAAGACATCTACCGCTTTGCGGCACGGTTTCCCACGGTAGAGACAGTCATGCTTGGGCGCGGTTTGCTGTCCAATCCCGGTCTTGCGGCGCAGGCAGAGGGACATGCACCGACAGATAAAAAGCACCTGTATGGCTTCCATGACGCGCTGCTGGAACGATATCAGGAGGTTTTATCCGGACAGCGCAATGTGTTGTTCAAGATGAAGGAGCTGTGGGTATATCTCAGCTGCCTGTTTGAACATCCCGAAAAATACGCCAAAAAAATCCGAAAAGCGCAGACGCTGGCGGCATACCGCAAGGCAGTCGATGAGCTGTTCGCGGAGCAGGAACTGCGGAACGAATCCAGCTTTGCAGGATAATGGAATCGGACACATGGTCTGCGCTTCTGTGCATGCAGAGCGCAGATTTTTGTACCCTTGCGCCGAGATGGACGAGACACGGAAGTTAGCGAATGCTTAAAATTTTACCGGTAGTGATTGACAGCCCGTTAGATGTGTGATATGCTGAAAACTAGTTAGCATAAGCTAATAAGATATGCTTTTTCGGCAACCATATATGCCGGAGAGACAGGAGGAGGCAGGTAGATGGAACTGACAAGTACACATCTGCGCTATTTATTGACAATGTACGAGCTGTCAAAGACCGGGAATGATATTCGACTGACAGAAATTGCGAGTATCCTACAGGTCAAAAAAGCGTCAGCAGCGCGCATTGTCGCTGTTTTTCGTGACAAAGAGCTGGTGATTCAGCAGCCGTATGGCAAGGTCCATCTAACGGAATATGGCAGGCAGACGGCGGGCCTGTATGAGCAGTGTGTGGACAACCTCGCAGCGTGCCTGATCCGTGCAGGACTTCCTCTGAGCGCGCAGGAAGCACAGCAGGCCGCCTGTGTTCTGTTGACAGAGCTGCCAGAGGCGTGTATCCGAAAGATGAAAAAAGTTGTTGACAACTAACAAGAGACGCGCTATAATTTACCTGTCAGAAATAAGAAGAAAAGTTGCGTGGAGAGTTTGCTCCACGCAACTGCTTTTTTCAAAGAAAGTTAGCTCATACTAACAACACCACACGCGGACAGAAAGGAAAGTAACGTGAAAAAGAATAACAGATTTGCAGTACGTGCGTGCAGCATTGTGACCGCAGGCGGCATGTTGCTCGGCAGCGGTGCAGCGTTGGCGGCGAATTCGGATATCACCGGACATTGGGCAGAAGCTACGCTTCAGGCATTTATTAACAAGGGTTATCTGGCAGGCTACGGTGACGGCATTTACAAGCCGGACAACACCATTACCCGCGCAGAGTTCTCTGCGATTGCGAATGAAGTCAAGCAGTACACCGAAGGCAGCGCGAATATCGCACGATATACAGATGTTTCGGAAAAAGATTGGTTTTATGCGGATCTGAGTGCGGCGCTGAAGGCTGGATATATGAAGGGTACCACTGCAACTACGATGGAGCCGAATAAAAATCTGACACGTGCAGAGGGCTTTACGATGGTTGCCAATATGCTTGGTCTGGAATGCAACGGAACACGTGCGGATTTGAAGGGCTTTGCGGATGCGGCAGACGTTCCGGAGTGGGCGGTATCGTATGTCGGTGCACTCGTGCGCGAAGGTCTGATTGCGGGCTATCAGGCTGCCGACGGCAGTGTGACCATTCAGACGGGCAACAGCATGACGCGCGCAGAGGCCATTGTCATGCTGAACAAGTGCCTGATGGGAGATCCGGATGAATTGGTCTATGTCAGCATGAATATCCCGTATGCGGATTTCTATGCGGCGGAAATCAACAATACGGATGCGGTCGATGCCGTTTCGTCCGCAACCAATGCCAAGTCGATCAAGAATGGCGAGGGTGAACTGAACGAAGGTACCTATAACGACTACAATGCAGATACCTGGGTTGCCGGGGAGTCGCGTGTCAATATCAAGGGTGTGACCTATCCGGTTGCGGTTTGCAGAGGTGATCTGGCGAAGCTGCCGCAGGCGCAGAGCGCACAGTCGGATTATTATTACACCATGCTCGACAGTGCGCCCGCTGTTTACAAGACGCTGACCGTCGATGGAGACAAGCTGACATTTGGAAAGGCGGAGTGCGAGGCGCAGAAGTTGGAAGCTGGCGTTTCGATTTCGACCAACAGCGCGTGGGGCGATTACCAGTTAGAAATTGACACCGATGCATTTGACAATGCCAAGGTGTATGGTGTCGTCCTGTCTGCGGAGAAGGACGGCGTGACAACCGCCTATGGTATGCGCCATCAGGAGAACATCTGGAGAAAAACGGAAATCGCATGGTCGTCCGGCATCAAGACCACGGAGCCGCACGGCAATACGCTCAATTCGGAGCACTATGTCGGCCTGATGGGCAGCACGATCCAGTCGGTGACATATTATACCGATGCGGGTGTGTATACCATTGACTGCAATGCTTATGTGGCAAAGAAGTTTGTCAGCACGCTTGCCGTTGAAAATGCACCGGCAGATAGTGGCCGCACTGCTGTCTCAATGGAAGACTTCCCGGAGGACTATGACAAGCAGTATGTGGTCACCAATGCAAAGGGAGAAACGGTTGAAGGCTTTGCCTGCGATGGTCAGAGTGTTTCCTGGACGGGGACTCCGACTGTCGGTCAATATACATTGACGGTTTCCGACCAGAGCGGCGTCTATGCACCGGTATCTACGTCCTTTGTGCTGACAAGTGATGCGGTTGTAGCGGCTTATGACGCGCAGAATATCCAACTGATTCGTGCCGAGGATGCTGCGGAGGATGATTTCTCCAATTATCTGGCCAATATCGCAAGCGTCACAGTCGGTGAAACCTCCTATAATGCGAGTGGAAAGCGTTCCGTCAAAATCATCAATGATGACGGTACAATCAACTTGGAAGCAAAGTCAGGTGAGACGGCGATTTTTGAAGCAGGCAAGACCTATTCCGTCGAAGTCACGGCGACGGGCTATACCAAAAATCTGAGCTTTACGTTGTCTGTTCCGGGCGGTGAGCAGACGCTGACCGGAACTGCGACCACTGAGCCGGATGAATTCCACGATTTTGACGCCTATGATATTACCATTGACGTCGTTGTGGAGAACGATGTTGTGAAGTCGATTGCGCTGAACACCGGCTGCAAAATTGATGACGAAAATCTGACCTATTTCAACAAGGCAATGAACGGCAGAGGCTCGAAGGCAGGTATCGCCGCACAGCTGACCGGCAAAAGTGTCTCGGAGCTCTCTTCTGTGGAGTGCGACGCCGTTTCCACTGCAACCTGCTCCTCCAATGCGATTGTGAAGGCAGTGCAGAATGCAGTCAAGGGCGAATAACGAACAACAGGTAATACAAACGGCATGCCTCGGCCGGGTCTTCCGGCCGGGGCACGCTGTCTGGCGGGAGGATTTTACGTGGAGCTGAAAAAACAGGATATCATTTTGATCTGTGGCCTTTTGGCAGGAAGCCTGCTGTTCGGTTCCGCTCTCGCGCTGGGACGAACGGACGGAGATACGGTTGTCGTACGTGTCTCCGGAGAGAAGGTTGCAGAGTTTTCACAGAACCGAAACACGGTATATTGTATTGAGGGCGCAGGCAGCGGAGTCAATGCACTTGTGATACAGGACAGAGAGGTCTGGCTGGAGGACGCGAGCTGTCCGGATCAGCTGTGCGTGCATCAGGGTCATATCCGGCATGTGGGAGAAAGTATTATCTGTCTGCCCAATGAGGTGGTTGTTGCCATCGAAGGAAAAGCAGAAGGAAGCGCGGCGCCGGATGTTGTGGCGTCTTGAATACACTGTGAAAGGGAGCAATCGATGAGAAAGACCAAATGTTTGGCTGAATATGGCATGCTGGCGGCACTCGCCATGGTGCTCAGCTATTTGGAAACGCTGATTCCGGCATTTTTTGCCGTGCCCGGCATGAAGCTGGGATTGACCAATCTCGTGGTGCTGGCAGCGCTGTACCGTATGGGTGCGCGGCCGGCAATCACCATCAATTTTGTGCGCATTATCCTGACGTCGATGCTGTTCGGCACGGCGGTCAGCCTGTGGTATTCACTGGTCGGCGGCCTGATGTCCGGGGCGGTTATGATTGCGCTGAAGCAGACCGGAAAATTTCAGCCGCTGACAGTCAGCATAGCGGGCGGCGTGGCACACAACGTCGGACAGATTGTGATCGCCATGCTTGTCATGCAGACAACCGCGGTTGCATGGTATCTGCTGGCATTGTGGGTGTCCGGCATTGCGGCAGGTGCGGTTATCGGACTGCTGGGTGGCTGGCTGATTGACCGCCTTCCGAAAACAGAAGGGAGCATGGCATGAGAAAAGATTGGATTGCAGGCGCGCTTACCGTCTGTCTGCTGCTCACGGGCTGCGGCACGGGAGCAGAAAATACAGCAGAAGCCGCAGGGAGCAGCGTGCAGACAAATACAGAAGAACCTGTGAGCAGGGAAATCTTTGCAATGGATACCTATATGATCATCACAGCCTACGGTGAAAATGGACAGGAGGCAGTGGATGCCGCCGAACAGGAAATTGATCGGCTGGATGCACTGTTGTCTACCGGCTCGGCGGACAGTGAAATCTCGAGACTCAATGCCGCAGGAACAGCACAGCTGTCAGAGGATTCCGCAGAACTGGTGTCCCGCGCGCTGGAAATCAATCGCGGAACAGGCGGCGCATTTGATATCACAGTCTATCCGCTCATGCAGGCGTGGGGCTTCACGGACGAAGCCTATCAGGTTCCGTCGGACAGTACGATTGCGGCGCTGTTGGAGCACACCGGAAGCGATCAGCTGGACTGGGATGATGACAGCAACACACTCACGCTGGGAGATGGACAGGCAGTTGATCTCGGCGGCATTGCAAAGGGCTATACCTCCGGCCGCATTATGGAGTTGTTTGATGAATACGGCGTTCAGAGCGGTCTGGTTTCGCTCGGCGGAAATATGCACGTGCACGGCACAAAACCGGACGGCGATAAATGGCGCGTTGGTGTTCAGGACCCCGAAAATTCGGAGAATATTGTCGGTGTGCTCGAGGTGACTGACTGTGCAGTTATCACCTCCGGTGGCTATGAGCGGTATTTTGAGCAGAACGGAACAACGTATCATCATATTATAGATCCGTCCACGGGCAAGCCTGCGGACAGCGGACTGTCTTCCGTTACCATTGTGAGTGCCGACGGCACACTTGCAGATGGCCTTTCAACGGCGTTGTTTGTCATGGGCGCAGATAAAGCAGCAGAATACTGGCGGCAGCATGCGGATGAATTTGACGCAGTGCTGATTGCAGATGACGGTTCGATTTCTGTGACGGAGGGTATCGCGGATGCCTTTTCCAGCGATCAGTCCTTTGAAATAATTTCACGAAAGTAATGCGGGAGGCAGAGCATGCGTATTTTTCACAATGATACAGTTGACAGACTGGCAAAACGACTGATTCCGGGCGTGGCGGTTGCAGGTCTTGCCGCATGGGGCATTGCATATGGCGGACCGGAGCTGGAAAATGTTCCGGGGCTGATTCCACTGGCGGAGGCAGTTGAGCTGGAAAACGGGGAAAGCACATCTTCGGGTTCCGCCGCGGGTACACTTGCGGCGCTCAATGCGGCAAGCCAGGGAGGAACTTCTTCCGACCCGTTTACAGACGGTACCTATAAAGATGGCACGTATACTGGTACGGCACGGGGCTTTGGCGGCAATATTACCGTGAAGGTAACCATTTCGGGCGGGAAAATTGCATCGATTGATGTCGTTTCTGCACCGGCGGAAACGCCGTCCTATTTCGCACGTGCCAAGGGCGTCATCTCTCAAATTCTGTCCAAACAGAGCCCCAACGTAGACACGGTATCCGGTGCGACCTATTCCTCCAACGGAATCATCAATGCGGTCAAGCGTGCGCTCACGCAGGCGGCAGGCGGCACCTCCGGCGGGGAGGATGAAACATCGTCTGTTCCGGCAAACCCGACTACACCGACTGAACCGGCCAAGCCAGATGATTTTACAGACGGCACATATAAGGATGGGGCTTATACCGGCACTGCTGAGGGCTTTGGCGGCAATATTACCGTGAAGGTAACCATTTCGGGCGGGCAGATCAAAGCCATTGATGTGGTTTCTGCAAAGGATGAAACACCGTCATATTTTGAAAGGGCAAAGGCAGTCATTGCACAGGTCATTGCAAAACAGACACCAAATGTTGATACAGTGTCCGGCGCAACCTATTCGTCCAATGGCATCCTGAATGCGGTGCGGCGCGCACTCACACAGGCTTCCGGACAACCCGAAGAGCCGGAGCAGCCCGATACACCGGAACAGCCGGAGGAACCGACGACGCCTCAGGAGCCGGATGAGAATACAGAGACAGAGGACATGGTCTATTCGGCAGAGGTATCCTGCGTGCCGGATGAATTCGGCGATTTTGACGCGTATGATATGACGGTTGCCGTTACGGTGCGCCAGACGACCAAAACCGAGACCCAAACGGCAACAGATGCGGACGGGAACACGAAGACCGTAACGAAAAAAACGGTAACACGTGCGCTTTCCAATATCGCTGTTACCCGGCCGGATGCCGCTTCTGAAAATTGGCGGTATATCACCTGGGCATTGGACGGCAGAGGCAGTGCAGCGGGTATCAAGGCACAGGCAATCGAAAAACAGAGCTTTGGCGGGCTGGATGTGGTCAGTCGGGCAACCTGTTCGTCCAAATCCATCGTGGAAGCGGGCAAAATGCTTGACCTGGCGCTCGGCACGACAGTCACGGAGGAGGAACAGTGAAGCATCGCGAATTTTGGATGCGCGCGGCAAGTCTGATTGTCGCAGTGGGTGCGCTGGGGATTTATCAGGCAAATGCGCTGCAATGGCAGCGCGCGGAGGAGGCCAATCAGCTCGCCATGCAGCGGGCACAGGAACACAATGCTGCCGCGCAGCAGGCAGTTTTTGATACAGCAGCGGACTATCAGGACGGTACCTATGCCGGAAGCGGTGAAGGCTTCGGCGGGACAGTTTCCGTTGAGGTCACTGTATCCGAAGGAAAGTTGGCGGATATTGCCGTCACAGCCGCAAATGGCGAAGATGCTGCCTATCTGGATCGGGCAAAGCAGATCATTGACCGCATGCTCGCAGCACAGAGTGCGGAGGTGGATACCATCAGTGGTACGACCTTCAGCTCGACCGGCATCAAGACTGCTGTACAGCAGGCGTTGGAAGGGGCGAAAAAATGATTTCATCGAAAACAGAACAAAAGCCCGTGTCTCCGAAGAAGCGCGTGGCACAGCGCCGCCGCCTGCGGGCAGGCATTCAGCTGATCTTTTTCCTGCTCGCACCATCAGTCTATACCGCAGCGTTTTCCGGCATCAAGGAAATTGCCACAGCAATTGGCGCGGGTGAGCCGCTTGCATTCAGTTCTTTTGCTGCCGCATTGCTGGTGATATGCGTATATACGATCTTGTTTGGACGGTTTTTCTGCGGCTACGCGTGCGCATTCGGCTCATTTGGCGATGCGGTTTACGCGCTGTCCCAGCTGATCCAGCGCAAGATCGGACACCGCCTGCCACAGCCTCCCGAATTGGCCGTGCACCGGATGCAGAAAATCAAGTATCTGGTGCTGGCAGCCATTGTGATTTTGTGCGCGGCGGGCGTCTATGCAGGCCTGTCCGGCTGGAGTCCATGGGATGTCTTTTCCATGCTGACAGCACTTAAATGGTGTGGGTCGGCGTATGCGCTGGGCAGTATCCTGCTGGCGCTGATTGTGGTCGGCATGGCGGTAAAGGAACGGTTTTTCTGCCAGTTCTTGTGCCCGATGGGCGCGGTATTTGCGCTGTTGCCCGTCGTCGGGCGATATACACGCAACCGGGAAAGCTGCCTGATGCGCTGCTCTGCATGCGCGAAAAGCTGCCCGGTCTGTGTTGAAACGGATGCGGACAATGTGCGCATGGGTGAATGTATTTCCTGCGGCAAATGCAGCGACATCTGTCCAAAGCGCAACATCTCGTATGCAGGGCACATCAGCGATGGCAATGCGCCGCTCGCAGTGCTGCTTCGCGCCGGGATTCTGTTTGCCGTATGTGCAGTGTTTGGACTGGTGCGCGTGTTATAAATAATCCTCCTTTTATCTGTCCATCAGAACAGGAAAGAGTGGAACTGCGGAAGAATAGCAGGTCGGCTCTTTTCCTGCGTGTGTGGGCACCTTCCGGCGATTCTGTGGGCTTGGCCGGCTTGTGCCGGACTGGATAGAAGAATCCGCTTTACTTTCCTCTGCATTTGCACTAAAATAAGGAAAAACAGCTGCGGCAAACGGGCAGTATGTACCGGGAAAACCGGCAGAACAGCAGGTGAATCGGAGGCTTTCTTATTATGGCAGTCACACTCAAAACGCTCGCTGAGCATACAGGCTTTTCCCTCGCTACAATTTCACGCGTCCTCAACAATGATCCTTCTATGACGGTCAGTGAGGAGACACGTCGGATTATTTTCGATACAGCGAAAAAGCTGGGGTATGCAGGCGGTTCCGGGCGGCGGACACAGCGCATTGTTACGGATACCATGACAATTGGTATTGCAGAAATGCTTTCCCCGGCGGAACAGATGGCAGACCCTTATTTTATGTATCTGAAGAATTTTGTCGAGCAGACCTGCTATGAGCAGAAAATGCAGACGGTCATGCTGCGTGCCGATTCAGATGGATATCATGCGTTGTCTGCCTCCGGCATCGATGGCATCATTGCCATCGGATATTTTTCCGATGTACAGATTGCCTCCATGCAGATGCTCAGCAATAACATTACTTTTTTGGATTCTTCTCCGGACGAACTCCGACACGATTCAGTTGTGCTGAATTTTGAATTGGGCATGAAACAGGCGCTGGATTATCTGCGTGAACTGGGGCACAGCCGCATTGGATTTATCGGTCCCAAACGGCTCGGTGATGAGACCAAACGCATTGTGCGCGAGCCACGGCGGCGGTATTATGAGCATTATATGCGGGAACGTGGACTGTTTCGCCCCGATTTGGTAATTGAAGCGCCGATGCGTGACCAGATGATTGTGGAAAATGAATTCAGCATGCGTCTGCGCGCAATGGAGCGGGATTCTGCACCGACAGCGATCGTCACAGTAAATGAGGAATGCGCCATCGGCGCGATTCATGCGCTGCGCAAGTTGCAGGTACAGGTGCCGACGGATATGAGCATCGTCAGCTTTAATGATACCGTGATGTCATCCGTGGTCGAGCCGCCGTTGACCAGCGTCAGCCCGCATTTGGACTTTATGGCGGCGACTGCCGTGCATCTGGTCATGCAGCGCGCCTCTACGCCTGCACACCGACCGGAACGGCGCTATCCGCAGAAGATCGTGATCCCGCCCGCGCTGGTCAGACGCAGCAGCACGGCACCATATATAGAGAAAGAATAGCAGAAGCGTTACCCCGTTCGGTTTTCCCATTTGATATGTACCTCCAATACTGGACACCCAGTATTGGAGGTACATATCATTATCATAGGTTTGTTCTATATCCGCTTTTTTACCCCCTGTTATTGTAATATTTCCAGCAGTTTTGCTCGGCTTATCGAAAAAGCACCGCTTATGCGGTACTTTTTCGATATAATAAAGAGGGGGATGTGCTGGTAAATGGGCAGGAGAACAGAGTAGTAGAGAGCGTCAGTTTAGATATGTTAGTTCCGCGGGATGATCTGCTGAGAAAAAATAGATGCAGCAGTAGACTTCAATCGAATTTATGAATTTGTAGATGATTTCTTCGTTTTGTTTTTTGCATTTGTGTTTTTTCTCCCATATACTTCAAAAACCTGCTTTGGCGTGATACCAAAGCAGGCTTTTTCTACAAATAGCAGGAGTATATCCAAAAGGCTGTCACAGCCGTTTTTTTGCCGGCACTATTTTTCGGTTGCCTGTGATATCGATGGATGTTTCATTGGATTATTTAGCAAAAATCAAAAGCATGCTATTGACTTTTGTGCGTATGTGCAATATAATGGAATCCATTGAGGAGGTGCTGATATGACCGATCAAAATTCCTGTGGGATGCTGCTCAAACAGATCAATGACGAACTGGAAAAGAGAGCCAACAATAAACTGCGGGCGCAGGACTTAACAATGGCTCAGCTCTGCGCACTCATGATGCTAAACCAAGCGTCTGAACGGCAGATGACGCTGAAAGAATTGGAACGAAAGCTCCATGTTGCCCAATCCACAGCAGCGGGCATTATCACTCGACTGGAGCAGAAGGGATTTGTTGAAGGTTTCGGAGATGCCGCAGACCGCAGAATCAAAATGGTACGCATCACGAAACTGGGAATTCAGTGCTGCATGACAGCTGAAAAGAATATGGAGCAGGAGGAAGCCACGCTTCTCTCTGGGCTGACGGATACAGAACGGATTGTTTTTATCAGTCTGCTCCAGAAAGTCCGCAATACACTCTCATAAAAACGGTCCGATTTCAGTCGGACTTTTCCAAAACTATATCAATAGCATGCGATTGACAGCATGCTTGTGTTTAAGGAGCAACTTCAATGGAAAATCAAAAATCAATGGAAGTTTTTAGTTCTATGCCAGTGCCAAAGGCGGTGTTCAAGAATGCAGTCCCCGCGATGGCTGCTATGCTGATGGTTTTGATCTATAATCTGGCCGATACCTTTTTTATCGGGCAGACACATGATGCCTTACAGGTGGCTGCTGTTTCTTTAGCAACGCCGGTGTTTCTGATTTTTATGTCCATCGGTTCCATCTTAGGTATTGGTGGTACTT
Organism: Butyricicoccus porcorum; assembly: GCF_002157465.1. GTDB lineage: Bacteria > Bacillota > Clostridia > Oscillospirales > Butyricicoccaceae > Butyricicoccus_A > Butyricicoccus_A porcorum. The sequence goes on from NZ_NHOC01000007.1 coordinate 173,568, forward strand.
CTGTGATCTCCAGAGCGATAGGAGAGGGACGTTTTGAATATGCACGGAAGGTGTGCGCCTTCTGTATGTGGAGTTGTGTCGATATCGGTATTGTGTTGTCCACGCTGATGCTGATTTTTATGGACCAGATTCTTGCCCTGGTCGGCGCAAGTGCGGATACATGGGAACTGGCAAAAAGCTATCTGACCATCGTTACCTGTTGTGGGCCATTCGTCCTGATCTCCAATTGCTATTCCAATGTAATCCGTGCGGAGGGAGAATCCGGAAAGGCTATGATGGGACAACTTCTGGGAAATCTTCTGAATGTCATTCTCGATCCAATCATGATCTTAGGCTTTGGTTGGAATATTGTAGGTGCTGCCATTGCTACCGTTATTGGTAATGTGGTAGGTGCAGGCTATTATATTCTCTATTTCCTGCGTGGGAAGTCCTCTCTCAGTGTCAATATCAAGGATTTCACACTGAAGGGTAAGGTGTGCAGCAGTGTCCTGGCCATCGGTGTCCCTGCCGCTCTGGGATCTCTGCTTATGAGTGTTTCACAGATCATTATCAACAGCCAGATGGCCGAATACGGAGATATGACCATCGCCGCTATGGGCGTTGCCATGAAGGTCGTGACTATTACTGGTATGGTATCCATGGGGCTCGGCCAGGGCGTCCAGCCGCTGCTGGGATACTGCGTCGGTGCAAAGCTCTGGGGTCGATTCAAGAAGGTGCTTCGCTTCTCTCTGACCTTTGCGTTGTGTTTGAGCCTTGTTTTGACTGCGGTATGCTATCTGTTTACCAATCAGATTGTCAGTGCATTCCTGACGGACGCCATGGCGTTTGATTACGCAGTACAGTTCGCACGCATCCTGCTGACCACCAGCTTTTTGTTTGGTGTCTTTTATGTAATAATTAACGCACTTCAGGCCATGGGTGCCGCTACAGAATCTCTGATTATCAACTTGAGCCGTCAGGGTATCATCTTCATCCCAGCGCTGTTTCTTTTGAAAGAAATGATGGGTCTGACTGGTCTTGTCTGGGCGCAGCCTGTTGCAGATTTGATTTCTATCGTATTTGCGGTTATTCTATATATCCGTATTTCACAAAAAATGATGAATACAAACACTGTTCTAAATTGATTTCCTGATTTTCGCAGATTTTCGACTGGCTGCCGAATCTGGTTGCAATCCAACAAATATAATGTAATATAAACAGTAGGAGGCTGCTCTTGAAATGGAGCAGCCTCCTTTGGCATGACACAGAATACATATGGGAAAACGGAATTTCGTTTGGATTCAGGCAAATGAACATAAATTCCTGATATCGTTCAGCAGGTCAGCTTTGAAATACCTCAAATTGCCGTTTTGGACCTCCGCATACTGGACAGCGATCTGGAACCGGATCTCCGGTCATCACATAACCGCAAATCGGACATACATAAACTGTTTCTTTATCAAAGTTGTCGATTGCTGCTGCTTCCTTTAGCAGTTCGGTATGAACTTTTTCGGCAGCAGCAGCTCCCGAAAACGCTTGTTTTGTCAGTGGTGCGTCTTTTTGGAGCGCATACTCTTCCATCATTTTGTAAAAATGTTGATATTCAAACTCTTCGCCGGGAATAAATGCTTCCACCGACTCTCCGAATGGCATTTTATTTTGAATGACTGAATAAAAATTTCTGGCATGATGATATTCTGATGCTGCCAATGCTTCGAAAAGATTGGCAATTCGATCCATTCCACGTCTTTTTGCGCGATCCGCAAACATCAGATATTTCAGATGTGCCATCAGTTCGGACGCTACTGTCTTTTCGAGATTTTCTCTCAAAATAGGCACTTTTCGTTCTGTGTCATAAGCGTTTTCGGAGAGCTCATCAAATCGGTATGCAAGCTCATTTTTTTCCATGAAAAAGTGAACCATATGATGCTCTACGTCACATGCCCGAATATCCTCCGACACATCTTCTATGAGGGCACCTCCGCCACCTGTACAGATCAGGGGAATCCCATCTATACGATCTTCAAATCTGGAATGCACGTGGCCACACAGGAAATATTTTACCTTGTTCTTCCATGGTGTGTAGGCCTCTTTTAGCCGTTCGAATTCTTCTTCAGATACAGAATTTCGAATAAAATGATTTGGGATTGGAATATGAAAGGCAATAATGACCTGATGAACCTCTTCCATTTGAAGTACTTGCTTCAGAAGTTCCAGTCCATCTGATTCAAAGGTTCGCATGGCATTGTCCAGAACGACCACAGAAAACTCTTTTGCAAGTAATGCATAGTTTTTTCTTCCGAAATAATCGGTATAAGCTCCGGTATCATGATTTCCGCGCAGTACATAGATATCGTTATGTGCAATTACTTCGGTTAATGCACTGATTTCTTCGTAATAATGTGCATTTCCTGCCGGAACCAGATCACCTGCAATCAATGTAATGTCGTCTTCGGCACTCTTTTCCAGTGTCCCCGCATACACCTTCATATTGTATGTGCCCAGTCCTTCACAACCGGGATCACCAATGACTCCCATGGAATTTACCCACGGGAGACGTATAACTGGTTGCTCTACTTTCTGAATTTTCATAATATGCATACCTCATCTTTCTATCATAAATCATTACGTATATGAAATCCTGTTGCCGGAAGTTGGAATAGTTGTTCTGATAGCAGGGGCATATTGGATTATCAACTTCTGTCGTTTCACTATCACTATTATCATACCATAATCTTTGACGCAACACTACAGCAATGCAAATAAATAATGCATTCTGTTGACAGATATTACGATCGATAGGGTATATGGTATCTATTTTTGCCGCTTTATTTTTTCACCTATGATGAATTGGAAAATCGGACCAGCACGAAGGGCAGAGATACCATACGTGCCACATAGAATTGAGCACTGCTAGCCAGTATTTTCATTTCATGTTATAATATTATAATATTTGTTTTAATGGTATGAATAAGGGGAGATGGAGGAGATAGATCGATGACGAATACGAGGGACAACGATACGCAAAAACACTCGGAAAATCTGATTGTTTTTGCCGATAGTGGCGCGGACATCGAAGAGGCTGAATGGTTAGCACAGCGATTGAGCGTAGAAATCACATGGGACAAGTCCAATGCGGAACACGCGGATTTGATGCTTCGGTTGGATGCCGACGGCCTTTCGTTGGTAAGCGGAGAACTGGTGCTGCGCGGTGATTTCACCCATATGCTGCCGCGGCTCAGACCTGCTAATCTGCAACGTGAACTTCTTGTGCGTGCGGCGAAAATAAAAAACGCGGATTATACACTGAAAGCAGTTGATGCCACCGCCGGACTGGGAGAAGATGCGCTTTTGCTGGCAGCAGCTGGATTTTCTGTACAGCTCTACGAATATGATCCGGTGATCGCGGCACTGCTGCGGGATGCCCTGCGACGGGCAGCGGAATTGCCGGAGTTGGCAGAGATTGTCGGACGAATGCAGCTTTTGGAAGAGGATAGTTTGGCTGCACTGCCGCAGCTGGCAACTGCGCCAGATGTGATTTTGCTTGACCCTATGTTCCCGGAACGGCAGAAAAGTGCACTGATAAAAAAGAAGTTCCAGCTCCTTCAAAAGCTGGAACGGCCGTGTGCGGATGAGATTGAGTTAGTTAATGCAGCTGTTGCGGCACATCCTCGCAAAGTGGTTATCAAAAGGCCGCTCAAAGGACCGTACTTGGCGGGTCGCAAACCCAGCTATTCACTTAAGGGAAAGGCGATTCGATATGACTGTCTTGTATTGCCGTAATCATACGTATATACACAAATGGATTGGAAAATTATGCTGGTTATGCCAATGAACGTGAAAATTATTTGTTTGTACGCACGAGCAAGGAGACAGTTGTAACATGTCTGAATCTGGTTCATTTTGATATCACAAAACAAAAAAGAGGTAAGGTAAACAACCTGTGTGATGGGAAAGATGGCTGCCTCTGATGCACTGCAATGATAAAATGAAAAAGTATAACATCAATACCCGGAAGGAAAAAGAAACACATGAGACTGTTATACGCTGAGGACGAACGCGGCATGTCTGAAGCAGTCGTAGACATTTTGACCTATCACAATTACATTGTAGATGCTGTTTACGACGGAGAAGAAGCACTTGCGTTTGCCCAGACGCAGCAATATGCTGGATATCATGATGCCAAAAATAGATGGACTGGAAGTGCTGAAGCGTCTGCGGGCAGGTGGATGCAGTACGCCGATTTTGCTCCTGACAGCAAAATCGCAGATTGAAGATCAGATTATGGGTCTGGATATGGGCGCGGATGATTATTTGCCCAAACCCTTTTCTATGAAGCTGCTGCTGGCCCGTGTTCGTGCCATGCTTCGCCGCCGAAACGAATTTACACCTGATATTTTAAGATGCGGCAATATTTCTCTCAACCAGCAGAGTTATGCGCTGTCCTGTGGGAATCAGACTGTCGTGCTGCCAAAGCTGGAATACCAGCTGATGGAGCTGCTGATGTTGAACGAAGGCATGTATCTTTCTACAGAGGAACTGCTGTGCAGAGATTTCAGACCGGGAGACCAGGCAAAACCAACGCCCCGACACCCCTGCAGATCTGCCGGGAATGGAACGCTCTCAGGATCCACTGCCCTTTGGCAATCGAAAAAATGAGGAGGATATATGGATGTCCTCCAATTTTTTTGTCGTTCGTCTGAATGAATCGGGAGAGGTGATTTATGTGGATGTCAGCCGCACCTCAACGGTCACCCAAGAGGAAGCCGTTGTGTTGGCAGGACAGGCAGAGGACAATGCAACGAAATCCGGAAGGATTGGGCAGTACCGGTATCAGATCACACAAATGAATACTGCAGAAGGAACTGTGGTGGTATTTTTAGATACTTCAGATGAAATGTTGTCATATCTGCGGGTTTTGCTGCTTTCAGGAAGCGTAGGAATAGTTTGCTGGTGCCTGATGCTATTGTCGGTATTTCTGCTTTCCAAACAGGCGATCCGTCCGATTGCGGAAAATATGGAAAAACAAAAACAGTTTGTTACCAATGCGGGACATGAAATCAAGACTCCTCTCGCAATTATTCAATCCAATACAGAGGCAATGGAATTATATCAGGGAGAAAACAAATGGAGTCGGAACATCAAAGAACAGACAGAACGCCTTTCCGATTTGATGCAGCATTTGCTGCTGCTTTCCCGGATGGATGAAGGAGTGGAGCATGTGCATGCAATTGACTTTTGCTTTAGCGATCTGCTCATGGAATCTGTACGGAGTTTTATGCCATTGATGGAATCCAAACAGATTGATGTACATACGCATATTCCGTCGGATGTCCAAATCCATGCGGATCAGAGTCAGATAGAACAGTTGTGCTCCATTTTGCTGGATAACGCTGTAAAATATACCAACGAAGGCGGCCGGATTCAGATTGAGCTGATGCAGAAAGAAAAACATCTGCAATTCACGGTGCAGAATACCTGCAAGAGACTGCCTGCTGTATCGCCGGATAAGTTGTTTGACAGATTTTTTCGCTCGGATGAAGCACGTACACAGAAAAGCGGCGGGTATGGGATTGGGCTTTCGGTGGAAAAAGCTATCGTTCAGGCAAATCACGGGGACATTCGTGCATCTTATATGGAACCGGATGTGATTTGTTTTACCATTTGTGTGTAAACGCATGATTCTCTGAATATTCACAAGGACTTCACGAAATCTTCGTGGAGTCCTGTCTTTTTCTAAGCTTGGACTAAGGTTATCGGGGTAAAATGTTTTCATAACATTTTTGAAAAGGAGGACGGCGATGATGGACTTTCGGCATGAATGGAAACATGAGATCAGCTGCGCGGATCTGTTTGCTTTACGCCCGAGATTGACGGCGGTTATGCAGCCGGATGCACATGCCGTGCATGGCCGGTATGAAATCCGCAGTATGTATTTTGACAATCTGCAGGACAAAGCGTTACGGGAAAAGATAGATGGCGTGAACAGTCGGGAAAAATTCCGTATCCAATATTATAATGCGGACATTTCGCTGATTTTGCTGGAAAAGAAAAGCAAAATGAACGGACTTTGCGGCAAAGAAAAGGAAAAATTGACGTTGGAGGAAGTGCAAGGCATCGCAAGCGGAGATTGGACTGTCGCTGCGGACACGAAAAAAACCTTGCTTCAGGAGCTGTATTTAAAGCAAAAGATTCAAGGACTTCGCCCCAAAACCATTGTGGATTATACGAGAGAGCCGTTTGTGTATGCGGCAGGAAATGTACGGGTGACACTGGATTATCATATCCGGACAGGGATGCGGTGCACGGATTTTTTGAATCCACAGTGTGTTATGGTGCCCGCCGGGGATGCACCGATCATTCTGGAGGTCAAGTGGGAAACCTTTTTGCCCGCGGTAATCCGGGATATTGTACAGATTCCGGGCACACATACGTCGGCATTTTCCAAATATGCAGCTTGCCGGATTTATGGATAATCCGGCTCCGTGTTTTGTAAAGGAGATCCATTCATATGACATTTAATGATATTTTCAAATCAGATTTTTTAGAGAACATCACAAGCATCTCTGTTTTTGATATGGTGCTTGCCATGGTATTGTCTTTCGGTATCGGCTTGTTTATCTTTCTGATATACAAAAAACCTTTGCCGGAGTTATGTACTCATCCAGTTTTGGTGTAACGCTTGTGGCGATAACCATGATTTCGACGTTTGTTATCCTTGCGGTAACTTCTAATGTCGTACTTTCTTTGGGCATGGTTGGCGCCCTTTCCATTGTACGGTTTCGCACCGCAATCAAGGAACCGCTGGACATTGCGTTTCTGTTCTGGGCCATTGCGGCAGGCATTGTTCTGGCTTCCGGTATGATTCCGCTCGCTGTATTCGGCAGCGTGATTATAGGCATTGTACTTCTGGTTTTTGCCAACAAGAAGACGCATTTAAATCCTTATATTGTTGTGCTCCGCTGTGAAAACCATGACAGTGAGCTGGCGGCTGTGGATTTTCTGAAAGAGCAGGTAAAGAAATGTGTTGTAAAAAGCAAAACTGCGCAAAAGGGCTCGATTGAGCTTACTTTGGAAATCCGTATGAAGGAGGACAATACCGATTTCATCAATACCCTTTCCGAGCTACATGGTGTAAACAGTGCTGTGCTGGTCAGCTATAACGGCGAATATATGGGATAGAATAAGGAGACAACCATATGTCAACGCACAAATATATAGACCGCATTTGCTGTGCCGTTCTTGCGTGCATCCTTCTGCTGACGGTTTTGCTGATGACGCATGCGGAAAGCCTTGGCATCATGCAGACGGACAGTCATATGGGGTATGAAGATCTTCTGTTTGATACGTCCTCTGTCCATACCATAGACATTGTGATGGATGATTGGGATGGGTTCCTTGAAACATGCACCGATGAAACGTATGCGCTCTGTTCCGTGGTGATCGACAATGAAGCCTACAAAAATGTAGCCATTCGAGCCAAAGGCAATACCTCGCTGACGCAGGTAGAAAGCTATGGAAATAATCGTTATAGTTTTAAGATTGAGTTCGACCATTATGACAATTCCGCCACCTATCATGGCTTGGATAAACTGAGTCTGAACAATCTGATTCAGGATAATACTTACATGAAGGATTATCTTACCTATCAGATGAGGGGATCGTTTCAGGTGGATGCTCCGCTTTGCAGCTTTGTTTATATTACAGTAAATGGCGAAGATTGGGGCTTATATCTGGCAGTAGAAGGCGTGGAGGATTCGTTTTTACAACGCAATTATGGTTCGGATTCCGGTGAGCTGTATAAACCTGACAGTCAGAGCATGGGAGGTGGCCGTGGCAATGGCGGTGATTTCCATATGGATGACTCGGATGACAGTGCAGAACAGCCAGATGAATCGGTTGACAGTGGCAATACCGATTCTCAGAATGACAGAAAGATGCCAGATAAACAACAAAATGGTGGAGGTATGGGAAGCAGCGATGTTTCATTGATCTATTCTGATGATGAATATACCAGCTATCAGAATGTTTTTGACAATGCAAAGACGGAGATTACCGATGCGGATAAGGATCGGCTCATCGCAGCCATCCGGCAGTTGAATGAAAATACCAATATCGAAGAGACCGTCGATACAGATGAAGTGATTCGGTATTTTGTCGTGCATAATTTTGTATGTAATTTTGACAGTTATACCGGCTCTATGATTCACAATTATTACCTTTATGAAGAGGATGGACAGCTGTCCATGATCCCATGGGATTATAATCTGGCCTTTGGCGGCTTTATGTCATCTTCTGACGCCACAGAACTTGTCAACTATCCCATTGATTCTCCGGTGTCTGGCGGGACAATTGAATCCAGACCTATGCTGGCATGGATTTTTTCCAATGAAACATATACAGAACAGTATCATCAATATTTTGCGGAATGGATCGCGGATTATTTTGACAGCGGTTACTTTTCTGACATGATAGACCGTGTGCAGGAAATGATTGCTCCTTATGTTGAAAAAGATCCCACCAAATTCTGTACCTATGAAGAATTCGAGACAGGAATAGAAACATTGAAAGAATTTTGCCTGCTCCGGGCTGACAGTGTCCGAGGACAGCTTGACGGCAGCATCGCGTCAACCTCTGACGGACGGGCACAGAATCCGGATGGAAGGATAGATGCCTCCGATCTTACGATTTCGGATATGGGAACGATGAACCACGGCAAAGGCGGTGATACAGCCCAGCCGGCAGGAGACAAGACGGAAAATGAGGATTCATCTGCTGTGTCAGAACGTACTGTACCGAATGAACGTGGGTCTTCTACGGAGAACGGAACACAGCCGGACGTCCGAAGGCAGCCCGGACAGCCGGGGAATGGACAGGATGAACCGGCAATGGCATCGGATGCCGCGTCGCAGCAGGATGAATCCATGCAGCCGGGTGTGCCATCAGATGAGAACAGCAATGTGGAGCGAAGTGAGACAACGCGCAGAGAGACACAGTCTGTTTCACCGGACCAGGCACAGTCTGAGCCAATCGACTGGCGTTTGCTGATTCCCTCTGTGATGGTATTGGCAGCGGGCATTATTCTGGCGGGTTTGTATCGAAAACGCGTCTGAAAACGAGAAAAAAGGGCGGCAATCCGTAAATAGATTGCCGCCCTCAGCCTGTGGAAAAACTTTAAGAATTATCTGGACTGTACCTATTATGATTTCCATTTATAGACCGCATAGATCGTGTTTGAGAAATTACAGAGCATTCGTTGCGAAGGATGCTCCTGATATGTTATAATAACAATATCACGGTTTTTTTAACCAAAAAAAGAACCAGAAACAGAAAGATCACAGAGGGCATGCTTGGAGAAACGGAGAAAGTCGACGGAGTGACGGCAGGTATGCTTTCCAATACACAAGATATCTATGGTCGAAGGAAACCTGTTTACAATTTTCTTTCTATAAACAGTAAAGATTGATTCGACTTTTGAAAATTACGAACTTTTACAAAGGATGTGCGATAATCAACATGAGACTGGACAAATATTTAAAGGTATCCCGCCTGATTAAGCGGCGAACGATTGCAAATGAAGCGTGTGACAATGACCGTATTCTGGTCAACGGCAAGCAGGCAAAGGCTTCCTATCAGGTCAAGGTTGGAGATATCATTGAAATTTCCTTCGGCCAGCGCACACTCAAGGTTGAAGTATTGAACATTGCCGAGCATGTGCTCAAAAATGATGCATCTGCGCTGTACCGCGAACTGCAATAATACCGTCATATTGTTCTGCCCGAACGCATAAGCTGAAGCGTTCGGGCATTGCTTTTTTACGGAGGGGATGACATGGAGCGCGATGCAAAAGGGGAAAGCCGGGCGTTGCCGCATGGTCTGTCGTTGCAGGATCGACAAAAGTTGGCGATTTCAGGTGTAAGTGATGTGATAAACTTCGATGAGAATCAGGTGATTGTCTCTACTGGACTGGGCACGCTGACCATTCGCGGCAACGGGCTGCATGTTGACCAGCTCAGTCTGGAAAGTGGGGAACTGCGTGTGACTGGAACGGTTGACCTGCTGGAATACGATGACAGTGGAACGCCGGGAGGTGGATTCCTCCGGCGGTTGTTTCAGTGACTGTGGTTAATCCGCTGCCGGAGCAGCTCTGGACGATCCTTATGGCGCTTCTTTCAGGAGCAGCCTGCGGTGCGGTATATGATGTTTTAAGAGAAATCCGGCTGGTTGTGGGACGGCGCTGGCTGGAGTTGCTGCTCGATGCGTTGTTTTCTGTTCTCGTTGCAGCTATTCTATTTGTACTTGTTGCAGGCATATCGCAGATGCGCCTGCGCGGCTTTATGCCGGTGTCCATGCTTGCGGGCGGTATTCTTTGGAGCGCGACCGCCGGGCGACTGCTCCGCTGGCTGCTGCGAAAGTGCGGAAGAATGGTGAAAACAGGCAGCATGATCCTGCGCGGCGTTTGCGCCCGGTTTGCGCGGCCACTGCGCAATCATAGAAAAAATAGAGAGAAATAGCATTCAGTTTTAGAGAAATCGCGAAAAAATAAAAAAAGTTCTTCCATTTTTGCCTGCGGTGGTATAAAATAAAGTAGTATTGTTATTCGTGATGTAAGGAGGAGTACGATGAAACGCCGCAGGAAGTCAAAGCTGCATCCGCTTGTCAAAGCTCTGCTGGTTCTCGTTGTTGTATTTGCCGGAGTCCGGCTTGTTTCCCTCCAGCTTCAGATCAACGACCTACAGCAGCAGTGCGAGGAACTGGATAAAGAGATCAAACATAAGGAACTTGCAAATAAGGAGCTGAAGGAATCGCTGGACGAAGGCGTCACAGACGAAGCAATTGCAAAAATCGCGCGTGATGTGCTGGGCTACGCATCCCCTGGCGAGCGCATTTTTATTGACAGTTCGGAGCAGTAACCACATTCATGGAGGAAAAATCAAAAAGGTATGGAGTTGGCCGTAGGAGAAATCATTTCCGGTAAGGTAACCGGAATCACAAAGTTTGGCGCATTCGTTTCCCTGCCGGAGGGAAAGACGGGACTGGTACATATTTCTGAGGTAGATCAGTCATATGTCAGCAATATCCGCGATCATCTGACAGAGGGTCAGGAGGTCAGGGTTAAGATCATCGCAATTGATGACACCGGCCGCGTCAATCTGTCCATCAAAAAAGCGCAGCCGCGCGCGAATACGGAGCGTCGCCCGGCAGGCCGCAGCTCTGCGGGAAACGGAAGCTATGCGCCGCGTTCCAACGGCGGAAAGAAATCCCTGCGTTCCTCCTCTGGCGGCGGTTATGTCCCGCGTCAGCAGGCGAAGGATGTACCGGCTTCGTTTGAGGATAAGCTCAAGCACTTTATGCAGGACAGCGAAAGTCGTATGGCTGACATCCGCCATAACCGCGATAAAAAGACCGGTGCGCGCCGCCGCAAATAAGCTGAAATTGAAATGCCGCCCGATGGTTTTGGCGGCATTTTTTCTGCAAACAAAAAAACACCCTTCGGAAAACCGAAGGGTAAAATGGATTGTGGGGATAAAGATATGAACGGTGCATGGATGGCAGCATCCTGCCACCGTGGTTATCGTACCATGATTTCCAATAAATGTCAATTAGTTTTTTCACCGCATAAGGAATTGTTATGATTATTTGCAACGGAAAAATTGTTCCCATGGAAGGGGAAATCATCGAAAACGGTTTTATTTCGTTTGAAAATGGAAAAATTACCGCGATTGGGTCGATGGAAAATCTTCCTGCCGGAGAATACTTCGATGCGCACGGCGGCTGGGTTATGCCGGGGCTGGTCGATGCGCACACCCATCTGGGACTGTTTGAGGATTCTATCGGCTTCGAGGGAGAAGACGGAAATGAAGATACCGATCCGATCACGCCGCAGCTGCGTGTCATTGACGGCATCAATCCGATGGAGCGCAGCTTTGCCGAAGCACGCGCCGCAGGCGTGACCTGCTGTGTGGTTTCTCCCGGCAGCTGTAACCCGATTGCCGGACAGGCAGCTGCGATTAAGACCAACGGATGCCGCATTGATGATATGATTGTTCAGGCGCCCTGCGCTATGAAATTTGCACTGGGTGAAAATCCCAAATCGTGTTATAATGATAAAGATGAGGCACCGGTTACACGTATGGCGACCGCAGCACTCATTCGCGAAACACTGCATAAGGCGCAGGAATATGCCGCACAGAAAAAGCGTGCGGACGATCCTGCCGATGCACCGGAATATGATGCAAAAATGGAGGCGCTGATTCCTGTGCTTGACGGAAGCTGTCAGGCACATTTTCACGCACACCGTGCAGATGATATGTTCACTGCTCTGCGCATTGCAAAGGAGTTTTCGCTGCATGCGGTCATCCTGCACGGCACAGAAGCACATCTGGTTTCGGATATTCTGGCAGAGGAGGGCGTGCCGATCTGTTCGGGCCCGTTCCTGACCGACCGCTCCAAACCGGAGCTGCGGCATCTGACCGAACAGTCCCCCGCGCTGCTGACGCGCGCCGGGATTCTGACGTCTATCAGCACCGATCATCCGGAAACGCCGCTCAAGCATCTCATGCGCTGTGCTGTCGCTGCTGTTCAGGCAGGTATGCAGCCAATGGATGCGTTGCGCGCGATTACATGCATTCCGGCACAGATTGCCGGGATTGATGACCGCGTCGGTTCGCTCTGTGTCGGGAAAGATGCAGATATCCTGATTACCAGCGGAGACCCGCTGGATTACCGCACCAAAGTAACTGCTGTATTTATCAACGGAACCCAAATCAAGCAGGAGGATTGTAAGATATGAGAACCATCGAAGCAAAAGAAATCACCGCGCTCGTTCGCGAGCTGTGCATGAAGGCCAACTATGTCCTGCCGGAGGACATCCGCCAGTCGTATCTGGACGGACAGGAAGCGGAGCAGTCCCCGCTCGGCAAGACCATCTTCGGCAAGATGATCGAGAATTGTGACATCGCCTGTAAAAATCAGGTTCCGATCTGCCAGGATTGCGGCATGGCGGTTGTCTTTGTCGAGGTCGGACAGGACGTCCACATTACCGGCGGTCTGCTGGAGGACGCTGTGGACGAAGGCGTGCGTCAGGGCTATATTGATGGTTATCTTCGTCTGTCTGTCGTGCGTGATCCGCTTGACCGCGTCAATACCAATGACAACACCCCGGCAATCCTGTACACCCGTATTGTCGAGGGAGATCAGATTCATATCACCATTGCACCAAAGGGCTTCGGCAGCGAGAACATGAGCGCTATGAAGATGTTCACTCCGGCAGCAACGCGCGAAGATATTATTGACTTTATCGTTGAGTCCTGTGATCGCGCCGGTTCCAACCCGTGCCCGCCGATTGTCATCGGTGTCGGACTTGGCGGCACTTCGGACAAGGCTGCCTATCTCGCAAAGCGTGCACTGATGCGCCCCGCCGGACAGTTCAATGAGAACCCATTCTATGCGGAGATGGAGAAGGAAATCATCGAGCGTGTCAATGCGCTCGGCATTGGACCGCAGGGACTGGGCGGAACTGTTACCGCGCTGATGGCGGCCATTGAGCCGTTCCCGACGCATATTGCCGGTTTGCCGTGCGTTGTCAACATCGGTTGTCATGTCACGCGCCACGCGGATGGAACGATTTGATATTTGAAGAAATTTCACGAAAACAAGAGATAATCGAAGATGTTTTTTATACAACCTGTCCCAGGGTCGAATTTGCCTGAATTTGCCATGGGACAGGTTTTCTAATATGTGGTATACTTAAAGTAACAAAAGGAAGCGTAAGTTTTTTCGTGATTTATACGATACATCTGCCGGCGGTTGCCGGGACGCATTTCCGCACAATTGAATATCGGAAACTGGGTCGTATTGACCATAAGGAGCTGATGTTATGAAGATCACCATCGTTGAAAGAAAAATGCAGATTAGCGACGAGCTTCGCGCTTACGCCATCAAGAAAGTAACCAAGCTGGATCGCTACTTCCACAAAGATACTTCTGCAACAATTACTTTCAGTGAGTTGAAGGGCAGACAGACGGCGGAAGTAACCGTCAGACACAGCGGAATGGTTTTCCGTGCAGAGGAAACCACGACCGATATGTTTGCTTCTGTGGATGGTATGATCCGTAGCATCGAGAAGCAGATCCGCAGAAATAAGACTCGTCTGGAAAAGAAACTGCGTGAAGGCGCATTCGACAAGGCTGCCGCAAACGATGCGAGCATGGCAGACTATGTTGAGGATACCTATGATGTCATCCGCCGCAAGCGCTTCGATGTCACCCCAATGACGGTTGAGGAAGCAATTCTTCAGATGAATCTGCTGGGACACCAGTTCTTCTTCTTCAAGAATGCGGAATCTGACGACACACCTGCCGTAATCTACAAGAGAGCGGCTGGCGGCTACGGTCTCATTGAAAGCAATTGACAGTTTATCGATATACGTGAGAAATAAAATCTGGGTATAGAGCAACCCCGCAGCCGGCTTCGGCTGCGGGGTTGATTTTTGCGTGTGTCAGTGTTTTTGATTGTAGAAAAACATCGCAATGGAAGTGCCGCAGATGATGATATAGCCGATAATGCTGAGCGCATCCGGAATCTGCTCGAGGAAGACAAAGCCGAGCAGCGCGGCGAAAACAATCTGTGAGTAATCGAAGACGGAGATTTCACGCGCCGGCGCATTGGCATAGGCTGCTGTAATGGCGAACTGTCCGCCCGCTGCGGCCAGACCGGCGAGCAGCAGGAACACGAGCTGCTGCATGGTCATCGGGTGATAGGCGAACAGCAGATAGGGCAGACAGAAGACACATGAAAATGCGGAGAAGAAAAAGACGATAAACGGCCCGCGTTCGCCGTTCAGACTGAGCTTGCGCACCATCGTGTACGCTGCACCTGCGCCGAGTCCGCCCAGCGCGCCGAGCAGTGCGGGGCCTGTTGTAAGCGAGGAAAAGCCCGGTTTGATGATGCACAGTGCGCCGAGGAAAGCGATGATAACCGCCGAGATCTGAAACGGCGTGACTTTTTCCTTCAGGTAGAAATATGAGATAATGACGGCGAAAAACGGTGACAGCTTGTTGAGCATAGATGCATCCGACAGCACCAGATGGTCAACCGCATAATAGTTGCATAAAATGCCGAGCGTGCCAAATGTAGCGCGCAGAATCAGCAGCGGGAGATTTTTGTGGTTGAATTTGAACTTTTCCTCTGACCGCAGCAGGACCGCAAGTGCAAAAATAAATGCAACGAAATTGCGGAAAAAGCTCTTCTGCATGGACGGCAGATCACCGGACAGCCGCACAAACAGATTCATCAGCGCAAAACAGAACGCCGACAGAATGATAAATAAAATACCTTTTGTTTTTTTTGACATGATTCACCGTTCCAATCTATATCATTTTTTTGGCAGCAAAAAAGGCGGTTTGCAATCCGCCTTGTTCTGCCGTTATTCTTCGTAGTTATGCGTGAGTGTGGACAGCAGCTGCTGATACATCTCTTCGGCATGTTTTTTGAAGTTCTGTTCGAGAAGCGCGGCCTGCTGGAGGCTGACGACATTCATGCGGACGGAAAAGACGTCCTGCATGGTCATTTCGACGACAAAATCCTTTTCGTCCTTCTGCTCCGTGGTTACGAAAACCTGTGCATCGCGGCGTATTTTGCGGATCACGCGCAATGCGGACAGTTCAGCTGCCTCGCGCACAGTATAGGGCAGACGGTTCTGGAAAGCATCTGCGGTCTCGCGGCCCTTCTGTGTGATGGAAAACACTTCTTCGCCGTCGGTTTCCGTTTTTTGCACATGTTTGGAATCCTGAAGCTCGGAAAATGCCTCAGACAGCTCGAAATAACCGAACCCATCGTCACACCAGGTACAGATATCTACGATAGCGTCGTAGGATACCGGAAACGGCAGGTAAGTCATACAGGTCAGGATCAAAAATTTGATTTCGTCTTTGGTACGGATAAAGCCGTAACGGATCATGCGAACACCTCGAATCATTCAGTATTGTATTCAGTATAACACAAACAATTGGAAATGCAAAGTGAAACGCGGCAGATCATGTCAAAGCTACTTGTCTGACCGGCGAAAGTATAGTACAATGAAACACACGCCGCATTCTGCGGCAATTATGGAAGGATTTTTATATATGGAATATGAATTTTGCTGTCCGACCCTGTTCGGACTGGAGGGAATCGTCGGCGATGAGCTGCGCCATGGCGGCGGGCTGACCGATGTCCGTGTCGAAAACGGGCGGGTATTTTTTTCCGGCGATGCGCGCACACTGGTATGGGCTAATCTGTGGCTGCGCTGCGCGGAGCGCGTGTTGATTAAAGTGGGAGAATTCCCGGCACGTACCTTTGAAGAGCTGTTTGAGGGTGTTTACGAGCTCCCGTGGCTGGACTACATTGAAAAGGACTGTGCGTTCCCGGTCAAGGGTTATTCGCTGAATTCAAATTTGCACAGCATCCCGGACTGCCAGAGCATTGTAAAAAAAGCGATTGTCAAAAGCCTGTCGGAATCCTACGGCATTGGCTGGTTTGAGGAGACTGGCCCGCGCTGCCAGGTACAGTTCTCTATCATGGATAATATTGCAACACTGTATCTGGATACCTCGGGTGCTGGACTGCACAAGCGCGGTTACCGCGCGAATGCAAACGAAGCGCCGCTGCGCGAGACGCTTGCGGCGGCGATGGTGCATCTCTCACGTTACCGCGGGCGGGGAGAATTCCTCGACCCATTCTGCGGTTCGGGTACGATCCCGATCGAGGCGGCGATGATTGCCATGAACCGCGCGCCTGGACTGGCGCGTTCCTTTGACGCGGAAAAATGGGCATGTATCGACCCGGAGCTGTGGCGGCAGGGAAGGGAACAGGCACTTGACGTCATCTACCGTGACCGCTGCTATGACATCTGCGGCAGTGATATCGATCCGGCATGCGTTGAGCTGTCTGCGGAAAATGCGAAAAAGGCGGGCGTAGAGCATACGGTGCGTTTCGAGACACGTGATGCCTGCACACTGCGCCTGGACAGACGCGAGGGCACACTGATCTGCAATCCACCGTACGGTGAGCGCATGATGGACGTTGCTTCTGCGCGCAAGCTGCTGCGAAATTTTGGCACAACGGCCTCTCGTTCGCCAATGAAGCAGTATATTATCAGCTCTGACGAGAATTTTGAGGAGTTTTTCGGGGTAAAAGCGGATAAAAAAAGAAAACTGTACAACGGCATGCTGCGCTGTAATCTGTTTATGTATTATCAGCCGCCTGAAAAGCGAAAGCGGTTCCGTTCGTTTGCCAACACAAAGAATAACATGAAAAAAGTTCAGAAAAATCGCAATAATCGCCCAAACAAGCGGTTTGAGGGTCATTCATAAATTGTTTACAAAAATATTGGAAAAATCGGAAAAAAACTCTTGCGTATTCGGGGCAAATGATATAATATAATATACGTTAGCACTCCGGGTAATCGAGTGCTAAACCTGAAGAAGTTATTTTAATCATCTTAGGAGGATTTTTATTATGAAGCTCAAGCCTTTATCTGACCGCGTTGTCATCAAGATGACCGAAGCAGAAGAAACCACCAAGAGCGGTATCATTCTCACCGGCTCTGCAAAGGAAAAGCCGCAGGTAGCAGAAGTTCTGGCTGTTGGCCCGGGTGGTGTTGTCGACGGCAAGGAAGTCGTTATGCAGGTTAAGGTTGGCGATAAGGTAATCACCAGCAAGTACTCCGGCACCGAGGTCAAGATTGACGGCGAGGAACTGATCGTTGTCCGTCAGAACGACATTCTGGCTGTTGTCGAGTAAGTTTAAGCATTTATTACCCATCATTTAGGAGGCTATTATATCATGGCAAAGCAGATTCTTTTCGGCGAGGAAGCTCGCCGTGCACTGGGTCGCGGCGTAGACCAGCTGGCTGATACGGTCAAGGTAACTCTCGGTCCGAAGGGCCGCAACGTCGTTCTCGACAAGAAGTACGGCACCCCGCTGATCACCAACGACGGCGTTACCATCGCAAAGGACATCGAGCTGGATGATCCGTTCGAGAACATGGGCGCACAGCTGGTCAAGGAAGTTGCAACCAAGACCAACGATCTGGCAGGCGACGGCACTACGACTGCTACCGTTCTGGCTCAGGCTATCATCACTGAGGGTATGAAGAACGTTGCAGCAGGCGCAAATCCGATGATTATGCGCAAGGGTATCGCCAAGGGCGTTGCTACTGCGGTTGAAGCAATCAAGGGTAACTCCGAGAACATCAAGGGCACCAGCGATATTGCTCGTGTTGCAGCGATTTCTTCCAGCGACGTTGCAATCGGCGATCTGATTGCTGAGGCAATGGAGAAGGTTTCCGCTGACGGCGTTATTACCGTCGAGGAGTCCAAGACCGCTGAGACCTATTCTGAAATCGTAGAAGGCATGCAGTTCGATCGCGGCTACATCACGCCGTACATGGTAACGGATACCGATAAGATGGAGGCAGTTCTGGATGATGCTGTTATCCTGATTACCGATAAGAAGATTTCCAACATTCAGGATCTGCTGCCGCTGCTGGAGCAGATTGTCAAGACCGGCAAGAAGCTGCTCATCATTGCAGAGGATCTGGAAGGCGAAGCACTGTCTACCCTGCTTCTGAACAAGCTGCGCGGCACCTTCACCTGTGTTGCAGTTAAGGCTCCGGGCTTTGGCGATCGCCGCAAGGAGATGCTGAAGGATATCGCTGTTCTGACCGGCGGCCAGGTTATTTCGGAAGAGATCGGCCTCGAGCTGAAGGACGCTACGCTGGATATGCTGGGTCGTGCACGTCAGGTCAAGGTTAACAAGGAAGGCACTGTCATTGTTGACGGCGCTGGCGCACAGGAAGAAATTGCGGCACGCGTTGCAAACATCCGTCATGCAATTGAGATGACCACCTCTGATTTCGACCGTGAGAAGCTCCAGGAGAGACTGGCAAAGCTGGCTGGCGGTGTCGCTGTCATCAAGGTTGGTGCTGCAACTGAGACTGAAATGAAGGAAAAGAAGCTGCGTGTTGAGGATGCACTGAACGCTACCCGCGCTGCTGTTGAAGAGGGTATTGTTGCCGGCGGCGGCGTTGCATATGTCAATGCAGTTTCCGCAGTTGCTGCTGTTGCTGATACCTGCGAAGGTGATGAGAAGACTGGTGTCAGCATCGTTGCAAAGGCACTTCAGGCTCCGATCAAGCAGATTGCTGCAAACGCAGGCATCGATGGCGCAGTTGTTCTGGAGAAGATCCGCGAATCCGGCAAGGTTGGCTATGGCTTCGACGCTTACAGCGAGACCTACTGCGATATGATCGAGTCCGGTATTGTTGATCCGACGAAGGTTAACCGTTCTGCTTTGCAGAATGCGGCTTCTGTGGCAGCTACCGTACTGACAACCGAGTCCATTGTTACCGACATCAAGGAGCCGGCTCCGGCTGCTGCTCCGGCTGCTCCGGACATGGGTGGCATGTACTAAGTCAGTGCCATAACACAAGGTACACCAAATTTACGAGAGATTCTCGATTTAAGAATTCCCGCCGAAAGGCGGGAATTTTTTTGCTTTTATACACATTTTTTAACTGATGTCAAAATCAAAGCTTTACATTTTAAGAAGACTTAACCAAAATTTTACGCTGGTATGGTAGATTGCAGCATTTGGGGCAGATACAATAGGGAAGAGGTGATTTTATGAATATCAACGGTTTTACCGAAACAGGAACATGGTACAAAGGCAATTTGCACTGCCATTCGACAAATTCAGATGGATTATTGAAACCTGACGAAGTTGCTGCATTATATAAAGAGCATGGATATCATTTTCTGGCCATCAGCGATCACGATTTATATTCCGATTACCGCAACGAATTGGGCAGTGATACGTTTCTTATTTTGCCCGCTCTGGAGGCATCAGCCGTGTTGTATGAGGATGAGAGTAAAACGGAACGATTGCGGATTCATCATATTCACGGCATCCTGGGAACGGAAGAGATGCAAAAGAACGCAGAACACAATCTGTTTCATCATCTGGAATATTATCCGCCGCGTCTGTTTTACGGCAACTGGGATGGCGCAGCTGTGGCGCAGGAGCTTCAGGATGATCTGAAAAAACATGGATGCATTACTACCTACAATCACCCTGTCTGGTCCAGAGTCAGGGAGGATGAATTTATCGATATTGAGGGTTGTACGGCAATGGAAATTTTTAATTACGGCACGGTGAACGAAAGTGCAACAGGAGTTGATTCTCTGCATTGGGATGTTATGCTGCGCAAGGGAAAGAAAATTTTTGCCGTTGCTTCGGATGACAACCACAATGATGGCATTGTGGAGGACAGTTTTGGCGGATATATCGTAGTCAAAGCGGAGAAGCTGAACCATGAATCGATTGTTCAGGCCATTGTGGACGGAAATTATTATTCTTCTTCTGGCCCGGAAATCTTTGACTGGGGTATTCGGGACAATGTGGCATATGTGCAGTGCAGTTCAGTAAACAGAGTAAATTTTATCGCAGGCAATTACATCAATGCAGGAGGATGTGTGGTATCCCGGTCAGGGAAAGATGACATAACCGAGGCGAGGTTTGCATTGCGCGGTAATGAGGATTACATCCGGGTTGAATGCACCGACCGACACGGAAATACCGCATGGACGAATCCAATCTTTTTAAAGGGACTCAGATGAGTCCCTTTTTCGCACACCCAAAAATACAGAGGAAAGGCAACATGGTCAAATATGTACTTTCAATTTCAGAACTGGCAAAATTAAAAAACGTCACAAGTGAAACTCTGAGACATTACGACAGAATCGGGCTGCTGAAACCGGATTATACCTCGGAGAGCGGACGACGGTATTATTCGATCCGCCAGTATGAACGCCTCGGAACCATTCTTGAACTGCGTCAGGCCGGTATGAGTCTGAATATGATTCAGGAATACCTTGACAATCGGAATTTTCAAAAGTCTCTTTCGATGCTGGAGGAGTATCAGAGGGAATTTGAACGAAAATTACAGGAACAAATGCAGTTGAATGAGGCGCTGCTCCGGAAGCTGGCGTTTTTGAGAAGTTTGTCTGACCTTCCGCAAATGGAAACCGTATTTGAAATGGAATTTCCAATCCGTTATATGGTTACCTTTGGAAAGGAAGCGGGCGACAGGGAAGAGCATGCGATGGCGTTCACCAAGCTGGAGAATTATATCAGAGAAAAAATACCGATCCTTGCCAGTGACCGGGTAGGAGTCATAGCTGACGAGAGATTGCTTGTCCCCAACGATCAGCTTATTCCGGCTGTACCGATGCTGCTGGTTTCTCCCGAAAAGGCGGACACAACTTATTTGAGGGAAATTCCGTCAGGTAAGTATGTCTGCATGTACTATAAAAATGGAGTTCTGGAAAAATATGATCGCTGTTTTGAGAAAATCAAGCAGTACATTCAGGAGAAAAACTATCGAATTTGCGGCAAGATTTTGCAAATATATAAAATCGATGTCACATTGACCAACAATGCGGAGGAAACCGTGCTGGAAATTCAAATTCCGGTACAATAGCGGTCAGAATTTTCTTGAATTTAACAAACTTTACTGATTCATGAGTTGAAGTTTTTGCTGCACAAAGAAGTATGCTGTAAAAGAAGTCAAAAAAGATCCATTTAATTTCAGGAGGTAACAATGAAAAAGAGATTCATTCAATTGACGGCTGCGGTTTTAACAGCTACGATTTCTGCCGCATGTCTTGCAGGCTGCGGAAGTACAGGCAGCACACAAACAGAAAGTGTAGATTTGAACAGCATGTCTCTGGAAGAGATTACAGCCAAGGCGAAAGAAGAAGGAGAAGTTAATTCCGTAGGTATGCCGGATGACTGGGCAAACTGGGATGATACGTGGAGCGGAATTTACGATACATATGGATTGAAGCACACCGATGTCGACCTGTCTTCCGCAGAGGAACTGGCGATGTTCGAGGCGGAGAAGAACAATGCGACCAAGGATATCGGTGATGTGGGTGAGACCTACGGCGCAGTTGCAGAAGAAAAGGGCCTGACTCTCAAATATAAGACCAGCTATTGGGATGAAATCCCGGATTGGGCAAAAGATGATGATGGCGACTGGGTGGTTGCATATTACGGAACCATGGCGCTGATGACCAACAAGAGGCTGGTTCCGGATGCGCCGACGTCATTCCAGGATCTGCTGGACGGCGACTATGTCGTATCCATCGGTGACGTTGCAAAGTCCACCAGAGCACAGTATGCTGTGCTGGCTGCGGCTTATGCAATGGGCGGAGATGAAAGCAACATTCAACCGGGTCTGGATTTCTTCCGCCAGCTTGCGGAGCAGGGACGTCTGGATAAGGGAGAATTCAATTTCAGCCGCATTGAAAAGGGTGAAATTGGCGTTGCAATTATTTGGGATTTCGTAGGAATCGGCTACCGCGAACAGATCAAGGAAAACAATCCGGATGCAGATTTTGAGATGTGCATTCCGAGCGACTGTTCGGTACAGAGTGGTTACACAACTATCATCAACGCGTATACCAAACGTCCGTATGCGGCAGCTTTGACGAGAGAATATATTCTGAGTGATGAGGGACAGTTGAATCTGGCAAAGGGGTATGCGAAAACAGTGCGCGATATAGATCTGCCGGCCGAGCTGGAGGAAAAAATGATCCCGGATAATCAGTATAACAATGTAAAGATGGTAGAAGATCAGGAAGCATGGGAAGAAACCGTGGCAGAGCTTCCCTCTCTGTGGAATGAAGAAGTCATGGCATACGCCAAATAAACAGGGAGTGGAATTATGAGGAAGACGCAGACAAAAAAGTATTTGCTGGCATTGCTTCCGTTCGTGATTCTGGTGGGGCTGTTTGAGATTATCCCGATTGCAACCATTATCGTAAGAAGCTTTACACCAGAGAGCGGAGAGATTGGTCTTACCTTGGCCAATTATGTCCAGGTTTTTACCAAAAAACTATATCGGTCAGCTATTTTTAATAGCCTGATTATTGCGGTGTTCTCATCTGTCATCGGCCTGTTTGTGGCATTCTTTGGATCCAAGGCGGCCTATGAAAAAGGCGGCAGAGCGAAAAAGATTTTCATGAGCCTGCTCAATATGGTTTCCAATTTTTCGGGCGTTCCGCTGGCATTTGCCTACATTATCATGCTGGGCAACACGGGCATTCTCACCCTGATCGGACAGAAATACGGCATTCAATTTCTGGCAGAATTTCCGTTGTATTCGGTTGTAGGCCTGATGTTTACCTATATTTACTTCCAGATTCCGCTGTCCACACTTCTGCTGCTCCCGGCATTCGAGTCCATCAAAAAGGAATGGAAGGATGCTGTCGGGCTGCTGGGAGGTACCAGCAGAACATTCTGGATGAAGGTTGGTATTCCGGTACTGATGCCGAGCATCCTGGGTACCTTTTCCGCGATGTTTGCCAATGCCATCGCGGCCTATGCGACTGCGTATGCTCTGGTGATGAACAATGTTTCGATTCTCCCGATTCGGATTTCGGAACAGTTTGTCGGAGATGTCGTACAAAATCCGCATCTCGGCGGCGCACTGGCTGTCATACTGATGGCACTGATGGTCCTTTCCGTTTTCATCAATGAGAAGATTCTACAGAAAGACAGGGGGCACCAGGAATGAGAGAAACCGGAAAGAAAAGAGGAAGCAGTGAGCTTCTGTGGGTTATCGGAATTTATCTTTTGTTCCCATTGCTTTTGACCTTTATCTATTCGCTGTTTACCGAATGGATTACGATTCTTCCCAAAGGATTTACACTGAATGCCTATCTGGAACTGTTCCGGGATTCGTATTTTTGGAGCTGCGTTGGAAGAACAGTCCTGATCTCCGTTGTGCCGATTGTCATTTGTACCATTGTTGTCCTGCTTGCCATGTATGTGGTAGTGGTGTACCTGCCTAAGCTGGACAGCATCATGAAGGTGATTTGTACGATCCCATATGCCATTCAGGGCGTTATCCTTCCGATCAGTGTGCTGGGATTGTATGTCAATGCGCCGGAGCCATTTTCCAACCGCGTATTCATGCTGGTCTGCACCTACTGCATCGTCGTGCTTCCCTATATTTATCAGGGTGTGCGCAATAATCTGAATGCAGTACACGCGCCGAGACTACTGGAAGCGGCACAGATGCTGGGGGCTGGAAGGTTTTATGCATTTTGGAACATCATCCTTCCCAACATTGCAAGTGGTGTTATGGTCTCCGCCATGCTGGCATTGTCGATTGTGTTTGGCGATTTTGTCATCATCAATACGCTGGCGGGCAACTACTTCCCAACCGGACAGATGTATCTGTATGCTGTCATGAAGCAGTCCGGACAAAAGGCAAGCGCCGTTATTGTATTGCTGTTTATCGTAACGCTGCTGATTTCTCTGGCAGTATTCGGCCTACAGAAAGACAAAAAGAAGGAGAGGTAAATTCCAGATGGCATATATTGAATTCAGGAATATTGATAAATTTTATGGCGAAAATCACGTGCTCAAAAATGTGAATTTGAATATCGAAAAGGGGCAGTTTGTCACGTTGCTGGGACCGTCTGGCTGCGGCAAGAGCACGCTTCTGCGTTGTCTGTCTGGTCTGGAGGAAATTTCCTCCGGACAGATTATCATGGACGGCAAGGATATCACCGGACTTGAGCCAAAAGATAGAAACATCGGCATGGTGTTCCAGCATTACAGCCTGTTCCCAAACATGACGGTAGAGGAAAATATCGCGTTTGGTCTGAAAATGAAAAAGAAGCCACAGGATGAAATCGACAGTAAGGTGAAGGAAGTCATGGAAATGGTCGAGCTGACCGGGAAGGAGAAGGCCTATCCGGTCAGTCTGTCTGGCGGACAGCAGCAGAGAGTTGCACTGGCACGCAGCATTGTGCAGCAGCCGAAGGTGCTGCTGTTGGACGAGCCGCTCAGTGCCATCGATGCCAAGCTGAGAAAGGCACTCCAGCAGAGCATCCGCGAGGTGCATAAAAAGCTGGGTCTCACCAGTATCTTTGTCACGCACGATCAGGATGAGGCGATGGTCATGTCGGACACCATCCATCTGTTCCATGACGGAAAAATTGAGCAGTCGAGTGATCCGATCGGCATGTATACTGCGCCGGTCAGCAAATTTGCCGCTACCTTTATCGGAAATTATAATATCCTGTCGGAAGAGCAGTTTGCAGCTGTCACAGGCAAGCGTGTGACGGCACCGGAAGGTATTGCCATCCGCCCGGAAACGCTGCAATTTGTCGATGGTGAAACAGACGAAGAATATTGCTTTACTGGCACGATTGTCGACAACACGCCGAAGGGCAATGTGTTGCAGTACCGTGTCCGGGTCAATGGAATCATTCTCAAGGTTGATGTCCTGTTCCGCAGCAAAACACTTTTCCAGAACGGGAATAAGGTCAAACTGGCAGTTGCAGACCACAACTGTATTAGATTATAATGAAAGAGAACAAATATATGAAATACGGAACAGTAAATTCTTTACAATCCCCAAGATTTGCCGGAGTTAAGACGTTCATGCGGATGCAGAATATCAGAACGCTGGATGACATTGATTTCGCTGTGCTCGGAATTCCGTTTGATACCTGCGCAACCTATCGCGCAGGCGCGCGTTTTGGCCCGGCTTCTATCCGGGAAATGTCATCGCTCGCGGCAAAGCCGTATCATCCGGAACTGGAGGTTGACATCTTTGCGCAGTGCTCCGGTGTCGATTACGGCGATATCGGCTCTGTACCGGGATATGTGGAAGAGTCGTTTGATGTGATGCAGAAAGAGATGAAGGAGATTTTTGCGCGGGGCATCATTCCGATTGCCATGGGCGGAGATCACAGTGTTACCCTGCCGGAGCTGCGGGCGTGCAGCGAAGTGTATGGCCCGGTTGCACTGGTTCATTTTGATGCGCATTACGATACGATTTCCGAATACTTCGGAAAGCCCTACAGCCATGGCACACCATTCTATCATGCCGCAATGGAAGGTCTGGTGGACACCGCACATTCCATTCAGTTGGGCATACGGGAGGGGCTGTACGGTGCGGAGGACGCAGAGAATTCCGCAAAGCTCGGCTACCAATCGATAACAGCGGCACAGATGCATGAGATGTCCGGTGAGGATGTGATCCGATGCATTTGTGCGCGCACAGAGGGGAAAAAGGTATTCCTCACGTTCGATATCGATTTTCTCGATCCTGCCTTTGCTCCGGGTACCGGAACGCCGGTTCCGGGCGGATTTTCCACCTGGGAGGCGCTTAAGATTCTTCGTGGTTTGAAGGAACTGGACATTGTAGGCTATGATATCGTTGAAGTCGCCCCGGCTTTTGACGGCAGCGGGATTACATCGATTGCAGCCGCCGGAATCATACAGGAATTTATGTCCCTGATTGCATGGAGGAAAAAACATGGAAAACTTTGAGACGCTCATATCGGACTCTCGTGTTCTGGAATCACTCAGACAGGGACAGGAGGTTGTTTGGATCAATCCTGATAAACGCTGTCTGGAACAGAGTATGCAGGGCTGTGAGCTGAATCAGAGCGACATAGATGACGCGGAACAGAGGCTTTTTCGGTTTGCACCGCTCATTCAGGCATATTTTCCGGAGACGCAGCCGCAGGGTGGTCTGATTGAATCGCCGCTTGTGGCGATTGACGCGATGCAGGCATGCCTGAACCGGAAATACGGCAGCGTACAGACCGGCAAACTCCTGCTGAAAAAGGACAGTCATCTTGCCATTGCCGGGTCTGTCAAAGCGCGCGGCGGCATTTATGAGGTGCTCAAGCACACGGAAGATCTTGTCCTGCGGCATCACCTGTTGGAGCCGGGCGAAAGCTATGCGAAGCTGGGAGATCCGGATAAGAAAGCATTTTTTCGTGCATATACCATCCAGGTCGGTTCTACCGGCAATCTGGGGCTGAGCATCGGTATCATCAGTGCAGTACTCGGATACCATGTGGTTGTCCATATGTCTGCCGATGCAAAGCAGTGGAAGAAAGATTTGCTGCGGAGCTATGGTGTCGATGTGCGCGAATATGAGGGCGACTACAGTGAAGCCGTCAGGAATGGCAGAATGCTTTCCGATGCAGACCCCAAGAGTTATTTTGTAGACGATGAAAATTCCAGAAATCTGTTTCTCGGTTATGCCGTAGCTGGAAAACGCCTGAAGCAGCAGTTAGATGAGATGGAAATTGTTGTGGATCAAGACCATCCGTTGTTTGTCTATATCCCGTGTGGTGTCGGCGGCGCACCGGGCGGCATCACCTTTGGTCTCAAGCAGGTGTTTGGCGATGATGTTCATTGCTTTTTCGTTGAGCCGACACAGGCACCCTGCATGCTGCTCGGCCTGGCAACCGGTTTGAACAACAAAATTTCAGTGCAGGATATCGGTCTGAGCGGCGAGACACAGGCGGATGGCCTTGCTGTGGGAAGACCATCTGCTTTTGTAGGCGGCATAATGAAAACCATGCTGAGCGGCGCATGTACCGTTGCCGATGAAAAGCTGTATCGATATATGAAGGACATGATGGATACCGAAGGGATCTTTCTGGAACCGAGTGCATGTGCGGCCGTGCACGGTGCAGTGTGCATGAATACAGAATCGGAGACAAGACGCTATCTGGAAGACAATCAGCTTGTTTCGCGGATGGCAAATACCACGCAGATTGTATGGGCAACCGGCGGAGGCCTTGTGCCTCAGACGATCCGGGACGACTATATGCGCACAGCAGCGGAACTGGAAAAGGACAGTTGAAATGTACGATACACATATGCATACGACGCCGTTTTCTTCTGACAGCCGAATGAAAATTGCCGAGGTTCAGCAGTATGTGCGGCAAACTGGAATCGGTGTCGTGCTGACGGAACATATGGATTATGAATTTCCAGAGCCAAAGGTATATGAATTTGATCCGGAAGCGTACTTTTCCGCATATGCGCCACATCGGAGCGACACGCTTCTCCTCGGTGTGGAGATCGGATTGCAGCGCTTTGTTGAGGGGAAGAATCAAACGTTGGTTTGTTCCTATCCCTTTGATATGGTGATTGGTTCCATTCATGCTGTATGTGGCAGGGATTTATATGATCCGTCGTATTTTCAGCTTTTTCCGGACAGGAAAAGCGCTTATACGGCATATCTGGAAGCCATGTATGAAAATGTCAGAAGCTATGATGATTTCGATACCCTGGCACACATCGATTATGTCAGCCGACACGCGCCATATGAAAATTCTATCCTGCTGTACGAGGAGTTTCCAAATCTGTTTGACAGAATACTGGAATGTCTCGCGGCAAAAGGAAAATCACTTGAAATCAATACCCGGCAGTTTGGAGATGGGCGGGCAGTAGCTGCACTTCGTAAGCTGTGCTGTCGGTTTGCTGAGTCGGGTGGGCGTACTGTGACCATCGGTTCGGACGCACACGACTGCGGCAGCATAGGGGCGTATCTGAAAGAGGCATACCAGCTGGCCGCAGCGTGCGGGCTGACTCCGGTATATTACAAAGAGCGACAGGCCTGCATGGCGCTGTGACACTGAATGCTTTCAAGGGCAGGTATTCCTTTCATCTCGTGATATTTCATCTTATGATAAATGACACCCGATCTTCCACGGTATGAAGATCGGGCTTTTTCATAGATTTTACCTTATTGCCATCTTTTTGTTACGGTGTTGTTGTGTACATTGCCGTGTGGATATGATATAGTAAACAAAGAAGGAGGGTGAGCGATGTGATGCTGATTTCAACTGTGTCACCGGTGTGTTTCTGGCTGGTTGTGATCATCGCCTGTCTGATAATAGAAGCAGTGACGACACAGCTTGTCACACTCTGGTTTGCGGCCGGTTCCATCGGTGCGCTGCTTGCGGCAAATGCCGGTTTGAGCTGGGCGGGACAGTTTGGAATCTTCCTTGTCCTGTCGTTCGTGCTTTTGTTGCTGCTTCGTCCGTTGCTGCGCGGGGTTCTGCGCCCGCAGCGGGATAGAACCAATGCAGACCGCATTCTCGGACAGGAGGCGGTTGTGGTACAGGCGATTGACAACAGGAATGGCACGGGTCAGATCCGCCTGATGGGTCAGATCTGGACCGCCAGAAGTATCCACAATGAACAGATTGCAGAAGGAGAAACCGTTGTTGTGCGGGAAATATCCGGCGTAAAGGCAATGGTGGAACACTGTGATGAAAATGGAGGTAATGGATCGTGGTATTTGTGATCATTGTTTTGGCACTGATTGTGCTCATCGTACTGGTTTCCAACATCAAGATTGTCCCGCAGGCAAAAGCCTACACCATTGAGCGCCTTGGTTCGTATCAGGGCACATGGCAGACCGGCCTGCATTTTAAAATTCCGCTGATTGAAAAGATTGCGCGCAAGGTCACACTCAAAGAACAGGTCGTTGATTTCGAGCCGCAGCCGGTTATCACGAAGGATAACGTCACGATGCAGATCGATACGGTTGTTTATTTCCAGATTACCGATCCGAAGCTGTTCACCTATGGCGTGGAAAACCCGATGGCAGCGATTGAAAACCTGACCGCGACGACACTGCGAAATATCATTGGAGATCTCGAACTCGATGAAACGCTGACCTCCCGCGATGTTATCAACACCAAGATGCGCACCATTCTGGATGAAGCAACCGATGCATGGGGCATCAAGGTCAACCGTGTCGAGTTGAAAAACATCATTCCGCCGAAGGCAATTCAGGAATCGATGGAAAAACAGATGAAGGCGGAGCGTGAACGCCGTGAGGCAATCCTTGTTGCAGAAGGCCAAAAGCAGTCCGCCATTCTTGTCGCACAGGGTGAGAAGGAGTCTATGGTACTGCGCGCAGATGCAAAGCGCGAAGCACAGATCAAAGAAGCACAGGGTCAGGCAGAGGCGCTGATGACTGTGCAGAAGGCACTGGCGGATTCCCTCGAGCTTTTGAACAAGGCGGCACCGAATGACCAGGTCATTCGCCTGAAGGCGTTGGAGGCATTTGCAAAAGCCGCAGACGGCAAGGCGACCAAGATTATCATTCCGTCGGAAATCCAGGGACTTGCAGGGCTTGCAACCTCGCTCCAGGAGGTCTGGAAGACGGAAACTCCGGATAAATAATCAGATAATGCAGCAGCTCCACCGGACAGATGATCTGGTGGAGCTTTTTTGTACGTATATTTTTTTGGACATACGCATACGCTGTGCACAGGGAATGGAGTGGTGCAGATTTGAGTGGAGTAAAAAAATTCCGTATTACTCTGATTGTCGCAATCTGTGCGGCAATTGGCGTGGCAGCCTTCAGCAGGCTGTATGTAGGAAGGACACTGCCGGAACACGATCCCGGCACGGCAGAGTTGCAGGAGCATGCAGCTGAGGAAACAGAAG
Source organism: Butyricicoccus porcorum (assembly GCF_002157465.1). Taxonomy (GTDB): domain Bacteria; phylum Bacillota; class Clostridia; order Oscillospirales; family Butyricicoccaceae; genus Butyricicoccus_A; species Butyricicoccus_A porcorum. The sequence continues at coordinate 203,883 of NZ_NHOC01000007.1, forward strand.
GAGATTCCGGTGAACAGACAGAACTTGTGCTCGGAGAAGAGGTTTTTCTTTCGGCTGTAGAGGAAGCACTGGGCGGACAGCTGGAAGTGTCCGATTTATCCGCAGAGATCGGTGAAAATGGGGTAGTCCTATTATCCGGTTCTGTGAATAAGTCTGATGCTGCGGCACTGTTAAAGGAGCAGGATGACAGCATTTCCTCGGCATATCTCTCCGTTCTGGATTTGCTGCCGGATAGCCTGCCGCTTCAGCTGGAGCTTACATTGTGTGCCGATGGCGGCGCGGTTGCAGTTGTGCCGAAAAGCCTGAAGGTGGCGACGATGGAAATTCCGGATACAGTGGTGGGGGCAGATGCGTTCAATCAGCTGGAAACGAGCATAAATCGAAGTCTGGCCGGAAAACTCAGCCGGGTGGAATCGATTTCCTCTGCCGACGGAAAATTGACTGTAACAGGGGCGAAGGCATAAAGAAAACCCGACTGGGAAACCAGTCGGGTTATTTGCTATGTAAATCAATAACGGCCTGCGCCAACGTAATGCGAAGAAT
>NZ_NHOC01000008.1 GCF_002157465.1 Butyricicoccus porcorum
CATTTGTAGGAAGTGGTCATAAACAACTGCCGGCAAGCGAGCAGGAACGAAGAATGCTTGAGCTGGAGAAGGAAGTCAAAGAGCTCCAACGAGCTAACGATATACTTCAGGAGGCTCTTGGTTTTTTCGCAGCGCGCCGAAAGAAGTAAAAGCACATGAGCGATACCGCTTTATCCACTCTATACAGACAGATTCAGATAAGGAGTGGAGTGTGGAACTATTATGCAGAATTCTTCATATAAGCGAATCTGGATATTATCGATATCTGAAGAATCTCAGTAAGCCGTCTAAGGACGCGCTTCTTTCGGCGGCAATAGACAGGATTATGAATGAATCCGATTATAATGACAATTACGGCGTGGAACGAATGCAGCTTGCCTTGGAGCAGAACGGATTCCACACAGGAAAACGTAGAATCAGGCGAATTATGCACGAAAAAGGTCTGATTCACGGCAGACCCAGACGTCCGCATGGTTTAACACGCGCTGCCACCGAAATTCAAGAGGAGGAAAATCTGATCAAGCAGGATTTTCGGGCTGATACCCCGTATCAAAAACTGCTGACAGATATCACGCAGATCGGCTGCCTGGACGGAAAACTCTATATTTCCCCGATTATGGATTGCTTTAACGGTGAGATTCTTTCTCTTCAGATGGATGACAATATGCGAAAAGAACTTTGTATCAATACACTCAAGGCAGTTGCCTGCCGGTATCCGGTTCGAGGCGCGACACTTCATAGCGATCGCGGAAGCCAGTATACCAGCGAGGCGTTCAAGAAAAAACTTTCTGAATATGGTATGCTGCAGAGCTTAAGCGGTGTGGCACACTGCTACGATAACGCCCGAATGGAGAGCTTCTTCGCAACTTTGAAGAAGGAACTGCTCTATAGAATTCCTACTTACCGAATGCCAATGGCGGAGGTTAAATCTATTATCTTTCGATATGTGTTTATCTACTATAATCGGAAGCGAGTATATACGTCGAATCCCTTAGGGCTTCCACCCGCTGTTTATAAGACACATTACCACAATATGTATCATTCATCTGCTGCTTAAAATTTGTGAGTTTTTAGACTGCACTTTTCTTGACAATTCCAACCTGAGGGGGAGATTTATATGAGTAATAAGGAAAAATCAAAAAGGATTAGAAAACTATGGGGGATAATAATCGCATCAACACTGTTCATTTTATTATATCAGTATGGAACTCAGATTATATACAGTGAGCAAGTTCAAACGGTATTTGGTGTGAGTAAGAATGCAGAGGAAAAGATATCCGGAGAATCTAAGCCTGCCCAAAAAGCAGTAATACCTATTTTGATGTTCCATCATATTGATGATGAGAGCAGCAACCCGTGGGTCATAACACAGGCAACTCTGGAAAAGGATTTGAGGACGATCCGCGATGCGGGATATCAACCGGTTTCGATGTCTCAACTGATAGAGTATGTTTATTATGGAAAAGATTTACCGGCTAAACCGATGTGTATTACGTTTGATGACGGATATTTGAGTAATTATGAACGGGCATATCCTCTGTTGAAGGAATATCAAATGAAAGCAATTATTTTTGCAATCGGAAAAACAATTGGATATCAAACATATGGCGATACTAATATCCCGATCACACCACATTTTTCTTACAAACAAGCAGTAGAGATGATGAATTCAGGATTGATAGAGGTACAGTCTCATACCTATGACATGCATCAGACGGCAAAATTAGAAACACAGAAGCCTGTTCGGGAATCTGCAGCGCAGTTAGAGGGGGAAGATGATGATGTGTATATCAAGGCACTCCGGGATGATTTAAAAAAATATCAGGACGAGTATACTGTACATACTGAAAGCACATTATTTGCACTGGCCTATCCGAAGGGACAGTATTCTGAGCTGACAGAACAAGTTGTACATGAAATGGGGTATAAGATTACATTAACTACGAAAAGTGACCATAAAAATATTATTGTTCAAAATCGACCGGAAACTTTATATCAATTAGGGAGGTTTAATGTGTCAGAGGATACAACAGCAGTTGAACTGTTGCAGTATCTGGCAGAGGGATACGTGAAATAATGATTATAAAAAGGATCCGTTATGAAAATGAGAAGATGGATATTTACCCTGCTGCTTATTGTTTGCGCAGTAGCTGTATATGTACAAAATAATGTTGTGGAAAGATTGTTACCGTTGAGGAGCATAATATTATTGGCGGCCTGGGCAAGGCAGTTTGCAGTGTCTTTGCCAAAAAAAATCCAGTACGGGTTAAGCGAATCGGCGTCAATGATGAATTTGGTCTGTGCGCCGAAAATATTGTGGAGCAGACAAAGACTCTGATGAGTAAGTAAGCAAATTTCTCTTTTTTGATAGGAACAAATGCACCACTGGGACATACGCCTTCCCAGTGGTGCATTATTTTTAAAATCATTTTTAAAGCCAGACATATGATACAGAAAATAAGATGACGACACGGACAATATATTATAACTTCATGATACATATGAATTAAACAAGCTTGTGTGAATCATATTGTCATTCTGTGTGTATCTCAATTCATATGGCGTGTGTATATCTGTGCCGATCCCCTCCGGCTCATCTGAATTTTTACCAAATTTAGATGAATCGGAGGAATTTTTATGTCTTATAACAAGGCACAGGCCGAAAAAAAGTGGCTCAAATGGAAGAACGCAGAGGAACAGCAGCTCCGTGAGATGGGTGTAGATGAGGAGATCATTCAGCGATTACATACATATGATTGGGAAGTGTTTAAGTCGGATCGTAGGTACTACGAGAAATTGTCGGACACAAGCCTGTATTCGGTGACGGAAGAAAAATCTCGCAGTTTGTATACAGTTCAAGAATTGATTCCCAGCCGGGCTTAGATCCCAGCTGCCTGATTCTTCACTCGGATCAGGGAAGCCAGTATACCTCAAAGGAATTCACAGAATACTGCGAATCAGTTGGTATAACGCAAAGTATGAGCAAGGCTGGATATCCATACGATAATGCCCCTATGGAGCGATATTACAACACTCTCAAGAATGAATTGATAAATCATCATTACTATCATTCTGAGAAAGAATTATATACATCCATCGAAGAATTTGCGTATGTCCATTATAACCATGAACGACCGCATTCTTATAATAATTACAAAACGCCTTTCGAGGCACGCTACGGGGCGTAAAACCTATGCAGTAAAAATCAGGTCAAAGTGTTACAAAAAAGCTTGACCACAACAATATAATATAAATATATAAACTAAGTATAATATTAAGAGAAAAATAGATTTTATGTGCTGCACATTAGCACGACTAACCGGAGAATAAACATATGAAAAACAACACACTCGCTCTTATGATTTCCTCCGCACTGCTTCTTTCCGCACTAACAGGATGTAGTAGCACAGGAAGAACAACTTCTAAAGCAACGGATGATACCCAAGAATCTCTCAAAACCGCAACGTCCGACAATGGATCAACTGGCGCAACTCTTACAGCAGACGACTACGACCTCTACTTGATGTCGTATACAACTGATATTATGACAGTTCACACAAACATGTTACAACTTGTTTCCAATTCAACATCTGATGATGTTGATACTGCATGGATAGCTGAATTAGAAGGCTATGAAGTTGATGGTGTTAAAGCTGTGCGAAAAATTGAAAATATGAACGCACCGTCATCCAGATTAGTCTTGCACGAGCGTGTCTTAGTATACTGCCAAGAAGCAATCGACGGATTCCAGCAAATCTCCAACGCCTGTGGAACTACAACGACCGGTGATGTGCAATTGGGTTTGGATTTAATATATTCAGCTACGCAGGGTCTTGACCGTTGTGTCCAGGGCAAAGAAAATATGCTCGAAGAACCTCAACTACTTACCAGAGACAATTCAAACTCGGACAGTTCCGCATCTGATAGCAACAACTCAAATATTATCTCTGCTGGAATGTATAAAGTTGGAATTGACATCCCTGCCGGAGAATACAAAGTAACTCCTACAGGCTCTGCCTCAGCATATTATCTTGTTGCAAATGACAGCTCTGGTGAAGTATCTAGCTGGGTTACTAACGCAAGTTTCAATGATGTGAGATACGTGACTGTAAAAGACGGTCAGTACATCACCTTAGAGCGTTGCACAGCAACCCTGGTTGAATAAAAAATCCCGTCCTGGTGTTGGCGCATCAGGGCGGGATATAAGGGGTAGGTTGAATACTCATCTCATTGCATTTTCATAAATTTATTCCTGATTTAAACGACCTCAAAGAACTTTAGAATGTTTAAACAACGTATATATTCATTGACAATTCTATTATAAGCGGTTATACTAAAGATAGAAAAAGGGCACTACCGATAGACGGTTGTCCCTGAAAAGATGTTTTACTTTAGAAGTAACCGCAACTTTTCCCGGAGCTGGCGGTTACTTCTTTTTTGTTATCTGGATGACCAGAGACACAACGCCTATTAGTACCATCGTGTAAGCGAATAACGCTTCGTATGTAACCATAGGGCATCCCTCCTCTCGCTCAGATTGGAGGGTAAGAAGCCCTCCGAGGAGGGACAACCGCCTACCGTTATTGGTAGTGCCGAATACAGCATAGCATAGCATACAACTAATTTCAACAAAAAATCCCGCCTTAGTGTTGGCGCACCAAGACGGGAACCCATAAGGGGGCAGATAAAATTTGCTAGGTTTGATCTGCCCCTTTATTTTACCATACTCAAAATGTAAAGTAAAGGAGTTGACCGAAATGAGCAGATCACGTTCAAATTACGGTTCGGGCACTTACGAAAAGCTGCCCAGCGGCAAGATGCGCTTACGTACTATGGTTGAAATGCCGGACGGAACGAAGAAGCGTAAGACATTTACCGGAAAGACACAGGCTGATTGCCGAAAGGCGCTGAAAGTCTACACCGATTCGCTGCATGAACCGGCTCCGGAGAGGCAGCCACCAACCATTGCCGAATGGGGCGATACTTGGCTTGCAGCCAGAAAGGACAGCATCGTCTACGGTACATACAAAAATTACAAACTGTATTTAGACAAGCATATTACACCCGCTCTTGGCAGTGTCCGTGTCGATCACGTCAATGCCATGATGATTGAACAGTTTTTGCAGACGAAGCGTTCTCTCAGTTTCTCGGCTCAGAAAGCAATCCGCACTGAATTGCGGATGATTCTAGATTCTGCTGTTGCTAATGATTACATGGTAAAGAATCCGATGGTAGCTGTTTCCCCTATCCGATCTCCGCAGGAGAAAACACACTTCTACGGGCTGGACGAAATCCGGCTCATAATTGCCCGCTGTGCGCAAAATCCATTTGGGTATGCTGTTTTATGGCTGTTGTCCACCGGATGCCGTTATGAGGAGCTGGCGGCGCTGAAATGGACAGATATACATGATGACGGCACCTTGCTTATTCAGCGTGTCTATGCCAAGTCAGAAGCCGGAGGCTGGGAAATCAGAGAGTGGACAAAATCACGGAAGACCCGGACGGTTGCCCTGTCTGAAACCGTGCAGAAAACCATCCCCATGATTGCCAAGACATCTGAATACATTTTCCCGAACCGGCACGGAAAACCGATGAGCTACAACACATTCCACAACAAGTATAAATCCTTCCTGCAGGAATGTGGAGTGAAGTATCTCAGCCCCCACGCCTGCCGGCATACCTATGCCACGCAGTTGGTTAACCAGAATGTCAATCTTCGTGTCATCCAGACCGCCCTCGGTCATAGTTCTACAACTGTGACAGAACGATATACCCATCCTGACATTGCAGCACAAATTGAAGCCGCAAACAAACTGCCGTACTAAGCAAAAGCCCATCCCGAGAAGGATGAGTCTGATAAATCCATGTCCAGTTTGTGTCCAAATTTCCCTGTCTAAACCAATCGTAAACGACTTTTGCAGAAAAGTCACCGAAACCGAGAATCCCAAAAAAGTTACGAAAAAAGGCTCATTCCGAAATGGAATGAGCCTTTAATACTTGGTGGGAGGTGGTGGATTCGAACCACCGAAGTCGTTGACAACAGATTTACAGTCTGCCTTGTCGCAACAATATCGCAAACAAAATTGCATTTTCATCCACAAACACACTCATTTGTGAACTTTTTTATTTTTTCACGGAGGATACGACAAAAATACGACAAAAGGACATTACTACCTATCCAGCAAAACCTTATACCCACCACAATCCGGATAAAGCCGAATAGGAACGCTTTGGAATGTCACAATTTCCTGACCATCTTCCGATCTAGACGAGCTTCCGGCCAAATCAAAGATTACAGAGCCCAGCTCGATCAAAGGAGAGTCTACGATGTTAGACCCCGCATTCGATATAAGGACATCTAACACAACGCGGTATTTTTGAAAAGGATTAGTTTCCATCCAAGCAATATCTTTTTTGCTAATCGTCAACTGTCGAGCGCAGATGGTCTGTTTTCCACAGATACAATTTCCATTTTCTACTGCCTGCTTGATCGCATCCAAATTGGATTGGTCAAACTCAACCGTTGAGATCTTGATCTGCTTACCGTGACCAAGAGCGGTAATTGTGCATCCTGATACAAAAAGAATGTTGAAATCATATGACATTTTCATTTCTCCTAAAAGTTATTTGCGAGAACATTGTATCGTATCGCTAAAATCTTGTCAACAAATGGAGAGAGAAAATCTCACTGATAAACTGATAAATTGATTATACCTGTACCTCCACATACATCCCCACCAGCTCCGCCAGAACATGGTACACCGACTGTCCGGTACTGCGTGTGCAGCGGTACATCACGCCGTCCTGCGTGTAGTACAGGCCTTCGGTCAGCTCCATGTTGCCCTCATACGGGATAGGATCGTCTGCGGTGCCCGCGTGGGTCTCACAGATTTGCGCCCACAGCGACGGTGCCGCATCCGGAGACCAGTCGGCCTGCGCCGTGTGGGACTGCAAACATTTGTACAGGGTGCCATTATAGTTCACACGCTGGTCCGCAGCGTAGGCCGTACCGGGATACCACAGCTGAACCAGTTCCGGATAGTCCAGCGCGATGCTATCATCAAACGATTCCACTGCGACCTCGATTGCGCTGCGCAGCTGGTGCGCGCGTTCCGGCGTTACATTGCCGCCGGTAAGGACTTCCGCTGCTGCTGCGCTTTCATTTGCCTGCGCTGTCCGGCTGATGTATTCTGTGATGCGTGGCATATTATTCCTCCATTTCCGCTATAACCACCGGCTCGCCGATTTCCGCGCGACCTCCGGATGTGGCATAGATTTTCACACCCAGCTCCCATGCGTCTGTGGTTTTGGTGGTATTGGGCAGATCGGCTGTTCCACCATTGGTGACGCTGACCCATGTCGGACTGGCATCTTTTGCATTGTTACTTACACGCAGCTGTAGGCTGGTGCAGTTTACTGCATTTACCATCACCCTTGCCCGCTTGGGGCGTTTATCGGATGATCCGACGTACACAACTGCATCGACCTCCCGGTACGCCTTGGCGCTATCTGGGAGCAGATAGATTGTGTCCTCCGTGCCATCGGACACGATGGTCGCTGGCGCGACCGATAAAGCGGGGCGCATCCAGAGGCCGGTGTTCGTCGCATTGTTGCTGATGGCGACGCCGTTGGCGTACACGTACCGGAACTGCGCCTCGGAGTTTGCCGACCGCAGCCACCAGCTGACCGCTGCAGCGGCCGAGTTGTATGCGATGCGCGCATTATCTCCGGTTTTGCCGGTTGCTGTCTGCAAGGCAGCCAGATACGATGCGCCTTCGTCCGGCGTTGTCGCATAGCCCAATTCTGTATACGACAATAAAAAGCACCTGCGCGCGATCACACCGATCTCTCCGGTCGTGATGCTGTTGCATTTGATCTGGGTGGATACCAAGGCTGCCCTTGTGGCCGCATCGAAGCGGCTCAGGTATCCGGCGTCCTCGTCCTCCAGCCACACATCTGCCTCGCAGCCGTCGTAAACGGCCACGTTGGCGCTGTGCATGCGCTTCTGGATGGCAACGGCCTCACGCAGGATGATGCAATTTCCACTATCGTCCTGTCCAAGATATATGTACGGCACATGGGATAATACTCCGTCTATTGTTTCATCCAGATATACTTTTTCTCCTGCGGTCAATTCCGCAATTGTGCGGGACATATTTCCACACTCCTTCCTTCGATCTTCAATTCATATCCTGCTTCCCGCAGGCGATTATCAAATCGTTCATCCATTTTCAAAACAAGATTTCTGCAGTTTCCCTCCAGCGCATGTGTACGCCAGCCGGCATACGACTGTGCCGCTTGCTCCGGAAATAACTTGCCTTCCTCAATCTGCCGCGCCATCAACCGGACGCGGTTTTTCTGCGCCTTACGCTTGTCCTTCCGCAGTCGGACGATGACCTTCCCGGTTTCCGTCAACCGGAAGGTAAAACCCAGAAAATCCACATCGCCATGATAAATGTCCGTCTTGGGGTTCAATTGCAGCCCGATTCCTGCCAGGTAATCAGCCAGCCAGCTCCAGACCGTCTGAAGCTCCGCTTTGGAATCCGATATGATATAAAAATCATCCATGTACCGTCCATAATATTTGGCATGGAATTGCTCTTTTATTTTGTGGTCCATCTCCGATAAGTACAAGTTTGCAAGCAGCTGAGATTGCTGAAGACCCAGCGGAAGCCCAACCTCCGTCATGTCCACAAACTGCAGCATGATGCGTTTGACATCGTCATCAAGAATATAGCGTTCAACCAGGGCTTTCAACCGACCATGTGGAATGGTCGCAAAATAGCTATGTATATCACATTTCAGGATATACGGACGATGCCCGCACTTCCGGTAAAACCGATGCAGGCTTTGCTTGAACAGATCTACCGCATACCGCGCTCCGCGCCCGCGAATACAAGCCGCAGTCTCCTTGATAAGCGGTCTTGTCAGCGCATCATAGGCGTAATTGTCGCAGATGGCGTGCTGAACAACCTTATCTACAAGACTGGGCACCTGGGCAACCCGGCGCTTTGGGATGTAGATTTGCTTTGTGCGCAGCGGAGACGGACAAAAGGTGCCGGACTCCAGTTGCGCTTGCAGATGATAAAGGTTTTCCTCCAGATAATATTCATACCGCGCCTGATTCGGTGCGCCGTGCTTTCCACGGCTGGAATTCTGCCAGGCACGGTATAATATATCATAATCAAATATCATGTATAGCCTGCTCCCTCATGGTCTCGGCATTGATATTTTGTATCAGGGACAGCCCTCCTTTGACGGGCTTTCTGCTAGTTTCCGCCAGATCGGGGCGCATCCAGTTGCCGGTGTTCGTCGCATTGTTGCTGTTGGCGTTGCCGTTGGTGTTCACGTACCGGAACTGCGTCTCGGAGTTTGCCGACCGCAGCCACCAGTTGACCGCTGCAGAAATCAGGGCTGCCCCATATTTTATCGTTTCTTAGTGTCGGATTTCATCCACGCAACGATTTTCCACTTGACATTGACCGTAAGTTTGCTCCAGCGATCGCGCTGCTTCTCGCTGATCCAGCCATTTTCCGCCGCAATGCGGATCATGTGTACCAACCAGATGCAGTGTGCCGCGGCATCCTGCTGCAGTTTGATGCGCGCCTCCGACCTGCGCATCTCGTTGGCCATGATGATATTTTTCTGGATCGCGACTGCGGCGGCGATGATCTGCGACACATAGCCGTCATAAAGCAACCGTGGAAACCGCGGTGTTTTGTCGTCTTTGCGCCCGCACAGATCTAGCGTCAGCGCAAGTAGATCGTCCGCCATGTTGGCCAGCTGAAAATCAGCTGACGAGGAGACGTTTGTAGACATCAACCACACCCGCCTCCGCGGACACATCTGCGGCAACGCTATAGTCGGCCACAAACACCTCAACGGCCGCAAGCGATACTCCGCTGGATCCGCCTCCGGAGCTCCCGCCCGACGGCATGACGCAAAATTCGCTCGATCGCTTAGTCATCTCGGATCACCTCCACAGTTCCCGTCTGTTCGGCTGTCACGATGACGGTGGCGGTCGTGCCCCGCTGCATCATTTCGGTCGGCTCTCTGTTGGACACGACCGTTTCCGCCATTCCGGCGGACACCATAATGGACTGGCTATCATCCCATTCCCGCAGGCAGACGCATACCGGACCAGACGTAAAATTTTTGACCCTGAACGCGATGCTTGTGGCGCGGAACTTAAATTCGGTTTTTTCACCTGCATTACAGGTTTTTCTTACCGCATCTATCATGCGATGCACCTCCTTTTCAGAAGTTATAATAACTAACTTATATTTTTTGTAAAGGGAAGCAGGTATATTACCCGGTGCGTACTGTGAATTATTCTGTGGACTTGTGGCTTTCCATCGTTCCGCCGTCTACCTGTACCACGTCCAGCAGACCCAGTGCAAACGCCACCTGAGCCAGCATTTCGCGGGTCACAATCCCATGCGGGTTGGTACCATCCAGCACACCGGCATCGGTTGCTGCTGTCCACGCATCTGCTGCCCAGCCGGACGGCGTATCACTGCCGCCAACCAGCCCCAGACGGCGCAAGACGACGGTAAACTGTTCGCGGGTCAAATTACCCTGCGGGGCTGTTCCGTCCAACACGCCCGCGGATACGGCGGCATTCCATGCATCCGTTGCCCAGTTGGATACGGCTTTCTTTGCCTGCGCTTCAGCTTCTGCTGCGATGATCTTCCTTACATCCGATTCTGTCATATCTTCCACGTCCTTTTCTGTATTTTTAGTGTCGCTGATAACCTCGCGCGAAATCAGGTAGTAGCTCGGGCTGCGGTCGATCGTAGCCTTGCCGCACTGCGTCAGGCTGGTCTTGACTACACCCTTTTCCACCACGCTGACATAGTTGCGCCGGATGGACGACGCGGTATATTTCCCGCTGTACCAGTAGCTGTCCAGCACGGTAATCGTCTGTCCAGACGCCGCTGCGGCCATCACAAAATGCCCGCTGTTGGAGAACAGCTTGTAGGCGCTGCCATTGTGCAGGATGGCCACACCACCAGCGTTCAGGTGCGCCAGCAGTTCCGCATTTTTGCTGGTGGTGCGGTATGTAAAATGGTACTTAGGGGCGGCTGACTGCAGCAGTGTGGTCATCACAGTGCCGCCGTCTACGCGCGCACCGCAGCTGACCGCCAGCTGGCACATCGTCGGGATGCTGATATCCGCAATACCAAGTACCTGTAAGGCATTGCACAGGCTGGCAGGCCCGCAGGCGGAATTATAGATGCTGTTGCTGCCGTAGCTGATCGATTTGTATTTCTCTTCCGTCTGGAACTTGACTGAATAGCCCAATGTGATTCCTCCTCTCATGCAGCTGCCTGTCTCCGGGCAGCTGAAATACGTTCCGATGCAATATCAAAATATTTCCGTTCCAATTCCATCCCGATGAAATCGCGACCGGTGTTGACGCATGCGACGCCGGTGGATCCACTGCCCATACAGTTGTCCAGTACGGTTTCGCCCGGTACTGTATAGGTGCGGATCAGATACTCCAACAGTGCAACCGGCTTCTGTGTCGGGTGAAGCTGGTGCGCATCCTTCCGGAACTCCAGCAGATGATGCGGGTATCCAGTGTACAGTTGCACAGACGGATTCTTCTTCTGGCCGTATACGCTGGACTTACTCGCGGCATTGACTTTGCCGCCGTCCAGCTTACGCAGGCCCTGTGGGTTGTACGTCGGCTTGCGCCGGTAAAACACCGCGATATCTTCGATGCATCGCATGGGCTGCACCTTGGCAAAGATGCCGCCGGTCACGTTGGCCTTGCGCCAGTACCAGCAATAGCGGAAGTCCCGCATATTGCTGTTGATCAGCTGCGTTGTGAAGGGCTGCGCCGCAAATAACACAGCTACGCCGTCGGGCTTCAGGATGCGCCGATACTGCTCCCACAGCGGGTCAAACGGGATCACGCTGTCCCATCGGCATGCCGTCGTGCCATACGGCAGATCACACAGGATCATGTCCACGCTGCCGTCAGGGATGTCCTGCATCAGGTGCAGGCAATCCCCACAAAGTAACTTCATCCATCGCCGCCCCCTCCGTCAGTTTTGTCGTCGACTGCATCCTGCGCGGCCGCCAGCGCCTTGGACAGAAACGGTGGGATCTGTGCCCCCATGGCAGCAGCGTTTTCCAGTACGCTGCCCAGCTCCGTCAGTATGTACCAGGTCAGCACCAGCGGCAGGACAAGCCCCGGCCAGCTGATGCCCAGATGCAAATTGGTTGTCACAACGTCCATCACGCCATCTGCGATCGCAGCCACCGCAACCGCGAAGATCATACCGCATTTGTGCCACAGCCCCTGTCGGGCCACACTGGACGACCAGTGACCAGACTTCCATGCGGCCGCCGTACCAGATGCATAGTCAATCGCCATGGCGGCGACCCATGCGAAACACAAAATGCCCTTCCAGCCGAGAAACGCAGCGACAGCCGTTACGAATGCGGCCACTGATACCTTAAAACAAATCAAATAATCGTTCACGTGTTTATCCTCCTTAATTATTCCCGGAAGACACGGAGGAACCAGCAGCAGCACCAGCTGCAGCCGCCGCCGCTGCCAAAGCCGCCGCCAAGGAAGGATTATTCCCTTCATTGTTTTTTACAGCGGTACCGGCCTTTGATGCCGACACACGTACCTGTGCCATCACATCAGGCACAGCGGGCTTGTACCGTGGTGTGCAAGCCAGTGTGGATGTGGGAATAATGGCAGTTGCTAAAACAGTAGCAATAATCTTTTTCATAATGAATACCTCCATTTAATCATCGATTCTCCAGCACATACTGTGCCGCGTGCAAAACCACATTGCGCAGCGTATATTCTGCGACGGATAACGTGTCCATACCGTAGTAATTTGTAGTGGTATCCGTATAAACGCCGTCGGTATAGTTGATTGACACGGCTGCTTCTACTGTGGCGGCGAATGTCATACCGCTTTCATACCACCATTTGGACGCCGTACAAAGCGTCTTATCCTTCGACACGCTGGATGGCGCCGCGCCGGATTTATCTACCAGAAGGGAAAATCCGGTTCCGAAATACTGCGGATAGTTCTTTTTGAATGCGCACGAACAGTCCACCAACGACTGATACATCAACCCCAGCCATCGGTAATCACATACCGTTGTATAGAACTGCCATTTTTCCTTGTTGTAGTTGTGGTGGTCAATGCACATATCCGGCTGAATCAAATCCGTTATGTTCATGACTAGCTGTGTTTCAAATTCGCTTCCGGCAGATGGGCCACTGTAATTGTTCGCTGCTGTGTCCTTCGTATCTTCGCTCCGCACCTTCCAGTCCTCAACAGGGAAATTTCTGTTGATATTTACCCCGTTGGCATTGCCGCGCAGTCCGTGGTACATGCCATAGCCATTCAGACACGGGATGATATAGATATCAAAGGCCGCCCGCAGCTTGAAGAAATTTTCGTCTGTCAAAACGCTGTCGCACAGCTGCTTTGCAAACAGATAGGCATTGTATGGTGCGGCATATTCATTTCCATGCACGCCGCAGATCATCAGCAGCTTCGCCTTTCTGCATGTGCCATCATTTCCGGCGCATTCGTTGGATTCTGAAAATTTGTACAAATATGTTTGATACGCCGGCGTATCTTCATATATGCTGCTGCCCGATACGCCGTTGGCATAATCGGGGTATGTCATACTGCACAGCCCCGCTGCATCTGATTTTGTCACATAGTCGGGATACGCTGTAACCAGCCCGTCAAACAGACTGTACACCTGCTCCAGCGTTTTCTCCGACAGGGTGTCGGCAGATAAATCCACGCCAGACAAATCGCCGGATACATCGCGCATAGTATAGTCGATTTCAAACCGCACAAGCGGTCGGTTGATCTTATTTTCGATTTTGACATACGCCGTGTAGGACAGATCCGTCGCAGCGCCATAATCCAAGCCGTCGCGCAGCATCGCACGGTATAAATATTGGCTGTGGTCGAAATCGGTCACCTCTGCTGACGCCTCGTAATCGATATAATCCACAAAATTTCCGTCTTTGTCATAGCGGAACAGATACAGCCATCCCAGCCGGGACGTTGTGATCTTCCGCACATCTTCCGGCAGAAAGCCTGTTCGGATACGCAGGGCAAAACTGTTTGCAGTCGGCAAACCGTCTGTACCATCCGCAGTCTTGATGTGACCCTGTTCCCACACCGGGGACAGGATATGGTCAATACTACAGATTCGTGACTGCTGGTCGCTGTCTGTTTTTTCCAGCGCCGCAATCGCCGCACCGGTTGCCGCTGCGTCTGCCGACTTTCCGGCGGCAGTCAGTTCCGTGTCCGTCAGAGTAAGCAGCTGAATATGTTCCGCATAATCTGTGTCAATCGCCGTCGTCGTTTTTACGTGTCTGGCAATCAACCGGATTTTTGATGCCTGCGCATCTTCTGCCAGCACATCTGCAACCAAAAAATCCTGTGTAAATCCAAGATCGGACACCTTCACAAATGTACCGTCTGCGGCATACAACTGTGCCCTGACATTTGCCTGATCGTCCGCTTTGACGCGAATGACATTATCGGGTATGTAGCTGATCGTGCGGATTCGGGTGTTGTTTGTATTGTTCGTTCCATCCGAATTGATCTGTCCGCTTTCCCACAGAGAGAGTGAATTGATATTGTTTTCAAGTTCTTCTGTAAATAAACGGATGTCCTGTGTGTTCTGCTGGATCTGCTCCGCCTGTTCGGCGGTTGCGCCGGTTGTTACACCGTTGGCATCCAGCCAGGCATTGACCTGCTCATCTGTCGGGGCAACGGCATCCGGGTGCTCTTGCAAATACTGATTTGTAGCTTCCGTTACATAGCGTTCAAAGGTCTCGTCATCTCCAGCTACGCCCGCCATCTTCGCCAGACTGTCCGCCATCGCATTCCGCACATCCCGTGCATAGGTTGCATTGCGGATATTCTCGACCTCTTGCGTAATGTTAACTGCCATATTTCACTCTCCATTCGCCGGCCAGCTGCGTGATGCTGGATCGACGGCAGCCAAGCGTGTATGTGTTCTGGCTGGGGTCTGCAATATGGATTTCCTCGTCCGTGCAGTCAAACCAGCCGGACACGCCGTCCGCACTGTCGGCTACATAGATTTTGTGGCCGTATTCCAGCGGGGCATCACTGTCACCGGAATAATACAGGTCAGCTGCGCTGACGGTAATTGACTCCGGCCGGTCAAGCTGGCTGTCCACGTCGGCTTGCGCTTTTTCCTTCAGGTTCGCAGCATCCGTGACGTCCTGCCATGTTTTCACTGCCCAAATACGGCCATACTGCGCAACACCGTCAGCACATTCCACAAAGGTATGATTGTCGTTTACCGATTGGATATCCAGCGGATAATCACTCCCCTCCAGCGTCGCGCCCTGAGGAATAAGTACCGTGTAAAAATCATCCGATGATGCCGCTGTCTCGCAGGACAGCAGGTTGACACCTGCGCGCACCTCCTGCCCCTCCAGCTTCGGCAGATCCGGAATATATTCCAGACCTTTTTCTACCGTTTGCGATACTACGTTTCCATTTCCGCCTTCTTCCGTCATCACGGTATACGTGACATCGACATATCCACCCAGCCGTTCTACCAGTTTTTTCCGGATGTTTGTCAAGGTGTTCGGCAGGTCGTTGTCCTGCCGATAGACGTTGTCCGTGCTGTTGGTGACGGTACAGTCGACCGACGTAAACTGTCGCATCGGATCGTCATCTCCGATGCGCGCATTGTGCCAGTCGATCTTATCCTGCAGGTATTCCGCAGGCGATGTATCATGATAGGTCTTCCTCCACTGGATCGTGTCGTTTAGGTACGCCAGCGCGCCCTCGCAAGTGACGGATTTAATGCCGTCTGCCCGGGTGATCGGTGGAATCGGCCGACATTCAAAGATCAGCCTCCCATCCCTCCACACGCGCAAATAACACTGCCGGTCAGCAATGTACTCGTAGTATGGGTGCTCAACCGAAATATTAAATTTCAGCGTGCCTGCCCGGTTGACGCCGCGCGACATCACCGGGTCAATTAACATGTTGGGGCTGTGCGGATAATGCAACACGCCGATTTTCTCGCCGCGCAGATCCAGCAGCTCGATTTTATAGATGCCAGGCGGCCGCTGTGCGGCGCTGACACAAATCATACGCATTAGTACAGCACGCCTCCCCGATAGTGCATCTGCACTGTGCAGTTGCCCTCGACTTTCACATAATGCGTCGTACCGGCACCGAACAAAAACTCCGGAAGCGTCACGCGCGGGCGAAATACACTTACATGGATCACGCCGCTGTCGTCCGTGTATTCCGGTACCGGGCCTATGTTTGTGCGATCATACCACTTGGTCGCGTCGGCAGATTCCGCATGCGACACATAAATATCGCCAAGGCTTGTAGGCCAATCCTCGCTGCCGTCGTCAATAATCTCGATTTCCAGCGCAACCGGCTTGTCCCGAGCGACAATCTCAAATATCTCCGATCCCGAAACAACGGTCGGCTCGTACTCGCGGAACACACCGTCCATCAGGTCGACAGTGTCCCATTCCTGCGGCTCCGTTCCATCGGAAATTTCATATTTGTATGGCTCTGCGGTCCAAGTGATTTTGATGCTGCCAATTCGTGATGCAGTCAAGCTCGGTACCACGCTGGATGCTCTCGCCAAAAAATAATATCCCGGATCTCTGTCAAAGATGAGTTTGCACAGCTTTCCGTTCACAAGCCGGGAAATTTCGGTCTTTTTGTACGGCCACATTGATTTCGCAAATTTCCCTCCGATTGTTGTCACGATTTCGCCTCTGTCGTAGGCCACAAAACCTCCGTATTCGGTCGTATCGAAGACGTCGGAGCTTCCTCTGATCTCTGTCTGTTTGATCTTCGGCTTTGGCGAATGAATGTAGCTGTCTGTCAGCGTGTTAAACCCAAGCGACCTGATATGTATACCGTTTATGCTGAAATTCCCAATCATTTCTCACACGCCCCTTCCTTCCAATGCCGCCAAGTACGCCAATTGCGCACTTATCTCGGGAGCCATCGCTTTTGCAAGTATGCGTTCTGCGCCATCCACAAGTTTCAGCTCCAATCCGCCTGTGCCCAAACGCGCGAACAGAGCATCCAGCGTGGCAGCAATAATAGCAGCAGTATCGACCGCGGCGTTTGATGATGCACCGGTTCCAAATGCATTGATGTTCTCCAGAGCTGCTGTGAGGCGCTTTTCCATCTCTTCCCACAGGGTGGAAAGCGGCAACACAGCCTCTGCGCCCGCCTCTCCGACACCCTTCATCCCGGAAGCTGTAGCAAACAATGTCGGAGACGAAAATATTGCACCATTTTTATACCAGCTGACCGAAAATTTTGGTACAGATGGCGGATACAGAGAAAACGAACCGGTAATCGAAAAATGAGGGAGTTTGATTTTCGGCAAAGACCACGTAAAATTAAACGCGCTTTTGATCTTATCAATTGCTTCGTTAACCGTTTTTCTGGCAGACTCCATTTTTTCAGAAAACGCCTTTTTAATGCTGTCCATTTTCGAACTCACCGTAGATCTCGCGCTCTCCATGTTCGTCGAAAAAGAACCCTTGATATTCGCGAGATGTGTGCCGATCGACGTACTCATGCTGCTCATTTTTGTTGTGGCCGCCTCTTTCATCTGCCCAAACTTGGTAGATACGGCAGTTTTCATGCCTTCGACATCAATCCCTGCGGACTGCGCAAGGCTGCCAAAATAAGCCGAAACGCCCGAAAACAATCCGCCTGCCGCGCCAGTAACAGTGTCGCACATTCCGCCAAACGTGGTCGTGACGCCGCTCTTCATGTCTTCGAATCCAGATTTTATAAGTTCGCCGTCTCCGGTGACAAGGCCAACGACAACTTGCAGCGCGCCTCCAGCAGTTTCAACCAGACCGGAAAACATTTCGATCGCACCCGAAAGCGCGCCGGTAATGCCAGAAATAGCACCTGCCGCCAGTCCCAGCGAACCTACAAATTGTCCTCCAAGGATTTTTGCAACACCTTCAACCACCGGCCCGATGGGTTCAATCAGTGGCGCAAGCTGCGCTCCAGCCTCCTGCAGTTCATCCCACGCTTCGCTCAGATTTTCTCGCACCGGTTCCATCGATGCCTCCAGCGCATCAAATACCGGTTGCACTGTGGATTTCAGATCATTCAGCGCTTCGCCTGCACTCTTAAACGCTCCATCCAATGCATCTGGCACTCCGGATAACGTGGGCATTAACCGGTCTGTGATCGGTGTCAAAAGATCTGTCTGTATAACGCGCCCAATTGCAGATATATTGTCCTTGAGCGTGTCATACTGTACGTCATTGATCTCCTGCATGGTATCAGCGGTCTGATCGTACCCATCACGGATACTGCCCAGCTGCGTAACAACCTCCGGTCCTAGATCCTCCCACATTGTGCCGAACAGCTCAACACCTACCTGATTTTGCTTGACAGGATCTTCCATCGATGCAAGTCCATCAATGACCTCATAGAATACTTCTTTTGCGCTGTCTCCGCCCTTTGCAAACTTTTCTGCAGTTTCATCAACATCAAGACCCAACTGCTTGAATCCATCTGCTGTAGTTTTGCTGCCGTCAACAGCGCGGATGGAAAACTCTTTAACCGCATCGCCGATTTTGTCTAGATTGAACGCCCCAGCCTCAACGCCAGATTCGAAAATATTGAACATATCTTCGGCAGAAAATCCAGCTTTTTTAAACTGAACACTATACTCGCTGATGCTGTCTAGCATCTCTCCGGAGTAATCCAAACCATTTTGCGCACCCTGCGCAATCAGGTTGAACGCTTCCTCTCCGCTTGTTCCAAAATTCTGATATAGCGTTTTGGCTGCACGAAGGCTTTCGGATACTTCATAATCAAATGCGTCAGACAAGCCCATCGCGTACTCAGTGATTTGTTCCATCTGTTCGGCAGGCATATCCCCGAGCAACTGATTGACAATTGACACATTCTCAGAGACCTCATCAAGAGAATCTCCAAAATTGTGTTTATAAACCGTCTCTGCTACATCGCCTAGCTTCTCCAGCTCTGCTCCTGTCGCCCCCGTGCGTGCAGCCAGGTCTCCCATTGATGACTGCGTTTGGTCAGCAAACTCTACTGCCGCAGAAGCCGCCTCATGCAAAGTATCAATGATTTTGCCGGTGATCGCCGACGCAATTCCGCCAGCTGCGCCAGCGATCGCTGCACCTGCCGCATCTAATCCACTGCTGAGAGAGCCTGCCATGTTACTGGCCGCATCCTCTACATCGCTCATTTTTTTCTCGTTGTCAGATAACTCCGAGGACAGCTTTTTGATTTGTCCCGCCAGTTGCCGTGCTTCCGTTGAGGTTTTACCAAACGTCAACACAGCATTTTTGTAATCGGTTTGCAGCCCGTCCATTTTCGACTGTTGGCTGCTGATCTCATCTGTCAAACGCTGGAGTGCGGTGCGTCCATCGTCAGTGGAATCGCCAAACTCCGACAGTTCCTGCTCATTTTGCCGTAACTGTCCGGAGAATTTATTTAAATCTGCCTGCGCATTGTTGATCTGTGTCGCGAGTCTGTTGACAGCTTCAGCCTGTCGATTGTAGGCATTCTGTGCCTTCGCAGCTTCCTCCGAATTTTCGCCAAACGTTTCTTTTGCTTCAAACAGTGCTGCATCGAGCTCATCGAGTTTCTTCTTTTCCTCAGCATATCGCTTGTTGAGGATGCTGATTTGCTGAGAGGTCGCTGCAACCTGCTTTTGCAAAACCTTATTTGTGGCGGTAAGCTTGGACTCCTTGCCATCCGCGGATGTAAATGAGGATTCTACTGCCTTCATCTCGGCCGCAAGAGACTTCGTTTCAGATGTGATTGCACGCAAGGCGGCCTTATATTGTGTATCGCCCTCGATTCCGATTCTGGGTCCGATATCGTAGCTCATGGCTCGCCTCCTTACGTCCAGTCCTCCGGTACCATTGCGTCAAACTCATCTGCCGGATCATCATAGATGATTTTCTCTTCTGCGCCTCTGGCAATCTGCCAGCAGGCGATCAGGTCAAACAATTCTCCGATCGGCGTGCTGAGCAGGAGCTTCCGCTCCATGCCTAACACACCGCCCCAATATAAAAACCACGCTCTCGTCAGTCGGTTTCCTGACTGTCGGGCGCGGTTTCCACGTTTTTTTCCGCTTCCACCGCAACGGTTTGCGCGCCTCCGTTCCGCACGGCAAGAAGAACCGCATCAAAAATCTGCTGTGGCTCTTCTCCAGATCGCGGTGCAAGCGTCTTCATCTCTTCAAGCGTAAACGGCTCATCACATGATTCGCCAACGATATCACAATATCGCTTTCCCTGCTTTGCCATCAGAATGAAAAGCTCAAGCAGCTTGACCATTCCCTGATCAGGATCCGTTTTGTTCAGTTCATCAATTTCTGCCAATGCGGAATCAGAAGTTCCTTTCGTCTCCGCAAGAGCTTCAGCCGCAGCAACCGAAAAATTCAACCGCATCGTGCGGCCTCCAATTTTATAGTCAACCAACCGATTCATGCCGTTCCTCCTGTAGTCGCATCTGTGATATTCAGAATCTGTTTGATATACGCCTTCGCTGTTGCCAGCGACTCCACCGTTGTCTCGCGCTTCCACGGGCTTTTCTCAGCCTCGCTGCGCAGGATTGTTGCCGTTAATGACGGCGTCGTCCATTCGATCTTGTTCCCCTTCGTTTTGGCCGCTTCCTCCGGCACGGAAAACATGATCCTCAAAAAAACAACAGCCCGGTAGCTCGTTACGCCGTTTTTTCTGCGCGGAATGATTACACCAAATCCCAAATACGGCGTCTGCATGTCTTCATCGTATACCAGCTCCGTCACCTTTTCGCTTCCGACAGTAGTCTCCGATATTTTTACGCCGATAATATCGGCGGATGCATCCTGCGTCAGGTCATCAGTCGTAATGGTCAATTCTCCTCCGCCGAAGCTGGTGTCGGATTCTGCTACTCCGTCGTCAGCATACAGATTGTTATCATCTCCGCTTTCAATTTTTGCAGAAAAGTCTACCGCCTTTCCAAGCAGTCCTCCGCCGCTATACGTAACTTCTCCAGTCGATTCATTGTAGTTGTATTTCGCATAGTACGGATACCTCAGACCAATACTTGCCATATTTTTCGCCTCATTTCATGATTTTCTCAATGTCTTCATCGATTTGCCGCTTCATAGCTTCCCGACACGGCCCGCGCGCTGCATTTACCGCAGTCCGGACAAATGGATGTTTTGGGCGGAAACTCGTTCCGCTTTCAATTGCTCGGGCAGCTAATTGATTTGGCAGGCCACGTGGATATTTTTTTGTTTTTCGACTGCCATAGCCGTCAAATCCCAGCTTTACCTCCCATCCACCTCTGTCTGACCGCATCGGTGTAATTCCAAAAGATTCCTCCAAATCGCGAAGAATGTACTTCTCTGCATCGCATAACGGCAGATTTCGGATATTGTTTTTTACAGCATCGGCGACAACCTTTGCGCCCTCATACAGTGCACGCCGGGTGGTTTCATCAGCCTCGCTCCCGACCCGTTCAAGTTTCAAAATATAATCGTCGCCGCGTTTAAACCGAATCGTCGCCATCTGCAAATACCTCAAAAATCCATTCGTGATGGATATATCCTGTTTCGTCCTCACGCTGCACGCTGTTCAACGCGAATGAAATTTGTGTATCATTCAATGCCTGCTCTATAGCCTCCGCATTCGCATCGTATTCCGTGCGTGTAAAATAGTCGATCGTGCCCTGAATCGCCTGATCGACCATGCGCTCGTCCGCCCAAATCGCAGACGCCTGGGATTCCTCCGCCCAAACAATGTACCTATTCGGTTTTTTGATCGCTGAATAGTGATTTACTGGTACGCCTACGGTCAGCAAGGCGTTCTTAACTTTCTGCAAGCTCATAATCTTGTTCCAACCTTTCCAGCGTCAGATCCATCACAGGCGGTACAATATCCTCTGGAACCTGTACCAGCGTTACCCGGTACTGTTTCTTTTCGATTTGCGCAATGTCCTGCGCGGATACTGTTCTCCGATATGGGCAACGGATAACCGCATCCACCTGTTGATTTGCTTGCAGCGCTGTATAATACCGCGTCAGTCCGATCGTGCGCCTATGAAATCTCAGCGTTTCCTTAGGCGTCAACTTTTCTGCGGGCATATTTCCATCTTCAGCTGAATCCGAAACATTGTAAATATGCACTATTCCATCATTAAACGTCTGTGTCCGACTGTTCCGAATCATATCGCTTCGCCTCCTCTCGAATTTGTAGCGACAGCAATTCGTGCAGATAATTCGATTGGAACTCGTCCAGTGCTTCCGCACGGACATAGCGCGCATATTCAAATAGCAAAGCTTTGGGGGAATCTTCTGCCTCGTAATCCAGTTCAGTCCCCGCGATTTGATTTAGATACTGCATACCTCTGGATAAGATGCCAGAGAGTTTTTCATTCTCCCCAGCATCATTCCACGTGATATTCAGGTAATTTCGCGCAGCGAACAAAATTTCGTCCGTCAACTGTATCGTTACCTCCCAGCTTATGCCGGAACCTTAGCAGTCACCGACCTCGTGTCCAATTTGGACACGAAGTCGGTGTGTCTCTTACGTCTGCTCCTTAGTGTTTACCGTGCCCGTAACAGTAACTTCCTGTACATACGGGGTCAGACCAGAGATATCTGCATACACAAACGCATTGTTATCCAGCGGCTCACCGTGTCCGTACAACTTTACGAGGTAGACACGCTCATCTTCCAGGAAGCGGTATTCATCGGAATACTCAATCTTGCCCGATTTGGCTGTA
The DNA here is from genome assembly GCF_002157465.1 of Butyricicoccus porcorum. Classification (GTDB taxonomy): domain Bacteria; phylum Bacillota; class Clostridia; order Oscillospirales; family Butyricicoccaceae; genus Butyricicoccus_A; species Butyricicoccus_A porcorum. The sequence continues at coordinate 22,806 of NZ_NHOC01000008.1, forward strand.
CCAATACCCATGAAATACCGGTCGCCAAGACCAATAATGGCCCGATCCTCCGGAACCTGCACAGACTGAATGACTGTAGTCGGGAACGGAAATACATTCCGGGTGAATGTTCCATCTGCCCCACGCACAGTGGTTGCCGGCATAATCTTGGTCAGATAGTCCTTCGGATTAACAATCATCAGAACACTTTCAATCACTCTGCTGTTACCATTCGGTGTCGTAGACATGCCAGACAGCAGGATACCGTAGGTGATCGGGTCCAGCGAAGTCAGTTCCACAGTCTCCTTCTCGGGATACACACCTCCGGTTACCGTTACTCCATCGCCGACCTGACGATTCATGCCAATCGGCATGTCCTTACCGGTACCATTGATAATCGATTCTTCCAGTCCCAGATAAATCGCCTCGGAGAGCAGTGTGCGAACATATCTGTCGAGCCATTCCGGTCCGAGATCAAGCATCGCCTTGCACACTGGGAGGAAGGCCGCCAGCTTGTTGTGTTCCATACCAATCTTCTTAAACCCGCCAGTCAGCTCCTTTACAATTTCGGAGCTAAGCGCAGACCAGGTGGCCAGCTGTTTCGAACCAGTGTTTACGATAATCTCTACCAATCCGGACGTATTCTGGAAATTGATAGCATCCAGAAGCGGGTGGGTATTGGTCAGATCCCCAAAAACTGCATCAATCGTCGTTTTAGGAAGCACCACATCCAGCGAGGACAGCGCCTGACGCGGGTTATCAGAACGCATTGCATCAATTACTTTGCAGTAATAATTGCGCTCTTCGCCGGTCAGCTGACGCACACCACGCGAAGCCAGAATACTTGCATCTGTGGTATGTGCCAGACTCTGTGCCTCTGCTATAACGGAATCCTCAATGTGTCTGGCATACGCAGTAAATGCCTCTGCTACAGCATCCGGACTTCCATCCTGTACAGCTGCTGCAAGCTGATTACGAAACTGTTCATTCTCCTGTCTGATCAGATCAAGATTCCTCATCACAATCTCCTTCCGCGCATCAATGCGCTCATAAATTTGTTGTCCCGCGGTGGATTCTGCTGCATGCGGGTTTTCATTTCTTCAGCAAGTTTGCTGGCCAGATCACCCACATCAATGCTTGCCGGTGCGCCAGACTTCGGCTGCAGCAGGCATTCCATGATATGACTGCGGGCGGATGCTGTCGGCGTGCCACTATGGGAATCCCGTTGGATCGCAGTAGCAAATCCCATATCCACGGCATCCTTCGGCGCAATCCACGTCCCGCCATCAAGCAACGCCTTCAGCTTATCATCTCCGATATTTACACAGGCTCTGTATGCATTCGCTGCCGCGTCGCTGATTACATCCAGATCATCTGCAGCTTTTCGCAACTCTGCCGCATTTCCGCAAGCATAGTTCCATGCGTTGTGGATCATCAACAGCGAAGCGTCGCTCATCAAGCGTTCGTCGCCTGCCATGAATACTACAGACGCCGCAGAACACGCAAATCCGTCGCAGTGTGTGGCAACCTTCGCTTTGTGACGTCTCAAGGCATTGTAGATCGCCAGACCTTCGGACACCTCCCCGCCATAAGAATTGATATACACATCAATCAAATCCGCATCAATGCCGTCAATCTGTTTGCTGAGCAGATAAGCCGAGACGTCGCTCTCTTCCCATGGCCACGAAGTAATATCCCCGTAGATCGTCACGCTGGCAGCGGTCCCATCCTGCTCGAGCATGTAATACTTTTTCATTAAAATCTCACCTCCGAGTATTTATCCCGTATTAGGATCCATCTGTTGATTCAGCGCAGCTAACAAATCCTGCACCGTTGAGTAGTTTTTTGTAATGAAATGCTTATACGCCCACTCTTCTTCAATAAGAGGCTCTCCGACCAGCACGCGGATATCATTGATGCAGAACGCACCAGACGAAATCAGCTTATCGATCGCAGTCGATACGCTGAGCAGATCAACATGCTTCACACATTTGGTATCAATCTGCAAATAATCCCCATTTAACACAGACTTTCCATATAATTTCCGGTTGATTTCTTCGCTAAGCATGTCGCACAGTGGATCAATGCAAAACGTCAAGAACTGGTCGAGTGCATCGCTCACGCCCTGCACATCTCCGGACAGCAATGCAGGTGGCACGCCAAATGCCCGCGCTGTGAAATCGGATACATCATCAATCATCGCGCGAATGTCGCGTGTGCCCTCGTTGGAGTACGTTTTGCTGCCAATGTCGGTGTAATCCATACCCTTCCACATCGGCAAAACAGCATTTTCAGCGTCCGCGAATCTTTTGAACCCTTCGTTTTTGATGCTTTCAAAGATTTCCTTTGCTTTTGGGTCTCCCGCCGCCATTGTGTCGATGCTCAGTACACCTTTCATGCCGCGTGATTTGGTATATGACTTCATTCCGTACTCGATAAGTTTCTTGTACGTCTCGTACAATCCATTGACTAGGGGGCGCATATTCCGGCTGTGTAGCGGAATAAAGAGCACATCGGATTGCGTAAACGAACGTTTAAAGACAAAGTCTCCGACTGTGACCTGCGTGAACACGTCTTCAAGCAAGGCATATTCCTTTCGGCTGTAACTGTCCGCCACCAGCAGCTGACCGTCACTCGCCTCAACCACCAGAACTGCATTCTCGGAGAACAACTTCGAGATCATCTTTTGCAGGAAAACGCTGCTGTTCTGGTTTTTATTCGGCTCTACGTTCCATCGATAATATTCATCGCCTTTGATCTCTTTTCCGTTTTGAAACGTTTTGAACTCACATTTGCTGACTGCATTTGCAATCATGTTCGTGCATTGCCAAAACGCCAGTTCCCTCACATGAATTTCCGCAGACAGACCAAACATTTCTGCGGCGGTAACATCTTCATTCGATACTTGCGCCTGATCTCCGCCGAGTTTTTGCAATAACCAGCGTTTAAAATTCAGCCCCAATTTCTCACCTCCTGTTACTATATATTTGCCCCGGATGTGTGGTAGCCAGCCACGAGCCGGGACAACTCGTTGCCTAAGCTGTTAGAATAGGAAGGTAATGGTCTGACCCGAACCTCCAAGGGCATTCACGCCCGTAGATGAGTCAGTCAGCCATCCTCCTATTCGCAGCGTTCGATTTGTGCAGGTAGAGCCGGAGTGTTCGTGTCATCAAACAGATAGAATCGGCAATGGGTAGAATGGCTTTGTCCATTGCAAATTCTTTTCAGGAGTGATGAACATGAACGCAGCAGGAATCGATGTTTCCAGCAGAAAGAGCACAGTCGCTGTTCTCCGTCCCTTTGGTGAGGTCGTGCAGATTCCCTTTGACGTGCGCCACAGTGCAGAGGATCTGACAGCTCTGGCACAGCAATTGAAAGCCATCGAGGGTGAAACACGGGTCGTTATGGAACATACCGGACGTTATTATGAGGGGATTGCCAAGGTTCTCCATGAAGCCGGACTTTTCGTTTCGGCTGTCAATCCCTTGCTCATCAAGGAGTACGGTAATAATTCTCTGCGCAAGGTCAAGACTGACAAGGCAGATGCTATGAAGATCGCCAAGTATGCGCTTGACAATTGGGCAGAATTGCGAGATTATACTCCCATGGATACGATTCGATATGATCTGAAAACCCTAAACCGTCAGTTTCAGTTGGCTTCCAAGCAGAAAACTGCTACTGCAAACAATCTGATCGCTCTCCAAGAGCAATCCTTCCCGGGCATTCGCAAGCTCTTTGACAGCCCTGTGCGCAGCGATGGTACGCAAAAGTGGGTCGAATTCACACATGACTTCTGGCACGCTGACTGTGTCCGTGGCTGCAGTCAGAACGCTTTCACGGAGCGTTACCGCAAGTGGTGTAAGCGCCATCGCTACCAGTTCAGCATGGAGAAAGCAGCCGAGGTATACGCCCTGGCGAAGTCTGCTGTTGTACTGGTGCAGAAGACCTCCGTCACAAAAACACTCGTTCAGGAGGCCGCCAACCAGCTTACGGCTATCTCCCGCAGCGTGGAAACCTACCGCACAGAGATGAACAAGCTGGCCTCCCAGCTTCCGGAGTACCCTGTTGTCATGCAGATGTACGGCGTCGGAGAATCCCTTGGACCGCAGCTTATGGCGGAGATCGGTGATGTGCGCCGTTTTCAGCGTAAACAGTCCCTCGTTGCTTTCGCAGGTATTGACCCCGCGCCCAACGAATCCGGAGACTACCATTCATGCAGGAACAAGACCACCAAGAGAGGCTCGCCATATCTGCGTAAGACGCTGTTCAACATTATGACCGTTTACCTTCAACGCGCACCCCTGGACGAGCCGGTATTCCAGTTCCTGGACAAGAAACGAGCCGAGGGCAAACCCTACTACGTCTACATGACGGCGGCAGGGAACAAGTTCCTGCGCCGCTATTACGCCAAGGTCATGGCCTATCTTGCCACATTGGAGAATCTACCGCCTGTGGACATGGAATCCACAGGATTGCAGCGCACGGAGTAACCAACTGCCATCTGACTTTTCAGGTCGGCGCTTTTGCGGCGGCCTTTTTGTGTTGCCCTTTTTCTCCACCTACTATCTGCAAATTTTTCTCTCGTCAAGCTCATTTGGGGCTTGACTTTTTATTTGCAGGCTCATCCCGTGATTACACCCAGATCAGGCAGTTCGTCATAGCTCACGCCGGCCCCCAGCGCATCCTCTATTACCATTGAAGCCACCAGTGCCATGAACGGGTCAGTCTTTCGGCTCTTCGCCTCGATTTTTGCGTAATAAAAATTGCCTGTGTCTGTTCCCGCTGCTCTGCCGGAACGAACCAACTTTGTGTTATTGGTTGCCCATCGCAACGGCGGACAATCGCCCCATGTGAAATGCTGATTTGTGAAAAGAGAATCAATTACCGGCTGAATCTTCATGACGTCAGAAGGGCGAACCAAATGAATCGTCTTTGATTCCGTGGAGTAACCAATCCGCTGCAATTCTCGTGCAAGCAGGGCGAAACGATAGCTATCCATTGCAATCTTCTTCACAAAATACTTCTGTTGTGCCTGTTCAATGTAATCAGCAACAAAACTCGGCGGTATTTCCGGCTTATCTACTGCCGTTACTTCTGCCCAATTCTGCCACGGTGCACGGATACGCCACAAATCCGGAGATTGAACGCACACCCATGAATGGCTTATATCGAAGCGTTCCTCGCCTCGGCGAAAATGCAGATTAACCGATACCCAGTCACGCAGCTTTGCAAAGTCAATTCCACATACACAGGTCCATCCGGTCAGGTCCGGCAGTTCCCTGTTTGTAGCCTTGATGTTCTCCCAGTCTGTTACAGCGATTTCTACGGCAGTCGGCGTTAAATTCATGCGCTTTGTCGGAAACGCAGGCAGCTGATCCGGGGCCTTTTTCCACTGTCGATACTCCTTCTGAACTTCCTGCTGTAAATCCGGCAAGAACGGCAGGGATGGATTGGCCATCTCCCAGTTTTTAGGGTCGTCAATCTCTTTCTTACTGCCCAGCCTGCAGATGAACGGTAGAAAACCATTATCATCCACAGCACCATCCAGAATTTCTTTTGCTGTATTCAGCAGGTCATCCAGCGGGCCATCCCGTACATCGCCATTGGTCGAAAAATACGTGCGCCTCGGGTGCTGTTTCTTTCCCAATCCGGTTGTAAATACATCAATATTTTTGTAATTTTCATATTGGTGGATCTCATTGAAGATACAAATACCGCTCCGAAGGCCGTCCTTGCCTTTCGGGCTGTTCGTCCGCCCCTTCATCGTGGACTTGGTCTTCAGCCCAACAACTTTCTCCTTTGTCCAGTAAAAATGCTTCTTCAGTTTTTTCGCTTGACTCGGAGTTTCCAATGCTGCAATTACATCTTCAACCGGACGCATCGCCTGATCCTCGTTATTTGCGCAGATATCAACGTCATACGCACGAATCCCGTTATACGGCGACAGTAAGCACAGAGACATCCATGCGATTGTGCCGTCTTTGCCGGCACCGCGTCCGATCAGCGCGAGCGCATCCGGCCAGCGAGGCATTCCAGATTCCCGCCAGTATGTACACAAGTGTAAACCGACAAAGAATACCTGCCATGGAAAAACTGTCTCGAACGGGAAATACGTTGCAAGATGCAGGTAATGCTCCAGCTGTTCCGAATCTGTGTAGATATCCTCCGTTTCAAAGCACGTACGCACATACGACACCAACTGACGCTGTTCAACGCAGCTCCGGATGGTGCCCTGCTCTACGGCCTCAATGTACCGCAAGATATGTGGATTTATTGCATTACAACTCGTCATCGTCATCCGCTTCCTGTGCCGGTTTGATACCCAGGGCGTTCAGGATGTTGAGCATTTGCTGTGACACTCGAATTTTCTCCTGAATGGAATCATTCTTCTTCACACCGGACTGCCCGCCGCCGTTGTTGTATGTGACTGTCACGCCACGAACTCGGATATCCTCGGACAGCAGCTTCTTTTCAACCCACAAATCCATGTAATCATGCACCAGATCCGTGTAGTGTTCGCCGCATGTGCCGTTTCGTTCCAGCTGGTCAAGCAGATCCTGCCGGATAGATTTGTATTTTTTTGTCTTGGTAAAATCTTTTGTTTTTTCTGTCATACACCCCACCCCCCTTCGCGTGCGCGAGAGGAAATCTCGAAAGTCTAGCACCCAACCGAGTAGAAAAAACGCAGCTTAAAACGCGTTTTTAACAACCGGGGGCTTACCATCGTTCTTCCGTGATCGGTTTCTTCGGCTGATGCTGATTAAATCGCTCTGGATGTTGCTCCTCGTGACAGGCCCGGCACAACGAAACGAGCTGTCGCTCGCCGCTCTCGGGATCAAACACACAGAGCGCTAGATCTGGTCGGTCACGCAGATGCTTGACATGATGCACTATCACAGCACGCGTATATTTACCACGTTGCTTGCACAGCTGACATTCGTGTTTATCCAAGTCAAGAACCTTGGCCCGCTCTCGTTTCCATAGCGCCGATGTGTAAAATTGCAGTTCCTGGCCCGTGTCAACCAGATGCTTGATGTCCATGCGTAAACCTCCGGAAAAACAAAAAGAGCCACCACACCACCGGCACGCAATGTGCGGATGATGTGATGGCTCAGGCTCGCAGGCTCAGGCTCAAGAAATTATTCAACTCTGATCTCCATAATACTCGATCTGCACCAGATTGTCAACGGCTCTCAAATCCCCGACAATAAGTTATACTATGGTTTCAAGTCAGAAAAATATACGCTATTCTCTTTTTCTCCGGCTCGGTCTGACCTTGCGCGGCTTATAATCCGGTACAAGATACTTGATATACGCATAGCTGCCAAACTCGTTCTGCTGCGATTCGTTCGCCAGAACAATCACGCCCGGTGGTGGCGTCAACGTCTCATGATCTTTTGCCCATCCGGATTCAACTTCCGGACGCGCCAAGCCTTTCGACTGTGACCACATACGCTCGCCGACTTTTTTATGCCCATCCTTCGGCTCTTTTGTTAGATACTGTGCAAGACCTTCATATCCATAGATGTCAAGCGGTTCCAAATCGATATCGTCACCCCACTTCCACAATCGACGGATGATTTCGATATCAGCACCGGTGCCATTGATCACTATATGATGATGCCAACGACCATGCTCGTGCTTGCTTTCTGTGACATAGATATATTTCAAGCATTGCCCGTTCTTCGCACGTTCCTCTCGGAGCTGACGCACAAATCGTCGGATGCGACGCACTGCTCCAGCTTTATCAGCTGGCAAATCAGTATCCCGATATGTAAGTGTCAATACAATATCTCTGGTATCAAAATTTGCAGCCAGAAGCAATTCTAATTTACGACAAGAACATTTGAAGTTCATCCGCTGGCGCGCAGCTGTGGAAACTTTTGATTTCGCTGCCCGGACATGTTCCGGATCGCGAGGATTCGGTGCAGTATAGATAATACCCAACACCATCCGACCAGCGCGGATCATCTTCTTTCGCTTCGCCATAGTTTACTCCTCGGTATCGTAATAGTGCTCCATTTCAAAGACATATCGTCTGGAATCTGCCAACATTTTCTCCAGTACATTGATTCTATGCCGTAGACGACGGCTAGCCTCCAACGATGTGGTCTGCGCCAGTTCCGTCCGAAGATCCTCCAAACGACGTTCAATTGGCAACTGATTCGCCCTATATTCCTGCGCCAAATCCCACAACGTTCCCATACTGTCGCACCTCCAAAAAACAAAAAGCCGCACCTGACGCATAGATTGCATCAGATACGGCTCAGGCTCACAGGCTCAGGCTCAACATCTATCAAAAATCAAACACGGATTCCACCTTGCAATGCTTGCAGTGCAAATGCAGGGACTGCACATGCGTATCCGCATATCGTCGTATCAGCTTTTTTCCGCATTGCGGACAACATACCCATTGATACTCCATTCCTTTGCCTCCCATAATACAGCTACCTCTCTCGATTTGTCAAGGATTTTTCTGCTAGCTGCTGCTCAATGCGTCGCGCTGGGCACGACGTCAAGAACCGTATGTACCGCCCGCACTGCATGCAGCGGCGCTCCTCATAGTTATACATCGGGCAGTTTACCGGACATTTTCTCATCGACTTCCCCCTCCTACACCGCAAATGCAATCCACGCGATATGATACCCGCGCAGATCGCCGTCAAATGCTTGCGTCCATCTCCGTCCCGACCAAAGGTCGATAATTTCAATCGGTTGCCCGATGCGCTGCATCAGCTGCGGCCGGGTCAGTGCCCTGCGTCTATTCTCCATCAAATCCCTCCAAATGGTAAAGGCGACGCCGCAGCGCCGCCCCACTTCTTGATTTATTCTCCTCGGCGGCCTCTGCGCCGCCCCATGTAAACCGTTTCCCGGATTTTCCCGCCAAACGGGACATCACGTTCCACCGTCATATATCGCTTTTGCGGGTGAACAAAAACGACTTTTCCATAAACCCGCGTGCCGTCAGGCTTCACGCGCAGCCTAATGATCTGCCCGATCTTCACGATATACTCCCTCCTTGTCCGCACGATGCCAGTGCACCGCGCAGCAGTTCGTTTTCTGTTTCCAACGTATTGATCCGCTTTAGCATCGTGTAGCTATGCGTGCGGTCGAATGTGTTCAACTGTCCCAGTTTTTCGGCCGCTTCCATCAATACGGCACAGCCGCGTAAACTGCAATTATGCTCATGCCCACAGCCCAAACAATTCAAGCTGCCGGTTTCCGTAGCCATACGGCGCAGCGCCTGTATGATGTCATCAATTTCGATATCATCGTTATTTTTGTCCATACTTATCCTCCCACAAAGATATCGCTGCTCTGTCCGCCCTGCCCGATACAACGCAGCAGGAATACACGATCAAGACATCGATGACGAGAACAGCAATAATAATTGCAATGATAATTTTACCCATTGCTGTCCTCCACCAGCTTTTCCCACGTAGTAACTTTCCTATCACAAACGTAACAATATAACGGAGTTGTCTTCCTTTTGACAATAGAACATAAATCGCTAAATCCATCCGGCTCACCCGTAAATTTATAATACTGGTCATATCTAGCAAGTTCTTTGCTGTATAATCCGATATTGGATCCGCAGTGCGGGCACGCTTTCAATTCAGCAACCTCCTTCCTCAAATCCTGCGGGGTTGTACGGATCCGCGTCCTGTTCTGTCAGATTCATATATGTCCTTCAGTTTCTTTTCGTACCATGTGCAATAATTTTCTCTCATCGACATCCTCCGCATTTTCATATTCAGCTAACCGGTCGATCAGCTCGTCCTTCTTTGCTGGCGACCAGTATCCGGATTTCGTGCCGCTGCATCGTTCGTGCGTCAGACGGTCGCGTCCATTCCGGACGGAAATGCCGCCGGTGCGGTTGTCGCTGAAACCAACCAACCAATCAAGTGATACTCCCAGCTTCTTGGCAGCCTCGCACAGCCGATCAATAGATGTTGCATCTCCGTTTTCTACGGCGGAATACGTCCCATTGTACCAGCCGAGAAAATCTGCCATCTGCTTGCGTGTGAAGCCCCGCTCTTCCCTAAGTTGCTTAAACCTCTGACCGATGCAGGCATATGGCGAAAATTTTTCATCTGTACGCGGAACGCCTGCGAGAAGCCCGTCCAGTTGATCCAAAGACTTTTCACAGCTGACAGGTTTTTGTTCAGGCTCCTGCTCTTGGGATTCGGCAGCTTCCTGTTCCTCTGCCAACTTACGCCATTTATCAAGTGTTTCTTCATGTTCTGTTTTCAGGTTGGAAGTAGGTTTAAGGTCATGCTGTACAGGCTTTCCAGGTTCTGGCACCTGTGGTTCCAGTTCCGGCTCCGGATCAGGTTCTTCTTTTTCTTTCTGCAAGTATTCAACAATATGCTGTACATCTGCAAGCGTTACGTTGACATGCCCGTCATCGTCTAAAAATATATCCAGCATGGATTCCTGCGTATGCATATCCATCTTGGAGATTTCATAGGCAACAGATTCCGATATTTCACCCTGCTGAAACAAGAATTTCCAGTTTTCATTCAGATGCTTGTCAATGGCAGCATATCGTCCCACTTTTGCCGGGCCGACTTTCATCATCTTGGCAACAATGTCGCGGCGTCGCCCTTCGCATTCGTATCCATGTTCTTTCGCTTTGACCAGCAACGCATCATACCGCTTTGCTTGTTCCATCAATTCGTATGGTGTCAGGACACGCGCGGTGCTGTTCGCTTCAATCATCATCATTTCCGATTCAATAGGATCGGCAGGATGAAGAACAATACATGGAATCATCTTATACTTTTCATCGCCAGTTTCGGCCAATAGGCGGCGATACGCAGCCAAACGCCGATGACCGGAAATCACAGTAGTACCGTTATTTGTGACAATCGGATGTAAAAGACCATGTTCCCGGATAGATTCAACAAGATCGTCAATGTCATCAACATGATAGAAGTTATCAGAGCTTTCTCCAATCATATTGGTCGCAAGAGGCGTAACATTTACTGTGTCCAATTTGGACACAGCTTCCGACTGTTCGCGTTCCCGAAGAAACGCCGCCATGAAGTCTTTTTTAGCCATCTACATCAGCTCCGATCCTCACCAGCAATTCCACAGCAAATTCCCGGTAGTCCGCCGTCGCCGCCGATCGAGGCGAATAATCGAAGACCGGCGCACGGTAGAATGTGCTTTCGTCCACCTTCGGGGTAAGCCGAATCTTAGTTTCAAAAGCGCAATACTGCGGATAGCTTTGCAGGAACTGCAGCATCTGCTGATTTGCGGCATTGTTTTGGTACTTGCATAAGACGCATCCTGCAAGCGCAATATCAGGATTGAACTTCCGCGCATCGTCAATGATATCCATCATGCGGTCAATGCCGTCCGTTGCATAGGCATCGCTGTTGACCGGTACGACAACAAAATCCGATGCGGCCAGTGCGTTGATCGTCGTCATATTGATGTCCGGCGCGTTGTCGATGATACAGAAATCGTAATCATCCTGCACCACCCCAAGCGCATCCCGCAATATCTGCTGCCGCGGGACTTCATCATAGATCAGATGCACATTGGCATCCAGCAAGTCCATGTTTGCCGGAATCATGTCGATATTGTCATACCCCGTATGCTCGATGACATCGCCCAGGCACGTCGCCCGCCCCTCGAAAATGTCTGCAATGCTGGGGGCATCATAGCTATGTACGCCATAGTGCTGGCTGGCATTGCCCTGCTTGTCGTTGTCGATCAACAGGACACGATAACCCATCTCCTCGCCCAGCGCATAGGCCAGGTTAACTGCGGTCGTAGTCTTGCCAACGCCGCCCTTCAGATTGATAATACTAATTGTTTTCATCGTTTGATTTCCTTTCCATTAGTGCACCGGCAGAAATCCATTTATCCAAAGCTGAACGTAACAGGATAAGTTCGCACTTCAATCCAACAAGATATGCATTACGCAAAACTGGCCCATGGATTGGATCGGTAGCGCTATCCGCAAGTTTTGCATAACCTCTGGCTTTTCGTACTCTCGATAATGCCTTAAACACGGACTTCAATTCGTCCGAATAGTTATATTTCATGTTCCATCACCTCAAATTGCGTCCCGTCGATCTGGAAACATATTCATCTGTTCCGCAGTAGCTTTCTTCGGCCGTTCCGTTGATTTCTCAGTCTTTCGATATGGCGGCACATATTCAAATCGCTGATGACCACCGTCGAAACGCAGCATACAGTGCCCTCTCTTGCCCTCTTTGTTCTTCTCGATGGACAAGGTTCGCATGGAATCCGGATCATCTGGATCTTTCAGTTCCAGCATAAACACGATGTCCGCATCTTGTTCGATCTGACCAGATCCGCGTAGCGTTTCCATGCCCGCACCATTTTTTCCGGCGCGAGACAACTGCGAAAGCGCAATCACTGTGGTTCCAGTCCCCTGCGCAAACCTGTGGAGTGCCATCGAAATATTGGAAATTCGTACAGTTTCGTCCCGTTCTCCTTTTCCTTGTATCAGTTGCAAATAATCGATAAAAATAATTTTGAACTGATTTTTAATGCTTACATCGATCACGTCATCTGTTGTCATTCCAGCTGCTGATACAAAGTGCATATCACAGTATTTCGAGTCTCGATTGTTCGCGTGCGCAATTGCTATGTATTCTCCTTGTGTTAATTTTCGAGTTTTTAAATGATCCAGGTATACTGTCGCAGATGCAGATTGCCACCGGGTTGCCAGCTTCGGCACAGCGGTCTCCAGCGAGAAAAATCCAACTTTGTCCTTCATGGACATTTCTCTTGCGAACTGTAATGCCAAATCTGTTTTACCAACGCTGGGACGTGCACCGATGATGATCATGTCGCCATATTCGGCAAATAATCTCCCATCGTCAAGGGCATCAATACCAAATTTCAAGTAATGCGGTTCTTTCTCCAGTTCTTTGGTTGCGTCCAACAGCGCCTTGTGCAGTGGGATCGCTTCTGCCTTTCCGACATTAACGAAGATTCCAGCCAGATCGCTGATTGCCTGCTGCATTTCTTCTTTCGTTGCCGCATACATGCCTTTTCCAAATATCTTCCGTGCACGAAAGATCTGCGACTCCGTTTTCATCTGATCTGCATACGTTTCCCATCCAGCTGTGGTCGGTGTCACGTCCATAAGACCGGAAATATATGACCGATATTCTGGCCCCAGTTGTCCCAAAATCGTGACAGCATCAACAGGCCGTGACGATATCGCCAATTTCCGAATTGCGTCGTATACATTCCGGCAAGTCGGATCTGTAAAATCCTCGGCAGATACTTTCCTCATGATTTCCGGTACAAGCGCCGGTTCGATAACCATTGCACCCAGTACAGCTTCCTGAGCACCAACTTCCGGTGGTTTTATCTGCTGATTCAAAACAAATCACCTCGTTTCTTTTTCTCTGGTTCTGGAGCAAGGAAAGACTTCTTGGGCTCATAGATAGATGTCCAGCCACGTTCTGTGCTGTTGTCCAGCAACTGTACCATTACGCGCCGATCTCCTCCGCTGTACTCGTTCAGACGGTTCAACGTCAGTTTCATCGCCCGGGCTGTGGTGATCGGATTACGCTTCTTCTTGCGCATTTGGCAGAATCCGTCCAATGCCTCCAGCAAATCATCGTCATCCCCAACAAACGCAAGCGCTTGTTTTCTGATCCCTGCATCCAGACAATCCAATGGCTCTGCCGCTTTTATCTGTGTCCCTATCTGTGTCCCTAACTGTTCCTTATAACATTTTCCGTTTTCGTCAGATGAATTTTCCGAATTCGGTAAATCGATATCACGATTTCGGTAAATGGATTTTACGAAATCGGTAATTGCAAAACTGCGTGTTCTGTCCATAGATTTCTTGTTCTCAATTTTTACAAGAATCAATCCATCATTTTTGCATTTTTCAATGATGCGATTGATCTGGCTGGGAGACCAGAACGGGAACAGCTTTGCCAACGCTTTAGCAGTGTTGTATGTCCAATATCTCCCGTCAGAAAAGTTCTTGCCGTTGCATTCGTTTTTCCAGCACCAAAAATGGACGCTATGGACAAAAATTGCTTCTTCAACAGAAAACTTCTCCGCAATTTCGGATTCAAAGTAATACTGCATCCCATACACCCATCTGTTTCATTGCTTCAGCGATCAAAAGATAAATCGCCTGCATTTCATTGTCTTCAATTAGTCCCATGAGGGCGAGCACATTCGCGCTTGCGCGTCCGGCTCCAATTATCTGATTGACTTCGTCGCGGGAATAATAGTTCATATCCCCGCCGATCAGGTAGTTGACCATCCGATCCTTTTCGAGCCGGAGCTGCCCAACAGCCCCGGCATAATAATTCGACGACATAGTGACAGCCCCTTTCAAATCACGTGCATGAGGATCTCGCAGCTGAGGATCACGCCCACAGCCGTCCAAATCACGCACCGTATAATCTGATCAATAACACTCATTGTCATCTTCATCGTCATACCCAACCTTTACCCAGCGGACAGAACATCTATGTTTCTTCGCGATTTTCTCTAATCTTTGCTTCTGCTTCTTAGAATATATACCTGGGAGCAGCATAGCAGGGCATTTTCTGCTGATCTCGTCCATGGCAGAACCATACACTCCTCCATCGAGAAAAAAGTAATCTTTCATTGACTTCTCCTCCTTCTCCGGCTATTATAAAGATGTATTATTTGCTTTGCGCCTTGCTGGGATGGCAGTCCCGCTGGGCGCTTTTTTTCTTTTCCTGCGATTGGCTTCGCGGTAAGCGCGATGCCGGGCGGCCACCTTCTCCTTGTTGGCTTCATAGTAGGCGCGATGCTGGGCTGCCACCTTCTCCTTGTTGGCTTCACGGTAGGCACGATTGTACGCAGCCACCTTCTCCTTGTTGGCTTCACGGTAGGCACGATTGTACGCAGCCACCTTCTCCTTGTTGGCTTTACGGTAGGCGCGCTGCCGGGCTGCCACCTTCTCCTTGTTGGCTTTACGGTAGGCGCGCTGCCGGGCTGCCACCTTCTCCTTGTTGGCTTTACGGTAGGCACGCTGCTGGGCTGCCACCTTCTCCTTGTTGGCTTCATAGTAGGCGCGATTGTACGCTGCCACCTTCTCCTTGTTGGCTTCATAGTAGGCGCGATTGTACGCTGCCACCTTCTCCTTGTTGGCTTCACGGTAGGCACGATTGTACGCAGCCACCTTCTCCTTGTTGGCTTCACGGTAGGCACGATTGTACGCAGCCACCTTCTGCTGCTTCAATGTCGGAGGATTGATGATAGTCTTTTCAAGCGTTGCCAATTCCGCGTATGTAGCTGCCGTGAGATCATCCCGTACACAATCCGGATACGGGCAGTGGAAGCAATCCTCATTGCATACAGACTGCGAATGCATGTTGACATTTCCTTTCTCATTCCTCATAATAATGGTGTATTTAGTGTTTTGCGCTCGGTCGGATGGCAGTCCCGCTGGGCGCTTTTCTTTGCCATTAAACGCCGCTGGCGTTCCAGTTCAATGTGGTTCGGCGCATCGTGGCAACGACCTGACGCAGACATATTTGCCGCAGACGCACATGCCATTGCAATCCGATGCATTTTCTCCCGTAGCTCCAATCCATGTGCCACCTCAAACAACCGCGCCGGTGTCGAACACCCGACCGCATGTGTGGAACATGTAGAACGTCAGCGTTGGGATCACAAACTTCGCCCGGTATCCTGGGTTCGATATGTACCCGAACGGACACGTCTTGTTTTTCAGTGCTGTCCGCAGCGTTTCCGGATCAATCCCTTCGAATTCCGCTGCAACCGCAACAGGAATTGACTGCGGATATTTCTGGCAGATCTCCTCCAGCTTTGCAATGGTTTCGTTCACGGAAGTCGTCCTCCTTTCAGCATCCATCTATCCGGAGAGAATACACCGTGTTCACGATCTCTTCCAGCTCCGTCATAATCTTGTCAAATTTCGGGCGCTCGTTCTCGTCAATTACGCCGTCTTCGGCGATGTCGATCAGCTCGTCCGTCCGATGATTCAGGGCAAATTCCCTGATTTGGCGATACAGACGTATTGTCGCCTGCTCCAGCGTGCGATGTTGCGTATCCGGCAGCCAGTTTCGCGCCAGTGGATCCTGCCGCAGATGCTGCAACGCGAGATGCGGAGTCTGATAAATATCCGTCATATCGCTGACGATCTGATTTGGCGGAACGCGCTTGTCGGTTTCGTAAGCCCGGATGGACTCCACGCTTATGTTCAGCAGCTCCGCTGCTTTTTCCTGCGTCAGTCCGGCAGCCATCCGGGCTGACTGATATATATTCTGCATATAGCGTCACCTCCTACCGCCTCCAGGCGGTATTTTTATTACCGGTTCGCCGCGAAAAAACGGTATCCGGCGTGCATGGTATTCACAACAAAAATCGGCTATTCTGAAATCAGGGGAACAATTCGTCGATAGTACAATGAAGCGCCCTCGCTATGTCTGGCAACATCTCGACAGTAGGATTGGATGCTCCAGATTCCCACATGGATATTGTTGACCTAGAAATGTTCAAGATTTTTGACAATTCCAGCTGTGTAATTCCAGCTTCTTTCCGAGCAGCTCCTATTTTAAGCATCCTCTCACCTCCTTTTGCCAATTTCCTTGGCATTATGATAACACTCCATTCACATAATGTCAATATAAATGGCATTATTTTTCTATGGGCCAATTGAAATGTCAAGATTATTGACGTATAATTCAATTATGGTGATTGTATGAAAATATTAAAAGAGTTGCGAAAAAACAAAAAAATTACCCAAGCTAGGCTTGCAGAAATGCTCGGAGTTTCGAGAAGTACTATTTCAATGTGGGAAATAGATGAAAGCCAGCCTGACAATGATACCCTAGTTAAAATTGCGGGTATCTTTGATGTATCTACGGATTTTCTATTGGGTCAAGAACCTAAGCCTACCCCTAAGCGTAAGGGGATCAAAATCCCTGTACTTGGTAGGGTTCAGGCAGGCATCCCGTTTGATGCTATCGAAGAGATCCTCGACTGGGAGGAAATTTCTCCGGAGATGGCGGCAACCGGCGAGCACTTTGGCCTGCGCGTCCGTGGACAGTCGATGGAACCGCGCATCCTAGAGGGCGACGTTATTATCGTGCGCAAGCAGGAGGATGTCGATAGCGGAGACACGGCCATTGTATTAGTCAACGGATACGAAGCCACCGTGAAAAGGATCAAAAAAAGCGAGGACGGAATTGCGCTGATCCCGAACAATCCTGCATTTGATACGATATTTTACTCAAACCGAGAAATTGTAGAATTACCCGTGCAGATCCTTGGCAAGGTTGTGGAGCTGCGAGGTAAAAATAGATTCTAAATAAAAAACGTGTCCAAATTGGACACGAATCGGGGGAAGATATGAAAGAACTAGAAGATTACCGCATGTTTTGCACAAAAGCAGAACTACAGAAAGCGCTGAATACACTTCATGGAATTATTACCGGAATAGCTTTCGATAAAAGCATTAACATTCAGGAAATCAGCGAGCTGGCAAACTGGTGTAATTTACAACGGGATTATATCAAGCAGCCACCTTTTAATAAAATTATCCCCTATGTCGAAGAAATTCTTGCGAATGGCGAATTGTCTCGTGAAACATACGGGAACATTCTCGGATACTGTGAGCAGTATGCTGATAATTTAGATTCTCAGAATATTGAAACGCATGATATTCAGGAACTGCACGGAATAATTCATGGCATTCTGTCAGATAACGTGATTAACGACCATGAGGTGAAAAATTTATACCACTGGCTCAAGGATCGCAAAAACCTCACTGGTACATATCCATACGATGAAATATACTGTGTTGTTTGCGAGGTGCTGGAAGATTGGTCTGTAAGTGAAGAAGAAACTCTTCGCTTAAAAGCTCTGCTTGGAAACTTCGTAGATACCAGAAACTCCATGAATATTTCTCAGGTTGAAATTGAACACCTTCAGGAGAAATATGCAGTTGATGGAATCTGCGCTCGTGAACCAGAAATATCAATCAAAGGCAAGACGTTTTGTTTCACCGGCACATCATCTCGTGCAAAACGAGATGAAATCGCAGAAATGATTACAGAACGCGGTGGTCATTTCAACAATAACGTCACAAAGAAAACTGATTTTCTGATCGTCGGCAATGAAGGCAATCCATGTTGGATGTTTAATTGCTATGGCCGAAAAGTTGAAAAAGCCGTATCCCTGCGAAAAGCAGGCAACCGCATCATGATTGTAAATGAGCTTGATTTCTGGGATACCTATGATTCCGCCGATGAAGATGAAAACGAAACCGAAGCACAGCTTCTCTGCGAGAAAATTAAAAAGTTAATTCTTCAGGCAGACGAGGGATATGATGTATCAAAAATCTGCGTGAAAGGTTATAAAAACAGAGATACTGATGCAGCAATCACAATGTTTGATAAGCCGTGCTTTTCAGTGAAAGGAAAACAAACGGTCTATCTATATATTGCATCTGCAATTCAGCGACGTTTTTCTTCGCTTGATCTACAGAAAATGGCTACGACGCCGTGGAAACGAATAGAGCTGTCAAAGGTTGACATCACACAATTCCAAGATGCACTTGTTGACGTATACGAGAAATGTTGGCTTGACAGCTCTGAACAATTCGGATGTTGCTCGCGTTATTTACAGTGTAGCGATAATCTGAAATGCATTCAGCCTGATCCGGAACTTAAGGGCGGCTGCCAATATCGCCAAAACCTCAGGAAGGGCAGAATTTTTTACGGAAAGAATAAAACTATTTAATTTGAATATTGGGGGAATCTGAAATGACGAAACGATTTTTTGTAATTGCCGTAGCCTCGCTGATGGCAATATCCATGTTGTCGGCCTGCAGCGGATCCAGTGCAGGCAAAACTGAACAGCCTGATAACAACGCCGGATCAGCAGCAACCAGCAGCTCGCAGCAGGATGCATCGGAAACGGTTTCCAAAAGGGATCTTCCGGAAGGTGATTATGCTGACACCGGTGCTGGTACAATGTATATTTCCACAGCATCCGGCACATCCGAAGACGATGTTGTTCCTGTTCTGTTTGTGTCAGATGAAGATATCCTGATTCAGATCGGATTGGATACCATAGATTTCGACGGCGCACATCTCTCCTACATCTATGTGGATGGCATGCTGAACACAAAAGAGCAGCTTGGAGAAAGCCAGATCTCTCTCGACCTCTCAGGGAATGCACTTTCCGTTGGTCAGCATGACGTTGAAGTTGTTCAGTACGATTCCGATGAACCGGACGGACAGATAGTCACCTATAAAGCAGCTACATATGAAGTGAAGGAAAACTGATTCGTTACAACTCAAGAAGTGCTCGCCGCCCTGCGGGGCGGCAAATCTTTACCCGTGCAATCGAACATTTGTTCCAATTGGAAGGTGAAATAAACCATGGCAAGAAAACGACAAAAACGAGCGGATGGCACGTTCGAGATCAAGGTCACAATAGGACGTGATCGCAACGGAAAGCCTATCCGAAAATCTTTTTACTCCGCGAAGAGCGTCGCTGACGCAAAAAGAAGGGCCGAGGAATATAAACAGTCGATGGCAAAAGAAAAATCAAATCTGGGCGATCCTGTGCGTAAATCCGCCCTGTTTTCGGAATGGGCCGAAACATGGCTTGAGGTATACAAACAGCCATTTGTATCCGACGCAACATATCGGTCGACCTACGAAGCGTATGTCTACAATCATATGATCCCCTACTTCGGTCGCAGACAGCTGCGTGACATCACGCAGGCCGACGTCCAAAAATACTTTTCCATCAAGGCAAACAAATCGCAGTCCTTCTTGAACAAAAACCGTTTTATGTTGTCGGCAATCTTTGATACGGCCATTGAGAATGACCTGTGCGAGCGCAACCCCGTCAAGCACATCAAGTATACCAGCAAGCAGATAAAACACGACAAGAAGGCTCTGACGGACGAGCAAATAGATCTTCTGGAGCAATATGCCGAAGGCAAGCGCCCGGAGATCATCCTGCTGCTGAATACCGGTCTGCGTCGAGGGGAACTGTGCGGCCTGCAGTGGACAGATATCAACCTAAGGGAAAAGACGTTGACCGTGAACCGTGCGATTGCAGAGAGCGGAGGGAAATGCAGCGTCAATCCCCCAAAATTCCAGTCCTATCGCACGATCCCGCTGAACGGAAAAGCCTTGGACGTACTCCGGCAGCAGCCGAAGAAATCAATCTGGATATTCCCTTCCCGCACTGGAGATTTTCGCAGGCCTGACAAGTGGACCGATATACTAGAGAAATTTATGCGAGGTCTCCCGCCGGAACTGCAATGCACCTCGCACGAGCTGCGGCACACCTACGGTTCGTTCCTTCGCCGTCACGGGGTGGACATTTACACGATCCAGCAGATCCTGGGTCATAAGGACATCAACGTCACGGCAGGCACATATGTACATGCAGATATTGACGCTATGCGCACAGAAATCGAAGCTGCCAACCACGACAAAAACCACGACAAAAGAGAGCCAAAAGCAGGCAACAACAGCCAATAGATAGTTAGCTCAAAATTTTTCACAACCGAAAAAAGTACAGAAAAAAGCCCGAATCTTTACGATTCGGGCTTTGAAAGCTTGGTGGGAGGTGGTGGATTCGAACCACCGAAGTCGTTGACAACAGATTTACAGTCTGCCCCCTTTGGCCACTCGGGAAACCTCCCATATTCACTTGATCGCAGAAAGTGGAGCTGGTGGACGGACTCGAACCCCCGACCTGCTGATTACAAATCAGCTGCTCTACCAACTGAGCTACACCAGCGTGCCGCGCCTTTGTCGTCCGCTGTGTTCTCTCAGCGACGTGTTATATATTATCATGAAGCATTCGATCTGTCAACACTTTTTTCAAAAATTTTTGAAAAACTTTTTTCATTCGACTCACTTCTTTTTTCGAGTGGTCTGATCGAACTCTTCAATGGAATCAGAAACGCTTTGCAGGACATGCAACAGTGACTCCGCGCGACCGGGATAATCATCCGGCAGTGCCGCCAGCGACAGATCAGGAAGCTCCGCATCCTCCTGCTTCAGGCCAAGCGCACCGCCGCCGTTCGCCGCGCAACGGATGCGCAGTTCGGTCAGCTTCATGCGTGCATCACACAGCGCGTCAAAGCGATCCTCATCGGTGCGGAAGGCTTCCGATGGGTTGGACTTGTCCGCCGCATACAGATAGCGGAACAGCTTGTACTCCACTGTTGAAAGATAGGTCGTCAGCTCGTCCACCAGCTGCTGTGAGCCGGATTTTGCCGCGGCATCCAGCAGGACGCATGCGGAATCCGCAACCAGCTTCTTGTTGAGCACTGCGCTGTCCGCCTCGTCCTCCCCGGCCTCCGCCGGAGTGGGTGCGAGTGCCGTGCCGCCGTCGCGCGACATACTACGCCCCAGCAGGTAATCGCAGGAGACGCCATAGTAATCAGCTGCGCGTACAACAAAGCTGAGACCTGGTTCACGCAAACCATTCTCATAGTGGCTGAGCAGGGCCTGTGAAACCTGAAGGTCTCCGGCGGCTGTCCGCTGGCTTATTCTCTTTTCGCGGCGCAGCAGCGCCAAAGTACGGGAAAAGTCACTTGCCATTGATGTTTGCTCCATCTCTCAAAAGCATACACGCATACCACTGCCGTGCAGGGCTGCGTCTGGTATTTATAGTATACTGGTTTTATAACTATTTGTAAAGTGTTGTACCAAACAATTGTGTCATTTTCTCCGGTTTTCTCTGGAAATAAACCGTATTCCGCCCTGATTTTCCGCAGACAGCAGGCAGCACCTGCGCGTATGCACAGGTGCTGCCGTCGTTTCTGACTACACAGTGTTATTGCCGTTTTCTGCGCCGGTGAATCAGCCAGGCTGCCGCAACAGCCGCGATGATGCCCACCGTGAGCAGGATAATTGCCACGATTGCTTTGGGCGAACCAAAGGAAGTTGTCACTATGACAGCGGTCGGGCCATCCGTTCCGCCGATGATGCCGACTCCGGTGCTGCTGGCAGCATCGCCCTCACGCTCCGCGCCGGACTCCTGATGTGCGGTGCACTGAACGCTTGTGCCGTCCGCCAGCTTTACAACATAGCTTTCATAATCCAGACCGTAAATCGGATCGATGACCGAATCAAACGAACTGGGCACGAGTTTTTTGCTCCATTCGGCAATCTGATCCGGCTCAGTATAGACGGTCTCATGCTCTGTACCGTCGTCGTCGTAAACGGTCGAAACAACACTTGTGACCTTCTGATCTCCAAAGCCGGGGGCAAAGCCTTTCGCGTACAGCCTGAGCTGCGCCAGCGTCCGTGTTTCGCATTCATACACCGGGATGTCGTATATACCATCCTGATCGGTAGACCAGTCCCAGAGGTCTATATTGACGCCTTCCCACTGGTCGATCAGATCCTGTGTAGCAGCACGCAGGATCGCAACGGGTGCATGCGCTTCGGCATATTCCTGTGTGATGGACAGGGACTCCGCTTTCAGTGTTTCCAGAATGTCGATGATCGTGCTCTGGTTGCTGATCTTTTTTCCGCTGCCCGTCGAATTGATATCGCCAACATCAACATAGTTGCCGACCATCAGGAAGGTAATCTGATGCTTTCTCTTTTCCGCCCGTGCAATTGCTGTACGTGCATTCAGATATTCCTGAGAAAAGCGTACTTTCGTGCTGTTCTCTGCAATCTGGTCGGTTTCACACGGCATGTAATAATTGCGACGGAAAATCTTTCCGTTTTTTAACTGGAATGTGACGTCATAGCTCCACGTTCCATCCATGACGGTACTGCGATCCCCCTGCATCGCCTGTGCGCCCATGGATGCCGAAGCATAAATCGCATCTATGTTTTCCGGTTCCTCCAGCAGGCTTGGAATTGCTTCTTCCGATTCCTCTTCCCGTTCCACCGGGACACCCAGAATGGAGAAGCTGGTGTACACCCTGCAACCGTTTTCATAATCTGTACCGCAGCTCCAGGACGGATCATCTGCCGACAGATCCGCGCCGACAATGTCCTCCCGGTCAGGCAGCGTGCTGTTCCAGTGCGTGACATCCATCGCCATGCAGGCGAGTACAATCGCCGCCGCCGCACCGAATATCAGTGTGCTCTTCCAGCGACGGAACAGGCTGTGAAAATCCTGATCGTACACAATCTCCACCACACACGCTGCAACCGCCACACCGATGGCAATGCCAAGGAACATCGTCGTCCAGTCGCAGGTCGTAGCCTGAAAGACCAGTCCGCACACGATGCCGACGACGCTGACCATATACAGCTTGAACGGCAGCTCAATGACGGGGAACGCGATGGAAAGTCCCGCATGTTCACTCTTGCGGATGCGGCACAGGACATAGCACCAGCGCGAGAATCAGAGCCGTCGCAATCAGGCAGCCCAGTGCGGGCAGCACACACTGCATGGCATAATCCGTCTGGTCTGTCCACAGCTGGCTGAGCGCCGTCGTCATGCGGAACAGCGCCACCGGAGGCGACAGCCACAGCTCGCCGTCCGGCTGCGCGGGTACACGCGCCGGATACAGGATATTCAACAGGCAGCTCACACCATAAACACCGAAGAACAGCCCAAATTGCAGCCAGCCGCACACGAGCAGCGACACCAATGTGTGCCCGCAAAGGATTGCCGCCAGAATACTGACGACATAAATGAACAGGAAGCCCGCAACATGCGTCAGAATCGAATACGCCAGCTGTGTTCCGTCGATGGCGTCCGCAAAACCGTAGGCGACACATACGCCGCAGGTAAGCACGACGCTGAGCAAATACGCCGGAAGGACTGACAAAGCACCAGTGAGCGCGCGGACGGCAAAAATCTGTCCGCGACGAACCGGCAGCGCGCCGAAGAAATCCGTCTGGCTGCGCGAATGCAGATAGCGGAACATCGCAATGCCTGCGACAACCGCCAGCGTCATCAGCACCACATTCGCCAGCTCCTGTGCCATCAGTCCACTGCGAACAGTGTCCACCATGTTACTCCAGGAATCGGGGTCGCTCCTGTCCCAGGCATACCGCAGCAATGACTGAATGGTGAGAATCATGCCGACCGGCAGAACGGCAAGCATGGAAACCAGTGACAGCGTGAACAGCGCCGCCTGCCTGCGGCAGCAGTTGGACAGCAGGGTATGGAACTTAAACGATGAGCTTTCTCGCGTCATAGCCGTTCACCTCCGTTTCAGCAATAAAGATTTCTTCCAGCGACAGCGGAAGAAGCTCAAAATACAGCGGATTCGCTGCACGCAGACGCGCTTCGGTTTCCGCACGGTTGCCGCGCACCGTGACCGTCAACATGCGTCCGCTGCGCTGTGTATCCATCACATCCAGATCGCGCAGGATTTCAGGTGCCGGGATGTCGCCGGGAATCAGCTGGATTTTCTGGATATTCAGCTTCATGTCGTCCAGATCGCGCGAAAACAGAATACCGCCGCGATGCAGCAGCCCAATGCAGTCGCAGAAATCCTCCAGCTCGCGCAGGTTGTGTGAAGCGATGACCGGTGTTGCACAGAATTCCGCGACATCGCCCGCAAACAACGACTTGACTGCCTGCCTCGCGACCGGATCAAGCCCGTCAAAGGTCTCGTCACAGAATAAGTAATCCGCGCCAGAGGACACCGCGCAGATGACCGACACCTGTTTTTTCATGCCCTTCGAGAACGTGCGGATCTTGCGCCGTTCATCCAACCCGAAATTGTTCATCAGGCTGCGGAAGCGCGCCTCGTCAAAATGCGGATAAATCGTCTTGTAATATTCTTTTAAATCCCGCGGCGTGCAGCCCGAGAAAAAATATGGTTCATCTGAAATCATAAAGCATCGGCTTTTGATTTCAGGATTTTCAAAAACCGGCTGGTCGTCTATCGTCACCGATCCGCTGTCCGGCCGCAAAATGCCTGCCAGAATGCGCAGAAAGGTCGATTTGCCCGCACCATTGGAACCGATCAGCCCATAAATCGAGCCGGTACGTATTTCCGCCGTCACGGAGTCGAGCGCCGGCGTACTGCCAAAGCTCTTGTGCACAGCCTGTGCCCGAATCATACTTGTTCCACCTCCATAAATGACCGCAGCAGCTCATTCCGCTGCTGTGTGGTTGCCCCCAGTTCACGTGCCTGCTCCAGCAGCCTGCCAATGGCACTGCGTATCTCCTCCAGCTTCTCCTGCCGGATGCGCGAACAGTCACTCGATACAAAATTTCCCTTTCCTCGCACGGAATAAATCACGCCACGGCTCAGCAGCTCGCTGTACGCCTTCTGCACGGTGTTCGGATTGAGGGAAAGCTCCATCGCCATCTGGCGCACACTGGGCAGCTTGGAATCCGCCTCCAGCACGCCGCGCACCGCGAGCATTTCCATCTGATCGACCACCTGCTCGTACATCGGCCGTGGATCGTGCAGGTCCAGATGTATCATCGTTTTTCCTCCTTTTCTCTGAATTTCGATAGCGGAACGCAATTACCAAGGAATCGATTCATAAGTGTACTATTACTCTTAGTACGCATAGTGTACTGTATCCCGTCAGCAAATACAACTACAAATCGGTTACAGTTTTTTTTCGGTTCGGATCATGGTATACTAAGATCATCCAAAAATGAAAGGAACCCGAAGCAATGGTCAATATCGGAAATGAATGGGACGCGCTGCTTGCAGATGAATTTGAAAAGGACTATTATTTGCAGCTGCGCGAATTTCTGAAGCAGGAATACCGCACGGCGCGCGTCTATCCGCCGATGAAGGATATTTTCAACGCACTCAAATACACGTCCTACTCGGATGTCAAAATCGTCATTCTCGGACAGGACCCGTACCACGGTGAAGGACAGGCGCACGGCATGTGTTTCTCTGTCCGCCCCGGCGTACCTATGCCGCCTTCGCTGCAAAATATCTTCAAGGAGCTGCACGACGACATTGGCATCTTCCCGCCGCAGTCCGGCTGTCTCGTGCCATGGGCACGCGAAGGCGTGCTATTGATGAACACGGTACTGACTGTACGCGAGGGCCAGCCAAATTCCCACAAGGACAAGGGCTGGGAGATTCTGACCGACCGCATTATCTCCCTGCTCGGTGAACGTGAGACGCCGATGGTCTTCCTGCTCTGGGGCGCCAATGCACGCAAAAAGAAGGAGCTGATTACCCGGCCGCAGCATCTGATTCTCGAATGCGCGCATCCCTCGCCGCTGTCGGCACACCGCGGCTTTTTCGGCTGCGGGCATTTTTCACAGGCAAACCAGTTTCTGTATGACCACGGCATCGAACCGGTCGACTGGAATGTTGTCAACACAAAACCGGAGGGCATCTGACCGTGCCCGGCAAATACAATCGATCCTGGAAGAAAAAAAGACCTTTCGCGGCACATGTCCGTGAAAGGTCTTTCTGTGTACAAAATCAGTCCGCAAAATCCAGCTGATCGGCAAAGCGTTCCTTGAAAATCTCATAGACCGCGGAGAGGATATCCTCGTCATCGACCGCCACATAGTTCTCCATATCGCCGTCGGACTCGACCGCAAGGATAACTGCCTCGTAGCCGTCCTCGGGCGGCTCACAGTCCTCCTGTTCCACCGGCAACAGAACGATATATTCCGCATTTTCATATGTGATGGAGTCGATAAATTCGTATTCTACCTCTTCGCCTTCTTCATTGATAAGCGTCATGACACCGTCCAGCTCTTCCATGTTGTTATCCATACAATCCTTCTCCTTCCCATCTTTTTTACGCCTGCGGCGCCCTTTTTCTATCTGTTATTATACCTGTCCCCGGCAGCATGTGCAACCCCCCAACGCATCCCCCTTTCCACCTTCTAATTATATTTTAAACCGTTTGTAAACTTTTGTCTTTCTCCCGTTCATTTGGTCGAGAGTATGATATCATATGAATACAATACGTTAGCGATATAATAACACAACGAAAGGAGGAAGCCTGCATGAATATCCGCTGCACACAGAGCACATACCCGAGTGCATGCTCCGGCGCAACGATTTCCTATTACATCCTGCGCCCGGTCGATGTAGAGCCTCGCGGCATCGTGCAGATTTCCCACGGCATGTGTGAATATTTCACACGATATACATCCTTTGCAAAATACCTGTGCTCGCTCGGCTTCATTGTCTGCGGCAATGACCATCTCGGCCATGGTTCTTCCGTCCCCCCCTCCGGCGCACTCGGCTTTTTCGGACAGCACAACGGATGGCGCGTGCTGGTGGATGACATCGCCACACTAAAAGAGAAAATGCAAAACCGCTGGCCGGAGCTTCCGTATTTCCTGTTCGGGCATTCCATGGGCTCCATGATTGTACGCCTGTATCTCGCACGCTGCACGGACGGTGATCTGGATGGCTGCATCCTGAGCGGCTGTCCCGCCCCCAACGCCGCAGCCGGTATCGGCATCCATCTCGCCAATTCCGTCATCCGATCACACGGGCCGATGTACCGCAGCAGCATGCTCAACAGCCTGATATTCAAGCATTACACCACACGCATTCAGGACTGCCAGTCTCCGTTTGACTGGCTGACACGCGACCGCGCGGTTGTCTCCCTGTTTCAGTCGGACGCGAAATGCAACTATATTTTTACCGCCTCCGGCTTCCGCGACCTGTGTTATCTGATGCAGAACAGCAGCCGTCTGAACTGCATGCGGGAAACTTCAAACAGCCTTCCGCTGTTGTTTCTTGCGGGCGACGCCGACCCGGTCGGAAGCTACGGCACAGGCGTCAAGCGCCTCGCCTCCAGCTACCGCGCAGCGGGCTGCCGCAATGTCGATATGATTTTCTACAAAGATGCCCGGCACGAGATTCTGAATGAACTGAACAAGGAAGAGGTATACGGTGACATCAGCCGCTGGCTCGAAGCTCAGCTGGCACAGCGCGCCGTCGCCGCCGGGCAGATGCAAAACAGCTGAACGGCATTTCCCCTCCCTCGAAACGTCAAAATACCGCAGGAAATCCTGCGGTATTTTTTATGCAGCCTACTGCTTATTTTACTTCAATATTGCGCTGTAAGATGAAAAATTCGCCGCATTCATCGGTATATTCACCCACCGGATCAAACCCGTTGCGCTGATAAAATTTTACCGCGCCGGGATTGTGCTTGGCGGGGGTCGCCTGGAGCACCTTTTTCCCCATGCGGCGGTAGACGCTGACGGCGTTTCCGATCAGCTGCGGGCCAAAACCAAAGCCGCGGAATTTTTCCAGAATGCAGGTTCCGCCCATTTCACCGATCTCCGTGTCACGGTTTTCCAGCGTATTGATCGCAATAATACCGCCGATTTCGCGGTCAACCATGCCAAACGAAACTGCATCCGGCGTGACCGACTGGAAGCCGCGCAGCCGTGCTTCAATCTGCGCGTCGGTATAGGTGTCTTTTCCGTAGGTCGGCCAGTAAATCTGGTGGAACAGGTCCAGCGCCATCGCCTTATCTGCCGCATCGTCCCAGTTAACCGGGCGGAACCACATCTGCGGCGACGCAGGCACATCCACGCTGTCGCTCCACTTGAGCGAATAAAACGTGGAAAGCTCCTTCGGCAGATGCGAATTGTCGTTGCGGTATGGGATTTCAATCGATCCGTCGTCGTGGAAAATCATCTTTGCCACGCAGGTATTATCTCCCCAGCCGACCTGCATCATCTCATCGTCGCGCAGGCCGAGCGCGCGCGTCAGGATGCCGCGGATGGCAGAACCATGGCTGACAACGACGACCGTTTTGCCGTCCTCATCGCGCGCAATGCGGCGCATTTCCTCCAGCGCGCGTACACCGGATTCCATGATGGTCTCACCGCCGGGCGCACGGCACAGCCACGGGCGGTTGCACCACGTATCATACAGCTCCGGCTGAACAACCGGCAGCTCTGCCCATGCCTTGTCCTCCCATTCACCCATGTCAATCTCGCGCAGTGCCTTGCGCTCAATGACCGGGAGCCCATGCGGTTCCGCGATGGCCAGCGCGGTATGGCGAGCGCGCCACAGGTCACTGGAGTACACCGCATCAATCGGTTCCTTTCGAAATCGCTCGCCGACAACCTTTGCCTGTTCCAGACCACGTCTGGTCAGCAGGCTGTCATACTGTCCGTGACAGCGGCGGCCGATGTTTCCCTCCGCCTCGGCGTGACGGACGAGATAAATGGTTGTACTCATATCTGCACCGCTCCTGTCAGTTCGGTGACGGATGCAATGCCGTGGTCATCGAGGAACTGCTCCAGCTCATGCAGCGCCTTGACCGGCGCCATCGGGTCGGCAAAGCATGCAGTGCCGATGGCAACCGCCGAAGCGCCTGCGAGCATCATTTCGACAATATCGCGGCCGGAACGGATGCCGCCCATGCCGATGATCGGCACGTCGACGGCCTGATGCACCTGATAGACCATGCGAACAGCAACCGGGAATACAGCCGGGCCGGACAGTCCACCCATGATATTGGACAGGATCGGGCGGCGACTTTCGACATCAATGCGCATGCCGAGCAGCGTATTGATGAGGGACAGCGCATCCGCACCTGCGGAGACTGCCGCGCGGGCAATTTCCGCGATATCCGTGACATTTGGGGACAGCTTGACAATCAACGGTTTCTTTGCGACCTTTTTCGCCGCAGAAACAACCTCCTCGACCATCTTGGGCTGTGTGCCAAAGGTCAGTCCACCACACTTGACGTTCGGGCAGGAGATATTCATCTCGATCAAATCCACATCGGCATCGGAAATTTTTTCAACAATTCCAGCGTATTCCTCGACGGAGGTGCCGGAGACATTTGCAATAATACGCGTATCATACTGGCGCAGGAACGGAATCTGCTCAGCAATAAACCGGTCAACGCCCGGATTTTGCAGACCGACACAGTTGAGGATACCCATCGGAGTTTCCGCAATGCGCGGTGCCGGGTTGCCGAGCCGTTCCTCCGGCGTCAGGCCCTTGACACCAATGCCGCCCAGCTCGCCCAGATCATAAAATTCACCGTACTCGTGACCGAAGCCGAACGTGCCCGACGCGGTCGTGACGGGGTTTTTCAGCTCTACCCCACAGAAATTCACGCGAAGATCAGCCATTACCACTCCACCTCCTTCGAGTCAAAAACCGGGCCGTCCTTGCAGACATGCCCATAGCGGGTTTCGCCGTCCTTTGCCTTGAGTGCGCAGGCACAGACGAGGCAGGCACCGATGCCGCAGCCCATGCGCTCCTCCATTGAGACCTGGCACGGAATGCCGGCCTCCTCCGCGATGGATGCGAGTGCGCGGAGCATCGGCTTCGGACCACAACAGCCGACCGATGTGTATTCCTCAATATGTGCCCCCAACACGTCGGATACAAAGCCGTGGATGCCATAGGAGCCGTCATCGGTTGCGACATAGGTCGTGCCGAGTGCCTGGAAATCCTCCTCCAGAATGACCGCATCGCGATTGCGGAAACCAAGGATCGCGGACGGCTGTGCGCCGTTTGCGCGTGCCGTCTGCATGGTCAGCAGCATGGGCGGGACACCGATGCCGCCGCCGATAAACACCGGGTGTGCGCCGAGCGCATCCATGTCAAAGCCGTGACCCTGTGGGCCGAGAATATCGAGCACATCGCCCGCTTTGCGTTCAGACAGCCATTTTGTGCCTTCTCCCTTGACGACAAAGACAATTTTCAGCAGGCCGTCTTGCGCCTGGCAGATAGAAATCGGGCGGCGCAGCAGGTTCGCTTCCCCGCATGTAATATGAACAAACTGTCCGGGCTGCGCTGCCGCGCTGATGCGCGGCGCTTCCATCGTCAGCGCGAACATCGTGCTGTTCAGCGCCTGTCGTTCCCGGACGGTACACAGTTCCTGTATGGACATAGTCAAAAACCTCCTTGTTGGTCTTGCTATCATTGTACATGATTTTGAACAGAAAAGAAAGATACCGCTGTATAAAACAGCGGCATTCCGATATTATTCTTCAAAATCAATCGCGGCGCGCGTCTCGCGGATGGATTTGCACAGCTGCGACACCGCGACATGACGCGGATCGTTTTTATAAAGATCCAGATCCTCCAGCGAATCGAACTTCGAGATGAGCACGGCGTCATAAGCATTCGCCTCGTTGCAGCTGACGCGCACTTGCATGCCGCGAATCTGCGGGATAACACCGTCCAGCGCCTTCAGCCCGTCGAGGAATTTGTGCATGTTTTCCTCTTCGCCTGCCTTGAATTTCCACATAACGATGTGTGTAATCATTTTCTGTCACATCCTTTCCTGCTGCCAGTGTAACACAGACGGCATAAAAAAAGCAAGACGGCTTGCGCCGTCCTGCCGGAAAACAATTTGTTTTTTCAGTCCCGCTTGCCGAACAGACGGATCAGATACAGGAACAGATTGATGAAATCCAGATACAGCTGAAGGGCAGAGATAACAGATGCCTTTTGCAGCAGTTCCGGGCTGCTCTGGAATGCCATGTAGTTGCGGCGGATCATCTGCGTATCATACGCGGTAAACGCGACGAAAATCACAACGCCGATGAGACACATGCCGGTTTCCATGCCGGGAATGAACACAGACAGCAGCGCAAGCACGAGCAGTGTAATCAATCCGAACAGAAGGACCGGACGAATGCGGGACAGGTCAGTCTTTGTGACCATACCGTACAGTGCCATGACGCCGAAATACAGTGCCGTCATGCCGAAGACAAAGACGAGCGATGAGACGGAATAGATGGCGAAGATCGAACTGAATGTCACCGCGTTGAGCAACGCATAGACAAAAAACAGCCCGCGTGCCATTCCAATGCTCATTTTATGCAGACGGGCGGACAGATAGATCACGACACCGAGCTCCGCGATCAGCAGGACATACGGCAGGATGCCATTGTAAAGATAATAAATGGCACCGGTGAAATAAATTGCCAGCGAAGCAGCAAAGGTCGTCATCAGTCCAAGGAACATCCACCCGAAGGTTTTGGCTGTATAGGATGAAATGGAATCGCTTTTCACCTGAAAGGTTTGAGGATCATAGCTTGGATTCATGAAAAGCACCTCCTGATTTTTATGTATTATACCTCATTTGCTTCAAAATGTACAGAAAGTTCGTGAAACTATTCTGTATACATTTTGTGAACAACGTATTAAAATAAATAGCGTAAAAGTGTGTCGAATTGTGCCTGGGCAGTGAAATGTCCGTGCGGGTACGGGCACAGTTTTTCAAATCCTGAAAAGGGAGTTTACAAAATGAAAAGAACTCGGGAAATGAAAGCAGGGCAGATGGTCAGCCGGTACAGCTCCCTGCGCACACTGCTCGTCTTCGAGGGACTGCTGGTCGGCATCGTTTCGGGTCTGGTCACATCACTGTACCGGTATGTGCTGGATCGCGCAGATGATATCCGCAATGCGGCCCTTGGGCTGTGCAGCGGGCATCCGCTGCGCATGGCATGTTGGTTTGGCATCCTGATTGTGCTGGCAGTTCTGGTGACCGCGCTGCTGAAATGGGAGCCGATGATCTCGGGCTCCGGTATCCCGCAGGTGGAAGCAGAGCTGCTGGGCTATATCCGCCCACGCTGGTGGCGGGTCATCCTCGGCAAGATCGCAGCCGGATTTCTGTGTATCGTCGGCGGACTCTCACTCGGACGCGAAGGCCCATCCATCCAGCTCGGCGGCATGGCAGGCAAAGGTGTTTCCCGCTGGCTGAAGCGTTTCCGGCTGGAAGAGCATTTCCTCATCACCTGCGGCGCGTCGGCGGGACTTTCCGCCGCATTCAATGCGCCGCTGGCCGGCGTGATGTTCGCACTGGAGGAAATTCATAAAAACTTTTCCGCGATGGTGCTGCTGTCCTGCATGGCGGCTTCCCTCATTGCGGATTATATCTCAAACGGCATATTCGGCATGGAACCGGTCTTTTCGTTCCAATTCATCGGCATGATCCCGCTGCACGGGTATGCATATATCGTAATTCTGGGTGTACTGTGCGGCGTGCTCGGCGCGGTGCACAACGCAGGCATGCTCGGCGCACAGACATTATATAAAAAGCTGGGCTTTCTGCCGCAGGTCTGCCGTATTGCAATTCCGTTTCTCATCGCCGGTGTGCTTGGCTTCGTCATGCCGGAGCTGTTGGGCGGCGGCCATCATATGGTAGCGATGCTGTACGCGGAGCATCCGAATCTCGGTCTGCTCCTGACCATCATCGTGGCAAAATTCCTGTTTACCGCTGTCAGCTTCGGTTCGTCCGCACCGGGTGGCACGCTGGTGCCACTGCTGACGCTCGGCGCGTTCATCGGCGGCGCATATGGCTCTGCTGTTGTGGACTGGTTCGGCTTTGACCGCGACTTTTCGACGAATCTCGTCATCATTGCAATGGCAGCATTTTTCGCAGCAATTGTCCGCGCACCGGTTACCGGTATTGTACTGATTTCAGAGCTGACCGGCAGCTTTTCCCATCTGCTGTCGCTGTCCACCGCGGCACTTGTGGCGTATGTGGTCGCGGAAACGCTCGGAAGCAAACCGTTCTTTGAGAGCTTAACCGAGCGCTTTCTGGAAGGTCAGAAGGGTAAGGTCATTGTCAAGGGCGCAGGCAATAAAAAATCCATTATTACATCCATCATTGAAGAAGGCAGCGAAGCGGACAACTGCATGATTCAGGATCTCGGTCTGCCGTCCGAATGCCTTGTAGTATCCGTCACGCGCGGCGCAAATGAGCTGATTCCGCGCGGCAAGCTGCGGCTCAAAGCAGGCGATACGCTGGCGACCATGGTCAGCGAACGTGATCTCGCGGCGATGGAATCCGTGCTCAAACACAAAACATCTTTTTAGGAGACCTGACCATGCTGGTAACACATGAATTTGGCCCGTGGTACGACACGCAGTCGCGCGTGCTGGTGCTGGGCACCATGCCCTCCCCCAAATCGCGCGAGGCAGGATTTTATTACGCCCATCCGCAAAACCGTTTCTGGCGCGTGCTGCCGGCACTGTACGGTGAGCCGCCGCTGATCGGTAATATCACAGCCCAGCAGGATTTTCTGACCCGGCGGCACATCGCACTGTGGGATGTACTCGCGAGCTGTGAAATTGAGGGCGCATCCGATTCCTCCATCCGCAATCCCGTGCCCAACGATATGAATGTAATTTTACGCGCCGCGCCAATCCGGGCGATTTTCGCCACGGGACAAAAGGCAGGCGCACTCTATAAAAAATATTGCCTGCCGCAGTGCGGTGTACCCGTTCAGGTACTGCCATCCACCTCTCCTGCCAACTGTGCGGTAAAGCTGGATGCCCTGTGCGAGAAATACGCCGTCATCCGGCAGGCCGCGGAAGCGTAAAGAGAGGAGACATCATATGCTTCGCACAATAATCTGGTTTATTTATTTTTTCCTGTATCTCGCGGTTGTATCGCCGGTCTGGCTGTACTGCAACCACAAGATAAAAAAGGGACAGCGCGCACAGGTTCAGCCTACCATTGAAAAAATGGTGACCAACTGGGCATCGCGCCTGCTGTGGCTGGCGGGCGGCAAAGTGGAAGTCATTGGAAAGGAAAATATCCCCGACGAGACTGCTGTCTTTGTCTCAAACCACCAGAGTGACTTTGACATTCCGGTTGTACTGACTCAGGTCGGCAAGCCGCATGCGCTGATGGCAAAGCAGTCGCTCGCCAAGGTCCCGGGCATTCACGGCTGGATGAATCTGCTCCAGTGCGTATTTCTCGACCGCGACGACGAGAAACAGGCGGTGCGCGCGCTGATGGACGGCACCAAACTGGTCAAGGCAGGCAATTCTATGACCATCTTCCCGGAGGGCACACGCAGCAAGGGTGGCCCGGTGAAGGAATTCAAGGGCGGTGCCTTCCGCATTGCGACGAGTGCAAAGGTTCCGATTGTTCCGGTTACGATTGAAGGCACCTATCACCTGCTCGAAGAACATGGACGCATCCATCCGGGACAGGTTCGTGTGACCATCCACGAACCGATTCCGACGGCAGGCATGAGCCGCCAGGAGGTGCGCGAACTGCCAGAGCGCGTGCGCGCACAGATTATTTCAGCGATGACCGAACAGAAATAATCCCGACAGATAAAAAATGTGCGCTTCCGGCTGGAAACGCACATTTTCTTTTTTTCAGGTTATGCAAGGGCAAGCAGCTGATACAGCATGCAGGCCGCCTGCGCGCGGGTTGCCTCCGCCTGCGGATTGATCCGGACAACATCGTCCTGCCCCAGATCACCGCTGATAATGCCTTCACGCATCATAGCATCCATCGCAGTCTGTGCCCAATCGGATATCTGATCCGCATCCGGCATTTCCGACGGTGTGACCGTTTCGACAACATCCTTCTTCATGATCTTGTTCTGATAGCTGTACAGCATGACCGCCAGCTGTTCGCGGGTAATGGTATCATTCGGGCCGAATGCACCATAGCCATAGCCGTTGGCAATGCCATTCGACACCGCCCAGCCAATGTAATGATTGTACCAAGAGTTCGGATCGACATCATAGAACATTGCGCTTGCAGAATATTTGCTGACATCCTGTCCGGATGCCGCCGCAAGCAGCGTAACCGCTTCCGCACGGGTAATGCTGTCCAGCGAACCGAACGTCCAGCTGTTCTTACCACTGATGAGGCCACGGCGGGTCATGTCATAGACCTTGTCATAGAACCAGTCGTACGGACGCACATCCTTGAACCAGATGGCGCGCACCAGCGTGCTCTTCTGCTGCTGCCAGTTTTCCGGGCGAATAATGCCGTCCTGCGCAGTCATAGAGATCGTCGCCTTATTTTTGGCAACAAGTGCGCCGTTTTTGCTCACGTCGTTCGGCGTATAGAAATTACCCGCCTGAATGTACACCGGCCCATCCTGCGCGTAAATCGCGTCATCATAGGCACTGATTGCCGCACCCATGACATTGACCTGCGCATCAATGCAGTTGACGCCCGCATCGTTCGCCGATGAAATCGTCATGTTGTCCAGCACAAGTACCGGCCGACAGGTGCGATCCATCGATTCCACCCAGATACCGCTCGCATACGGCGAGCCGACCGTCGCCTTTGAAGTGCATCGGATTGTGCCGTCACGGATGGTGACCTTTGGCGCAACCGATCCACCGCCCGCGATATAGGAAAATCCCGGCGAATTTGTGGTCGATTCATAAATGGTGTGATCGTTCAGATCAATGGTAATGTTGAACGATGCTTCACAGCTGCAAAACAGCGTGAGCTCCTCGTTGGAAATATCACGCAGGATTTCAATGGTCTGTCCGTCCTGTACTTTCTCCAGCGCTTCCCACAGCGTGGTGTATTGGGTCGTCCCAATCTGTGCCTGCGGCTCCACTGCAAACGCGCCTGCCGCTGCGGGCAGAAGCAGCGCCGCCGACAAAAACAGGCTCCCCAGCCGTTTTGTTATTTTGTTCCGCATTTTCAAAGATACCTCCTGACATTGTTGTTTTTCATCCCCCACAGGGAATCCTTTCCAATATTGTAACAGATTTTTACCGTTTTGTAAACGTTTTGTTACCTTTTTGTCAAAACAAAACCGTCGGCCGAGACCGACGGTTTTGAAATTCCATATCAGCTCTGTGCTGCAAATTTAAACATTGCGCTCAGCATCGTGCAGATTTGTGCACGGGTTGCATTGCCCTTCGGCAGGAGCTTGACGGTATCCTTGTCCTTGCTGCCAGAGATAATGCCCTCCATAAGCATGGTCTGTACGGCAGTCTCCGCCCAGGTTGCAACCTGATCGCCGTCGGGATAGACAGGAACCTCAACGACCTGTCTCGGCTCAATGTTCAGGATATTTGCCTGATACTTATACAGCATGACACAAACTTCCTGACGGGTAATTGACGCCGTCGGCGCGAACTTTCCGTTTCCGGTACCGCTGACAATGCCGTTATCATATGCCCATTCGATCTGGCGTACAGACCACGCATGCGTGACATCGCTGAATGTCTTTTTGTTTTCATACGCACTCAGGTCAGCACCTGCCGCACTGGCCAGCATAACTGCAAACTGCTCGCGGGTAACGTTTTTGGCCGGGCTGAATGTCCAGACATTACCGTCGCCGCTGACGACGCCCCGGTTTGCCATCTCATAGACATAATCGTAATACCACGGATTCTTGCCATCCGCACCCGGCTGGACATCCTGGAAATTTGTAACCGACAGGCTCATCGGCAGGGTGGTCTTCCAGTCTGCCGGGCGGACAACTGCCGGTTCACCCGCTGTCGTGACACGCGACATGTCCAGTTCTATATTATCATCGTCAATCCACTGATACGAAGCAATCACGCCATCATCGCTGTCGGTTCCGGTCGCGTTAAAACTGCCGGCGAGCAGGTTAATCGTCGAATCCTCGGCATAAATCGCATCACCAACGCCGGTGACATTCGCCTGTACATCCAGATTTGCGCCGAAGCAGTTGATGCCTGCCTCGCCGTCTGCCGAAACAGTCATATTGCGCAGCGTGACCGTCGTCGGCGTAGAAGAATCGAGATCCATCACACAGATGCTGTCCACCTCTGTGCCGCTGGCAGAAATCGTGCCGTTTTTCAGCGTGACTGACAGGTTTCCTGCGCCTTCGTCCGCAGCAATCAGCAGGGCATCATCTGCATTGCCGGAAGCAGTGATCTTTTTTCCGTTCAGGTCGATGGTAAACGATTTGGCAGATGCGCTCTCGTGGATGTAAGCAACACCTTTTCCTTCCCCGCCCCAATACGACTCGGTACTACTGGAGACATTTTGCAGCA
This sequence comes from Butyricicoccus porcorum, assembly GCF_002157465.1. Taxonomy (GTDB): domain Bacteria; phylum Bacillota; class Clostridia; order Oscillospirales; family Butyricicoccaceae; genus Butyricicoccus_A; species Butyricicoccus_A porcorum. Next base: position 60,436 of record NZ_NHOC01000008.1, read on the forward strand.
GTACGATGGTCTGTCCGTTTTTGACCGCTTCAAGCGCCTTGTTCAGCGTCCTGTATCCGGTCGAATTGATTTTTGCTACATCTCCTGCTGCAAAGGCGCCTGCGCTCATGCCGCACAGCATCGCTCCGGTCAGCACTGCTGCACCGATCTGTCTGAATATTCGTTTCATATGTACCTCCGTTCTGCTTTGTACCAAAACCATGCAGTATCTGCGCATTTTACCCAAGAAACGCCGTTTATTTTGCGTTCTGTTGTAAATTTTAACACTATAGTTCCCAAATTGCAACCCCGTTTCAGCAATTCGGCTGTCCGCGTTCATATATTTCCAAAAAAATCAAAAACACCTGGCTGCATTGCACAGCCAGATGCTTTGATCTAGTCCATTGTCGGTGACGCTTATATCCGTCCTTTGACGGCATCCCAGTATGCTTTCGCACGCTGTTCCGTCTTGTTCTCGCCGTAGTCATAATAGTGTGTGCCGCGCAGCGTGTCCGGCAGGTACTGCTGCCCGACCCAGTGGTTCGGATAGTCGTGTGGGAATCGATAGGCCAGCCCATGTCCAAGCCTGCCCGCACCGGAATAATGGCTGTCCTTAAGATAGTCGGGCACCTCGCCCGCCTTGCCATCACGGACATCCTGCATGGCCGCGTCAATCGCGCGGATGCCGCTGTTTGACTTAGGCGCAGTCGCAAGTAAAATTGCCGCATCTGCGAGCGGAATGCGCGCCTCCGGCAAACCGAGCTGTGTTGCCGTATCCACGCACGCCTTAACGATGGAAATCGCCTGTGGATATGCCAGTCCGACATCCTCCGCTGCAATGACCAGCAGGCGGCGGCAGGCGGAAATCAGATCGCCCGCCTCGAGCAGCCGGGCCAGATAGTGCACCGCTGCATCCGGATCAGAGCCGCGGATAGATTTTTGCAGGCCGGACAGAATGTCATAATGCTGGTCGCCGTCGCGGTCATAGCGCATCGCGGAGCGCTGTGCCGCCTGTTCGGCATCCGCCAGCGTAACCGTACCGCCGCGTGCCGCCTGTGCCAGCAGCTCAACGGCATTCATCGCCTTGCGCACATCGCCGCCACAGGAGGAAGCAATGTGTGCACACACTTCATCTGAGACAGACAGGGAAGGGTCTGCCAGTGAAAACGCCCGGCGCACTGCGGGCTCAACCTCCTCCGCCCCGACCGGACGGAATTCAAACACCGTGCACCGGCTGAGAATTGCACTGTACACATAGAAATACGGGTTTTCTGTCGTAGAGGCGATCAGGGTAATCCGTCCATCCTCGATAAATTCCAGCAGTGACTGCTGCTGTTTTTTATTAAAATACTGGATTTCGTCCAGATAGATGAGCGCGCCGTTGGGCGCAAGCATCGTGCCCAGCTCGTCAAAAATCTGCCGGATATCGGAAATGGACGCCGTGGTGGCATTGAGCCGGTACAGCTTTCGCTCCGTCTGTCCGGCAATGATCGATGCGACCGTCGTCTTACCCACACCCGACGGCCCGTAAAAAATCATATTCGGAATGCTGCCGCTCTCGATGATCCGGCGCAGCAGGCCGGATTCTCCCAGAATATGCGGCTGGCCAACCACATCCGCCAGTGTGGTTGGGCGGATACGGTCGGCCAGAGGCTGAAATTTCATATTGTCTTCCAAACAAATCAGTACAGCGGGAACTGCTTGCAGATCTCGCCGACACCGGCACGGATTTCGTCTGCCTTTGCGTCAAAATCAGTGATTGCCCAAGTGATAAACTGTGCAATCTTGTCCATCTCCGCTTCCTTGAAACCGCGGGTTGTGACAGCCGGGGTGCCCAGACGGACGCCGGAGGTGACGAACGGGCTGAGCGGTTCATTCGGAACGGTGTTCTTATTTGCGGTGATATAGACCTCATCCAGACGGTTCTGAAGTTCCTTACCGGTGACATCGGTACCGCGCAGGTCAACCAGCATCAGATGGTTATCCGTGCCGCCGGAAACGAGGTTGATGCCGCGCTTCATCAGGCCTTCTGCGAGTGCCTTTGCATTCTTGGCAACCTGGGTCTGATATTCCTTGAACTCCGGCTTGAGTGCCTCGCCGAAGCAGACAGCCTTGGCAGCGATGACATGCATGAGCGGGCCGCCCTGAGTACCCGGGAAGATTGCCTTGTTGAACTTCTTCGCCAGATCCTCGTTGTTGGTCAGGATGCAGCCGCCGCGCGGGCCGCGCAGGGTCTTATGAGTCGTCGTGGTGACAACGTCGGCATATTCCAGCGGATTCATGTGCAGACCTGCTGCAACCAGACCAGCAATGTGTGCCATATCGACAAACAGATATGCGCCGACTTCCTTTGCGATGTCCGCAAAGATATCGAAACGAATTTCACGCGGATATGCGGAAGCGCCTGCAATAATCATCTTCGGCTTGACTCCCTTTGCCCTGTGCGCGCAGGGCATCGTAATCGATGTAGCCGTTGTCATCAACGCCATATGCTACGATGTTGTACAGCAGGCCGGACTGGTTGACCGGAGAACCATGGGTCAGATGGCCGCCGTTGTCCAGCGACATGCCCAGAACGGTGTCGCCCGGCTTGCACAGTGCCTGATAAACGGCCATGTTTGCCTGTGCGCCGGAATGCGGCTGTACATTGGCAAACTTTGCGCCAAACAGCTTGCAAACGCGCTCGATTGCCAGATTCTCGGCAATATCAACGCACTCACAGCCGCCATAGTAGCGCTTTCCCGGATAGCCTTCGGCATACTTGTTGGTAAGAACGGTACCCATCGCTGCCATGACGGTCGGGGAAACGATGTTTTCCGACGCAATCAGCTCGATGTTGCGGCACTGACGGTCATATTCCTTGCGGATTGCTGCACCCAGCTCAGGATCCATGCTGGTGACAAACGCAATATTTTCTTCAATTCTCTTGGCTTCGGACATGCTGAATACTCCTCCATAAAAATCGGGCTTGAATCAGTTTTTCTTCTTCTATTAAAACAGGAAATTCTTCTTTTTGCAAGGCACATTTCCCCTTTGAGCAGTTTTTCCCTTTAATGCAGTAAAATTTTCGTAAAGTTGTCGATTTTTTGTGCAGAATTTGTGATACAATACATATGTTCCGGGCTATATTTGACCCACTGACCAAATTCGATCTGATAAAGGAGACCATTTATGCTGACGCCAACCGAACGCGCCGAAGCTGCCGTCCGCCTGCTCGAACAGGAATATCCGGACGCAATCTGCGCCCTGCAATACAAAAAAGATTATGAACTGCTGTTCGCCACGCGCCTGTCCGCCCAGTGCACGGATGCGCGCGTCAACATTGTAACAAAGGAGCTGTACACCCGCTTCCCTTCGCTGGAATCCTTCGCCGCCGCAACTCCGGACGAAATTGAAGCCATCATCCGCCCGTGCGGCCTCGGCAAAACCAAAGCACGCGACCTGCACGCAGCTGCCCAGTATCTGCTTGAGCACCACGACGGCAAAGTGCCCGGCACCATGGAGGAACTGCTCAAAATTCCCGGCGTCGGACGCAAGACTGCCAACCTCATCCTCGGCGATCTGTACGGAAAGCCCGCAATCGTTGCAGATACCCATTGCATCCGCCTGTCCAACCGCATCGGGCTGGTGGACGGCATCAAGGAACCGGGCAGACTGGAACGCGCGCTGCGTCCCATTGTTCCGCCCGCCGCGTCCAACGACTTCTGTCACCGTCTCGTGCTGCATGGGCGCGCTGTTTGCACCGCGCGCAAGCCGATGTGTGACAAATGCTGTCTGCGTGAAATCTGCAAAACCGGCAGCGAAACCACCTGACCATCGAAAAAAACGCCGTCATTCACATTGCCGTGAATCCGGCGTTTTTTTCACACCTATATCTATAGCCAAAATCGATACATGCAGATTTTCCCATAGGATTGCAGCTTTTGTTTCTGACCGGGTCAAAATCCGGACAAAATCCCTGTACCCGCACCCCCGCAGCGCTGCAAAACGCACAGCATGTAACCTGACACGTTTCAGAAATAATTTACCGCGTTGTCGTACGTGCTCCAATTATCGCGTAAACTATGCTGGGAGTGGTGAATTTGGACAAACAGCATCAGCAAAAGTATCAGCAGCTCGGTCTGAACATTGCATATTATCGCAAACAGTGCGGTATGTCACAGATCAGGCTGGCAGAGCGGGTCGGCATCAGCCGCACCCATATGAGCCGGATTGAAACCGCTGAGTGCGCCGTTTCACTCGACGTCATCTTTTCTATCTGCGCCGTTCTGGACATTTCCCCCGACAAGCTGTTCGATTTCAGGCAATAGGCGCACACAGAAACAGGGGCGGATGCAATGCATCTGCCCCTGTTTTTCTGTCCTCACAGCCGTGTTTCTATTTCCTCGTCTGCGGAAACGCAGAGTGTGCCGAGCGGCTCCACTGCGTCAAATTTTTCTTTATTGGCCTGATAAATCATCAGCAGACCCTCGAGTGTCAGGTTTGCATCGACATGCGTGATGATATCGCAGTACTGCGCCATCATACGACCCATGCCGCCGGTTGCAACAACGTTGCATTTGCAGCCCATTTCCTCCTGCATCTCGCCGACAATGCCCTGAATTGCGCCCGCATAGCCGCGCACAGCACCCGACTGCATGCTCATGACGGTATTCGTGCCAATGGCCTTGTCCGGACGCACGATATCGACACGCGGCAGCTTGGACGCCTTCTGAAACAGCGCCTCCATGGAAACCTTGATGCCCGGATAAATCGCGCCGCCGCGATAGGCACCGTCCTCGTCGATGACATCAAACGTTGTCGCCGTGCCGATGTCGATGATAATCAGCGGGCTTCCATATTTTTTCACGGCGGACACCGCGTTGACCAGGCGGTCAATGCCGACCTCCTTCGGATTGTCATAGCAGTTGACCAGTCCCGTGTCGATGTCCTTTCCGACAATCAGCGGCTGCACGCCGATATATTTGCGAATTGCGTTAATCAGCGTATACATGACCGGCGGCACAACCGACGCAATGATAACCGCATCGGTGTCCCTTGTATCCAGCTTGAGAAAGCTGTAATACAGATGAATTTTCATGCCGATCTCATCCGACGTGCGTTCCGCCGTTGTGGACAGACGGAAGCTGCCAATCAGCTCCTCCCCGCGATAAATACCAAAAACTGTGTTGGTGTTGCCAACGTCAATCGCCAGTAACATATCTCTCGATCCCTTCTCCTGTGTTGTTCTGCGGCATTCAGCGTTTCTGATCCAGATAGATGATCTCCGGCTGAATGTCCGTTTCCTCGATCACCAGCCGCAGATAAGACGGCGGTGCAGCAACATATGGCAGGCTGATGCTGCCCGGATTGGCGATCAGAATGCCCCCATCCCGATCAATTTCCGCTTCATGTGTATGTCCATACAGCGCCATCTGGCAGTCATGTCTGCGCGCAGCAGCTGCCAACGCCTTTGTATTGCGGCGCACACCGTACAGATGCCCGTGCGTCAGGAACAGCTTCACCTGTCCCGCGCAGACAATCAGATTATCCTGCACGTCCTGTGCGCGCCAGCCATAATCGTTATTGCCCCGGACGTTATACACCTTCAGATCCGGATATACCGAACGAATATCGTCTGCATCGTCGACCACGTCGCCCAGATGCAATACTGCGTCCGGCTTTTCCTCGTCGATAATAACAAGCATGTCCGAACTATTCCGGCGGTGGGAATCGGAAAAAACGATCAGTTTCATCATAATACCTCCTTCCACACCCCTGTCATGTACGCAGTATATCTGAGAACCGTCCATATGGCATTTTTACGATATGAACCATTCTCAGATATGCTATCAATGAATATACACTATTTTTTTCTGAAAGTCAAAGAACAATTGACGCAGCTATGGCGTATACTGCAATGAACACGGCTGCGGCAGTGGCCGCAGCACACGCAGATACAGGAGGCTATTCTCATGCAGCAACGCGATATGGAAGAACTGATGCGTCGCATCTCGCGCGAAACCGGAAATCCCGACGCGGCACAGGCTGCCGGACGTATGCGCGACGCGCTGAACACACCGGAGGGACGGCGGGCCGCCCAAAAGATTCTGGAGGGTCACAGCAGCTCGCTGGAAAACGCCGCCCGCATGGCACAGGCGGGCAATCTGGAAGGCGCAAAGCAGTCCGTACAGGAGCTGCTGCGCACACCGGAAGGTGCACGGCTTGCCGCACAGATTGCGAAACTGATGGGGCGGTGAGCCATGGAATCCTCCGATATGCTCGCCTCCCTGCTGAATGACCCGGAAACCATGCAAAAGCTGGCGGGCATTGCATCCCAGCTGATGGGCAGCACAGGCGCATCGGGTGATACGCCGCCTGTGCCGGAGCAGCCGGAGCAATCGGAGCCGCCGGCACAGGCAGAGCTTCCCGCCGCAGGCGGGGATGATCCGACTGCTGACTTCATGCTTCGGGCACTGCCCGCAATTTCCGCCATCGCCCAGAGCAGCCGCCGCCCGGTCTGTCCGGAGCGCACTCAGCTGCTCGACGCACTCCGGCCATTTCTCTCGGCGCAGACCTGCGCACAGATCGACCGCGCCGAACACATTCTGTCCGCCGCGCGCATGACACAGGCCGCCGCAGGACAGCTTCTGCCACAGCTGTACCAGAGGGAGGTCTGACCTGTGTACAACCGTTACCTGCAAAACACCTGCCCGCATGAGCCGCAAAAGCAGGAGCCGCACCGCGACTGCGACTGTGCGCCCCGCCGGGATGACCGCAGCGACTGCAAACAAAAAGACAGCAGCGGGGGGGGCTGCTGTCTTCTCTGAGTCATCTGCTTGGCGGCGGAGAGGGTGGGCTCGGCAGGCTGCTGGATGACAACACCCTGCTCGTCCTGCTCATTCTGCTGTTCCTGTTAAAAGACGACGATGGCAATATCGACCGCGATCTGCTCATCCTCGCGGGCGTTTTCCTGCTGGTAGGTCTGTAATGTGTTTAAAATCCTTCGCGGCGCACCAGCTGGTACAGCAGCGCGTTGACAATCGCTGCTGCGACATTGCTGCCGCCCTTGCGCCCGCGCGCCACGATATACGGCACACCGGATTCCTGAATCAGCTCTTTCGATTCAACCACATTGACAAAACCGACCGGCACACCAATCACCAGTTCCGGCGACAGTGTCCCCGCATCGACCAGGCGGCGGATTTCAACCAGCGCGGTCGGCGCATTTCCAATCGCAAAAATCAGCGGTACATCCAGCCCGGCGGCGCGTTCCATTGACACGGTGGAGCGCGTCACGCCGCGTGCCTTTGCCTCTGCCGCGACGTCCTCGTCCGCGACAAAGCAGTGCACCTCACCGCCGAACTGTGCCAGAATCTTTTTGTTGATGCCCGCTTTAACCATATTGGTGTCGGTGACGATGTGCGCGCCGGCCTCAATTGCCTTGCGTGCGCGCGCAACGGCACCCTCGGAAAACACCAGATTGTCCGCATATTCAAAATCGGCGGAGGTGTGGATCACGCGCTTGACCACCGGTGCAATGTCCGGCGGAAACGTGCGGTCCCCCAGCTCCTCCGTGATAATGGCAAAGCTGCGCTTTTCAATATCTGCCGGTTTTACATATTCCATCTTGCTCATATCTGTCACCTTTCTATCCCGCGGCGCGCCGCGATGCCCTGTTCATACGGATGCTTGATTTTGCGCATCTCTGTTACATAACCCGCCAGCTCCAGCAGGCGGTCAGACGGGTTTCGTCCGGTCATCACGACCTCCAGTCCCTGCGGCCGGTGAAGCAGCAGGTCGATCAGATGCTCCTCGTTCACCATACCCGTGCTGCATGCCGCCATGATCTCATCCAGCACCAGCAGCCGCAGGTGCTCCGTCTGTGCAAATGCCTGATCGAGCAGCGCCGTGTGGTCGCGCGCAGCCTGTGCGCGCTCCTCCGCATTCATCTGAAATGTGAATTTTGTGCCCTGCTTGGCGCGCAGCAGCTCCACATTTGGAATGTTCTGTATTGCGCACACCTCGCCGGTCTCACCGCTCTTCAAAAACTGCGCAATGCGCACCGCATACCCGCAGCCCGCGCAGCGCAGCGCCAGGCCGAAGGCACAGGTCGTCTTGCCCTTGCCGTCGCCGCAGTAAATATGAAGTAAACCCTGTTCCATCTCATTCTCCATTCAAAATACGGTAAACCGCCTGCATATCCAGCGCACCGCGCACCGCATCCGCGAGCGCGTCATACTGCTGCTGCTTGTATGCCTCGGTATCAAAACCGCGTATATCCGCATCTGACAATCCCCGGCGCGCGAGCAGTGCGGAAACCAGTGCTTCGCTGACCGCCTCGCGGTCGAAGATGCCGTGCACATATGTGCCGCAGCAGACACCGTTCTGCGCGCCGTCTGCGACCGGCGTTTCGCCGCGCGTGAGATGCGTCAGCGGTCTGGCACCCGGTTCATACGTCGTCTCACCCATGTGGATTTCATAGCCGTCGAACGCCGTACCGGACAGGCCGGACAGCACACCGTCCACAGCTTCAAATGTACCGTGCACCTGCGTCGTCGCCTTGTCCGCACAGAATACCGTATGTGTCGGCAGCAGTCCCATACCATCCATCGTGCCGCCTGCCTCGACGCCGTCCGGGTCGGCCAGTGTCAGGCCCATCATCTGATATCCTCCGCATACGCCGAACACAGGATTGCCCGCCGCGGCATGCTTCCTGATCTCCGCCTCAATGCCGTTCTGCCGCATCCATTTGAGGTCATCCATCGTATTTTTGCTGCCCGGGAGCACAATCAGATCGGGATTTTTCAGTTCCTGTGCGCGCGAGACATAGCGCACCGACACGCCCGGCATGCGCTCGAGCGGAGCAAAATCAGTAAAATTGGAAATGCGCGGCACGCGGATGACCGCGATATCGATGAGTGCTGCCTGCCGGTCAGCATGCAGCCGCTCGGACAGGCTGTCCTCGTCATCCAGATCAAGATACAGATACGGTACAACACCGACAAACGGAATGTGCAGGCGCTGCTCCATGAGCTCCAGCCCCGGCCTTAAAATATCCACATCGCCGCGAAATTTATTGACAATCAGGCCCTTGATGCGGGCGCGCTCCTGTGGTTCGAGCAACTCCACCGTGCCGTACAGCGACGCGAACACGCCGCCGCGGTCAATATCGCCGACCAACAACACCGGTGCGTCCGCCATCTCTGCCATACCCATGTTGACAATATCATTTTCCCGCAGGTTGATTTCTGCCGGGCTGCCCGCCCCTTCGATGACAATAACATCATACTCGGCGGCAAGGCTATTGTATGCCTCCATGATATCCGGTACCAGCTGCTTTTTATACGCATAATATTCCTTCGCGGGCATCGTACCGCGCGCTTTGCCGTTTACAATCACCTGCGAGCCGCAATCGCTCGTCGGCTTGAGAAGGATTGGGTTCATGCGCACATCCGGCGCAATCCCGGCGGCCTCCGCCTGCATGACCTGTGCGCGCCCCATCTCCGCGCCGTCCGCCGTAATAAACGAATTGAGCGCCATATTTTGTGATTTAAACGGCGCAGCACGCAGGCCGTCCTGTTTGAAAATGCGGCACAATGCCGCGACTGTCAGGCTCTTGCCCGCGTTGGACGTCGTGCCCTGCACCATGATTACCTTTGCCATTGGTCTGCCCCCTCCTTTTTCTCTGATACAGAATCCTTCAGCTCCCGCAGCGCATGCAGCAGCACAAAATTTTCCGCCTCTGTGCGCACCGCTACGCGGAACCAGCGCGCATCCAGTCCCTCAAAATTCGCGCACGAACGGATCAGAATGCCGCGTGCGCGCAGGCGTGCTGCAAGATTCTCGATGATATCGTTGCGGAACAACACAAAATTTGCCGCGCCGGGGATCACCGAAAAGCCCAGCCCGCGCAGGCCGTCTTCCAGCTGTGCGCGCTGTTTCGCGATATATTCCCGCGTGCGCACAGAGTATTCCGTATCCTGTGCCGCCCGAATGCCGCATTCCTGTGCGACGACGGATACCGACCACGGTGCGCCCGCATCGTACATGCGATCAAGCAGGCCGGTATCGGATGACAGACAGTAGCCGACCCGTATCCCCGGCATGGCATACATTTTGGTAAACGACCGCAGCAGCACCAAATTGCGGTGTTCCGGCACACAGTCGGTCATGACAATCTTTTCCGGCTCGTCAGGAAAATCATGGAAACACTCGTCGACAATCAGCGTCGCGCCGACGGCCGCACAGCGTTCCATCCCTTTCTTCACCAGCCATTTGGGAATGACCCGTCCGGTAGGATTGTTTGGATTGCACACAATCACCGCATCGATGTCCGGTATGAGTGCGTCCCAGAAGTCCTCTCTCAGGTCAAAATTATCCTGCTCGCGCAGCGGAACGCGGACAAGTTCACTGCCTGCCAGCGCTGCCGCCTGTGCATATTCCCCAAAGGTCGGCGCGGGCAGCAGAATCTTTTTCGGTTTCAGGGCGAGCAGCAGCCGGAACAGCACATCCGCTGCGCCGCCGCCGCAGAACACCTGCTCCACTGTCACGCCCTCCCGCGCGGCAATCGCCGCGCGCAGCCGACGGCACAGCGGGTCTGGGTAATGCCCACTGCGCGCAAGCGCCTCCTGTGCCGCGCACAGAATGCCCTCCGGCATGCCGAGCGGGTTGATGCTGGCGGAAAAGTCCAGCGGCTCTCCCATCAAATCCTCAGCGTAAATATCGCCGCCATGTCGGTTTTCCGTCATCTCATCGCTCCTGCCTTTCAAAAAATCGTCACAAGTGCCGCGCGCAAAGCGCACAGCAGAATAACTGCCAATACAGATGCCCACATCATCAGCCGGTTGGTGCGCACAATGTCTTCCGGCTCAATCGGCCGCCGTGCATCGCCCAGCGTCGGCTTTTCATACAGCTTGCCGAAATAATACGCATTGCCCGCCAGCTGTACGCCAAGCGCACCCGCACAGGCGGACTCCGTCTGCGCCGAATTCGGGCTGGCATGCCGCAGCCGGTCGCGCCGGAAGCAGCACCATGCGCCGTGCGCATCCAATCCCGCAGGCTTCGCGCCCAGCACAAACAGCAGACCGCTGAGCCGCGCCGGAATAAAGTTCCACACATCATCCATTTTGGCGGAAAACCGTCCGAAATACAAAAATTCGTCGTTTTTATAGCCCACCATCGAGTCGAGCGTGTTGACTGCCTTATAGGCAAAGCCAAGTGGTGCACCGCCCAGCAGCAAAAAGCACAGCGGCGCGATCACGCCGTCACTCGCGTTTTCCGCGACGGTCTCCACCGCCGCCTTGGTCACCTGCTCTGCTGTCAGCTCCGCGGTGTCTCTCCCGACAATCCACGAGACATATTTGCGCGCGCCCGACAGATCCTGTGCCTTCAGCGCATGATACACGCGCAGCGCAGCGACCTTGAGCGACTTCGCCGCAAAAATCTGCCAGCAGAACACCGTTTCCAGCGCAAACCGCGCGACGGGATGAATCAATCCCGCGATATACAGCAGCGCAAATGGAATGAACCACGACGGCACAACCACGAGCGGCCACAGAAGCACGCCCGCCCAGAACTGTCCGCGCGGCGTATCCGGAAACCATGCGCGCAGGTGCTTTTTCCAGAAGGAAATCATCGAGCCAATGCCGCAGATCGGATGCCACAGTCGTTCCGGGTCGCCGAGCACACAGTCAATCAGAAAGCCCAGCAGGACTGCTCCAACAATGCTCATGGTTCCCCCTTGATGCACTGTGCGATGCCACAGGTCAGGCGATACACACGGTCCGCCTGCGCCGCGATGTCACAGCACAGCCGCCCGGTTTGCTCTCGCCATTCGCGCTCGCCCGCGTCCAGCGGCACAATACCACAGCCCAGTTCCGTACAGACGACAGTCTTTCCCAGAAACTCCGCCGCCTGCGGCAGCGGGGCGCCTGTGTCCAGCGCCTGCCGCACAATATCCTGTAAATTGTCCACAACGCCGGCCTCCGGCGACAGCGTGCGCGCAAATGCGCTTTTGCCCTGTGCCATCCCGCCGACAATTAAAATTGTCATGATTTGTTTCTCCTGTTATGTACGTCACCGCAGGCACAGCCCGCCGATAACGGCTGCGGCCAGCGTGATGGTCTCGCATACGGTGATGCACATGCCGCACAGATCTCCCGTGATGCCGCCAAAAATTTTTTTGCATTTGCGGATATGGTACGCAAAGAATACCAGCACCGCGCCGACTGCCAGCACACCGAACCGGTTCCCGGTGACCGCAAGCACCGCCGCGCATGCAAACATCCAGACACACATGACGCGCGCCACGATTTTTTTATCCGCATGATCGGAAAACAGCCGCGCCAAACCGGAGTCCTTCGCACAAGGCTGCGCGACGATCATGTGTCCGCCGCATGCACGTGCCATGGCATAGCCCGCGCCGAGCAGAGCGGCACAGCGCGGCGCGTCATACAGCTGTGCGAACAGGCCGAACTGCACCAGCAGCAGTACCAGCAGCCACAGCACACCGAATGCGCCAACATGTGGGTCTTTCAAAATAGCCAATCGTTTTTCTCGGTCGCCATACGAGCACAGTGCATCGCACGTATCAGTAAAGCCGTCCAGATGGATGCCGCCCGTCAGGATAACCGGCACCAGCACCGCCCCCGCCGCATACAGCATTGCGTTCAGCCTCCATGCCTGTGCCAGCCACAGCCAGCCGAGCTGGCACAGCCCGACCAATACGCCGATCAGCGGCAGAAAAATGAGCGCAAAGCGCATGGTATTCTTTTTCCATTCTACCTGCGGCAGCGGCAGCGCCGAATACAGCCCGAATGCCACCAGCAGTCCGCTCCAAATATCACTCAAAATCTGCGCTCCCTTTCCTCATCACCGGAATGCCGCACACGCTCTCGACCACCACATCCGCCCGCTGCGCGAGCAGCAGATTGAGCTGTCCAAGCGCGCGCAGATATGCCATTGTGCCCGCGTCATACGTGCGCCCGTCGGAAAAAACTTCATTGGTCACGAGAACCACATGGGGACAGGCCTCTGCCAGCGCGTCCACGCCGGACAGGATGCTGTTCTTCCAGTTCTCCCCCGCGCCGTCCGGCGAAAACAGCTCGTTCGCCAGCGCGTTGCTCATGCATTCAAACAGTGCGGCTTCATACCCCGCCGGGACGCGCAGCCGGTCAAACCGCTTCGCATGCTCGAGCGTGTCAAAGCCCTTGCCCGCGCGCAGAGCGCGATGGCGCGCAATGCGCCTCTGTGCCTCCTCACCAGATGGCTCCATTGCCGCGACATACAGCATTGGCCTTCCGTTCGCAAGGCGGCACACAATATCCTCCGCACGCGCGGACTTTCCGCTCGCCGCGCCGCCCGTCACCAGCACCAGCATCTCTTACACCAGCGGCACATACGCTTCGATATTGCTGTCATCGAACGTATTGCCATTGTAGTACAGTGACGCCGCCATGTCCAGCGGCCCGAACAGGCACACTGCACCCGTTCCCTCGCCCAGTGCCATATGTGCGTCGATCAGCGGATGTACGTCGAGCGCCTGCTCAATCAGTACGCCCGCAGGCTCCGCCGTGTGGTGCGACGGAATGAGGTATTCGCGCACGGTCTCGCACATGCGCACAGCGCACAGTGCCGCCGCGCCCGAAATCACGCCGTCGATGAGCATCGGTAACCCGCACGCTGCGCCGCCGAGGAACATACCGGTCAGGCCGCAGAGATCAAAGCCGCCGACCTTGCTCAGGATATCTACCGGGTCGTGCTGATCCGGCTGCCATTTTTCCAGCGCCTCCGTGACGACGCGGATTTTCTTTTCGAGACCGGCGGTTGTCAGCCCTGAGCCGCGTCCGGTGACCAGCTCTGCCGGGGCGTGCAGCAGCGCCGCGACAACTGCCGCTGTCGTCGTCGTATTGCCAATGCCCATTTCACCGGTCGCAACAATGTCATAGCCCTGCTGTTTGCACCAGTACGCGGTTTCGATGCCGACCTCAATCGCCCGTACCGCCTGTTCGCGCGTCATCGCCGGTTCTTTGTACAGATTTTTCGTACCATAAGCGATTTTCCGGCGCAGAATGCGATCACCTTTGACCTCGCGCGACACGCCGATATCCACCGGAATCACGTCTGCCCCCGCCGCACGCGCCATATGGCATACGGTTGATGTACCGGCAGACAGGCTCTCAGTGATGATCGCCGTGACCTCCTGCCCGGTCTGTGAGATGCCCTCTTCGACAACGCCGTTGTCCGAACACATCACGACGACACATTTGCGGCGCAAATTCATACGCGCCGTGCCGCGGATGCCCGCAATCCGAATCAAAAGATCCTCCAAATCGCCCAGGCCGTGCAGCGGCTTGGAGAGGGAATCCCAGCGGTATTTTGCCCGCGCCATCGCCTCGCTGTCCAGCGGTGCGATCTGTTTTAACGTCTGTTCCAGCGTCATGCTTCTGCCTCCTCGTGATATGTCCGGCATGCGGACAGGAAGTTCTGCGCCGCGCGCACACTGCCCGCAAAATGGAAATGCGGATATCCCGCATGTACTGTTTGTGTCGCTTCCACGCAGTCCCAGCTGCGCGCCCGCAGCGGCTTCTGCGCGCGGAAGCTATTCCCCTGCCGCTCGCTCTGCGCATAGTGAAATTCATGCGCATGCAGGCGTTCTCCCGCCGCACACAGCAGGGAATCGTGCTTTGCTGTCAGCGTAACATAGCCGAATTGCTGTAATTTTTTCGTCATGTGCGCCGCGCCGCCGCAGATGCCTGCCATCGGCACGCCGTCCAGTGTATCATGCAGCAGCAGAAAGCCGCCGCATTCCGCAACGGTCGGTACGCCGCGCTGTACTGCCATGCGCAGCTCGTCCAGCAGCGTGCGGTTTTCGCCCAGCTGCTGCGCATACAGCTCGGGATACCCGCCGCACAGCAGCAAACCATCGATATGCTCCGGCAGGTGCGCATCGTGCAGCGGTGAAAACGGCACAAGCTGCGCACCCATCTGCGTGAGTACATCCAGACTGTCCGCATAATCGAAGCAGAACGCCTCATCACGTGCCATGGCGATGCGCAAGCCGTCCCCGCAATGCGGGTACTCCGGCTGAGTATCGTCCAGCGCAGGCGCGGTGCGCGCCAGCGCCAGCACCCCGTCCAGATCGATACCCGCGCGGGCGTGACCCGCGAGCACCTGCATTTTCTGCTTCAAGTCCGTGATCTCACCCGCCGTGACCAGTCCGAGATGGCGGCTCTCCACCGCACAGCTCTCATCGCGCGGCAGTGCGCCGTAAACGGTCAGACCGGTGTGCTGCTCGACAATATTCGCATAGTAATCCGTCATCGACGGAGAAATACCGTTGAGAATCACGCCGCGAATGGTATTTTCTTCAAAATTCAGATAACCGCGCAGCAGCGCTGCAAGTGACAGCGACATGCCGCGCGCGGACACGACCAGTACCGTCGGGGACTGGGTGAGCCGTGCGAGATCGGCGGTGGAATTTTCGCTCGAGGTGCCGCCCAGCCCGTCATAATAGCCCATCACGCCCTCAATGACGGAAATGTCGCCCGCATGTTTCGCCAGCAGGCGCGGGACGGTATCCCGCCCGCACAAAAACGTGTCCAGATTGCGTGAACGCGCACCGATGATGCGGCTGTGGAACATCGGGTCGATATAATCCGGCCCGCACTTAAATGCCGCCGTGTCCATCCCGCGGTCAACAAACGCCTGTAAAATCGCACAGGTAACCGTTGTCTTGCCGCAGCCGCTGCCCGTGCCACCGATCACCAGCCGCGGCGCCGCCCTCACAGGTTACCTCCGATCAGGTAAACAGGATTCTGCGCCGTCATCATGTGATAGCTGCCGACCGCACGCGCGCGCGATACCTGCACGCAGGAAATTTCCGGCTGTATGCCGGCATCTGAAAGCGCCTGCATCGCCGCATGGACGGTTTCCAACGCAATGGCAGAGATGACCATGCGCACGCTGGGGTTTTTCTCCAGCAGTGCGCGCACGATGTCCGGCAGATTGCCCCGGCTGCCGCCGATAAAGGCACAATCCGGTGCGGGCAGGATGTCCAACCCCTCGGGCGCCTTTGCCGCAACCGCCGTCACATGGTAATTGCCCGTCTGCACGCGATTGCGCGCGATGAGCTCCAACGCGTCCTGCTTGCACTCTACCGCAAAGACCTGTCCGCGATTGGCGCGCCGCGCCAGCTCCATCGACACTGAGCCGGTACCCGCGCCGATGTCATAGACGGTATCCGCCGGGTGGACTGCCAGCAGGTCGCACGCCAGCCAGCGTACCTCCTGTTTGGTCATCGGCACCTCGCCGCGCACAAAATCGCTGTCGCGCAGCGGGCGCGATATCTCCGCCGGGCAGTCGTTTTCGACCAGCATCACGCTGAGATCGGCAAAATTCAGCCGGGAAAGCTCCTCCGGCGAGCCGGAAACCATGCGCTCATCCACTGCACCGAGGTTTTCCCCGACATGCACGCGCACATGGTTCAGCCCTGCATCTGCAAGCACCGCACACAGCGCGTCCGCGCGGAATTTCCCGCCGGTCAGCGCAAACACCTTGCGGTGGCAGCTGACTGCGCCGAGCAGTCCGCCTTCTCTGCCGTGCATACTGAGCAATACGGCGTCGTCATACGAGGTGCCCAGCTTCGCGCAAAACACCTGCAAGCTGCTCATGCCGGGCAGGATGCGGACGCGCCCATGCGCGCGCAGCTTTGCCGCCAGTGACTTTGCCGCGCTGAAAAATCCGGTGTCGCCGCTGAGCAGGATGGCAATCCTGCCTTCACAGGCGCACGCACGCTCTGTCAGCTGTGTGAGCGGCACGGCTTCGATATCGCGGATGCCGGACAGTCCGTCCGCCAGACGCGGCGTCGTAAGCACGATATCCGCGCGCGCAATTTCCTCCCGCGCCTGCGCGGTCAGCAGGGCTTCACAGCCCATGCCCGCGCCAATCAGAACAAATTCCATGTCCTTACAGCTCCTGCATGACGCGGGATGCCGCCAAAACCGTGTTCATCAGGTCGTCTTTTGTATGCGCTGCACCGACGAACATCGCCTCAAACTGTGCCGGAGCAAGATAAATCCCCTGCTTCAGCATCGCACGGAAATACGCCGCATAGCGCTCGGTATCGCTCGACTTTGCGCCCGCAAAATCGGTCACCGGGCGGTCGGTAAAGAACACGCTGAGCAGCGAGCCGATCTGGTTGACCGTACAACCCTTGTGGTACTGCTCCTCCAGTGCGCGCAGCTGAGTTGCCAGCCAGATGGCACTGTTTTCAATCTGCATATAAATTTCCGGATGCTCGTTCAGGATGGTCAGCTGTGCCAGACCCGCCGCCATTGCGACTGGATTGCCGGACAACGTGCCTGCCTGATACACCGGGCCGGTCGGCGCAACCTGCTCCATCAGCTTCTTGGAACCTGCGAATGCACCCACCGGCATGCCGCCGCCGATGATTTTGCCGAATGTCACAAGGTCGGCGCGCACGCCGAAGTATTCCTGTGCACCGCCGCGCGCCAGACGGAAGCCCGTGATGACCTCATCAAAAATCAGCAGCGCGCCGTACTGGTCACACAGGCGGCGCAGTCCTTCCAGAAAGCCCGGTGCAGGCGGGACAACACCCATATTTGCTGCAACCGGCTCGACAATGACCGCCGCGACCTCGCCGTCATTCGCGCGCAGCAGCGCTTCCACGCTGTCCAGATTGTTGTACTGTGCCGTCAGTGTGCCGGAAGCAATCGCCGCCGGCACACCGGCGGAATCCGGCCTGCCCGCAGTCAGCGCGCCAGAGCCCGCCTTAACCAGCATGGAATCGGAATGGCCGTGATAGCAGCCCTCAAATTTGATGATTTTATCGCGCCCGGTTGCACCGCGCGCCAGACGGACGGCACTCATAACCGCCTCCGTACCGGAGTTTACCATGCGCACCATTTCAATGCCCGGCACCATCGAACACACCAGCTTTGCCAGTTCAGTCTCACGTCCGGTCGGCGCACCGAAGCTCAAACCGTCCTTCATCGTGTCCGCAACCGCCTGCAACACATCCGGGTGGCTGTGTCCCAGAATCATCGGCCCCCATGAGCCAACATAGTCGATATATTCCACGCCATCCACATCCGTGATATAGGCTCCCTTTGCGCTGCGAATAAACCGCGGTGTCATGCCGACGGCACGATACGCGCGAACCGGGCTGTTAACGCCGCCCGGCATGACGGCACAGGCCTCTGCAAACATTCTCTCCGAAGTGTCCATCTCGTTACTCCTCTCCTGTCAGTCCCGCGCGGCACAATGCTCCCGCAGGGTGTCTATCATCGCGTCAATCGTCGCATTTGCGGCGGTAATGGTATGCATGCCCGCCTGCTGTGCGGCCTTCTGTGTGCTCGGGCCGATGCACAGTGCGGTAAAGCTCGTCAGATCGGTATCTGCCGACAGGCTGCCGACAAAGCCGTGCACGGTAGAGGCGCTGGTAAACGTCACATAATCGACCGCGCCGCGCGCCAACAGCCCTGCCAGCTCCTCACTGCGCTCGCTGCGATATACTGTGCGGTAAATTGCAACATCGTCAAACGCCACGCACGCCTCCGAAAGCAACGCAGGCAGTTCCGGTGTACCGATCTCCGCACGCAGCAGCAGCACGCGCTCACCGTCGCGCACAAGACGGATCAATCCCTCCGCCAGATGTACGGAATCGTACACATCTGGGACATAATCCGCACGCAGACCGTGCTCGCGCAGTTTTTTCGCCGTGCCCGCGCCGATGACGGCGAGCTTCAGATGCGCAAGGCTGCGCGCATCCATCTCCGCCGCATCCAAAAGTCGTGCGAGCGTATCCACGCCCGCCGGACTGGTCAGCACCAGCCAGCTGTACTGCTCCAGCGATGCCAGCGCTTCCACAACCGGCATATTCGGCCAGATGTCCTGTGTCTCAATACACGGATAGGAAAGGACATCTGCACCGAGCCTGCGCAGACGGTCGGTCAGCGTGCCCGCACGCTGTCTTGGACGCGTGACCGCGACGGTCACGCCGTGCAGCGGCAGCGTGTCATACCAGTCAAACCGGTCGGACAGCGCACAGACCGCACCGACAATCAAAATCGCCGGGCTGGAAATGCCCATCTCGCGCATGCGCTGCGCGAGTGTGCCGACCGTAGCGACCAGCTTGCGCTGGCGCGGCAGCGTGCCGCGCTCCACCATCGCCGCGGGCAGGTCGGGAGACATCCCCGCCTGCATCAGCCTGTCCAGAATCGCCGGGGTGCTCGTCACGCTCATCAGGAAAACCAACGTGCCGCCATGGCGCACCAACGCGTCAAAATCGATGTGCAGCTCGCCATTTTTCTTTGCGTGACCTGTGATAATGTGCACCGACGAGGTGAAATCACGGTGCGTCACGGGGATTCCCGCATAGGCGGGCACCGCCAGCGCGCTGGTCACGCCCGGAATGACATCGAAATCAATGCCGTTTTCCGCGAGCAGCTCCAGCTCCTCGCCGCCGCGCCCAAACAGAAAGCAGTCGCCGCCCTTGAGCCGCACGACATTTTTTCCCTCACGCGCCTTTTCCAGCAAAATCTCATTGATGCGCGGTTGCGGCACGGGATGATGGCAGCTGCGCTTGCCCACATCGATCTGTTCGGCGTGGTTCGGCATCAGCGCCAGAATTTCCGGCCCAACCAGCCGGTCATATACAACAACATCCGCCTCGGCAATCGCCTGGCGGCCCTTCACAGTGAGCAGTCCCGGATCCCCCGGCCCTGCTCCCACCAGTGTGACATGTCCCATGGTCATCCCTCCCGTTTCATCCGCTTTGCCAGCTCTGCGGCACAGTCTGCGCCGTCGGCACGCGGACAGCTTATCGTTTCGACGCGGGTACGTGTGCGGTCATCCGAGACATACAGGCCGGTCAGCTGCATCGTATCCGCATCGGTCAGGCGGGCAAACGCCGCCACCGGCGACGAACAGCCGCCGTCCAGCGCGCGGATAAACGCGCGCTCCGCCATCGCACAGGCGAATGCATCCGCATCGTGAAAGGTGCGCAGGCAGGCAGTATCAAAGCCCTCCCGCGCCTGCACCGCCAGAATGCCCTGGCAGGCAGACGGAATCAGTTCCTCCGGCGAAAAAACGCGGTGAATGCGGCTGTCCAGCCCGAGGCGATGCAGCCCTGCCTGTGCAAGCACCAGCGCGCCGTATTCGCCGCTGTCCAGCTTGCGCAGCCGCGTCTGAATGTTGCCGCGCACCGGGCGAATCTCCAGCTCCGGATACAGCGCCTGTAACTGAATCGTGCGCCGTGCGGACGCACAGCCGACCGGTCTGGATTTGTCCCATTCCTGACACCCCTCCGGCAATACCAGAACGTCATACGGTGTCTCGCGCCGCGAGACCGCAACGAGCGGCAGACGCGGGTCGAGTTCGGCCGGCAAATCCTTCATCGAATGCACGGTCAGATCAACCTCGCCTGCGAGCAAGGCGCGGTCCAGTTCTTTGACAAACAGACCCTTGCCGCCTACTTTGTCCAGTGTGCGGTCGAGAATTCGATCGCCTGTGGTTTTCATCGTCACCAGTTCGGTGGAAATGGCGGGCTCTGCTTCGCGGATGGCATCCATCACCATATCACTCTGAATCACCGCCAGCCGGGATTCGCGGCTTCCGACTCGGATTACTCTGTTCATGTCCGCGACTCCTCCTTCAAAACCTGCCCAATGGCGCGGGCTGCCCGCGCCGTCTTTTTATGGTCACTGCCGTCGGACACCAGCCCGACCGACAGATTCGCACCCGTGCGCACTGCCGGAAAGAAAAACGTACATTCCTCCCGGTTGTCCGCGGTGCTGACAAATACATTGCGCTGTACACACAGCGTGTAAATTTCGTGATTGATGTCCCGGCGGTCTGTCGCCGCTGTCACCAGAAAAACGCCGTCCAGATCGTTCGGTTCAAATGCGCGGCGATGGTGCACCGCACCCGCAGGCGCTTCGCCCTCCGGTGCAACGACAATAACCTCTGCGCCATAGCGCAGCAGAACTTCCGCGCGGTGCGCGCCAATTTTGCCGCAGCCGACAACCAGACACCTGCGCCCGGTCAGATCGACAAACAACGGAAAACGCATCGGCGGTTCCGGCAGCAGAAGCTGCCGCACCTGCTCCGGCGTCAGGCCGTCCTCCTGTGGACGGTCGATCAGGATCACCCGGCAGCCGCATTTTTTTGCAGCCGCCAGCTTTTCCGGCAATCCGCCCGCCTCACCTGTATCCTTGGTCACGAGCCATTTCGCACCGCTCATGTGAATCAGCGCACAGTTCAGCTCTTCCGAAAACGGGCCTTGCATCAGGATGAGATGCGCCGCCGGAAAACCGAGTGTTTTGCAAATCTGCATCGACGCTTCGGCGGGCAGCACACGCGGCCACAGCCGCTCTGCATAGTCCGGCACAGCGGTAAAGCAGTGCAGTTCCTTGCTGCCGACTGTCAGCAGCACGGCGCCTTCCGTCTGCGCAAGATAGTCTGCCGCCGCACGTGCGTCCGGCACATGCACGGCGCCTTCGACGTGCGTCTTCGGGCGCAGCAGGCGCAGATACCGGCACCCGGCCTGCTGACACGCCTGCCGGATATTTTGGCTGACCTCTACGGCATAGGGATGTGTGGCATCGACGGCTGTCTCCACACCGCGCAGAAAATCCGCCATCTGTGCAGCGTCCATGCGCCCGGTGTGCACGCGGATGCCCGGCAGCGCCGGCATAACCTGTTTTCCATATTCCGTTGCGACACAGGCAACCGCCTCCTGTCCCGCGCGGGACAGCTGTTCACACAGGGTTCGCCCTTCGCTCGTCCCGGAAAAAATCACTGTTTTCATTTGGTTTCATATCCGCGCGGCGTGACCAGCTTTCCACCGATCACACGCGTCTGGCTGTTGCCGATAAAGACCGTCGTAAACATATCGACCGACGTATCGCGCAGCTGTGCCAGCGTGCAGACCGTGCCGCACTCGCCCGCGCGCCCGATGTTCTGCACATAACCGCAGGGGGTGTCCGGCAGCCTGCTCTTCAGCATAATGTCACACGCTTTTTGCAGATAATCCGCGCGCTTTTTGCTGGACGGATTGTACAGACAGATGCAGAAATCCGCCTGAGATGCAAAATCCAGCCGCTTTTCAATTTTCTCCCACGGCGTAAGCAGATCGCTCAGGCTGATGACCGCAAAATCATGCACGAGCGGCGCGCCGAGTACCGCTGCACCGGCACACGCCGCCGTGATGCCCGGCACGACTTCAATGTCGATGTCCGGATGATCCGCACAGACCTCGTGCATCAGCCCCGCCATGCCATATACGCCCGCATCGCCCGAACAGATCATGGCGACCGTCTTTCCGGTCAGCGCTGCGTCACGCGCGCGCGTGCAGCGGTCAATTTCCTGCTTCATTGGGGTCTGTAAAATTTCTTTGCCTTCGATCAGCGGGCGCACCAGATCAATATATGTGGTGTAGCCCGCGATGATATCACTCGCTTCGATAGCGGCACGCGCGCGCGGCGTCATCTGATCCGCGCCGCCCGGCCCAATGCCGATGACATAAAGTTTCATCCTGTCCTCCCGTCCCGCAGCTGCGGTGCCTTGCGTAAAATGGCCTCCCGGCACGTTTCCAGCGCGCCGTCGCCCAATTCACCCTGTAAGCCGCTCAGCAGCAACCGTGCGGTTTTCTGTGCCGCCAGTCTGGCGGCGTTCTCCATTTTTTCTGTGGTTTTCCCGTCCTCCCCGTCCGAGAGCACGGCAAAATCATATCCGGTGGCGACGCGCTCCGCCGCCAGCCCGCACAGCTCATCAATCAGCGGCAGCGCCTCGCGGTACGAGCGCCAGCGCGCAAATTCCGCCATTTCCTCATCAATGATTCGTTCCACCTGCCGACGGTCGTCTGCATCCACATGCACATCGCGCCCGCCCATGCTGTCCATATCCAAAAAGACCGCGACATCGTCCAACTCCCGCACTGCGGGCTCAATATCGCGCGGCATGGACAGATCGCAGACGATGGACGGCACCTGCGCAAGCTGCTTCATATCGTCCAATGCAACGGTATAATGCGGGCTGGTTGTCGCGCTGAGAAGAATATCGCAATCCGCCGCGCGCTGCATGCGGTCGCCGTAGGCAATCGTTTGACAGCCCGCCGGGACAATCGTTTGACCATGGTGGTAGGAACGCAGTGTCACTGTCACGTCACAGCCGCGCGCAACGAGCAGGCTGGATGCCAGCCGTCCCATCTCGCCGTTGCCGATGACAAGCGCGCGCCTGCCGTGCAGATCACCCGCCGCCTGTTCCATCAGCGCAACCGCCTGTCCCGCAACCGACAGCGGTGCAGCGGACAGGCGCACCTGTGTGCGGCTGCGCTTGCCTGCCGTTGCCGCAAGCCGGAACAGCTGGCTCAGCTCCGCATCCGAACAGTCCGCTTCATGGGCAATCTGATAGGCGCGCTTGACCTGCGATACGATCTGATCCTCTCCCAGAATCTGTGAGCACAGGCCGCACGCGACGCGCATCAGGTGGCGCGCCGCATCGTCGCCATACCGCACCGTGAACAGGCTTTCCTCCCCCTGCGCGCCTGCGGCACGGCACAAAACGCGCGCCGGAGCCAAAAGATCCGCTCCGCTCAGGTACAATTCTGTCCGGTTGCAGGTCGCCAGCAGCACACAGCCGTCCACGCCGTTCATCTGCCGGATCACGCGGCATAGCCGTGCGACCTGGCTGCCTGTGAACGAAAACGCTTCGCGCTTGTCCATATTGGCGCTTTTCCAGTCGATCCCCGCCATGCAAATACTCAAAACTCCGTCCTCCAGTCCTCACAATACACAGAAACCGTCGTGCCGCCGCCCGCAGTCTTGCCCAGCAGGCAGCGTCCGTTTTTCGAGGCGCGCGCCGCCGCGCGCTGACAGACATTGTCTGTTCCCGTTGTCTCTCTGACAAATGCCGACGGTGGGAATTCCCCCGGCACTTCGTCCAGCTCCGCCGCCGTATAAAACTGCGCAGGCACATTCCATGCGCGTGCCAGCTCGCACACAGCCGGTTCATCCGCCTTCAGGTCAATCGATGCAACCGACGCCACTGCCTGACGCGCAATGCCCAGCTGTCCCAGAAGCTCCTCCACCCGGGCGTTTAATTGATCCGGCGGCAGGTCTCTCCGGCAGCCCACGCCGACATGCACGATACGCGGCACGAGCCACAGGGTATGCGCAAACGGACGTTCCGCCCGCTCATAAATTGAAATCAGAATGCCGTTTTCCGGCTGTCCCTCCGCCGTAATACCCTCCGGCAATGCGCCGGAAATCGGGAACTCACTGCGCAGGCCGACCGAATCGCCGCGCAGCAGCGCGCCGGAAATGTACTTAATGCAGCGGATATCGGCGACAACACAGCCATGCTGCACCGCCCAGCTGTCTGCGGCGAATCGTCCGCGTCCGTCGGTCGCTGTCGTGATGACCGGAATTGCGTGCAGCTGTTCCGCCAGCTGTTCCGCCAGCTGGTTCGCACCGCCGATGTGACCCGACAACACAGGGATCACAAACCGTCCGTTTTCATCTACGACGAGCACTGCCGGATCGACATCCTTGCCGCGCACAAACGGCGCAACGGCGCGCACTGCAATGCCGGCCGCACCGACAAAAATCACTGCGCTGTCCTCCGCCATTGCGCGCGCGGCGAACGCACGCACTGAGTCATACGCCGCAAAGCCCTCCGCTTTCGCGTACTGCGTCACGCAGTCCTCCGGCATGCACGCGGCAATGCGCGCGCTGAGCGCGTGCCCGCGACCGGTAAAAGAAATAATGCTGATGTTCACCGGCTCGCCTCGCGGCAGCCATGCGTAAACGACGGGTCGTACAGCTTCGAGCGCTCATAGCTGTCGCCCAGAAAACCGCCGACCGTAATCAATGCCGTTTTGGTGATGCCGTTTTCCTTCGCCGCCTGCTCCAGTCCTGCGACCGTTGTGCGGATAACTTTTTCATCCGGCCAGGTCGCTTTGTATACAATCGCCGCCGGGGTTTCCGGCGCATAACCGCCCGCAATCAGCTCCGCAGACAGCTTTCCGAGCATACCGGACGACAGGAACAATACCATTGTGCTGCCGTGCGCCGCGAGCGAACGAATGGATTCGCGCTCCGGTACCGGTGTGCGCCCCGCCATGCGGCTGAGAATCACCGTCTGGCTGACATCCGGCAGGGTATATTCCGCGCGCAATGCCGCTGCCGCGCCGCAGAATGATGAGACACCCGGACACACCTCATAGTCGATGCCCTGGGCATCCAGCCAGTCCATCTGCTCGCGAATGGCACCATAAATCGATGGATCACCCGTATGCAGGCGGACAACCGTTTTGCCCGCTTTTGCCGCGGGAATCATGACGTCCATAACCTGCTCCAGCGTCATCGACGCGCTGTCATGGATGTCACAGCCCGCTTTCGTGCGCGCCAGATGCGCCGGGTTGACCAGCGAACCGGCATATACTACCACATCTGCCCGCTTCAGCAAAGTTTCACCGCGCACGGTAATCAGATCCTCCGCTCCGGGGCCTGCTCCGACAAAATGAATCATATCTGTTTATCCTTTCCATGTCTGACCAGTACCACGGAAAAGTACCCCGCGTCCGGATCAATTTCGTCCAGCGAGCGGAACACCCGCTCGTTCTGCATGCCGCAGTTTTCCACCATCTGTGCGCTGTCCCCGCGTGCACGCAGCTTGTCCCGCAGGTCACCCATCGACCTGCCCGCTTTCATGAATACCTTGTTGCCGGGAAAATCCAGGCAGGCATCGGCATTTCTATACGACGCAGGGACAATCATCAGCGGCTCTGCGCCCTCGCACAGCGAATCGCCCAGCCGCGCCGCAACCGCACAGAATGACGGCACACCCGGAACGAGTTGTGCCTCATAGCCGCGCGCCAGCACACGCCGATGCACGTACATATAGGTCGAATACACAGACGGATCGCCCAGTGTCAGGAACGCCACTGTCTTCCCCTGTTCGAGCAGGGCACAGATACGCTCTGCCGCCTCGTCATGCTTCTGCGCGAGCAGTGCCTTGTCGCGCAGCATCGGCATCGAACAGGGAAGGATTTCCTTCCCCTCCAAATAGTCCGCCGCAATATTCTGTGCAGTCTGCCCATCAGGGACAGCAACCACATCCGCCTCCCGGATGATGCGCACCGCCTTGACGGTCATCAGCTCCGGATCCCCCGGGCCGACACCCACACCGTATAATACGCCCTGCTTCATTGCCTGTTCTCCTGTTCCCGGCGCGCCTCGATGCATGCAGCCGCACCGACTGTCTGCATCAGTACGCCGTATGTATTAGTAAAGATGACATATTCCACCGCAAACGGCCTGCCGGCTTTCGTCGACGTCCGATGTGTCAGATGTGCCAGTATTTTATGTGAAATGGAATCCAGCACCTGCCGGTCCAGTTTTTCCCGCTGTAAAATCTCGAGACAGGCATCCACCGTCACCGCGTCCATCAGCGCGCGCACAGTCTCCACCGCTGCGCCGCACAGTGCCGCATGTGACGCGAATATTTCCTGTCTGGCATCGGCATACGCGGAATGCGTCTGAAACACGCCCGCCGCCAGCTTGATGAGCTTGCCCGCATGCCCGACGAGCAGTACACCGCAAAAGCCGCGGTACACCGCATAGTCCAATGCCTCGCCGATGAAGTTGGAGCATTTCACGCCGCGTGTTATATCCAGCCCCAGCGTGTCACGCGCAAAATCCTCGCCATAATTGCCCGGGCACAGCAGCAGCGTGCGCTCACCCGCGGCATACCGCGCGTCAATATCCAGATGTATCGTGTCAATCAGTGCCTGTTCGCTCATCGGCTCGACAATACCGCTTGTGCCGAGCACGGACAACCCGCCGACAATACCCAGATTGGGGTTAAACGTGCGCGCGGCAGTCTCTTCCCCATGTGGGATGGAAATTTCGACAGAAAACCCGCCGGTATAGCCATATTCCGCCGCGGTCTCCTCCAGCGCCCGCGCAATCTGCCGGCGCGGGCCGGGATTGATCGCCGCCGTGCCGACCGGCTGCGCCAGTCCGGGTCGCGTCACGCGCCCGACTCCTTTGCCGCCGTCGATGTCAATGCCGTGCGGAATGTTGCACACAGCGGCATACACCAGCATGCCGTGCGTGATGTCGGGGTCATCGCCCGCATCCTTGCGCACTGCACAGCGCACGCAGTCCGGCGTGCGCGTCATATCCTCTACATCCAGCAGCAGCTCAATGCCCTTCGGTGTCATCAGCTGTACCTGCCGCACCGGATTCCCAGTCAGCAAAGCTATGGCTGCGGCTTTCGCCGCCGCCGCTGCACAGCTCCCGGTTGTGTAGCCCAGCGCGAGCTTTTTCTGGTTTTTGACTACATACCGGTTCATGTTATTTCTCCTCCAGCAGGCGCAGCAGCTCCCGGCGCGCCCGCCCGATGGTCGCCGCCGACCGGTCGACCGGAATGCCGTCGCGGTCGGACAGAATCTCCATCAGATGCGCAATGCGCGGCAGACGCAGGTTGTTCTCACGCAGGATATCCGGCCGCGCAAAAATTTCGTCCGGTGTGCCGTCCATCAGCAGCCTGCCCTCCTTGAGCAGATAGGCATAGTCACAATACAGAGGTACGATGTCAATATCATGTGTCGCCGCGATAATCGTTATCCCCATCTGGTCACGCATATCGCACAGCAGCTTCATAATATCCGACACGCCCTTGGGATCGAGACCCGCTGTCGGCTCGTCGAGCACAATCACATCCGGCTGCATGACAAGCACGCCCGCAATGGCCACACGCTTTTTCTGCCCATAGCTCAGCGCATGTGTGGGCCGCTGCCGCAGCTCATACACACCGGTGCGCTGCATCGCGTCCTCAACACGCCGCCGAACCTCGTCCTGCGGCAGACCGAGATTGACCGCACCAAAGGAGATATCGCGGTACACATCCGCAGAAAACAGCTGGTCATCCGGGTCCTGAAAGACAATACCAACACGGCGGCGCATTTCGCGCAGCCCAGCCCGCGTATAGCTGACCTTCTCGCCGTCCAGCAGCACCTCGCCCTCTGTCGGTGTCAGCACACCGTTCAAATTGAGAAACAGTGTGGATTTGCCCGCACCGTTTGGCCCGATCAATCCGGTAATCTTTCCCTTCGGCGCACGGAAGCAGACATCATCCAGCGCCCAGCTTTCGCTGTGCTCATACCGATAGCGCAGATGACGCGTTTCCAGTATCGGCTGTGTCATGCCGCCAGCCCCCTTTCCATGCAGAATGCGGCAAACTGGAGTGCTGCCGCCGCGGCGCACATCAGATACACCGCACGTCCGCTTTCATATTCCTCTGCCAGCGTGCGCACCGACTGCCCGCCGCCGCGCGACTCCAGTGCCGCATAAACGCGGTCGGATTTCTGCCACGCGCGCACGAACAGCATTGCCGCCAGTGTCCCGGTAGAATGGTATACATTAACCAGCCCGTCATAACCCAGCCGCGACGTCTGTGCGGTGTGAATGCGGTGCATGGTCTCATATAAGACAAAAATAAAGCGGTAAATCAGCTCCATCAGCTCGACCAGCAGCTCAGGTACATGCAGCTGCCGCAGCACACCCGTGATATCGGTCATCGGCGTATTCATCGCAAGGAAATACATGCTCGCAACAACACCCAGCGCACGCAGACAGATGGAAATGCCCTGTACGGCCGAAGCCGCCGTCACGCCGTATCCATGCGTTCCGAGTGAAATGCCCACCAGCATCTCTGTTCCCGGGTCATACCGTCCGATGAAAATCGTGAGTGTGGCGAGTATCATAAAGCCCGCCGGAACGAGCAGCATGCGGCGGAATTCACGCAGGCGCACGCCGCCCAGACACACGGTCGCCGCCCCCATTGCCAGAATGGTGACCACGCTGACCGAAATGCAGTCCAGGCACAAACACAGTACGGTGGTCACCGCCATCACCAGCAGCTTGGACTGCGGCGACACATGCGCCAGCCGTGACGCATATGCATACCGGTCGGTTCCTATCATTTTTTGTCCGACTCCTTCTTTTCGTCCTGCGGTTTTTTTGCGGTCAGGCGACCGAGAACAAAGCCTGCCACACCTGCACCGATTGCCGTCTGTACGCAGAACAGCAGCGATTCAATTTCCCCGGACGGCGGCTCATACAGCGAGGAAAACCACGGCTCATAGTCCGGGTTCTGCTCTGCAATCGCGTCGGTCGCCTGGTCATCGCTGCCGCCGTATTCTCCCTGGATAAATACCAGTGGAATGACCACAATGGCGACAACAAGCAGCAGCAGGACAAGATTCTTTTTCCAGATTGTCTGTTTCATGTTGTCCTCCTCACAGCACACCGAGATCGGTCAGCTCGCGGCTGCTGTATTTTTCCAGCACGTTGAACACGACCACTGTCAACAGGCCCTCTGCAACCGCAAGCGGAAGCTGTGTGACGGCAAAGATACCCATAAACTTGAGCACTGCGCCCGCAAGGGACGCGCCCGGATATGCCAGTCCCAGCTCAACCGATGTTGTGACATAGGTCAGCAGGTCGCCCGCGAAAGCCGCACAGAAAATCGCAGCTGCTTTTGGGCATCCGGTCTTTTTCAGTCCACGGTAAATCGCCCACGAGCAGACCGGGCCGACAATTGCCATCGAAAACACATTGGCGCCCAATGTCGTCAGGCCGCCGTGTGCCAGCAGCAGCGCCTGAAAGAGCAGCACAATCAGACCCAAAACCGCGGTGGTCGTGGGTCCAAACAGGATTGCACTGAGGCCGACACCTGTCGGATGCGAGCAGGAACCGGTCACAGATGGAATTTTCAGTGCGGACAGGACAAATGCAAACGCACCGCACAATGCGAGCAGCGTCAGATTCCTGGGATTTTCCTGCACATACTTCGAGATACGGCGGAAACCGATCACGACAAACGGCAGGCAGACCACAAACCAGAGAGCTGCCCAGCCCTTCGGCAGATAGCCTTCCATGATGTGCATCGCAGAGGCGCTCACGCCGAGCAGCCCGGCTGCCATGCAGGTCAGCGTAAAGATTTTTTCACTTCGTTTCATTTCATTTCCTCATTTCTGTCAATTGGTTTTCTCTGAACGCATATGTCAGGAATCTTTCCAGAAATGAGACCATTGGCGGTGACGCATCGATATACCTCCTCTATGCTCCGTAGAGAGTGATATTATATTTACAAAACAGGCAGGTCTTCCGGCTCAGGGTCATCGGATACCGGTGCCTTCCCAGGGGAACCTGTCCCCCAGTGACGTCTTACCGGCATCCTCACGCAATACGGCAGCGGGACTGCGCGGGATTCTCACCCGGCTTCTCTCTTAGCGCAAAGCTGCGGCCTGTTCTGTATCAAAAAGATACTGCTTCTTTTTTATTTGTCCAGACGCTGGTGTGCCAGTTCGGTCAGCGCGGCATAATCCGCAAGGCTGAGCTTTTCACCGCGCACGCGCGCGTCAAAGCCGCAGTCGGTAATGAGCTGCACAATCCCTTCCTTACCCAGCGAGCCGCCGAGTACGGAGGAAAGCGCATTGGCAAGCGTCTTGCGTCGCTGTCCGAACGCCGCCTTGACCAGCGAGAAAAACAGCTTTTCATCGCACACCGGTACAGGCGGTGTACTGCGCGGTGTCAGGCGTACAACAGCGGAATCGACCTTCGGCTGCGGCACAAAGCAGTTGCGCGGAACATCAAACAGGATTTCCGCGTCGGCATAGTAATCAATATAAATGGAAAAGGCACTGTAGGCAGCGGTGCCTGCCGGAGCACAGATGCGCTCCGCAACCTCCTTCTGCACCATGACAGTGATTGCCTGGAACGACTTGGATGCCAAAAGTGCGGAAATCGCCGGCGTGGTGATATAATACGGCAGGTTGGCGCAGGCATATACCGGCGCATCACCGAACTTTTCGCGACAGATTGCTGCAAGATCACACTTCAGCACATCGCCCTGTACGATTTCAATGTTATCGCAGTGCGCAAGTGTTTCCTCAAGCACCGGAAACAATGCGCGATCCAGCTCAATGGCGCAGACTTTACCTGCGCGCTGTGACAGCTGTTCGGTCAGGCAGCCCATACCCGGGCCGATCTCCAACGCACAGCCGGTTTGATCTACGCCACAGCTGTCCGCAATGCGTGCAGGAACCCACGCCGCCGTCAGGAAGTTCTGACCCAGCGACTTGGAAAAGCGGAATCCGTGCCTGCCGAGTACCGCGCGGATATCATCTATATTACAAAGATCCATTCAGATTCTCCATTAAATTTCATATCATTGGTTCTATTTGTTTTCCCTTTCAGGAAAGTCTGTGATCGCTTAGCATTATACACTGTTTTTCTGTTCTTCGCAATCACCTTCGGAATGCTCACAGCAGGACAGCAAGATTTCAAAACAAGTTCATAAGAAATCAAAAATCCGGCAGCGCTGTACGCTGCCGGATCAGGAAATGTCTCACATGATTCAGTTCAGAATATAAACCTTTGCCGTCTGGCGGCCAAAGCTGTTGCACTGCGACTCCGAATTGAAGTAGAGGTCAATGCGGTTGCCCTTGATGGCACCTCCGGTGTCCTCCGCAACGGCATAGCCGTAAACCCAGGACTTGCCATCCGCCGAAGTGATATACAGCTTCGATCCCAGCGGGATGACGCGCGGGTCAACTGCGATGGCACCGACACGTGCGCGGGTACCGCTGGCGGTCACACCACCGCCGCTGTATGCCGTTGCTTCCACAGTCAGGACACGGGAATAGGCAACCGTGCCGCCTGTAGTGGCTACCGCCGGCTGTTTGGTGCCGTTTTCAACAATCTTGGTGACCGGCTCAGTGACAACCTTCTCACCGACCTGTGCACAGGAAACCTGTACGCCGTCATGGTAGGTGTACTCCAACGTGATTTCCTTCACGCCGTTGACGCCCTGCTGTGCCACACGGCTCTCGCCGGTATACAGCTCGCCGGTCGAACGAGTCTCCGTGGTAAACGGAACTGCCTGTGTTTCTGTCTTCTGTTTCTTGGTGACACGGGTCACAGTAATCTGCGTCGGCTCGGTGATCTTCGTATCGAGCGACGGGCTGACCAGATCGTTCTCACCCAGTTCAATGCCTGCCTGACGCAGCACAGCAGAGACCTGTGCGTCGCCCGTGTGGCAGGAAACCGTCTTTCCGTCCGCCACAACTGTGACGTCGTATTTTTCCTTAACCGTTACGCTAAATACATCATCGCCATTGTCATAGACCGAGACAATCGCATAGTCTCCGTCGCCGAACGACGAATGTGCCAGTGCACTCTCTGCATCCTCCTGATACAGGCTGACACGTTCTGTAGTCGTGCCGTCGGTGATTTCATAAATATCAACGCCTGCCGCCAGAACCGGAACGGTCATACTTGTCGTCAGAACGAGCGCTGCCAGCGGGACAGCACGGCGCTTCAGATGTACTTTTGCAAACTCATGATGAAAGACCTTCATCGATGTGAACAGGTTCATAAAACTCCTTTCGCCAGATCCGCACACGAAAACCTGCGCGTATGCGGTGCCGCCGTCCCGGAACATCACCGTTGAACAGCGGTCAAAGATTACAGTTAAAATGCAAACAGATTACAAATCGGTAACACGCTTTAATTTATGTGAATTGTAGCGCATAAAATGCATAAAGTCAAGGAAATCGCGAACTTTTTCGCCACTGTTTACAATTCATTCACATTTTGCCGTGATAGTTCACAATTTTTTGTTACTATTTTCCACATTCTCTATTACAGTTGCAAAAGGCCTTTTTTTTGAAAATTTCATCACATTTTTAACTTTTTTATATTCATGATAAAATTCTCCCTATTTTCTTCCTGTTATCCCTTTGGATTTTTCTCTGTTCGGTGTACAATAGAATTGACCTGATTTTCGTCATGTGAAAGGAGCCCCGCGCTATGAAAACCATCCTGCGGCACACCAAGCTGCCCAATGTTGTTTATCACTATTGTACGGTCGAAACCTTTTTTCATATTATATCCAATCACACACTTCGCCTGTCCGACATCGAGAAGAGCAACGACTTCATGGAGAAAAAATGGGCCATTCGCCAGTGCCTTCAGCACATCGAAAATAACCTCAGCAATCCAGCGTATCCCTGTGCCGAGCAGCCCGAGCTTGCCTCTGCCCTGCTGGCGGAAATGAAGCGCCAGTTCCACGATTACAACACAATGATTCTCGCTGCCTGCTTTTCCTCTCGACGTGACCTGCTCAGCCAATGGCGCGGCTATGGTGACAACGGTTATGGTGTGTGTATCGGTGTTGCGTCCGGTACGGAATTCCGTGAAGCGTTCCGCCGTGCGGAACGCTACCTTATATTAAAGGGAAGCTGTTCCCTTCCTTCCGGTCTGCTGTTCCACAGCATCAAATATTCAACCAAAGAGATTGAAGCGACCTGTATGCGGCTGTTCTGCATCTATATGCGCTGGCTGCCGCTGCGCACCTCTGTGGAAGCAGCAGCTGCCGAGCTGGTTCGCATGATGTATCCCGCCCTGCCGTTTTTCAAGTCAAGCGCTTTTTCCGAAGAAGCAGAATGGCGTTGTGTATATTATCCCGAACTGCCCGCACCGCCGTATGAAACCGAAACCTTTGATGAAGCGCGTTTCCAGCAGCTGCTGTCCGCCCAGATGGTCGAGCAGGAATTGGACAATTTCCGCATGCAGCCACTTGGCTATCGCCTGCGGCAAAATAATCTGGTTCCATACCGTGATGTTCTGTTCGATCCGCCCTGCGGTCCGTTTATCCAGAGCATCACCATCGGTCCCAAATGTCCACTCGACCGCGAAACGGTCAAGCTGTTCCTCGAACGCAGCGGCATTCCAATTGATATGGCAAATATTTACCTGTCAGATGTATCCTATCGATAACAGGTGTAAAAAAGACCTTCTGCCCGCAGGCCGAAGGTCTTTTGCTGTTTTTATCAGAACAAAGGCGCATCTGAAAAGTCGAAAATCCACCTTCATCTTTGTGCATGATTTGTCATTTTCTCTGTTTCCAGATAATATCTAAATCATATTGTATTTTTTATTGACACGTTGAATCACAACAGGTAAGTTGTGATTAATACATGCGTGCCGCACAATGATACAGAACAAGATCATATTCTCTGTTCTGTCCCTACTGCGCTTCAACAGCCCCAGCTCATCCCCTAAAATATTCATAGTTTGTAGAAATTTTCTGAATCCACGCACCCCGTGCGGGGTGCGACAACGGAATCAATAAACCCTAATGTATGTTCGTCATTTCAATCCACGCACCCCGTGCGGGGTGCGACTGGATTCGGTGAAAAGTTCCATTTCTAGCAAACTTATTTCAATCCACGCACCCCGTGCGGGGTGCGACCGGCAAGTCCCTGCGAACAAGTAATCTGCGGGTATTTCAATCCACGCACCCCGTGCGGGGTGCGACGGGTTTTCAACTGGATATAGCCATAGGACAGTGTGATTTCAATCCACGCACCCCGTGCGGGGTGCGACTCCGCTGCTGAAACACTTAAATGTCCGCTTTCCGATTTCAATCCACGCACCCCGTGCGGGGTGCGACGCTATTATTTGACTTATTTTCGGGTAGTTTGTGCTATTTCAATCCACGCACCCCGTGCGGGGTGCGACTTGCTTCCGTCCGTAAGCTGCCAGAAACCACCGATTTCAATCCACGCACCCCGTGCGGGGTGCGACTTTGTTGGCTTGAATAGGGATGTTTTTGGGTAACTATTTCAATCCACGCACCCCGTGCGGGGTGCGACGTATCAGCACATAAGTGTTGCAAGTAACGAGAGTATTTCAATCCACGCACCCCGTGCGGGGTGCGACCGGAGTGCATCAGAGATACATATATTTTAGATGTTTATTTCAATCCACGCACCCCGTGCGGGGTGCGACCTTGCCATGGCTGGCAGGATATCGTGTATTTAAAATTTCAATCCACGCACCCCGTGCGGGGTGCGACATTTCGCAACCATGTTTAAGTGGGGATATGCCAAGATTTCAATCCACGCACCCCGTGCGGGGTGCGACTCTTCCCATGTTCCCCTCCGATCGGGTATGGATAATTTCAATCCACGCACCCCGTGCGGGGTGCGACGCAACACATTACATATAAAATCAAATGCCTCCAGAATTTCAATCCACGCACCCCGTGCGGGGTGCGACGTGCCAATGTAGGTTATCTGACGAATGTACCTTATTTCAATCCACGCACCCCGTGCGGGGTGCGACGATTGGGATTTGTTCTTTTGGAGTGACAGAGGATGATTTCAATCCACGCACCCCGTGCGGGGTGCGACCATTTGCCATACCACACACCATATGACCATGCAGATTTCAATCCACGCACCCCGTGCGGGGTGCGACCTGAAAAATGCAGGATACAATACAAATAAAATTCGATTTCAATCCACGCACCCCGTGCGGGGTGCGACAATACTTATCATTCCGTGAAAACTGTTATTTATGACATTTCAATCCACGCACCCCGTGCGGGGTGCGACAGAAAATTGATCGTGAAAATACGCGTTTGAGTTATTTCAATCCACGCACCCCGTGCGGGGTGCGACTACACGGGCTGTATTAAACCAAATGGAAGCTGATGATTTCAATCCACGCACCCCGTGCGGGGTGCGACCCTGCGCCGCAGGGGTTGCTAACACGTTGGAAGCATTTCAATCCACGCACCCCGTGCGGGGTGCGACGAGAAATTTTGGCAATGAGTACGATCTATTTTGGATTTCAATCCACGCACCCCGTGCGGGGTGCGACATACGCGCAATTTGGATTATGCTCCAAATCATCTATTTCAATCCACGCACCCCGTGCGGGGTGCGACTTTGCCGTACAAACGAATGGGGTGGGATAACTGGAATTTCAATCCACGCACCCCGTGCGGGGTGCGACATGATGGCAGGTTCCATCTATGTGATTTAGTAATTTCAATCCACGCACCCCGTGCGGGGTGCGACCGCGGCGGTTAATACATCGTTCGTCACCAATCTGATTTCAATCCACGCACCCCGTGCGGGGTGCGACCTTGATTTCCTGCCGATGTTGTGTTAAAATCAAGATTTCAATCCACGCACCCCGTGCGGGGTGCGACATCTGCCCGTTCCACAAGGAAAAGACCGCAAGCCTATTTCAATCCACGCACCCCGTGCGGGGTGCGACGCTGCATGGCTGTGATCCTTGTGTTCGTGAGTGATATTTCAATCCACGCACCCCGTGCGGGGTGCGACGGCGATCCAGCGTGCGGATGCAATGCAGCGCAAATTTCAATCCACGCACCCCGTGCGGGGTGCGACGTGGAAGCAGCATATTTTTTATCTCAATCAAGAAATTTCAATCCACGCACCCCGTGCGGGGTGCGACTCCGCGCATTGGCAGGTTGTTTTCCACGTACCTATTTCAATCCACGCACCCCGTGCGGGGTGCGACATCATCTGCAGGTTGATACTTACACAGATCGCATAATTTCAATCCACGCACCCCGTGCGGGGTGCGACGCAGTGGATTCCGGTGATAGAGAAACTACCTGAGATTTCAATCCACGCACCCCGTGCGGGGTGCGACTTGGTCTGCCACGGGCTGTTGTTGTAGGACTTTGAATTTCAATCCACGCACCCCGTGCGGGGTGCGACCACGCTGTCGAAAAATAAAAACGAGTTCAAGATTATTTCAATCCACGCACCCCGTGCGGGGTGCGACGCGCATCCAGTCATTGTTCGTGGTAGGGGTCACGATTTCAATCCACGCACCCCGTGCGGGGTGCGACGGTCAACATTCCAGTCAGCTTCTAAAACTTCTCATTTCAATCCACGCACCCCGTGCGGGGTGCGACCGGAGTTGCGCAGTAGCAAAATCCGTAACATACCATTTCAATCCACGCACCCCGTGCGGGGTGCGACAAATCCCGAATTGCTCTTGCGCCGCTTTTTGTTAATTTCAATCCACGCACCCCGTGCGGGGTGCGACGCAGCTGCTGGTCGAGGCGCTGCTGATTGATGTTATTTCAATCCACGCACCCCGTGCGGGGTGCGACCAATTTTTTCGAGCTTTGAAATTGTATCACGACAATTTCAATCCACGCACCCCGTGCGGGGTGCGACCGCACTGCGGGGCGCGGATGGACAGAAAGGACGGATTTCAATCCACGCACCCCGTGCGGGGTGCGACGGTGCCGGATGGCACCGCCAAAGCTGACACCGGAATTTCAATCCACGCACCCCGTGCGGGGTGCGACGCTGACAAAATCAAAATCGGAAAACTGAATCATAATTTCAATCCACGCACCCCGTGCGGGGTGCGACGTTTATATGCAATGGAATCACCCCCGGATTTCGGATTTCAATCCACGCACCCCGTGCGGGGTGCGACAAGGGCTGCCTGATTCCTTTGGGTTTCAGATGTATTTCAATCCACGCACCCCGTGCGGGGTGCGACTATTCTGCCTCCTCCGTTCCGGCCTTGATGTATACCTCATTTCAATCCACGCACCCCGTGCGGGGTGCGACCCATGATTAAATACAACAATGCAGCAGGTCACTTGATTTCAATCCACGCACCCCGTGCGGGGTGCGACGCCATGGCCTATGAACGCTGCAACGTGCCGATGGATTTCAATCCACGCACCCCGTGCGGGGTGCGACCGACGTGTGCTTGCAGAAAAAGAGCGCCTTGATAAATTTCAATCCACGCACCCCGTGCGGGGTGCGACCGACACATGCAGGGTTTCCGCAATGCAGAATGCAATTTCAATCCACGCACCCCGTGCGGGGTGCGACCGACACATGCAGGGTTTCCGCAATGCAGAATGCAATTTCAATCCACGCACCCCGTGCGGGGTGCGACGTACAGATTGGACGCAAGCGTATGATTCACGTTATTTCAATCCACGCACCCCGTGCGGGGTGCGACGCGCCACTGTACCGCACATATCAAAGCATTGGAAATTTCAATCCACGCACCCCGTGCGGGGTGCGACCTGGCAGACGAATATCTGCAGAACGCCGCAGACATGATTTCAATCCACGCACCCCGTGCGGGGTGCGACGATTGGTTTTGTGAGGAGGTTATTACACATGTTTATTTCAATCCACGCACCCCGTGCGGGGTGCGACGCCTGCTGCGCCCTTGCGGATATCCTGCACGCGCAGATTTCAATCCACGCACCCCGTGCGGGGTGCGACTTGCAGCGCCGTACCTTCTTCCCGGTCAGGCGTGTATTTCAATCCACGCACCCCGTGCGGGGTGCGACCATTGCCTTTCGCCTCCTTCAACAGCAAATTGATATTTCAATCCACGCACCCCGTGCGGGGTGCGACCGGCCCAGGGTAAATCAGATACTTGCCGTTTCCTATTTCAATCCACGCACCCCGTGCGGGGTGCGACTTTGTCGGCGTTATACACAGGGCGAACGTCGCGATTTCAATCCACGCACCCCGTGCGGGGTGCGACCCGGTCTGATGGTCGCCGGAGTATTCCACGCCAGTATTTCAATCCACGCACCCCGTGCGGGGTGCGACGACCACAAGGTTCACGCTGTGCGGCCGGACAGATTATTTCAATCCACGCACCCCGTGCGGGGTGCGACCGTATCAGATGCGCACAGTACCCACTCCAAGCGATTTCAATCCACGCACCCCGTGCGGGGTGCGACTGCGATGTCGTTCCTGCAATTCCCAGATTTTCCTATTTCAATCCACGCACCCCGTGCGGGGTGCGACTTGATTTCGTTGATGGAATTGCTTATTTTGACAGTATTTCAATCCACGCACCCCGTGCGGGGTGCGACCAATCTGTTTAAAGGTATCCGCAGGAATCTGAGTATTTCAATCCACGCACCCCGTGCGGGGTGCGACACGCAATGCGTGTATAATATAAGTACAGTAAAGATTTCAATCCACGCACCCCGTGCGGGGTGCGACACCCCGTTTTTTATAGATGTTGATAAGCTTTTTTATTTCAATCCACGCACCCCGTGCGGGGTGCGACGGTCGACAAGGTGCTACAAGCAGCACAGGAAATCAAAATTTCAATCCACGCACCCCGTGCGGGGTGCGACATATTCTTCCACCGGCGGAAGCTCCCGCCCGCAATTTCAATCCACGCACCCCGTGCGGGGTGCGACCCGTGTCTACGGATTTTCCAGAGCCGGCTATGCCATTTCAATCCACGCACCCCGTGCGGGGTGCGACATCGGCAATCCCATCAAAATTGTTGCGGATGATATTTCAATCCACGCACCCCGTGCGGGGTGCGACTCGTTTCATAGATGACGCATACAGGGCACGTATGATTTCAATCCACGCACCCCGTGCGGGGTGCGACTCGACATGATCTCCCAAATGTTTGTGCCATGCTATTTCAATCCACGCACCCCGTGCGGGGTGCGACTCGTGAATTTCCCGAAATATATCGTGGATACCATATTTCAATCCACGCACCCCGTGCGGGGTGCGACATATCGCGGTCGCAGTTCGTTGCGGCGCAGACAGAACATTTCAATCCACGCACCCCGTGCGGGGTGCGACAGCAAAAGAAAACAAATATCACGTATGATTTTTCTTCTCTTTCGTAACAATAATAGTATATCCTTTTGAAGCCGACATATCAACCCACAAAATAACCATCCAATCTGTCATTTTATGAGCTCAAATCTGTGCGAACATATTCCTATTTTTATGTCCACTTATGGTTCGCATTAAATCATGAGCAATCCCTCTGAATCATATCCTGGTTTCACACCAAAATGTTCTATCCTCGATTGATATTTGTTGCCCAGATTGTAAAAACGAAGGCTATCCCTTTCAGGATCCATAATTGCGCAAAGCCTTGCCTGAAGCATACGATACTGTGCGGCATCTATATTACATTCAAATACGGAATTCTGTACCCTTTGCCCATAATTCACACACTGCTTTGCAATCTGACGCAAACGTTTTCTTCCGGCTGCATCTTCTGTATTGACATCATATGTAATTAAAACAAGCATCGCACGCCTCACTTCCACAAAAATGGCGGATATCCATCCAAATCATCTCGCAAATATCGTGCCAAC
Source organism: Butyricicoccus porcorum (assembly GCF_002157465.1). GTDB lineage: Bacteria > Bacillota > Clostridia > Oscillospirales > Butyricicoccaceae > Butyricicoccus_A > Butyricicoccus_A porcorum. The sequence goes on from NZ_NHOC01000008.1 coordinate 100,450, forward strand.
AACAAAGCCTGCGCATATGGCACAAGCCCCCATTCCATCTTTTCTTTCAGGAACGGATGTGTAATCTTTCCTTTTTTCTTCTCCTGCCACTCTGCGAGAACTTTTTTCCTACCTTCTGTCTTTAACAGCACTGCACCGTTCTCCTGTAATTCAAAATCCTTGGGAGAGACAATGCGATCATTGATCAGAGTCAAAACAAATCGATCTGCCATACATGGCCTCAATTCCTCCAGAAGATCCTGTGCCAGTGAAGTTCTTCCTGGGCGGTCACGGTGCAAAAATCCGACATATGGATCCAGTCCTACAGATTCCAGCGCAGACGTACAATCATTTCCAAGCAGTGTATAAACAAAAGAAAGCAGCGCATTAACGCGATCCAACGGCGGCCTGCGGTTGCGGCCATGAAAATAAAAGGTCTCCTTATTTCTCAATATCATATCATCAAACAAACCAAAATAAATGGTCGCCGCAGCACCTTCCATCCCTCGCAACGCATCCAGCGAGGTCTCTTGCATCACCTGCTCCATTCGTCCGCGCAGCTGATCCATTGCTAATTGGAACTTTTTCTCGTCAATGCGAATGGCATGATCCCGGCGAGTGCGGTCAAGCACCCGTCTCGCATTTGCAAGTTTGCCAAAAATAAAACACCGGGCGATGCGTGCACTCTGCAGAGGTTCATCCGCCAGCCGATACTGCATTCTGCGCAGTAACACATTGCCTCGTATTTCCGCACACGTTCTCGCCAGAAATCTTCCTCTCGGTGTACAGAATACAAGATCAATTCCTTCTCTCGCACATTTCCCCATCAGGGCAGGCGAAGCTCCCACATAAGAAAACAGAATAATTCCTTCCAGCTGATGAAGCGGAATGCGGCCCAATTCGGTTTCCTTTGCCCGAATGACAACATTTTCACCGTCCAACGCCGCATATGCTTCTTCATTCATGACATATAACGTGTTCAGCAGCTTTCTCATTGTCTGGCCTCCTCTATCTCTTCCTCAAGATATGCTGAAACCGATGTTTTGCGCAGCAATCTGGGTACACACAACTCTTTGAGTGAACACGCATTACAGAATTTCGATGGTTTTACGCGCGGCGTATGCCCTTTCCGGTACATCTGATGCATTTCTTCCGCTGTGGCAGCTGTCAGCTCCCGCAGCTGCGGTGTAAAAGAAACGATCTGTCTGCGGCGCAGCTGACCATAATACAGGGCTCCTTCTGAAATACTGCAACACAGCATTTCCTCCAAACACATTGCCTGCGCACACAGCTGTGCTTCATCTGCCTGATTCGATTTGCTTTCTCCTCGTTTATATTCAACCGGATACGGCTGCCAAAGGCCCTCTGTCCGCGCGAGACGGATGCCGTCTGAATTCAAATGGAATTCTACTACATCACATTCACCGGATAATCCGAGTTTTTGTGAATGAATTTTGAGTCCCCGTATCGTCAGGATATCTCCTCTTCGTGTGCGCATGCGAGAATCATGTGTATGTTCATGCATCAGATTTCCATCAACAGTACGGTAATTTTCGGCCCATTGCTGTTCCAGATGAATCAATGCCCACTGCCGCCTGCAAAAAATAAAATGCTGTATGCCCGAGAGCATGAGATATTCCTCTTCCCGATATCCCATCACGTCGCTTCCTTTCTTTCACAAGAAAATTGCACGCCCGGATTCTGCCCGCATGGACAGTCCGGTTTCCTCAGAATATGCGTCCGGATTGGTCAGCATATACGTATCCTTCAGCTGTTCCACCGGTTCGATATCCCCGGCGTCATACAATGCTTGTGCATGATTCTGATACACTGACACACTGTATTGTCCCAATTCCCGGAACAGGTTGGCTGACCATTCACCACTTTTCAGCTGTTCTGTTAGCTCCCGTCCTTTTCCCCGCGGGATATAGATGGTACACGTATCGGTTTCGATCAAATGAAACCGCTCTGCTATTGTCTGAAATGGAAAGGCTCCGGTATCCAGAAGTGTAAGGATTTCCTTTTTATCCTGTTCTTTCTCCCCCTTCAAATCGCGCCATTCACGGAAATATTGCGCAATTGCCGCTTTTCCTGCAATGTCCTCGTTTTCCTCCATTGCAATCTCTCCTGCTGCCACGGATGCGGCAAACAATACCGGCGGAACTGTTTCCGGACGAAAAATTGTGACAATACTCTCCTCTGCCGCCCGCCTGCCCTCGCGATTGCACCGTCCGGCAGCCTGCAAAACAGAATCCAAGCCAGCTGTTTCCCGATAGACAAACGGAAAATCCACATCCACGCCCGCTTCAATCAGCGATGTAGATACAACACGGCACACCTGTGGATGTTTCGGATCCAGCCGTCTGCGGATTTCCTTTAATACGGCCCTCCTGTGTGCGGGATACATCAGCGTTGACAGATGGAATGCTCCTTCTGGATCTATTTGCTCATATACGCGCTGCGCATTTTTTCGACTGTTGACAATGCAGAGCACCTGCCGGTGCTGTCCAAGCTGTTCCGCGAGTGCGTCCCATGTCAGCTGACCTACTGTTTCAAACGCAACACGACGAAAAACCGGATTTTCATACATGCCTGCCGGACACAGCTCCAGTGCCGGTCTGTCCGGCAAAAACCGTGCAAATAACGGCTCCAGTGCAGGCTGTGTAGCCGTACACAAGACAGCCGATACATGATACTGCGCCACAAGCTGTGAAATCGCAGACACACATGGCTGCAAATATGGAAGCGGAAGCATCTGTGCCTCGTCAAAAACAATCACACTCTGTGCCAGATTATGCAGCTTGCGGCAGCGGGATGGTTTACAAGCATATACCGACTCAAAAAACTGTACTGCTGTCGTGACAATGACCGGCATATCCCAGTTTTCTGATGCGTACATCAGCCGCACATTTTTTTCATTTGCTTCGTCATCCATATCAAACAGCACGCCGGAGTGATGTTCCAGAACATTTTCCTCTCCCAGAATTTTGCGGAATACATCCGCTGTCTGCTCAATAATCGACGTATAAGGAATGACATAAATCATGCGCCGCAATCCGTTTGCACGCGCATGACGCAGAGCAAACGCAAGCGAAGCTACCGTCTTGCCTCCACCTGTCGGGACAGTCAGCGTGAATAGTCCGGGCTTTTCTTCTGTACCCCTGCGTTCACACTGCCGCAAAATATCACATCGGCAGGTGTTCAGCTCCCCCTCCGGCGGGAACCAGCCGGAAGTATATGCATCCAGCCGCTGGTTCAGTTCGTCTATCGTGCTCCCGCCGCCGCGTGGCGGTTCCTGTCCCTGCATAAACTGCTCGGTGTCCAGATAATCAGCATCGACCAAACAGGAATACAGCATACGGATAAAAAATGCTGCCTTCTGCTTGTCACGGGCACAATAGGACGGCAACTCTGCCTTTGGCAATACGGCAATCTCGTCCCGCCATGCGCCATACAGCTCCAGCATTCCTTTCTTTGCCTTGTTCAGCCTGCCATGCAGCGTCGATTTATCTATATCTGCTCGTCCGCCGCCATCCGGCAGCCCACCGTGATGTCCAGATATGCAGAATGCCGCCGGAATATCGTTTGTTTTTGCTGCTTCAAATGCCCCCGCCGTTGCATGATCTACTATGGCGCCACCCTGCAGCCGTTTTTGAAAGGCATCTGTATATTTTCCAATATCATGCAGCATTCCTACCTTACGCCCTTCGTCCTCCGCATCAAATGCGGCGGCGAACGCCGCACAGCGCTCTGCTGTTCCGTTCAGATGCTCCAGCACCGTCTGTTCTCGCAGCACATTCCCCTTCTCATCCACAGCGAGATGTGCCAGCCATTTCGATTTTGTCTCCATCCCGATCATCCCTCCTGAAAAGAATGCGCCCTCCGGTCAAGAGGGCGCAATAATATCTGTTTGTCTCAGTCTCTGCATTCGCAGGTAACGCCTTCCGGCAGATCCGCAGTGTCTACCGTCACGGTATAGTCCTGATAGCAGCGTGGAATTTCTGTTTTCTTCTCTACCTGTACGCGGTCAAACAGCTTGTGAGCCGGTGCACGGCCGAACTCAGAATCATGCTTAAAGATAATCAGCTGCCGCACTGCCATCTTGCCGCGCGCAGCAGAATGGTCATTCTCAAACATATTTAAAATAGCATCCCACAGCAGGGAAAGATCCTCTTCAGAAAAACCTGTCGTCTTGCGCGCCAGATTCGCGGATACATAGCCTTCGCATTTATAAAGGCCATACGGGACAATATATTTGCGTCCCATCTCCGTTCCCTTTTTCTCGGCGTCCGCTTCCGTTGTAATTGCAACGCGCGTAATTGTGACTTCCTGCGGGACAATCGGGTCAATGCTGCGGGCAAAACCCAGCTGTACCGGTCCGCGCACCTGTCCGCAGTTGAGCGCCGCTTTGACAAATGTCGTCATAACTGCGCCGAACGTGCGAATATCAAAGAAATTGGCGCACATCCAGTCGCGGATTTTGCGATCCAGCTCCGGATCTTCCTTCTTTTTCGCCTTTACGGTTTTGTCTGTGACCTCCAGAGCGGCATATGCTTCCGCATCACTGCGGTTCAGCGGCACGCCGTCCTTGACATAAATGCGGTAGCCGGTACAATCCTCCTTTACTGCCTCCACATAATTGCGGATTTTGCGCTTCAGGCAGACATCCGTGACAATGCCAAGTCCGGTTTCCGGATCGACGCGCGGCATATTTCCCGCATCCGGGTCACCGTTTGGGTTTCCGTTTTCTACATCAAATAAAATCACAAATTCATAGCGGTTTTTAATTGGCTCGCTCATATCACATGTCCTCCTTGCTGTTTTTCTGATAGCGTTCCTGTGTCTGATGATAATAACCAAGCTGGAACGAGCCCTGCTGCGGCAGCGTCAACCGATTCGGATATTCCTCCCCGAGCTTGTCTGTAATCGAGCCCAGCTGTTTTCCATAATACACGCGCTGACCCTCATTCAGCTTTTTCAAATGCTTCTGCGCCAGATTGAGCAGAATCGGAAAGACATGCGCCGGCGTAGCCGAAGCCGCATTAAAATATCGGTCACGAATGGTTGCATTGATACCGGGATTTGCTTTAGACTGGATATCCTCCAGCACGGAAAACAATCTTCCGAGATTATAATACACATTGTTGCTGTCAGGATTGAGGGACACAGTTAAAACCTCCTTTGGGACATCAGGATTCGGATTTCTCTGATTCAGATAATATGCCTTGATGATAGCAGCTCGCCCGCGTGTGATTTCATGCTCTGCGCGGATACGCAACGTGACGCCGTTCAGCAGCGTTGCAGGATACGGTGTATTGGTCAGAATCGCACGCAGCAGTTCACCGGCCAGTACCGGAGACGCCGTTTTCTTTTGCGCATTCTGGTTGACAGTTTCATTCAGCACCCGCCACAAGGACAGCGTTTCGTTCTGATCATAACTCGGTCGGATGATTTCCAGCCGCTTCTGATGTGCCAGAATATTGCGGATCATATCCCCGAACGTACTGCGCAGAAAAAAACGTACCGACAGCCGCGCCGCATTTGGCGCAATGCCGAGCACATAAAATGGACGTTCCGGATCAATTCGGCTTTCATGAAAATCAAACGGCCTACCAGTTGCCAGATCGTGTGCCATCTGATGATAATCTTCTGCATGATACGCGTTGTTTTCGTCACCAAACAGAAAGCCGCCGAACACATCCTGATATTCCGGCTCACCGCCCTGTACCCAGCAGAGTACCGCAGTATCTCCAATATAATTGATATGTTCGCGGTCCGCAATCAGATGGCTGAGCGCTGTGCCATAGGCAAACGCGGCATATTGGCTGGTCGGCGCATTCATGCCCTGCTCCCGCCCATAGGAACAAAACGCAGGTGCATTGAACGATACCAGTGAAGCGCCACTGGACTGTGCGTCTTTGATTCCCTTAATGGCCGGATGCAGCTGTGCTGCCGGTGCAAACTGCCCTGTAACCAGGCAGATTCGCAGCTGTGCATCATCGTCCGCCGTCGAATACGCCTGCCATGCGCGCCGAATTTCTTCTATTTCATGTACATATTCCCCATCATACCGAAATACAAAATTGGCGTTTCCAAGAATATCATCCATTTCCTCCTGTACAGCCTGAAATGCCGGATGTGTTTGTAGCTGCTCCGGATCCCAGCTTCGGAAAAACGCCAGAACAGCCTGTGCCGCCGGATGTCCGACATCGGAAAGGATGTTTTCGTGCAGCTCGCGGCAGGCCTCCAGACATTCCCGCGCTCGTTTCGGTTTTCCCTTGCTGTCCACACCCAGAATATAACTGGAATTGTCGCACAGGAAATTGGCCAGCACACCACTGCTGCGCTTGACTGGCGCCGGGACAACCATTTCCTGTGGCGCCCAAATCATTTTCTTACCCCGCTGCTGTTCCGTTTTGACCGAGACAATACGGACGACCTCTCCCTGATCGTTTAAATACAGAGCATACGACACCTTTGCCAGGCCCCAACCCGGTTTTGCTACTTTTCCGCATGCCGCCAAGTCTTCGTAATGCTGAACCAGCGCCTGTAAGATCATCCCTTCACCTCCTCACTGTCACGAGAGGGAACATTCAGGATACCATTGCACAGCTTTGCACGGAAAAACAGCGGGCGAATATCCTGCGGATCGGAATAGTCCAGATCATATAACATATATCCAAGATCCCGTTCGCCCTTCAACTCCTCGGGGCAGCGCGGGATGTGGTCACATTCGCGGAACTGTGCAGCAAATTCACGACAGCCAAAATACGGCTGGCTGTAGCACTGTCCACGCCGGATGCGCCGCTTGATAATATCCTGAAATTTACCGGGATTATCTCCGGGAGCCGCGCGCTCTGTCATATCAAAATGCGCTTCGATTACATAACGCACATCGGTCAGAAGCATCGCTGCTCTCTGCTGAATGTCGTTCGATGTGGACAGATATAGCTCTCCTGTACCGCGTTCCATTACTGTGCGCGCAGATCGTGCGCTGATGACCGATTTTACTTCATTGCGCCGCAGATTCATAAAACGGATCGGTGCACAGACATGAATGCGATCAATGGACCAACGCATACCCGGATGCCAGTAAATACTTTCCAACACCCCTCTCGCCGCCGAAGGAGTTATGATGTCATAGGACACACGTTCCGTCTTCATCTCCGGCCGCGTAAACAGCGCATACTCCCCCCATACCTCCAATCGTATGGCCATATCATCTCTCCTCTCAAGACAGATGTTCAAATGATTCCATTTGCTTACAGCAGGCAGCGGTGCATCTCGCAGTTCATAATCAGCAGTCTCTCTTCTTATCAGAATACTGCCAGCGCCGAATGCATTTGGCCGAGATTCAGCTTTTTTTGATAAATTTCCGCTGTTATTCTCCCATCTGCCGTTATACTGATATGTTTTTCTGACAGTTCCTGCTGTTTATATCATATCACATTTTTTAGTCCAAAGCAAGAACAGGCTCTCAGCATTTTCAAATATCGTCTGATCGAACTTTATGAAGAGTTATCAGCCTGTCGAAAAAGTCGCCGAAAGGCGGCTTTTTCTGTTATAATAAAGATAAGAAAGACAGGTGATAAAATGATAGTAAAAGGGAAGGAAAACAGAGAGGCAGTAGAGATTGTAAGTCTGGATATGTTAGTGCCCGAGGATCATCTACTGAGGAAAATAGATGCAGCAGTAGATTTCAAACAAATTTATGAATTTGTAGATGATTTGTACTGCAAGGACAACGGCAGGCCAAGTATCGATCCGGTAGTATTGTTTAAGATTGTAATGATACAGCACATATATGGGATACCATCGCTCCGGCGGACGCTGGAAGAAGTGAATATGAATGTTGCATACAGGTGGTTTATCGGTTATCCATTGAATGAACAGGTGCCGCATTTTTCAACAGTAAGCTATAATTTTAAGCATCGTTTTACAACAGCAACTGTAGAATATATATTTCGGTGGATATTGAACACAGCAGCAAAGGAAGGATTTCTGGATACGAGTGCAATTTTTATCGATGGGACACATATCAAAGCAAGTGCAAACATGAAGAAAAAAGCACGAAAAGCTGTTCCAGTTGAAGCAAAACGATATGCAAAGGAGCTGCGGGAAGAAATTAACAGAGATCGCGAAGAACACGACAAAAAGCCATTCGATGATGATGACGATTCAACACCGCCAAAGGAGAAAGAAATAACAGTTTCGACAACGGATCCGGATGCCGGCGTATTCCATAAAGGTGAACACAAGAAGTGTTTTGCCTACGAAGCGCATACAGCCTGTGACAAGCATAATTTTATTCTCGACGTAGAAGTAACAGCAGGAAATGTACATGACAGTGTAGCATTTGACCCGTTATATGACCAGCTTTGCGAACATTACCCAGAACATAAAACGATAGTAGCAGACAGCGCCTACAAAACTCCTTCGATTTGTAAACGTATTTTTGAGAGTGGAAGAGTATTATCTACAGCATATAAACGTCCAATGACAAAGAAAGGCGGTCATGAATGGTGGAAATATGTTTATGATGAGTATTATGATTGTGTAATCTGTCCGGAGTATAAAACACTTCATTATGCAACAACGAACAAAGATGGATATCGTGAATATAAGAGCAGGTCATACGTCTGCGAACATTGTCCGACCAGAGAGTATAATGGTCTCATAAATTAAGACACTTTTTCGGACAGATTTTAATGAATCTGATATACTTAAACCAGTATGTAAGAAAGGAGCCATTATCATGTCCAGACAGAGAAGAAGTTTTAGTGCCAAATTCAAATCAAACCTTGTAATTGAGCTGCTTAAGGGTGAGAAAGATCTCAATACCCTGGCAGCTGAAAATAGCATCCAACCAAATCTGCTCCGTAACTGGAAAAAGGAGTTCCTGAACAATGCTTCGGTTGTGTTCGACGACAAGCGCGAGGAAAACCTCAAAGAAAAGCTTGCCGAAGAGCGAAAAGAGAAAGCGGAGTATGCCAAAAAGGTTGGTCAGTTAACCATGCAGGTTGACTGGCTCAAAAAAAATCTGAAGAAATTTGTGGACCTGACTACGAGAGTAAGTTTAGTCCAAAACCTTTTGACGACTAAGGAAATTCCGGCTTCCGTTGGTGCCAGGTTGCTTGACATCAACCGTACAAGCATTTATTACACGGGCACCCCTATTTCAGATGAGGAACTGGCCTGCAAAGAGATCATTGATCATCTCCATACAGATAATCCCACTTGGGGCGCAAGACAAATGTCTGCACAGTTAAAAGCCCGTGGTTACCAGGTTGGGCGCCGCAAGGCAAGACGCTACATGAATGAGATGGATATTTACCCGATCTATCCAAAGGTGAATCTTTCCAAGCGAATGCAGCAGGCGAAAGTATGTCCATATCTTCTTCGTAATGCGGTCATAGACAAGCCAAATCAAGCATGGTCTATTGACATTACATATATCCCGATCAAGCGCGGATTTCTGTATCTGACAGCCGTGATCGACTGGTATAGCCGTTGTATTGTCGGCTGGGAAGTGGATGACACACTTGATACCAGAATGGTTATCAGTGCCCTGAAAAAAGCTTTCAAAGTGGCAAAACCTCAAATCCTGAATTCAGATCAGGGTTGTCAGTTTACAAGTCAGCAATACATTGACTTTGTAAAGGAAAACGGCATCCGTCAGAGTATGGATGGAAAAAGTCGCTGGGCAGACAACATCATGATTGAACGCTGGTTCCGCAGCTTCAAGTATGAGGAAGCCTATCTGACACAGTACAACAACATCAGGGAAGCAAGAGCTGCTATCGGACAGTATATCCACATCTACAACTTTGAGCGGCGCCATTCTGCACTTGATTACCAAACACCGGCTGAATGCTACTATCCGGCAATGTTGATGCCATATGTAGCTTAGCATATATTGAATCTGGGGAGTGCTCCACTGTTCTCCACATGTTCCTTGTAACTTGTCCACTATATCAGTTCATTATAAAAATCTTAGATTTTTGTCTTGACAACTGAGCCACTATAAACCAGCCGATATCAGCAGGTACGAAACGAGATGCATTTCAAACAAAAAACGTATAAATCCTGAACTTTTTCAACAGGAAAGGACAGGATAACAGGAGCAAACACCCGATAACAGCAACTTTAGCCAATTGGTAAGGATGAGGTCAGCAGTTCAAATCTGCTTAGCAGCTCCATATAAACGCCTGATTTTGATGAAATCAGGCGTTTGAGCCTGTCGAAGAACCCGGCTGCGCATTAAGCGAGAGCCGGGTTTTGGCACATATATGGAAAAAGCCGGAAAACTGGAATAGGGAAATGGATCTTCCACTTCCACATAGCCAGCTTTTTCAGATTCATGGCAGCAAATTTAAGCTTCACCCAGTTGGTAACTTGAGCCAAGCCTCGATATTGTGTATAGCGCATGCCATGCTTTTCTTGGCAGGGAGGGGTCTGCGGACAAAAAGTTGGACTCCAAAAGGAGGGAACTGAATGTATACAAAAGAGCAGGAAGAAATCGCACTAAGAGAATACGAGCGGCTGGGATCAATAGCTGCTGTAATCCGTCGGTTAGGATACCCGAGCGAGTCTACGCTTTACCGCTGGTATGAGCGCAAAAAAGCCGGGTTAGAGAACAGACATGGCCACACAAATGCTGTCGCTTTCGCCTTCATATACCCGTTCCGATGTCTGCGCCAAATTACTGACCAGTGTAAACGGCGCCTGAACGTCCAGCCGGATATGTGCCGGTTCAATTCTATTATATGTATTATATTCGGAGTTCCAAGTTTCAAAATTTAAGTAAATCTGTTTTTCACCTGCCATCGGATACCATGGAAACCAGCCGGGCAGCATTGCTCCGTCCATGTTGCTGTAAAACAAGTTATTATACCCCTGATATTGCAGTGTAATTGACAATTGTTCCGTTGGTTTTTCCGTATGGATAGTGACAAGATCATCCTGCAAAGACCATGTGATCGGTTGTGTACTCTCCAGGCTCTTTAATTTATAGCCGCGGTAGAGCGTAAAAACGAACGCATCCATTGGTTTTTCCGCCTCTATTACAAGTGTTCCCTCAACCTTCAACTGTCGACCAAAGTCCAACTTCAAATCGTAATCTTGAATCGTATAGCCGATATCCGCCGCTTCCTGCAAACCGTTTGCCTGCTCTTTATAGAGGTAAAAATCTGTATTGCTATTATAATGGCGATATGTGCTGGCTGGCAATTGGGCATAGACCAGACACGCAACACTGCATGCCAGCAGCAAACATCCAGATATGCACAGTTTCCGCTTTTTTATCGAACAGAGCATACCAAGACAGAGCAAAATCCAGAAGAACTGAACGGCAAAGCGCGTCCATTCCGTTTGTAGCCCCACTTGTTCATTGGGCCACCAATTCGCTTCTTCGTAAAATATCGCAAAGATATGCCGTAATATATAACTGAGTCGATTTCCCCATGAATTAGTATGTTCTTTATTTCCAAGCATCATTTCTGTCAGAGGGCTGGACATAACCAAAAAGACGATCAACGCAATGGCTGAATGATGCTGATTCTGCCATTGTGCAAGTACGCACCCCACCAAAAGACAAATGAGCAACGGAAGCAATAAATTGCACAGAAACATTTTTGGCAGCATAGGCAACGCATAGCCGGTTGCATCATTGCGAACAGCGACAAATTCCATCATCAGAAAAACAATCGCCTGGCTCAGAATAAAAACCACCAAAAAACGTCCCAGACCTTTTCTCTGATAATATCCGCTTCCTCTACAACCCGCAATCGTTTCATCGACATCTTCTAATAACGAACTTGATAGACAGATATACACTGCTACCGTCAATACCGCACACAAATAAAACCAATAGCGGCAGAGCCAATACAGTGTTGCCATCCCAGACTGATTTCCCATATTAAGATATATTTGATATGTCAAAGGCAATAAAATGGAAATCATACAAAATATACAAAATGATTTTCTGCGTATCATTTCTTTTGTCAGGATGTTTTTCATATGCAATCCCCCTCTCAAAATATCGTTCGATCATGAATAAAAAGTTTCTACGGCTTCAATAATCCGCCTTTCTATTATATTTGTTCTATATCCAATGCAAAACGTAACATATTTTCAAGAACTTTTTCAAAGTTTTTATTTATATAGAGTTATATATAGAGCGGATTCCACTGGTAACCAGCGGAATCCGTGTGATGTAACATCTGTTCTATTGTTCTCTATAAGTTCTGTAGCGATGATTTAACTAACTGTCATCGTGCCGCTGCCATTGCAGCCATAGCTTCCCACCAACTGCATCTGGAAAGAATACGTGTTCTGACTATCAGACCAACTTCCACTCGCTTTTTTTCCAATTTGTATGGATGGACTCCATTTTATCGCTCGTCCTGCCATTCCATATGCCTGCATGATTTCCGTAGAGCTTGAATAATTTGCCGCAGAAAAGTTAGCTCCGTGCCCAGAAAGCTTCGAAGATAATTTCGACCCTTGTCCCTTGGAAATGGTAACGGTTGTGGTAGCTGCAAAAGCTCCCATCGTCAACATGCATACCGTCAGGATACTTGCAATAATCCCAATCCACTTTTTCTTCATTAGAATTCATCTTCTTTTCGTTCCGTAACATGTTTCTTCTTACCTCTTCAGTTCCTTCGGAGCATCTGGCTGATACGCGCCAAAGCAAGACGCCGTCCCTGCCGATGATGTTGCTGCAAACATCACCAGTTCTGCCATCTTAGACAGAATCAAATTCAGACCATTCACCGTCTTTTCCTTCTTTCCATGCCGACTTTGCTTTTCCACATATAATACCTATAGAGACAATCCAGATCGTCACAGCAATTGCAACCCCCAGTTGAATCCCTGAAAGTATAAATACAACTGAAATAAGTGTCCATATACCGCAAATTACGAGTGCCTTTCGCCGATTCCTCTTTCGATATTGGCGCGACAATGGTTTATTCTCATGAATAACGGGAGCGTATCCAATAATCGGAATCCATGCAATAACCAATCCTGAAAAAATGATGTACGTTTGCGTAATATTCAGTGCATGATACACCGCCATAAAACAACAAAACATTGCAAACATTGATATCCCGCACATGATGTGCGTATCTGCATGAAATCCGCCGCAGAATATTCTTGTTGATACGAAACAAAGCAGATATACAAGCCCTACATCAAGAGCATGGAACCATGCGCTTGTCAGAAGAATAATGGCAAAATTGATACTATCTGCAAAAATCAATTCAAATCCGTATTCAAAAATATTCCGTTTCTCCGTTGCTATTATTTTCCGATCAATAAAATAAGCAGTTACCTTATTGGCAATCCTCATGCTAAGATTCCTCCTCTGCGGTGATCCTCTTTTCACATAAGATTACTTTCCTATAAGATAACTGCTTGTTTATTAAAATTCAAGCTCCTGTTCGAGTTTGGTCGTTTTTCGTTCGAGATTGGTATGCAAGGGGATCAATATATCGCAAATAAACTTGCCTTCTTTCTCATCAAACATAATTACACCATGATATGTATCTACAATTCTTTTTATATTTTGCACGCCAAAGCCATGACAATTTTTGTCCCTCTTAGAAGTTTGTAATTCAGGATTGTGCGATAAAATCGACGCACTAATTGTATTTTGAACGCATATATATGCATATTCCCCTTGTTTTACAATCTGAATATCAATTGTTTTTTCTTCCGTTTTTATCGCAGCCTCTATTGCATTATCCAATAGATTCCCAAATAATACGCAAATATCGCTCTGGGAAATCGGCAGCTGCGGATGCGTAATCAATATAGAACAACGAATCCCCCGCTGTTCGGCTATAGATATTTTCGTGTTCAAAATTGCGTCTAAAATATCATTTCCTGTAAAAACAATCGTATAAGATTCTTTTTTTTGTTCTTCAAGTAAATTTTGTACATATTGTTGGATCTCATTGCATTTTTGCTCTGCTGCTAAACGATCAATACAGTACAAATGATTTTTTAAATCGTGGCGCACACTTTGCATTTCTTCATAAATATGCTGTGTCTCCCGGCTCGTATTCCTGACACAATCATATTGCAGCTTTAACAAGGCATAGTCTTGCTTTACCTGATTATCTGCACTGATTCGTCGAAACAGAATATACACTAAGATATCCATTAAGGCGATTATTGCAGTCAGGAAGAATACCATTCTCTCCATCCTGGAATCACGAAATGCAATCATCCAGAGCATAAAGATCGCAATAATAGAAAAAAGCGGTATGAAAAACAAAAGGAGAAAATCTGCAAGCGTCAAGTTCGCTTTTGTCTTGCATCGGAGGGCAATCCGGGTAAACCAGATCAGTAAAATCTTTGCAAAAATCGTAGCTGCTATTCGGTATAGCGAGAATGTGCCAATGAGTTCAGAAGCATTTGCTCCGCTGAATCTTCCAAATAACGACAACCCAATAACCGCCGCAATTGCAACCAATGCCATAACGAACACGGAAAGAAATGCTTTTTCCTGCCTTTTTCCATTCAGCATCCGTATACAAAAAATATAGTTTATACAAATAGAGAGCAATGTACTAACGACTTCTAAAGGAACTAATATGGACGGAATTGTAATGGCAGCAAATGATATCATACCCCAAAATATCGTTTCCACATATTTTCCTTTTTTCTCCGTTCGATATCCCAAATATCGAATCAAAAAATCATAGATAATTGCAACTTCAAGTAGATTAATAAATAATTCCCATGCAATATTCATACATGTACACTCCGCGTATATTCGATAAACTTTTTCTGCACATCTTTTAATCTATTTCGTGCGATTGGAATCGTTTCTCCCGATAGGAGTTTCAACTCACTCTGACTGATGATTGCGATATATTGACAATTTACCAAAAATCCAACATGTGGACGCGCAAAATAAAAGGCAGACAATTCTTTGGAAATTTCACCAATAGATGCTTTATATTTATACGACTTAGATGTTGTATGGACAGTTACATAATGATTATGATTTTCAAAATATCGAATATCTTTTAAGAATATAGAAATATGTTGTTTATGTATTTCAAAGTCAAATATATACTTCGTATTTCGGACATATGCCAGTATTTTTTCAACCACGATAGATAGTTGAGATAAATCCGACTTTCGTAAAAACCAAAATGGATGATAAGAAAATGACTCGAAAACAAGATGATCTTTGCTGGAAACAAATATAATAATGGATGAACCCGGCATTTTCTCCAGTTTCTCTGCAACATGAAATCCTGTCATTTCCGGCATATCTATATCTAAAAATATCGCATCCGGTTCTGTATTTTCCATCTGACTGAGTAGTTGCTCTCCTGAAGAACACGTAATAATCTGTACCTCGATAGGATACCTTCTCAGTTCATTTCTAGTTAAATCTGTTATTGTATCCAAAAAAGCAGTATCATCATCACAAAAAATAAAGTTCATATCTATAGTCCCTGCATTATAATACACCAAGTTATTTTTTATTATATCACACAATACAAGAAACAACAATCTTTCGCTTCAATCGTATCTACCATGATATTTGTATTTTAACCTCACTTTCTGTTCATAGAAAATTTACGTGTGTTTTCCCCTATACTATGATACACTTCATTATAAAAAATAACATACCAACGAGGTTCCTTCCATGAACGCTATCAATGAATTATATCGCTTACGTGCCCGTGCAAAGTCTGCCATGCATAAGTCCACAGCCCAAGAACGCAAAGACGCAAACCAAAAAGCCTATGATGCGCTTACCTGGGCTATCAATCGCCTTGATCCACGTCTTAACAACTATACACGTATTCCCGCGAATCAAAAGCATTACCGCAATACGAAAACCTACAGCATCACCATGGCACCGGAGGATCATGACCGCCTTGTCCAGCTTGGAAAAGAGCTGCATATTGAGGGCGGCTTTAGTGGCGTGTTGACTTATATCGCGCAGAACTGCACCTTAATCCATGAAAAAAACGATATAGAGAGTTAATCCGAACATTTTGCTCCTCAATTAGGGGTAAATAATCAAATTATAGTCCATTTCCGAACTGCTATATATATTAAAATTTCAATATTAAGTTCATCCATATTACAATCGAATTCGACAACAGGAGGCTACTATGCAGGGTAGACCTCCTGTTTTTATGCGCTGAATCGTGTATTGTGCAGCGCATAAAAAGAAAAACGGTCTCAACGGTATGTTTCTACCGAAATCAGGCTGTGAGATGCTACACCTCTGCAGGGCAAGTGGAAACGTGATATCTCCACAGCGAAAACAGAAGCAGGAAAGTAGTTGCCGTCAGAACGGTTACACGACATTTTCTACCAGAAAATGTACGGGTAAACGGATATGACGGTAATATCACAACTTTCAGTATTCCTTAGACAGCTCCCTAAAAAGGTTGCAGCGGTCAGGAATTTGCTGAAATCGGACGATTGGTGCATAACAATCGGGCTGTTTGTGCAGCCAAAATAAGAGTGTGTGCTTTGCTTTAACTGAAAAATCGTTCGGAACAACCAGTTCAGAACGATCATATCGAGCTACACCATATGGGCATACTATGCCCTCTTGGAGAAAGGAATCAATCATGGGTCATTGCAATCAAAACAAAAAAGGTTCCCTCGTCAGACAAGTCGAGATGACATTAAACGATCGTCTTGCTATCGGACGAAAAAAGAACGCACATAAGGCTGCTGACATCACTTATAAATATATTTACAGTTGGGAGACCTATCGCAGTTACTTAAAGCACTGCTGCTATTTTGTGAAATGGTGCAGCAAAACACATGGATGTAAAACCCTAGAAGAATGTCATCCGTATATGCAGGAATGGATGAAAACGCGTAAATCATTATCTCCATATACACAAAAGCTGGAAGTCAGTGCTCTGGCAAAACTGTACGGATATCGCACCGGAGAACTTGACATAAATACTGCCAGCCGCTGCCGGAAGGATATTAAACGGAGCAGGAACGAGGTTTCCCGTGACCGGCATTTCAGCGAACAGAAACATGCTGACTTCGTTGCATTCTGCCGCTCCACCGGCCTCCGCCGTGGGGAGTTAAAAGTGCTCCGTGGTACTGCGCTTTATCAAGATCCATCCGGTACCTATTACATCCATGTCACCAGCGGCAGTAAAGGCGGCCGGGAACGCTATGCGCCTGTTATCGGCGACATAGAGCTTGTCTGCAAGCTATGCCGTGATGCCGGTAAAAACAAGGTGTTTCCGTCTATCCCCTCTGCTGCCGATGTTCACAGTTACCGTGCAGAGTATGCCACACAAATTTATAAACAGTATGTACGTCCTCTGGAACACCTGGAACGGCATGAAATTTACTATTGTCGCGGAGATCGGAAAGGTGAAAAATTTGACCGGACTGCCATGAAGAAAGCCTCACAGGCTTTGGGACACAATCGAATCAGTGTAGTCGCTGGGCATTATCTGCGAATATAGGATTATGCCCTCGATACAGCGATAATGCAACTTTTTATCGTTTTATACTTCTTATATTCGCCAATTTTGTAAAATTTCAAACTTGAATATATATATTTATTTCGTTCGGCCCTTTCTTTCATGTTGCAGGAAATGATGAAGTCTGACCTTGGCCCTGAATATCAGGATTACAATATCGTAATCGCGCAGCCCAACGGCAGACCTTTTGAAGAGCATCAGATTTGCCAAAAGTTCAAGGCACTGATTACAGAGCATAATCTGAAGCCTGTCGTATTTCACTCTCTGCGCCACAGCAGCACGAGTATGAAGCTGAAAATCAGCGGAGGCGATATCAAGGCTGTACAGGGCGATACAGGGCACGCACAGGCGAATATGGTCACGGATGTATACTCACATATCATGAACGATGACCGCAAGCGCCTGGCAAAGAAAATGAATGACCAGTTTTTCTCCCCTCTCCATACTGAAGCAAAAGAAAAAGCAGTTGACGAGCCGCCCATGACTGAATCCATGGAACAGCTCATACAGCTGCTAAAGAGTTCTCCTGAAATTATTGAACCGCTTCTTCAAATGTCACAGTTATTAAGTTCAAAATGAACTTGCAAGTATTCTTGCAAACCTACTTTGTTTGAAAATGTTTGAAATCAACATTTTTTCCAATTCAAATTGCTCCAAAAGTTACGAAAAGAGCCTGATTTCGTACGAAATCAGGCTCTTAATGGAGCTGCTAAGCAGATTTGAACTGCTGACCTCATCCTTACCAAGGATGCGCTCTACCGACTGAGCTATAGCAGCATTGGCGACCCAGAACGGGCTCGAACCGTCGACCTCTAGCGTGACAGGCTAGCGTTCTAACCAACTGAACTACTGGGCCAAAATGGCAGGGGCAGAAGGGATCGAACCCTCGGCACGCGGTTTTGGAGACCGCTGCTCTACCAGCTGAGCTATACCCCTGTATAAGCAAGCCGAGTTTTGCAGCCAACCGCTTCCTTTTGCTCACTTTCCCTTTTGCAATAAAAGAAAAATAAGTGGTGGGCCTTCGGGGACTCGAACCCGGGACCGACCGGTTATGAGCCGGTTGCTCTAACCAACTGAGCTAAAGGCCCATAATCAAAATGGTCTGTATATGATTTTCGCCGTCACATAACTCTATTATATGACGGCGAACAATCTTAATGGCTCCTCAAGTTGGACTCGAACCAACGACCCTGCGGTTAACAGCCGCATGCTCTACCAACTGAGCTATTGAGGAATATCGAAGCGATCTGATTTTCTCAGACCGCTTTTGTGTAGGCATCGACCTATCTTCCCGGGCCGTCGCCAGCCAAGTATTGTCGGCGTAAATGAGCTTAACTACCGTGTTCGGAATGGGAACGGGTGTACCCTCATCACAAAAAACACCTACTACCTTTTCTTTTTAGAAAAGACCTTTGTTACTATAACACATTCTCTGCGTTATGTCAAGAAAAAATTGGTGACCCGTGGGAGAATCGAACTCCCGTTTACGGCGTGAGAGGCCGTCGTCTTAGCCGCTTGACCAACGGGCCATTTCCACACACCGTATTTATCGGTGTCCAGAAAGAAGTGGTACACCATCGGGGACTCGAACCCAGGACCCACTGATTAAGAGTCAGTTGCTCTACCATCTGAGCTAATGGTGCATTTCGTCAACTTTTTCTCGTGAGTTTTGCATTATCTGCGCCCTCAAAACTGAACAGCAATACTCGTGACAGAAGCTTTTTCCGAGTTTACCCAAATCATAATTCAGGTCAAGCCCTCGACCTATTAGTATCAGTCCGCTGCATACATTACTGTACTTCCACTCCTGACCTATCAACCACATCGTCTACGTGGGGTCTTACTTCCGAAGAATGGGAAATCTTATCTTACGGGGAGTTTCACGCTTAGATGCCTTCAGCGTTTATCTCGTCCATACTTAGCTACCCAGCTATGCCCTTGGCAGAACAACTGGTGCACCAGAGGTATGTCCATCCCGGTCCTCTCGTACTAAGGACAGCTCCGTTCAAATTTCCTACGCCCGCAACAGATAGGGACCGAACTGTCTCACGACGTTCTGAACCCAGCTCGCGTACCGCTTTAATTGGCGAACAGCCAAACCCTTGGGACCGAATTCAGCCCCAGGATGCGATGAGCCGACATCGAGGTGCCAAACCTCCCCGTCGATGTGGACTCTTGGGGGAGATCAGCCTGTTATCCCCAGGGTAGCTTTTATCCGTTGAGCGACGGCATTTCCATTCACATACCGCCGGATCACTAACTCCAACTTTCGTTCCTGCTCGACCCGTCAGTCTCGCAGTCAGGCTCGTTTTTGCGTTTACACTCACTGCACGATTTCCATCCGTGCTGAACGAACCTTTGAGCGCCTCCGTTACTCTTTAGGAGGCGACCGCCCAGTCAAACTGCCCACCTGACAGTGTCCCCCGACCAGATTCATGGCCGCAGGTTAGAATTCCAATATTCCAAGAGTGGTATCCCAAGGTTGGCTCCACAAATGCTGGCGCACTTGCTTCCAAGCCTCCCACCTATCCTGTACATGAAATATCGAAATCCAATATCAAGCTACAGTGAAGCTCCATGGGGTCTTTCCGTCTAGTTGCGGGAAACCGGCATCTTCACCGGTACTACAATTTCGCCGGGCTGGCTGTTGAGACAGTGCCCAAATCGTTACGCCATTCGTGCGGGTCAGAACTTACCTGACAAGGAATTTCGCTACCTTAGGACCGTTATAGTTACGGCCGCCGTTTACTGGGGCTTAAATTCAATGCTTCGATTGCTCTAACATCTCCTCTTAACCTTCCAGCACCGGGCAGGCGTCACCCCCTATACGTCATCTTTCGATTTAGCAGAGAGCTGTGTTTTTGCTAAACAGTCGCTTGGGCCTTTTCACTGCGGCCTCTTCTCAGAGGCGCCCCTTATTCCGAAGTTACGGGGCCAATTTGCCGAGTTCCTTAACAACCATTCTCCCGTTGGCCTTAGAATACTCATCCCATCTACCTGTGTCGGTTTGCGGTACGGGCACCTGGACAATACACTGAGCTTTTCTCGCCTCTCACGCCATCTGCTTCCCTACTATATTTCGGTCCCTTACGCCCGGGGCAACCATCGCCCGGGTCAGACTTAATGAAAGTGTCCCTCAGCTTAACATCTTCGGTGGTTACGGAATATCAACCGTATGTGCATCGACTACGCCGTTAGGCCTCGCCTTAGCTCCCGACTAACCTTGGGCGGACGAACCTTCCCCAAGAAACCTTAGATTTTCGGCCATTATGATTCTCACATAATTCTCGCTACTTATTCCGGCATTCTCACTCGTATGAAGTCCACATGTCCTTCCGATCACGCTTCACCCCGCATACGACGCTCCCCTACCCAATGTTTCAAACATTGCCCGAGCTTCGGTTGAATACTTAGCCCCGTTAAATTTTCTGCGCAAAATCACTCGACCAGTGAGCTATTACGCACTCTTTGAATGAGTGGCTGCTTCTAAGCCAACATCCTGGTTGTCTTAGCAATTTCACATCATTTTCCACTTAGTATTCATTTGGGACCTTAGCTGCGGATCTGGGCTGTTTCCCTTTTGACCATGCGACTTATCTCACATGGTCTGACTGCCATGAACCAATTATCCGGCATTCGAAGTTTGATAGGGTTCAGTAACCTCGCGGCCCCTAGCCCATTCAGTGCTCTACCTCCGGTAATCTATCATAACGCTAGCCCTAAAGCTATTTCGGGAGAACCAGCTATATCCGAGTTCGATTVGAATTTCTCCGCTATCCACAAGTCATCCCCGGCCTTTTCAACGGACGTGGGTGCGGCCCTCCATTGCGTCTTACCGCAACTTCAGCCTGCTCATGGATAGGTCACCCGGTTTCGGGTCTAATACATGTAACTAATTCGCCCTGTTCAGACTCGCTCTCGCTGCGGCTCCGTGACTCCAGTCACTTAACCTTGCTACATACATTAACTCGCCGGACCGTTCTACAAAAAGTACCCGATCACACATGAACGTGCTCTCGGTGCTTGTAGGCACAAGGTTTCAGGTTCTCTTTCACTCCCCTCCCSGGGTCCTTTTCACCTTTCCCTCACGGTACTGCTTCGCTATCGGTCACCAGGTAGTATTTAGGCTTGGATGATGGTCCACCCGTCTTCCCACAGGGTTCCTCGTGTCCTGTGGTACTCTGGATACTGCTAGCGTGCTTCCGATGTCGCTTACGGGGCTGTCACCCTGTTTCGCCGCTCTTCCCAAAGCGTTCAGCTATCTTTCACACTACATATTGCAGTCCGAACCCCTGAGATATTGCYMCTCAGGTTTGGCCTCTTCCGCGTTCGCTCGCCACTACTAGCSGAATCTCTGTTGATGTCTCTTCCTCGCCCTACTTAGATGTTTCAGTTCAGGCGGTTCCCCACTCATACCTATTTGATTCAGTATGAGCTGCATGAGCTTCTCTCATGCGGGTTTCCCCATTCGGAAATCTTGGGATCAATGCTTATTTGCAGCTCCCCCAAGCTTATCGCAGCTTGTCACGTCCTTCATCGGCTCCTGGTGCCAAGGCATTCCCCTTGCGCCCTTTACAGCTTGACCAGCTGTAAGACCTGATCCGGTCAGATCAGGAATTATTTTAGTAACTTAAGATTGTGAGTAATCTCGGTTATCTTTTGTTATAGCTAATTTGTAGTAGTACTTTCGTACTTTCGCCACAATTGGATCGTTAAACCTTTTATTTCAGTTTGCTTTTCGCAATTTCCAGAATAACAATTTTAATTTCTATTGTTGCTTTGTCGTTTTCTCGCTGTTCAGTTTTCAAGGTGCAGAGTTTAACATCCTTTGGGATGTTAGTGGTGGGCTTAAATGGACTCGAACCATCGACCTCACGCTTATCAGGCGTGCGCTCTAACCACCTGAGCTATAAGCCCATATGAAAGGAAATCAATATCAGCAAAAGAATTGTTCTTCTTTTGCTTACCTTTCTTCTTCTATAAAAAGAAAAGTAAGTGGTGGAGATGAGGAGAATCGAACTCCTG
>NZ_NHOC01000009.1 GCF_002157465.1 Butyricicoccus porcorum
CATTCCTGAATTGACCTAGGAATTTACAAAGCTCTGTTTCAAGCTTCATGGTCTCCTTAGAAAGGAGGTGATCCAGCCGCACCTTCCGATACGGCTACCTTGTTACGACTTCACCCTAATTACCAGTCCTGCCTTCGCCGCGTCCTCCTTGCGGTTAGACTACGGACTTCGGCATTACCGGCTCTCATGGTGTGACGGGCGGTGTGTACAAGGCCCSGGAACGTATTCACCGCGGCATGCTGATCCGCGATTACTAGCAATTCCGACTTCATGCAGGCGGGTTGCAGCCTGCAATCTGAACTGGGACAGCTTTTAGGGATTTGCTCTGCCTCACAGCTTTGCTTCCCTCTGTATGTCTGCCATTGTAGTACGTGTGTAGCCCTGGTCATAAGGGGCATGATGATTTGACATCGTCCCCACCTTCCTCCGTTTTGTCAACGGCAGTCTCGCTAGAGTGATCAACTAAATGTATCAACTAACAATAAGGGTTGCGCTCGTTGCGGGACTTAACCCAACATCTCACGACACGAGCTGACGACAACCATGCACCACCTGTCACCGCTGTCCCGAAGGGAAAGGCATATCTCTATGCCGGTCACCGGGATGTCAAGACCAGGTAAGGTTCTTCGCGTTGCTTCGAATTAAACCACATACTCCACTGCTTGTGCGGGCCCCGTCAATTCCTTTGAGTTTCAACCTTGCGGTCGTACTCCCCAGGTGGGATACTTATTGTGTTAACTGCGGCACGGAAGGGGTCAATACCTCCCACACCTAGTATCCATCGTTTACGGCGTGGACTACCAGGGTATCTAATCCTGTTTGCTCCCCACGCTTTCGCTCCTCAGCGTCAGTTAATGTCCAGCAGGCCGCCTTCGCCACTGGTGTTCCTCCTAATATCTACGCATTTCACCGCTACACTAGGAATTCCGCCTGCCTCTCCATCACTCAAGACCAGCAGTTTTGAAAGCAGTTCCGGGGTTAAGCCCCGACATTTCACTTCCAACTTACCAGCCCGCCTACTCGCCCTTTACACCCAGTAAATCCGGATAACGCTCGCTCCCTACGTATTACCGCGGCTGCTGGCACGTAGTTAGCCGGAGCTTATTCATCAGGTACCGTCACTTTCTTCGTCCCTGATAAAAGATCTTTACAATCCGAAGACCTTCTTCGATCACGCGGCGTTGCTGCGTCAGGGTTTCCCCATTGCGCAATATTCCCCACTGCTGCCTCCCGTAGGAGTCTGGGCCGTGTCTCAGTCCCAATGTGGCCGTTCAACCTCTCAGTCCGGCTACTGATCGTCGACTTGGTGGGCCGTTACCTCACCAACTATCTAATCAGACGCGAGCTCATCTTTCAGTGGATTGCTCCTTTGGTATCTCGCAGATGCCTGCAAAATACGTTATGCGGTATTAGCGACCGTTTCCAGTCGTTATCCCCCTCTGAAAGGCAGATTGCTCACGCGTTACTCACCCGTCCGCCACTAAGCACAAAAACCGAAGTCTCAGTGCTCCGTTCGACTTGCATGTGTTAGGCACGCCGCCAGCGTTCATCCTGAGCCAGGATCAAACTCTCTAAAAATTGTATTATCACGAGCAAAGCCCGTTATAATCAAATTTCAGCTTTAAGCTGGCTTGCTGTTGTTTTTTATACCGGAGTTACAGCTTCCGGTGGTCTTCTGAGTATAAACTTCAAAAGAATTTCAGGTTTGTAATTCGTTCAAACTTGCGTTGTTTAATTTACAAGGTACAATGCTTTCCGCTGTTCGCCTTTCAGCGTAGCAGCTTATTTATTATATCATCTCACCAGAGGTTTGTCAAGAACTTTTTTCATTTCTTTTTTCAAACTTGATTCGATTGTTTCGCCGATCTCTCAGCGGCAACTCATTTAGTTTAACACATTCAAACCACTTTGTCAAGCACTTTTTTGCCTCCCGGCCAGTAATCTCAACAAATTCTTCGGTTTTTCGTGTCGCTCTCGTTGAGTGCCTGTATATAATACCACCCTGAGCACGCGATGTCAACAAAAACTTTCAGAAAATTTGATGTTTTTCTTAAAAACCTTTTTACCGTAACATTCTGGCGATGCAAAACAGCCGTCAGGCACAGAAACTTCTTGCTCTGTCCGACGGCTGTCCATGTGTTTATTCTTATGCTTCGTTCATTCTCTGATCGATTTTTTCCATTTTAATCACACTGTCCTTCTCATTCAACAGCATTTCCGCGATATCCGAGCAGTATTCGCCAATGCACTCCAAATCATGCAGAACATCAGTAAACGCAACGGTATTTTCCGGAGAGCACGAGCCGAGGTTCAGGCGTTCCATATGCTTGCGGCTCAGGCGACGCTCCAGATCTTCAACGCTCTCCTGCTGGTGGACAACCTGCCGGGCAGTTTCGAGATCACTGTCATGCAGTGTGCGGATCGTCAGGCGCAGCATTTCCTGTACATGATTAAAACCTTCCTCCAGCTCGCCCATTGCCTCCTCCGTAAAGGTATACTCCTTCTCGCGCTTGAGCTTTGCGAAATTGGTGATGCTGGTGTACTGGTCGCCGATGCGTTCAATATCGCTGGCAGCGCGGATCATTCCCGCGACACGCTGCGACTGTCCCTGCGTCAGCTTACCTGTCTTACACAGGCTGGACAGATAATTCGTGATGCTGTCCTGCAAAATATCTACCACATCCTCAAGGCTGTCCACGGCACCGATTGCATCGGTATCTCCGCGCAGGAATGCCTTCTTTGCATGACCCGCCATTTCGGTGACATACTCGGTGATGCGGGTCAGCTCAAGCATGGCAAGGCGTATGGCAGCCTCCGGCTGCTTCAGGACATTGGTATCCAGAAACCGTGTCTGATACAACGGCTGCTCTGCGGCCTGCTGCTTGCCATCCGGGATCAGCTTCATAACGATCTTAACCATAAGTGGAATAAGCGGCAGCCAGATAATCGTATTGGTTATATTAAAGAAAGTATGTGCGTTTGCAATCTGGCGTGAAATGACCTCAATTTCCGGACCCTTCGGCGAGATAAACTGGATAAACTTTGCATACAACGGGACAAACCACATGAATACAAACGTACCTGTAACATTAAAGACACAATGTGCCGCAGCTGTACGCTTCGCATTTTTAGGTTGGCCGACAGATGCCAGCAGTGCAGTGATGGTTGTACCGATATTATCACCCAACAGAATCGGGATCGCTCCGGTCAGGCCAAGGATACTGGTTACACCATCCGCCATGGGCTGGGACGCAAAGTTTTGCAGCACAGCAATTGTCGCGGAACTGGACTGCACAACCAGCGTCATCAGCGCACCGACACAGACACCAAGAATCGGGATATGTGCAACCTGTTCAATCATACTCAGGAATACCGGGCTGTCCGCAAGCGGCTTCATGACATTGCTCATCGTCGTGATGCCAACGAACAACAGGCCAAACGCAAAAACAGACTGACCGATATTCTTAATGGATTCCTTTTTCGGGAAGAAGTAGAGTACAAAGCCGATGAAGACAATCGGCCAGATAAAGTCATCAATTTTAAATGCAATGATCTGAGCGGTCATCGTTGTACCGATGTTGGCACCAAAAATAACAGAAATTGCTTGTGGCAGAGTCATCAGTCCCGCACTGACAAAGCCGATTGCCATAACAGTCGTCGCCGAGCTGCTCTGTAAAACTGCTGTAACCAGTGCGCCCGCCAGCATGCCGACAATCGGATTCTTGGTTAGAATGCCAAGCACTTTCTTCATTTTCTCACCGGCTGCCTTTTGCAGACCCTCGCTCATCAGGTTCATGCCGTAGATGAATACGGCCAGACCGCCGAGCAAGCCGGTAATGGTTGTTACCATTTCACTGTTCATAAATTTTCTCCTTTTGTCATTCCTGGTATCATCCTAACAGGCGCATGTAAAGTTTTCGCCCTGTTCTATGTAAAGTTTTTGTATGGTTTTTTACAAAGAAGCCAGTGAAATACCCGCAAATCATTCTGTTTCTTAAAGAAAATTTTACTTTGAACAGCTATTTTGTGACTTTTTGTGTCGAAATCCTAATTTTTACCTTGTTTGCAATTTTCTCGCGTTTTACAATAATTCCCGCGTAATAATAGACGTATTGACATAGACAACCGGCAGCTTCACGCTGTGCCCGTAAACCAGCAGCTCATGCAGAATCATAATTGCACGATAAACCTGCGCAGAAAAATCCTGTTCCACAACAAAATCAATCCGGCCGCTGCGCAGGGAACGCCGTGCCTCCGGCGTCAGGTCGTTGACCACGACGGCAACCCGCCGCCGCACGCGCGCCAGCGCATCCACACAGGCGCGCACGTTTTCCGTCGCCATATAAATCCCATGAAGGTGCGGATTTTCCTCCAGGGCACAGCGCACCGTATCATAGGTCAGTTCATACTGCTCATAGCATTCTGCCAGCCGATAGCTGTCCGATGCAAAACCGAGCTCCTTCCACCGCTCCAGAAAACCATCTACCCGCAGGCGGTGGGAACGAAATTCCATATTACCCGTGACAACAAGCAGCTGGTCGCGCGGCGAAATGCAGCGCGCCATCAATCCGGCGGCAATGCGGCCGGATTTGATTAAATCCTGTCCCACATGGCAGACGCGTGCGCTGTCCGGCAGGTCGGAATTATACGTCACGACAACCACGCCCGCCTGATGCAGCCGTTCGATTTCTGCCGCTATATAAATGTTATCCGGTACATTGAGCACCAAACCACGCACGCCTAACTCCAGCATCTGCTCACACAGGCGGATATATTCCTCATCTGAACGGCTGTTCATACGCCGCACCTCCAGTGTGACCTTTCCCGCATTGATCTCGCGCGCCGCCATATGCACGCCGCGCAGCGTGCCGTTGGTAAAATATTCATCCTGCCAGTGCGCGACAATGACGCCAATACAAATCCGGTCGCCGCCTGTAAACCGATCGTCCTTGCGATAGCCGGTTTCCTCGATAATACGCAGGACGCGGGCACGCACCTCCGGACTGACATCCGGCTGGTTGTTCAATACCCGGCTGACTGTCCCACGCGAGACACCTGCCAATGCGGCTATACTTCGCACCGTATGCTTCATATGCTCTCCTCCCATCTGTCTCAGTATACCACAGTCTGCCGCATTTTTGTCACGCGTCACGGAAATTCCGAGCAAAATTCCAGCCTTTCATTGTTGACAATGCATGAATAAAAAAATAACTTTTAAGCATGTATACAAAGCATTTTAAAGCATATTGACTTCTTTTTGAAAACATTATACAATACAGTCACAACAAAGAGAGCAAAAACAAACCCGCAGAGGATTCCCAAAAACAGCACCATAAATTTGGAGGTATTGTCATGAAAAAGATCAAGGTTGGCATCGCAGGCCTCGGCCGTCTGGGCAAGGTACATGCAAACAACATCGCATTCAAAATCCCGAACGCGGAACTGACCGCAGCCTGCTCGATTGTTCCGGCTGAGCTGGAATACGCACAGAAGGAGCTGGGCGTCACCGACGTCTACACCGATTTCCGCGAAATGCTCGCAAAGGCTGACATCGATGCCGTTGCTATTGTCACCACCTCTTCCGAACACTGCTGGCAGATTGAAGCAGCACTGGACGCAGGCAAGCATGTCTTCTCCGACAAGCCGCTGGGCGTCAATCTGGAGGAGTGCAAGCAGGCGGAAGCTGCTGTCGAGCGCCATCCGGACAAAATCTTTTTCCTCGGCTTTATGCGCCGCTATGATTCTTCCTACGCCTATGCAAAGCAGAAGATTCAGGAAGGTGCCATCGGCACGCCGTACATGGTAAAGGCAACCGGCATTGACCCGGAAGCACTGGTCGAAGGCTCGATCAAGTTCGCGGCAACCTCCGGCGGCATCTTCATCGACATGGCCGTTCATGACATCGACCTGATGCGCTGGTTCCTCGACGACGAGCCGACTGAGGTCTATGCCATCGGCTCTACCTTCAAGCATCCGGAATTCAAGGCCGTCGGCGACGACGAAACCGCAGTTGCAACCTATAAGTTCAAGAATGGCGGCATCGGTGTCATCCATGTCGGCCGCACTGCACCGCATGGTTACCATGTTGAAACGGAAATCGTCGGCACGGAAGGCAGCATCCGCATCAGCCCGGTACCGGAAAAGAATCTGGCTATGCTGTACAATTCCAACGGCGTTGTCACCGAATGCGTCGAAGGCTTCCCGCAGCGCTTTGCAGAAGCCTATCTGCTCGAGATGCAGGAATTCATCAACTGTGTCTGCGAAGGCAGAAAGCCGGGCGTAACCGTTTATGACGGCACCAAGTCCACCGCCATTGCCTTCGGCACCACCGAAGCATGGAAATCCGGCAAGGTTGTCGCGCTGTAATTTTCATCAAAGCCCCCATCTTTATATAAAAAGAGGATCACAGATCATCTGTGATCCTCTTTTTATGTTCGCAGGTGTTCCGCCGTGCTGTCCAACAGTTCCTCATAGGATACGCCCAGCACTCTGGCAATACAGACCAGTTCAATATCTGTCACAAACCGGCTGCCGCTCTCAATGCGCTGTACTGCATTTTTATCCAGATCCAGTCCGACAATCTGGAGCATATCTGCAAACCGACGCTGGGACGGATGCTCCGGCATCGCCTTGCGAAGCTCTTTTATTTTTAATCCGCAGACATTGTTCCGTCCGTTCACCAATTTATTTTTATACATCTGTATCCCCGTATGACACACACAATTTGTCAATTACGGATTTATCTTATGTTAAACTGAGGATAAATTGGACATTCACTAAATGTCAATTCTGTGAACGGAGGGATTTTATGAATTATGTACCGGAATGCTCCTCTTGGCTGGCGAAGGAATATATTGTGCTCAGCGAGACTGACCTCGCCTGTGCCGAAATTCTTCTCAAAATGTGGGCAGCCCAACATCAGCACAGTCTGGCAGCAGAGCGCGCCTTTTTTCAGCGCAAAATAGACCAGATCAACCGGATTGCCCGCGAAAGCAACCGGATCGCATGGGGTGATGTCCGGCTTGCAGGTTCTTCGCCTACGCCGGAAGAATATGTCGCCTACAAGCTCACACTGCTCGGCCACTGGTTCGATGAAATGAATGCATCTTCTTATTGTCCCGTTCCCCTTTTTCCGAAGCCGGAGTAACCGGACAGCATCCGCCTGCATATGCTGAACCATCCTGATTGTGAAAGGGCGTATGATCGTGCTGTTCTCCATCACAACTGCACTGCTCTGCGGCGCAGCCTTTTGTATCCTTCGTGTCTCCTCGCCGTCCGGCTCCTTCCCGCGCCCGCTCAGCGCCGAACAGGAAGCCGCCTGCATTCAGGCCATGCAGCACGGCGACAAACAGGCGCGGGAAAAGCTCATCGAACACAACCTCCGGCTGGTCGCACACATCGTCAAAAAATATTATTCCTCCAGCGCGGATTCCGATGACCTCATTTCCATCGGTACCATCGGTCTGATTAAAGGTGTCTCAACCTTTGATCCGGGGAAAAATGTCCGGCTGGCAACCTATATTTCCCGCTGTATTGAAAATGAAATCCTGATGTACTTCCGTTCCTCCAAAAAGCTGTCCTGTGAAGTCTCGCTTGAAGAGCCGATTGAGCCGGACAGCGACGGCAGCGCGCTGGCACTGAAGGATGTTCTCAGCTGCAATGATGATGCCCTCGAACGCATTGAACTGAATGACCGCATTCGTCTGATTTCCGGTGCCATGCAGGTGCTGGAGCCGCGCGAAAAGGAGATTATTTCCCTGCGCTACGGTCTCGGCGGGCATACGCCACTCACACAGCGCGAAGTCGCCCGCCTGCACGGCATCTCTCGTTCTTATGTATCACGCATTGAAAAAAAAGCCCTGCAAAAGCTCCGCGCAGAATTCGGCACTATCCTGTAAGATGGACGCGGGCAGTCCTCTCATGCCGGGTTTCCGTTGGAAGGCCGTTAGGAAGTTGTTACAATTATAAAATCATATGAAATATGTATACATTACCCATCGCAAACCTACGGACCGGTATGATATAGTATTGATATCCCCAAAACAGAAAGGATTGCAGTTGACACATTGAAACATTCCCTCGCAAATCTCAACGAAAAGCTGTCAGAAGCACTGCGCGCGGTGCTGCCGGTTATCGCAATTGTGATGGTTCTGTGCTTCACCATCGCACCGATTTCCGCCAGCATCCTGCTGTGCTTCCTGATGGGCGCCGCCATGATCGTTGTCGGCATCATGTTCTTTACGCTGGGTGCGGAGATGAGCATGACACCGATGGGCGAGCGCGTCGGTACCGCGATCACCAAAAGCAAAAATCTGCTGCTCATCATCGCAATCGGCTTCATTCTCGGCTTCATCATCACGATATCCGAACCGGATTTGCAGGTGCTGGCAGAGCAGGTGCCGTCTATCCCCAACATGACACTGATCCTGTCGGTTGCAGTCGGCGTCGGTATTTTCCTCGTCGTTGCGCTGCTGCGCATGCTGTTCGGTATTCCGCTGCCTCAGCTGCTTGTTGTCTTTTATCTGGCTGTTTTTATTGTGGCAGGCTTTGTCTCACCGGATTTCCTTGCGGTCGCATTCGATTCCGGCGGCGTCACAACCGGCCCAATGACCGTACCGTTTATCATGGCACTCGGCATCGGCATTGCCGCCATCCGAAACGACCGGCATGCATCAGATGACAGCTTTGGCCTTGTCGCGCTGTGCTCCATCGGGCCTGTGCTCGCTGTGCTCATCCTCGGCATGGTGTTCCAGCCAAACGAGAGCACCTATACGCCGGCAGCTGTGCCGGAAATCAGCAATTCTGTGGAGCTGTGGAATTTATTCCGCGTTGCCCTTCCGACCTATTTGAAGGAAATTGCAGTCTCCCTGCTGCCTATCGTCGTCTTTTTCGGAATTTTCCAGATCGCCGTACTCCGGCTGTCCAAACGCCGCCTGCGCAAGATCATCGTCGGCCTGGTCTATACGTATATCGGCCTTGTACTGTTCCTGACCGGTGCAAATGTCGGTTTTATGCCGGCAGGCAACTACCTCGGACAGGTCATGGCCTCCCTCCATTACAACTGGATCATCATCCCGATCGGCATGCTCATCGGTTTCTTTATCGTCAAGGCAGAGCCGGCGGTCTATGTCCTCAACAAACAGGTCGAGGAGATCACGGACGGCGGCATTTCCGCAAAAGCGATGGGAACCGCATTGTCTGTCGGCGTGGCGGTCTCTATCGGCATCGCCATGCTGCGTGTGCTGACCGGAATCCCAATCCTCTGGTTTCTGATCCCCGGCTATGCCATTGCACTCGGGATTTCCTTCTTTGTCCCCAAAATCTTTACCGCAATCGCATTCGACTCCGGTGGCGTCGCCTCCGGTCCGATGACAGCAACCTTCCTGCTGCCGTTTGCACAGGGCGCCTGCATTGCAGTCGGCGGCAATATTGTAACCGATGCGTTCGGCGTCGTATCCATGGTCGCCATGACACCGCTCATCACTATCCAGTTGCTCGGCATGCTGTACCAGCTGCAAAAGCGGCGCGATGCCAAGACGGAACCGCCTGCGCTCACACCCGCATTGGAATTTGAGCTGCTCGACGATGATGCCATCATTGAGCTCTGAGGCTGCATAAAAGAAAAAGGAGAGCCATATGAGTGAATTATATTTTATGACAACCATCACCGACCGCAGCAAGGCAAAAAAATTCATCGAGCTGTACCGAAGACACGGTGTCGATGTGACCTTCAGCACACTCGGTGATGGCACTGCGGTGAGTGAAACACTGGATTCTCTCGGACTGGAGCAGGCGGAAAAGGGAATTGTTTTTTCCGTCGTAACCCGCACCACCTGGAAGAAAATCAAAGCCAGTCTGGAAAAGGAAATCAAAATCGATGTTCCCGGCACGGGCATCGCATTTCTCATCCCGCTGAGCAGCATTGGCGGGAAAAAGCCGCTGTTCTTCCTCACAGAACATCAGAACTTTGAAAAAGGAGAGGAAAGCACGTTGAAAGACACCAAATATGAACTGCTGATTGTCATTGCCAATCAGGGCTATACTGACCTCATCATGGACGCTGCCCGCGCGGAGGACGCCGCCGGCGGCACCGTCATCCATGCAAAAGGAACCGGCATGGCGCGCGCCGAAAAATTCCTCGGCGTGTCACTGGTCAACGAAAAAGAAATTGTCCTGATTGTGGTCAAAACCGAGATGAAAAACCGCATTATGAAGGCGATTATGGACAAAGCCGGACTGGACAGCAAGGCTCATTCCATCGTCTTTTCGCTCCCCGTCACCAGCACGGCTGGCATGCGGCTGATGGAAGAAACCACAGACGAGTCAGATACCTGAATTCCCCCGGACGCAAAAAATCCATACCGCTGATGAAAGCGGTATGGATTTTTTATTGCTCTCTGCGGTCAGCGTTATGATTCCGGCTTGGCCTGTTCGCTCACTGCCCGCTCCTTTTCGCCATAGGTGCCGTACTTACCATAGCGGCCATATCTGCCATACCGACCATAGCGGCCATAATAGCCATAGCCATAGCCGCTCAGGCCGGATGCAATGGCATTGAATACGCAACCGATGACACGAATGCGGCTGACAGACAGTCGGTCCAGGCTGCTGAGAATGCGATTCCCCGTTGCATAGTCCTGCTTGACGACATACAATGCACAGTCGGCATGCTCCGCCAAGGAAATGGCATCCGACAGCATGCCACACGGCGCGCTGTCGAGCACGACATAATCCGCCATTTTGCGCAGCTGTGCAACGACCTTTGCCATTTCCTTTGAGCCGAGCTGCTCAGACGGATGCTCAGAAACATGGTCGCCTGCCAACAGGCGCACGCGCGTGTCCTCATACTGCATCAGTGCCTGTTCGATTGTCACATCCTGTTCCAGCACCTCAGTCAGACCGGCGCTCTCCTCTGAAAGATTCAACGCCTGCTTGACGGTCTGGTTGCGCAGGTCGGCATCTACCAGAATGACTGAGGCGCCATTTTGCGCCAAACTGAGTGCCAGATTGAGCGCAACCGTGGTTTTGCCCTCATTTGGCAGCGTACTGGTCACCAGAATGACACGGTCTCTGGGATGGGAATCCAGCTCCTTGAGAATATGGACACGCAATGCGCGCACCGACTCGCGGAAGCTGGAATTGACGCGCGGATTGAGCACGGAAACCACCGGGCTTGCATCGCCGCGTATTTTTTTGAACTTCATCAGTGGCAGCAGACCCAGACATTTCTGATTGAGCACATCACGGAAATCATCCTCCGTCCGGATGGTGCTGCGCGTGACTGCATAGAAAAACAGCACAGCGAGTGCCAACAGAATACCCATCGCAGCTCCCTTTACCGCCTTGCGCGGATAAGAAGGGATATTGATCGGCTTCTCTGTTACGGTCGGCTTTTTCAGGACAGACAGCTTGGTACTGCCCAGCACATACCGTGCAACTTGCGGATAATTTTCCATCACCGAATTGAGCACGGCCAACGCACTCTCTGCGCTGGAATCCTGCACCTTTACAGTGACCATATTGGTATCGGGCACGACCTCTGCGGAAATGCTCGCAGTGATGGCACCGATGCCGAGATCCTGCTTAATGACATCATACATGACATCGTTGTGAATAATATACGGGAAGGTGCTCGCCATCTGCTCCGCAGACTGTGAGCTGTAATAATAATTGGCGCGGTCATCGCTGTCCGACATGCCGGTGCTCGCCTTTACCGTAAAGGTCGAGATCGCCTGATAGCGCGGTGAAAACGATGCCGCCGTATATGCAGTGCTGATGACTGCGCCCGCGACGGCAAACACCAACATGACAATCCAGCCGAATCGCAAAAAGCCCTTCCACATATCCCCCAGCACCAGCTCAAGGGATATTTTGTTCTCATCCTCCAGCCATGCCTCTTCGGCATGGCGGCTATTGTGTTGCTGTTCGCTCATCGTCATCCCTCACGCTTTCTGCTGCTCTTGCCGTATTTTCCATAATTTCCATAATACCCGCGGTAGCCATAATAGTCGGCATATTTGCCATAAATCGGCAGGCGGCTGAGCGGAGAGGTATGCTTATCGTTGTATACACACCCCAGCAGTCTGGACTTGCTCTCATTCAGGATCATAATGGATTCATTCAGATCGGGCACAGCCGAAGTATCTTCACGCACGACAAGAACAGTCGCGTCGACAAGCTCCGCAAGAACCTCGGTATCCGACAATGCAGACATCGGTGGGGAGTCAATGATAATGAAATCCATCTTCTGCCGGGAAACCTCCAGAAGCTTTTTCATGCGTGCACTTCCCAGCAGCTCAACAGAGTCAGAATAATAATTTTTTCCAAACATTTCATACAGGTTAACCTCTGCGTTGGTCTGTATGATTTTGTCCACGCTGCACGTTCCGCGCAGGTATTCGCCGAGGCAGTTGGCCTCATCGACATCGCGGTTCAGAACCTTGTACTGTGCGGGCTTGCGGAAGTCCGCATCAATCAGCAGGACATGATACCCCTTCTCCGCCAGCGAAAGTGCACTGTTCGCTGAAATGGTCGATTTGCCCTCATTCTCTCCGAAGCTGGAGATCAGAAATACCTTGGCTCCGTCCTGCTTCGCCGCATATTCCAGCCGCGTGCGGATCTGGCGGATGCTCTCTTCAAATGCGAAGCTGATGACCGTATGGGTAATCAGGAAGCTGTGCTTTTCCTTCTTGTTTTTGCCATCCGGCCGCTTTTCGTGCGGTACAGATGCAATCAGGTGGGTATCCAGCTTTTCCTTGACCTCTTCCTCCCGCTTGACGGTATCGCGCAGACAGGACATCAGGATAACAACCGCCAGCATTGCCAGTGCGCCGAGTGCGCCCGCCAGAATCAGGCGGCTGCGCAGCGACATGGCATTGGATGGTGCGCGCGCAATTTGTGGCTCCCGGACAACCGTAAAGACTGCGCCGGACAATACCTGATCGGAAACCGTATTATAATTTTCCATCACTGCCTTGACGGTCAGGAATGCGGTGCGCGCATTGTCCGCCGTCGCGGAAATGGTCAGCAGGTTGGTGCCCTCAATGATCGAGCTTTCCAGCTGTGCGGGCAGCGAAGTCTCCCCCATTGCCGCCGCAACGGTCTCATGCAGCAGGTCACTTTCGAGCACGCCCTGAAAGGCCGATGCCATCTGCCGGGTCGTATTGAGGTCAGCAACCGCATTGCTGCCTGATTTGGATGTGACTGACATGGTGACCGAACTGGTATATTCCGGTTTGTAAATGGTCTCGGATGCAACGCGGGTCAACATGACCGCGGAAGCAGCAACCAGTACAATCATCCAGAGATTTTTCCACACATCCCGCAGCATGGTATGCAGATTGATTGAAGCCAAGCTCCATCGTTTTTCTTCCATCTCTTATTCCTCCACTACAACGGTCAGGTATGCGTGTCCGATGTTCCCTTCCGTATTCTGTGCCGAATAGGTCACAACATAGGTTCCGGGCTGCGCCGGATTGACGGTGGATTCCACGTTAATGTACGATGTCTTGACAGAGCTCTTTTTCTCATCGATATAGCTCTCCGGGTCAAAAGCTGCACCTTTTTTGAGATAGACCAGCGATTCAGTCAGAGTAATCGTCGGCGCACCGATCGACGGATCGGTTACGGCGACCGGCAGCTTCAGCTCTGAAACATCGCCATGGCTGTTGGAAACCTGAACCGTGACATCATACAGCCCCGCAACAGCCGAATTGACCGTACTGGAAAGAATCAGGATGCGGTTTGAAATATCCCCGTCAAACACATCCTCTGCACTGAGCTTGTCCAGAATCTGAACCTCGCCGCCCATGCGAACCTCCAGCGGATCGCTGACGGAAAACTTCGGCGGTTTGTAATCGGTATAGGTAACCTTTCTGGTATAGGTGCCGAGCTGCTCCTGCGAGTCAAACACGGCATAAGAAATATTGCATGTGCTGTCATCGACAAAATTGGAGATGTTGGTCACCAGAATGCCGTCGGTCAGATCCCCATCCTCAGCATCCGTCGCACGCAGTCCCGCGCAAAGCTGTTCATCCGTCGCATCGATTGGCACAGAAATAGTATCCTGCTCTGCCTCGATGACAGGCAGCTGATCCTTGGTCTCCAGAAAATCACGGATCGTAAACACAGAAAAAACAGCAACACTGCATACGAACAGCGCCAAAACTGCAATTTTAATTTGTTTCACAGGCTCCCCCTCACTTTATTCTATCATTTCACATGTAATTATAAGTAGTTTTCCCCTGTTCGTCAAGCATTCGCGCTGTTTTGGAACAGCTGGGGCACAAATGCCGCATATATATTGCACAATCTGTCAAAATCTGTTACACTTTTTTGCAGAAATGATCCGGGCAGCATCGAAACGTTCTCGGTTTCCTGCTGCCCGAAACCGGCAGGAGTTTACTATGAAGCATATTATCTTTTTCGACCTTGACGGCACGCTGACCGATTCCGGCGAGGGAATTACAAACTGCGTCATCCATGCATTGCAAAAGCAGGACTGGCCCATTCCAGACAGTGACAGTCTGCGCCGTTTCATCGGCCCCCCGCTGATCGACAGCTTTCAGGGCATTGCTGGCATGAATGCGGCACAGGCTGCACAGGCGGTAACGGATTACCGCGCGCGTTATTCCACTGTCGGCCTGTTTGAAAACCGCGCCTATGACGGCATTGTCGACACGCTCGCCGCGCTCAAAGCCGCTGGAAAACGGCTGTTCCTGGTGACAAGCAAGCCGGAGGACTATTCCATTCGCATCGCGGAGCGCTTTGGACTTGCGCCATATCTGGAGGAAATTTGCGGCGCAACACTCGACGGACGCATCAATACCAAAGATGCCGTTGTGCGGCTGGCGCTCGAGCGAGCCGGACAGCCTGACCCGGCAGATATCGAGATGGTCGGCGACCGTCTGCACGACGTCGAGGGCGCACGCAAATACGGCATTGACTGCACCTATGTGCTGTATGGCTTCGGTACACGCGAGGAGGCCGAAGCCCATCACGCCGCACACATCGTCGCCACAGTGGATGAGCTGCGGGAGCATCTGCTCGCGCTGTAAAAGTCGGTTCGCCAGGGCGTATCTGCGTTTCGGTTGAAACAGGTTTTCTTTACCGTGGGGTTCCTTTGTGATATAATAAATTGTGATATAATAAAACAGTAAAATCACTTCACAGATTTTAAAACCTGGACAATGATGGAAACCATCGTCGGTACCACCGGTTTTGTTGTCGCACTGATTGTTTCATTCTTCGCATAAGCAACTGCAAACAGATAAACAAAGACGCCCGTTCGATTCCGGCCATCCGCGCCGGAAATCGAACGGGCAATTTTTATGCCGCAATGAGCCACAATTGTGAAGCGTTTATCCTTCGATAAACTTCATCTGTTCCACATCAAACAGGCCGCGCGGTGTAATGCGCAGCGATGGGATAACCGGCAGCGCAAGGAAAGACAGCAGAATGAGCGGAGAAACATCCGCCGGAACGCCCATCTCATGTGCCTTTGCAATCATAGCGGACAGCTCCGCCTGCACCGTATCAAAGCCCGCGTCGCTCATCAGACCCATGATGGGCAATGCGACTGTGTGCAGAATTTTTCCATGAGATACCAGTGTATAGCCGCCGCCGATGTCGCGCAGGTGCTGTGCGGCGAGCAGCATATCCGCATCGTTGTCGCCGATGACGGACAGGTTATGACTGTCATGGGCTACCGTGGATGCCATTGCGCCGCCATGCAGACCGAAGCCTGCGACCGCACCAACGCCGACCTTTCCCGTATTGTGATGGCGTTCGACCACTGCAATTTTGCTGAATTCACCCTGCGGAACGAACAAACCGTTTTGCTGCGGCAGGGCGCAGCATTCGTTTTCCGTCACGAGCTGGCCGGCGGCAATACGGATGACATGGCTGGTCTCTCCAACCGGGAGTTCCAGTTGCTCCGGACGTACCGGCTGACAATGCACTGTGCGGCGCAGTGGGCTGTCCTGCGGCAGCTTCGGCTGTGCACGGAAGTCGGAAACATCTTGTCCCCTGTGATAAACCGCATGAATGTGAACCGTTTCCAAATCATCCAACACGACAAAATCCGCCTGCATGCCGGGCGCAATGGCGCCGAGCTGATGATGCAGCCCATAGTGCCGCGCTGTATTGATGGTCGCCATGCGGATGGCATCGACCGGCGCAAGCCCACAGGCAATCGCCTTGCGCACACAGTGGTCAATATGCCCTTCCTGCCGAATGTCCTCGATGTGCTTGTCATCCGTGCAGAATGAAAAGCCGTCTGTCAACTGGTGCTCCTGCACGATGCCGCGCACAATCGCCTCCAGATTGCGCGCCGCACTGCCCTCACGCACATGGATGTGCATGCCGAGACGGCGCTTTTCCAGAACTTCCTCCGGCGTCGAACACTCATGGTCGTTGGTAATGCCGGCGAGCACATACGCATTGAGCTCATTCCCGGTCAGCATCGGCGCATGCCCGTCCTTCGGTTTTCCGTCGAACAGTGCGAGTTTTTCCGCCATCGCGGGTGCAGCGTTGACCGTGGACACATAGTCCATCACTTCGCCCAGACCGAGCACACGCGGGTTATCCAGATAGTTTCGCATCTCGTTTGCGTCAAACGTACAGCCGTTGTCCTCAAACGGCAATGCGGGCACACAAGACGGCATCATGACATATACATTCGCCGGGACATCCGCAGTCTCGTTCAAGATATAATCAATGCCGTCTGCGCCGCTCACATTCGCCGCCTCATGCGGGTCGACAATGTAGGTCGTCGTGCCGCATCTGACTGCCTGTTCGACCAGCTCCGCCGGTGTTACCATCGTGGATTCGAGATGAATATGCCCATCGATCAGACCCGGACACAGGTATTTCCCCGCCAGGTCAATCTCGGTCTCTCCCACATACTGGTCTCCAACCCCCACAATTGTGCCGTCTGTGACCGCGACAGAGGTCTCAAGCACCTCCCCGGTGAATACATTCACCACGTTTCCCCCACGGAATACGAGTTCCGCCGGAATTTCGCCGCGTGCCGCCTTTGCCAGATCATTAAACTGCTGAAAATTCATGACAGCTCCTCCACTTCAACTGTTGATTCGCCAGCGCTTTACTCCCGCATAAGAATACGCCGCTGGCCGCACAGTGCCTTTGCTATTGTTACCTAGTATACCGCATTTCTGTTCCATTTCCCAGTCTTTTGTGCTATGATATGCTGACAGAGCAAACAAATCCGGGCATATCCGAAGGAGGGGTTCCATGATGCTCGAACACTGTACCCTGTGCCCGCGCCGGTGCGGGGCAAACCGCGCGGCCGGACAAACCGGCTTCTGCGGCGCGGATGACACTATCCGCATCGGGCTGGCCAGCCTGCATCGCTGGGAGGAGCCGTGCCTGTCGGGCACGCGCGGCGCGGGCACCGTCTTTTTCTGCCACTGCCCGCTCGGCTGTGTCTACTGTCAGAACCATGACATTTCCGGTCAAGAGGCAGCAGCAAACGGCATATTAACCGATTGTTCCGGTCTGGCAGACACATTTTTATCATTACAGGCGCGCGGCGCGCATAACATTGATCTCGTGACGCCGACGCACTACGCCGTCCATCTCGCAGAAGCCATCCCGCTCGCCCGCGCGCGCGGACTGACCATCCCGGTTATTTACAACTGCGGCGGTTATGAACGTGTGGAAACATTGCGCATGCTGGACGGACTGATTGACATTTACCTGCCCGACCTCAAATATTACAGCTCTTATTATGCTGCGCGCTATTCGCATGCACCGGATTATTTCGATATCGCCTGTGCCGCAATCGGGGAAATGATACGCCAGACCGGTGCGCCGCAGTTTGATGCTGACGGCATGATGACGCACGGCACCATCATCCGCCATCTCATGCTGCCCGGTCTGGGCGGCGACACGGCGCAGATCCTTCGCTCGATTTCATCCAACTGGGGCGGACAGGTGCTGGTCAGCCTGATGCGGCAGTTTACGCCGTGCACCAACCTGTCCGGCTATCCGGAGCTCACGCGCCGCATCACTGACGAAGAATATGCCGATGCCTGCGAACAGATGGCGCTGCTCGCTCTGGAAGGCTGGACGCAGGACGCGGAATCGGTCAGCGAGAGCTTTATTCCGCATTTTGACGGCAGCGGCGTCTGCCGCGCCTGATTGCTTCCTCTCGAGCTGACACAAATCGTACAAGCAAAAAACAGCGGGATGGACAAACCATGCGGTTTCCCATCTCGCTGTTCTCTTGTTCTGTTATATCAGAGAGGCTTCACCATACGGAAAGCCGTCACGAAGCTTTAGAGCTGCGGACCTGCTGCAACCAGAGCCTTGCCAGCCTCGTTGCCTTCGTACTTGGAGAAGTTCTTGATGAATCTGCCAGCCAGATCCTTTGCCTTTGCATCCCACTCGGAAGCGTCTGCATAGGTATCACGCGGATCCAGGATTGCCGGATCTACGCCCGGAAGCTCGGTCGGAACTTCAAAGTTGAAGTACGGAATGGTCTTGGTCGGAGCGTTCTTGATGTCGCCGTTCAGGATTGCGTCGATGATGCCGCGGGTATCCTTGATGGAGATGCGCTTGCCGGTGCCGTTCCAGCCGGTGTTAACCAGGTAAGCCTTTGCGCCGCTCTTTTCCATCTTCTTAACCAGCTCTTCTGCGTACTTGGTCGGATGCAGTTCCAGGAATGCCTGACCAAAGCAAGCGGAGAAGGTCGGGGTCGGCTCCGTGATGCCGCGCTCGGTACCAGCCAGCTTTGCAGTAAAGCCAGACAGGAAGTAGTACTGCGTCTGCTCCGGTGTCAGGATAGAAACCGGCGGCAGTACGCCGAATGCGTCAGCAGACAGGAAGATCACGTTCTTTGCTGCCGGTGCAGAGGATACCGGACGTACAATCTTTTCGATATGGTCGATCGGATAGGATACACGGGTGTTCTCGGTTACACTCTTATCAGCGAAATCAATCTTGCCTTCTGCATCAACGGTTACGTTCTCCAGCAGAGCGTTGCGCTTGATTGCGTTGTAGATATCCGGCTCGGAGTCCTTATCCAGGTTGATAACCTTTGCATAGCAGCCGCCCTCGAAGTTGAATACGCCGTTGTCGTCCCAGCCGTGCTCGTCATCGCCGATCAGCAGACGCTTCGGATCGGTGGACAGGGTGGTCTTACCGGTGCCGGACAGGCCGAAGAAGATTGCGGTGTTCTCGCCGTTCATATCGGTGTTTGCAGAGCAGTGCATGGAAGCGATGCCCTTCAGCGGCAGGTAGTAGTTCATCATAGAGAACATACCCTTCTTCATCTCGCCGCCGTACCAGGTGTTGATGATAACCTGCTCACGGCTGGTGATGTTGAAGGCTACGCAGGTCTCGGAATTCAGACCCAGCTCCTTATAGTTCTCAACCTTTGCCTTGGAAGCGTTGTAAACAACAAAGTCCGGGGTGAAGTCCTTCAGTTCTTCCTCCGTCGGGCGGATGAACATGTTCTTTACGAAGTGTGCCTGCCAAGCTACCTCAACGATGAAACGGATTGCCATGCGGGTATCCTTGTTTGCGCCGCAGAATGCATCCACAACAAACAGTCTCTTGTTGCACAGCTCCTTGACTGCGATGTCCTTAACCGTCTGCCAAACTTCCTCGCTCATCGGATGGTTGTCGTTCTTATACTCGTCAGAGGTCCACCAAACGGTGTCCTTGGAGTTTTCATCCATGACGATGTACTTGTCCTTCGGGGAACGACCAGTGTAGATACCAGTCATTACGTTTACAGCGTCCAGCTCCGTGTTCTGGCCAACTTCAAAGCCTTCCAGACCTTCCTTGGTTTCCTCTTCAAAGAGCATCTCATAGGAAGGGTTGTAAACGATTTCGGTTGTACCGGTGATGCCATATTTGTTTAAATCAATTGCTGTCATCTTACGTCTAACCTCATTTCTAATTGGTACGATTGGATTAAAATACCTTAGCTTTTATGTTATCCAACCGACAAACAAAAGTCAATATTAAAAACATCTCAAATTCTACTGAAAACGACGAAAGAATCGGCAATTATTACAATTCACACATTTTTTCTTTTCATATAACTATAAATATGGTATACTAATGAGGTATATCCTTCTATATTCTGACACAAAAATTCGGCTGTCCTGCACGGACAGCCGTCTGCTTTTTACAGATAACAGGGCCTTTTGGTTGCCTGAACAATTTGTATTTGAACCGGGCGCTATCTGAAAACCAAGAAAATGACAAATCTTTCGCAAAGGTGAGACTGGTTCAAGGCAAAAGCACGCTGGAATCCTTTCGCATTTCCAGTGTTTTTAACAAAGAAGCTGTCCGCACTTATAGAAATAGTCAAAATTTTCGACTGTTCAGATACGCCCTATTTGTCGAACCTTTTGGGATCATTGCACAACGGATTGTTCCCTCCCGTTTGCATTCTTTCGCGCACTTTGTTACAATAAGGGTAATCGATTCCGACATGGAGGGATGCAACATGCAATATATTTTTACCGGTTCTTATACCGACCCGGATGGAAAAGACGGGGTACGCTGCTTTGCAGCTTCTCCGGACGGCAAACTCACCCAGCTCTGCACGGCAGATGCTTACAGTCCAACCTATGTGCTGTATCACAACGGCCTGCTGTATACGAGCGGACGCGCCGAGACCGGCTGCTGTGTCCGTACCTTTGCCTTTGACGGGCACAGCCTGACGCCGCTGCACCGCATCGACTCGCCCGGCGGCTCGACCTGCCATGTGTCGGTCGTAGGCCGCACGCTGTATGCCTGCAATTATTTTGCGGGCGAGCTGCTGCGCTGTCCGCTGCATGCAGACGGCATTCCGACCGGAGAGGTGGAACGCATTCTGTACACCGGCGGCGGCCCGCATCCGCGGCAGGACAGGCCGCACATCCATTCGGCATTCCCGTCACCGGACAACCGATTCCTGCTCGTCTGTGACCTGGGCAGTGACCGCATTTACAGCTACTGCATTGAAAATGACGGCAAACTACTGCCGAATCCGGCGCAGACAGAACTGATTGCCCCGGCAGGCTCCGGCCCGCGCCATCTGACCTATAACAAGGCAGGCACGCGTGTCTATGTCATCACTGAGCTGTCCGCACAGATTCTGGTCTATGCCCGCGACCCGGAGACTGGCGTGCTGACCGAACTGCAAATTACCGACTGTGTACCCGCAGTGCGCCCGGATGACACACTGTCCGCAGACATCCATCTGTCGGCTGACGAACACTACCTGTATGCGTCCAGCCGCGGCATCGATTATATGGCACTGTACCATGTGCGGGATGACGGTCTCCTGTCGGAGCCGTTTTATCTGCCGGTGTTTACCTCCGGCCCACGGCATTTTTCGTTCCAGCCGGGCGGCACACACATTGTCATCACAGGGCAATATACCAATACCATCGCCGTGTGTCCGGTCGACCGACGTTCCGGCCTCTATGTCGCGCCGGTCTGCGAGGTGACGGTCCCGCAGGCGACCTGCGCGCAATGGGTAGAGGTCTGACCATGCGGCTTTCTGGTGCACTGTACCTGACAGATGTGCAATCCGTTGCAATCTGCGGCGCAGGCGGCAAGACAACGCTGCTGTATGCGCTGGCGGAGGAAGCGCGGCGGGGCAATCAGCGCGTGCTCGTCACGACGAGCACACACATCCTCCAGCCGGAGGACACCGATGTTCTTCACTTTTTTCACACGGAGCAGGTAGAGAATCCTGCATCCATCTGCCTGCCCGGGCAGATTGCTGTCATTGGCACGCCCTGCGGGCAAAAAAAAATCACCGGTATTGCGCCGATGAACGTGGATGCCGC
Organism: Butyricicoccus porcorum; assembly: GCF_002157465.1. Taxonomy (GTDB): domain Bacteria; phylum Bacillota; class Clostridia; order Oscillospirales; family Butyricicoccaceae; genus Butyricicoccus_A; species Butyricicoccus_A porcorum. The sequence continues at coordinate 21,816 of NZ_NHOC01000009.1, forward strand.
CATGCAGGCCGCCGATGTGTTTTTGTATGAAGCGGACGGTGCCAAACGCCTGCCGGTCAAGTGCCACAACGCAACCGAACCGGTGGTGTGGTTCGGCACAGATTCGGTCATCGGCGTGCTCGGTCTGTCTGCACTCGGCAAACCGGCACAGGACATCTGCCACCGCTGGCAGCTCGACCCGCTGTTTGCTGCCCTGCCGGACAAGCCGCTCGACACAGATGATTTCGTGCGTCTTGCGCTTGAATGCCGCCAGGCGGCAGGCTATCCGCACCACTTTACCGTCTGTTTGAACCAGTGTGATACGGATGCGCTGCGGGATGCAGCAAGAGAAATTTCAGCCGGTCTCGCCATTCACGGGATCCGCTGTGCGGCAACCTGTTTCCTCGGCACTCAGCCGGAGATCACCGCGCTGTAATCGGTCTGTGTATCGATATCGCGCCATGCATGCCCATCCGGGAAGTCCACCCATACAACATCATCCAAATGCTGCTGATATATGCCCTTTCCGCCCTTGTCGGCGGAGAGGGCTTTGCACTGTCCAAAATACCGTGCCGGGAAAATGCACGGGGATTTTGGCGCGCCGTCCACCCGTGGGACGGCGATTTTATTTTGCCCACATGCCGTTTCTACCAGATTACGCAGAAGATCCGCAGTCAGAAATGGCTGATCCGCGGTGAGGAAAGCACAGAAATCTGTATTCTCCGGCAAGGCGCGCGTGCCCGCCGCGACGGAGGTACCCATGCCATGCGCCGCGCGTAGATTTTCCACAGCCTGTGCACCGTTTTGTGCAGCAAATGCCGCGATATCCGGCTGATTGGTCACAACAATGACGGTGGAAAACAGCCCGCAGGTACACGCGAGAGAAATCACATGCTGATACATCGGCACGCCCGCAATATTCAGTTTGAGCTTATCCGCATGCTGCATGCGGCGGCTGAAGCCCGCCGCCAGAATGACCGCTGCTGTGTTCATGAAATGCCTCCCGCCTGTGAAAAATACTCTTTGTTTACTTTGTCTAAATCTTTCGATAATGCATCTGGATATAACAAGCATCATACCGGTATCATTATATCGTAGGTATGGGGCGGTTTCAACGGTGTTCGGCTAAAACACCTCACACAGAAAGAAAAAATCACCGCCACAATCTGCCATATCAGGCAGGCTGCGACGGTAATTGAGCTGTATATCATCCTTTTTCGGACGATTTTGAATTTTCTGTTAACTGTATTGTAGCACCTTGGCTTCTTTCAAGTATTCCAGAAAATTCTCTTTTGTTTCTTCTGGCGTGAGCTTATCCAATCTATCTATATGCAAAAGCCCGAATAAATCAATTTCTATAGATTGATTCCGCTGTAGCACGTATAAGCAGGATTGGAATAGACATAAACCGTTTTTCCGGTGCTGTTCTGATAAGTTAGGAATGCGCGGAATACATAGATCGTGGAACTGCTCTTAGGTGTCATACTGTAGCTGTATGTTCCTGCGCTGCCGATACTCCTGATGCTGACTTTCGTCCGTCCAGCTGTATTGACATTTAGGGATTTTGTTCCCAACGCGGTTTTTGTCATGTAGACAAATCCCTGACCAGTAATCGTGTAATAGTCATCCCGATTCTCATAATCTGCTGCAGTTCCAGTCAGGCGGATTTTCCCATTGTTTTGGGAAACGCCGAGTGTCACCAACGGTGCTGACAGGATCTTGACGGCGATTGTCTCTGTTTTTGTAGCTCCGCAGACTGTACAGGTATAGGTTCTGATCCCCTCTTCGTCCGCAGTAGCTTCCTTCGTCACAACACCGCCGTCCCAACTGTGACCAATGGCAGGAACAATTTCCTGTGCTTTGAGTGTCTCGCCACAGACTGCGCAATGTGTTCCCTCCGTCAGACCGGTTTTCTCACAGGTTGCAGTCACAGCAGCATCCGTCACAACAGCGTGTCCCAGAGCCTCCGTTTCATCACTGATATAGCTATCTCCGCACAGGGAACAGGTGTACGTAGTATATCCGCTCTCTGTGCAGGTCGGTTCCGTGACGGCTGCAACATATTCATGTGAACATTCCGCTCCGCCTGCATCGATATATCTTGTCTCCTCTATACCGTATGCATTTGTAAAATCCTCATCCATAATTAGATAATGGATACCTGTAGTAGAATACGGAGCTTCCAGACTGTCAAAGTCTAACGTTCCCTTCAGAAAATATTGATAGGAATACGTACCTGCGGCCACTTCGTCGCTGAACTCAGCGTCCCAGGTAGAATCCGCGTAATACCACTTGCTGTCGATTTGCGCGATATTCCACGCATGGTTTTCGTAATAATTTGCCGTGTCCTCCGATGCTGCACCGCCATAACCGGTCGCGATACGGACACTCATATCAAGCTCTCTCAATAGCCTGTAAAACAAGGAAGCATATCCCTGACAGACAGCTGTTCCGTTAAGCAGAGCCGCATAGGTCGAATATTTCAGCGTGTAGGTGCTGTCATCCAGATGTTCGTTATCATAGGTGACATGACTGCAAATATAGTCATACACCAAATACGTCTTCTCATAATCAGAGGCGCTCTCCTCAAAGGTGAGAGTTTCTTCCAAAAGCGCATCCACCGTTTTCGTCACCGCAGTCTCCTGCTCTGCGGTCGTAAAATAGGTCGGCGTAAAGACAATCGTATAGTAACGATATTTTCCCTCACCGTCCGCTGCAATAGATGCTTTGTAGCCGGTTCCGCCATAGTTGTAACGGAGATAATCTCCTTCATTGGCGTTTCCTGTCTCCGCAAGCGCTGCCGGGATAATACGATTGATACACAAATCCTTAAAATAATCGGAGCTGTATATATCACCATAATAATAAACCGTGATGGTCTCCTCACGCGCGACCATACCCGCACGCAGAACGGCTCCCGCATCTTCCACAGTATCGACATATACGACACTTTCTTCATCCTCTGCAAATGTACTGATTCCGGATCTTCCGAAACTTTCCGGGTTTTCAACGTCATCCGGAACCGGAATATCGTCCTTGTCAATGACATCGATATAAGCGGGATTGATATAGACGGCAGCATCCGTTTCAAAAGCGGCTGTTCCATCATTTTGATTCCCAGTTTCAGTCACTGTACCTAACGGTACAAAATAATGCCCATTTCCCGATGCGGCCAGTGCTTCAATTGGTACAATAGCAGACAACATCAGAATTGCTGTCAGAAGTGATAGTATCCTTTTCTTTATTTGGCGCACTTTTTCCCTCTTCCTCTCAACTATTCGGACATATCTTTACAGTTGCCTGCTTCCCTGTCAGGAAAATAAATCAAATTCCGACAGGGAAGCGGCAATATTTTTCCGCCGACGCTCTTTATTTTGCTAAGCCCGTATAACTTGTATAAATCGGAGCAGAGTAAACATAGACAGTCTTTCCACTGCTGTTCGTATAAGTCAAGTACGCACGGAACACATACGTCGTAGAGCTACTCTTAGGTGTCATGCTGTAGCTATACGTTCCTGCACTTCCCATGCTCTTGATACTGACTTTCGTTCGTCCAGCTGTATTGACATTCAGGGATTTTGTGCCCAATGCCGTTTTAGTCATATAAACAAAGCCCTGACCGGTAATCGTGTAATAATCATCCCGATTCTCATAATCTGCTACAGCTCCGGTCAGCCGGATCTTTCCGTTATTCTGCGAAGCGGAGAGGGTCACACCGGGAACCTTAAGAACCTTGACTTCTTCCAGTTTAGGGATCGCCCCAGTCTTAGTTTCACCGCAACTGGTGCAGGTGTAGGTCTTGATGCCCTCTTCTGTTTCAGTCGCTTCCTTGGTTACCACGCCTTCATCCCAGCTATGACCCTTTGCGGCAATCGTACTGCCGGCCTTAACTGTCTCGCCGCATACCGTGCAGACTGTATCGCCTGTGTAGCCTTCCTCCGTGCAGGTTGCTTCTTTCGCATTCCGCACTTCAGTTTTGTGGCCAGTGGCAGGGATTGTCTCGCCGCTGCTGATCTTTTTGTCACAGTCTGTGCAATACGTATCGCCCGTATAACCGTCCTCCGTGCAGGTTGCATCCTTCGCATTCTGCACCTCAGTATTTGCATGGTCGCAGACTTCCTTGTCGGTCAACGTCACTTCATATGTTTTGACATCGTTTCCGTCCTCGGAAACCGTCAGGATGCGGACAATATGATCCTGCGCAGGCAGAATGGTAATACCTGCATTGACATCGCTGGATGCCGTAACCTGAGAGCCTGCTGCTTCATACGACAGCGTATCCGCGATGAAATCAACCGCCGTTCCATCTACAGAAATGCCGGACAGCGCCGCCGAGCTGTTATATTCCAGCTTGCCCGCATAGGTCATGACCTCTGCTTCCGTCAGGCCGACGCAATGCCCGGACTTTTCTGTAAATGTCACACGCAGTGCAACCGGATTGATGACCCGATTAAACACATATTCCGTCTTCGTAAAGCCTGCGGTCGGTGTAACATCCTCATAACCGATTTCCGTGAAATCGGTTCCGTTCAGAGAATAGGCAAACGTCACTTCACTCGGAAGCAAAGCAGAATAGTTATCGGTGAAATAATACAGATTGACGCTGCTGATTAACTGGGCAGTTGCCCACGTAAAGGTGATGGACGCTGTATCAGAGGTATTCCGGTTATTGTAATTGGTCCAACGCGCGTTCGTATCAGACGAATTGTTTGTCACACCGTCTATAATCGAGCTGAGATTGTCCGATGTAGAAGCACAATCCTCTGACAAAGACGCCGAAGATGCAACATTGGTGCTCTCTGTGTTTACCGCTTCCGCAACACGTACCGACGCTGTAACCGGGAGCGTTGTGTCGCCAATCACGGTTGCAGTACCGTTAACTGTAATGATATCGCCGACATTTGCAAACTCGTCAGCTGTCATAGTATCCCAGGTCACAGCAAACTCACCGCTGAGCGTGCCGTCTGCCAGTACGCCGCTGACCTTATCCGGCAGCGTCGGGATTGCATTGACCATTGTGGCCGTGGAAATATTGCGCATCGCAATGACATCGGCAATCACATGAAGCTTTGCCGTGACATGGATGGGGTCCATGCCTTCAAATACAAGTGTGCCCTGAATTGTATAGTCTCCGGCTGTGGTATATGTTGTTTCCGGAATGTCTTCCCAAGCAATCGTACCGGTTACCGTAGTTCCATTCGCCATGGTTCCGGTCGCTGCCGTCCGAAGCTCCGGCTTTGTGCCTTCAGATACCGTGTAATCGCGCACCATGGTATAACTGACAAGTCCGTCCTGTGCGGTTCCCTCGCTGACCGGATTGGTCGTCACAGTCACGCTGTCGCCAGTCAATCCATCGGATGTCACGTTCACAGTGAAGCTGCCCGCATCCGTTGTCGAACGCACGATGACCAGAGCTTTACCGGCGTAGGCGGCAATCTGAGCAGAAGTGGCGGAGGTCAGAACAGAAGACTGCTGATACTTGTCTGTGGTCGCCTGATCGCCATTGTCCACGCCAACAATTTCACCGTTGCCAGTCAAGGAGAAATTGATGGTATTGGTTGCCGTCGTATCCAGATTGTCATTGGCATCCGTGACATCGACAGAAATATATGCGAGGCTGCTACCGTCCGCCTGAATCTCAGTCTTGTTGGTCTGTACCTTCAGCTTGCTGACCGTATCCGGCGTGGAAACCGAAGCATTGCCGCTGGTCGCGGTGATCTCGTTCCCGTTTTCGTCATATGCCTTCGCGGAAATTGTACCTACTTCATATGCAACATTGAATGTCGCATACAAACTGGTAGAATTCGAGCCGCTTACAGCTGTACAAACACTGGAGTTGTTGCTGGTGGTTGTATAGGTATAATACTTGTGCCCCGCAGAGGTCGTGTTGACCGTGCGCGTGGCCGTACCAATCAGCGTACCGTTGCGGTACAGCTCAACCTTCGGTGCATTGGAATAAATAACAACCGGGGTCTTGTTGCTGCTGGTCAACATATTGTCACTATCCCATGCCGTCACCAGATGCAGGGTTGTGTCATCCTGCTTCCATTGGCTACGGTACAGGTAATAGGTGTCCTTTTCAAAACCGGCGGTATCGACAATACCAAAATAGCTGCTGTTTGGAATGGCACCTGAACCTGAAACCGAGCCGCTGCCGGTTCCATTCCATGGGGTCGGCTCACCAATATAATCCCAGCCTGTCCAGACGAACTCACCCGCGACACAGTCATTCTGATAGGTATTATAGATGGAATCATGAGCCGTGATACCCCAGCTAACTGCGGAGGTATCATAAGAGGTCAGATGATATTTGCCGTCCGCGTTACTGGCATTCGACTGCGAAGTATAAATGCCGCGGCTATTGACCGCAGACGAAGTCTCCGAAGCAATAATACAGCCGGTGTTTCCACCGTAGTTCTTTGCCAAGTTGGAAAGAGTGCTGGCGGAATTGGCGTAGTTAAAGCCAGCAATGCCGTCCTCATTTATAATGGTTTGAATAACACTAACTAGAGTGCTGTTGCCGCCGCGGGTATTGTCACCGATGGTGGTCGGGCGTGTTGTATCCTCTTCCTGAATCCAGTCAATCAGGTTCTGTGCAACTGTCGGATAAGAGGAATCCGCAGAAGCGCCTTCCTGAATCTCGTTGCCAATCGACCACAGGATAATCGACGGGTCGTTGCGGTCACGGCTGACCATCGACTTGACCGCGTACTCTGCCCAGGTCATCGAACTGTCACCGCCAAGAATGGCGTTTGAACTGCTCAGGTTGGTGTTGAAATACTTGCCGAAGTCATTGCTGTTTCCATTTTTAGAAATACTCCAGCCGTCGAACGCTTCCTCCATGACCAGCAGGCCGAGCTCATTGCAAATATCAATGAAATCCTCATCTGCCGGATTGTGGCTGGTGCGGATGGCATTGACACCCATGTCCTTCATCTTGGCAAGCTGACGGTACATGGCGTCATATGCTGCCGCAGAGCCTAATGCACCCTGGTCATGATGCATGCACACGCCGTTGAGCTTCACATTCTTTCCATTCAAGTGAAATCCGGTACTGTCAAAGCTGAAATATCGGAAGCCGAAGTCCGTATCATACGTATCGACCACAGAACCATCGACCAAGAGTTCTGTGCGTACATAATACAGATTCGGTGCGTCGGTCGTCCACAGCTTCGGATCGTTGACGATAGGCTCACTCGTCGCTGTTGCGGTTTCTCCTGCGTTCACGGTCACGCTCGTTTCATCAGAATTCGAGGCTGTTGTGCCATCAGAGGCATAGACAGTATTGCGTATCGTGACTGTTTTACCTTCATCGCTGTCGTTTTTCACGGTAACTTCCGTGCTGACTGTACCGGTTCCGTTTTCGATATCCGGAGTTGTGACCTTGGTGCCATATCGCTCCACGTGCACCGGATCGGTGGCGATCAGTGTCACATCACGGTAAATACCGCTGCCGGAATACCAGCGGCTGGACCGAATATTGCTGACCGCCTTGACAGCGATGACATTTTCCGTCTGTCCGTCACAGGTGACAAAGTCGCTGATATCAAAGGCAAATGAGGTATAACCATAATGGTTTTCTCCCATCAGAGTGCCATTGACATAGATATAAGCATCCGAATAGACACCGTCAAAATTAAGCATCAGGGTCTGACCGGCGCAGCTTTCCGGCAGAGTAAAGCTCTTCCGATACCAGCCTGTACCACCGGGCAGAAAACCACTTTCCGCTTCACCGCTGGTGGTATAGCTCTGGCTGATGCTGAAATCATGCGGAAGGGTGACAGACTTCCAACTTGAGTCGTCAAAGTTGACATTCTGTGCGGTAGAAGATGTACCCAAATAGAACTTCCAGCCATCATTAAAGCTGCTTTCCCGGCTGGTCGTACCGAAGGAGACAATCACTGTCTGTTCCGCACCAGCCACTGTACCTGTGTCGTCCACAGCAAAAGCCGTCAAGCAATTGCTCGAGAGAAGCATTGTGGCAGACAGGGTCGCCGCAAGCAGTCTCTTTAAAGGGGTTTTTTTCATGTCCTGCCTCTTTTCTATTGTTTTATTCAAGCACACAGCCTATCGGCTGTGCAGTTGTCGGTTCTGTGGACATTGCCAGTCCCCCATCTGGCAGCATATCCATAAATTGTTTGTAATATTCTGCGGCATATCTGGCCTTCTCGCACAGATAAACCGGCCTTTCTGAAAATCCACCAGTCTCATTATAGACCATTGCCGCACAGACATAACACAGATGTTGATTGACACAGTTTCCACAATAGGAACTGTATCTGGCGTTATTAGTCCAGTCGACGATCTGCTGCCAAGCATCCGCAAAGGATGTATCTTTTAAGCTGATCTTCGGATAATCCATCATGCCGCAGCCGCTCAGGTTTCCCTGCCAGTCAACCCAATAGCTGCACCGTCCGGATAGGCAGTGCATCTTCTGCTCGGGCTTTTTCGCAGCTTCAGCGAGCAGTTCCGGTGTCAACTCCTGATAGTTTGCGGCATTGGCTGCCAGCCTGCGAAACTGCTCCGGCGGAAGCTGATACCAATCAGAAAGCACTTGGTAATAGGCGCATTCTTTTGGAGTCAACCGCGACGCAAACTCCGCTCCATGCCCGATCCTGCGGGCAGGTGGGAACATATAAGTTGCTACTCGAAGCCCCAGCCCATAACTACTGGCAAAATCCAGTATTTTCTTCAAATCCCCCGCATTCTCTGGCATCAAGGAGCAATTGAACTTGAACCGGATGCCATTCTGCACCAGCAGATCTACACCCCGGCGAACCTTGTCCAGCCCATTGGGATCCCCACAGAGACGTTCATAGGTCTCATTGCTGCCTCCGTAGAGCGTAATATTGATTCGAGAAGGCGGCATCTCCCGAAGCCATGCCACAGTTTCCTCAGTAATGCAACTGCCGTTGGAATTGATGCTGATCTCCATGCCCATCTGGTACATCGCCTGATATAATTCCCGGATCCGGGGATACAAAAATGTCTCGCCGCCTGTCAGCAAAGGGGAGAGCATTCCAGCATCCCGTGCCTGTTCAGCTACCTTCAGCCAAAATTCCAACGGCTGAAGCCCGCCCAGTTCACAAACCTCTCTGGCAGATTTGCGCACATAACACATTTTACATTGAAAATTACAGATCGGGGTCAGCTCAAAGGCACCGGTAATTGGTACTCTTTTCTTTGCGGACAGCCCGAATAGCTTGTCACGAATCGCTGACAACCGCTATCACCTCATCTTTCTCCAATTGCTTTCTGAGACAAGTTACCGCGTCCTGATCCGGCGTGCAGATAAGCTGATAGACCGGATAAACCGCCAGCAGATCGAGCCAGAGCTGCTGAATGGTCATTCGTTCCTCCATATCCCGGAAATCCATCGCGGTCTGTTCCGTCAGGCATTTTAATGCCTGACGAACCGGAAGACGCCGGATATGATTTTCCGCTCCCTGGCAGAGAACAACGATTGCCCCAAGTGGAAGCCATTTCCTGCTATAAATTGGGCTGCTTCCATCCACCGGATAACCATAGGAGCTGAAATCATTTCCCTGCTTGCGCAGGATGGTACGGTCGTTGCTCACAATCTCCGCCTGCTCAAAGCGGTTCCAGAGCTTGGCCTGAGTTGTTTTTCCTGTCCCGCTGGGAGCGGTAAACAGAATCGCTTTGTCGCAAACGGCAATCCTGCTCGAATGAAGCAGCATCGCCTGAAAATGAGCCAGCATCTGCCGCATGGGAAGAAGCTGTAGCACCTTATCCGCTGTTTGGACAACATCAGGAAATGCGCCTTCATTCAAATACAGCTCTATCCGGGAAAAATCCGGAGCATAAACAGTCAAAGATACCGCACCATCCTGTCCTGCTTTTGCTTTTTTATAACAGAGACTGCCGTCCTGGTAATATTGGAAGATCCCGTCATCCCCGCAAGGGTTGTTCGGCGTCGCAGGAAGTACCTCTGCGGCGATGACATCAATCCAAACATCGGGCAGACAGGCTTCGCATCGGAAAGCTGCGGTTCCGTCCAGAAATCCAAGCGGAACATCCGAGCGCAGTCCAATCCGAACATCTCCCACAGAAAGGTACAGAATTTCCTTCATTTGCATCGTTTTTCTTTCCTCGGAAAAGAGGGGCTGGCTGCTTTTGGTGCATCCAGCCCCCCTCTCTCAAATCATCAGGATGTAAATACCGTGCTGCCGCCCGCGCTCAGATAGCAGGAGCATCTCTCAAAGAAGTTCATATTTGCGGGAGATTCCGCATCAAACGTTTCTTCACCAAAATAACTGCACGCTGTGTACTGCTTGCCGTTGTACTCATGATCTTCCGGCCCAAGATCTACAATCGTTCCACAGCCGGTGGCGATTGCTGTATCCAGCGCATACTCTTCGAACTCAATCATCGGCTTTTCATAATTCGCCTTCATATTAATCACTTCCATTCTTACTGCGCCGTAGCGGTGTAATGCTCGCTGGCAACACCGTCTGCATTGTAGGCTACGATATCCCACGTCGTACCAGCTTCCACCTTTTTATAAGACAGTGTGAAGCGGAGCTTACCGGAAACGTTCTTGCCTGTGACCTTGACGCCGTTGATGGTCACATAGGCAACATCCTTGGATGTCACCACGTTCACAGTCGCCTTCTTGCTCTTGCTTGCATAGGAGCAGCTGGTCGTGATGCTGCCAGGTGTGAAGACCGGAACTTCTTCCACGGCTTCCTCAGCCAAGCCGGCTGCGTAGGTCTTGCTGACTAGGTAAAGAGTGTTCTCAGTATCTTCATCGTCAGTGACAATATCTCCCTCATTATCTTCATCAAGATCGGTGCTATAAGCCAGGTTAAACTCATCCACGCCGGTGACCTTGAGATTGGTAAGCGCCGTCAGACCGCTTGCACCCTCAATGTTTACATAACCGATTACGGTGCCATCTTCCAGCGTCTCCACTTCCACATAGTCGCTGATGTCATAGTAGCAGTCCGCGCTGTTTCCGATTTCAAATGTGCCGGAGCCAACTGTCACTTCAGACGCTTCTCCATTCGGGGCTTTCAGGCCGAGATAGAGCTTGTAGGACTTCGAATCCCAGTTGACTAACGCAAAGCTGGCGCTGTAGCCTTCTTTCAGATACAGCTCCTGGTTGGGGCCGATGTCGCTGTAGTCTTTGACATTCATGATGTTTCCGTTCACGTCGGTCAGAGTGAATACATCGTCTGCGTAACCCTTGTCAGCATCGGCAACAATCTTCTCCCGGATGTTGACCACTGCCACATTCTGCTCGCCGTCTGTGGAGTAAGCGCTGTTTGCCGTGGCGTATCCTTCGTTATCCTTCGTGCTGGTACCCATAGGCTGGTAAACCCGGATGCCGTCCAGATAGAACTCATTGTTGGTATCATGCAGGGTGCCGGACTTGTAAACATAGATGGTCACCTTGTAGGTGTCATAGCCACTTTGCAGCCCAGTGTTCTGGTAAATGGGGATATTATACAGGGTGGTATCGAGAATCTGTTCGGTCTCACTGTCAGGAACAGTCACATAGTTAATCGTGTCGATATACTGCTTGTCAACTTCTTTGCCTTCGCTGTCCGTCACCGTCACCCGGATATATCCGGTCTTATTAGACACACGGCCATAGATGGTGGTACCGGTGCCGGTGAAGGTGTAGGAATACTGGGCCGCGCCGTTGGTGGTATCTGCCTTCAGGCTGGTGCCGTAGCTGTCGCCCAGGTTGTTCATGTACACGGCATCCGCGCCGTAGGTGCTGTCGGTGGTGGTACCCACCAGGCCGGTCTCCTGATAGCCGATGAGGCTGGTACCTACAGATTCAAATTTTGCGTTGTTGGTCTTAGTGGTCACCAGTGTTCCAAAGCTCTCCTCATAGTACACGGAGGTAGCCGGAATTACCGTCAGGGTACCGGTGACGGTGGTGGACCTTGACACGTCATTGCCATCTCCATCTTTCACCGTGACAGTCGCGGTGACGCTGTAAGGCACCTTTTCAATGCCGCAGAAATCTCTGGTCAGGGTGTAGACGATCTTACCGTCCTTCACCTCGGCAGTGCCGTAGGTTCCGGTGAACACGCCGTTGGAGCTGGTTCCGGTGTAGTTGGCGTACAGGTCGCTGTCCTTTGTAATGTCAGGGATTGTCAACGAAATCGCATCTTCATCGGTAATGACCTCACCATAGTTGGTGACCACGTCATTGGCCATGACATCCACTTCCACCGGCAGACCGTAGTCCAGCACGATGGTGTCATCATAGATGTCTACGTCTGGGTCCGGTCCGCGCTGGTAGCTGTTGGTGCAGACGAAATTGATCGTATCAGTGGTGGAGCTGGAACCGGTGACTGTGACCTTCTGAGAAGGCACGCCGGTTTCACCTTCACCCAGCGTGACGTCTTCCGTTTTTGCGCCGGTTACGCTGGAGCTGGCTGTCCACTCCGCTTCCCAACGGGTATTCGTGCCGGTACTCAGATTCTCCTTGATGTACCAGCTGGATTCCTCGTCCAGGGAAATGTTCCGGAAGGTGGCGGTCTGTCCGTTTTTCAGGGTGAAGCCGCCGTTTGCATCGGTGCTGCCGGTGCTCACGAAGTTCCCGTCGGAGTCGTAGAGGGAGTAACTCTTATCGGCAACCGCTTTGCCTTCGTGATACAGGGTGAAGGAGAAGTCGATGTTGCTCAGGTTGGCCATAACCTCGGAAGGGATCTTATCTTCCGAAGTTTTATGCTGTTCGTCCAGATAATACTCGCCGATATCCTTGGTCACAGACACGCTGTCGCGCTGGGGCAGGTTGAACTTGATCAGGCAGTTGGTACGACCCTGGCCGCGATCCATGTAGTAGATGGTCAGGGTGTGATTGCCCTGAGCGGCAAAGCCGGTGCGGGTGGTGCCAAGAGCCCCGTACAAATTGGTCTGGCTCAGGGTACTACTCAGACTGTTGCATTTCGACATATTTTTATCGGTGGTCTTGTCGCCAACCTTACCATACGGGGAAGACAGTATGACATCGCCAGTGGCGAAGTTGATGCTGCCGGTGATTGCATCGTGAGTTCCTCCGATATCCAATGCCAGAACCCCATCAATGTAGACCCACACATCATCGTCGCCTGCAAACTCAAAAGTAATATCCTTGCCATTGGCATCTTTACCGGTATCGGTCATCTGGAAATCCACAGTGGTGACCATACCAAAACCATATTTAATGTTTTTGTTTTGACTTCCCTGGCCGTTCGCATTGTTGGCCTTATTGATCGGATATGCTTTTGTGGTGCTAGCAAGTCCCGCTGTGGAATAGGCATCCCCAGAGGTGGAGCTCAGGCTATTGAAGGGAGCAAATCCGGTAACCTTCTTATTCTGATATCCGGAATAACCGGTATATCCGGCAGGCAGATCGGCAATCTGCATTTTGGTGTCGGAAGCGCCGGTACCATTTTCAAAGTACACGCCGTTCTTGTCGCTGTTCAGTTCGTAATATCCGGTTTCCTTATCATAGATGAAAGGCACCTTTACATTCGTATATACATTGGTATAGTCGTTGTTCTGACTGGAAAACAGGTTTGCCGCATTCACGTTATTGCTGAACGGAGCGTTGCTGCTCTCGCTGAGCTTGCTGGCCGCCAGGCCGGAATAAATATAGTAGTTCTGCGCCTGTTTGCCGTCTGAATCTTTTTGTATAATCCACTTGCTAAACGCGGGAATATCAGCATCACTGTTGGGTTTACCACTACTGGTGTCCGTAAAGTAGAAGCCCTTACCCTCAAATCCGCCATTGCTGTTCGTGTCAGCATTCGCTGTCGCCGCATTGGCCTTGGCCTCATTCCAGTCGTACAGAGTGCTGTTGAAATACTCTACTTCCAAATCGGTATTGCCAGGACTGCTCGTTACTTTCTCGGCAAATGCAGCCGTTGGCAGCAGAGAAAGCAGTACCCCAAGCGTGAGCATGGAAGAAAAAACACGCTTGGCAAATTTCGTTTTCATCTTTGTTTCCTCCTAACTGTTGATTTTTTGCCGATCTATTTAAAATTGCTTTCACAATGGATCGCCGTTAACATCGCAAGACGAGGTTGCGGGAAAGCGCAGTCTCTAAAAACTCTGTTACATCCTGAAAGCTCTGTGCCTCTTCCAGCTCATATTCCCGGGCAAACATCTCCTGCAGCTCCCGGAACGAGCGTTCTTTCTCCAACGCTTTCCACAGGAAAGCACCCGTGGCATTCAACGATGCAATTCCAAAGAAGGTTTCCGCCTCCTTTCCGGTTGGAACCAGAACCGCCTCGCCTGCTACTTCGCGATAGATATAGTCCGGATTTCTCCGGAAGTGTATCCTGTCATCCATATATACTCCCCCTGTTCCCCCAATTCATGCATAATTGCTACCATGTAGTGAAATATATCCAATCATAGACGGATATCCGAATTTAATCAAAATCAGTTTAGCACAGAGAGGGCAAAAAATCAAGGACTGGTTAGAGAAAGTATATGAAGTACTGTAAAATTTTGGCCGATCACGGACAGGCAAATAAATGAATATATCAATCCGCCTCCGATTTTACTTTTTTGCCAAAAAGCGAAAAAAATGTATCTTTCCGACTTTAAAAGACAGATAATCCCGTCTGACAGATCGATGCCCCCTGTATCCTTATGCTATATAATAGCAATTCTGTAATATTTTTCCTACACCTTTAATATGCTTCAATCGGGGTAAACAACATCGTCACGTTCCCGCCGCACACCATGCCGAGGTGCGATGCCTCGCCGCCGCCCAGCTCATATTCCTGCAACTCCGGCACGCCGCCGAACAGGTCGCGCGCGCGTTGCTGCGCGGCGTGCTCGACAGAGCCGCCGCCAATGGTACCGTAACAGTTTCCATCCTCCGCGACCAACATGCGTGCACCTGCGCCGCGCGGCGCAGAGCCTTCGCGCCGGACAATCGTCACCATCACCATGCGCCCCGGATGGTACAGCAGCTGCTGCATGATGTCAGCGGAAAGCAAACTCACTTCACGCATGGAGTTCACTTCAATCAACTCCGCTGCAATGCTGACCGCGATTTCCTCCGGTGTATGTGCGCCGATTTTCAGCCCAATCGGACTGTGTACGGTATCCAATTGCTGTTGGGTATAGCCCAACGCGCGCATGCGCTGCATAGCAGAAGCAACCTTTGTCTTACTGCCGATCATGCCGCAATAAGCAAACGGCACCTGCAAAATACGTGCCAGACAGGCTGCATCATCCTTGTGTCCACGCGTGACGATGACATAGCTCGCATCCGCAGGGAGATGGGCAAGCGCCTGTGCAAACGGCTGACACAGCACACGCTCCGCCTCCGGAAACCGCTCCTGCGCCGCAAATTCGGGGCGGTCATCAATAACCGTCACAGCATAGCCGAGCATATGTCCAAGCGCACAGACCGGTTTGGAAATATGCCCGCCTCCACAGATGACCAGCTCTCTGCGGCTGGAAATGCGCTCACAAAATACCCCGGAGGCAATCGACGGAAACCGCTCCGGCTGCGGCCCACGTGCCCAGTCCGGGAACTCCCCTTCTGTTTCTGCGACCGCCATTTCTCCCATATGCGCGCCTGTGAGCGCCGTGCGCACATACAGACTGCCGCCATCCATGAGTTTCTGTGCAAGCTCCCGCATGTCCATGCCTTATATCCTCCTTATACTATGTGAATATCCTGCGGAACAACCCCGCCGTCCTGCATCACAGCGATCAGAATCTCTTTCTCCTCCGGTGCGGCAAGCCAGGACAACCCGCACCCCGCCGTAATTTCACGCGGCACGGGAATCAGCCGTCCCGGTGCTCCTGCTGCATGACAGATCTTTTCCATTTTGAGTGCCATGGTTGTCGTTTCAAACGTGAGAATAAGCCGTGGTGGTTTCTGTCGCATCAGCTGTCCTCCTGTGTAAGTTCCGTCACCGCATCGACTGCGGCGCGCACCTCGTCTTCCGTGTTAAAATAGCTGAAGCTGAACCTCACCAGCCCACCGTGTTCCGTGCCGAACGCCCGGTGCACCAGCGGCGCACAGTGTGCGCCCGCACGCGTGCAGATACCGTAGTCCTGCATCAGCACATCGCTCACCTCGCCTGCATCCCAACCGGAAAGCCCCAGTGTGACAATCGCCGCACGGTTGTCCGTCGTCCAGTCGCCGTATACCATTACGCCATCCAATCTGCGTATTGCGTCATAAAACGCACGCGCCAGCGCAATTTCCCGCATATGAATGGCGGATGGGCCGGTTTTCATGACAAAATCCAGCGCCGCCGACAGTCCGGCAATGCCGGGCGTGTTCAGTGTGCCCGCCTCGAGTGCAGTCGGATAATCCGACGGATGCTCATGGGAAAAGCTGTGCACCCCGCTCCCGCCGACGCGCAGCGGAGCAATGCGCACACCGTCTGCCACGCACAGCACACCCGTACCCTGTGGGCCGAGAAGTCCCTTGTGTCCCGGCATGCACAGTGCCGAAATACCCATGCGCTGCATGTCGATGTCGAAGGCACCCGCACTCTGTGCGGCGTCCACAACAAATAAAATGCCGTGCGCGCGGCAATACAAACCGATTGTTTCAATGTCCATGACATTGCCCGTCACATTGGACGCATGTGCGCACACAACGGCGCGCGTATCCGGTCGGATGGCGGCGATGATATCCCGTTCCTCCACCCGTCCGGTCGTTCGATCCATCGGAACAATGGTCAGCTGCGCGCCGCACTGCTCTGCACGATACAGCGGTCGCAGAACAGAATTGTGCTCCGCCTCTGTCGTCACCACATGGTCGCCCGGACGGATCAGTCCGCCGATGGCGGTATTCAGCGCATCCGTTGTATTGAACATCATACAGACCCGCGTTGGGTCATTCACACCAAACAGCTCAGCCAGCTTTTCGCGCGCTTCATAGATCACGCGTCCGGCGGACAGCGTCGCCTCATGGGCACCGCGCCCGGCGTTGCCGAGATGCAAAATCGCATCCGCCACCGCCTGTGCCACCTGCGGCGGCTTGTGCAGACTGGTTGCCGCGCTGTCGAGATAAATCACCGCGCACACTCTCCTTCCGCCGACTTGAGCAGCGCGATTCCATGACCGAGTGTATCGATGACAAAACCGAGATTTTCCGCCGCGCCCTTCGGGCTGCCCGGCAGATTGACAATCAGCGCGCGGGCACGGATCCCGGCAGTTGCCCGGCTGAGCATGGCGCGCGGCGTGATGGCCAGCGAGCCGGCCCGCATCGCCTCTGCGATGCCGGGTGTCCAGCGTGTAAGCACAGATTCAGTCGCCTCCGGCGTGACATCGCGCGGCGCAAAACCTGTGCCGCCCGTGGTCAGAATCAGATCTGCCCTGTCCTCATCGCACAGCATGCGAAGCGTCTGTGCAATGGTGTCAAAATCGTCAGGAATGATCTGTGTATGCACAATATGATATCCATGGTTCTCTGCCAGCGCGCATACAGCCGGCCCGCTTTTGTCCTCGCGCAGACCTGCTGCGCCCTTGTCGCTGATCGTCAGCACTGCCGCACGCCAGATGACCTGAACGGTGTCCCCGACCGCGACACTGCCGCCGCGCAGCACGCGCGCAAATACGCCCTCCTTCGGCATGATGCACTCACCCATGCGCTGTGCAATCTCACAGGAGGAATGGCAGGTCTTGCCGATCTGTGTGAGTTCCAGCAGGGCACTGCCGCCGATGCGCAGCTGACAGCCGACTGGCAGCGTCTTCAAATCCAGCCCGGACACCGCCAAATTTTCGCCAAATGCGCCCGGAATCACACCCGCACCGCGCGCATTGAACGCGTCGATGCTGTCCTGGCTGAGCAGGCTGACCTGTCTGTGCCAATTTCCGCCGTGTGCGTCACCCTCCAGACCGAAGTTTTCCACCAGCACACCGCTTTCGATATTCTGTTTTACCGTACCGCGCCGCTCACTGCGGCAGACCGAAGTAATCACTACCAACGCATTGTCCTCCAACGATTCTTTGTTCAGCCGCCGAAACCGCACGCCGGATATGTGCAGGTTTCGCAGCCTTCACACAGGCCGCCAACTGCCTGTGCAACGATATCTTCGCGTGTGATGCGCTCGCCCGCCAGCAGGCGCGGCACAATCAGGTCAAAAATCGTGCGGCGCGCAAACATGACACAGCCGGGCAGGCCGACAACCGGCACCTCACCCGCATAGGCGAGCATAAACATCGCGCCCGGCAGCACCGGTGCACCATAGCTGACCGGCTCCGCCACCCGGCGGATTGCCGCAGGCGTGCGGTCATCCGGGTCGACCGACATGCCGCCTGTCACTTCGACCAGTGTCGCGCCCTGTGCGATAAAATCGATAATTGCCTGTGCAATCGCCTCTTCCTCATCGCCGGGGAACACCTGCCCGATGACCTCGGCGCCGCATTCTGCCGCCTTTGCGCGCAGCACATCGCCAAAGCTGTCCTTGATGCGCCCCGACTGGATTTCCGAGCCGGTAGTAACGATGCCGATTTTCGCCGGCTTCAACGGCACGATTTCCATCACAGGTGCGTGTGCGGCACAGATTTCCTCAAACCGCTGTACGGTTTCCTCTTTGACCGCGAGCGGGATGACGCGCGTACCTGCGACCTGCTTGCCCTTGCGGATCAGTCGGTCGGGGCGGATGGTGGCAAGACAGATCTCCGGGTCACGGCACAGATCATAAACCGCCGCGCGGTCGATTTTCAAAATGCCGTCGCAGTCCGCCTTTAAATTGATTTTCCCCTCACTGGGTGCGCCGCCACTGATGTTGGCACCGCATACCGCGCGCGCCATGCGCGCCGCCGCGTCATTTTCATGCACATAACCGTCGCCCAAATCCCAGACATACAGGTGGCGCTTGCCCATGTCGAGCAGATGCGGGATGTCCTCCTCCGTGACAATATGCCCCTTTTTGAACGCCGCACCCTTGCGCACGCCCGGGATAATTTCCGTCAGATCATGGCAGAGCACCATGCCGACCGCTTTTTCCGTTTCAATCAGCTTCAAAAAAACTGCACTCCCTTCTGTCTGCCGAGTACGAGCAGCGCTTCCATTACACCGCCCGCGATACACCGCGCTTTATCTGAAATCGTGACGCAGTTGTTTTTCTGCTCGCCGCGCGGGTCAATATCCGCGAGCTTCATGCCCTTCGGCACATCAAAGCCATCGCGCAGGATGCCGCGCAGCACACCGGTCAGGCTTGCATATACCGGTGTTTCTCCCACATAGCCGAGCACCTCGCCCTGTTCCACCTCGTCACCGATGCGGTGTACACCGCGCATGATTCCCGCCGCGGGCGAATGCATGACGCGTTGTGCGCCAAAGCCCTTGATAAGGCCGGGAACACCGGTATTCGGCAGCGCCTGCCCATCATAAATCGGGCGGCCGAGATTGTGCCCGCGCATGGTCTCAATCACGGCATGACAGTCATCCGGCGCGGTGAATCCAGGGCCGAGTGCCACGACAACAGGCGCCATATCTGCGCGCGTGCCGCAATTGCGCTTTGCAATAATCGCGTCGACCAGCGCCGCAGGCTCCAGCTCCGCAAGGCAGTCCGCCTGCTCATCGATGAGCAGCGGAATCTCACCGCGTGCAATCACTTCCCATGCCTGTGCAGGCGTGTCGATGCGGCGGCAGGTGATACCCTCCACCGTCTGCGAGCCGTCATAGACCGCCTCGCAGAACGCGGCCAATCGCCGGATTGCCGCAGGCTGGCGGCATTCCAGTGCAAGCACGGCAATGCCGCAGCGGTACAGATGTGCCAGCACGCCGCTGGCAAGATCACCTGCGCCGCGCACAACGACCAATCGGCTCACGGGCGGATCACCTTGCCCGCCTGGCTCATGGTTTCACAGATCACGTACATATTGGTGACGCTGCCGACTGCCAGTTTTTCAGTCAGTCCGTAAAAATTCAGGCAAGTGCCGCAGGTCAGCACCTCACAGCCCGCCTCTTCCAGCTTTTTGAGGTCAGCAATGGTCTCCGGCACCTCGCTGGACAGCTTCGCGCCGCCGTTATATAACAGCACGGTGTCCGGGACGGTATCCATCTGTGTCAGCGCAAATACAAAGCCCTTCATGAGCGCATGACCCAGCTCGTCATTTCCGCTGCCTATCGTATCAGAGGACAACACGACAACGGTTTTGCCGGATGGTGCGGGCTGGCAGGACGTCGGTTCGTCCGCACGAATTTCCGTCTGTGCGCCCATCGTGATCTCGACAAAATAAGCTCCGTCCTCTGTCGCGCCGTCTGTCACAGCACAGTGCTTCTGCTGTGCCATCTTAGTCAGATTCTGTACGGCAATTTCGTTGTCAACCAGCACGCGGATGATCTCGCCCTCCGCCGCCTGCGCCATCGCCTTTTTTGCCTCCACAACCGGAAGCGGGCACGCCATGCCCTTTGCATCTACTGTCGTCATCCTGTATGTCTCCTTTTTCAAAATCAGTCCTGTGCCTGTGCGGCGGCAGCCTGAAGCGTGTCGCCTGCCAGACGATAGGTTGTCCAGCCGTTCATCGGAACAGCACCAAAAGACCGGTAAAAATCAATGCTCGGCTGGTTCCAATCCAGACAGCACCATTCCATGCGCCCACAGCCCTGCTCTGCGGCAATCTTTGCCACCTGCGTGAACAGTGCCTTGCCATAGCCCTTTTTGCGGTGCTCCGGCAGCACGAAAATATCTTCGAGATAAATGCCTGCGCGCCCGACAAAGGTCGAGAAATTATGGAAAAACAGCGCAAAGCCGACTTCTGTTCCATCCTCCATCGCAAAGATGACCTCTGCGCTCTTCTTTTCAAACACCCATTCGCGCAACAGCGCTTCGGTTGTCACGACTTCATCCGACATTTTTTCGTATTCGGCAATGCCCTTGATAAAAAACAGAATTTTATCGACGTCGTCCTCCGTCGCATATCGAAACTCAACTGGATTCATAAAAAAACTCTCCTTATTTTGTCACAATGATATCACAATCCATACGCGGTACAATGCTGCCGATGATGCCGCAGCGCAGACCGAGCGCACGGATCTCCGCCAGCAGGGCTTCCGCCTGCCGCTCCGGCACGCTCATGAGCAAACCGCCGGAGGTCTGCGGGTCAAACAGAACTTCCTCCAGCGCAAAGTCATCGACCGCAAACCGTACCTTTCCTTGCAGGAAATTGCGTGTGCGCTGTGCCGCCGCGGTCAGCAAAAATTCCTCCGCACATTGGCGCGCGCCGTCCAGCATCGGGACACTGTCCGCACGCACCACCGCCGAATACGCCGGTTGGATCATCTCGCGCAAATGTCCGAGCACGCCGAAGCCGGTCACATCCGTGCAGGCGTGCACTTCATACGGCATCGACGCTTCACACGCCCAGCGATTGAGCGTCGTCATCGACTGCACTGCCGCATCAAACCATTCCTGTTTTGCCTGTCCGACGCGGTTTGCCGTCATAATCAGCCCCACACCCAACGGCTTGGTTAAAATCAGGCAGTCGCCGATGCGGCACGTATTATTCGTGCGGATTTTGTCCGGGTGCACTGTGCCCATGACCGACAGGCCGTATTTGACATCGCTGTCCGCAATGGAATGTCCGCCGACCAGACTTGCGCCCGCCTCGCGCACCTTCTCACTGCCGCCCGTCATAATGGCGCCCAGAATATTCAAATCCATGTTTTCCGGGAAGCAGACGATGTTGAGTGCGGTTTTCGCTGTTCCTCCCATCGCCCAGATGTCACTGAGGGCATTGGCCGCCGCAATCTGTCCGAACAGATATGGGTCTTCCAGCATCGGCGGGAAAAAGTCCAGCGTCTGCACGACTGCAATGTCATCTGTCAGCCGATACACAGCCGCATCGTCCGATGATTCACAGCCGACCAACAGCTGTTCATCGGTCGGTTTGGGCAGCCGGGACAGCACGCGCTCGAGCACGGCTGGACCGAGCTTTGCCGTACAGCCGCCGCCTTTGCAAAACAGCTTGTTTGTTTGTTCCATTTCGTTCTCCTTTGAATAGAATCACGATATTGCAGTATTTCTCTATTATCATACCGCATCTGCGCACATCCCGCAATCATTTCGACAGCAAAACAGCCGCCTGTAGCCAGACGGCTGTTCATCCAATCGGCACGCGATCATGCAGTGCCGGAAATCTTCTGCGAAAGCGCTGCGCTTCGTTGAGATCGAGCTCTGCCACCAGTATCTGTTCCGCTTCGTCCGCTTCTGCGAGCACCGTTCCATCCGGCGCGACTGCCATGCTGTGCCCGGCACCGACTGTGCCGCCGCAGTCACCGGTGTGGTTGCACGCCAGCAGAAAACTCTGATTTTCCAGTGCCCGCGCGCGGCAGAACAGTCGCCAGTCGTCCAGCCGCTGCTGCGGCCAGGCGGCTGTCACCGCGAACAGTGTTGCGCCGTTGTCCACCATGCGCCGAAACTGTTCCGGAAACCGCAGGTCATAGCAGGTGGACAAGCCCACAATGCCATAGGCGGTAAACACCTCGCCCGTATGCCGGCCGGGTGTGAGCAGCATGTGCTCCTGTGAATCATAACCGAACAGATGGATTTTGCGATAGCTGCCGAGCAGATACCCGTTTGCATCGAGCACAGCGGTGGTATTGTACCGTTTCCCATCCGGCGTGCGCTCGACAAAGCTGCCTGTCACAATATGGCTGTGCAGCCGCCGCGCCCACGGCGTCAGGCGGGCAATCGTCAGCCCGTGCAGCGGTTCCTCTTCCTGTGCATAGCGGTCATAATTGCAGAACCCAACGCCCCACAGCTCAGGCAGCATAATAAAATCAATATCCTGACCCTCCAGACCGGCGAGCAGGCGTTCCACACGCAGCCAGCGTTCGGCAGGTGTCTCGCTGTCACAGACACAAAGCTGTATGAGTGCCGCTTTCATTTCAAGTCCTCCGGTGTCCGGTCAACCGTATCCCACGGGCGCGTCTTTTCGAGCCAGCCCTGTACACCCCAATATTCGTGGTCAATCGGTGAAAGGCTGTGAATCTTATATGCCATGCGCAGCAGCTCGAATCTGCGCCGGATGTCGCCCGACGGCACAACCGCGCTGCCTCCCGCGCCGATTTTTTCTGACAGGCGCGCAACATCACGGTCAATGCTCCGTTTGATGCCGGCAGGAACGCCGTTCCAGTCAATCGCACGCACTGCCTTGCCATAGGTCCAGATTTTTCCTACACCCCAGTACGACAGGGAATCCGTCATGTCCTTGAGCGTCGGCTTTATGCCGCCGCCCGCCGCTGTTGTGATTGCAATGGCCTGTTTGGTAAACATCGTCGGGGACGGACGATGCACCATCCAGCGATATGCCATATGGTCAAGCATATTTTTCATCGATCCTGTGACATGGAACACATTGGTCGCACTCGCCAGGATAATCAGATCTGCCTGATCGAGTGCGCGCACAATCGGCTCAACATACTGCCGGTGCGGGCAGTACCGCGCGCTCTGCATAAAGCAGACGCCGCAGCCTGTGCACAGTTCCGGCAGTGCGGACGGCAGGTAAAATTCCCGCACCTCCCCGCCGCATGACAACCGCGAGACAAATTTCTGCGCGATATGCCAGGTGCTTCCATGGCGCTGTGATCCATAAATGAGCGTGATGTTCATACCAAAACTCCGTCGACCGGCAAGGGCTGCCCGGCAATTCCTGCCGGACAGCCCCCCTTGCTTGCTACATCAAAAGGAATCAGTCTTCCTTCTTGTCCTTATCCTTTTTATCCTTCTTATCCTTATCTTTTTTGTCCTTTTTATCCTTCTTGATCTTCTCATCACCGAAGCTGATGCCGATATCGCGCGCTGCCTGTACCAGGTCGTTGTCAACCGGTACGGTCTTCAGCTTGCCTGCGACCTCACTCAGCGGGACTGCAACAATCTGGTCGTTGCGGATCGCTACCATGTTGCCGTACTGCTTGTGCTTAATCAGGCGGGCGGCGCCGGTGCCGAGGCGGGTGGTCAGGATGCGGTCATAGGCATCCGGTCCTCCACCTCTCTGGAAGTGACCCGGATTGACGACACGGATCTCCTGTCCGCATGCCTCGCCCAGCTCACGCGCCAGTCGGAAGCTGATGGACGGGTCGGTCATCTGCGCACGCGCCGCCTTGAATTCCTTCTTGGACATCTGCGCCTCTTCCTGCGAGATCGCGCCCTCTGCAACCGCCACGATGGTGAACGAATGACCATTCTTGCGGCGTTCCTCCAGTTTGGCGACAACCGACTCCAGATTATACGGGATCTCCGGAATCAGGATAATATCCGCGCCGCCTGCAATACCTGCGGTCAGCGTCAGCCAGCCCGCACCGTGACCCATGATTTCAACCAGGAACACGCGGCTGTGCGACGTCGCGGTGGAATGAATCTTATCAATGACATCGGTTGCAATGTCCATGGCGGTCTGATAACCGAAGGTGACCTCCGTGCCCCACAGATCGTTGTCGATGGTCTTCGGCAGGGAGATGACATTCAGTCCCTCCTCACGCAGGAGGTTTGCGGTCTTGGTGGTGCCGTTACCGCCGAGAATAACCAGGCAGTCCAGCTCCATCTTTTGATAGGTAGCGATCATCTTGGTGACCTTATCCACGCCGTTCTCGTCCTTGTCGCGCATATTCTTAAACGGCTGGCGGGAGGTTCCGAGAATCGTGCCGCCGATGGTCAGGATACCGGAAAAATCACGCGGAGACATCAGGCGCACATCGCCTTCAATCAGGCCCCGATAACCGTCGCGGAAACCATAAATTTCAACTTCCTTGCCATATTCCTCGTAAAGCGCCTTCGCAACGCCGCGCAGGGTAGAGTTCAGACCCTGGCAATCGCCGCCGCTGGTCAGCATGCCGATGCGTTTCATGATTTTGCCTCCTCGATTTTCTGTGTTCATCTCCACAGGCTGCGCATCCTTGCTCCCATACGCGCTGTGTCTGCTTTACCGGAGATGATTATTGTTTTTATTATATCAAACTTCCCCTGTTATCGCAATGTATTTTTCGCAATTTGCACAAGCGGATTCCGCTTTTTACCTGTTACCTGGAAAGCTTATCAATAAGAGCCATAATCTCCTTCATTTTTTCTTCTCCGGTACCATTTTCCATGGCATCGAGGACACAGCCCTCGAGGTGGGCGCTGATGATTTCGCGGTTTGCGCGTCCGAGCACTGACCGCGCCGCCATCACCTGATTGGAGATATCAATGCAGTATGCGTCCTCGTCGATCATGCGCAGAATGCCGTCAATCTGTCCGCGCGCGGTGCGCAGCAGGCGGCTGACGTTTTCTTTGTCCGCGCGCATCTCAGCCGCGCTCCGTTCCGGTGACGGTATATCCTGCGTCCGCCACTGCCTTCTGTGCGGCCGCAAGTGCCGCATCACAGTCGCCGGAAAGCTCGAGATAGGCCGCGTTATCCTCCAGCACGACCTTTGCCGAAACACCGTCCAGCGCGTTGAGTGCATCGCTGACGCGTCCGACACAGTGCATGCACATCATGCCGTCAATTTTCAGTGTTGCCTTCTGCGGCGCATCCTCCGGTTCCACACCGGTGACGGTATAGCCCGCATCGGCTACTGCCTGTTTCACCGCCGCAAGTGCCGCATCACAATCGCCGGAAAGCTCAAGATACGCCGCGTTATCCTCCAGCACGACCTTTGCCGAAACGCCGTCCAGTGCGTTGAGCGCGTCGCTGACATGTCCCACACAGTGCATGCACATCATGCCGTCAATTTTCATCGTTGCCTTCATTGTCTGACTTCCTTTCTCTGTTGTCATTGCTTCTGTTTGTGTCTCTATTGTTTGGGGTTCTGATTTCGCATCTTCCTGTCCGGCGCGCGCCAGCGGGCGGAAGCCGCGCAGGCGGAGCGCATTGGTGACAACACACACACTCGACAGGCTCATCGCCGCCGCCGCAAACATCGGCGTCAGCCGCCAGCCGAGCGCGGCATAGAATACACCGGCCGCCAGTGGAATGCCGACGGAATTATAGAAAAATGCCCAGAACAAATTCTGTTTGATATTGCGCAGAACCGCACGCGACAGGCGGACAGCATCTGCGACATCACGCAGGTCGCTGCGCATCAGGATGACGCCCGCGCTGTCAATCGCGACATCTGTGCCCGCGCCAATTGCAATACCGACATCGGCGCGTGCGAGTGCGGGCGCATCGTTGACACCGTCGCCGACCATGGCCACTTTTTTGCCTGCACTTTGCAGCGCGGCAATGTGCGCCTGCTTGTCCTGCGGCAGAACCTCCGCTTCCACTGTGTCAATGCCGAGCTGATGCTGAATGGCAGTTGCCGTCACGCGATTGTCACCCGTCAGCATACGCACTTCCAGCCCAAGGCCGCGCAGCATACGGATGGCCTCTGCACTCGACGGCTTGACCGTATCCATGGCCGCCAGCACACCGAGCAGACCATCTTCCCGCGCAAAATACAGCGGCGTCTTGCCGCCTCGTGTCAGCGCGTCCACTTCCGACGCCACATCGGAAAGATTAATGCCGTTTTCCTCCATCAGCGCCGCATTGCCCGCCAGATACCGGTGTGTCCCCAGTGTAGCCGCGACACCGCGCCCGAAAATCGGCTCAAACGAGACAACTTTTTCCGGCTGAATGTGTTTCTCTTCCGCATACCGCACAACCGCCTCTGCGAGCGGATGCTCACTGTATGCCTCGACCGATGCCGCAATGCGTACCAGCATGTCCTCCGTCACCAGTCCGGTGAGCAGCACATCGGTCACGCAGGGGCGTCCTTCCGTGATCGTACCGGTTTTATCCAGCACAACGGTGTCGATGCTGTGCAGCTCCTCCAGCGCTTGCGCCGATCGGAACAGAATGCCGTTTTCCGCTCCCTTGCCTGTGCCGACCATGATGGCGACCGGCGTCGCAAGACCCAGCGAGCATGGACAGCTGACAACCAGCACGGAAATGCCGATAGACAGCGCAAATTCCGCCGTCGCACCGCACAGCAGCCAGATACCTGCCGCTGCGAGTGCAATTGCCATGACTGTCGGGACAAACACGCCCGCAATGCGGTCTGCCAGCCGCGCAATCGGCGCCTTAGATGCCGCCGCTTCTTCAACCAGACGGATGATCTGCGACAGTGTGGTGTCCGCGCCGACGCGCTGGGCACGAATTTTCAAAAAGCCCTTGCCGTTCACCGTCGCTGTCACAACCTGGCTGCCAATGGTCTTTTCCACTGGGATGGATTCCCCTGTGATCGCCGATTCATCCACGCTCGAGCTTCCCTCTTTGACAATGCCATCCACCGGGACGCGGTCACCCGGACGCAAAACAACAACATCGCCCGGATGCAGTTCGTCCACACCGACCTCTATCTGTCTGCCATCGCGCTCGACCAGCGCCGTCTGCGGCGCGAGCTTCATGAGCGACTCAATCGCCGAGCCGGTCTTACTGCGCGCGCGCACTTCGAGATACTTGCCGACGGTAATCAATGTCAGGATCGTTCCGGCGGATTCAAAATACAAATCCATGTGGTATTGTTCAACCAGCGCCATATCCCCGGCACCCAGTCCGACACCCATGCGGTAAATGGCAAACACGCCGTAAACCAGTGCGGCGGATGCGCCGACTGCAATCAGTGCATCCATATTGGGCGCGCGGTGCCACAGCGTTTTAAAGCCATTGATAAAAAAAGCGCGGTTGAGATAGACAATCGGCAGGCACAGCAAAAACTGTGTCAGCGAATATGTGATGGCGTTTTCAAGCCCGAGGAAAATCCCCGGCAGCGGCAGCCCCATCATATGCCCCATCGAAAGGTACATCAATGGAATGAGAAACGCAATCGACCAGACCAGCCGTGTTTTCATTTCCTTCTGCTGCTGTTCCAGCGGGTTGGCCTGCTGTTCCGCAGCACCCGTTGTACCCTCTTCTTCCGCGCCATAGCCCGCGCGCGCCACCGCCGCGCAGATTTCTCCGACACTTGTCGCTGTATCATCAAAAGAAACAATCATGCGGTTCATCATCAGGCTGACATCCGCCTGCCGGACGCCCTCGACTGCGCGCACTGCCTTTTCGACATGTGCCGAACAGGCGGTGCATGTCATGCCGGTCACGCGGAATTTTTTTTGCTGAACCATTGGCTCACCTCCGTTACGCAATGCCCTTACACCCCCAGGGGGTGTCCCTCTGTGCGTTAGCATACCACAACTTCTCCCATCTGTCAATACTCCCAGTTTTCCTCCCCGATACGGTTTTATGCCACAGGACGAAAAAAGCGGCGGAAGCCTTCGCTTCCGCCGCCTGTATGTCACGAATCAATAATTTTCTGCCTTGACCTCAAAATACGCCTGCGGGTGTGCGCAAACCGGGCAAACCTCCGGTGCCTGCTTGCCGACAACGATGTGTCCGCAGTTGCGGCACTTCCAGATCGCGTCGCCCTCGCGGGAGAATACCACGCCGTTTTCAACATTCGCCAGCAGCTTCAGGTAGCGCTCCTCGTGCTCCTTCTCGATTGCGCCGACCTGCTCAAACAGGAATGCGATGTGGTCGAAGCCCTCTTCGCGCGCTTCCTTTGCAAACGTCGCGTACATGTCCGTCCACTCGTAATTTTCGCCCGCAGCGGCGTCCTTCAGGTTGGCAATCGTGTCCGGAATTGCGCCGTCATGCAGCAGCTTGAACCAGATCTTTGCATGCTCCTTCTCGTTTTCCGCGGTTTCAAGGAACAGCGCAGCAATCTGCTCATAGCCTTCCTTCTTCGCCTTGGATGCATAGTAGGTGTACTTGTTTCTCGCCTGCGATTCGCCTGCAAATGCGGCGGCGAGGTTTGCTTCTGTTCTCGAGCCCTTTAACTCCATCGTGATTCATCCTTTCTCTGCTTGTGTTTTCTGTCGGTTTTCCTGATCCGCACACGTCGGGCACAGGCCATACAGAACCAGCTCATAGCCGGTGCAGCAAACACCGGGCAGTGCCCGGAACTGCTCGGCCAGCGGGCGCTCCGGCCAGACATCCACGACCTTGCCGCACCCGGTGCAGATCATATGCTCATGATACTCCATCGTGCAGTCGAAATGGTCCGAATCTCCGGGCACGACAACGCGCCGGATCATATTATTTTCCGCCAGTTGGCTGAGGTTGCGGTATACGGTTGCAAGACTGATCGTCGGTTCTTTCTGGCGCACCTGCTGGTACACGGCATCTGCCGTCGGGTGCCCGTTTGACTGGTTCACAGCTTCCCGGATCAGCTCTCTCTGCCTGGAATATTTCACCCGTTCACCTCACTTTTCAGTCAATATCAATAACAATTCTTATATTTGAATTATACCAGTTTTGGTATCATATTGCAAGCACAACCACATGCTTCCCCGTTCATTTATCATTATGCACAAACATTGCCCGTCAAATTGTATAGATTGCAGATGAATTCCGTGCCATTTTCTGTTATACTGGATACAACAGATTTGTTATATTTCATCATAACGACGGGAGGGTATTGTATGCTGAACAGTATTGATTTTAACCGCCGCATGACGGACGTTGAGTACCGCCTGGAAACCAAAGCGGTGCGCGGAGAGCTGGCAAATTTACAGCACCGGATGAAAGAGAGCAAGCTGCCCGTCATTGTTCTGTTTGAGGGATGGGATTCCTCCGGCAAGGGCAGCATGATTGCGAACATGATCCAGACGCTCGATCCCCGTTTCTTTAAAGTCCACAATACCAAGGACCCGACACCGGAGGAACAGCGCCATCCATTCCTGTGGCGGCATTGGCTGCGCACGCCGGAAAAAGGCAAGATGGCAATTTTTGACGAGAGCTGGTATCCCGAGGTGTCCCGTGCCCGCATTGAGAGCAACCTGAGCACAGAAGAAGCCTACAGCCGCATGGAAAGCATCAACACCTTTGAGCGCCAGCTGTCACAGGACGGCTGCCTGATTATCAAGTTCTTCCTGCACATCTCCTGTAAAGAACAGGCCAAGCGCCATGCCAAGCTGATGGAGGACAAAAACACGCGCTGGCGAGTCACAGAGCGCGACAAATTCCGCAATAAGCATTATAAAGAATATTACCGCGTCTACGACGAAATGCTCGAAAAGACCAACACGGTCTTTGCGCCTTGGCATGTCATCAGTGCACACGAACGCCGCAGCGCCATGAACGAAATTTACAGCATCATCGTCGATTCTATCCGCACAGCGCTCGACAAGCCGAAGATCATCGTCCCATCGGAATACCAGTCACAGGTACACACCTTCCATCTGGTCAAAAAGCCGAAACTGGATGAGGTTCCGCTGTACCGCCGCATTGAAGAGGACAAATACCGCACGATGCTGCGCCATGAACAGAAAAAACTGTCCAAGCTACACAACATCGTCTATCGGGAACGCATCCCGATTATCATCGCCTATGAGGGCTGGGATGCCGCGGGCAAGGGCGGCAACATCAAGCGCCTGACCTCGGCGCTCGACCCGCGCGGCTATGAGGTAATCCCGATTGCATCCCCCACACCAGTGGAAAAAATGCACCACCATCTGTGGCGCTTCTGGCAGAACCTCCCGAAGGACGGCCACGTTGCCGTGTTCGACCGCACCTGGTATGGACGCGTCATGGTAGAGCGTCTGGAAGGCTTCTGCACAGAAGAAGAATGGAAGCGCGCCTATCAGGAACTGAACGAATTTGAATATGAGCTGGAGAAATGGGGCGCCATCCTCATCAAATTCTGGCTGCATATTGATTCGGATGAGCAGCTCCGCCGCTTCACGGAACGGCAGAATACACCGGAAAAGCAGTGGAAGATCACCGACGAAGACTGGCGCAACCGCGAAAAATGGGATCTGTACGAAACCGCCGTCAACGACATGATCCGGCTGACCTCCACGGAGTATGCACCGTGGACCATTGTGGAATCTCAGGACAAAAAATTCGGACGCATCAAGGCAATCCAGACGCTCAACGACGCCATTGAAGCGCGCCTGTGATGCCAAAACCAGCAGAAAAGCCCATGCCAGCCGGCATGGGCTTTGTTTGTACCTGCAGCACAGATTATCGTCCGCCGAACATCTTCCCGTACTGCGAGCAGACCTCGATAAACTGTTTCATGCTCTTGCCGAGGTATTTGTTCTTGTGCCAGACAATGCTGAACTGGCGGTTGAGCTCGGCATCCGCGACATGGATTTCCGTCAGCGCACCCGAACGCAGGCGGTCAGATGCCAGGCGGCGCGAAATGACCGTCATGCCGAAGCCCATCTCCACGCCGCGCAGGATGGCTTCGCTGTTGTTGCACACCCATTGCGTGTTGATGTGCGGCATAACGCTCTCAAACACCTCGCGTGTACCGCTGCCCTCTTCGCGCAGAATAAACGGGATCTCCTGCAAATCCGCCAGACGGACAGATTTTTTTGCACCAAATGGATTTTTGTCGCGCGCGCAGACCAGTGCCAGCGGATCGTTCATCATGAACTGCGTCACGAGGTCAGGGCTGGTGATTTTGCCCTCGACCACTGCGACATCCAGCTCACTCTTGAGCAGCTGCTGTTCAATGACACGCGTATTGTCTACAACAACCTTTGGCGGCTGATTCTGCGTTTCTGAAATATACCGCTGTAATACACCTCCCAAAATGCATGTACCGACGGTGACCGTCGCGCCGACGCGCAGCATGTCGGTTTCATCCGCATTCCGGAGCCGCAGCTCCATGGCATCATACATCGACAGTATGTGCCGGGCATATTCGCACAACTGCGTTCCGGTCGGCGTAATATACAGCCGCCGTCCCAGGCGCTCAAACAGGCGCACACCATATTGTTCCTCAATTTCTCCAATTGTACCGCTGACAGACGGCTGTGCAATGTGCATCTTTTTCGCGGCTTCACTCATACTTCCACAATCCGCTACTGCCAGAAAGATCCGCAGATTTCGCAAGGTCATTCCCATGTCCTCCTCTGTTTATTGCATGACAGAAAGCCCGTGTCCGGCATCCCCTATATGGGTATATTATACCGCATATGGAAGTTTTGTACAATATATTTTTGTTATATATTTTGCTTTTTGTGCAGATGCACGATGCACAAAAAAAATCCGCCGGGTTGTTTTCCCCCCAGCGGATTTGATTTGCAGTTATTCCTGATCGAGATCGAGGTAGAAGCGCTCGAAATCGTAGCGATGCTCCTTGGAGAACGCGATCGCAGAGCGCGGATGCATGTTCAGGCGTCCGGTCAGCAGGTATGCTGTATTATAGCCCCAGACAATGCCCTCTTCACGCAGCTTCAGCATGTGCTGCTCGATGAAGTGCAGCACCGGGCAGAGCTGGTACTTCGGGTTCTTCAGGAAGCCCATCAGCTGCTCCATCATGCAGTTGCCTGCACCGCGGCCCATGCCGTTCATCGTCGCATCCAGCATGCTCACACCACTCGCACATGCCTCGATGGTGTTGGCAAATGCGAGCATCTGATTATTGTGCGCATGGATGCCGACCTGCTTGCCGTACTGATCCATCTTCTCCAGATACATCTCGGACAGCGCGCGAATTTCCTCCGGATACAGCGAACCATAGCTGTCGACCAGATAGACAGCGTTTGCGGAGCTCTTGCCGATCATATCCAGTGCTTCCTTCAAATCCTCACGGTGTGCCTTGGAAACCGCCATGATGTTGCAGGTAGTCTCATAGCCCATCTTCGCACAATGCTCAATCATTTCGATGGCCGCCGGCATGGTGTTGATATAGGTTGCAACGCGGACAAGATCAATCGGGCTGTTGCTGCGCTCGACAATGTCGCGCTTGTAGTTGGTGCGTCCGACATCCGCCATGACCGCAATTTTCAGATCGGTATCGTTGTCGCCGACGATATCATAGATATCCTCATCGCGGCAGAACTTCCACTTGCCGAACTCCTCCGGGTCAAACAGATCAGCCGATGCCTTATAGCCGAATTCCATGTAATCGACGCCAGCTTCCTGATTTGCCTTGTACAGGTCACGGACAAACTCGTCGGTGAAGTAAAAATTGTTGCACAGGCCGCCGTCGCGGATGGTCGCGTCTACGACACGGACATCCTCACGGAATGTCATCAAATTTCCTCGTTTTGCCATTGCCTTGTTCCTTTCTGTGCCGCTTACAAAAACAGCCTCCTGCAAACGCAGGAGGCTGAATCGCATATCAGCAATATACTCTGATTACTTTGCCATAGATGCAACTTCTGCTGCGAAATCGTCCTGCTTCTTCTCGATGCCTTCGCCCTTCTCGAAGCGGGTATACTTCGCCAGCTTGATGGAGCCGCCCAGCTCCTTGGCTACAGCTGCAATGTGCTTCTCAACGGAAACCTTATTCTCCTTGACAAATGCCTGCTGGAGGAGGCAGTTTTCCTCGTAGTACTTGCCAATGCGGCCCATAACCATCTTCTCGATGATCTGCTGCGGCTTCGGCTTAGCAGCGGTCTTGTTCTCCTCGAGCGCCTGTGCCAGCAGGATTTCCTTCTCCTTATCCAGCGTAGCCTGGTCAACATCGGACTTGTCCATGAACAGCGGGCGCATTGCAGCAGCCTGCATGCCGATGTCCTTGCCCAGCTCAGCGACAACCGGGTTGCCCTTCAGGTTGTCGGAGACTTCCAGGCCAACCAGAACGCCGATGACGCCGCCCATATGGGTGTAGCCAACATTTACGGTGCTGTCGTCGTAGCGAACGAAGCGGCGGATCTGAAGGTTCTCGCCGATGGTCAGAACCTTCTCCTGGAGCGCGCCCTCAACGGTAACGTCGCCCATCTTGCAGTTCTTCAGAGCCTCGACGTCTGCCGGATTTTCCTTGATAACAACCTTTGCAACGTCGGATGCAAACTGCTGGAAATCAGCGTTCTTTGCAACGAAGTCGGTCTCGGAGTTTACCTCAACGATTGCAGCAGCGCCGCATGCGTCGCAAACCTCGATGCAGACAATGCCCTCAGCAGCGATACGGCTTGCCTTCTTGGCAGCCTTTGCGAGGCCCTTCTCGCGCAGGATTTCAATTGCCTTGTCGAAATCGCCGTCAGCTTCCTGGAGTGCCTTCTTGCAGTCCATCATACCAACGTTGGTCTGCTCGCGCAGTGCCTTAACATCCTTTGCAGTAAATGCCATGATGTAATTTCCTCCCTGTTATTCGTCTGGTGTGTGAAAAAAGCCCGCCCGTTCAGCGCGGCGGGCTTTTCTATATTTGGTTCTTATTCAGCAGCCTTTGCTTCTTCCTCTTCGGAAGCGAGCTGTTCGCCCTGCTTGCCTTCCAGGACAGCGTTTGCCATGGTGGAAGAGATCAGCTTGATGGCACGGATTGCGTCGTCGTTACCCGGGATGACATAGTCAACTTCGTCCGGATCACAGTTGGTGTCGACGATTGCGACTACCGGAATCTTCAGCTTGCGAGCCTCAGCGATTGCGTTCTTCTCCTTGCGCGGATCAACAACGAACATAGCGCCCGGCAGCTTCTTCATATCCTTGACGCCGCCCAGGTACTTCTCCAGCTTTGCGATCTCGAGCTGAAGCTTGATAACTTCCTTCTTCGGCAGAAGATCGAAGGTACCGTCTTCCTGCATCTTCTTCAGCTGGTTCAGACGAGCGATACGGGTGCGCATGGTGGTGAAGTTGGTCAGCATGCCGCCCAGCCATCTTGCGTTGACGTAGTACATGCCAGCGCGCTCAGCCTCTTCGCGGATAGCGTCCTGTGCCTGCTTCTTGGTGCCGACGAACAGGATGGACTCACCTGCTGCTGCGGTATCACGAACGAAGAAGTAAGCTTCTTCCAGCTTCTTAACGGTCTTCTGCAAGTCGATGATGTAGATGCCGTTTCTCTCGGTGAAAATGTACTGCGCCATTTTCGGATTCCATCTTCTGGTCTGATGACCGAAGTGCACGCCTGCTTCCAGCAGCTGCTTCATAGAAATAACTGACATTGAAATGTCCTCCTTAGTTTTTTCCTCCGCATCGTTCCTTTTCGGCGGCGACCCCGTTTCCGGAGCACCACGCCGCGTCTCCCGATGCGTGTGTATTTTTCATACTCGTTGATTTTACCATACCGCCGGTCGGAACGCAAGAAAAACTTTTGCTTTCGCGGCAAATTTTACAGTTTTCTGACAGTCGGCCGCATCAGTCGCACCGGTGCTTTTCGTGCTCCCGCGGTGGGCAGCACTCCTGCGGGCAGAAGCTGGTCAGAATAATATCATCCCCGATGCGGCGGATGGCCTCCCATGGAATAACGCAGTCGTTCCGCTTGCCCAGAAAGCCCAGCTTGCCGCGCCCGGGCACAACAATGGCGACCAGGCGGCCGGTACAGGTGTCAATTTCCACATCGCTGACAAAGCCAAGCCGGCTGCCGTCGCCGATACAGATGACTTCCTTGCACCGCAGATCGACAATGCGGCAGCACGACCTGCACCGGTTGTCATCGCAATGCCGTTTGTCCTCACAACGCATTTCAATCCCCCTTTTCCGCCTGGGCGAGCAGACCGCTCCAGAACTGTTCGCTCGTCATGCACCCGTCGCGGTTGCACCGGCGGATACCGGTCAGGCATGCCGGGTCACGCGTAATATGCGCAACGCCCTCCTCACAGCTCAGTGTGGCGACAAAACCGTACTGCTTTACCAGCGCATCCGTTTCATCATTGCATGCACCGTAAGGATAGGTATAGCAGACCGGCTCCGAAATTTCCAGTGAGACAAACAGCTCCTGTGCCCGCCTGGTGTCGCTGAGAAAAGTTTCCTGATAAGACGCCTTGTCTTCGCCGCTCTTGCGCAGGCAGCCGCGGCGCGGGCTGAGTGAATGGAAATCATACGAATGGTTCTGTATCTCCATCACGCCGGAATCCGACATCTCCTTGAGCTGTGCGCCCGTGCAGTACGACCAGACCTCATGTCCGGTGTCATCGCTCGCGGTAAACTGTTCGGTCAGCGTGCCGACCGGTGACAGCACCGCCCGCATGCCATACTGTTTCAACAGCGGATAGGCATTGCTGTAATTGTTGTAATAGCCGTCGTCAAATGTCAGCATTACCGGCTTTTCCGGCAGCGCCGTGCCTGCTGTCACATAGGCCACGAGATCCGTAACCGTGACGGTATGATACCCGCGCTCCGACAAATACTTCAGGTCGTTCTCCAGCATGGACGGGGAAATGACATACTGTCCCGGTGACTTGCCCTCATCCGTCACGCTGTGGTACATCGCAACCGGTATGGAAATCACTTCCGATACCGCCGAGGCCTGCTGTACGTTTCCGTGCGACACGCAGATGCCCGCCGCAGCCAGCAGGCAAATGAGCAGCACGGCTTCCCACCTATGTCTCTTCACCCTGTCCCCTCCTCGAAGGCATACCGCCGGGTATACTCGCCGTCCTCCGCTCGCACGGTCTCGCAGGTATGCTTTGCCAGCAGCTGCATGAGCGGATACAGGTTCACCCAGATTTCATTGTCGGATTCAAACTGGCTCTCGTCAAAAATCAGCTCCAGACCGATGTGCAGATGCGGCGTGACAATATTGCTGACATTTTCCGTTGCGGAATATCCGGTACGCCCCATATAGCCGATGACGTCACCCGCCGTGACGCGCTGCCCCTCCGCAAGTCCGGCGGCATATGGGCGGTCCTGCCGCAGGTGCGCATAGTACCAGTACCGCCTTCCATCATCACTCCGGATGCCCACGCGCCATCCGCCGTACTGATTCCAGCCGAGCATCGCAACGGTTCCCGACTCCACAGCGACAATCGGCGTACCAGTCAGCCCCATCATATCGTGCCCCAGATGCCGACGTTTATACCCATAGCTGCGCGACGCGCCGAAATCGTCCGATTCACTGTAAGAAAAGCCCTTCGCAATCGGACAAAATGCTTTCAGCCCGTATTTGTACTGCCAGACGGTATTTCCCGCATCATCGGTCTGCTGCTCGGAAAAATCACCGAGCAGGCCATCCAGCACCGCGCCATAAGCTTCACGATAATAGGAAAAATATTTCCCGGCCTCCGCCGCGCTCTGTCCGCACTCCATTTCCGCAGCAATGGCGTCCAGATCCGCCGACCTGTACTGCGACCAGTCCCCGCCATACCGGCAGGCGAGCGCAGACAGCAGATCCACCCAGCCGACCTCGCCCTCCGTGCGCACATCCGCCTCCCATGCGCGTTCCAATGCCGCAGCAGGCACATCAAATTGCACATAATGGATATAGTCGCCCGCCGGTACGGCGGTGTCCACAGACATGCGGTATCCCGCAAACACCAGAAGTCCGGCAGCTGCCACAGCTGCGACCGGCAGGAGCCAGCTCCGCAGCCGCACCACGTTACGGCTGCCGGAACGGAACGGCAAAGAAATCCGCAACCGATGCAGACAGATTGCGTGCAATGTCGCGGATATTGCCGCGAATCCAGTTCGCGTCGTCCGGATTGTCGTGGTATGCAATTTCCACCAGCACACTCGGGGCAGTGGTGCGGCGCAGCTCCGCCAGACGTGTCGTCGGGATGATATCGACCTTCTGCGGCGTCGGGGAAATCAGGCTGAGATTGTTCGCAATGATATCCGCGGCGCGCTGCCCCTGTGTGCTGCCTGTGTAATAATATACATCTGTGCCGCGCAGCTGTCCCGCCAGTTCTTCCGGCGCGGCGTTGGAATGCAGCGCCAGATGCAGCTGTGCGCCCGCTTCATTGGATTTCTGCGCACTGGTCAGCGCTGTGTCCTCCGGCGTATTGCGGGCGACGGTAATTCCGGATGCCTCCAGATAGGGAACCATGGCATCCGCAATCAGATTCATATAATATTCTTCCGACCCATTCCCATCATAGAACAGGTTGTATTCCTGTGTTGACGGGC
The DNA here is from genome assembly GCF_002157465.1 of Butyricicoccus porcorum. Lineage (GTDB taxonomy): Bacteria > Bacillota > Clostridia > Oscillospirales > Butyricicoccaceae > Butyricicoccus_A > Butyricicoccus_A porcorum. The sequence continues at coordinate 59,499 of NZ_NHOC01000009.1, forward strand.
TCAAAAAAACAATCGGCATTGTCCTGCTCCTCTCTTCCAAATGTCATCTCCCCTATCCTATGCACCAGACAGCTCGCTGAATACAAAAAAACCGCCGGAGCAGCACTCCCGGCGGTTCTGATGATCTGATTTAGAATTTGGTCTCGTAGCTGCCGACCGACATGTTGATGCCTTCCTTGCGGCTTTCTTTACCGAAGTTGTCGACAGTCAGCTTATCCTTCGGCGTATGGCTGATGGTGCCCGCACCGTTGATGCAGCCGCCCTCACACGCCATGCCCTCGATGAAGTTCTCTGCGAGTTTGCCCATTTTCGCCTTGAGCAGCGCAACCTTGCACTGTTCGATGCCGCTGCACACGGCAACCTTCGGCTCGAAGTCGATGTTCTGCTCCTTAATGCTCTGCGCAACCGCCTCGGTCAGACCGCCGGAACGCGCAAAGATACGGCCGAAATACGATGCATCGTCCGTCGGCAGTTCGCCCTGCTCCTCCGGCGGAAGGCCTGCCGCATCCAGCAGCGCCTGAAGCTCCTCGAATGTGATGACGCAGTCAATCCAAGGCTTGACGGTGTCCAGCTTCTGCTCGTATTTCTTCGCGGTGCAAGGCCCGATAAAGACCGTCTTGACCGGCCACGCACTGTTTTCCTTGATGTATTTGCCCAGCTCTGCCATTGGAGACAGGTTGTGCGAAATATGCTCCGCCATTTCCGGCACATGCTGCTTGATATAGCGCACGAATGCCGGGCAGCAGGACGACGTCAGGAAGCCCTTTTCCGCCAGCTCCTTTGATTCCTTCTTTGCAACCATGTCCGCACCGAGTGCCGCTTCGACAACGTCGTGGAAGCCGAGATGGCGCAGTGCCTGCTTGACCTGTCCGACTGTCGCGCCCTTGAACTGAGAGGCAATGGCCGGAGCAACAATCGCAACGGTGTAATAGCCGCGGTGATCTGCCTGCTGGATGAGCTTGATCGCGTCTACCATATAAGAATTATCGACGACCGCACCGAATGGGCACTGGCTGACGCAGGCGCCGCAGCTGATGCACTTGTCGTAATTGATCTCCGCCTTCTGCTGGTCGTTCATCTTGATCGCACCGACCTTGCAGCTGCGCTCACACGGACGGACATTCTCAGTAATCGCACCGTACGGGCAGACCTTTGCGCAGCGTCCGCAGTGAATGCACTTGTCCGGATCAATCTTTGCGCGTCCGTCATCGCCCTTGCTGATCGCACCGCGCGGGCAGACCTTCATGCAGCGGTGTGCCAGACAGCCGCGGCAGGAGTTGCTGACCGAATAACGGTCGACCGGACATTCGTCACAGGCGATATCGATGACCTCGATGACATGGCTTCCGCGTTCGCCGCCGAGGGCGTTATGTACACGCTCACCGACAATCGCGCGCTCCTTATAGACACAGCAGCGCATGGTTGCCTTTTTGCCCGGAATAACCTCCTGCGGCACGGTATAATAACAGTCGTCCAGCCTCTCCTGCAATGCATGCTCTGCGACGGCGCGCAGAACCTTATATTTTATTAACTGTACGTCGGTTTCAAAGCTTCTCATGAACAGTTCTCCCTTTCCCTGCATTGGAAGTTTGTCTTATTCTTAACAAAATGTATTGTATCGTAACAAAGGTTGGTTGTCAATCTCACCGCTCTCTGTCTGCGGCTTCGAAAATGATAATGTTTTGTGTATGCTTTGAGAACGTGTTTTTATTTTTCCAGCCCGAGTGCAAGCGCCAACGCGGAATAATCATTCACCTCTTTGGCAACCTGCATAGTTTTCGGACGTTCTTTTGTGGGATTATACCAAATCGTGTCGATGCCAAAATTTTCTGCGCCCCGGATATCCGCCTCGAGCGAATCTCCCACCATGACGCATTCGCGCTTATCCGGGCAGCCCAGTTCCGCAAGGGCGAGCTGAAAAATTCCGGCAGCCGGCTTGCCGACACCCGCCCGCTGGCTGGTAACGACCGCATGCGTATATTCCAGCAGACCGGCACACTTCAGCCGGTTGTATTGCGTCAGATCGGAGCCGTTGGTCAGCACGCAGACGCGGTACTGGCGATAGATGCGCTGCCACAGCTCACGCGCGCCGTCATACAGGATATCGCCCTCGGCAATGCGCTGCACATTGTACGCGGCCACCTGTTCCGCCGTGACGCCGTCCGGAAAGGTGCGCCCCAGCTGTGCCATCAGGCGGCGGAAGCGTTCGGGACGCAGCTGCTCATGCGTCAGCCTGCCCTCTTCCAGTTCCTTCCACGCCGCCTTGTTTACCACACGGTAGCGCTGATACATGTCCTCATCCGCCTCAATGGAAAATTCCTGCATGGTGCGGAAAAACGCGCGGCGCTCACAGGCCGGGAAGTCGAAAAATGTCCCATCCATGTCGAGCAGCACGCAGCTCCAGCGCGTCCTGCTCACTCTGCTGTGCGGAACTGCGCAATGCCGGTGGCATATAAGCTGCCGCCCTGCGCATCCATCGATACGATTGCCGGGAAGTTTTCCACGGTCAGGCGCTTGACCGACTCGCAGCCCAGCTCGTCATAGGCGACAACCTCGAGCGACTTGACCGAATCGGCAATGACCGCGCCCGCGCCGCCGATGGCGACCATGTACACACAGCCATATTTCTGCATGGCATCGTGTACCGCCTGATTGCGCACGCCCTTTCCGATCATGCAGACCTGACCCTTTTCAATCAGAGTCGGGGAAAACGGATCCATGCGTCCAGAGGTTGTCGGCCCACAGGAGCCGATGACCTGTCCCGGCTTTGCCGGCGTCGGACCCGCATAGTAAACAACAGAATCCTGAAGGTCGAACGGAACTGCCTCGCCCGCTTCAAGTGCCGCAAGAATCTTCTTGTGTGCCGCATCGCGCGCCGTATATACCGTACCGGTCAGGGAAACCGTATCACCTGCCCGCAGGATGCCGACATATTCGCGCAGCTGTGATGTATTCAGATCATAATGTGCCATTTGATAAACCTCTTTCCTGTTGGTTCTCGTTTCATTATATCAGGGAAACCGGTGAAATACAACTGAAACGCACAGAATCTCGTGCATGCGCTTGCAATCATCCGGACGCAGTGCTACAATATTACAGTCTTATTTACTCGCATATTTTTTCTGGGAGGAACCAAAGTATCCATGATCAGCATCAAAGACATTGACGAGGCGGCGCAGCGCTTACAGCCAGTCGTTCATTATATTCCGCTTGCCTCTTCTACCACGTTTTCCGGCATGACCGGCGCAGAAGTTTACCTCAAGTGTGAAAACCAGCAGAAGACCGGCTCCTTTAAGGTGCGCGGTGCATATAACAAAATTATGAAGCTGTACGAGAGCGGCGAGCTGACCTCTGTCATCGCCTCCTCCGCGGGCAACCATGCGCAGGGCGTTGCCTTCGCAGCAAACAGCATCGGCATCCCGGCAACCATCTGCATGCCGCGCTCCACGCCGATTGCAAAGGTTTCCGCGACACGCGGCTACGGCGCGAATGTCGTGCTCTCCGGCTCGTGCTATGATGATGCCTATGCCAAGGCGATGGAAATCGTCGAGGCGACCGGCGCGACGTTCATCCATCCATTTGACGACGAAGATGTCATGGCTGGTCAGGGCACCATCGGCCTTGAGATTCTGCGCGATCTTCCGGCCGTCGATGTCATCCTTGTTCCGGCGGGCGGCGGCGGACTGCTGTCCGGTGTCGCGGCCTGTGTCAAGCAGATCAACCCGCGCATCCGGGTCATCGGCGTACAGGCAGAGGGCGCTCCGGCCATTGCAAATTCATTCCATCAGGACGGCATCCATCCGTCCGAATCCGTCCACACGATTGCCGACGGCATTGCGGTCAAGTGCCCGGGCACGAAAACGATGGAACACATCAATGCCTTTGTCGATGACATGATTACTGTATCGGATGATGACATTGCATCCACCATCCTGCTGCTGCTCGAGCGCACCAAGCAGGTTGTCGAGCCGGCAGGTGCCTCTTCCCTCGCCGCACTGCTGTCCGGCAAATATGACTTCAGCGGCAAAAAGGTTGTCTGCCTGCTGTCCGGCGGCAACATTGATGTGAGCTTCATCCACCGCATCGTCGAAAAGGGTCTCGTCACCCGCTGCCGCCACATGAAGTTCTCCATCGTCATGCCGGATGTTCCCGGCTCGCTTGAGCGTCTCGCCGGCATCATTGCATCGCAGAACGCGAACATCATCATGTTCCAGCATGACCGCGTCAACGCAAACCTCGACATCGACGAGGCGATTGTCCATGTCGTCTGCGAAGTCGGCGGCAAGGAGCACGGTGAAGCACTGATGCATGCCATCGAAAACAACGGCTACAAGGTCACACTCGGCGAAAACCCGTAATTGTATCTCCACGCAGAAAGGCCCGTGTTCTCACGAACACGGGCTTCTTTATTGCTGTTTACCGGTTGGCGGTTGTGTTGTTTGCCGTATTGGCATTGTTGGTCGCAGCGTTATTGGTCGTGGCGTTATTGCCGGTTACAGCATCGCCGACCGCATTCGCACCGTCCTCAACGGCGCGTCCAACATCATCCACCGCACTTCTCACGTCACCGGATACCGTACCGGTTCCGTTGCCATCGACAACCGTGCCGGTGCCGTCCGTGTAACCGCTGCCAGTGGCGCCGTTCACACCAGTGTTGTCGTAACCGGTGCCGTCATTTCCCACAATGCCGTCGTTGTTGCCATCGACGACGCCAGAGCCGCTGCCAGTTGTCGTGCCGTTCGTTGTTGTATTCGCCGTGCCGCAGCCTGCAAGCATCGTCAACAGCAGCGCAAGCGACAGGCACAGTGCACCCATTCTTTTTTTCATGCATATTACCTCCAAAGGCTGAAATTTGCCTTTAGTTTTCCGATATGCACAGGATTTTATACAGGAAACGGCAAAACAGGATATCCGAACTGTTTTGTCACACCGTAACCGGTTCGACCCGGTCTTTTTCCGTCACGGGACGCAGCACCCGGCACGGCGTTCCCGCCGCGACGACACCCGCCGGAATGTCGCGCGTCACAACGCTGCCTGCGCCGATGACACTTCCCTTTCCAATCGTCACACCGCCGCAGACCGTCACATTCGCGCCGATCCAGACATCATCCTCCAGCGTGATGGGCGCAGAGGTCAGAATACCCTGCGCGCGCTGCTCCGCATCCATCGCATGTCCAACACAGGAGAGGCATACGCCCGGCGCGAGAAAAGCGTTTGCACCGATATACACCGGCGAAGTGTCCAGAATGACGACATTGTGATTGACCACCGTCAGACCGTGCGTATGGATATTGAATCCGTAATCGCACTGGAATGCCGGCTGGATGAATGTCAGCGGATGGCAGGTGCCGAACAGCTGCTTCAACAGCTCTGCGCGTTTGGCCTCGTCGTCCGGGCAGCACATATTGTATTCCCAGCACAGGCGCTTGGCCTTTTTTTGCAGTTGCGTTGGCATATCAAAATTTGATGCACTGTATGGCCTGTCTGATTTCATTATGGTAAGGATGTCCATCTTTCTTCCTTTCATTCCGTCAGCTTCAAATGTCGCATATGTTTTTGCAGTACATCCAGAATCGCACCGGTGACAAAGCCCATTGGGATTGCCGAAATGAGCAGCAAGGGCAGGTATGCGATGACATCTGCCGACTGCATGACCAGCATCGCCGCAAGCACCTGCCCGATGTTGTGCATCGCCGCCGACGCCGCACTGATGCCGTAAAAAGAAAACCATTTGTTCTGCTTATGCAGCAGCAGCCAGGTCATCGTCAATGCGAGCGTGCCGCCGACCAGACTGAACAGCAGCTGTGTGATGCTGCCGGCAAACAGCGCCGCGAGCACGACGCGGCAAAATAAAATTGCATACGCCTCCTTCGGTGTCAGGAACAGCAGGGCAAACATCGTCACAACATTTGCAAGCCCGAGCTTGATGCCCGGAATCGGGATGAGAAATTCCAGCGGGATCATGCGCTCCGCGAGCGACAATGCCAGCGCCAGCGCTGTCAGCATCCCGCACAGCGCGATGCGTTTTGTCTTGTTCATGCGCCCTCCTGTCACTGCGCGACGGCATCCACGCCGTCCGGATTGCTTCCGGTAATTTTTATCATGACCCGATTGGGCAGGCACACGGCGGATTGTCCGACACGCGAAATCCAGCCGGTGCGTTCGCATGTATGATCGGGGCACTGAGATGAAACAAAGCGCATGCGGTCGCCGTCGATTTCAATCGTGACCTCGCCTGTGCGGCCCTCAAATGCGATGGTTTCCTGCTCTGTTCCGCCGAGCTTGATCTGCCGGTACAGCTCGCCATCCACCAGAATCTCGCCATAGGTCTGGTCGGTCTGCATCAATGCCAACCGAATCCAGATACCGCATGCCAGCGCGATAATCGCGGCAAAAATGACAAAATCCCCCGCCTTCAGCGGAATTTTATTCTTCATAGGTATACTCCGAGCTGGTCAGGGAAAATTTGTCCCTGAGACCGTCTGTGACATAGACGGTCTGATCGTTCCGGACAAAAATTGCCTCAATATCATGTTCCTCGCAAAATGCCCGTGCCCGGTCATAGCCCATGACAAACAGCGCGGTCGTGTAGGCGTCCGCCTCTGTCGAGCATGCGGAAACCACGGTCACACTGCGCAGGTCAGTCTCGGCGGGCCAACCGGTTTTCGGATCGAAAATATGACAGTAGCGCTTGCCGTCCTGCTCAAAATAGCGCTCATAGTCGCCGCTGGTTACAATACTGGTATCACTGACGCTGAGCGTCGCAAAATAGTCGCCCGGATTGTCCGGGTCGGTGATGCCGACTGTCCATGGCACGCCGTCCTCCTTCTCCCCGAGGACATAAATATTTCCGCCGAGCGTAATGACCGCCTGCTTGATGCCAGCATCGCGCAGCAGCTGTGCGACATGGTCGGCGGCATAGCCCTTGCCGATACCGCCGAGGTCAATGCGTGCGCCTGCGGGAAGCGATGCAGACGTTCCGTCGAGCTGTACACGCTGATAGCCGACCAGCGCCAGCGCCTCGTCAATCTCTGCCTGCGCGGGAACTTTCGCCTGTTCTGTGCCGATGCCCCACAGATCAGACAGCGGCGCGGTCGTCGGGTCAAAGCATCCCTCCGTTTCCTCCGCAAGCCGGAGTGCCTGTCCCAGCACATCCGCCGTCTGTTCGGACAGCTCCACCGGTTTGCCGTCCGCGTGGTTGAGTGCATAGAGCTCACTGTCCTCCTGCGTGCGGGAAATATCCTGCTCCAGTCCGTTGATATACTGCACGCACTGGTTGATCGCATCCTGTGCATGGGAACCGTATGCCCGGATATTCATTGCGGTATCCATCGCATAAAAATCCTGTGAAACTTCCTTCTGCCCGCAGCCCGCCAGCACCGCCGCCATGAGCACAGCGGCTGCCACGGCGCCAAGCCATCGTTTTTTCATTGCAAATCCTCCAGTTAAAAGTCCTTTTTATTATAATACGCCGCCTGTCCAATTACAACAGCGAAAGACCCGCGCCGCCGAAGCGGTACGGGTCTCTGCCTTGAACATGTATTAGGGATTGATAGAAGGATGATAATCTGATTAGTCTTCGTACTGAAGAGCATCGTAGCCGACCGCGCCGGTACGAACCTTGATGACATTCTGTACATCGTAGATGAAGATCTTGCCGTCGCCGATATGGCCGGTATAAAGAACCTTGCGGCAGGTATCAACAACCTGTTCAACCGGTACACGGCTGACAACCATCTCGAGCTTGATCTTCGGATGCAGGGTTGCGTTGACCGGAACGCCGCGGTAGAACTCGGTCGCGCCCTTTTCTACGCCACAGCCGAGGACGTTGGTCATGGTCAGACCAGCTACGCCGATCTCTTCAAGAGCATTCTTGAGGTCCTCAAAACGGGACTGCTTGCAGATGACAACAACCTTGGACAGCTTGTGTCCGTCTTCGCCGGTGGACGGAACCTCCGTTGCCGGGATAGCCTCAGCAACCGGAACCGGATTGGTTACCGGAGCATACTCACCTTCCGGCTTATACAGGCCATTGACCGTCGGAATCTGCATGAAGTCAGCATAGGAGGAGGTCAGGCCATGTTCCATGATGTCGAGACCGCGGATTTCTTCTTCTTCGCTTACGCGGAGGCCTACAGTGTGCTTGATGACCCAGAATACGATGGTCATGGTAACTGCAACCCATGCAGCTACTGCAACGACACCGAGAATCTGAACCAGCAGGAAGTGTGCACCGCCGCCATAGAACAGGCCGCCGTCAACAGCGAACAGGCCGGTCAGGATGGTGCCCAGTGCGCCGTTGATGCAGTGTACGCCAACAGCACCGACCGGGTCGTCGATCTTCAGAACCTTTTCAACGAATTCAATGCCGAATACAACAGCGAAGCCTGCGCAGATGCCGATGACCGCAGCGCCGAACGGGGTGACCATGTCACAGCCCGCAGTGATTGCTACCAGACCTGCCAGAGAGCCGTTCAGGGTCATGGAGACATCCGGCTTCTTATAACGGATCCAGGTAATGCACATAACGGTAACGGTTGCAACAGCAGCCGCCAGGTTGGTGGTAACATAAACAGAAGATGCGGTCTCGTATGCGCCGTCGGTCATAGCAACGGTGGAAGCACCGTTGAATCCAAACCAGCAGAACCACAGGATGAAGCAGCCCAGTGCACCGAGGGTGAGGGAGTGACCCGGAATTGCCTTCGGCTTGCCGTCCTTGCCAAACTTGCCGATACGCGGGCCAAGGAATGCAGCACCGATCAGAGCTGCAACGCCGCCGACCATGTGTACCGCCGTGGAGCCTGCGAAATCATGGAAGCCCATCTGTGCAAGCCAGCCGCCGCCCCAGACCCAATGTCCGGAAACCGGATAGACAATGCCGCTGATAATCATGGAATAGATGCAGTAGGAGGAGAACTTGGTTCTCTCAGCCATTGCACCGGAAACGATGGTAGCAGCGGTTGCACAGAACACCGTCTGGAAAATCAGGGTGGTGTAGCCGCCGTCGCCGCCGTTGGTCATAAAGTCGAAGCCACCGATCAGAGCGCCAGTGCCGCCGAACATAATACCAAAGCCAAACAGCCAGTAAATCGGAGTGCCGAGCGAGAAGTCCATCAGGTTCTTCATGATGATGTTGCCGGCGTTCTTTGCACGGGTAAAGCCGGTCTCTACCATTGCAAAGCCTGCCTGCATGAAGAATACGAGGGCAGCGCCAAGCAGGGTCCACGAGGTGTCAATGGCGGCTGCATGATCCGCCAGAACACTCATAATCGAAGTGGTATCCATGTTGAATATTCCCCTTTATCAAGAAATTTATATCGTACAAACCGGCATATCTGTGCTCCCTAATGCACAGATGCGCCTGTATGCAGCCATAGAAAAAAAGGCGTATACACCTCCCCATGATCGGGAGACTGTGTACACGCCATTGTGTCAGAAACAATATTGAATGATACGTTTATGTGTCGTGAGAAATCAGATGCCGAACAGCAGCTTGTCGTATGCCGGGAACGGCCAGTACTTCTCAGCCGTGTTGACTTCCATCTCGTCGGCAACTGCACGCAGGGCATCCATTGCCGGGATGACGGTCTCATGCTCATAGTTTGCGGCGTTCTGTGCACCCTCGACATCAGCCGCACCTGCGATAACCTCTTCCAGTGCAGCGGTCTTGTCGTAGGCATCGGATGCCAGAGCGGACAGCCTCTCGATCTGCTTGATTTCCAGATCCGCATTCAGACCCAGCGTCTTCTTGTTGCACGCGATGTCGGACAGCTCCTTGACATAGCTGGAAACTGCCGGCAGAATGTCCTTCTTGGACATATCAACCATGGTGCGGGACTCGATTGCAATGGTCTTTGCGTACTCGTCGAGCAGGATCTCCTGACGGGACTTCAGCTCAGCCTCGCTCAGAACGCCGGTCTCCTCAAACAGGTCAACGAACTCATCGTATGCAGCCAGTGCTTCCGGCGTGCTGCGCAGGTTCGGCAGGCCGCGCTTCTCAGCTTCTTCAATCCAGCTGTCATCATAGCCGTTGCCGTTGAAAATAACGCGCTGATGTGCAGTCAGCTCACGCTTAATCAGAGCATTCAGAGCCTTCTGGAAGTCTTCTGCGCCTTCCAGCTCGTCAGCGAAGTCCTTGAATACGTCAGCAACTGCGGTGTTCAGCATCATGTTGATGCAGCCGATGGACTGGGAAGAACCAGGCATACGGAACTCAAAACGGTTGCCGGTGAACGCAAACGGAGAGGTTCTGTTGCGGTCGGTGTTGTCCTTCGGGAATACCGGCAGGGTGGTAACGCCGAGCTCAATCTTAGCCTGACCGCCGACTGCGGACTCGCCGCCGTCGATGATGTCCCGGACGACGCGCTCCAGCTCGTCGCCGAGGAATACGGAAACAATGGCCGGAGGTGCTTCGTTTGCGCCCAGACGATGGTCATTGCCTGCGGAAGCAACCGACAGACGCATCAGCTTCGCATACTTGTCAACCGCAGTGATGACAGCGGTCAGAATCAGCATGAACTGTGCATTGTCCTTCGGATCCTTGCCCGGATTCAGCAGGTTCTCGCCCATATCGGTGGACATCGACCAGTTATTGTGCTTGCCGGAGCCGTTGACACCGTCGAACGGCTTCTCATGCAGCAGGCAAACCATGCCGTGCTTCAGGGCAACCTTCTTTGCGATGTCCATCAGCAGCTGGTTGTTATCGGTTGCAATGTTGGTGGTGGAGAAGATCGGTGCGACCTCATGCTGTGCCGGTGCAACCTCGTTGTGCTTGGTCTTAGCCAGCAAGCCGTACTTCCACAGCTCAACGTCGAGGTCAGCCATGAATGCGGCGATGCGCGGCTTGATGGTGCCGAAGTAATGATCTTCCATCTCCTGACCCTTCGGGCTCATTGCGCCGAACAGGGTGCGGCCGGTGAAGATCAGGTCCTTGCGCTGGTCGTAATACTTCTTGTCAACCAGGAAGTATTCCTGCTCCGGACCTACGGTGGTGGTAACGCGCTTGACATCCTTGCCGAACAGCTTCATCACGCGGCATGCCTGCTTGCTGATCGCGTCCATGGAGCGCAGCAGCGGGGTCTTCTTATCCAGCGCTTCACCGGTATAAGAACAGAATGCAGTCGGGATGTACAGGGTGCCGTCCTTGACAAAGGCATAGGAGCTCGGATCCCATGCGGTATAGCCGCGTGCCTCGAAGGTTGCGCGCAGGCCGCCGGACGGGAACGAGGATGCATCCGGCTCGCCCTGAATCAGTTCCTTGCCGCCGAACGACATGATGACCTTGCCGCCCGCAGTCGGGGTGATAAAGGAGTCATGCTTCTCCGCGGTGATACCGGTCATCGGCTGGAACCAGTGGGTGTAATGGGTGGCGCCCTTCTCGACCGCCCAATCCTTCATTGCGTTCGCAACGACGTTTGCAATGCTTACGTCGAGCGGCTCGCCGAGGTCGATGGTCTTCATCAGCTTCTTGAAGACTTCCTTCGGCAGCTTGTCGCGCATTACGTTTTCATTAAATACGTTCTCGGCGAATATCTCCGGAATGTTAACCATTGTACAACGCACCTCCATGCAATGTATCTTTTGAATTAGAATCGTACTGCTTCTTAATTAGATTATACTACTTAAGATCTCTACCCGAGTAATAAAAATGGCGCCGCGGATTTGAACATCCACAGCGCCTTTGCTGTTTACGCTGTCTATTATATCCTCCGGTTCCGAATCTGTCAACTCAATTTTTAAAACTTTACTCCAAATCTGGTCAAGTTTTACTATTTTGCCCCATTCATGCTCCTTTTTGAGTAGAGATTCTATGCAGGTTGTATGAAATCTACAAAATCACTCACTTTTCTTATGCAAAGTGCTTGACGTTTCCCGACCTTTATTATAGAATAAGTGCAATGAACAATGGCGTTCATTCCATAGCACAGAGGCCGCGTGGCCGGTATGTTATGGAATGAACGCCTTTTTGTTTTTGCGGCACTGCCGGGGCATGCTCCCGGCTTTTCGTATCAATACAACGGTGTATTTCTTACGGTATACAATAATATATGTATATCCTATGCGGCAGAGACATCATTCAGTACACAGACTCGTATCCTATTGATAATGTGAAGTAATATTAGGAGGAATCTACCATGCTAAAAGAAGGTCAATACCATATCCCTTCGGGATGTGCGATCTCGGGCATCTTCCACAAGGACGGCCGCCGGACGGACGGCACCGAAATCATCCGCTCCATCTCCACGATGCATGACCGTTCCAACGGCCTGGGCGGCGGCTTCGCGGCCTACGGCATCTATCCGGAATACGCGGACTGCTATGCGTTCCATCTGTTTTACGATGATCCGTCCGTCAAGGATGTCTGCGAGAAGTTCCTCGAGGAGCACTTTGAAATCGCATCCATGTCCCGCATCCCCACCCGCAAGCACCCGTCCATTACGGACGAGCCGCTGATCTGGCGCTACTTTGTTGTACCGCGCCGCTATAAGCTGATTGAAACCCAGCTGTCCGAGGACGAATTCGTTGTCCGCTGTGTCACCAACATCAACCATAAATTCAAGGGCGCTTACGTCTTCTCCAGCGGCAAGAACTGCGGTGTATTCAAGGCCATCGGCTTCCCGGAGGATGTCGGCCTGTACTACCGCCTGGAAGAATATGAAGCATATTCCTGGACGGCACACGGCCGTTACCCGACCAACACCCCCGGCTGGTGGGGCGGCGCACATCCGTTTGCCATGCTCGACTTCACCATCGTCCACAACGGCGAAATTTCCTCTTATGATGCAAACCGCCGTTCCATCGAGATGCACGGCTACAAATGTGACCTGCTGACCGATACCGAGGCGATTACCTATATCTTTGATTACCTGATCCGCAGAAAGGGCCTGACGCTGGAGGAGGCTGCACATGTTGTCGCCGCTCCGTTCTGGTCCACCATCGAAAAGATGCCACCGGAGCAGAAGGCAGAATATACCTACCTGCGCGACGCATTCGCAGGCCTGCTCATCAACGGCCCGTTCTCCATCATGCTCGGCTTCACCGGCGGCGTGATGGCGCTCAACGACCGCCTGAAGCTCCGCTCCATGGTTGTCGGTGAAAAGGGCGAAGACGTCTATATCGCCTCCGAGGAAGCGGCAATCCGCGTCATCCAGCCGGAGCTGGATAAGATCTGGGCGCCGCGCGGCGGCGAGCCGGTTATTGTAACCTTAAACGAAGACGCGCAAGGAAAGGAATAATCCATCATGGCTATTGAGTATTTATATCCCCAGTTCGAAGTTCTGCGCAATCCGGACCGCTGCATCGCCTGTCGGGTATGTGAGCGCCAGTGCGCGAACGAAGTACATCACTTTGATACCGATCTTCAGAAAATGGTCTCCGACGAGAGCAAATGTGTCAACTGCCACCGCTGCGTCTCCCTGTGTCCGACCCGCGCACTGAAGATCACCAAGACCAACCATCAGTTCCGCGAAAATGCAAACTGGACCGGCGAGACCATTCAGGAGGTCTACCGTCAGGCAAATTCCGGCGGCACCCTGCTGTCTTCTATGGGCAACCCGAAGGACTTCCCGATTTACTGGGATAAGATCCTGATTAACGCTTCTCAGGTTACCAACCCGTCCATCGACCCGCTGCGTGAGCCGATGGAAATCCGCACCTTCCTCGGCAAGAAGCCGACCACGATTGAACGCGATGAAAACGGCAAGATCATCCCGAACCTGTCGCCGCGTCTGGAGCTCGACATTCCGGTCATGTTCTCCGCAATGTCCTACGGCTCCATCAGCTACAACGCACATGAGTCTCTGGCACGCGCTTCCAAGGCGATGGGCACCTACTACAACACCGGTGAGGGCGGCCTGCATGAGGACTTCTACAAGTGGGGCGGCAACACCATCGTTCAGGTTGCATCCGGTCGTTTCGGTGTTGAAAAGGATTATCTGGATGCCGGCGCCGCAATCGAAATCAAAATCGGCCAGGGCGCAAAGCCGGGCATCGGCGGACACCTGCCGGGCGCCAAGGTCGCGGCGGATATCTCCCGCACCCGTATGATCCCGGAAGGCACGGATGCCATCTCCCCGGCACCGCATCACGATATTTATTCTATTGAAGATCTGCGCCAGCTGGTGTATTCTTTAAAGGAAGCAACCGCATATAAGAAGCCGGTTATCGTCAAGATTTCCGCGGTTCACAACGTCGCGGCAATCGCCTCCGGCATTGCGCGTTCCGGCGCTGACATCATCGCCATCGACGGCTTCCGCGGCGGCACGGGCGCTGCTCCAACCCGCATCCGCGACAACGTCGGCATCCCGATCGAGCTTGCGCTTGCAGCAGTTGACCAGCGTCTGCGAGACGAGGGCATCCGCGACAATGTTTCCATCGTCATCGGCGGCTCCATCCGCAACTCGGCAGACATCGTCAAGGCGATTGCACTCGGCGCGGACGCAGTTTACATCGCAACCGCTGCCCTGCTGTCGCTCGGCTGCCATCTGTGCCGCACCTGCCAGAACGGCAAGTGCAACTGGGGCATTGCAACCCAGCGCCCCGAACTGGTAAAACGCCTGAATCCGGACATCGGTTCCGAACGCCTGATTAACCTGCTCACCGCCTGGGGTCATGAGATCCGCGAGATGATGGGCGGCATGGGCATCAACTCCATCGAGGCTCTGCGCGGCAACCGCCTGATGCTCCGCGGCATCGGCCTCAACGAAAAGGAACTGGAAATCCTCGGCATCAAGCACGCCGGTGAATAAGGGAGGCAGACTTACCAGATGAAACGAGTATATGTAAATGAGAAATGGTGTCTTGGATGCCATCTTTGTGAATACAACTGTGCGTTTGCCAATTCCGGCATCGACGACATGGCAAAAGCGCTCAAGGGCAAGACCATCGCCCCGCGCATCCGCGTAGAGGAAGGCGACAGCATCAACTTCGCTGTTTCCTGCCGTCACTGTGACAACCCGCTGTGTGTCAAGGGCTGTATTTCCGGCGCACTCTCCATTCAGGACGGTGTGATTTCCATCGACTCCGATAAGTGCGTCGGCTGCTACACCTGTGTTCTCTCCTGTCCGTATGGCTGCATCAGCACCTCCGAGGCAGGCGCAGTACAGAAGTGTGAGCTGTGCACCAAGAATGCAGACGGCACGCCGCAGTGTGTTGCCGGATGTCCGAACCACGCGATTGTATTTGAGGAGAGGTGAGCAAAGTGAAGTATGTTATCATCGGCAATGCAACTGCCGCTATCGGCACGGTTGAAGGCATCCGTTCGGTCGACAAGTACGGTGAAATCGTCCTGATTTCCAGCGAGCCGCATTTCACCTACGGCCGCCCGCTCATCTCCTACCTCCTGCTCGGCAAGACCACCGAGGAAAAGATGAACTATCGTCCGCGCGATTTCTATGAAGCAAACAATGTAACCGCAATGCTCGGCCGCACCGTCACCAGCATTGACAAGAACGCAAAGGCTGTCGTTCTGGAAAACGGTGACAAGGTCTCTTATGACAAGCTGGCAATCTGCACCGGTTCCCGTCCGTTTGTCCCGCCGATGGAGGGTCTGGATACCGTTGAAGCACAGACCCCGTTCATGACGCTCGACGATGCTCACCGTCTGGCTGGCCTGCTGGGCGATCAGAAGGACAAGGATGTACTGATTATCGGCGCGGGCCTGATCGGTCTGAAGTGCGCAGAAGGTATCCTGCACCTGTCCAAATCACTGACCATCGTCGATATGGCGCCGCGCATCCTGCCGAATGTACTGGATGAATACGGTTCCTCCTTCCTCCAGAGCTATCTGGAGGGTCTGGGCATGAAGTTCTATCTGTCTGACTCCGTTGCAAAGTTCTCCACACCGAACCATGCTATTTTCAAGAGCGGCATGGAGCTGGATTTCGACGTTCTGGTTGTCGCCGTCGGCGTCCGCCCGAACACGGGTCTGGCAGAGGAAATTGGCTGTGAGGTCAATCGCGGCATTCTGGTCGACACCCACAGCGCAACCACCGTTCCGGACATCTACGCTGCCGGCGACTGCACGGTTTCGCATGACATCGCAGCGGACACTGACCGCATTCTGGCAATCCTGCCGAACGCATACCTGCAGGGCGAAGCTGCCGGCGTCAACATGGCAGGCGGCGACAAGGTATTCGATCAGGCATTCCCGATGAATGCGTCCGGATTCCTCGGCCTGCATATGATTACCGCAGGCAGCTATGACGGCGAGGAATTTGTCACCAAGACGGAAACCTCCTATAAGAAGCTGGTTGTCCGTGACAATAAGCTGGTCGGCTTTATTCTGATCGGCGATGTAGATCGCGGCGGCATTTACACCTCCCTGATCCGCGATCAGGTTCCGCTGGACACCATTGACTTTGACCTGATTCGTCAGCATCCGCAGTTGATGGCATTTGCCAAGGCGGAGCGCGCGAAGAAGCTCGCACAGCCGCACTAAGGGAAAGGACGAATCACTATGAAGAAACTGAATGTAGATCTCATGCATTTTGAAGACCTCAACAACTGGGTTCGCGCCTGTGAGGATTCTGAGATTTTTCTTGATAATCTGATTGGCCAGCGCTATGTCGGCGCGGCCTCCAGAGGCAAGAACATTATTATCACCGGTACGCCGGGCAATGCGCTGGGCGCTTATCTCGACGGCTCCACCATCCTGGTCAACGGCAACGCACAGGATGCAACCGGTGATACCATGAACAGCGGTGCCATCATCATCGATGGCAACTGTGGTGACACCACCGGCTATGGCATGCGCGGCG
Organism: Butyricicoccus porcorum; assembly: GCF_002157465.1. Lineage (GTDB taxonomy): Bacteria > Bacillota > Clostridia > Oscillospirales > Butyricicoccaceae > Butyricicoccus_A > Butyricicoccus_A porcorum. Next base: position 76,256 of record NZ_NHOC01000009.1, read on the forward strand.
GCAAGATCCTGATTAAGGGCGATGCCGGTTATCGCGCAGGCATTCACATGAAGCAGTACAAGGAGCACATTCCGGTTCTGGTCATTGGCGGCAAGGCCGGTTCCTTCCTGGGCGAATACCAGGCAGGCGGCGTTATCATCGTCCTTGGCAAGGGCTGTGAAGGCAAGCAGCCGACCGGCTTCTTCTGCGGCACCGGCATGCACGGCGGACGCATTTTCCTGCGCTGTGATGAGGATCCGGATGTTCCGGTTCAGATCAAGGCCGAGGTTGCAACCAACGAAGACAAGGCTTCTATTCTGGAATATGTCAAGGATTACTGTGAGAACTTCGGCGGCGATCCGGAAGCGCTCCTGCGCGAGAAGTTCTATGTCCTGACACCGAACTCCAACAGCCCGTACAAGCGCATGTATACCTTTAACTGATTTTTATTTTGCAAGTATAAAACCCATACGGACAGCAGATTTCACCCAGAATTCCTTGCTGTCCGTTTTGCGGTTTTTTAACAGAGGAGGATTTATGAACGATTACACCTACCGCGAGGTCATGCAGTACATCTCGGAAAATGATGTAAAATTCATTCGTTTGGCTTTTTGCGACATTTTTGGCAAGCAGAAAAATATTTCCATTATGCCGCGCGAGCTGTCGCGTGCCTTTGAAGAAGGCATTTCCTTTGATGCATCCGCTGTTCGTGGATTCATGAATATTGAAATGTCTGATCTGCTGCTGTTCCCCGATCCGACCACGCTTTCCATTCTGCCGTGGCGTCCGTCACAGGGCCGTGTTGTGCGCTTTTTCTGTGACATCAAGTATCCGGATGGCACGCCATTCGAGGGCGATGGCCGTCAGGTTCTGCGGCAGGCACAGGAGGACATGCGTCGTCTGGGCTATTCGGTCAAAATCGGCACGGAATGTGAATTCTATCTGCTGCGGCAGGATGAAAACGGTCTGCCGACCAAGATCCCGCACGACAACGCGTCCTATCTGGATATCGCACCGCTGGACAAGGGTGAGAATGTGCGCCGCCAGATCTGCCTGACGCTGGAAGAGATGAATATGCGCCCGGAGGCCTCCCATCATGAGCAGGGTCCCGGACAGAATGAGATTGATTTTGCCTATGATTCCGCGGTAACTGCGGCGGATAATATGATTACGTTCCGCAGTGTAGTCAAGACGCTGGCGGCATCCAACGGTCTGTACGCATCGTTTATGCCGAAGCTGTTCCGCGATCATGCGGGCAACGGCCTGCACATCAACCTGTCGCTGTTCCAGCACGGAGAAAATCTGTTCTGCAATCCGAATGAATCGCATTCCCCGGTTGTGGAGAGCTTTATCATGGGTATTCTGACCCGCTGCTATGAGATTTCGGCATTTCTCAATCCGCTGGTCAATTCCTATGATCGTTTCGGCAACTATGAGGCACCGCGCTATATCACCTGGAGCCATCAGAATCGTTCACAGCTCATTCGCATTCCGGCGGCGCACGGTGTCAATCAGCGTATGGAACTGCGTTCACCTGATCCGTGTGCAAACCCGTATCTTGCATTCTCCCTGCTCATCCGCGCAGGCATGGAAGGCATCGAACGCGGCCTGAAGCTGTGTGATCCGTGCAACCTGAATCTGTACGATGTACCCGCTTCGCTCGTGCGTGAATATGACTGCCTGCCAAGCAATCTGAATGAAGCAATTAAGGCATCGCAGAACAGCGAATTTGTACATCGGTCTCTTCCGGAGAAAATTATTGATGCGTATCTGTCGGCAAAGACAAGCGAATGGAACAGATATGTCGATGCATCGGATAAATCTTCCATGATTGATTCGCTGTATTTTTCTGCCTACTGACGGCTTGTGGTGTGTCTGCTGTTTTCGTACCACGGCAGTATAACGTGTAAATCCCACGCCACAGAGAGGTGTCAATTTGGAGAAAATATTACTGGTAACTGCATCCAAGAAAAGTGCGGATATGCTTCTGGAGCTGCTACAGGCCGGCGGACAGCGGCCCGATCGCATTTTGGTCACCGGCTCCTGCAATGAAGCGCGCCGTGTTTTAATTGAAAATAATGTTGATCTGATTGTTATCAATACACCGCTGACAGACGAATTTGGGCATGAATTTGCTGTACACGCCTGTCATACCACAACGGCAGGCGTGCTGATGCTTGTTAAATCGGATCTTGCGGATTCTGTCGCAGAGCGTGTGGAAAGTGATGGTGTGTTCGTCATCACCAAGCCGATTTCCCGCCCGCTTTTTTATCAGACGCTGCATCTCGTCAATGCCTCGCGTATGCGTGTCTATACGCTGCAAAAGGAAAACCGTCAGCTGCGCCAGCGCATTGAGGATATCCGCGTCATTGATCGTGCCAAGTGCATTCTTGTCGCGGAGCGACATATGAGTGAACCAGAAGCGCATGCTTACATCGAAAAACGCGCCATGAATTACCGACAGACCAAGCGCGATGTCGCAGAGGAAATCATCCGCTCCTTCTGACTTACTTTTCTTTTTACAAAAAAAAAAGTAAGCAAAAGAAAAACGTGTGTTTGGAATCCGTCTGCCATACAGGCCAGCCGGATTCTCCCGTTATCCGCATCGCGCTCTCTTGCCGCTTTCTTTTTGCAAAACAGAAAAATAAGCAAAGAAAAACATTTGTTTGCAATCCGTCTGCCGTACAGGCCAGCCGGATTCTCCCGTTATCCGCGTCGCGCCTTTTTGCCGCTTTCTTTCTGTAAAACAGAAAAGTAAGCAAAAGAAAAACGTGTGTTTGGAATCCGTCTGCCATACAGGCCAGCCGGATTCTCCCGTTATCCGCATCGCGCTCTCTTGCCGCTTTCTTTTTGCAAAACAGAAAAATAAGCAAAAGAAAAACATTTGTTTGCAATCCGTCTGCCGTACAGGCCAGCCGGATTCTCCCGTTATCCGCGTCGCGCCTTTTTGCCGCTTTCTTTCTGTAAAACAGAAAAATAAGCAAAAGAAAAACGTGTGTTTGGAATCCGTCTGCCGTACAGGCCAGCCGGATTCTCCCGTTATCCGCGTCGCGCCTTTTTGCCGCTTTCTTTCTGTAAAACAGAAAAATAAGCAAAAGAAAAACGTGTGTTTGGAATCCGTCTGCCGTACAGGCCAGCCGGATTCTCCCGTTATCCGCGTCGCGCCTTTTTGCCGCTTTCTTTCTGTAAAACAGAAAAATAAGCAAAAGAAAAACGTGTGTTTGGAATCCGTCTGCCGTACAGGGCAGCCGGATTCTCCCGTTATCCGCATCGCGCTCTCTTGCCGCTTTCTCTTTGCGAAATAACAAGCAAAAAAAGAGCGTCTGTATAGAACTCTCTCCTTTGTCTGCCCGGCAGTCAAAGGAACGGAGGAAATTCGCCGTAATCTTGTCGCTTTCCTCCCTTGAAATAGACTTTCTTTCCCTGTATAATTAGTCTGAATGTATTTTGTGCGCCCCGGCGCAGCAAACCAATTCTACAGATTTTAGAGGATGACACGCAAATGAAGCTGAATTTCACTAAAATGCACGGCTGCGGCAACGACTATATTTATTTTAACTGCTTCAATCAGCAGGTTGCCGACCCGGAAGCACTTGCAATCCGTCTGTCCGATCGTCATTTTGGCATCGGCGGCGATGGCATCGTCCTGATCTGCCCTTCTGATGTTGCAGATGCAAAAATGCGCATGTTCAACGCGGACGGCAGTGAAGGAAAGATGTGCGGCAACGCAACGCGCTGTATCGGTAAGTATATGTACGACAACGGCCTGATTGACAAGCCTGAGATGACGCTGGAAACGCTCAGCGGCATCAAGCTGCTCAAAATGGTCGCAGAAGACGGCAAAATTGTCCGTGTCACCGTCGACATGGGCAAGGCAATCCTGAAGCCGTCGGAAATTCCGACAAAGTTCACGGGCGATCTCGCCGTTTCCGTTCCGCTCGATGTGGACGGCAAACAGTATGCGGTCACCTGTGTCTCCATGGGCAACCCTCACTGCGTTGTCTTTGTCGATGAGGATGTCGAAACTCTCGACCTCCCCGCAATCGGCCCGTCGTTCGAGAACCATGAGATGTTCCCCGAACGCATCAACACTGAATTTATCCGTGTCATCGACGATCACACCCTGCAAATGCGTGTCTGGGAACGCGGCAGCGGTGAAACCTGGGCATGCGGCACAGGCGCATGCGCGGCAGCTGTCGCAGCTGTCCTGAACGGCTATTGCCCCAAGGGCGAGGATATCACAATCCATCTGCGCGGCGGTGATCTGACGATCTGTTATACCGATGAGGCCGTGTTCCTCAGCGGTTCTGCAACTACTGTATTTGAAGGGAGCGTGGAAGCATGACCAAGTATATCTTTGTAACCGGCGGTGTCGTTTCCGGCCTCGGTAAGGGCATTACGGCTGCTTCACTTGGCCGACTGCTCAAAAGCCGCGGCCTGAAGGTCGCTGCGCAAAAGCTCGATCCGTATATCAATGTCGATCCGGGTACGATGAGCCCGTTTCAGCACGGCGAAGTGTATGTCACTGAAGACGGCGCGGAAACCGACCTCGACCTCGGACATTACGAGCGCTTTATTGACGAGGATCTGAATAAGTATTCCAACCTGACCACAGGCAAGGTGTACTGGAATGTCCTCAACAAGGAACGTGACGGCAAATATCTGGGCGAAACCGTCCAGGTTATCCCGCACATCACCGATGAAATCAAATCGTTTATCTATTCGGTCGGCAAAAAGACCAGCGCCGACGTTGTCATCACCGAAATCGGCGGTACGACCGGCGACATTGAGTCTCAGCCGTTCCTGGAGGCGATCCGTCAGGTATCCACAGAGGTCGGACGCCGCAACTGCCTGTTCATCCATGTCACGCTGGTTCCGTTTATTTCCGGCTCGGATGAACCGAAATCCAAGCCGACACAGCACTCTGTCAAAGAGCTGCGCGGCCTGGGCATCCAGCCGGATATGATTGTCTGCCGTGTTGACCAGCCGCTGACCGATGACATCCGCCACAAGATTTCCATGTTCTGCAATGTTCAGCCGGACTGTGTCATTGAAAACAGAACCGTGCCGGTGCTGTATCAGGCACCGATGATGCTGGAGCAGAGTCATTTCTGTGATATCGTCTGCCGAGAGCTGGTGCTCGACTGCCGCAAGGGAGATATGAGCGAGTGGTATGAAATGCTCGACCGCATCGACAGCCGCAAGGGCAGCGTCAAAATCGGCCTGGTTGGCAAATATGTCCGCCTGCATGACGCCTATCTGTCCGTCGCGGAAGCCCTGCAACATGCGGGGTATGAAAACGGCACGGAGGTCGAAATCGAGTGGATTGATTCCGAGGAGATCAATGACTCCTCTGTGGACAAGCTGCTTTCCGGCTGTGACGGTATCATCCTGCCGGGCGGCTTCGGTTCGCGCGGCATCGAGGGAATGGTCTGCGCGGCAGAATACTGCCGTGTCCGCAAGGTTCCGTATTTCGGCATCTGCCTCGGCATGCAGATTGCCGTAATCTCCTATGCGCGCAACGTGCTCGGCTATGAGGATGCAAATTCCGGTGAATTTGACCCGGAGAGCCAGCACTGTGTCATCGACCTGATGGAAAGCCAGCAGGGTGTTTCCAAGAAGGGCGGCACCATGCGTCTGGGCGCATATCCGTGCCACATCCGTCCGGGTACGAAGATGGCAGAGGCATATCAGCAGGAGGATATTTCCGAACGTCATCGTCACCGCTACGAATTCAACAATCAGTTCCGTCAGGAATTTGAGAGCAATGGCCTGACCATCTCCGGCACCTCCCCATCCGGCGAGCTGGTGGAGACGGTCGAAATCGCGGAGCATCCGTTCTATGTCGGTGTTCAGTTCCATCCGGAATTCAAATCCCGTCCGAACCGCGCCCATCCGCTGTTTAAAGCGTTTATTGCAGCATCTATGAAAAGGAGAGATACAACCTATGAAAGTGAATCATAATTTTGCGAATATTGCACAGAGCTATCTGTTTTCTACCATCGCGCAGAAGGTTGCGGACTATACCGCAGCGCATCCGGATGCACCGGTTATCCGCATGGGCATCGGCGATGTCACCCTGCCGCTGCCGCAGGCTTCCATCGACGCGATGCATGCCGCTGTCGATGAGCTGAGCCATCAGGAGAGCTTCCGCGGCTATGGCCCGGAGCAAGGCTATGACTTCCTGAAGGATGCCATCCAGGCATACTATGCTTCTCACGGCACCCAGCTGGAATCGGATGAAATCTTTGTTTCCGACGGTGCAAAGTCCGATGTCGGCAACATTCTCGACCTGTTCGATCAGGATAACACCGTCCTCGTTCCGGATCCGGTTTATCCGGTTTATGTCGACACCAACACGATGGCAGGCCGCAAGATCCTGTATATGGATGCAAATGAATCCAACGGCTTCCTGCCGCTGCCGGATCCGGCTGTCAAGGCAGACATCATCTACCTCTGCTCCCCGAACAACCCGACCGGTGCTGTTTACGACCGTGCCGGCCTGAAGGCATGGGTTGACTATGCACTGGCAAATCAGGCAGTGATCCTGTTCGACGCAGCTTACGAGTGCTTTGTAGCAGACGAAAACCTGCCGCGCAGCATCTTTGAAATCGAAGGTGCAAAGAAGTGTGCCATTGAATTCTGCTCGTTCTCCAAGACCGCAGGCTTCACCGGTACCCGCTGCGGCTACACGGTCGTCCCGCTGGAGCTGGAGTTTGAGGGCATGAACCTCAACAAGATGTGGCTGCGCCGCCAGACCACCAAGTTCAATGGCGTCGCTTACATTGTCCAGCGCGGTGCGGCTGCTGTCTTCACCGAAGAAGGCGTCAAGCAGGTACAGGAGCATCTGGACTACTACCGCGAAAATGCACGCATTCTCGCAGATGCAATGGATGAACTCGGCATCTGGTACACCGGCGGCAAAAACTCCCCGTACATCTGGCTCAAGTGCCCGAACGGCATGGAGTCCTGGGAATTTTTTGACTACCTGCTGGAGAATGCCAACGTTGTCGGCACGCCGGGCGCCGGATTTGGTGAAAACGGCAAAAACTTTTTCCGTCTGACTGCATTTGGTGACCGTGATAAGACGAAGGAAGCCGTTGAGCGCATCAAAAAGCTGCTTTCCTGAACTTTTTCTGACGTAAAAAGCGTCTTCTAAAACTTTTTACGGAAACTATACATTTTCACAAGGGACGTGTGGGCCATTCCTGCGCGTCCCTTGACTTTTTGTTACTCAAAAGGTATAATAACCGTGTTTTAAGTCCAATGGAGGCGCTTTTAAGAATGAAAAATAAGTTAAATTTGTGTAAACAGTTTCTCGCGTCCAACATAGGAATGATTTTCTTTTATCTCACGCCGCTGGCAACCTTCCTCATGGTGGAGGTGCTGGAATTCGGCGGAAGCGACAGCGAATGCATGCTGCCGAACAGCTTTGCTTTCTGGGTAAACCTGATGTTCTATTATGGTGTCTTCCTCCTGTTCCGCGCGGTGACCGGACGCACCCGTTTTTCTATCATTTTTCTCAACCTGGTCTTTCTCATCTTTGGCGTCATCAACTACTATTCGATCGATATCCGCAATTCACCGGTTGTCCCGTGGGACCTGTACGCGGTAGGAACCGCAGCACAGGCGCTCGATGGCTTTACCTGGACGATTCCCCCGCAGGTCATTGCCTGTGTGGTTGGCTGCATCATCTGGTGGGTCATCACAATGCGCATGAAATTCCCTGTACCGCGGGTGCGCAAACGCGTGGAACTGTTCGCGGCTTCTGCCGTGATGCTGACCGCCTTTACGCTGATTGCAACCGTCGGACGGGATAACTTCTACATCAGTGCATGGCGTCAGGTAACGGCCAACCGCCGCAACGGCATGGCACTCAACTTCACCATCAACATGGATTCGCTGTTCAACGAGGCACCAAGCGATTATTCCAAAGAGAATGCAAACACCATTCTCTCCTCGGTCTCCAGCGATGAAACCGCAGACACAGCCACAGAACAGCCGAACATCATCGCCATCATGGATGAAACCTTTGCAGATCTGTCCATCCTCGGTGATTTGAATCTGGAAAACATCGATGACGTGATGCCGTTTGTTCACTCGCTGAGTGAAGACGACAATGCCATCACCGGACAGCTGGTTGTCCCTGCCTTCGGCGGCGGCACCTGCAACTCGGAATATGAATTCCTGACCAGCAATACTTACGCATTTTTCAAATCCGGCAGCTATCCGATGCTGCAATATGTCCACGGTGAAACCGAATCCCTCGCTTCGGTTCTGTCGGAGCAGGGCTACAGCACAGTGGCCATTCATCCGTATTACGGCTCCGGCTGGGGACGCAACCGTGCGTATCCGCTGATGGGCTTTGATACCTTCCTCGACATTGACGACTTCGATGACGAAACCACCGAATATCTCCGCCGCTATGTCAGCGACAATTCGTCATTTGACAAGATCATCGAGACCTATGAATCGAACAATGCGGAATCGGATGATCCGCTGTTCCTGTTCAACGTCACGATGCAGAACCATTGCGGCTATGATACGGTTTATTCCAACTTCCCGGAAACCGTCGAGTTTGAATATGATTCACTGTATCCGTACACCAAGCAGTACCTCTCCCTGATTCAGGAATCCGACCGCGCGATTGAAAAGCTGGTGGAATACTTCAGTGAACAGGATGAGCCGACGATCATTGTCTTCTTCGGCGACCATATGCCGTACATCGAAAATTCGTATTACAACCATCTGACCATGTATTCCACCAAGACGGATGCAGAAATCGAGATGGATAAACACACCGTTCCGTTCTTCATCTGGGCGAACTATGACATTGAAGGCTACGATGCCGGACGCATCAGCGCCAACTATCTTGGGCCGATGACGCTCGACGTTGCCGGTGCACAGATGAGCGAATATGAGGAATATGTCTACAGCCTGAAGGACGAATATCCGGTTATTTCGGCAACCGGCTGCATCAACAAGGATGGTATTTTCGTCCCGTTGGAAATGGCAGCACAGGATCTGCACGACTATAAAATCGTACAATACGAATACGTCTTCGACAATGAGGGCGGCACGGACACCGGCTCCGACACTCCCGTCGCAGGAAGCGCAGCAAGCTGACACACATACAAACGGAAGCAGAAAAATCTGCTTCCGTCAGCCTGTCGAAAAAGTCGCCGAAAGGCGGCTTTTTCTGTTATAATAAAGATAAGAAAGACAGGTGATAAAATGATAGTAAAAGGGAAGGAAAACAGAGAGGCAGTAGAGATTGTAAGTCTGGATATGTTAGTGCCCGAGGATCATCTACCGAGGAAAATAGATGCAGCAGTAGATTTCAAACAAATTTATGAATTTGTAGATGATTTGTACTGCAAGGACAACGGCAGGCCAAGTATCGATCCGGTAGTATTGTTTAAGATTGTAATGATACAGCACATATATGGGATACCATCGCTCCGGCGGACGCTGGAAGAAGTGAATATGAATGTTGCATACAGGTGGTTTATCGGTTATCCATTGAATGAACAGGTGCCGCATTTTTCAACAGTAAGCTATCATTTTAAGCATCGTTTTACAACAGCAACTGTAGAATATATATTTCGGTGGATATTGAACACAGCAGCAAAGGAAGGATTTCTGGATACGAGTGCAATTTTTATCGATGGGACACATATCAAAGCAAGTGCAAACATGAAGAAAAAAGCACGAAAAGCTGTTCCAGTTGAAGCAAAACGATATGCAAAGGAGCTGCGGGAAGAAATTAACAGAGATCGCGAAGAACACGACAAAAAGCCATTCGATGATGATGACGATTCAACACCGCCAAAGGAGAAAGAAATAACAGTTTCGACAACGGATCCGGATGCCGGCGTATTCCATAAAGGTGAACACAAGAAGTGTTTTGCCTACGAAGCGCATACAGCCTGTGACAAGCATAATTTTATTCTCGACGTAGAAGTAACAGCAGGAAATGTACATGACAGTGTAGCATTTGACCCGTTATATGACCAGCTTTGCGAACATTACCCAGAACATAAAACGATAGTAGCAGACAGCGCCTACAAAACTCCTTCGATTTGCAAACGTATTTTTGAGAGTGGAAGAGTATTATCTACAGCATATAAACGTCCAATGATAAAGAAAGAAGGTCATGAATGGTGGAAATATGTTTATGATGAGTATTATGATTGTGTAATCTGTCCGGAGTATAAAACACTTCATTATGCAACAACGAACAAAGATGGATATCGTGAATATAAGAGCAGGTCATACGTCTGCGAACATTGTCCGACCAGAGAGCTGTGTACATCGAGTGCAAAGTTTGAAAAGACTGTCACCAGACACGTATGGGCTGATTATGTAGAGTTGGCAGAAGACGCACGTCATATGACTGAATATCGTGACTTATATAAACTCCGACAACAAAAGATTGAACGTGTATTTGCAGATGCCAAAGAAAAGCATGGTATGCGCTATACACAATATCGAGGCTTGGCTCAAGTTACCAACTGGGTGAAGCTTAAATTTGCTGCCATGAATCTGAAAAAGCTGGCTATGTGGAAGTGGAAGATCCATTTCCCTATTCCAGTTTTCCGGCTTTTTCCCTATATGTGCCAAAATCTGGCTCTCGCTTAATGCGCAGCCGGGTTCTTCGACAGGCTGACGGAAGCAGAAAAATCTGCTTCCGTTTTTTTCTTGCTCCGGAACCGACGGACTGGTATACTGGTTGTAACAACAGTAAGGAGGTTTCCCCATTATGAAGAAACTGCGCATCGGCGTCGTCGGTCTCGGCGATATCAGTCATGTCTATCTGACCACGCTTCAAAAATACAGCGATCTTGTCACACTCTGTGCCTGTGCTTCACGTACACTGGAAAAAGCCCAGCGCAAAGCGGCCGAATATGGCATTCCGCAGGCGTATGCCTGTGCAGAGGATCTGATCCGCGAAGCGGATGTCGATCTCATCCTCAATCTGACCACACCGGACATGCACTATCCGCTCAACAAGCTCGCACTCGAATGCGGCAAACATGTCTATACGGAAAAGCCGCTCGCAGGCTCCTTTGCCGAAGGGCAGGAACTGATGCAGCTTGCCGCACAGAACAATCTGCGCGTCGGCTGTGCGCCGGACACGTTCCTCGGCGGCCGCCTGCAAACCTGCCGCGATGTGCTCGATGCAGGCACCATCGGCGAAGTCATCGGTGCTTCTGCGTTCGTCATCTATCACGGCGGTGAAACATTCCATCCCAATCCGGCGTTTTTCTATCACAAGGGAGCCGGCCCGCTGATGGATATCGGCCCATATTATGTCACCGCCCTGCTCTCCCTGCTCGGCCCGGTCAGCACCTGCTGTGCCATGTCCAAGCGTACCTTTGACACGCGCCCGATCACCAGCCAGCCGCACTGCGGGGAACAGATTGACGTCGAAGTGGACACCTATACCACCGGCCTGATGCAATTTGCCTCCGGTGCAATTGGTACCGCGATGTTCTCGTTTGATGTGTGGGATTCCAACCTGCCGCGCATGGAACTCTACGGCACAAAGGGCACGCTGTGCATTCCGGATATCGACCCGCTGGACGGCCCGAATATTTTCGGCGGTGACATCCTCCTGCGCACACAGGATAATTACCGCTGGTACCAGATGCCGCGCGCACAGGCTGATCTGGACAAAGACTGGATTCACATCCCCATTACCCGCCCGTTCCGTTCCACCAGCCATGCGGAAAACAGCCGCGGCATCGGCCTGATCGACATGGTGCTTGCCATTGCGAAAAACCGTCCGGAGCGTGCCAGCGGTGCGATGGCTCTGCATTCGCTCGAAGTCATGGAACACATGCTGGACTCGGCACAGAGTCAGCAGTTCCGCACGATGCAGACAACATTTGACCGTCCTGCCCCGCTGCCGGAAGATTTCCCGGTACGATAAAAAACAGCGCAGCCCCAATCAATGCCGGGGCTGCGCTGTTATCTTGTCTGCCGTTGTACGGATCATGATCTGTTATCCTCCCGGATCAGTCTGCGGATGGCTTCGACAGCCGCACGAATGCCGCGCTGTGCGGCACCCTCCGGCACGGCAGGAGCTTCGCTCTCATCGTTCCACAGCACATTGAGCACCGTGCCGCAGCGCACATGCAGGCAGGCACCTGCGACGAACAGTGCCGCAGATTCCATCTCACTGGCCAGTACACCCGCCGCTGTCCATGCGTTCCACTTCTCCTGCAACTGTGCCGCAATCGGCATGCACTGTGGCCGGATCTCGCCATAAAAGCTGTCCTTGGACTGGATAACGCCGACATGCGTGCGGAAGCCCAGCGCCTCGCAGGCATCTGCCAGTGCGCGCACAATCGGATAACTCGCCGCTGCGGGATATTCCAGCGGGAGATATTCACGCGAAGTGCCCTCCTGCCGCACAGCCGCAGTCGCTACTACCACATCACCGCCGCGCACGGACGCATCCACACCGCCGCAGGTGCCGACACGGATAAAGGTATCCGCGCCGCATTCCACCAGTTCCTCCAGTGCAATCGCCGCAGACGGCCCGCCGATTCCGGTGGAACAGACAGACACCTTTTCCCCGTCCAGAAAGCCTGTCCAGACGTTAAATTCCCGATTAGAGGAAACTGCATGGGCGTCATCGAAAAACGCCGCTATAGCTGCACAGCGCCCGGGGTCACCGGGCAGAATGACATATCGTCCGATCTCTTTTGCCGTACACTGCAAATGCATCTGTTTTCCATCGATCAGCATGGTATTATTCCTTCCCTTCCGTGCCGTCCGTATGCACAACTCCGCGGATATTTTTTTCCGCCTTGCTGCGAGGAATCATAATCGTATGCCCACAGCCAGTGCACCGGAGACGGAAGTCCATACCGACACGCAGCACCTCCCATTCCCGGCTCCCACACGGGTGCGCTTTTTTCATTGTCAGAATATCGCCCAATCGAATGTCCATTTTTTCCCTCCTTGCTTTTGTCCTTAGTGTAGCATACCTGTCTGCGAAAGACAAGCGAACGGTTTTCCTTCTCAACCCTCGTGCCTGTCCGGAAAAAACTAACACGCATGTCTGACCGGTTTCCGGCATATAGTCAAAGCAGAGCAAAAAGCCATGGACTTTTGAGAATGGAGGGAACCTATGCATCCAAGCTATGCACCGGAAAATCTGGAAACAACCATCCCAAAACGGGAGGAAGTATATGCCGCCGCACAGGACGGCAGTATTTTGCAGTCGGTTGCCGTGCGGTGTGACGCGGGGCATAATCTGATGATTCAGCTGGATGGCCTGACCGGCGTGATGCCACGTGAGGAATGTGCCCTCGGCATTGATACCGGGCAGACACGGGAAATCGCTATTCTGTCACGTGTCGGCAAACCGGTCTGCTTCCATGTCCAGCGCATTGAGGGCAATACGGCCTATCTGTCTCGCCGCACGGCACAACAGGAAGCACTGCACGCGCTTTTTACGGAACGACGTCCGGGAGATATCCTGCCGGTGCGTGTGACGCATTTGGAACCGTTTGGTGCGTTTGTCGATGTCGGCTGTGGTCTGATCTCTCTCATTGGAATTGAAAACCTGTCCGTCAGCCGCATTTTCCATCCGTCTGACCGTGTAAGTGTCGGACAGCTGCTGCGCGCCGTGATCTCCGGCATGGATGAAGAAACCGGACGCATTTCTCTGACACACCGTGAGCTGCTGGGCACCTGGGAACAGAATGCCGCACAATTTGCCGCCGGAGAAACCGTCTGCGGCATTGTGCGCAGTGTGGAAGACTACGGTGTGTTCATCGAGCTGACACCCAATTTATCCGGTCTGGCAGAACAGCGCTTTCCGGTATCCCCGGGAGAAACCGTATCCTGCTACATCAAATCCATCCTGCCGGAACGCATGAAGATCAAGCTGAATCTCATTGACCGCATCGGGCATATCCCAGCTGTCCCGCCTCCTTTATCGTATTATATTGACAGCGGACATCTCGCCTTCTGGCAGTATTCCCCGGAATGCTGCACGACACGTCTGATCCGCACACAATTTAATATCATCAATGAGTGACTGAGTATACAAGCAAAACCTCTGGATCCATTCGGAAACAGAGGTTTTGTTTTGGTGCAAACAGGCACTCGCGTCTGTCCTCACAGAAAAATCCTGTGCTTTATGCCAGACCATCTTTTTTATTCAGGCTGCTTTTCAAAAATCATCCGTTCACATCGGATTCCATTTCATCCGCCAGCTCGAGCATAAACTGGCGAACCGAATTTTTTTCCTTTCGTTCCGGCGGGACCTTTTTCACACAGCTCTCCAGCGCAATCGCGGCCGAATTGACAATGCCAATTTCATCGCTCAACCGGAAGCCCTCCTGATCCATCTGAACCATCCAGAGATTCCGCTTACACCAGCAGTTGACCGAAGGAAGCCGGATGTTATCTTTTTCAGATACAAAAACAATCTGCATATTGTCGTACTGCATCAGATCCTGCACAAAATCGCGGATTTCCTGCGCATATTGGCGCTTTGTAATGCGTATTTCCTTTCCGTTCAGGATGGTGAGGCTTCTGCTGATAAAGATGTCCTTTTTAATGCGCCGGAGCATTTCCTCGAGCTGAAAAATAAAGACAAACGGTTCCCGCTGTGTCTCTCCCTCCAGGAAATGGCAGGATGTCACCTCACGAAACCGATTGTTTACCATCAGCTGCTGCTGAATCTCTGCTTCACTGATCCCATTGTCTGTTAGAATTTCCCGCATCAGGGATTCTCTGGACGACATAAATGCCGGAGCGGGAAGATAGGTATAAAAAGCGCCCTTTCTTCTGAACTGATAAATATCATTTACGACACCTTCAAACTCTGACGGATGGAAGGTTGTAAACGCACAGCTGCACTGCCTAATCATACGGTCTGCGAGAACCTCGTGGCGGATGACAAGAGAGGTATCGGTAAATACCATCGTGGACGGGTCTTCTCCGCCCACGGACAAGCCCAGTAGAGAGACCGCATGATTTAAAATGAAGAAAGAAAAATTCATAATATGTTCATCGTAGTATTCGTAATAATACCACTCCACATTCCGATGAAAAATCAACGGGCTGCATGCACTGAACAGCTGCATAAAGCGATCGCGATAGGAGGAATAATCCAGGACAAATTTCGCATGAAAGCCTCTGCGCAACAGGGAAAAAATGCGTTCGGTAAACTGGTCGGAAAATGCTTCATCCTCCAGCAGCCAGATGTATTCTTCCGAGTCCAGAAAAATGATTTCACCCGGAACCGTCATATCCTCTGCATAATCAATCAGCTTTGTGATTGCCTGCCGCCGTCCTTCGTTTCCCTCAAAAATCAGTGCGGAAACAGCGTCTGTGCTGTCTGACAAAAGCTGGTGCTGTCTGGAGGCTTCATGCGAAGCGGTATTTGTCAGCGCCTGACGGAGCAGCGATTCCACATCCACGGTTTCCTGAACAGTCTCATGCGGATAGAGCTGAAGCAGGGCATTTTTCAGAAGCTGGTGATTCGATTTCTGGCTTTGAGACAGAATATACTCGACTACCGCATCAAAATAAACAGATTTCCCGGAAAACATCCGTTTTCCTGTTTTCCATTTGCTGACCAGGCTCGCGTCGACATGAATTGCCTGTGACATGGATACCGTTTGGATATCCAGATAATTCATCAGGAATCCCAGTGTTGAAAGTGCTGTATTCTTCATTTTATTCCTTTCCTGTTACGCAAAGAATCCTTATACCATGCACCTTCGGCATGCCATAGAAGCCGCGTCAAAAAACGTCATTGTATTTCAAATGACAATTTCGGCATCCATCTTGCAATCTCCGCATGCGGTATGGTATGTATTGATTATAATACAATTTGCTTTTAAAATAAACAATCTGTTTCAAATGAGAGAAAGGTCCTTATGAAAAACGCATGTTATATCATCCTCGCAGGAAGTCTGTGGGGCATCATTTCAATTTTTGTCAGTATTTTAAACGCTGCGGGCTTTCATTCGCTGCAATGTGTGGAAATCCGTTCCTTTTTTACCGCTTTACTGCTGTTTCTCTATCTGTTTCTGACCGACCGTCACAAGCTGAAAATCCGCATCAGGGATATTCCGTACTTTATTGGAACAGGAATTTTCAGCATTGTATTTTTTAACTATTGCTACTTTGAAGCCATCAATGTGACAGGCAGCGCTGCGGTGCCTGCTCTGCTGCTGTATACCGCTCCGATTTTTGTTATGGTTCTGTCGGCCATCTTTTTTCATGAGTCCGTCACAGTTCCGAAACTCATCGCACTGGCTATGACCTTTATCGGCCTTGGCTTCGTAACCGGCGCATTCAGTGGAGAAGAAACGCTCTCCGTAAAGGTACTGATTCTCGGCCTTGGCGCCGGCTTCGGCTATGCTCTGTACAGCATTTTCGGCAAATGCATTGTCGGCAAATATGATGCCTCCACCATTACATTTTATACCTTTGTCATCGCCGCAATCGGAACGCTTCCGATTTCCGGTATAACAGAAAATATTACCCAACTATTTCAAATCAGCAGCCTGCTGTCCGCACTGGGTCTCGCCCTGTTCAGCACGGTTCTTCCGTTCCTGTTTTATACAAAGGGGCTGAGCGGAATTGATGCCGGGAAGGCATCCATCCTTGCGACGGTAGAGCCGTTTGTAGCCGCAATTGTGGGCGCCCTGTTCTTCCATGAACAGTTTACCACATCCAAGGTCATCGGAATGCTGCTCATCGTCTTCGCAATTGTCTATCTCAACATCGGCGGACAGAAAGTAAAACAATAAGGGGTCACTTCCCACATCTGCATAAGCAAGCAGCGGAATCCTCCGCTACTTTTTGCTGTCCGGCAGGAAAATGCTCTATGGAACGCGCCCCGCTCTCCAACGTGCTTGCTCCGACTGTGAGAACGGTCTCTCATCGCCGGGAAAAAATCCACCTTTTTTCTCCCCCCTTACGACCATGTGAACGGTCTCCACAGGAAATGAGCGGGTACATGCCCTGGCATCCTCTGCTGTTATATGCGTGATCCATTCATTTGGGAAATTTCACAAGCGCCTCCTCTGCGGGAAGAACGCACCCCCCGCAGACATCGAAAATCTGGGCGCGCTACGGAATCTGTATTCTGTAACGCGCCCAGCATGTGCGATATATTTTTTATGCTATGCAATATTCTGCTTTGCAGCTGTCTTCGGCTTATTCACAATAAATGCCGCAATATGCTCCGCCAGCTCATCCATGCTCATATCACCGCTTGTATTGACGCACAGGTTATAATACTGCGGATTGCCCCATTCATATGTCGTATAGTAATTGAAATATGCCTGGCGTTTCTTTTCGGTTTTGAATACATATGCCTTGGCCTTTTCATAATCGACATGGTCACGTTCTGCAATATGCCGGATTCTGTCCTCCAGTTCTGCAACGACAAATACATCGATGGTTGGAATCTTTGCGTTGTCCAACACATAATTGGAGCAGCGTCCGACGATGATGCAGGAGGATTTCTTTGCGAGATCCAGAATAATCTGCGACTGGATCGCAAACATTTTATCGCTTGTTGCGGACTCATATTCCTTCGCCGCATACATGCCGCCGGCGGTCAGCGCATGAACCAGCTCGTTGCGCGGAACTTCATCCATCTTCTTGATATCTTCTTCATCCATATCAAGCTCTCTGGAAGCCAGCTTAATCATATCCTCATCATAAATTGGCAGATCCAGCTTCTTTGCCAGAATACCAGCCAGTTCCTTGCCGCGGCTGCCATACTGTCTGCCAAAGGTAATGATGAGCTTGTGGCCGGTTTCCGCTTCATATTCTTTGCCGCCGGTATACCTGCTGACATCGATATCGGATACAAGAGAGCCTGTTTCGTCTGTGACACCGGCGACACTCTCATAGCCCGGAATAACCCAATCATTTCCAACGGAGATGCCGAGATATTCATCGGAATAGCCCGATTCAACCTCTGCCTGCGGGAACTTTTTGAGATACCATGTCTTCATCAGAACCAGATAGACGACAAATCCGGTCGGCAGTCCGAACAGATAGCCATAGTCCGAGCCGACATTTGCTGCAACTGTGCCGAGAATCCAGGCAACGATACCGCAGACGTTAAATCCGCCATGATACCGGTACTGACCGTCCCGCTTATACAGATCCTGTACATTCAGCCTGCGCTTCCGAATAATATAATAGTCGCAGATCATAATGCCTGCCAGTGCGGACAGGAATGATCCAAAATAGCCGAGATAGGTATACAGCTGATCGAGAATCTTCCACGGCATGACGCATACACCGATCAGTCCCGCAATCAAAACAGCAATTTTATACGGAAGATTCCATTTTGCGAAAGCATTGGTAAAGCACATCGCCGGTGGAACCAGATTGGCGGCAGTATTGGTCGACCACTGTGCCAGAATAACCATAACCAGCAGGACAAGCAGTGTGACACCCTTCGCCTGCGCCTGAATGACCTCTACCGGGTTCCAGTTTCCGGTCGTCAGATACGAAATTGCGCCGATCACTGCGATGAAGGTTTCAATAATCGGCAGCGTTGCAAACTGAGGAATCCAGTTGTTGCGATTCCGCTTAAACCAGTTCTTTTCATTGACAGGCGCTTTCAGGCTGCGGGTCATGTTGGGAATATCCGCCGCGAGCGCTGCCCACATGCCGGTATTTGCACACATGGTAATCAACCAGCAGTTTGCCGTGGGCTGTGACGGGACATATCCCAGAATAGATATATTGTTGATCGCCGCAATGTTATTGACCTTATAGAACATCCAGCAGGTAATCAGGATAATGCACGGCGCAGCAAACGAAGCGAACTTATCGATTGCCTTGATGCCCAGCATGGTATTGACAATCTGCACTGCTGCGAAAATCAGGAACCACATAAACCAGTTGTCAATGCCGAACAGGGCAATGGTGAAGTAGTTGATGGCAGTAGAGCCGATATAGGTATTGATGCCGAACCAGCACGATGCGACAATGCCGCGCGCTACAGCCGGAAAATGCACGCCGACAATGCCAAACGGCGCGCGCAGATAAGTTGCAAAGGACAGGCCGTGCTCCACGCCGATGTCACCGGTCAGGCTGCCGACGATGGCAATGATGATATTGGCAACGAGCGTTGCACTGGCAACACCAAAAATGCTCATGCCTTCGATGCCGCTGGCACCGAAGCTGAATACAGAAATGACAATTGCCATGCCGATCCAGATATTTGCAAATCCAAGACCGCCCAGAGAACGCCGCTTTGAAGTAATCGGCAGTATATCCTCTGAAATCAGCGTATTGCTGTTGCGGGATCTGCCGTCTAAATTATCTTTCACAGAGATCACATCCTTTTTTCATTCATACAGCAAAAGAAAAGAGAACGGCGGGGCATTCATAAAGAATGCCTCGCCGTTGAGTATATGCAGTCGCCCAGCCTGCGAACCGATATCGTGTCCGCCCGGCCGCTGTACATGAACATTACATTATATCAGAGAGAGGATTCCCCTCTTTCTCCGGTTCGAACTCTTACAGCCTCCTCTAAGTTGTAAACAAAGATACGGCCGTCACCGATCTTGCCGCTGGAAATTCTGGTTACAACCAGATTGATGAGCGGTTCAACCAGTTCGTCTTTCACAACAACCTCAACCTTGGTCTTGGAAAAGAGCTGCTCATAGAACTGCTCCCCGTTGTAAATGTACTGTTCGCTGTGTTCCGAGCCATAGCCCTGAACACTGGAGAACATGGCGCCGGTGGCGCCAATTTCGCTCAGAATAGCCTTCATAATTCCGACCTTTTCCGGTCTCATAATGACTTCAATCTTCTTCATCCCTGTATTCTCCTTCCGGATTATGAAATACAGCGACCAGGCACAGATCAACCGGCACGAAGCTGAGCGGTTGCCTCCTTATCAACTGTCATTGTTTCCGGATCAATGACAACACCATAGGATTCCCGTGCGTCTTCGATGGTCGTGAAGTCATCCAGAACATCGCCGAGAACCTTCTGCGGATCGCGTTCAAACGGATTGCCGTAACCGCCGCCGCAGGGCGTGCGGATCTGCAAAACATCGCCCGCAGAGAACTCCTCATCCGACAGCTTGGACTCCAGGCTGATCGGATGCTCGGAATACGGATTTTTGGTCATGCTGGCCGAGCTGCCGTCTGCGCCGCCGAAAATGCCCTTCGGTGCTTCCTTGTGGCGGTCGCCCTCACAGGTGACCGTACCTTCCTGAAGGAATCTGGTTTCGCGGATAATACCCAGTCCGCCTCTCCACTTGCCCGGTGCAACAATTTCCGGATTCAGTTCATATCGCTCTACGCGCAGCGGATAATGCCATTCAATCTCTTCAATCGGGACATTTCGGGTGTTCGCAACCAGTGCGTCACAGGAGTCAATGGCATCCTTGCCACAGCGTCCGCCATAAGAGCCTTCATCGACTTCCAGGTAAACCCAATACTCGCCCTTCTTCGCATTAAAGCCATTGTAGCTGACAAAGTGAATGTGGGCGCTGGTGCCGGCAGAAACACGGTCCGGCATGACATCTGCCAACGACCGCATGACGCAGTCTGCCAGCAGGTTCGCCTGATTGAATCGGGAGAACGAAGCACGCGGGAAATTCGGGTTAAAGATACAGCCCTTCGGCGCAATAATCGTAACGGGGCGCGCCATGCCGTCATTCTGCGGGATGTACTGATGATAAATATCATCATCCAGGAACAGCGCATGCATGATATAGTTGATCGACGTCTTTGTCGTGCCTTCAAAGGAAGCATTGAAAGCAGTATAAACTTCATCTGCGCTGCCGGTCAGATCGATGGTAATGGTATCGTCCTTGATGGTGGTCGTGGTGCAGACCTTGAGCATCTTATCCAGATTCTTGCCGTCGTTATCCAGCCAGCCCTCTGCATAATAGGTGCCGTCCGGAACCTTCCGGATTGCGCTTCGCAGCATGCGTTCGGAATAATCCATCCAGTCTTCAATTGCAGAGAACACAGTCTCCAGGCTGTACTTGTCGATCAGCTCCGTGAAGCGCTTGATGCCGTGGCGTGCCGAAGCGATCATCGCCTTCAGGTCATTTTCATTCATGGACGGCGTGCGGACATTGTCCAGAATCATGCGCCACAGCTGCTCATTGCGCTGACCCTTTTCATACAGCTTCAGTGCATAGTAAATTCTGGTCTCAGCGTATACATCACGCGCATCGACATCCATGCCTGCGGTATGGGAACCGTTATCCAGCAGATGAGCCTGTACACAGGAGAAGCTAATCAGCTTGCCATGATAGAAAATCGGCAGACAAATGTGGATGTCCGGCGAATGCGAGGTGCCGTAGTACGGATGGTTGTGGATGAAAATATCGCCCTCATGGATATCCTCCAGATTCCATCTGGTCAGAATGCCCTTGACATTGCCGCCAATGGAGCCGACATGCATCGGCGTGCTCTCACTTTCGCAGAGCTGACGTCCCATGGTATCGACGATGCCTGCGCCGATGTCCTCGGACTCACGAATGATGCTGGAATAAGACATTCTGTAAAGAACCATGCCCATTTCCTGAGCAATCATCTTAAACGATCCGCCGAGCACCTGAAGGGTGACCGGATCGACTTCCACTCTGGGGATATTTAAGCTCTCTATCATTTTACTCATGAATATCGTCCCTTTCCTTGCTCTTAGTCTTCCGAGCCCGCATCGTTGATATCGATGACAATGATGCCGTAATCATTGACATGACCGACACAATCCGGTTCAATGACAATGGTAGTATCCATCTGGTTGATGATTGCCGGGCCCTGAATGTCATCGCCCGCCTTGAACAGGCTTCTGTCATAGATCTTGGTCATCATATGCGCCGGCTTGCCATTTACCTTGAAGGTAACCTGTCGCTCGCCGATGACAGCATCCTCGACATGACCATTGCCCTTCCCAATCTTGATCGGTTCGAGATCCTCAATTTTACCGGTGCCGATGACACGAATGTTTACAATTTCAACTGCAACATCGCGGTAGGAACGGCCAAACTGTCTCTTATGTACGGTGTGGAAGGATTCCTTCATCTTTTCGATGGTCTCCATCGTAACCTTTCCGCCGATGACCGGGACACGCATCTCATAGCCCTGGCCTTCATAGCGGCAGTCGGCAACGCGCTGGATCACAATATCCTCTTCCGCCATATTGTCCTCAACCAGACGGTCATGCGCTTCCTTTTCCAGCATCGCATAGTCCTTGTCCAGGATATCCAGATTGACATTCGTGGACAGCTGCATTTCGGTCTTGGAGTAGTCATACATCAGGTCGGTGTTGACCAGGCCGACGGCGCACAGTGCGCCCGGATTCAGCGGGACAATGACGTTCTTCATGCCCAGCTCACGTGCGACGCTGCAAGCATGCAGGGAACCGGCGCCGCCGCAGGCAAACAACGCGAATTCACGCGGGTCAAAGCCTCGTCTGACGCTTTCCTTCTCGATTTCCTGAATCATGTTGTTGTTCATGATATCGATGATGCCGAGCGCTGCTTCATACAGATCCTTGCCCAGCGGTTTGCCGATGCGCTCCATAATTGCCTTTTCTGCAAGCTCCGGCTTGATATCCATACGGCCGCCGAGCAGCTTGGTGCCCAGTCTGCCAAGGATGATGTTTGCATCGGAAACTGCCGGTTCGATGCCGCCGCGGTCATAGCATGCCGGACCCGGGACAGCGCCTGCACTCTGCGGGCCGACGCGGAAGAAGCCGCCTTCATCGATATAGGCAATGGAACCGCCGCCTGCGCCGATCGTACCGACATCAATCATCGGAACCATGGCCGCATAGCCGCCAACCTTGGTGTCCAGCAGATGCTTCATGCTCGGGTTCAGATCAGCAAGGACGGAAATATCCGCCGAGGTACCGCCGATATCCAGCGTGATGACATTGTTGATCTTGGTCAGCTTGGTCGTCCAGATTGCACCCAAAACGCCGCCGACCGGGCCGGAAAGCAGCAGGTTAACCGGCTTTTCCTGCGCAGATTCAGCGGAAGCTACGCCGCCGAACGACTGCATCAGATGAACCTTCGCACGATATCCCTGTTCCTTCAGCGTCTGCTGCAACTGCTTGATATACTTTGCAGTGGTCGGTCCGATGTATGCATTCAGACCCGTGGTTGTAAAGCGTTCATATTCACGGAACTGCGGAAGAACCTCCGAGCTGAGGGAGATATATACCTCCGGATATTCCTCCTTGATGATTTCCTTGACGCGCTGCTCATGTGCCGGATTCAGGAAGGAAAACAGGAAGCATACCGCAATGGCTTCCACCTTGTCCGCCTTCATCTTGCGGACTGCCTGACGCACTTCTTCCTCATCCAGCGGGATCAGCTCTGCGCCGTCCGGAGCCACAACGCGTTCCGAAACGCCATAGCGGTCACGTCTCTGGCATACCGGATACTTCTGCCACGGAATATCCTCAACAATAGAGAAGTTGGTCGGGCGCTTGTGGCGCGCAATATGAATGATATCGCGATATCCCTTTGTGGTAATCATGCCGGCTCTGGCACCCTTATGCTCCAGAACCATATTGGTGGCAATGGTCGTGCCATGGAAAATTTCATCAATTTCCTCATGCTTGATGTTCAGCTTGTCACAAATGGCATTGATGCCTTCCATCATACCGATAGAAGGGTCATGCGGCGTAGTGGAGGTCTTATATACGTCAATTTTGCCGTTGTCGTCTACATAGATAAAATCCGTAAATGTACCGCCAACATCGACGCCCATTCGCTTCATGTCAGATCACTCCTTATATGAATATAAAAATGAAAAACGTACGGACACTGGCGCCTCAACTATGCCTGACACCTTTGTCCGTACGTTTATGTTTTTGATATATTGATTGGTTATGTAAACCCGTGCTCCGTCTTACTTATCGAACTTTCTCTCATGCTTGGTGTAAACAGAGGGATCAATGCCTTCGAGGTACTTGACAACCTCGTCGACCGGAACGACATCACAGAACTTTGCTTCCATATCGAACAGGTTCCACTCGACAACGCCCGGTACACGGTCACCGACGGTGCCTTCCGGAACGATGGTCTTGAAGCCGTAGCCGGTAGAATCCATAACTGTATGACGTACACATGCACATGCAGTTGCACCCATGACAATCAGGGTATCGACGCCAAGATAATTCAGCGTCTGTGCCAGATACGTGCCGAAGAAGTTAGATGCATACTTCTTGTGAATAACCGGCTCTTCCGGACGCGGCTTCAGCTTCGGGTCGATTTCCATCCAGTCGCTGTTGATATCCAGCGTGCTCAGCGGAATCTTTTCATCCCAGCGGCCCAGATCCATCTGCTGTTCACCGAGGAAACCGGTGGTTGTGTGGAAGATCGGCACACCGGATTTTCTTGCAGCTTCCAGTACCTTCAGCGCTTCTGCACAAACCTCTTCGGAATGATCGCAGGTGAACGGATGGCCTTCACTCATCCAAGCCTTTGCCATATCAACGGTTGTGATTGCCGGCGCCTTGCCGAAGCCCATCTTTCTCATGAAGCCGCGCTCCTTATAAATCGCTCTTGCTTCTGCAAAAGCCTTCTTCAGGAGTTCTTCATCGAATTCATAATGGTCAACAAACTTGAAGTCTTTATTCTCTGCCATGGAAATCTTCCTTTCTTATTTGACGGAATTAGTTATCAATCTTTCATTTCCCGGGTTGTCCAGCGTCCGAAGCCTTTTTTCTTTCCAAAAGCATCTTCTGTACTTGACGATCTGATAATATCATCACAAGCCGCATTTTTCAACAGTTTTCGCACTTTTGTCCATCGTAATACACTGACAGAAATTTGACACGTCTGGACTGCCATCGATATAAAATGAATTTATATCTCTTATATTATTCATATTTCAGACATGTTCCACAAATTGCCGCAAACGTGATAGGCGGTTTCATGTGATTTTGCTGAATACTGGGCAGCTATGCCATCCATACAATCTGAGAATAAAAAACAAGGGATGCTTCCGTTTTTACCGGAAACATCCCTTGCAATATTTTAAATTTGTCCGAAAGCTTTGCTGCTTCTCTGTCACATGCTTGTCGCCTGTCGCAAATGCAGTTCCAAAGCTCTCAACATTTTAGGACGCCAAAGATCGCATAAAAACTGCATTTTGACGTTCTGAGACGCACAAAATTGTGCTGAAAGAATCGGCAGATTATCTCTTGGAGAACTGCGGTGCGCGACGGGCAGCCTTCAGGCCGTACTTCTTTCTTTCCTTCATTCTCGGGTCACGGGTCAGGAAGCCAGCAGCCTTCAGAACCGGACGATACTCCTCAGCGTTAGCCTGGAGCAGTGCACGGGAAATGCCGTGACGGATTGCACCAGCCTGGCCGGTGAAGCCGCCGCCGGTTACGGTGCAGACGATATCGAACTTATCGCCGGTCTTGGTAGCCTCCAGCGGCTGACGAACGATCAGCTTCAGGGTATCGAGACCGAAGTAGTTGTCGAGGGTACGGTTGTTGATGGTGATCTCACCGGTGCCGCCCGGGAAAAGACGAACTCTTGCAACAGAGGACTTTCTTCTGCCGGTGCCGTAGAAATATGCTTTCTTAGGGGTATACATGACTCAAATTTCCTCCTTGTAAGAATTACTTGTCAGCCCAAACGATCGGCTGCTGTGCTGCGTTGTTGTGCTCGCTGCCTGCATAAACCTTCAGGCGGGTAGCAGCCTTACGGCCAATGGAATTCTTCGGGAGCATACCCTTGACAGCCAGCTCCACAGCCAGCTCCGGACGCTCAGCCATGAGGGTCTTGTACTGGGTCTCCTTCAGGCCGCCAATCCAGCCGGAATGTCTGCGATAGTACTTCTGCTCCAGCTTGTTTCCAGTCAGGACAGCCTTGGAAGCGTTGATGACGATAACGAAATCGCCGGTATCTACGTTAGGGGTGAACTCTACCTTATGCTTGCCGCGAAGGAGAGCTGCTACGGTTGCTGCGGTACGGCCGAGCGGCTTGTCTGCTGCGTCGACGATATACCACTTGCGGTCGATATTTTCAGCCTTAGCCATGAAAGTGGACATGATCTAACCTCCGATTATAATTTTTATCTGAATGTTTCATTCACGAAGTCAATTTCCCGTCTGTGCAACTTTTTTCTGCACTTTGCGGGTGCTTTAATGTTATACCATATCTTTTTTGCAAAGTCAACACGTTTTTTGCTGATTTTAATTTTCCCCGGAATAAACTCTTGTTTTCTCTTGTATTCTCTTGTATTCTCTCGTATTCTCAAAACCTAAATTAAAATTTTTCTCTGTACAATATTCCTACCTCTGCGGTATAATAAGCTGAATCAGAACTGACACAATTGATCTGGAGGCTCATCATGCAGAAAATGCTGTCTTATGTCCGCCGTGCGGTGGATCAGTATCATATGATAAACGAAGGCGATACGATTGCGGTCGGTGTATCCGGCGGCAAGGATTCGCTTGCCCTGCTCGCAGTGCTTGCCAACCTGCGCCGGTTTTATCCAAATCATTTTACGCTCAAGGCCATTACACTGGACATGGGCTATGAAGAGATGGATTTTTCCCCGATTGCGCGCCTGTGCGAACAGCTGGAGGTAGAATACATCATCCGTCCGACGGACATCAAAACCATTGTCTTTGATATCCGCAAGGAAGAAAATCCATGTTCGCTGTGTGCAAAAATGCGGCGCGGCGCGCTCAACGACACCGCCAAACAGAACGGCTGCAACAAGGTCGCGCTGGGACACCATTATGATGATGTCATTGAAACGCTGATGATGTCACTGCTGTATGAGGGACGCATCAACTGTTTCCTGCCGCAGACCTATCTCGACCGCAAGGATATCACCGTCATTCGTCCAATGATCTATGCGCCGGAATCATACATCAAATCTCTGGTACGCCGTCTGGAGCTGCCGGTGGTACACAATCCGTGCCCGGCGGACGGCAACACCAAGCGCGAGGAAATCAAGCAGCTGCTCCGTTCCCTGGAGCGCGAAAACCACGGTGTGCGCCAGCGCATTTTTGGTGCAATCCAGCGCTATCCGCTGCGCGGCTGGGAGCTGGACGGCGAGAAATAATCTTTTCAGACATGCAAAAAGGGCTGCCGTTGGCAGTCCTTTTAATCGTTTTCAGTATCTTCTTCGTCCGGAATATATTCCGCAACATCCTCCAGACGGCAATTAAGAATTTTACACAGCTTATTGAGTGTATGAGTAGATACCGGCATATCTGCCTGCAATCGCTGCACTGTTGCATGGCTCATCCCATATTTGACGCGCAGCGTGTATGTAGTCGCTTTCTGTTCAGCCATCGTTTTCCACAACGGACGGTATCGAATCATGACCGTGCAGCCCTTCCTTCCCATACGGTATTCAAAAGGATGCCATTTATTGCCACATATCAAGTATCTCGACAATATTTGTCCGGCTTCCCTTTACACTGATTATTATGGCTGTTATAATAGTCATATAATATGGCCATTATTTAGCCATATCGTTTGTTGTATAAAAAGGAATGATACTATGACACAGAAAAACGAGTCGCCTATGTGGTCAGAGCAATCTCTTACCAATGACCTCCTGCGAGCCATCCTCGCCGACTGCACGGACTGCGAAGCCGAGTACCAGATTGCCACAGCTGCTTTGTCTGCCGTTCTGACCCGGCAGCAACGGAAGATGCTTGCAGAAGCGGAACAGCTATGCCTGGAAAACCTGCGCTATGCATTGCGCTTTGGCTTTGTCCGCGGCGTCCTCGTCGGAATGACCCAAACGCCGGAAGAACAAGCATCAGACTATTTTTTCGAGAATGCCGCTGTCATTCCGTTCTGTTCCGATCCAAAGACAGACGCGCACAACGCCTATTACCAGCGCATGCAAACAGCACAAACGCATTTTCAGGCTCTGCAAAACCAGTTGGGAACCGTCTTCCAGCTCACCCTTGATGCAATCCCCTGCACATGGGATTTCCGGCTGCAACATGTCCTTGAAAGAATCTTTGCGCTCGGCCTGCACACCGCCCACTCGATCCCCACTCGCCCTAAATTGCCGCAAAAAAAAATGACGCTCCCGCCCGGCTCTCGCCGTTTGGGAACGTCATTTGTATTTTTATCTGAATTACTGAAGGTGTACCGTGTTGATATCAACCAGCTCGCACGACTCAATGCGCGTATCGCCTTCCAGGCAGCGCAGCAGCGCGTTTGCGGTATCAATCGCCGTCAGGCACGGGATTGCATGCTCAACCGTGGAGCGACGGATCTTGACCGCACCAAGCTCCGGATGACGACCCTTGACAGAAGTGGTAATGACATAGTCAATATCACCCGATTCAATCAGGTCAATCATATTCGGGGACGGCTCATCGACGTTGCGGACAGAGTTGGTCGCAACCATGTGGCGGTTGAGGACGTTTGCCGTGCCGCTGGTCGCATACAGCTCAAAGCCCAGCTCGGCAAAGCGCTCGGCAACCGTCACGATTTCCTGCTTATCCGCATCGCGGACGGAAATCAGAACCTTGCCCTTCTTCTTCATCTCATAGCCTGCGCCCATCATGCCCTTGAGCAGAGCCTCACGGAACGAGGTGGATACACCCAGAACCTCGCCGGTCGATTTCATTTCCGGTCCGAGCTGGGTATCGAGGTCACGCAGCTTCTGGAACGAGAAGACCGGAACCTTGACCGCATAATGCTCGCACTCCGGATACAGTCCGGTGCCATAGCCCATGTCGCGCAGCTTCTCGCCAAACATGCAGCGGGTTGCCAGATCAACCATCGGCACGCCCGTAATCTTGGAGATATACGGGATGGTACGGGACGAACGCGGGTTGACTTCGATGACATAGACCTCATCGTTGTACAGAACGAACTGGATATTGACCAGACCGAGAACTGCCAGCTCCTTGGACAGCTTCTTGGTGTAATCAATGATGGTTTTCTTGTGCTTATCCTCAATCGTGATGGACGGATATACAGAGATGGAGTCACCCGAATGGATGCCGGCGCGCTCCATGTGCTCCATGATACCCGGAATCAGGATATCCTCGCCGTCACAGATGGCGTCGACTTCGATTTCACGACCCATCAGGTACTTGTCGACCAGAACCGGGTTCTCGATCTTGGTGCGGGTGATAACCTGCATGTATTCGCGGATATCCTCTTCCTTGTAGGCAATTTCCATGCCCTGGCCACCGAGGACATAGGACGGGCGGACGAGTACCGGATAACCCAGACGATCTGCAACCTCGACTGCCTCTTCCTCCGTAAATACCGTGTCACCCTTGGCGCGCGGAATGCCGGTCTTGTTCAGGATAACATCGAACTTCTCGCGGTCCTCCGCGGCGTCAATGCTCCATGCCGGGGTGCCCAGAATCGGCACACCGAGCTTTTCCAGATGCTCTGCCAGATTGATGGCAGTCTGACCGCCAAACTGAACGATTGCCGCATCCGGCTTCTCGGCATTGACAACTCCCGTGACATCCTCCGGCGTCAGCGGCTCGAAATACAGGCGGTCTGCCGTATCGAAGTCGGTGGAAACGGTCTCCGGGTTGTTGTTGATGATGACAGTCTCACAGCCAAGCTGCTGGAGTGCCCAAACCGAATGAACGGAACAATAGTCGAATTCGATGCCCTGACCGATGCGGATCGGGCCGGAACCGAGTACCAGAATCTTCTTTCTGCCGTCGGACGGCTTAACTTCGCTCTCCTCATCGTAGGTGGAATAATAATACGGGGTTTCCGCCTCGAATTCTGCCGCACAGGTGTCAACCGTCTTGTAGACCGGCATGCGGGTGACCTTCTCAACCGACTTACCGGACAGGCGCTCAATGACCTTGTCGGTAAAGCCGAATTTCTTTGCCGAGAGATACAGCTCCGGCGTAATTTCTTCCGCCTGCTCCAGCGCATGTTCCATGTCAATAATGCGCATAAAGCCGTGCAGGAACCAGGTGTCGATCTTGGTGATCTCATGCACCTCATCGATGGTCATGATACCACGGCGGAATGCCTCACAGATGGAGAACAGGCGCTCATAATCGCAGGTCTTGACCTTGGCGATAATATCCTCGTCGCTCATCTTCGCAATCAGCGGCATGGACAGCGAATCGACCTTCATTTCAATCGAACGGACGGCCTTCATCATGGCGCCTTCAAAGCTGTTGGAAATTGCCATGACCTCACCGGTCGCCTTCATCTGCG
The DNA here is from genome assembly GCF_002157465.1 of Butyricicoccus porcorum. Lineage (GTDB taxonomy): Bacteria > Bacillota > Clostridia > Oscillospirales > Butyricicoccaceae > Butyricicoccus_A > Butyricicoccus_A porcorum. The sequence continues at coordinate 106,419 of NZ_NHOC01000009.1, forward strand.
TACCGAGGGTCTTGTCCGCATAGACAAACTTATCGAACGGCCAGCGCGGGAACTTGACAACGCAATAGTCCAGCGTCGGCTCGAAGCAGGCTGCCGTCTTTCCGGTGACGGCATTGGTCAGCTCATCCAGACCATAGCCGACCGCAATCTTGGCCGCAATCTTGGCAATCGGATAACCGGTCGCCTTGGATGCCAGTGCAGAGGAACGCGATACACGCGGGTTTACCTCGATGACGGCATATTCAAACGAATCCGGGTTGAGTGCAAACTGGACGTTGCAGCCGCCCTCGATGCCCAGCTCCGTGATGATCTTGAGCGCAGAGGTACGGAGCATCTGATACTCATAATCGCACAGCGTCTGGCTCGGCGCGACAACGACTGAGTCGCCGGTGTGGACGCCGACCGGATCGATGTTTTCCATATTACAAACCGTGATGACGTTGCCCTTGCCGTCACGCATAACTTCGTATTCGATTTCCTTCCAGCCCGCGATGCACTTCTCGACGAGGATCTCATCGACACGGGAATACAGGATGCCGGAAGCGGAAATCTCACGCAGCTCGTCCCAGGTATAAGCGATACCGCCGCCGGTGCCGCCGAGCGTATATGCCGGACGGATGATGACCGGCAGACCGATTTCCTTGGTGAAGGCAACCGCATCTTCAACCGTGTGCACGACCTTGGACGCGATGATCGGTTCGTTGATCTTTTCCATCGTGTCCTTGAACAGCTGGCGATCCTCCGCCTTGTCGATGGTGGTCGGGTTTGCACCCAGCAGCTTGACGCCATACTCGTCGAGGAAGCCGTTGGCAACCAGCTCCATCGCAATGTTCAGACCAGTCTGGCCGCCCAGCGTCGGCAGAATGGAGTCCGGACGCTCCTTCTTGATGATTTCCTGTACACACGGGATGGTCATCGGCTCAATATAAACCTTGTCTGCCATCGCCTTGTCCGTCATGATGGTCGCCGGGTTGGAGTTTACCAGAATGACCTCAAGACCTTCTTCGCGCAGCGCGCGGCAGGCCTGCGTGCCTGCATAGTCAAACTCTGCTGCCTGACCGATGACAATCGGGCCGGAGCCGAGTACCATTACCTTATGAATATCGTTGCGCAGCGGCATTACTGAGCGCCTCCTTTCTTCTCATCCATGAGGGAAACAAACTGGTCGAACAGATACGCAGTGTCCTGCGGGCCCGGCTTGACTTCCGGATGATACTGAACGGTGAAAATCGGGGCGTTGATGTGCTCAATGCCTTCACAGGAATTGTCGTTGATGTTGATATGGCTGACGCGGGCAATTTCCGGGTTGACGGTATCGCCCACAACCGCATAGCCGTGGTTCTGGCTGGTAATATAGGTGCGATCCTTGGCCAGATCCTTGACCGGATGGTTGACGCCGCGGTGACCGAACTTCATCTTTCTGGTCTCCGCACCGATGGCGAGTGCCAGCAGCTGATGGCCGAGGCAGATGCCGAAAATCGGCATGCCCGAACCGATCAGAACCTTAAGGTTTTCGATGATCTCGGTATTTTCCGACGGGTCGCCGGGGCCGTTGGACAGCATCACGCCGTCATAACCGCCGTTCAGGATGGTCTGCGGGTCGGTGTACGCCGGCATGACAGTGACCTCACAGCCGCGTGCGCACAGCTCGCGCTGGATGTTGCGCTTCACACCGAAGTCGAGCAGCGCAACGCGATGCTTCTGCTCGGTCGTTGCCGGATAAACCTCCGGCTCACAGATGGTGACCGCCTTCACTGCGCCGGTCACCTTATATGCCTTCATCTGTTCGATCATCGCTTCGTCCGGCTCATGGCTTTCGGAATAGAGGATTCCGTTCATAACACCGCTGTTGCGCAGAATACGGGTCAGGCGGCGGGTATCAATCCCCGCCAGGCCGACAACGCCTTCCTTCTTCAGGTAGGCATCCAGCGAACGGTCACAGCGCCAGTTGGACGGATAATCGCACGCTTCGCGCATGATAAAGCCGGAAACCCAGCACTTGCGCGACTCAAAGTCGTCTGCATTCAGGCCATAGTTGCCGATGAGCGGATAGGTCATGCAGACGCTCTGTCCGTAATAGGACGGGTCGGTCAGCACTTCCTGATAGCCCGCCATGCCGGTATTGAACACGATTTCCGCAATAGATGCGCCCTCTGCACCGACGCTTACGCCTTCAAACAGCGTGCCGTCAGCCAGCAGGAGATAGGCTTTCTTCAAGGTTCCATACACTCCTTATCTTCTATGTGAAAAAAACTTTAACAAACTGAAATTAAGATGCTGTCCGCAGATCAGCGGATTGCGCTTACGATATCATCGCGCATGCGGATTGCTTCCTGACGCGCGGCTTCCTGATAATCGAGGTCGCACTTCTTCCATGCACACATGATGCCGCGGGAAGAGTTGACAATTGCGCCCAGGCCGTCGTCATTAAACGCATTGGCAATATCCTTTGCGGTTGCGCCCTGTGCGCCGTAGCCCGGTACGAGGAAGTAGCTGTGCGGGATAATCTTGCGGATGATCTTCTGCTCCTCCGGATAGGTTGCACCGACAACCGCACCGACCTGCGAGTAACCGCACTCCGTCATGAGGTCTTCGCCCCATTCCGCGACCTTCTCCGCCATGCGGACATACAGCGGCTGGTCACCCATCAGGCGGTTCTGGAACTCGCCGGAAGACTTGTTGGATGTCTTGACGAGGACATAAATGCCCTTGTCGCGGTTTTTGCACTCAGTCAGGAACGGATTGATGCCGTCCGTACCCAGATAAGCATTCACGGTGCAGGAGTCGCTGTCGTAGACCGGCAGACTCTCGCCACAGACCTCGCTGCGACCCAGATATGCCTGTGCATAGGCGGTTGCCGTTGCACCAATGTCGTTGCGCTTGATGTCCGCGATGACATACATGCCCTTTTCGTGTGCATACGCGATGGTATCGCGCAGGACAATCGCACCCTCCGGGCCGAGCAGCTCATAATATGCCGCCTGCGGCTTGATCGCCGGCACGATATCACACAGCGCGTCAATCAGGCCCTTATTGAACTCCATCATACTCGCAGCTGCTGCCTTCAGCGTCTTACCGTACTCTGCAACATATTTTTCGGTGATATGGTCCGGGATATACTCCAGACGGGCATCCAGCCCCGCAACAGTCGGATTGTTTTTCTCGCGAATCTTGCTTACCAGTGCATTGACAGACATAATCTCTTCCTCCTGTGGATTGGTGTGTGTCTTATTCCTGTTCGGCTTCTGCGTCAGTCAGAATGGCGACGCAATCCCTGCCGTCATATTCCTTCATATAAACGCGAACGGTTTCCGCACGCGAGGTCGGCAGATTCTTGCCGACATAATCCGGACGGATGGGGAGTTCTCTGTGACCGCGGTCGATGAGCGCGGCGAGCTGAATGCACTGCGCGCGCCCCATATGCAGTACGGCTTCCATCGCCGCACGCACTGTTCGGCCGGTAGACAGTACATCATCGACTATAATCACGCTGCTGTGCTCAATATCCTCGATCACCGGCAGCTGTGCGGCATCGGTACCGCCCTGCTTGTCGTCGCGGAATGCGGTGATGTCCAGCGAAACCAGAGGCGGGCGTGTGCCCTCCACCTCACCGATTTTGTCCGCAATGCGTTCGGCAAGGAACACCCCGCGCGTGCGCACACCCGCCAGAACAATCCCCGTGCTGCCGTGGTTATGCTCAATGATCTCATATGAAATCCGATTAATCGCACGCCGCATGGCGTTTTCATCCATGATTTCCGCCTTTTTCACCTGCTTCATCCGTTCCCCTCCCATCGGAAAATAAAAAACGGCTCACCGCACCAAACAGGCGGGAAGCCGAAAAGCCAAAGGTGGGTAATTTGAACCCAATTCCCCTTCTTCACTTACTGTTCCGAACGCCTTGCCGAACTCACGGGAACGGCTTAAAGGTGCAGTTTTTTCTTGTGTTTTATTATATACCGCACGGCGGATTTTGTAAACCGAAATGCGGACAAACTTTCCGTCGAAATGCACAGGATGCGCCTGTTTTCGCCAAATATTTTGTCCAGTTATCAAAAAATATACATTTTGAAACCATCCCCTGCATTTTCCTGCATACGTTTCGCGTCCGACGGGCATGCTGATACCAGACTCGGAGAAAGGGGAATGCAGCGATGCGTACAGGTTCTTTTCTAACTGGTGTCATCACCGGATTTGCAGGTGCTGCCGCAACAGTAATGGCAGTCAATTATACGCTCGCCGGAACGAACACCGGACGCACAATCTCACGCACAGCGCACAAAACGGCAGGCATGGTCAGTCAGGCGGTACAGGATGCCGCAAACACGGTCGACAAAATGGTGCAATGATGCAGAAAGGGACGGCTCTTCCGACAGAAGCCGTCCCCGGTTACATACGATCTTCAGATCACAATCGCGCGGTTAATCATATCATCCAGACAGTCAACCAGCGTCTTGCCGGTCATGCCTTCTCCCTCCTGAAGCCACATGTTCAGGCATCCGATGATGCCGCTCGAGCAGAACCGGCAGATATATTTTGCCTGTTTGCCGGTATCATTCAGATTCAGCTGCTCCTGCACCCTGGTAATCATGTCCTCGATCACCACTGTGAATTTGCTTTGCAGGCCATCCCGACGCTGCTGCTGTGAAATAGCGTCCGAATCAGAAATTTTTGTTCCTGAATATATCCCATAGCCTGCTCCAGCATATGCCTTGCAGAATAATTTTCCGGCGTTGGACTGTAGCTGGAAATGACCTCCTTAAAATCATGTACCAATTCATCCTCGATTTTTTCACGCAGATCATAGGTGTCCGTGTAATGGAAATAAAATGTACCGCGATTCAGATCCGCGCGGTCTGTAATTTCCTTTACTGTGATATCTTTGAACTCCTTTTCGTTCATCAGCTCCGCCAACGCCTGCCGCAGCAGCCGCTTTGTGCGCCGAATTCTTCTGTCTTCTTTCTGCGCTGCCATATATACTCCTCCAATACAGCCTTCACTGTACAATTTTATTTGATTTGTATTATACTATACAGCGTGCCGATAAGCAACAGTTCCATGCGCAATTCCCGTGCCCTGCCGCATAAAAATTTATATTTTACTTGCAACCGAATTCCAGATATGGTATAGTAAATATGTTACGAAACTGATACGCAGGTATAGTTCACCGGTAGAACGGCAGCTTCCCAAGCTGCATAAGCGGGTTCGACTCCCGTTACCTGCTCCAAAATCAAACCCTGTATTCAGTATGAATGCAGGGTTGTTTTTTTGATGTTATTCTAATCCTGTGATATTCTACAAACAAAAAACGGACACACCGATCGACCGTGTGTCCGCACGTATGATACCAAATCTGAGAGAGCCCTTGAAACCCGACTTGCGTCCGATCTGACAGCAGGCTTCTATCCAACCAAAATGACAAAAGCGGCAGTCGGAAGGCTGCCGCTTCGGTATCCTCATGCAAAAATATCAATGCCCCTACGTTCCAGCAGGAAATTTCGCAGGCGGTTTTCATCTGCATTGATAACCAGCTCCTCCGGCACACCCGCAGACTGCACCAGCTCCAGCGCGGCATCCACCTGCCCGACAGCAAATTCCGAATGCGCATCCGATGTGACCATAATCGGCACGCGGTATTTTGCGCACAGCTTTGCGATTTCTGTACAGTTCTCCCAGCTGCCCTTGCGCACGCGTGTGGAATTGTTGTTAATCTCCACGATTTTGCCATACTGATTGCACTGTGAGATGAGTTTTTCCTTGTCGAACGGGAATTTGCTGTTGCCCAGATGGCCGAAGCACATGACGAGTGGATTTTTCAGAATGGTATCCAGCGCAAGGTCATGTGCGCGCTGGTCTGCCGGGGAATAGCACGGCCCATGGAACGAGGCAATCGTATAATCCAGCGATTCTGCCGCCTCCAAGGAAATGGGATCAATGCCGCCGTTGGGCGGCAGAATATTATATTCAATGCCCCACAGCACATAGACTCCGTCAATCCTGTGCGGAAACGGGCGATTGGCTCCAAAATGCCACCAGTGCGGCGCGTCGTCCATGGCAGGGCCATGATCCGTGATGGCGATGGCAATATGCCCCTGCCGTTTTGCGCCCTGCACCATCTCATGCAGCGAGCTGTATGCATGTGTGCTGGCATTGGTGTGCGTGTGCATATCTGCGACAATTTTCATACAATCCTCCTTGTAAAAAACCGCCTGACAAGCAGCTGTCAGGCGGTGTGTCAAACGTTTTATTGGTTCATACCCATCGACTTCATCATGCGCTCATTGAGCTCCTTTGCCGCATTGTAGCCCATCGACTTGTGTCTATGGTTCATGGCGGCAACCTCAATGATAACGGCGAGGTTACGTCCGGGGCGTACCGGAACGGTCAGCGACGGAATGCTGAGGCCCAGGATGTCATTATACTGGTTGTCCAAGCCAAGGCGGTCATACATTTTGCCCTCTACCCACGGCTCCAGATTGATAATCAGGTCGATGCGTTCGGTGTCCTTGATGGCGCCCATACCGAAAATACGGCGGACATCTACAATACCGATACCACGCAGCTCGATAAAGTGGCGGATAATTTCCGGCGCAGTGCCGACCAAGGTACGGTCAGAAACACGCTTGATTTCAACGGCGTCGTCTGCAATCAGACGATGTCCGCGCTTGACCAGCTCAATGGCAGTCTCGCTCTTGCCAACGCCGCTGTCGCCGAGGATGAGCACGCCTTCGCCGTAGATTTCAACCAGTACGCCATGCATCGTGATGCGCGGTGCAAGCGAAACCTTCAGAGATGCGACAATCGCGTTCATCACGGATGACGTAAATTCGTTGGTTCGGAGCACGGCTACGTCATATTTTTTTGCAGCCTCGACCAGTTCGGGGAATACTTCAATATTACGTGTGATAATGACAGCCGGAATACCGGTAGAACACAGCTGATCGAAGATTTCATAGCGCTTTTCACTTTCAAACTGTTCTACATAGGTATTCTCAACTTTTCCCATAATTTGCAGGCGATTTGGTTCAAAATAATCAAAATAACCGGCAAGCTGAAGTCCCGGACGGTTGACGTCATCTGTGGTAATTTCAATTTTCTCAAACCCTTCCGGGCCGTAAATAATTTCAAATTTGAACTCAGTAATCAGCTGGCCAAGTGTTACGCTGAATTCTTTCAGTTGCATGTCCTTCAGCCTCCTATGCTATCCTATTTCTCTCACCGTTTCTGCCAGCCCGGCAGTACGGATATATGATATCTCAACTGTATATATTATTATAACGGATACCTCTGGTCAATGCAATGCGCCCGCTCTGTTTTTTTATATCTGCCAAATATTTTTGTCCATTGCTCTTGCATTTCTCTGTTTGTTGTGGTATTATAATATCCGTTACTCAAATGATAAAGATAAGGAGGTGCAGGAAAGATGGCAAAGTGTGAAGTTTGCGGCAAGGGTGTAACTTTTGGTATCAAGGTTTCCCATTCGCACAGACGTTCCAACCGTACTTGGAAGCCCAACGTTCGCCGCGTAAAGGCTATCGTTAACGGCACTCCGTGCCATGTCAATGTTTGCTCTCGGTGCCTCCGTTCCGGCAAGGTTACCCGCGCAATCTGATTTGATATCAACGGGAATAAATTGGCTCTCTGCGAACACGCAGGGAGCTTTTTTCATGCCGGAGACTTCGGCACCGGTCTCCTGCCTCCGGTTCATGCGCCGCGCTTGATTTCAGTTCGCCGGGGGCCCGCTCTCGCTTTGCTCGCCTGCCACAGGCAGGACGCGGCCTCCGTTCCGGCAAGGTTACCCGCGCAATCTGATTTGATATCAACGGGAATAAATTGGCTCTCTGCGAACACGCAGGGAGCTTTTTTCATGCCGGAGACTTCGGCACCGGTCTCCTGCCTCCGGTTCATGCGCCGCGCTTGATTTCAGTTCGCCGGGGGCCCGCTCTCGCTTTGCTCGCCTGCCACAGGCAGGACGCGGCCTCCGTTCCGGCAAGGTTACCCGCGCAATCTGATTTGATATCAACGGGAATAAATTGGCTCTCTGCGAACACGCAGGGAGCTTTTTTCATGCCGGAGACTTCGGCACCGGTCTCCTGCCTCCGGTTCATGCGCCGCGCTTGATTTCAGTTCGCCGGGGGCCCGCTCTCGCTTTGCTCGCCTGCCACAGGCAGGACGCGGCCTCCGTTCCGGCAAGGTTACCCGCGCAATCTGATTTGATATCAACGGGAATAAATTGGCTCTCTGCGAACACGCAGGGAGCTTTTTTCATGCCAAATCGCCCCAGATATGCGCTCTCAGCAACCGCCCTCCCAGCAGGGAGATTTTTCATTTTCACACAAAACAGCGGGCGCAGCCGATAAAATTCCGGCATGTGTCCGCTGCTCTGTCTGTATGATTATCTCCAGATGTCTTCAATCTCGCTCTTGCGCGGGCGTTCCATGAGCTTCTGGATGCATTCCTGTACCGGTTTGCCGCGATACAGCAGGTCATACATGGCGCAGGTAATCGGCATGTCAATGCCTTCCTTCTTTGCCAGCATATAGCCCGCCTCGGTTGCATAATAGCCCTCGACAACAGCGCCGACTTCCTTCATCGCCTGCTGTGCATCCATGCCCTGTCCAATTTTAATACCGGCACGGCGGTTGCGCGAATGCATCGAGGTGCAGGTAACAATCAGATCGCCCATACCGGACAATCCGGCAAAGGTCTCACTGCGTCCGCCCAATTTGACACCAAGGCGCGCAATCTCTGTCAGACCACGCGTCATCAGTGCTGCCTTGGAGTTGTCGCCCAGTCCGACACCGTCACAAATACCTGCTGCCAGTGCGATGATATTTTTAAAGCAGCCGCCCAGTTCTGCACCGATGATATCCGGCGAGATGTAGACACGGAATCGGTCATTCATAAATGCCTGCTGTACGAGCGTCGCCGCAGCGCGCGACTCAGACGCTGCCAGAATCGCAGTCAGAATACCGCGCGCAACCTCCTCCGCATGGGTCGGGCCGGTCAGTGCGACAACCGGATTTTTTCCATTTGTCGCATTCGTGATGGTCTCAGAAAAGCGGCAATAGCCGTTGTCACGGTCAAGACCCTTGCCGACGTTGACAATCACAGTCTGCGGCGGAATGATGTGCGACAGCTGCTGTGCGGTCGAGTGCACCGCAAACGACGGCACGGCCATCAGAACAATATCTGCTTCCGCAGCACCTGTCAGGTCATTGGTAATCTCAATATCCTCCGGCAGCGTTACACCGGGCAGCAGGCGCTCATTGCCGTGCTCCTCGCGCAGCATACGGCATTCCTCTTCAAAAAATGACCAGGCGGTGACCTCATGTCCATTTTCATGCAGGAGGATGGACAGCGCCATACCCCAGCCGCCGCAGCCGACTACAAAAATCTTCATGCAGAAACTCCTCCGTATTGATCGTACACCGCGCAGCGCCATTATTTGCGGCTGCTGTGCAGCGTAAGCTTATTTTCTTCCCCGTGCAGAATGCGAACGATATTACTGCGGTGCATATAGATGACCGCAGCTGCCATGGCAACTGTCAGCACGAACATCGGAATATCCCGGTAAAAGAAATAGGTCAGGAACGGAAACAGCGCTGCCGCTGTCACAGAACCGAGTGAAACCCATTTCGTGGTGCCGACCAGTATGAGAAATACCACCAGCAGGATCAGGATAATACGCCAGTCGAACATTGCGATCATAGTCGCGCCAACCAACACGCCCTTTCCGCCTTTAAAGCCAAAATACAGTGGAAAAACATGTCCGAGTATGACAAACGCACCTACAATCAGCTTGCCCATAGCACCCATCAGCATGCCGCCGACATACAGCGCAACAGCAGCCTTTGCCACATCGCCGACCAGTACCAGCAGCGTCCTGCCGCCGCCCATGCAGCGGTATGCATTGGTCAGTCCGGCATTGCCGCTGCCCTTTGTACGGATATCATATCCCATGGTCAGCTTGGACACCAGAATGGCTGAATTGATGCTGCCCAGCAGGTAGCCCACTACAGCGAGGACGAGAATATTGACCACCAAATCCATTTAGCCATTCTCCTTATCCCCGCGTTCGCGGATAATCATGCGGATCGGCGTGCCGTCCAGACCATATACCTCACGAATCTGGTTTTCCAGATAGCGCTGGTAAGAAAAATGGAACAGCCGCGCGTCGTTGCAAAAACATACAAACGTAGGCGGACGAACCCCCGACTGCGTCATATAATAAATCTTCAGGCGGCGACCCTTGTCCGTCGGCGGCTGTACGCGCGCCGTCGCCTCTGCCAGCAGCGAATTGAGCTGGCCGGTCGGGATACGCCTGCCATTCTGTTCATAAACAGCATTGATGGTATCAAACAGCTTGGGAACACGCTGGCCGGTCATCGCAGACAAAAACAGCACCGGTGCGTACGGCATATATGCCAGCCCTTCGCGCACACGGCGCGTATATTGATCCATCGTCTTACCGTCCTTCTCAACAAGATCCCACTTGTTGACGACGATAATGCATGCCTTTCCGGCATCGTGCGCTTCGCCTGCAACCTTGGTATCCTGTTCGGTGACGCCTTCAGTCGCGTCAATCATGATGACGCAGACATCAGACCGCTCAATCGCCATCAGGGAGCGCATGACGCTGAATTTTTCCACCTTTTCATCGACGCGGGAGCGCTTGCGGATGCCCGCTGTATCGATTAACAGATATTTGCCTTTTTCGTTTTCAAAGCGCGAATCGACGCTGTCGCGCGTCGTGCCCGCGATATTGCTGACAATCACGCGCTGCTCGCCCAAAATCTGGTTGATGAGCGAAGACTTTCCGACATTCGGCTTGCCGATGACAGCGACCTTGATATACTCGCTGTCCTCTTCGTTCCCCTCTTCCTCCGGGAAATATTCATAACAGGCGTCCAGCAGATCGCCCGTACCGTAGCCGTGCAGCGCGGAAATCGCATACGGCTCACCCAGACCGAGGTTGTAAAACTCATAAAATTCCGGCGGCTCCTTGCCCGGGCGGTCACATTTATTGACCGCGAGCACCACCGGCTTGCGCGAGCGGCGCAGCATGGTCGCAACATCCTCATCCGTTGCGGTGATGCCGCTGTGCAGATCGGTCATCAGAACAATCACGTCCGCCGCATTGATGGCGATTTCCGCCTGCATACGCATAAATTTCAGTATTTCGTTGTCCGTGCTCGGCTCGATACCGCCGGTATCGACGACCTGAAACGGGCGCCCGCGCCATTCCGAATCGGCATACAGGCGGTCGCGGGTAATACCCGGCGTATCCTCGACGATGGACAGGCGTTTGCCCGCCAGGCGGTTAAACAGCTGGGACTTGCCGACATTCGGCCGTCCGACAATTGCAACAATTGGCTTTGCCATAATGGAATACTCCTTTCTGCCTGCGGATATGCTTCCAAACCACATCCGTTGCAGCGGATTTATACAGGGGCGGCATGGTGCAGCGCCCTGCCGTTGTCCCGGCTTCACCGGAACATCAATCCTTTTCTAATACATGTTTCTTCGCAGACACTTCTACTGAGATTATCGCATTTCTCAGCGTGTCCGTCAAGCACCGCGGCGGGAAAACAGGCGAACGGTGCCGCGGCAAACGCGCGGCCTGCCGCCTGACAGCAAAAAAATAGAGAAGGAAGCCGCGGCCGCCCTCTCTATTTCTTCGTCAATCTGCTGAAGTGCTCCGAAATCACTCGGAAACCTTTACAACCTCACGACCATTGTAATAGCCGCAAGCCTTGCACATTCTGTGCGGGAGCTTCATTTCGCCGCACTTCGGGCACTTGACCATGCCCGGGACAGAAAGCTTCCATACGTTATTGCGTCTCGTATCACGTCTTGCTTTCGAAGTCTTTCTCTTCGGTACTGCCATTTCGGTAACACCTCCTCTGTCTATCCTAAAAGTACTTTTTTGATGGAATCATGTCTTCAGTCATCCTTGTCCAGGAGCTTCTGAAGGACAGCCAGCCGACTGTCGATCTGCCGCCCGTCACAGCCGCAGGGACCTTCGTTTCGGTTTTTGCCGCAGGTCGGGCACAGACCCTTGCAGTCCGGCTTACACAGGTAAGTCATATGGACTTCCAGCAGCAGTGCGGGAATCACGATATCGTCCAGCTCGACGCTGTCGCCTTCCAGCTGATAGATATCGTCCCTCTCGTCATCCTGTACCTCGGCGGACAGAATCATGTCGCACGGTACATTGAGATCCACATTGACGGGTGCCAGACAGCGGGCGCACTGTGTCTGATACAGCGCGCGGACGGTTGCGTGCAGATTGAGAACACCCAGATGGTTCCGAACCTCGCCTTCGACATGAACCGGTGTGCGGAACGGGTATTCTCCGTTCATTTCCTCTTTCGTGAGATCGGCGTCGTAGGAAAACGGGATGGTTTCCCCATCGGTCACCGCGATGCGTTTCAAATCGAGTTTCATAGCAATCCTCGCTGACGGTCAATTATTAGTATACCCCATAAAAATGCGGTTTGTCAACAGAAAAAATGCATTCCCGCCCGCATTTTTTGGATTTATGTATTATAGCACATTTTTGGTGCAAAGTATAGCGGTACGCACAAAAAAGATTGCTTTTTGTCTTTCCTGCGTTTAAACTGAAAACAGAACAAAACCAGAGGAGGCCGACGCCGTGAAACAGTTCACAATCACCAAAAACGACAGCGGACAGCGACTGAATAAATTCCTGGAAAAGGCCGTGCCGCTGCTGCCCGGCGGCCTGATGCACAAATATATCCGTCTCAAGCGCATCAAAATCAATGGTAAGCGTACAGATTTCGCCTACCGTTTGCAGGAAGGCGACCTGTTACAGCTGTATATCAACGACGAATTCTTCGGCAAGCCAAAGAAAAAAGAACAGCCGACATATCTCTCCGCCAAACCCAATATATCCGTCGTCTATGAAGATGACCACATTCTGCTCGTCAACAAGCCCGCCGGGCTTGTCGTGCACGAGGATGACAGCGGTACGGTGGATACGCTGATCGCGCGCATTCATGCGTACCTCTACCAATATGGGCGCTGGGATCCGAACGATGCCGCTTCCTTCACGCCGTCGCTGTGCAACCGCATTGACCGAGGCACCTCCGGCATCGTCATCGCGGCAAAAACCGCTGAGGCGCTGCGTGTCATGAACCAGAAGATCCGCGACCGCGAGATACACAAGAGCTACCTGTGCGTCACCTGCGGGCATGTGCGCCCCAGGGAAGGCCACATCCAGAATTATATCCTGCGCCACGAGAACGAACACCGTGTCAGCGTGCACGACCATCCGGTTCCCGGCGCGCGCACAGCGGTCACACAATACCGCGTCATAAACGAAACGCCTGAGCTGTCGCTCGTCGAATGCGACCTGATTACCGGGCGCACGCACCAGCTGCGCGCGCAGTTCGCACATATGGGGCACCCGCTGCTGGGCGACAGCAAATACGGCACAAACGATATGAACCGCAAATATCACCGCAAATCACAGGCGCTGTGCTCCTACAAGCTGCGCTTCGACTTCACGACTGATGCGGGCTCGCTCGCCTATCTGAACGGGCGGACATTTACTGTCCCGCGCGTCGAATTCATGTCCCTGTTTGACAGCTGATGGAGGTGGACGCATGAACATCGCCGTACTCATTCCCTCGCTCGACCCGGACGATGCGCTGGTCACGCTCGTCGGACAATTACAGCAGGCCGGTGTGGAACAGATCGTCGTCATCGACGACGGCAGTACGGAGCAGGCGCTATTTGACCGCTGTGCGGCGATGGGCTGTGTGGTTGTCCATCACGCTGTCAACCGCGGCAAGGGCGAGGCTCTGCGCACCGGCTTACGCGCGGCGCAAGCCGCATTCCCCGGTCTTTCGGGTGTTGTCACCGCCGACGGCGATGGGCAGCACGCCGTGCGCGATATCCTGCGCGTGATGCAGGAGGTCACCCGGCATTCGGACTGCATTGTGCTCGGCACACGCGATTTTTCCACCGGGAACGTCCCCGCACGCAGCCGCTTCGGCAACTGGTTTTCCTCGCTGTTTTTCCGGCTGTCTGCCGGTATTTCCTGCCCGGATACACAGACCGGCCTGCGCGGCATTCCCGCATCTCTGTTCGAGTTCGCGCTATCCGTCCCGGGAAGCCGATACGAGTACGAAATGAACGTCCTGTTCACCGCCGCCCGGGAGGGCATTCCGCTGCATGATATCCCGATTGCAGCCATCTATGAAAAGGATAACCGCAGCTCACACTTCCGTCCGATTGCGGATTCCGCGCGCATCTATGCGATGCCGCTGCGCTTTGCCGCCGCATCGCTGGGCAGCTTTGTCGTGGACATCGTCCTGTTCGCGCTGTTCTCACACCTGTTCCGCGCTCGCACCGCACGCGCCATCCTGCTCGCCACCATCGGGGCGCGCGTATGTTCCGGCGTGTTGAATTTCACACTCAACCGCAACTGGAGCTTTTCCAGTACACAGGACGCCTGGTGGGCACAGGGCTTGCGCTATCTGGCACTGTTCCTGTGCCAGATGCTCGCCAGCGGCGGGCTGGTATGGCTGCTGTCCTTCCTTCCCCTGCCGCTCACGCTCATCAAAATATTAGTGGACACCGCGTTGTTCTTTGCCAGCTATTTCATCCAGCACAACTGGGTGTTCCACAAGTCATAATCATTTTTTATCTTCCAAGAACAAAGGAGTCTGATTGCTTCATGTCGAAATGCGACGACTGCATGTATTTTACTTATGACGAGGAATTTGGCTATTCCGTCTGTGAACAGGATCTGGATGAGGATGAAATGCGTCACTTCATTCAGGATACGTTCGACAACTGTCCCTATTACCGCCCCGGCGATGAATATTCCATCGTCCGGCACCAGAATTAGGCGCGGTCTGAAACCCAAGAAAATGACGAATATTTCGCAAAGGCGAGACTGGCACGAGGCAAAAGCACGCTGGAATTCGTTCGGATTTCAAGTGTTTTGAACGAAGAAGCAGTCCGTATTTGTAGAATAGTCAAAATTTTCGATTGTTCAGATACGCCCTAAATACACGCAAACGCAAAGCAGCCGAACCGCCATGGGAATCCCCCGGCAGTCCGGCTGTTGTTCTGTCTGATTTATTCTTGATACAGCAGGCGAATCGAGTTGAGCACGCACAGCATGGCAACTCCGGTATCCGCGAACACCGCCAGCCACATCGACGCAATCCCCAACAGGCCGAGCACCATGACCGCCAGCTTGACGGCAAGTGCAAACACGATGTTCTGCTTGGATACACGCGCCGTCTGCTTTGCCAGCGCAACCGCCTGCGGCACAGCGGACAGCTCGCCCGTCAGGAAAACCACATCCGCCGCTTCAATCGCCGCATCCGCGCCGCTTCCCATCGCCGCGCCGACATCTGCACCCGCCAGCACCGGCGCATCATTGATGCCGTCACCGACGAACAGAACCGGGCCGTATTTGTCCCGAATTTCACGCAGGCGCTCCAGCTTATGCTCCGGCAGCAAATGCGCATAGACCGCATCAATGCCGGTCTGTGCGGCAATCGCGTCTGCACTCTCCGCGCTGTCGCCAGTCAGCATCGCCGCTGTGACGCCGAGGCGCTTCATCTCCGCAATTGCCTGCTTTGCATCGTCCTTCACCGTGTCAGCGATCAGCAGCCGTCCGGCAAACTGCCCGCCGCACGCGACATAGACAACCGTTGCACCGCCCGCCGCGGGCAGCTCCGGCAGAGACACGCCGTTCTGCTCCATCAGCTTGCGGTTGCCGCACAGCACCGTGCTGTCATCGACAACAGCACGCACACCGTATCCGGCAATTTCCTCCACCTCATGCGGTATTTTCAGCGCAACCCCGCGTTCCGAAGCAGCCGCTGCAATGCTTGCCGCAATCGGGTGGGTGGAATTCTGTTCACAGCAGGCCGCCAGTGCAAGCAGCTGATCGGCATTCCGATTCGCCGCAGGCTCAATCACTGTAACAGTAAACGTACCCCTGGTAATCGTACCGGTTTTATCCAGCGCCGCCGCTTTGATTTCTGCCAGCGCTTCCAGCGATGCGCCGCCCTTGAACAGGATGCCCCTGCGGGACGCCGTGCCAATTCCAGAGAAAAATGCCAGCGGGACACTGAGCACCAGCGCACACGGGCAGCTGATGACGAGGAAGGTCAGCGCGGTATAAACCCAATGATTCCAGTCCCCGGTGAAGATCGACGGGATAATTGCCGTCAGCGCCGCGACAGCGACAACAATCGGTGTATAGACACGCGAAAAGCGCGTGATAAAGCGGTCAATTTTCGGCTTGCTTGCCGCCGCGTTTTCAACAGCATCCAGAATGCGGGTTACCATCGATTCAGACAGCGGCTTTGCCACGCGCATGCGCAGCAGACCGGAGGTATTGACCCAGCCGCTGACCAGCTCGTCGCCGACGGCGACGCGGACAGGGACAGGCTCGCCCGTGACGGCAGACGTATCGAGGAAGCTCTCACCTTCCACAACCACACCGTCCAGCGGGACACGGTCACCCGGACGGACAACCAGAATATCTCCCACCTCAGCTTCCTCCGCCGGGATGGTCTCAACGATGCCGCCGCTCTCCAGCTGCACGGTCTCCGGGCGCAGGTCAACAGCTTCCATAATCTGTGACCGGCTCTTCTCGACCGCACGGTGCTCAAACAGCTCGCCGATGCAGAAGAACAGCATAACGCCGACTGCTTCGGGATATTCACCGATCACAAATGCGCCGAGTGTTGCAATTGTCATCAGGAAATTTTCATCGAAAACATGGCCGCTGAACAGATTGCGCACCGCAGTCCAGACGATTTCACGGCCGAGGATAATATAGCCAACTGCACAGATCACAAAGGTCGCCGGCATCGAAGTGGACTTCAGCACCAGACCAAGCACCATGCAGATTGCGCCGATCACAAGCTCTGTCATTTGTCTGCGCGCTTCCTTTTTGTCGCTGCCATCCGATTTTACTTGTTTCTTCACCTGCTGCGGCGCAAGGATTCTGACATCCGGTTCAATTGCGCGCGCAGTCTGCACCATGCGCTCCGCCAAACCATCGTGATCCGGCGCAGTGACGCGCAGCTGCTTGGTAGCAAAGGTCAGCACAGCATCGGATACACCGTCCATCGCCTGAATGCGGCGTTCAATCTTTGCGCCACAATTGGCACAGTCCAGATTTTCAATCGTATACGTCACTGTCGTCCCGCCGACTGTGCCGGATTTTTTGAGCGGCAGGTCATCGCCATCATCGTGATGATGGTGGTCGTGTCCGCAGCCGCACCCTTCCTCATGTTCATGGTGGTGTTCGTGCGCATGGTCGTGTCCGCAGCCGCACTCCTCCTCATGTTCATGGTGGTGTTCGTGCGCATGGTCGTGTCCGCAGCCGCACTCTTCCCCATGTTCATGATGGTGCTCGTACACATGGTCGTGTCCGCAGCCGCATTCCTCCCCATGTTCATGGTGGTGTTCGTGCGCATGCTTATGATGATGTGCATGCTCCTTTTTCGCGCCGTCGCGGTCGGATACGGTGATATCCGGCTCATACGACTGTGCGATCTCCTGAATCTGCTCCATCAGGCCGTCCGGCGCATCCGTTTTGACGCGCAGCTGCCTGGTCGCAAATACAAGATTTGCTTCCTCCACCTGCGGCAGCCTGCCAACATCCCGTTCTATTTTCGCCGCGCAATTGGCACAGCCAAGATGTTCCAGCAGATATACCTTACTTGCCATGCGGATCCCTCCTATGTAAAACGAAGTTTGAACATATGAATGTTTGTTCATACGTTAGTATACGCACGCCTTCTGTATCTGTCAATAGGGTTTGTGTATTTTCTGCAAAAAAAACAGGAAACTTTTTCTCTTTCCTGTTTCTATGCAAAAAATATGATATAATGGAATCCGCAAAAAACATATGCGAGGTGACAGCCATGGCTTTGAAAGCTGTGCTTTTTGATTTAGATAATACATTGTACGATTTTTCCACCGCACACAAGCTCGCGCTGCGCGCAATGGCGGAATATGGCGAATCACGGTTTGATGTTCCTGCCCGCCGCTTTCTGCTCGCCTATCAGCAGGCAGACAAACAGCTCAAGGAAGAACTGCCATATGTAGCAGCCTGTCATAACCGTGTACTGATTTCCCAGCGCATGCTCGAGCTGCTGGGACTTCCGTCCGTCGTCACACCGCTCGAGCTGTATGAAACCTACTGGAGCACGCTGCTGCATTCTATCAAGCCGCGCGAGGGTGTGGTCGAACTGCTCAGCCGCCTGCATCACCAGCGCATCCGCACCGGTATCTGCACCGACATGACCGCACACATCCAGCACCGCAAAATTGCCGCACTCGGCATCGCAGGCTATCTGGATGTGATGGTTTCCAGTGAAGAAGCCGGCGTGGAAAAGCCCAATCCGAAAATATTCCACGACTGTCTCAATAAGCTGCATGTCAGACCGAATGAGGCCCTGTTTATCGGCGATTCGTTTGAGCGCGATGTATGCGGCGCACATGCCGCCGGACTGATCCCATTTTGGCTCAATACCACAAATGAGCCTGCCCCTGAAGCGGACTTCCGCTATAAAGAACTCCACAGCCTGAAGGAGCTTCTGTAAGTCCAATCCCGGAATGCAAATCCGCATTTCGGGATCTTTTGTTTTGCGCGCACAAATTGCCTGCAAATACACGCGATTCCTGTCGAAAGGATGAATTTTTCCGCAGTATGTTTTGCCCACCCGGCGGAGATAATGGTGAATAGATCGATTGACCATTTTCGGGAGGCGAAACGATGCAGAGTAAAGTGGAAATCTGCGGCGTAAACACATCGCGCCTTGAGGTGCTGACAGCGGCGGAAACTGACGCACTGCTGCGCCGCAGCTCGGGGGGCGATCGGGCAGCGAGGGAAAAATTGATTTCCGGCAATCTGCGGCTGGTACTCAGTGTTATTCAGCGTTTTTCCGGCCGCGGCGAAAGCATGGACGATTTGTTTCAGGTCGGCTGTATCGGACTGATTAAATCCATTGATAATTTTAATGTAGACTTAAATGTACGATTTTCCACCTATGCGGTGCCGATGATTATCGGCGAAATCCGACGATATCTGCGCGACAACAGCACCATCCGTGTGTCGCGTTCGATGCGTGACACCGCCTACCGCGCCTTGCAGGCGAAGGAAGCGTTTGTACGTGAACACCAGCGCGAACCGACCATGGAAGAGCTGTCCAAAGAAATGGATGTACCGCGCGAAGAAATTGTATTTGCACTGGATGCCATCATGGATCCGGTATCGCTGTACGAGCCGGTTTTCGAGGGCACCGGTGACGCGGTCTGTGTCATGGATCAGGTCGGTGACACAAAAAATACGGACGAGCACTGGCTGGAACAGATTGCATTGCGCGAAGCCATCGAACGCCTGACGCCGCGTGAGCAGCGCATTCTGAACCTGCGCTTTTTTGAGGGTCGCACACAGATGGAGGTCGCCGAGGAAATCCATATTTCACAGGCGCAGGTGTCCCGGTTGGAGAAAAATGCACTCGACCGCATCCGGCGGCAAATTTGAAGACAATCGTCCATTGACAACCCCTCCCGTTTTCCGCTATGCTGTTTACAGCAGTATCATCGGAAAACGGAGGGTATTTTTTTATGAAACATGCAGTTGTCGTAGTCAGCTTCGGCACTACATTCCCGCAGGCCATGCCTGCCATTGAAGGCATTGAACAGGCGGTTGAACGTCGCTGCGGGCAGAAGGTATTCCGTGCCTTTACTTCAAAAATCGTGCGCAAACGTCTGAAAGAGCGCAACGGCATTGACATCCCCGACCCGCACACGCTGTTTGCACAGCTGACTGCACAGGGCTATGACGCAATCACCTGCCTGTCCACGCATGTCATTCCGGGCGTGGAATATGAAATGCTGCTTGCAGATGCGGCACAGTTCCCATGTGTCCGTGTCGCAAAGCCGCTGCTTTGGTCGGAATCAGATTATGACACCTGCGTACACGCCGTGATGCAGAGCATTCCGCCGCGCCGCGACAGTGAAGCACTGGTGCTCATGGGACACGGCACCGACCACTTTGCCAACGCCGCTTACTGCCAGTTAGAGCGCAAATTCCGCACCGAGGGCTATGCCAATGTCCATGTCGGCACGGTTGAAGGTTACCCGACGCTGGAAAGCATCATTCCACAGCTGCAGGCAAACGGAACGAACAAAATCATGCTCATGCCGTTCATGATTGTCGCAGGTGACCACGCCAGAAACGACCTCTCGGGCGATGACGCCGATTCGTGGAAGAGTCAGCTGGAAGCGCTCGGCATGCAGACGCGAACTGTGCTCAAGGGGCTGGGAGAAATTCCGGCGATTGCCGATAAATTCGCAGGACATCTGGAAACGATATAACCAATAACCGTACTTACGCACACAGCAAACCGCCCGGCTCCTCGCGGAGCCGGGCGGTCCTTTTATACCCATCGCATCATATCCTTCTTCATGCGTTTGATGATCCGTTTTTCCAGCCGGGAAATATACGATTGCGAGATACCGAGCCGGTCGGCGACCTCCTTCTGCGTGTGCTCCTCGCCGTCTGCCAGCCCGAAGCGCAGGGAGATGATTGTCTTCTCCCGTTCGGGCAGGCTTTGCAGAGCGCGGCGCAGCAGCTGCCGATCTACATCGTCCTCCACCGGGCGCATCACACAATCCGGCTCCGTGCCGAGAATATCAGACAGCAACAGCTCATTGCCGTCCCAGTCTGTGCTCAGCGGCTCATCAAACGATACCTCGGTTTTCTGGCTGGATACCTTGCGCAGATGCATCAGGATTTCATTTTCAATGCAGCGCGACGCATAGGTCGCGAGCTTGGTCTTTTTGTCCGTATTGTAGGTGCCGATTGCCTTAATCAGCCCGATGGTTCCGATGGAGATGAGGTCTTCAATATTGATACCCGTATTCTCAAACTTTTTCGCAATATACACGACCAGCCGGAGATTGTGCTCAATCAGCCGGTCACGGCACTGCGGGTCTCCCTCCTGACAGCCCGCAATTGCCTCCGCTTCCTCCTGTGCGCTCAGCGGCGGCGGCAGCACCACCGAACCGCCGATGTAAAAAATCCCTTCCTCATCCGGCAGCAGCCCGATCCGGATCAGCCACCGGCGCAGCGTTTGCCATACTCGCGGCATTATGCACGCTCCTTTCCCTCAGGGCTCAATCAACCCGTCATACTCTCCGGCACAAATTGTGCCGGCGCCGGAAATGGCAGCCAGGCTGTCATAGGCAGACCCGTCCTCGCGGGTTACGGCATCCGGCCGGAAGCACGGCATCAGTCCGCCGCCTCCGATACTCCGGAATGAAACCAGTCTCCAGCCCCCTGCGCCTTTCTGCTGTGCCCGCTGCACCAGCTCGGCAGCGTTGTCCGTTCCCAGCAGCAGCGGCAAAAACTGCACCTCCTCCGGCAGAACTCTCAGTGCTGCCGCGCGTGTCAGCACGAATACCGGCCTTCCGGTGACCGGGTCGCGCAGTGTATTGCCGCTGTCTACCAGCAGATAGACCTCCTGTACTTTTCCGCCGCAGCGTAAGCGGATGGTTTCCCCATGCGGCCGGTTTTCGCGCGCCTGGTTGCGGAAGATCACTCCGCTCAGGCCATATGCCAACGCCGCCGAAACCAGCAACGCCTTGCGCGAGACCGGTGCATATAACGCACCACCCGCCGAGAGTACCGTTCCGCTCACCTGCTCCAGCGCTGTCACACAACCGCCGAATACAAATGCCACGAGCATCACAAGCAGTGTCTGACGCAGCAGCTGGCGGGCACCGCGCGCGGAAAACGCAATGCCTGCCATTGCCGCGCAGCTCAGCAGCCGCACCGGCAGCGCAGCCAGCACCGGAACAAGCACACTCCCGGAGGCATATGCCGCGCCGAAACCGGACGCGAGACACAGCCGCCACACCGGGCACGGGCGCCCGCCGATGGCAGAGGCCGCCCGCAAAATACAGTAATCCATACAGAAATTGAGCACGAGCAGGACATCCAGATAGATTACACGCATGGTGTCCACCTCCTGCGTGTGCTTTATTGTATCACCAGCCGGAGGCTGATTCTGCCGAAACGGCACTCCGCGCAAACATTTTTTCCAATCACACCCGAACAGCAAAAGCAAGCAGCCGACCGGCTGCCTGCTCCTGTTTTATCCGAACCGCTTGAGCGATATCATAATGCGGCCTTTTTGCTCTCACCCAGAATGCCGTCCACCTCGCCGCGCCCCATGCCGCGCAGCGTAATGCGGTCGTGCACCGTGACCTCGCGATCAGGGCGCAGGCATTCCATCTGATTGAGGAACACCCGTCCGGCGCGCACAGCATCCGCTGCTTTTGCGCGCGGCAAGCGGAACATCGCTGCCGTCACCGCGTCCAGCCGCATCGACGCGACCGTATCGCGGATATAGCTGACCTTCTCTTCAGGAACCATCAGAGCGGCGAGTGAAATCTCGCTGACCTCCAGACGTTTGCGCCCTGCCCTGCCGTAATGCATGAGCAGATACGGCGCAAGCTCACGCGTCACGACAACATCCGCGCCGTGGTCACCGACCAGAATATCACCGATACCGTCGCGCCGCACGCCCAATCCCATCAGGGAGCCGAGATAATCCCGGTGTGTCAGTACATCGCTCTTATGCCGCAGGCAGCGGATGCCCGCCAGCGGGCAGTCCTCGCCTTCCTGTGGAATTTCCTCCATCCAATCGGGCAGAAAAGCGAGCACCGTGCGCTCCGCGCCGTCATAGCCACCCCAGAAGATTCCGCGCTCCCCAACTGCCTCCAGCAGGCGCCGCGCCAGCTCTGCTTCATGCAGGTCAAAAAACCTGGTATATGTCGGATAACACCGCTCGCGGCAGATGTCCGCTTTCTCCAGCACGCGCGCCAGAAGCAGACGTTCCTCCTGTGTCTGTGCCAGTTTCTGGATGATATCGCCCTGTTTCGCCATGGTTTTATGCCCCATTTCGTCTTATTTGTCAGTTTCACCTATTGTACTGCTTTCAAATCTGTATTACAATAGATTCGCACCAAAAATGGGAAAGAAAGGGTGATCCTATGGTTCGTGATGATGTATTGCGCACGTTGGAGCAAAACCGCGGGCAGCTTGTGTCCGGCGGTACACTGTCCCGTGAGCTGGGCGTATCGCGCACAGCAATCTGGAAAGCCATTGCAGCGCTGCGTGAGATGGGCTTCCCCATCGAGTCGGTATCCGGAGAGGGCTACCGCCTCGCGGAAACGAGTGACACGCTCTCAGAAGCCGGCATTGTCATGGAGCTGAAAACTGACGTACTGGCGCGCAATCTGTGCGTGCTGTCCACAGTCGATTCTACAAACACATATCTCAAGCAGCGCGCAGCGGAGCTGCCGGACGGCTATGCCGTCATCGCCGACTGCCAGACCGCAGGGCGCGGACGCCGCGGACGTTCGTTCCTGTCCCCCTCCGGCAGCGGTATCTATATCAGTATCCTGCTGCATCCGACGCTGCCGCTCGAACGCATCAACATGATTACGGTCGCCGCGGCCGTAGCGCTGAGTGAAGCGATTGCGGAAACCGCAAACTTCACGCCGGATATCAAATGGGTCAACGATGTGCTGATGCACGGTAAAAAGCTGTGCGGCATTCTGACGGAAGCATCCGTCGAGGCAGAAACCGGACAGCTCTCCTATGCCATTGTCGGCGTCGGCATCAATGTCCGCACGCCGGAAGGCGGGCTGCCGGAGGAGATCCGCGATATCGCCGGCTGTCTGGAGGATTTTGCCCCGCATGCTGTGCGGCGCAATTCGCTCGCCGCATCGTTTTTCAACCACATGGAAGCGTGCTACCGGCTGATTGCATCCGGCGACACAGCGGCACTCATTGACCGTTACCGTTCGTTTATCCATTTTCTCGGCCAGCCGATCACGGTCATCCGGAACGGCGAAAAAACACCGGCGACTGCTGTCGCCATCGATCCCAGCGGCCATCTTGTCATCGAACAGGATGGACAGCGCTCCACCATGCTGGCAGGCGAGATCAGCATCCGCCTGCCCGGGCAGGCACAGTAAGCCTGCATTCCCCCCGCACATTAAAGGAGAACTTACAGCAATGATGAAAGACTGTATTATCGTCGGCAAAGGCCCTGCCGGGCTTTCCGCTGCCCTGTATGTCCGCCGCGCCGGTTTTACTCCGGTGGTAATCGGACGCGATTCCGGCGCGCTCGGTCAGAGCCACCGCATTGAAAACTATTTCGGACTGGAAGCACCGATCAGCGGCGACGAGCTGTTCCGCCGCGGCCTCGCGCAGGTCGAGCGGCTGGGCATTGAAGTCATCAGTGATGAGGTCGTTTCCATCCGGGAAACGGAAGATTTCCGCGTCAGCACCGCCTCCGGCCGCGTCCTGTCGGGTCACAGCGTACTGCTTGCAACCGGCCGGCAGCGCCACGTGCCGGAAATTCCGGGCGTGGAGCAGTTCCTCGGCGCAGGCGTCAGCCAGTGTGCCCAGTGTGACGGCTTCCTGATGCGCAACCGCGCACTCGCGGTCATCGGCAGCGGCGACCATGCGGTCGCAGAGCTGAGCCACCTGCGTCCGCTGACAAACAACCTGCGCCTGTTCACCAACGGCGCGACCATCACAACCGACCGTTTCCCGAAGGATCTGCCGATTGTCACCGAGCCGATTGTGGAATTTTACGGCGAAAACGGCATGCTCGCCGGCATCCGCACGACGGGCGGCGACCATCCGATTGACGGCGCATTCCTCGCGCAGGGCATCGCGGCGGCGGCTGATTTTGCCGCACGCATGGGTGTCATCATGAACGGCGGCAGCATCCAGGTCGACCGCAATTATCAGTCCAATGTACCCGGCCTGTTTGCCGCAGGCGACTGCATCGGCGGCGTGCTCCAGATCGCTAAGGCAGTCTCCGACGGCGCAATTGCCGGTCTGAGCATCTGCGAATACATCAAAAACCTCCCGCAGCAGCCGGAGGCATAATCCACGTACACAGCAAAAGGCTCCCGCCCGATGTCAGACATCGGCGGGAGCCTTTCTTTTATTTGCCATCCGCGAAATGCTGCGGATCTGCGGTTTCCTGATTCGGATAGGTGTCAGAACTAAATTTGTTGCACGATTGGCGCAGCAATCAGATTTCCATAATGACCGGGAGGATCATCGGGCTGCGCTTTGTCTTGCGGTAGAGGAATTCCGACAGGTCGTTTTTGACGTTTGCTTTGATGGTTGTCCAGTCGCGAATCTGCTCATCGATACAGCGATCGAGTGCGCGCTGAGAAATGCGCCGCAGCTCTTCCATGAGATCCTCTGCTTCCTTGACGTAGATAAAGCCGCGGGAGACGATATCCGGACCCGCGATCACAATGCCGCTTTCGCTGTCCAGCGTGACAACGACAACCAGCAGGCCGTCCTCCGACAGATGCTTTCTGTCGCGCAGCACTGCTGTGCCGACATCGCCGATACCGAAGCCGTCGACCAGTACCTTACCGGATGGAACCGGATTGGCAAGGCGTGCGGTCTTCGCGGTAATTTCAACCGGGCGGCCGATATCCGCAATGATAACATGGCGCGGATTGACGCCGGTCTGTACCGCCAGCTCACCGTGGCGGCGCAGCATGCGGTATTCGCCGTGCACCGGGATAAAGTACTTCGGCTTGACCAGGGACAGCATCAGCTTGAGCTCCTCACAGCAGGCGTGACCGGATACGTGGATGATCGCGGAGCGGTCATAGACGACATCCGCGCCCTTTTTGCTCAGCTCGTTAATCATCTTGGTGACCGACTTCTCGTTGCCCGGAATGGCGGAAGCGGAGATAATGATCTTGTCGCCCGCGCCGATTTCCACCTGCTTGTGGCCGGAAAATGCCATGCGGTACAGTGCGCTCATTGCCTCGCCCTGTGAGCCGGTGCACACGACAACGACCTTGCTCTTGGGGTAACGGTTGATGTCCGCAATGTCAATGAGCACATTCTTCGGTGCAGTCAGGTATCCGAGCTCCATCGCAACGCGCGCGATGTTCTCCATGCTGCGGCCGCAGATGGCGACCTTGCGCCCGTGGTGTGCGGCGGCATCGAGCACCTGCTGTACGCGGTAGATATTGGAAGCGAAGGTGGCAATGATAATGCGCTGGTCGCAGCCCTTGAACTGCGCCTCAAACGTCTTTCCGACTTCCAGCTCACTCGGCGTATAGCCCGAGCGCTCGACGTTGGTGGAGTCGCTCATCAGTGCCAGCACGCCTTCCTTGCCCAGCTCGCCGAAGCGCGTCAGGTCGATCATTTCGCCGGAAACCGGCGTCGCGTCGATCTTGAAGTCGCCGGTGTGGATGATCGTGCCGAGCGGCGTCCGGACTGCCAGCGCGACGGAATCCGCAATCGAGTGGTTGGTGTGAATCAGTTCGATGTTGAAGCAGCCCAGCTTGATGTGGTCGCCCGCCTTGACGCAGTTGATCTTGACCTTGCCGAGCATGCGGTGCTCCTCGAACTTGGAATTCAGGATGCCCGCGACAAGGCGCGTGCAGTAAACCGGCACATTCAGCTCCTTGAGCACATACGGCAGCGCGCCGATATGGTCCTCATGGCCATGGGTGATGACAATGCCGCGCACCTTGTTCCTGTGGCGGCGGAGGTAGGTGATATCCGGGATGACGAGGTCAACGCCGAGCATTTCATTATCCGGAAATGCAAGGCCGCAGTCGATAACAAAAATGTCCTGCCCGTACTCTACAACCGTCATGTTCTTGCCGATCTCATTGAGTCCGCCTAACGGGATAATCTTCAGTTTTTCTTTCATAATATGCGTATCACTTTCCTTTGCATGAAGCACAGGCCGGAAGCACACATTGCCTCTGAAGCAGGCACAGCAAACAGGCTCTCCGGCGGGTTGACCGGAAAAGCACTGCTGCACGCTTCCGCCGTGCAGTATTTGTCAAAAAAAATTGGTTTCAAATCTATCCGAACGCCGCAAAAATCCTCAATTCGGCGGCCAAACATCAAAAACTTTATCATAGTATACCACACTTTTGCACAATTGTACACCCACCTGTGCATCTTCCACAGGAAAACAGGCACGAAAAATTTCTGTTTTGCACGACTTTTTTCGACACTTGCATGGTTTTCGCAGTTTGTTTCAGGTTTTTTTGCACAATTCTGCAATCTGTTTTGCTTTTTTCCGCCGCATGCGGTATACTAAGACATATTCTACTAAAGTATAGGAGTTTGCCTGATGAAAATTTCAGATATATTTCAGACCAAAAAAACCGTTTTTTCACTCGAAGTGTTTCCGCCGAAAAAAACGAGCAAGATCGACACAATTTATGACACCATTGAGCGTCTGAGCGACCTCAACCCGGACTTCATCAGCGTCACCTACGGCGCAGGCGGCACGGGCACAGGCAGCCTGACGGCAAAAATCGCCTCCGACCTCAAAAATATCTATCACATCGAGCCGCTCGCCCATCTGACCGCCATCCACACGACGCGCCAGCAGGCAACCGACATCCTCACCGAGCTGCGCGAAAACGGCATTGAAAACGTGCTCGCCCTGCGCGGCGATCTGCACCCGGATCTGCCGATCCCCGGCGACTTCAAATATGCCAGTGACCTGACAAAATTCATCGCGGACTTCGGCGGCTTTGATATCTGCGGCGCCTGCTACCCGGAGGGGCATCCGGAGTCGGAGGATGTGATTTCCGACGTCACCAACACGCGCCCCAAGGTCGATGCGGGAGCAACGCATCTGATCTCCCAGCTGTTCTTTGACAACAACGATTTTTACGCCTTCCAGGATCGCGCAAAGCTGGCAGGCATCAACGTGCCGATTGAAGCGGGCATTATGCCGGTCATCAACAAGGCGCAGATTGAACGCATGGTCTCCACCTGCGGCGCGAGCCTGCCGCGCAAGTTTGCGCACATGGTCTCCCGCTATGAAAATGACCCAGAAGCACTGTTCGACGCAGGTATCGCCTATGCCGTTGACCAGATTATCGACCTGATCGCCAGCGGTGTCGACGGCATCCATCTGTATACCATGAATAATCCGCGTGTCGCGCATCTCATCTATACCCGCATCCGCAAGGTGCTGGAGGCGTCTAATAAGGCATGAACCTGACACTCGACCGCGCAGAAGTGCTGCGCTACATGGGACATGCCGGCGGCGACGCGGACATCGTGGAAACCGCTCAGCGGGCAATGGATCGCATTGTGGAAATCGCTCAGCCGCGCTGGAAATGGATCGTCTGCACACCGGACGCGCTGCCGCTGTCCGGCAATGACATCCGCCGCCATCTGGACGGCTGTGACCGCATGGCGGTGCTGTGCGCCACGCTGGGCGCAGCGGTTGACCGCGAGATCCAGCGCACCGGGCATCGCAGCATGCTGGACGCGCTCGCGCTGGACGCAGCGGCAGGCGATGCCATCGAGAAGGTGTGCGATGCGGCGGAGGACGAAATCCGCATGCAGTTCGGGCAGGACGGCTATTTTGTCACCGGGCGTTTTTCCCCCGGCTACGGCGACCTGCCGATTGATCTCCAGCGCGATTTGCTCGCGCTGTGCGATGCACCGCGCCGCATCGGGCTTTCCGCGACGCCGTCCAATCTTCTGACGCCGGGCAAGTCGGTCACCGCTCTGCTCGGCATTTCCGCGCACCCGGTTTCCGGGCGCGCGCGCGGCTGCGGCACCTGCCGCCTGTACGCAGACTGTCCCTATAGAAAGAGAGGAACCCACTGTGGAGCTTAATTCCCATATCTTATCCGATTTTCTCGTACTGGACGGCGGCATGGGTACTATGCTTATGGAAGCCGGCATGCCTGCCGGCTCGCTGCCTGAGTTGATGAACCTGAATCATCCGGAGGTCATCACGTCAATCCAACGCCAGTACGTCGAGGCCGGCTCGGACATGGTCATCACGTGCACCTTTGGTGCAAACGAAAAGAAAACCGCAGGCTGCGGCCACACCGTAGAGGAAATCATCACCGCCGCCGTTGCCAACGCGCGTGCCTCCGGCGCGAAATATGTCGCGCTGGACATCGGCCCCATCGGTGAGCTGCTTGCCCCGACCGGTACGCTGAACTTCGACGACGCCTATGCGATCTTCGCCCGGCAGGTGCGCTGTGGTGCAGCCTGCGGCGTGGATGCGATTTATATTGAAACCATGACCGACCTGCTGGAAACAAAGGCCGCCGTGCTCGCCGCGCGTGAAATCTGCGATCTGCCGGTGTTCACAACGATGACATTTGAGGCCTCCGGGCGCACCTTCCTCGGCGTGCCGCCGGAGGCAGCTGCGCTGACGCTCCAGGGACTCGGTGTAAGCGCGATCGGCATCAACTGTTCTCTCGGCCCGAAGGAAATTCTTCCGATTGCCGAACGGCTCGCCGCGGTCGCGTCCGTCCCGCTGATTATCAAGCCGAATGCAGGACTGCCCGACGCTGCGTCCGGCACTCTGTCGTACGACATCACACCGGAACAGTTTGCACAGTATGTTCCAAAATATCTTGCCCTCGGCTTCACCATTTTCGGCGGCTGCTGCGGCACCACGCCGGACTATATCCGCCGCATTCGCGCCGTACTGAACGAGGCGGCATTCCATGCGCCGGAGGCAAAGCATCTCTCCGCGCTGTGCTCCGGCACGCGCTATGTCCCGGTAGATGGCGTATGTGTCATCGGTGAGCGCATCAATCCGACCGGCAAAAAGCGCTTTAAGCAGGCGCTCCAGGAACACGACATCGACTATATCGTGGAGCAGGGCATTGAACAGGCGGACGCGGGCGCGCATGTGCTCGATGTCAATGTCGGCCTGCCCGGCATCGACGAGCGCGAGATGATGCTCGAGGTCATCGAAGAGCTGCAAAGCTGTATTGACCTTCCGCTCCAGCTCGATTCCAACAATCCGGAGGTTCTGGAGCCTGCCCTGCGCCGTTATAACGGCACGCCCATGATTAACTCGGTCAACGGCGAGGATGCAAGCCTGAATGCCATCCTGCCGCTTGTCGCAAAATACGGTACAATGGTTGTCGGCCTGACGCTGGATGAAAATGGCATTCCGCCCACGGCAGAAGGCCGCGTTGCCATTGCGCGCAAAATTGTCGCGCGCGCGGCGGAATATGGCATCGGGCCGGAGCGCATTGCCATCGACTGCCTGACGCTGACCGTTTCCGCAGAGCCTGCCGGCGCGATGAACACGCTGTCTGCCCTGCGCACCGTCAAGCAGGAGCTGGGGGTCAAAACCTGCCTCGGCGTGTCCAATATTTCGTTCGGCCTGCCGCAGCGCGTCAAGGTCAATTCGCATTTTCTCGCCATCGCGCTGGAAAACGGTCTTGACTTCCCGATCATCAATCCGAACATCCCGGAGATGATGGAGGCGGTCGATGTGCACAATCTGCTGCACCAGCGCGACCCGGGCAGCGTACACTATATTGAAACCTACAGCGCCCCGCGGAAGTGCCCGCGGCGCCCAAGGCCGCCGCTTCCAATGCGCCCGACGTACAGACCGCCATCCTCAAGGGGCTCGGCGACGACTGCGCCGCCGCAACACGCACGCTGCTGGAAACCAACGACCCTCTCGACGTCGTCGCAAAGTACCTGATTCCTGCGCTCGACACCGTCGGCGACCTGTTTGAACAGAACAAGCTGTTCCTGCCGCAGCTCATCCGCTCCGCCGAATGTGCAAAGGCCGGCTTCGAGGTCGTGCGCCAGCACATGGCACAGCAGGGCGGCGAAACGCCGAAAGCGGACAAGGTTATCCTTGCGACCGTCAAGGGCGATATCCACGACATCGGCAAAAACATCGTCAAGGTCGTCATGGAGAACTACGGTTACCAGATTCTCGACCTCGGCCGCGATGTGCCGCCGGAGACTGTGGTGGACTGTGCGCTGGAGCAGGATGTCCGTCTGGTCGGTCTGAGTGCGCTGATGACCACAACGCTCGGCGCGATGTCGGACACGATTTCGCTGCTGCGCGACCGCGGCTATACCGGTAAAATTATGGTCGGCGGTGCCGTGCTGACCCCCGACTATGCCGCCTCTATCGGCGCGGATTTTTACTGCCGCGATGCAAAAGCATCCGTCGATGCGGCCCGCACCGTGTTCGGCTGACCGCCGTGCCATCCGGCTAAAATTACAAAACAGTTACAGCTCCCCGCACGCTTTGGTTACAATTCCGGGCGCGCAGGGGGCTGTTATTTTTTCGGCAAAATCGCCGGTTTTTTCGCCAAATGTGCCAATTTATTGTGTTTTTTCTTGTGCAAGGTCTCTGAAATTCTCGAAAATCTCCAATTTTGGTTTGACAAATCCGCCTCTGTCCTGTAAGATAGGTTACAGTTCAGTTACATCACCGTAACAAATTGATACCGAGTGTTCACCACATCCCCGATTGAAAAGGAGTTACATATGTTTCAGAAATTAAAGAAATGCATCATGGTTGCCGTCACCGGCATCGTGCTCACGGCCAGCGTCACCGCAGGCGCTCTGGCTGCTAACGTTACCGCAACGACCAGCGTCAATGTGCGCGCAGGTGCGGGCAACGGCTATAAAGTCGTCACCGTCCTCAAGAAGGGACAGGTCGTCGCCAAGACCGGCTCTTCCGGCAACTGGACCAAGGTCACCGCAAACGGCAAGACCGGTTATGTCTACAATAAGTACCTGACCAGCGGCGGCAGCACCACCACCAACGCTTCCAAGAAGCCGAGCGCTTCGACCTCGAGCACCGGCAGCAAAACCTACATGGGCAACTACAAGCTGACGTTCTACGCAGGCGATTCCACCACAGCTTCCGGCAGAACCCGCGCGTCAACCACACCATTGCGGCTGACACCTCCATCCTCCCGATGTACTCCAAGGTTTACATTGAAG
Source organism: Butyricicoccus porcorum (assembly GCF_002157465.1). Classification (GTDB taxonomy): domain Bacteria; phylum Bacillota; class Clostridia; order Oscillospirales; family Butyricicoccaceae; genus Butyricicoccus_A; species Butyricicoccus_A porcorum. The sequence goes on from NZ_NHOC01000009.1 coordinate 138,268, forward strand.
GCTGGGGCACCTACACGGTCGAGGATCGCGGCGGCGCCATCAAGGGCAAGCGCATCGACATCTTCGTTGCCAACAACAAAATCGCCAACCAGTACGGCATCAAGTATGCAGATGTATATCTTGTAAAATAATCACAGAAACAGCAAACCGGTTCGGACATGTCCGAGCCGGTTTTTTCATGCGCGAAAAAGCGGCGCGGGAATGCTCCCGCGCCGCGCAGTTTACTCTGTGACAATCGCCAGAAAGACTGCGTTTTTGTCCGAACAGTTCTTTGTGTAATGCGAATCACCGCCGCCGCAGATCCAGGCGTCACCCGGATACACGGTGTGCTCGGCACCGCCGTCCGCAATGACCAGCTCGCCCTCCAGCAGCCAGCAGAACTCCGCATCCGGCATATGCGCATGCTCGCCGATGGTGCATCCCGGCTCCAGCGTCAGCACGGCGCACATCTTAAACTTGCCGAAGGAATCCCCCGGCGCAAGCAGCGTCTTGCGGATGACAGTTCCCTCACCGCCGCGCAGATGCTCGATGATGTCTGTCTTCTGTTCCTTTGCCCGATTCAACATGTTTTCTTCATCCTTTCCTGTCTCTCAGCACGACGACTGTAATGCCGTTGTTGTGCCGGTCAATGTCGCGGTCCCTGCGAAAAGCAGGGCAGATTTGCAGCAGCCTGCGTGTATCTTCCTCAAATATCGTCAGCTTCTCTCCGGGAACGAAAAACCGAATCTGTCCCCGGCGCTGTAGGACCGGCAGCTCCCGGCGCACAGCCACGCGGATCTTTCCGCCATTGCCGGTTGAGCCGAAGCCATGGATGATTTTGAGCACCCATACGCCCTGCCTCCGGGCAAGCCGTACCTCCAGTTGCAGCCGCGCGAGCGCCTGCTGGACGGTTGGCATGCCGTCCTCCAGATTGATCTGACGAATTTGCTGTTCCATGTTGTTCTATGTTCCTTTCATCCTGTACCGTCCTGCGGAATGCACGCCAGAAAGTCCGCAAACAGCGGCCCCATTTCCGCATCGGTATCACGGCACAGACCATCGACCATGCGCTCCGGGTGCCACTGTACCGCCCGCACCGGGAGCGTATCGTGCGCGACCGCCTCAATCACGCCGTCCGCATCGCTGACCGCCGAGACATGCAGCCCCGCACCGAGCGTGCGGATCGCCTGATGATGATAGCTGTTGACCGGCACGGTCTCACCGAGCAGCGGGCGCAGCCAGCCATCCTCTGATGTGATGACGGTATGGATTGTATTTTCATGCACATAGGCGGTGGCGAGGTGCTGAAACAGTGTCCCGCCGAAAAAGACATCGATGACCTGAAGCCCGCGGCAGATGCCGAACACCGGCTTTTTGCGCGCACAGAACTGCCGCAGCAGCTCCCATTCGCGCTCATCGCGCCTCTGGTCTACACTCGCGTCCTTGCCCGTCATATGCCTCCCATAATACGACGGATGGATGTCCCCACCGCCGGACAGCAGCAGCGCATCCGCACGGTCTGCCAGCGTTTCCACGCTGCCAAAGCCGCCGTCCAGCAGCATAATGCCGCCAAAGCGCGCGAGTGAACGCGCATACAGCTCACTCTGCGCGACCTGTCGGCTCCGCCTGCCGGAGATTGTACCGGATGATACCAGTATAACAGTATTTGCCGTATTTTTCACCTCCTGCATCATAAATATTTCAAAGATGCGGAAGGCAACACTGTTCCCGATGCAACAGCGCTGCCTTACTCTATCCATAAGCATGCCATGGATTGTCCGCGAGCACGCGCGAATCCGGTTGGCAGTGTAAAATTTTTCCAGGAGGTGGGAAAGATGGAACGGTTTCATCTGCTGGCGCTCGCCGGGGCGGTCGCCGTCTTCCTGTTTGGTATGGAGCTGCTGTGCACAGGGCTGGGCGCGCTGTCGCGCGACCGCCTGCGGCATTGCCTCATGCAGGCAGCGCCCTCGGTTTGGCACGCCACGGCTCTCGGCGCAGCGGTCACCGCACTGGTGCAGAGTTCTTCCGCCGTGACGGTTGTCCTCGTCGGGCTCGCCGCGGGTGGGGCGCTGACGCCGGAGCAGGCCGCCGGCCTGATTGCGGGTGCCAACATCGGCACCTGTACCACCGCATTTTTCATCCACATCGGGCTGCATGCCGGATGGATGGGCGTATTCCACGGCATCGAGCCGCTGCTTGCGCTCGCTGTGCTGCTCCCCGTCCTGCTGCGCAGGCATTGTCCTCCGATTCTGTCCATCGGCGCAGGACTGGCTGCACTCCTGACCGGCATGGCGCACATGCAGGATGCGCTCGCACCGCTCTCCGATTCCCCGCTGTTTGCGCGTCTGCTCGCGCAGTGCGCTTCCCCGCTGTCGGGGCTTCTCGCGGGCACAATCATCACAGCCATCCTGCAAAGCTCGTCCGCCTGTATCGCGCTGCTGCAAACCATCTCCTCCTCCGGCATGCTCTCGCTCGGCAGCGTTGTGCCGGTCATTCTGGGACAGAACATCGGCACCTGCGTCACCGCTCTGCTCGCCAGCCTGCGCGCCGGACGCGCCGCCCGACAGACCGCCCTGCTGCACCTGCTGTTCAATGTCATCGGCGCAGCAGCCGTATTCCCTCTGCTGCTCATCATCCGGCAGATATGCCCTGCATGGCTGAGCATCCCCGCCGACAGCGCGGCAATTGCATGGGTACATCTCGCGTGCAACCTCGCCGCCGCAGGCATCTTCCTGCCGCTGCGTCGCGTCATCCTCGCGCACATGACACAAAACAGCCCCCGCAAACGCGAGAGGCTGCCTGATCGCCCGATGTTCAATTTGCGTCAACAATCCATGCATTCGGAATGTGTCGCCCCTTGTCCGGCGTAACCGCCGAAGAACGCGTGATGTTGCGCCCGCGGTAATACATGACAGCGGACGAACCGCCGTCCAGATTGCACGCCTGATACGCGCCGTACTGATACAGAATATCGGTCAGATCGCCCAGTGTAATGCCGATGGAATATCCCGGCTGCCGCCCGTCGATCACGGTCAGCAGCATCTGACCGTCCTTCGTCTGCCCGATGACCGAGCGCGGCTGCAAGCCCCAGCCGGAAGAACCGCTGATGAGTTGTTTCCCGTTGACGATCAGTGCCGGACTGAACTGCATGGCATCACGCGTGCCGCGTGGCAACGTACTGGAAATATTCAACCGATTGCCGCTGTCCATGCCGATGACCTTCATCTTTGTATCCAGCGTGTCAATCACCGTGCGCCCGCCGGAAACAACCATGCCAAACACATCGCCGCCGTTGCCTGTACCTTCCGGGTCAGAAAACCGCTCGCATTGATGCCGAGCACGGCATTGGTGCTGCGACAGATCTGCTTCAGATAGCTGCCCGAGCTGCCCAGCGTATCCGACACAGCAAGCCGTACCTGCCCGGGATTTTTGACAATCGCCATGCGGCCGGAATAGCCGTCGCCCTTCAGTCCGACAATCACAATGCCGTTGCGCGTATCAATGGCACACACCGGGTCGCCATATATTGTCTGAATCCCGGTCTCCTCTTCATCATAATCCGCCTGGTCGATCATCAGATAGCCGTCTTCATCCAGCACATCGCTCTTCTTATGTGCTGCCATATATGCCCAGAACGACTTCTGGTCAATTTCCGCATATGCCTCAGAGAACTGCTCGCKGATATCATCCCAGGTATCGACCGCTTCTTCGCCCGTGTCATCGAATGAGGTGTCCGTTCCGGTGTCCCAGCTGCTGTTATACTCTTCCTGCCGGAGTTCAATCGTCATGCG
>NZ_NHOC01000028.1 GCF_002157465.1 Butyricicoccus porcorum
ACAAATGACACTATTGTATGGTGAAGAATATCAACCGAAAGTATAGTGGCTCAGTTGTCAAGACAAAAATCTAAGATTTTTATAATGAACTGATATAGTGGACAAGTTACAAGGAACATGTGGAGAACAGTGGAGCACTCCCCCAGATTCAATATATGCTAAGCTACATATGGCATCAACATTGCCGGATAGTAGCATTCAGCCGGTGTTTGGTAATCAAGTGCAGAATGGCGCCGCTCAAAGTTGTAGATGTGGATATACTGTCCGATAGCAGCTCTTGCTTCCCTGATGTTGTTGTACTGTGTCAGATAGGCTTCCTCATACTTGAAGCTGCGGAACCAGCGTTCAATCATGATGTTGTCTGCCCAGCGACTTTTTCCATCCATACTCTGACGGATGCCGTTTTCCTTTACAAAGTCAATGTATTGCTGACTTGTAAACTGACAACCCTGATCTGAATTCAGGATTTGAGGTTTTGCCACTTTGAAAGCTTTTTTCAGGGCACTGATAACCATTCTGGTATCAAGTGTGTCATCCACTTCCCAGCCGACAATACAACGGCTATACCAGTCGATCACGGCTGTCAGATACAGAAATCCGCGCTTGATCGGGATATATGTAATGTCAATAGACCATGCTTGATTTGGCTTGTCTATGACCGCATTACGAAGAAGATATGGACATACTTTCGCCTGCTGCATTCGCTTGGAAAGATTCATCTTTGGATAGATCGGGTAAATATCCATCTCATTCATGTAGCGTCTTGCCTTGCGGCGCCCAACCTGGTAACCACGGGCTTTTAACTGTGCAGACATTTGTCTTGCGCCCCAAGTGGGATTATCTGTATGGAGATGATCAATGATCTCTTTGCAGGCCAGTTCCTCATCTGAAATAGGGGTGCCCGTGTAATAAATGCTTGTACGGTTGATGTCAAGCAACCTGGCACCAACGGAAGCCGGAATTTCCTTAGTCGTCAAAAGGTTTTGGACTAAACTTACTCTCGTAGTCAGGTCCACAAATTTCTTCAGATTTTTTTTTGAGCCAGTCAACCTGCATGGTTAACTGACCAACCTTTTTGGCATACTCCGCTTTCTCTTTTCGCTCTTCGGCAAGCTTTTCTTTGAGGTTTTCCTCGCGCTTGTCGTCGAACACAACCGAAGCATTGTTCAGGAACTCCTTTTTCCAGTTACGGAGCAGATTTGGTTGGATGCTATTTTCAGCTGCCAGGGTATTGAGATCTTTCTCACCCTTAAGCAGCTCAATTACAAGGTTTGATTTGAATTTGGCACTAAAACTTCTTCTCTGTCTGGACATGATAATGGCTCCTTTCTTACATACTGGTTTAAGTATATCAGATTCATTAAAATCTGTCCGAAAAAGTGTCTTAATTTATGAGACCATTATAAAGAACCGCAGGAAGGGCAACATACTTGGAGCCTGAATAATACGCATTATTACATCAATTTATCTTGTGATGATGAGAAATTAAGCATTACTTGGATGTACACATAATAAAGCAGTCACTATAAAGCCCTGTCTCTTATACACATCTACATCT
>NZ_NHOC01000019.1 GCF_002157465.1 Butyricicoccus porcorum
CGCGGGCACGTCGGCATCGCCTGCTGCATGAAAAACGCGGGCACGGGCGTCGGTCTGGCCGACTGGGGCCGCTGCCGCCTGACAGTCGAGGACGGCAAAGTCTACATCCGTTCGGGTGCCAGCTGCATCGGGCAGGGACTCGGCACGATTCTGACCATGGTCGCCATCGAGTGCACACAGCTGGACGAAAGTCAGATTGTTTATGTCCCGGCGGAGACCATCAACGCTCCCGACTCCGGTGTGACCTCCGGCTCGCGCCAGACACTCGTCACCGGCGAAGCGCTGCGCCGCGCCTGTGAACTGCTCAATCGTGATCTCAAAAATTACCGCTCGCTGAAAGCACTGAACGGCAAGGAATACCTCGGCACGTATCTCGCCAAGACCGACAAGATGGGGTCAATCAAGAAAAACCCGGTTTCGCATGTCGGTTACGGCTACGCGACCCAGCTCGCTGTCGTCGACCCGGAAACGCGCCGTATTTCCCAGATTTATGCCGCACACGATGTCGGGCGCGCCATCAACCCGCTCAACGTCGAGGGGCAGATTGAAGGCGGTGTTTTGATGGGCATGGGCTACGCCATACAAGAGCGCTTTCCGCTGGAAAACGGCATTCCGAAGGTCAAATACGGTTCGCTGCGCGTACCGCGTGCGCTTGAAGCGCCGGAAATCATTCCGATCATCGTCGAACAGAACAAAGAAAAACTCGCGCTCGGCGCCGTCGGCTGCGGCGAAATCACATCCATTCCGACTGCCCCGGCCATTGCAGGCGCCTATTATGCGCTCGACAAACAGCTGCGCACCGCACTGCCGCTGGAAAACACGCCGTATGCGCCGAAGGAAAAGCTGCCATATACCGCACTTGTCCTGCAGAATGGTGATATCCTATTCGACCCGGAAACCTGTATCTTCTGCGGCATGTGCATGCGCGGCTGCCCGGCAGAAGCAATTTGCGTCAGCCGGTCGGACAAATCGTGGGCAATGGATCCGGATGCCTGCCTGCACTGCGGCATGTGCATCTCTCACTGCCCGAAGCACTCCCTTTCTTTTTTCCACAAATAGCCACGTCCAAAGGAGGCGTATCCATATGAGCATTGAAATGAAGCCAATCCCGTTTCGAGCGCTGCTCGACCAGGCATGGAAGGAATACCGGTTCAAGGGAACAATGTTCGGCGTGCCTGCCACTTCTATCATCGTATTCCGCAATTATGCACCGCTGTTTGGCAAGACGCTGAACAGCCCGGTCGGCCCGGCGGCAGGCCCGCACACCCAGCTCGCACAAAACCTGATTGCGGCCTATGCCGCAGGCGGACGATTTTTCGAGCTCAAGACGGTACAAAAGCTGTGGGGCGACCAGCTCGGCATCCAGCGCCCGTGCATCTATGTACGCGACGAAGCCTACAACACGGAATGGTCGACGGAGCTCAGTCCGGAGCAGGCCGCAGCGGAATACATCAAGGCATGGATTGCCATCAAGATTCTGCTGAAGGAATTCCGGCTCGGTGAACCGGATGCCTTTGTGTTCAACATGTCGGTCGGCTATGACCTCGAGGGCATCAAAAGCCCATCGGTCGATGCATTCATCGAAACCATGAAGGACGCCTCCTCCTCCCCGGTCTGGAAGGCATGCATTGCGGAGGCGAAGGATATGATCTTCGATGTGGTAGATGACGACTATATCGATTCCATCTCGCCGCACATCAGCAACAATGTCACGATTTCCACAATGCACGGCTGTCCGCCGGAGCAGATTCAGGCAATTGCCGAATACATGCTGCGGGAAAAGGGGCTGCACACCTATGTCAAATGCAATCCGACACTGATCGGCTACGACAAGGCGCGCGAACTGCTGGACAATCTGGGTTATACCGACGTGGAATTTGGCCGCGAGCACTTTGAGCACGACATGCAGCTGCCGGACGCAATCACCATGATTGGCCGCCTGCTGGAGGTCGCGGAATCGCTCGACCTGCGCTTCGGTGTCAAGCTGACCAACACCTTCCCTGTCAAAATTACGCACGGTGAACTGCCGGGCACGGACATGTACATGTCCGGCAAGGCGCTGTTCCCGCTGTCCATGCACACGGCGGCGCTGCTGTCTGAGGCGTTTGAAGGCTGTCTGCCGATTTCATATTCCGGCGGCGCAGACATCGACAACATCGACAAAATCTATTCGACCGGTATTTATCCGATTACCGTCGCCACTGTCCTGCTCAAGCCGCACGGCTATCAGAACCTGCGCAAGCTGGTGGAAAAGTGCGCAAACATCAAACCGGATTTTTACGGCATTGACACGGCGCGTGTCCGCGAGCTGGCAGAGCGCAGCACGGCCGACGACCATCTCCGCCGCAAGCCGCGCAAAATTGCCGCCGGACAGACACCGCCGTTCGCCTGCGGGTGCTGTACGACCTGCGTTGATGTCTGCCCGAACCGCGCAAATTATTTCATCGACGGTTTGCAGAAAAAGGTCATCCATCTGGACGGCCCGTGCAACGACTGCGGCAATTGTGCAAGCCTGTGCCCCTTCGGCTTCACGCCGTATGCCGATAAATTCGTGCTGTATCCCGACGTAGAAACACTGAAACAGAGCGAGCGCGATGGCTTTGCCATCACCGACAGCGGCTATTTTGTCCGCTATTCGGGCACGCTGGGCACCGATACCAGCAGCCTGCCTGCCGAGGTGATCGAACTGATGGACGCCGTCCGCACGATGCACCTCGCCACGTAATCCGCGCAAAAAAGCAGACGCCCAAAAGGGCGTTCAACACAGGGATTTTACAGAACAAGTAAAATATGAGTGCTGACAGCCCTCAAGCGGAGCAAAAAGAATGACCACAGCATTGGCAATCGCCTCTGTTGTGGTCATTTTCGTTATTATTGACTTACGAGTATCGTTACTATTGGGCCTGTAATCGCAGCAATCATAGCGACAGCTGCGATAATCATCATGATAGTATTGTATCTTCTACTGCTTTTCAAATCCTCTTGAGCAGCTTTGTATGACTCCGCCTGAGCATCATACATTTCCTTTAATTTATTATAATTATCAGCCAGCAGTTTATTCTGTTCAACAAGTATATTTATCTGCTGAGTTGTAAGATTATTTTGCTCCTCGATTTTCCTTTTAATATCACCCATTATAGTATCTTCCGGATCTATAATTGGAAGTTCAGGCATTTCAATTTTAGGATATATCGGTTCAGGCATAGCAATACGTGATATGTCAATAGGTTTGAAAGATGCTGATAAGTTTTTTAACGCATCAAAATCCATTCTTTAATCCTCCTTTTTTGCACCATACGGAGTTTTTCCATCCGCAACCATAAGCGGTGCCTGTGGAGCAAAATCGTATGTAATAACCTTTTTCTCTTACGGTTCATCGGAGAACTTAACAGAACCACCAATACCGAAGTATTTCTCAAAGAAAGCTTTCAGCTTGCTGATTACACCTTCTTTTTTCTTTGCTCTGTTACCGCCACCGAAACGGCTGACAGGAGGAAGGATTTTTTCGATGTCCGTACCGACAATCTTGATTTCACCTTCTCGGAAAGAGTTATCGAGGAACTTACGGGTTTCAGCCTCTTTCAGCTTTTCTTCCTTGATGATGGCAACCAGATCCTGTTCACGCTGTTCTGCAACGAAATCATGCCATTCGGTCATGACATCTTCAACATCATTGATACCTGCGATGAAGGTTTCAATAAGCGCCTTCTTGCTACGCAGCTCAGGGCTGGCATCGATAGCCTTTTTGATGGTGATAAGGACTTCCTTATCCTCACAATGGGTATCGTGATACTTCTTCACGAGCATGAGGATATAGTCGATGTTGATTTCAATCTGCTTGATGAGTTCAACTTCAAATACAATATCGTCTGTGATGTCGGTGCTATCACCGCCTTCTTCCTCACGTTTGCGTTTCCATTCATCACGAAGATCCTGGTATCTGCCGAGGTAGTCCTGAAGATCACGCTCACTGATGATTTCTTTTCCTGCAAACTCGTCGAAGGATGACAGCAGGTTTCTCATACGGAGAATTGCTCCAAACAAAGAAATGAAATCTTTCTGATTCTGTTCACCAACAATTTGTGGCTCGGTCAGAGGGAACTTGCCCTGCAAGTCTGCTACCAGATCCACGTATCCCGGCATCGGCTTATCATCGACAGATACATAACCATAGTAGTAGTCTTGGAACTTCTGCAAGAGAACGATACCTGATGCATTCTTATCTCCGAACAGGGAGATGGCGGAATCCACACGTTTCTGCAGGTTACGGAAACATACGATATTACCGAAAGTCTTGATGCTGTTTAAGATACGGTTGGTACGGGAGAATGCCTGAATCAGTCCATGCATCTTCAGGTTCTTATCTACCCAGAGCGTATTCAGCGTAGTGGCATCAAATCCGGTCAGGAACATATTTACTACGATAAGCAGATCCAGCTCCTTGTTCTTCATACGGAGAGATACATCCTTGTAGTAGTTCTGGAATTTCTCAGAGGAAGTATCGTAATTCGTATGGAAGGTCATGTTGTAATCCATGATGGCTTCATCAAGGAAGTCTCTGGAGCTTTTATCCAGAGCAGAAGTATCTTCCGGATTCTCTTCATCGATAATACCATCAGATTCTTCTTCGTTTGGTGCGAAGCTGTAAATGACAGCAATACGCAGTTTCTTTGTAGGGTCTGCCTCCATCTGCTTTTTGAACTCTGCATAGTAGAGTTTTGCCATTGGAACAGAGGCAACTGCAAAGATGGAGTTAGGTCATCTGGTGAATTTTAAAACCTATCGTAAATCCTACAAGAACAAGAAGATTCAGAAGAATGACCCGGAAAACTGGCAGATTTTCGAGAACTGCCACGAAGCCATTATCGACCAGGAAACCTTCGATATTGTTCAGAGAATCAGGGATGGTCGCAGAAGGCTCACACCGATGGGTGAGATGCCGATGCTCTCCGGTATGCTCTTTTGTGCCGATTGCGGAGCCAAGCTGTATCAGGTTAGGCACAGAGGCTGGGAACATGACAAGGAGCATTTCGTATGCGCCACTTACCGCAAGGTTAAAGGCGGTTGCAGTTCTCATCAGATCCGCAATGTGGTGGTGGAAGAAATCCTGCTGAGTGAACTTCAGCGAATTACTGCATTTGCAAGGGAACACGAGGATGAGTTCTTAGAAATGGTCACGAAGAAATCACTTGCGGAACTCAACAAGAGTCAGCGTGAAGGAAAGCGAGAACTGGAACAGGCCATGCAGCGTATCTCCAAACTGGATAAGATTATTCAGAGGCTTTACGAGGATAACGTGGAAGGTAAAATTTCCGATGAGCGTTTTGCGAAGATGAGTTCCAACTACGAAGCCGAGCAGGAACAGCTGGAGGCTCGCATCAAGGAACTGAAGCATCTGCTTTCTGCGGAAAAAGAAGAATCCCTGAATGCAAATCACTTCCTCGACTTGGTAAGAAGATACACCGACATTCGAGAATTGGATGCTGAGATCATCAGGGAATTCGTGGAGAAGATTTACGTTTACAAAGCAGAGCGTGTAGATGGGCACAGAGTCCAGCGCATCAAAATCATCTGGAACTGCATCGGGGAGTTCAATACCCCGGCAAATGAAAAATCGGCATAGCCCGGTAAAATACCAAACTATGCCGAATCTTTTTCAAGGAATTAAAATCCCTAAGTTGCACCGCCTAAAAAGCGTCTGCTTTTTATTCTCAGCAGTGGCCGCCGCAGGTTCCCCGGCTGCCGCACGAGCCACAGGAATGACCTTCGCCGTGGTCGTGGTGGTCACAGGTCACATCCGGGTTTGGTGCAAGCATACCCGCCAGCAATGCGCCGACCTGAAGATCTGCCTCGCCGCTGGCGCCTGCGAATACCGCAATGCCCGCATCCATCAGCGCGGTGCGCGCACCGCCGCCGATGCCGCCGCATACCAGGATGCCGACGCCCTGCTTTTTCAGGAACTCCGCCAGCGCGCCGTGGCCGCTGCCGTCCGTGCTGACGACCTCCATGTTGGTGATGTGGTCGTTCTCCACCGTGTAAATCTTAAACTGCTCAGTGTGACCGAAATGCTGGAAAATCTGTCCGTTTTCATAAGTTGCTGCAATCTTCATGCTGTTCTCTCCTTCGTCAGTGCGGAATACCGCCATGTGGTCAACGCGCCCGCGGCACGCGGCATTGTGACCGCAGCAGCCCGGTTCACTGCGGCGGCAGAGGGCATAATTTCCGCCCGCAACCACAAGCTGCCTGCCATTGACCAGAGCATCCGCCGTCTTGCGGCGCGCGCGCGTCCAGATGCCTGCGACCGTCGCGCGGGCAATGCCCATCTGCGCAGCGCATTCCTCCTGCGTCAGCCCTTCGAGGTCGATCAGGCGAATGGTCTCATATTCGTCCACCGTCATCGTGACCGCCGGTGTATGTGCCTGCCCCGCAGGGCCGAACACCGTATGCTCCGGCAGGCCGCACACGCGGCGGCATTTTGTTGGTCGCGGCATGGTTGCGCCTCCGTTTCTGACATATGTCATTTATTTCTCTTTCAGCATACGCCTTTTTGTGGGGGATGTCAATGCATTTTCGCCGCAAAAAGCGCAAAAAAATCCGCCCCACTGCTGGAAGGGCGGATACAGGCTTGTTACGCCGGCTGTGCAATCGGCGCCGATGCTCCAAAGGGAAGGTCTGCAAAGACATTGCAAGTAATACGGATCATCGACATCACTACAGTGGTGAGAATGCGGCAGATGTGGAAGACATCATCGCTGATGCTGTGTTCCGGCTGTGCGACATAGCTCCGATGCTGTTCAGAGATGGAAGCGATCAGGGCTTCCGGTGTCTGCGGGATGTCCGCCAACAGGGGCTTGACCCAGCCGTCAAACTTGGTCTCATCGATTCGTTTGGAAATCGTCAGGCTCGTGCGTTTTTCGTATACATAATGTGCGAACAGTCCATGTTCGTAAATATCGTCGTTGTGCGGAAAGCTAAAGAAATCTGTAATATAATGGCAGATTACACCGAGCTCCTCGCTGAGCTTGGCGTCGTTGGTTTCACTGATGCAAAATTTGGATGCAAAATCGCGGATGCGCTGCATCACTTCTTCAAACATGAGGGACGGATAGTGCCGTTTGGTCAGATATTCGCCCTTCAGGTCGGGTTTCAGGTTGCCAAAAACGAATGCTTTTCTATCGAACGAAATGCCGTCAGTCTTTTCCACGTAGTCCAGCAGGTAATGCGCTACCGTCGTATGGGACATTGAATCCATCGGCATCACTCCTCTCTTTTGTTGTCTTCAGTGTAACACACTCGGCGCACAATGAAAACGGCAAAACAGTGAATTGTTTGTAAAGTTTTTTGCCACGTTCTTCATTTTTTCACCAAAAAAGTCTCAGATCTCCATTTTTATGGATAAAATCTGAGACTTTTGAAAATATTACTGTTCTGTACACAAACCAGGCGTCACAGTGCGCGGTAATATTCGCTCTTGTAGCCGAGCTCACCGTCCAGCGCGCGGCGCAGCGTATTGCACAGCGCATCGCGGTCACGGTTGAGCGTGCCCTTGAGCGAGAGGTAATTGGACGCATGGTTGGAGCGGAAAATACTGCCCTCGCTGTCGATGTGCTCGAGCATCAGCAGCGTTTCCTGCGCTACCTGCGGCGCGGTCAGCAGCTGGAATTTGCCTGCCTCCCACTCCTTCTGCAATGGCGTGCCGCCCTCGAACATGAGCGTCAGCAGGCCGATATAGTCCGGCTTCATGCGGGAAAAGGCATCTGCCGTGCCCAGCGCATGCTCGCGCCACAGCTCCGTGCCGCCGAGTCCATTGATTGCCGTAACCGACAGCTTCATGCCTGCGTCCTTGACCATCTGTCCGGCGCGGACAATTTCATCCACCGTCACACCCTTGTTGACATGCGTCAGCACATCATCACAGCCAGATTCCAGGCCGAGATAAATCATCTTCAGGCCGAGCGAGCGCAGCAGCGCGAGCTGCTCCGGCGTCTTGGTCAGGATACTCTTAGGCGAGCCATAGCTGGTTACGCGCGTGCACTCCGGGATGGTGTCGCGGATATGCTGCAAAATAATTGCAAGATCCTCCGTGCGGCGCATCAGTGCGTCGCCATCGGCGAGGAAAATGCGTTCAATGTGGCTGTACGCGCGGCGCGCCAGAATGAAATCCTCCAGCACATCCTCCAGCTTGCGCAGATGGAACTGCTTTTCCTTGTACATATCACAGAACGTACAGCCGTTGTGGCTGCACCCGATGGTGACCTGTACGATCAGGCTGTAGGCTTCACTCGGCGGACGAAATACGCGGCCTTCATATCTCATAGGTATTCTTGCTCCTCAGGAAAAATATATTTTTGCACAAAAAGCAGGCGGAGCGCCGCGCACGCGTGCCCCGCCCGGATTGGTTTACGGGAATCAGTCCTCGTCAGAATCGGAAGCCTCAATCTCTTCCTCTGCTTCCTCAGCAGCTTCTTCTGCCGGAGCTTCCTCTGCCGTCTCGTCGGCAGCTTCTTCCGGCTCCTCGACAGCCTCCGGCTCTTCCATGGTCATCTGCTCCTCGGCAGCCTCGCAGGTCTCTTCGCTTGCCGCACACGCATCTGCGCACTCACAGGCTTCGCATGCATTCTCGTTCTCTGCGTTCATATCATCCAGCTCGCTCATTGCCTTGAGTTCCGCCTCATGATAAACCTGCTCGCTCTTGCTGTGACGGTATGCTGCAACGCCTGCTACAACGGCACCGGCGACGGCACCGGCAGCGGCAACGCCGATGCCAATCTTTTTCTTGTTATCAGTCTTCTTGGCTTTCATTGCGAAAAACTCCCTCTCGTCGCCGCGGTACTCCGCGGGTAGTCATATGATACTTTCCCCGCCGTCAAAGCACGGCAAGGTTGCGAACATATCTTTGTTCTATAATAGTTATATGTTACCACAGATTCTTTCAATCTGTCAATCTTTCCATGAAATATTCCCAATTCATCTTGCATTTTCTCCTATTTTCACAGCAAATACACCAAGATTTATCCGAATGGTACATTTGCCGATTGACGAACGCCGCGAATGTGCTATAATGAGCCAAGTTTGGAGTATGCTTCATGAGAATAACAGGTGACAAAAGATGATTGCAACCAAGAAAAAACTGCCCTTCCACATCGGCATGCGGACAGTTAAGACCGCACTTGCCGTCGGCCTTTCGCTGCTGACCGGTTATGCCATCAAAAGCGAATATCCGCCGTTTCTCGCCATCGGCGCACTCGGCGCAATGGAATCCTCCATCACCGCGTCGTTCAAAGGCGCGCGCGACCTGACGGTCGGCAACCTCGTCGGCGCACTGCTGGCCATGGGATTTTCCCTTGTCTTTTCCGGACATATGGCAATCGGCTGTGCACTGGGCGTCATCATTATGATTGTCGTGTGCAACATGCTGCATATGCGGGCTTCCACCACCAGTTTGGCCTGTGTCGTATTCTGCTGCTGCCTGACCGACCTGCTTGCGACAGGCAACCTGTTTTACGGCCTGCTGCGCTTCCGCGACACCGTCGTCGGCACCGCCATCGCGCTCGCCGTCAACATGCTCATCCGCCCGTACAGCGGTGCGGCGCACACAAAGGACAGCATTATCAAGGCGCAGAAGGCGATGCTTCCGCTGCTGGAACAACGCGTGCTGCGCGGACGCATCCCTGACCTGCGCGACCTGCGCGCGAGCATCAATGAGCTCGACCGCAATGTCAGTGTGCTGCTCGATGAGCGCATGAACAAATCACTCAAAAAATCCGAGGTTGCCCACCTGCGCGGCTGCCAGCAGCTGCTGTGGAAAATGCGCGACGCGCTCATCGGCATCTGCTGTATCGACACCATGCCGAGCCCGTCGCCGGAAAATCTTGCGCGCATCGAAGCACTCGGGCTGACGCGCGAGAACGTCAAAACCGAATGCATTCTGGACGGCGCCTGCGCGCCGGAGGACACCGTGGTTTTGAATTACTACCTCAAGGTGTTCCTCGATTCCAACGAATATCTGACCATGCTGCTCGAGCTGTGAGCAGTGCAGGCAGGCCGAACGGCCTGCCTGCTTTTTTTAGCTCAGTGCAGATTAAACCATGCATTGCGCCCGGCATACAGGCCCTGCCCGTCCAGTTCCTCCTCGATGCGCAGCAGGCGATTGTATTTTGCTACGCGGTCGGTGCGCGACGGTGCGCCCGTCTTGATCTGTCCGGCATTCAGCGCCACCGCGAGGTCTGCGATTGTCGTGTCCTCGGTTTCGCCCGAACGGTGCGAGATGACCGCCGTATACCCCGCGCGGTTTGCCATGGTCACCGCGTCGATGGTCTCCGTCAGCGTGCCGATCTGATTGACCTTAATCAGGATGGAGTTTGCCACACCGGTTTCAATGCCGTGGTGCAGGCGGCTGGTATTGGTCACAAACAGGTCGTCGCCGACCAGCTGCACGCGGCTGCCGACCAGGTCGGTGAGCTGCTTCCAGCCCTCCCAGTCCTCCTCTGCGAGACCGTCCTCCAGCGAGATAATCGGATACTTTTCCACCAGCTGCGCCCAGTATTCCACAAGCTGTGCACGGCTCATGTGCGTACCCGCCTTGGGCAGCTGATAATACCCGCCGTCCTCCGGATGATACCATTCGGACGATGCGGCATCCATTGCAATCAGGAAATCTGCGCCCGGCGTGTAGCCCGCCTGTTCGATGGCGCGCAGAATCACTTCAAGTGCCTGTTCATCACTCTTCAGATTGGGAGCAAAGCCGCCTTCATCGCCCACGCCCGCCGCAGGCGTTCCATTTTGCTTCAAAACGCCGCGCAGGGCATGAAATACCTCCGCACACTGGCGAAGCGCCTCGCGGAAATCTGACGCCCCCACGGGCATAATCATAAACTCCTGGATGTCCACATTGTTGGACGCATGTGCGCCGCCGTTCAGAATGTTCATCATCGGCACGGGCAGCGTCTTCGCGTTTACACCGCCGAGATATGCATACAGCGGCAGGCCGTATGCCTGTGCGGCCGCGCGCGCGGCCGCAAGGCTGACGCCGAGAATGGCATTCGCGCCGAGTCGCGACTTGTTCTCCGTGCCGTCCAGCTCCCGCATGGCACGGTCAAGCTCGGGCTGGTTTCCCGCATCCATGCCGATGACGGCATCGACAATTTCGCCGTTGACCGCATGCACGGCATGCAGCACGCCTTTGCCGCCATAACGCGTTTCCTCTCCATCGCGCAGCTCACATGCCTCATACTGCCCGGTAGACGCGCCGGACGGCACGGAGGCACGCCCTACAAACATGCCGTTGTCGCCGCATACGCACACCTCGACCTCCACAGTCGGATTGCCGCGCGAATCCAGAATTTCGCGCCCGTTTACATCCACAATTTCAATCGCCTGTTTCATGCTGTTCTCCTTTTCGTGTTTTCGGACAGCCCGGCGCGCAAAAAAAAAAGCGGCAGACCGCGAATTTGCCCGAAGGCAATCGCAATCTGCCGCAAATCGTCAATTCAAACGGGAATCAATCCATCAGAGACTTGCCGTCCATCTCAGCCGGCTGGGGCAGGCCGAGAACCTGAAGCATCGTCGGTGCGATATCCGCCAGACGACCCTCATGCAGGGTGCACGGATGGCCGACAACACAGAACGGAACCGGATTGCACGAATGCGCGGTGAACGGGGAAACACCGTCCTCCTCCAGCATCTGATCCGCATTGCCGTGGTCAGCGGTAATCATTGCAACGCCGCCCATCTCAAGGATAGCGTCTACCGTTCTGCCGACACAGGTATCAACAGCCTCAACTGCCTTGACTGCCGCGTCAAATACACCGGTGTGACCGACCATGTCGCAGTTCGCATAGTTCAGGATGATGACATCGAACTTACCGCTCTTGATCTCCTCAACCACCTTGTCGCATACTTTATATGCGCTCATCTCCGGCTGGAGATCATAGGTGGCAACCTTCGGGGAAGCGATCAGGTCGCGCTCCTCGTTCTTGTACGGTGTCTCGATGCCGCCGTTGAAGAAGAACGTGACATGTGCGTACTTTTCGGTCTCGGCGATGCGCAGCTGGGTCAGGCCATTGTCGGCGATATATTCGCCGAACGTGTTGGTCAGCGACTGCGGCTTGAACGCAACATGGACATTCGGCATCGTCGCGTCATACTGCGTCATGCAGACGTAGTAAACCGGGAAACAGCCGTTGCGGCGCTCAAAGCCGGAGAACTCCGGATCGACAAAGGTGCGGGTGATTTCACGCGCGCGGTCCGGGCGGAAGTTTGCGAAGATAATGGAGTCATTCTCCCTGATCTGTGCATCCTTTGCGGTGACAACCGGAACAACAAACTCATCGGTCACGCCTGCGTCATACGATGCCTGCATTGCAGCAACCGGATCCGGATTGTACTCGCCCTCGCCGTATACCATTGCAGCATATGCCTTGGAAACGCGCTCAAAGCGGTTGTCACGGTCCATCGCATAGTAACGACCCTCGATGGTAGCGATCTTGCCAACACCGACCTCGTCCAGCTTTGCCTTCATCTGGCGGACAAAATCGATGCCGGAGGTCGGCGGTACATCACGGCCGTCCATGAAGCAATGGACAAATACCTTGGTCAGGCCGCTCTTCTTTGCCAGGTCGACCAGGCCACAGATGTGCTCGATGTGAGAGTGTACGCCGCCATCGCTCATCAGGCCATAGATGTGCAGTGCACTGTCGTGCTTCTTGCAGTTCTCAACGGCACCGAGGAATGCCTCGTTCTCGAAGAACGTGCCCTCCTTGATCGCCTTAGAGATGCGGGTCAGCTCCTGATAGACGACACGGCCCGCGCCGATGTTGGTATGGCCGACCTCACTGTTGCCCATCTGGCCGTCCGGCAGACCGACATCCAGGCCGGAGGCTCCGAGCTGCGTGGTCGGATTTTCCGCAAACAGGCGGGTCAGGTTCGGATGATTTGCAGCATGGATTGCGTTGCCCATGTCGCTCGTGCGCAGGCCAAAGCCGTCCATAATAATGAGTATTAACGGTTTTTTCATAATTAACCTCGTTTCTGAAAATTCCGGTGCGCGGCGTGGGAAGGGGGACACTGTGCCGCGCGCAAAAGCACATCGGCGGACCGCTCAAACAGATGAAACAGCCCGCCGATGGAATGTGCAGTTAAATTACTGGTTTGCTGCTTCGATGATTGCGAAGAAATCGTTCGGCTTCAGGGAAGCGCCGCCAATCAGGCCGCCGTCAACGTCCGGCTTGGAAAGCAGCTCCGCTGCGTTCTTAGCGTTCATGGAGCCGCCGTACTGAATGGTGATTGCACGTGCAGCGCGCGCGCCGTACAGCTCTCTCAGGCAGTCGCGGATTGCGCCGCAAACTTCGTTTGCCTGGTCAGCGGTAGCGGTCTTGCCGGTGCCGATCGCCCAGATCGGCTCGTAAGCGATGACAACCTTCTTGACGTCGTCAACGGATACGCCCTGCATTGCGCACTTAACCTGCTTGCGGACGATTTCAGACCAGATGTCCTGCTCGCGCTCGTCCAGGGACTCGCCGACACAGACGATCGGGCGGAAGCCGTTCTCCAGAGCGACCTTGACCTTCTTGTTGACGGTCTCGTCGGTCTCTGCGAAGTACTGACGGCGCTCGGAATGGCCGATGATAACGTACTTGACACCGCATTCCTTCAGCATGTCAGCGGAAACCTCGCCGGTGTAAGCGCCCTTCGGCTCAAAGTGCATGTTCTCAGCGCCGATGGCAATCTTGGAGCCCTTTGCAGCCTTGACAGCGGTCGGGATGTCTACGTACGGTACG
This sequence comes from Butyricicoccus porcorum, assembly GCF_002157465.1. GTDB lineage: Bacteria > Bacillota > Clostridia > Oscillospirales > Butyricicoccaceae > Butyricicoccus_A > Butyricicoccus_A porcorum. The sequence goes on from NZ_NHOC01000019.1 coordinate 13,779, forward strand.
CACAGTACCATCTCACACCACTTGACCTTGCTGACCAGCGGCTTGAGCTCTTCGATCAGAGCCTTTGCCTGGCTCGGGGTCATGTTCATCTTCCAGTTACCAGCGATAATAGTCTTGCGATATCTGCGATTCATATTGGTTTTCCCCTTCCTAGAAAAATCCTTTTTTGATCGGCAACAGGTGCCGAAACGTTTTATATCTCAGCGTCCCTGCGGCGCGCAGCTGCAGGGACGGACTGAACGAAAACTTACTTGTCCTCGAGGCATGCGATGCCCGGGAGAACCTTGCCTTCCATGAACTCCAGCGAAGCGCCGCCGCCGGTGGAGATATGGGTCATCTTGTCCGCGTAGCCCAGCTGCTGAACGGCTGCTGCGGAGTCGCCGCCGCCGATGATGGTGATCGCATCGGTCTTGCTCAGAGCCTCTGCAACTGCCTTGGTGCCGACTGCGAACTTCTCGAACTCAAATACGCCCATCGGGCCATTCCAGATGACGGTGCCTGCGTCAGCAACTGCATCGCAGTATGCCTCAACGGTCTTCGGGCCGATGTCCAGGCCCTGCCAGCCGTCCGGGATTTCGCCGGCAGCGACAACCTTGCTGTCTGCGTCTGCTGCGAACTTGTCCGCAATCACGGTGTCAACCGGCAGCAGGAGCTTGACGCCCTTTGCGTTTGCCTTCTCGATCATCTCGAGCGCATAGCCCTTCCAGTCTTCCTCGAGCAGGGAATCGCCGATCTTGCCGCCCTGTGCTGCGGAGAAGGTGTATGCCATGCCGCCGCCGATGATAATGGTATCAGCGATTTCAAGCAGGTTGTTGATGACGCCGATCTTGGACGAAACCTTGGAGCCACCCAGGATTGCGACCAGCGGACGCTTCGGAGCTGCCAGTGCGCCGCCGATGATCTCCAGCTCCTTCTGGATCAGGAAGCCGGAAACTGCCGGCAGGTAAGCGGCAACGCCTGCGGTGGAAGCATGTGCGCGGTGTACGGTGCCGAACGCGTCGGAAACGTAAACGCCGCCCTCACCGGCCAGGTCAGCCAGTGCCTTTGCAAATGCCGGATCGTTCTTGGTCTCGCCGTTGTCATAGCGCAGGTTTTCGAGCAGCAGGATCTGTCCCGGCTGGAGAGCTGCAGCCTTTGCCTTTGCGTCCTCGCCGACGATGTCCTTCGCCAGGATGACTTCCTTGCCCAGCAGCTCGCTCAGGCGTGCTGCGACGGGAGCCATGGACAGCTCAGGCTTCCACTCGCCCTTCGGCTTGCCCATGTGCGAGCATGCGATAACTGCCGCATTGTTATCCAGCAGATACTGGATGGTCGGCAGGGCTGCACGGATGCGCTTGTCATCGGTGATGACGCCGCTTCCGTCCTTTGCCATCGGAACATTAAAGTCACAGCGCAGAAGTACCTTCTTGCCATTTACGTCGATGTCTACGACACTCTTCTTATTGTAGTCCATTGTATAACACTCCTTATTAACTGGAACAACGTACTGTCATACGTGGAAAGCAGCAAATATGCGCGTTTCCACCCAAAAATTATACCGTCTTGCGGCGTAGTTTTCAAGATGCTTTTGTTAAAAAATGCCCAATCCGGCGATTTTTTCAGCTGAGCTGCGGGTCAGTCGCGCGGTTTTCCGCGAAAAATGACTGCAATCGACTGCGGGCCGGCATTTGTCGTAACCGCCATACCAATCGGATAGCGCTCGACAGAGCCGAAGCCTGCCTCCAGCATCAGCTTCTCGGCAAGCGCAATCTGCTCCTCCGGCACAGCCGCATAGACCACATAGGCCGTCTGTCCTGCGGGATCGACCGCCTCCTTCTTCGCCAGCTCGACCAGCTTCGGCACGACATTTTTGTCGCCGCGCACCTTCGTGCACACATCAACCGAGCCTGCGCGCACGAGCGAAATCGGGCGCAGACCGAGCGCTTCGCCGACGAACGCCGTGCCGCCGGAAATGCGTCCGCTCTTCTTGAGGTGGCGCAGGCTGTACACGCCGAGATATGCCTCCATGCACTTGATGCTGTGGCGCATGGTGCGCACAATCTCGTCAAACGATGCGCCCGCCTCGCGCAGCTTTGCGCCCTCGATAACGACATTGCCGTACATATAGGTGTAGCTCTCGGAATCGATCAGCTCGATCACCATATCTTGCCCGCATTCCTCATAAAACATGTCGCGGACAATGTTCGCGGTCTGATAGGAGCCGGAGCCTGCACCGTTGATGATGACGCCGACACAGTGCGTGCAGCCCTCCGCCTTCGCCTTTTTGTACTGCGCCATCAGATCCTCCATTTTGATCTGCGACGTCTGCGGTATCTCGTCGCTCTCCAGCAGGAGCTTCCAATATTCCTCCGGCGTGATGTCATAATACTCGCGGTAGGTCTTCCCGTTCGCCTGAATCTGAATTGGGACGATATCAATATTCCAGCGTTCCGCCTGCTCGTGCGGCAGATCGGACGTCGAATCTGTGAAAATGCAAATTTTTTCCATTTTGTGCTACCTCTCAAATCTCCGGAAACGGTCCTGCGCTGACCAGCCCTTCAAAGTCATTCTGCCGCAACGCCTCATAGACCAACACAGCCGCGCTGTTGGACAGATTGAGGCACCGCGCACCCTCGCGCATCGGAATGCGCACACAGCGCTCCGGGTGCTCCGCCAGCATGGCCTCCGGCAGACCCTTCGTCTCCTTTCCGAACAGCAGATAGGCGTCCGGCGGATACGTGACGTCAGTATAACGCTGGGTTCCCTTGCTGGTGGCATAAAAATACGTGCCGTCGGGGTTTTTCTCCCAGAATTCGTCCAGTGAATCGTAATATCGCACATCGAGCAGATGCCAGTAATCCAGACCGGCGCGTTTGAGCTGTCTGTCCGTAATTTCAAAGCCGAGCGGCCCAACCAGATGCAGTGTGCAGCCGGTGACGGCACAGGTACGCGCAATATTGCCGGTATTCTGTGGGATCTCCGGCTCTACCAAAACAATGCCAAGCATATCCATTCCCCTTCTGTCTGATGCAGCGCACTGGTTGCGCGGCTGCCATATAATAATAATAGGCTATTTTCGCATCTATTTCAAGCAAGTTTTGCGGCAAAACGCGAAAAATCTGCGCATTCGCCCGCCTTTTTTGCGTTTTTTTATCGAAAAACGCAAAATGCCCCGCAGCCATCCGGCCGCAGAGCATACATTGCGATAACATTTGTATCATTTTCTGGCAGTTTCAAACCATGCGCGGGTCTGCGCAACATCGTCCGAAATGGCAGCTTTGAGCTGTTCACTGTCATCAAAGCGGCGCTCCGGGCGCAGGAAATGCAGCAGCTGTACCTGGACAAACGCCCCGTACAGATCACCGTCAAAGTCCAGAATGTGCGGCTCGACGCATGCGGCATCTCCCTCTCCGAAGGTCGGATGCACGCCGATGTTGGTCACGGCGATGTGTGATTGCCCGCCCGCGATGACGCGCGAGACATATACGCCGAACGGCGGCGCCTGCATCTCCTTCGGCAGCGCAAGATTGACTGTGCGGAAGCCAAGCGTGCGCCCGACGCGGCGGCCGTGCTGCACGGCGCCCGCAATGGTATACGGATGGCCGAGGAATTGTGCGGCGCGTTCCAGATTGCCCGCTGCAATCTGCTGGCGGATGTATGTCGAGCTGACAACGATGTTGTCGATCTTCACGCTCTCCACAATGTCGCAGCCGATGCCGAGGCGCACGCACTCCTCACGCAGGCGCTCCGGCGTGCCCTGCCCGCGATAGCCAAACCGATTGTTCTCGCCTGTGATAATCCAGCAGGCGTGGAACTGGCCGACCAGCACATCGTCGACAAAGCGGCGCCAGTCCATGTTGCGCATCTCGTCATTGAAATGCCCGAAGATGACCTCATCTACACCGCCCAGCTCACGGATTTCATCCCTGCGGCGCGCCTCCGACGTGATGAGCGGCACAGGCTGACCGGTAATCACGGTATCGGGATGCACGTCGAACGTGAACACCGAGGAAACCGCGCCGTTTTCCTGTGCGCGCTGCACGGCGAGGCGCATCAATGCCTGATGCCCGCAGTGTACCCCGTCAAAATATCCCAGCGCAATGGCGCGCTTTGCGTCTTTCTCTATCATGATTGGTTGATCCTCTTCCCCCGGCTCTGCTCAGGCATTACCGGAATCTTTTTTCATAAAACAGCGCGAGACCGCCGCGCTCCAGTCTGTCCACCCGGCCGAGCATCCAGAATTCGCCCTGATAATACACGCGGCACAGTGTGCCCGCCTGCATCGGCAGATCGGTGACATGCGGCGGCGCAATAAACGCGCCATTCTGTGCGCGCTCATAGCCGTAATCATCGATCTGCACCGCCGGATAAACGGCAAACAGGCTGTCGGTCGGCAGCAGCAGCGTTTCGATGGCATCCGCATCCGCAGCGCGCTGAATTTCCTCCAGCGTATGGCTCTGCTCCAGCGTATACCGTCCGGAGGTCGTGCGCTGCAAGGCAGTCATGACTGCACAAGTCCCCAGCCCTTCGCCGAGATCGTGGATCAGCGTGCGCACATAGGTGCCCTTGGAGCACACAAAGCGCAGCCGTCCGGCCTGCGCCTGTTCGTCAAATTCCAGCAGCTCCGCCTCGTGCACAGTGATCGGACGCGGCGTGCGCTCGACCTCCACGCCTTTGCGCGCAAGATCATACAGCCGCTTGCCGTCCACCTTGACCGCCGAATACATCGGCGGCAGCTGCATCTGTTCGCCGCGCATGGCGTCTACTGCCGCCTGTACCGCAGGCAGTGATGCGCGCCTGTCCGAACGCGCGGTCTCTGTGCCCGTGCTGTCCTGCGTATCGGTCGCATAGCCCAGCGCGAAGCCCGCAACATATTCCTTTGCCTGCGCCGCCGCCATATCAGCCGCTTTGGTCGCACCGCCGACAAACACCGGCAGTACACCGGTCGCCATCGGGTCGAGCGTGCCGCCGTGCCCGATGCGGCGTTCATGCAGCATGCCGCGCAGCTTGGCGACGACGTCAAACGACGTAAAATCCTGCGGCTTGTTGACAATCAGCACGCCGTTGTAGCGCGATTCACGCCGTTTCACCGGCATACACCCTTTCTGTCACCTCGAGCATGCGCCGGATGGCTTCCTCCGAACCGCAGTGCAGTGTTGCGCCCGCCGCACGGATGTGCCCGCCGCCGCCGACCTGCGTGCAGATGGCAGAGGCATCGACCTCCTTTGTCGTGCGGACAGACACCTTCGTGTCGCCATTGTCCAGCTCGGTCAGCGTCAGTCCGACCTCTACGCCCTCAATCTGGCGCGGGATCCCCGCAATTGCATCCAGGTCATCCCAGTCCGCGCCGGTTTTCTGCTTTGCCTCGCGCGTAATCAGTGCGACGGCAATCTTCCCGTCGTGGTAAAAACGCATGCCGGAAAACAGCATACCTTCGATTTCATAGCGTGCGCGCGATTTGGTCTCAAACAGCGCGCGGTTGATTTCTCCGCCGTCCACACCCGCGTCGAGGCACTTCGCTGCGACCCGATGGGTGTTGGACGTCGTATTAGAAAACTTAAAACAGCCGGTGTCGGTGGATGCACCGACATAAATACCCTCGGCAATGCTGCTGTCGAGCGAGATTCCCATCTCCTCGATGACGGCGCAGACAATCTCTGCGCACGCGGCGCAGTGACCCATGACGAGGTTGTCCGTGCCGAAGCCGTCATTGGAACGGTGGTGATCGATGACCAGATCGACGCGCTGTGCGTACTGTGCCATTTCTGCCGGGATCATGCCCCGGTCAGCGCAGTCGACCGACACGACAAACGCCGGCTCAAAGCCGTCATACGGCGCATACGGCACAATCAGACCGGCATAACGGCGCGTGATCTCACGGTTGGGCGCGACAAATGCCTTTTTGCCCAGCTTACGCAGTGCCAGGCACAGCGCGCCCGCACTGCCCGCTGTATCGCCATCCGGACGGCGGTGGGTCAGGATGATGATGTTATCCGCCGCCTTCAGCACCTCGGCGGCGCGGGATACTGTTCCGATCACAGCTTCCCCTCCTCCTCCAGCTCATGCAGGACGGCGTTGATGTGCGCGCCATGCGTAATCGACTCGTCCAGCGTGAACAGGATTTCCGGCGCATAACGCAGCTGGATCTTTGCCGCCACATTGCGGCGCAGGAAGCCGGATGCCGACTTCAGACCGCGCATAACGTCCTTTTTCTGCTGGTCGGAACCATATACGCTGATATATGCCTTGGCATAGCGCAGATCTCCGGTCACCTCGCAGCGGGTGACAGAAACCATCGCCTCATGGACGCGCGGGTCCTTCAGGGTACGAATGCACTCTGACAGTGCTTTCTGGAACTCTTCGCTGATGCGTTCGCTCCTCTGAGACATAAATTCTTCTCCTTTTTTGAATCGAAAAAACCGCGGGCGGGCGGCGACATGCGGCGCACCCCACCCGCGGTTCGGATTGCTTACTGCTTGATCTGCTCCATGACGAACGACTCGATGATGTCGCCCTCCTTCAGATCGTTGTAATTTTCAATGCCCATGCCGCATTCAAAGCCGTGTGCAACTTCCTTGACATCGTCCTTAAAGCGCTTGAGCGAATTCAAATGGCCCTCGTGGATGACAATACCGTCGCGGACAATGCGCACCTCGCAGGAACGAACAATCTTGCCGTCCAGAACGTATGCGCCCGCGATGGTGCCGACACCGGAGACCTTGAAGGTCTGACGGATCTCGGCATGGCCGACGACGACTTCCTTGAACTTCGGATCGAGCATGCCCTTCATCGCCTGCTCCATCTCCTCGATGCAGTCGTAGATGACGCGGTACAGGCGGATTTCGACATCCTGCTGATGTGCGGAATCGGTCGCAACGCGATCCGGGCGGACATTGAAGCCGACAATAATCGCATTGGATGCCGCTGCCAGCATGACATCCGATTCGTTGATCGCGCCAACTGCGCCATGGATGACATTGACGCGAACCTCTTCGTTGGACAGCTTGAGCAGCGAAGAGCGAACCGCTTCGACAGAACCCTGAACATCCGCCTTGATGATGATGTTGAGCTCCTTCATGTTGCCCTGCTGGATGGTATCGAACAGATTCTCCAGCGTGACCTTCTGCATTGCCTTGTTGCGCTCTTCCTTTTCCTTCTCCTTGCGCTGCTCGACCAGCTCACGCGCCATGCGCTCGTTGTCGACGGCGTAGAAGACATCACCTGCATCCGGTACCTCGCCGAGGCCGATGATCTCAACCGGCACGGACGGACCTGCATTCTCCAGCTTACGTCCGCGCTCGTCGGTCATGACACGGACACGGCCGACTGCCTTGCCCGCGATGACGGTATCACCGGAATGCAGCGTACCGTTCTGTACGAGGACGGTTGCAACCGGGCCGCGGCCGCGATCCAGCTTGGCCTCGATGACGGTGCCCTTTGCCTGACGATTCGGGTTCGCGCGCAGCTCCTGCATATCCGCAGTCAGCAGTACCATTTCCAGCAGGTTGTCGATGCCCTTGCCATACTTTGCAGAAATCTTGCAGACAATGGTATCACCGCCCCAGTCCTCCGGAACCAGTTCGTACTCTGTCAGCTGCTGGAGCACGCGGTCGGGATCTGCGTTTTCCTTATCGATCTTGTTGACAGCGACAATAATCGGAATGCCTGCTGCCTTGGCGTGGTTGATCGCCTCGATGGTCTGCGGCATGATGCCGTCATCGGCCGCGACAACCAGAATCGCAATATCGGTGACCTGTGCGCCGCGGGCACGCATGGACGTAAATGCCGCATGGCCCGGGGTGTCGAGGAAAGTAATCGGACGGCCGTCGACCTTGACGCGGTATGCACCGATGTGCTGCGTAATGCCGCCGGCTTCTCCTGCGGCGACGTCGGTCTTACGGATGGAGTCGAGCAGGGAGGTCTTGCCGTGGTCGACATGACCCATGACAACGACAACCGGGCTTCTCGGCTCGAGGTTCTCTTCCTTGTCCTCACTCTCGTCAAACAGCTTTTCTTCGATGGTGACGAAGACTTCCTTCTCAACCTTCGCGCCCATCTCTTCTGCGACGATGGCAGCGGTGTCGAAGTCGATGGTCTGGGAAATGTTCGCCATAACACCCAGCTTGAGCAGCTCCTTGATGACGTCTGCTGCCGTGCGCTTCAGGCGGGAAGCCAGCTCGCCGACATTGATCTCATCCGGGATCATGACCTTGAGCTGAACCTTCTTGATCTGCTGCTGCTGGCGCTGTAAGCGCTTGAACTTCTCCTGCTCCTCTTGACGGCGTTTGCTGGAGAACTGCTTGCGGGAGTCCGCCTTGCGGGTGATCTTCTGCTTACCCTGCTTCATGCGGTCCGCCTTCTGCGGCACGAGCGCATCGATGCGCTCATCGTAGCGCGCAAGGTTGACATTGCCGCTGCCGCGTGTATCGACGCGGTGAATCTGCTTGCCTTTGCCCTGCTGCTTGTTCTCGTCGGTCGTGACCGTAGAGGTCGCTTCCTCATTGGAGCCCTGCGGGCGCAGGATCTGGCGCTGTTCATGCGGCTTTGCCGGCTGATGGCGCTTCTTGTTGTTGTCGCGCTTCTTCTGCGGCTCGGCAGATGCCTGCTTTGCCTCTTCCTTTGCGGGCTGCGGCGCAGCCTTTTTCTGCGGCTCGGCCTTCTTTGCCTCTGCCTTTTTTCCCTCGCCCTTCGCGGCCTTCTTTGCCGGCTGCTGGCGGACGACCTGCGTCGTCGGTGCCTTGCGCTCAGCTGCCTGCTTGCTCAGGACCTCTTCCATATTGTCCACCGGATGGTGCTTGGTCATATAATCAAATATCAGGTTCAGTTCCTGCGGTTCCAGAACCTGCATATGGTTTTTCGGGGTCTGGGAGTATTCTGTCAGCACATCGGTGATTTCCTTTGTGCTCGCGCCAAAATCCTTGGCTACTTCATGTACACGGTATTTATTGTCAATACTCATGCGCGTTCACCTCCACGTTTCGTATGGGTTGACTGGTTCACACCGCCGGTGGACTGTCCTCCGGCGGACTTTCTGCGCGGCTTTTTCCTGCCGCGCCGCGACTGGATGCGCGTTTTCTTTTCACTCAGCTGCTGTGCGAGTGCGGCATACTGCGCGTCCGCTTCCGCCGCCTTCTGCGCGGCGGAGGCTGCAAAACCGATATCCGTAATGCAGCAGATAGCAGTTGCCCTGCGGCCGATTGCCCAGCCCATCTGCGCCGCGTCCTCCGTGATGCGGAGAACGGGCACGCCTGCCGTTTCGGTATGGCGGGCGGCACGGCGGCTGATGTTCGCGCCCGCATCAGCCGCGAGCACGAGCAACCGGGCATCCCCTGCGGCGACGGTATCCGCCACCGCGTCATCGCCGTACACGAGCTTGCCCGCCCGCAGGCACAATCCCAGCAGGCTCAGCACGTCATTCATCGGCATGCTCCTCCAGCTGCCGGGACAGCTGGTCATACACCTCATCCGGCACAGAGATGCCGAAGGCACGCTCCAGCGCATGGCTTTTCTTTGCGCGCGCAAGGCAGGCCGCGTCCGGGCAGACATACGCGCCGCGCCCGGGGGTCCTGCCGCGGAAATCCAGGGCAATTTCGCCCTCTGGCGAGCGAACCACGCGCAGCAGCTCGCGCTTGGGCTTCATTTCCCGGCAGCCGACGCACTGGCGCATCGGAATTTTCTTTTTCTGCACTGTGCCGGCCTCCTTTTTAGCCCTCGTCTGCGATCAGGTCATCATCTTCCTCGGCTTCCTGCTGCTTTGCAGCGCTCTCAGAGCCGATATCGATCTTACAGCCGGTCAGCTTGGCAGCAAGGCGTGCATTCTGGCCTTCCTTGCCGATGGCGAGCGAAAGCTGGTCATCCGGCACGGTGACACGGCAGCTCTTGCCATCCGGCAGCATAACAGCACTGATGACATCTGCCGGGCTGAGTGCCTCGGAGACAAACGTCGCGGTGTCCTCAGAATACTTGATGATGTCAATCTTCTCGCCGGACAGCTCATTGACAATGCTGCCGACACGCGAGCCGCGCGGGCCGACACAGGCACCAATCGGATCAACCTTTTCGTCATGCGTCATGACAGCAATCTTGGTGCGGTTTCCCGCTTCGCGCGCAATCGATTTGATCTCAACGATGCCGTCGTGGATTTCCGGAACCTCCAGCTCAAACAGGCGCTTGACCAGACCCGGATGGGTGCGGGAAATCAGAACCTGCGGGCCGTGGTTGCCGCGGCGTACCTCTACGACAAAGACCTTGATGCGCTGACCCTCATGCAGCTCCTCGCCCGGAACCTGCTCATTCTGTGCCAGAACAGCCTCCGTCTTCTCGCCGTCGCTGATCATTTCCAGAATGATGTTGCCGTTGCGCGGATCGATGCGGCTGACAACAGCGCTCAGAATCTCGTGCTCACGCGAGCTGTACTCGTTGTATACCATGCCGCGCTCAGATTCGCGGATACCCTGAATGATGACCTGCTTGGCTGCCTGTGCAGCGATACGGCCAAACTTGCGGGTCTGCACATCGACGCGCACGGTGTCGCCCAGCGATACACGCGGGCTGATTTTCTTTGCATCCTCGAGGGAAATCTCAGTCAACGGATCCTCCGCCTCATCGACTACCTCTTTGGCCACATACATATGAATGGTTTTTTCGTCCATATCCGGCTCGACATAGACATTATCGCACTTCAGACCGTCGTTGTCCTTTTTATACGCGGTCAGCAGGGCCTGACATACGCGATCCAGCATGTAATCTACCGGAATCCCCTTTTCCTTTTCCAGCTGCTCCAGAGCTGCAAAAAATTCTGCGTTCATGTTTTTGGTATTCACTCCTTATTGTGTGCGGCATGGCGCGGCGCCATACCCGATTGAGGACAAATTTAAATGGTTACAGACAGGCGCACCGCTGCGATGTCCTTTGGCTCATAGACCGTCACGCGGCCATCCGCCTCGAGCGTAACAAAGCCGTCTTCATAGGTGCGCAGCGTGCCGACGGCAATTTTGCTGCCATCGATTGGGCGATAGAATTTTACCTCCACCTCGCTGCCGAGGAAGGCGGCAAAGTGCTCCGGACGCTTGAGCCTGCGCGTCAGGCCTGCCGAGGATACGCACAGCGTATATGGCGGAAGCGACGCAAATTCCTTTTCGTCGAGCAGCGGATCCACCGCGCGCGACAGCTTTTCGCAGTCATCGATATCGGTATGCCCGTCGCGGTCAATTGTGATGGTCAGCATATACTGTCCGCCCTCTTTTTCAAAGGTGACATCCCACAGCGTCACGCCCATCTCGCGCGCAAACGGCTCGCTGATTTCCCAAACGCGTTTGCAGACTTCTTTTGCCGTCATTTTTACCTCCGTAACAAAAGCAATAAGAAAGAGTGGGTTGCCCCACTCTCCTTGGATCGAAATTCTTACACTATTAAATAGTATAGCACGCCAACGCCGCATATGCAAGCAAAACTTTGCCATTGGCGCATAAATTTGCGAAGTTATCCGCGGCGCAGCAGCTTGTTGACTGACAGCAGAATTTCTCTTGCGTTGATGACAAACAGCAGGACAAACAGTGCCGGAACAATGACAACCCAGAGCGGTGCCTGGAGCGACATATACAGCGCCTGAACGAACAGGATCAGCACACTGGTAACGGTTTTGCCGATATTCCAACGGATTTTCAGATAACGCTGTGTGTTGATGGCGCGGATGAGGAACAGCACAAAATAGCTGATGAACGTCGCAATGCCTGCGCCGAGCGCGCCGTAAAACGGATCGATGCCGCCGAGCAGCGGAATCAGGATGGCATTGAGCGACAGGTTGACGACAGCGCAGATGACAGTTGTAATCATCGAATTCTTGCTCCGCAGCTTGAGCATGTAAACACTGGCGAGGAAGGTGGACAGCAGGCCGAAGGTCGTCGCCAGCGTCAGGATCGGGATGAAGCGCCATGAAATAAAGAAGTCATCGCCGACCATGAAGGTCATGACAAATTTGGATACCATAATCAGGCCGGAGCTGCCGATGAAGGCAATCGATGAATACGCGCCGAGTACCTTGCTGAAGAAATTCACCTGTTCCTTTGGATCGCTCTCCTTGACGGCAGAAATCTGCCAGGCGTCCGCGAACAGGTTCGCAACAATCAGCAAAATGTTCGGGATTTTGTTCGCCGCAGCATACAGACCGTTCGCCTCGGTATTGATGAAGAAAATAATCATATACCGGTCAGACATGTTGATGATCCACTGGCATACGGTCTGCGGCACAAGCGGCAGCGCATACTGGCGCATGCGCTTTGCGAGCGGCCGGTCATATGTTTTGCTCAGCGGCGAACGCAGATAGCGGTACTCCTTTGCCATAAAGAAGCACAGCAGACCCATAACCAAATCAGAGATAATATTCGCCAGGACATAGCCCATGACGCGCAGGCGCGGCAGCAGCAGAATGTTGAGCGTAATATTCAGGAACGTGTTCAAAATACCGTTGGCCGCATACATCTTGCTGTAGCCAAGGCTGAGCGCAAACTGAATACACAGCGTGCGCAGACTGGACGCGAGCACGAACGCGAGCACCGCAATGGTATACCCCGACATGAAGTCCATCAGATGTGGCAAAATCGGCGAGATGACCGCCAACACCGCAAAGCCTGCCAGAATAGTATACAATCCATTGCTGAACACGGTTTTCTTATCCGATTCGTTTTCCAGTCCGAAGCGGATGACAGCGTTGTTAATGCCGACCGATGCGATCGGGATCATCAGCTGTCCGACGTTGATGAGCGCGTCCACCGTGCCGTATTCACCCGTACTGAGGATGTTTGTATAATACGGCAGCATAAGGAACACGAGCACCTTGGAGGAAAATGTGCCGATGGCGAATACCAGTGTATTCGACAGCAGCTTTTTATAACGATTTTGTGCCATGAAGCTACTTCCTTACTGTATAAATTGATGATGTATTGATTATAGCACTGACATTTTGCCGTTTCAATACGCGATATCGCACAAATGAGCCGGTATTCCCCCTGATTTTCTGTTTTTTACATAACGTACACAAAAGCCTGCGCAAACCGACACAGAAAAAAGGGATTGTTCCGATAGCATGCGCTCGAAACAATCCCTTTTGGATGTCAGATCAGTTCAATCAGACAAGCTCAATGATAGCCATTTCAGCTGCGTCGCCGCGGCGCGGGCCGATCTTTACGATACGGGTGTAGCCGCCGTTGCGGTCAGCGTACTTCTCGGACAGCTCGCCGAAGGTCTTTGCAACAACTTCCTTCTTGGTGATGAAAGCAGCTGCCTGACGGCGGGATGCGAGGGTGTTCTTCTTACCGAGCGTGATCATCTTCTCAGCGAGAGGACGAACTTCTCTGGCTCTTGCAACAGTGGTCTCAATGCTGCCGTTTTCCAGCAGGTAGGTTACCATTGCTCTGAGCATTGCCATTCTATGGTCAGTGGTTCTGCCGAGTTTACGGTTTCCGGCCATGAGAAAATACCTCCTTTGGGTTCAGGTCTGTCTATTCCCTGCGGGGCGCCCGGCAAAAAACGCCGGGTTCCGCGGATGTGGTTTAAGTGAAAAATCAGTCTTCGCTCTTGGCAAGGGACAGACCCATTGCCTCCAGCTTGAAGATAACTTCCTCCAGCGACTTCTTGCCGAGGTTGCGCACCTTCATCATGTCGTCTTCGGAAGTGTTGATGAGGTCTTCTACCGTGTTGATGCCGGCGCGCTTGAGGCAGTTGAACGAACGGACGGACAGGTCCAGCTCTTCGATGGTCATCTCAAGCACCTTATCATGCTGTGTCTCCGCCTTCTCAACAACGGTGGAATGGGAACCGATTTCCTCAGAGAGGTCGACAAACAGAGACAGGTGGTCAGTCAGTACCTTTGCGCCGAGCGATACTGCATCCTTTGCGGTGATCGTGCGGTCGGTCCAGACCTCCAGCGTCAGCTTGTCGTAATCGGTCATGTTGCCGACACGAGTATTTTCAACTGTGTAGTTTACCTTATAGACCGGCGTATAGATCGAGTCTACCGGGATCACGCCGATAGCGGTCTGATACTGCTTGTTGCGCTCTGCGGAGACATAGCCGCGGCCATTGGTCAGAGTGATCTCCATGGACAGGCGCGCGTCGCTCATGAGCGTCGCAATGTGCAGGTCCGGGTTGAGGATCTCGACCTCACCATCGGAATGGATGTCGCCAGCGGTGACAGTGCCTTCCCCGCTTGCCTCAATATAGACGGTCTTCGGGCCGTCACAGTAGAGCTTTGCAATAATGCCCTTGACATTCAGCACGATTTCCGTAACGTCTTCCTTTACGCCGGGAATGGTGGAGAACTCATGCTGTACGCCGGCGATCTTGATGCTGCTGGCCGCCGTGCCAGGCAGGGACGACAGCAGGATGCGGCGAAGGGAGTTGCCGAGAGTGGTTCCGTAGCCGCGTTCCAGCGGTTCAACGACAAACTTGCCGTAGGACCCATCTTCTGCAAGGTTTTCGCAGTCTATACGGGGCTTTTCAATTTCGATCATTTAATGATACCCTCCTTATCAGTCGGCGAAATAATGAAACAAACAAATGAGGGCAATTCTTACTTGGAATACAGCTCGACGATGAGGTGTTCAGCAACTTCGTAGTCGATGTCGTCGCGCTGCGGCAGTGCAACAACCTTACCTTCGAAGCTGTCCTTCTCGCGCTCCAGCCACTTCGGGGTGGAAGCAGAGCCCAGCTCCTCGATCAGAGCCTTGAACTTAGCGGAAGAGCGGCTCTTCTCGCAGACAGCGACAACGTCGCCCGGCTTGACGAGGTAAGATGGGATGTTTACCTTCTGGCCGTTTACAGTAAAATGGCCATGGGAGGTCAGCTGACGAGCCTCACGGCGGGTCTTAGCGAAGCCCAGACGGAATACGACGTTGTCCAGGCGGCGCTCCAGCTGCTGGAGCAGCATTTCGCCGGTCTTGCCCTCCATCTTCTCAGCCTTTTCGTAATATCTTCTGAACGGGGTCTCCAGGACGCCGTAAATGAACTTAACCTTCTGCTTCTCATTCAGCTGCAGAGCGTATTCAGACTGCTTTCTTCTCGACTGCTTCGGGTTTCTCTTGGTTTCCTTGGAAACGCCCAGAACGGCCGGAGAAATGCCCAGGGTCTTGCATCTCTTGAGAATCGGCTGTGTGTTCTTTGCCATAGGTCTGTGTCCTCCTTATTAAACTCTTCTTCTCTTCGGCGGGCGGCAGCCATTGTGCGGGATGGGGGTAACATCCTTAATCATGGTTACTTCCAGACCGGTTGCCTGAAGTGCGCGGATTGCAGCCTCACGGCCGGAACCCGGGCCCTTTACGTAGACTTCAACAGTCTTCAGGCCGTGCTCCATTGCAGCCTTTGCAGCGGTCTCCGCAGCGGTCTGAGCCGCAAACGGGGTGGACTTTCTGGAACCGCGGAAGCCCATTTCGCCGGCGGATGCCCACGAAATCGCGTTGCCGTTCAGGTCGCTGATGGTGACAATGGTATTGTTAAAGGAGGAACGGATATGAGCCGCACCCTTTTCGATGTTCTTGCTTACGCGGCGCTTACGAGAAACGGCGCCCTTCTTCTGTGCCTTTGCCATTTTTCAGTACGCCTCCTTACTTCTTCTTGTTCGCAATGGTCTTCTTCGGACCCTTGCGCGTACGAGCGTTGGTCTTGGTGCGCTGACCGCGAACCGGCAGGCCACGTCTGTGGCGAACGCCACGGTACGAGCCGATTTCTACCAGGCGCTTGATGTTCAGCGCAACTTCACGGCGCAGGTCGCCCTCTACAGTATAATCATGAATGATCTCACGCAGCTTGATTTCGTCTGCTTCGGTCAGATCCTTAACACGGGTATCCGGATTGATTCCGGCCTTTGCTAAAATTTCGTTGGACAGCTTCCGTCCGATGCCGTAGACATAGGTCAGGCCAATTTCTACGCGCTTTTCTCTCGGAAGGTCTACACCGGCAATTCTTGCCATATTATTAACGCACCTCCTGTGTGGTTGACTGGGAATTAGCCCTGCTTCTGCTTATGCTTCGGGTTCGTGCAGATTACCATGACACGACCCTTGCGGCGAATGATCTTGCACTTTTCGCAAATCGGTTTTACCGACGGTCTTACTTTCATTAGAATAACCTCCATAGTAAGGTTGTGTCGAAGCCCGGACGCAGGAAAACCCCTTGTCCGGGAGTGAATAATCTGGAATTTATTTGGATCTCCAGGTGATTCTGCCCTTTGTCAGGTCATACGGGGAGACCTGAACGGTTACTTTATCGCCGGGCAGGATGCGGATATAGTTCATTCTAAGCTTACCGGAGATGTGAGCCTGAATGACCGGCTTGGCCGGATTGTTCAGTTCTACCTTAAAGGTAGCGTTTGGCAGCGCCTCTATGACGGTACCTTCCAGTTCAATTAAGTCCTCTTTCGGCATCTCAATTCCTCCCTTTGTCAATGAAGTCTACAGCCCTGCATTATTTGCCTGGGCCCCGCGCAAAAAAGACAGGATTCAGCATCTCCTGTCCGCAGCCGCACGCGGGAATTCTCAAATCATGTGGGTTCGGTGCTCTGTGTCACCATTCTTCTCCGTTTTCCAGGAGAGTCAGAATATACGGCTCCCCTTCGGTGATCGCAACCGAATTTTCGTAGTGCGCAGACAGCTTTCCATCCTTCGTCTTGACGGTCCAGCCGTCAGACAGGCATTTGACTGCATACGTTCCTACATTTACCATAGGCTCAATGGCGAGGGTCATTCCCGGCAGAAGCCGCACGCCGTGTCCGGGCTGCCCGAAGTTCGGTACTTCGGGATCTTCATGCAGCTTTGCACCTACACCATGTCCGACATAATCGCGCACCAGCGAAAAGCCATGCGCCTCAACATATGTCTGAATGGCATGGGAAATGTCTGATATTCGATTGCCCTTGCGGGCAAACTTGATGCCCTCATAGAAACTCTGTCGGGTCACTTCGATGAGCTTTCTTGCCTCTTCCGACACCTCTCCGCAGGGGATGGTGGCGGCACAGTCGCCGTGGAAGCCGTTGATATACGCGCCGACGTCCACCTTGACAATATCACCCTCGTGAATGACACGGGAACGCGAGGGGATGCCATGGATTACTTCATCGTTGATCGAAACACAGGCGCTTCCCGGGAACCCCCCATAACCGAGGAAAGACGGGGTTGCCCCTGCCTGCTCAATGGTTCTCCGTACAATTTTATCGATTTCACCTGTGGTGACCCCTGGCCGGACAGCACGAGCCGCAGCGGCGCGTGCCGCTGCGGTGATTCGTCCTGCCTGACGCATAAATTCCAGCTCTTTGCTGGATTTTAATCTGATCATCTCGTTTAAATCCCCAGTGCTTCGCAGGCCAGCTTCTTGGTGCGCTCGAAATCGTTGTCGATTTCAATGCTCTTCAGCTTGCCGAGATCAGCATAGAAGCCCTTGACCGGCTCGGTCTGCTTGTGGTAGGTATCCAGGCGAGCGAGTACGGTTTCCGGCGCGTCGTCCTTGCGGATAACGAGCGCATCGCCGCATACGTCGCAGATCCCCTCCTGCTTCGGAGCCATCGCTTCGCTGTTGACATTGTAGGTTGCGCCGCACTTGAGGCATACGCGTCTGCCGCTCATGCGAGCTACAATGGTCTCATCCGGGATTTCGATGGACAGTGCGCAGTCCATCGGTACAACCTTCTCCAGAGCTTCCGCCTGGGGGATGTTGCGCGGGAAGCCGTCAAGGATACAGCCGTTTGCGCAGTCGTCCTTTGCAAGGCGCTCCTTAATCATGCCGATGACAACCTCATCCGGAACGAGATCGCCGGCATCCATGTACTTCTTCGCGCTCAGACCGAGCTCGGTCTGATTTTTGATTGCTTCTCTGAGCATGTTGCCGGTAGAGATCGACGGAATGCCCATCTTCTCGATGAGGTAAGCCGCCAGTGTGCCCTTACCGGCGCCCGGAGCGCCTAATAAAACGAGTTTCATTTTCTCGATCTCCTCTATTATAGCCGCTTATTCCTGGAATTGCAACATTTTTATTCAAGGAATCCCTTATAATTTCTCATCATGAGCTGGCTCTCCAGCTGACGGACGGTTTCCAGTGCGACGCCGACGACGATCAGTACCGAAGTACCACCCAGCGCGACGCTGCTCAGGCTGGAATTGAGTGCACCGACGATCAGCGGAATACCCGCGACGATGCTCAGGAAAATGGCTCCGAGGAACGTCACCTTGCCAAGTGCCTTGGTGATGAAGTCGGAGGTCGGGCGGCCCGGACGGAAGCCCGGAATAAATCCGCCGTTCTTCTTGAGGTTGTTCGCAATTTCAATCGGATTAAACTGAATCGCTGCATAGAAGTAGCTGAACATAAAGATCAGCAGGATATACAGCACAATGTAAACCGGATGATTGGACGAAAACCAGTTGAAGATGGTATCGCTCAGCGAGCCCGCCTGCGGATTGACCATCATCTTGATGGTTGCCGGCAGCGACATGATCGAAGCGGCAAAGATGATCGGCATAACGCCGGAGGCATTGACCTTGATCGGCAGGTGTGTCGACTGGCCGCCGTACATCTTGCGTCCGACGACGCGCTTTGCATACTGGATCGGAATGCGGCGCTCGGCGTCCGAAATGAAGACGACAAACACAATGATTGCAAGCGAAACCAGAACAACCAGCGCTGCGACAACCCAGCTCAGGCCACCGCGGATCATTTCAACCAGGGAGGAAACCATTGCCGGTCCTCTGGAAACAATGCCCGCGAACAGCAGGATGCTGATGCCGTTGCCGACGCCGTTCTTGGTGATGAGCTCGCCCATCCACATAATCAGCGCGGTGCCGGCGGTGAAAGTCAGAACAATGACCAGTCCATGCCAGAAGTCGGTGTACTCAATGAGGCTGTTGCTTCTGAGCAGAACATAATAGGAATAGCCCTGGAGAAGACCCAGCGCCACGCCGAGGTAACGGGTGATCGCTGAGAGCTTCTTGCGGCCTTCCTCGCCGCCATCGCGGACCATGCGCTCCAGTGCCGGAATGGCAACCGTGAGCAGCTGGATGATGATGGAGGCGTTGATATACGGCGTGACGGACATGGCGAAAATCGTCGCATTCGACAGGCCGCCGCCGGCAAATACGTTCATGAAGCCGAGCATGGTGTTTGATACGGAATCAAAGTACTGTGCCAGTGCCGTAATATCAATATAAGGTACGGGGATAGAGGAGCCTATGCGGAACAGGAGGATAATGAAAGCTGTGTAAATCAGCTTCTTTCTCAGTTCCGGCACATGCCAGGCGGATTTTAAGGTCTCAAACACCTTATACCACCTCGGCCTTTCCTCCTGCTGCCTCGATTTTCTCCTTTGCGGAAGCAGAGAAAGCAGCTGCCTGGACAGTCAGCTTCTTGGTGATTTCACCATTGCCCAGAACCTTGACACCATCGAGCGTCTTCTTGACAAGACCTGCTTCGACCATGTCAGCGACAGTGACAACTGCACCGTCTTCGAACTTATTCAGATCGGAAACATTGACCACTGCATTCTCAGTGCCGAAAATGTTGTGGAAACCGCGCTTCGGCAGGCGGCGTGCGAGCGGCATCTGGCCGCCTTCAAATCCCGGACGGACACCGCCGCCGGAACGAGCCCACTGACCCTTGTGTCCACGGCCGGCAGTCTTGCCGTTGCCGGAACCAGCGCCGCGGCCCTTGCGGTATGCAGGCTGGGTAGAACCTTCCGCCGGCTTGAGATCCTGTAACTTCATGTTCTACACCTCCTTATGCGTTAGCCTCGACCTTGAGCAGGTAGCTGATCTGAGCGATCTTGCCACGGGTCTGCGCATTGTCGGGCTGAATGGTTACATCGTTAATCGTCTTGAGTCCCAGGGAATGAGCCGTGGCAATATGCTTCTGCTTTCTGCCGGACAGGCTCTTAACCAGGGTAATCTTCAGGTTTTCCATGATGAACTACCCCTCCTTATTAAAGTTCGTCAACCGACTTGCCGCGAACAGCAGCAACCTGGGATGCGTCGCGCAGTTCCTTCAGACCCTCGATGGTTGCCGAAACAACGTTCTGCGGGTTGTTGGAACGCAGGCACTTGGTACGGATGTCCTGGATGCCTGCCATTTCTACGACTGCACGGACTGCGCCGCCGGCGATAACGCCGGTACCGGGAGCAGCCGGCTTCAGCAGGACGCGGCCCGCGCCAAACTCGCCGATTACCTCGTGCGGGATGGTGGTGCCCTTCAGGCTGACCTTAACCAGGTTCTTCTTTGCGTCCTCGATGCCCTTGCGGATAGCGTCCGGAACTTCGGAAGCCTTACCAAGGCCGAAACCGACAGTACCCTTCTGGTCGCCGACTACTACGAGAGCCGCGAACTTGAAGATACGGCCGCCCTTGACGGTCTTCGATACTCGATTTAATGCGACGACTCTTTCCTGAAATTCGGATTCGCCGCGATCATACTTACCAGCCATGTAATAACCTCCTTCCGATTAAAACTTCAGGCCGCCCTCGCGGGCGCCTTCTGCGAGTTCCTTGACACGGCCATGGTAAACGTAGCCGCCGCGGTCAAACACGACTTCTTCGATACCCTTAGCCTTTGCACGCTCAGCGATCATCATGCCGACCTTGCGTGCAGCTTCCTTGTTGCCGCCGTACTCGCTGAAGTCCTTCTCGGTGGAGGATGCAGCTGCAAGCGTTACGCCCTGAACATCGTCGATCACCTGAGCGAAAATGTTCTTGGAGCTTCTGAATACATTGAGACGCGGGCGCTGAGCAGTACCGGAAACTGCGCCGCGTACTCTCTTATGGCGTCTAAGACGCTGCTTGTTAGAGTCTTTCTTTGAAACCATTTAGGCACACCTTCCTTTACTTCTTCTTCGCGCCGGTCTTGCCTTCCTTGCGGCGGATAACTTCGTCTGCGTACTTGATGCCCTTGCCCTTGTACGGCTCCGGCGGTCTCTTCTCGCGGACTTCTGCTGCAAACTGGCCGACCTTCTGCTTGTCCGGACCGGAGATGATGATCTTGTTGGTGCCCTCGACATCAATCTTGATACCATCGATCTCTTCGACGATGACCGGATGGGAGTAGCCCAGGTTCATGGTCAGCGTCTTGCCCTGCTTCTGTACACGGTAGCCGACGCCGTTGACTTCCAGAACCTTCTTGAAGCCCTCGGTTACGCCGATCACCATGTTGTTAATCAGGGTGCGGGACAGGCCGTGCAGCGCACGGTTCTGCTTTTCGTCGTTCGGACGGGTTACGGTGATGGTGTTGCCCTCAACAGCAACAGTCATAGCCGGATGGATATCACGGGTCAGGGTGCCGTTCTTGCCCTTGACGGTGATGGTATTGCCGTCGAGCTTTACGTCGACGCCTTCCGGTACTGTGATCGGCATTCTACCAATTCTAGACATAGTCAGTACCTCCTTACCATACGAACGCCAGGACTTCGCCGCCGACGTTCAGCTCGCGAGCCTTCTTGTCGGTCATGACGCCCTTAGACGTGGAAATGATGGCAATACCGAGGCCGCGCAGTACCTTCGGCAGCTCCTGTGCGCCAGCGTAGACGCGGAGGCCCGGCTTGGAAACGCGCTTGAGGCCGGTGATTGCCTTCTCATTGTTTGCGGTGTACTTCAGGGTGATGCGGATGGTGCCCTGGCCGCCTTCGATAACCTTGAAGTCCTTGATGTAGCCTTCGTCCAGAAGAATCTGAGCAATAGACTTCTTCATGCCGGAAGCCGGGACGTCAACAGTCGCGTGGCGCGCAGTGCCCGCATTTCTGATGCGGGTTAACATATCCGCAATCGGGTCTGTGATCTGCATTACTTTGTCCTCCTTACAGAAGTTAGAGAGAGTCTCTCTCCACTTTTCCGAACCGGTTCGGCAAAACCTGCCTGACCGGCTGCGGGATGATACTTACAGAAATGAATGATATAGAGAAACAGTCAACAGACGGCGTCAGACGCCTTCTGTCAGCTGTTTTTCACGGGTTAAATTACCAGGATGCCTTCTTTACGCCCGGGATCTGGCCCTTGTAAGCCAGCTCACGGAAGCAGATACGGCAGATACCGTAGTTGCGCAGGTAAGCGTGCGGGCGGCCGCAGATCTTGCAGCGGTTGTACGCACGGGTAGAGAACTTCGGCTTTGCCTGCTGCTTGAGAACCATTGCCTTCTTAGCCATTTTCTACGCCTCCTTACTTCGCAAACGGTGCGCCCAGAGCTGCGAGCAGCTCACGAGCTTCTTCATCGGTCTTTGCGGTGGTGCACATTACGATGTCCATGCCGCGGATCTTGTCGATCTTATCGTACTCGATTTCCGGGAAGATCAGCTGTTCCTTCAGGCCGATTGCGTAGTTGCCGCGGCCGTCGAAGGAATTCGGGTTGATGCCGCGGAAGTCGCGGACACGCGGAAGTGCGATGTTGAAGAAACGATCGAGGAACTCCCACATACGGTTGCCGCGCAGGGTAACCTTTACGCCAACCGGCATGCCCTCACGCAGCTTGAAGTTTGCGATGGACTTCTTTGCGTAGGTTACGATAGCCTTCTGGCCGGTGATCGCGGTGATGTCGCGAACGATTGCGTCGAGTACCTTGGCGTTGCCGTTTGCCTCGGTGCCGCAGCCGACGTTGATGACGATCTTGTCGAGGGTCGGGATCTGCATCGGGCTCTTGTACTCGAACTTCTTCATCAGAGCAGGAGCAACCTCTGCCTGATATTTATCCTTTAATACTGGCATTTGTTACAACCTCCTCTTAGTATACTTCGCCGCAATGCTTGCAGACGCGAACCTTGGTGCCGTCCTCCAGGAACTTGTGAGCCGGACGGGTCGGCTTGTTGCACTTCGGGCAGACAGCCATTACCTTGCAGGCACGGATGGCACCCTCGCGCTTTACGATGCCGCCGGTCTCGCCCTGGCGGCGCGGCTTGACGTGGGTGGTCAGCATGTTAACGCCCTCGATGACAACCTGTGCCTTCTTCGGGGAAACAGCGATGATCTTGCCACTCTTGCCCTTTTCCTTACCGGAAAGAACGACTGCGGTGTCGCCCTTCTTTACATGCAGAGTATTCATTACCGGACGACCTCCTTACAGTACTTCCGGAGCCAGCGACAGGATCTTCATGTAGTCCTTATCGCGCAGCTCTCTTGCAACAGGCCCGAAAATACGGGTACCCTGCGGGTTTTTGTCTTCTCTGATGATGACAGCCGCGTTCTCGTCGAAACGGATGTAGCTGCCGTCAGCACGGCGTACGCCCTTGCGGGAGCGGACGATAACGGCCTTGACGACCTGTCCCTTCTTTACGCCTCCGCCCGGGGTGCACTTGCGAACCGAGCAGACGACAACATCGCCGATGTTGCCATATTTGCGTGCGGAGCCGCCCAGAACACGGATGCACTTCAGCTCCTTGGCGCCGGAGTTATCGGCTGCGCGGAGAAATGTTTCCTGCTGAATCATGTGCGCTCCTCCTTACTTCGCCTTTTCGATGACTTCTACAAGTCTCCAGCGCTTGTCCTTGGACAGCGGGCGGGTCTCCATAACGCGAACGGTGTCGCCTACGCGGCATTCGTTGTTCTCGTCATGAGCCTTGAGCTTGTAGGTTCTCTTGATGATCTTCTTGTACAGCGGATGCTGAACGCTGTCCGCGATCGCAACGACAATCGTCTTGTCCATTTTGTCAGAAACGACCTTGCCGACTCTTGTCTTGCGGAAAGCTCTATCAGACATTAGTAGTTACCTCCCTTACGCCTTTTCCGCAAGCTGACGCTCACGGAGAATAGTG
The DNA here is from genome assembly GCF_002157465.1 of Butyricicoccus porcorum. GTDB lineage: Bacteria > Bacillota > Clostridia > Oscillospirales > Butyricicoccaceae > Butyricicoccus_A > Butyricicoccus_A porcorum. The sequence goes on from NZ_NHOC01000019.1 coordinate 37,516, forward strand.
TTGACTCTGGCAATATCGCGCTTGACATCTGCAATTCTCGTCGGATTGTCGAGCTGGTTGGTTGCGTGCTGGAGACGCAGGTTGAAGAGGTCCTTCTTCAGCTCTACGAGCTTGACTTCGAGCTCTTCTGCGCTCAGCTCTCTGATCTCTTTCGCCTTCATTATTCTTCACCAACCTTTTCTTCACGCTTGACGAACTTCGTCTTCAGCGGCAGCTTGTGGGATGCCAGACGGAGTGCCTCGCGGGCCTGCTCTTCCGATACGCCTGCGATCTCAAACATGACGCGGCCCGGCTTAACAACTGCTACCCAGTACTCCGGTGCGCCCTTACCGGAACCCATTCGAGTGCCGGCCGGCTTCTTCGATACCGGCTTATCCGGGAAAATCTTGATCCAAACCTGACCGCCACGCTTGGTGTAACGGGTCATTGCGATACGGGCTGCCTCGATCTGGTTCGAGGTTACCCATGCCGGCTCAGTTGCCTGAAGGCCGTACTCGCCATGGGATACGAAATTGCCGCGCTGAGCCTTGCCCTTCATGCGGCCTCTGTGTACTCTGCGGTACTTAACTCTCTTCGGGAGAAGCATTAGCGGTTGCCTCCTTCCTGTCTCTGGCGACGGAAACCACCGCCGCGGCGGTCGCGGCGATCACGGCGATCACGGCGGTCGCGGCGATCAAATGCCGGCTTCGGTGCCTCGATGTTGCGGTTCAGACGCGGGCCGCCCTGGAGGACTTCGCCCTTGTAGATCCAAACCTTGACGCCGATTCTGCCGTAGGTGGTGTTTGCCTCGGCAAAGCCGTAGTCGATGTCTGCGCGCAGGGTCTGCAGCGGGATGGTGCCCTCATGGTAGGACTCGCTGCGTGCGATTTCGGCGCCGTTCAGACGGCCGCCGCACTTGATCTTGATGCCCTTGGCGCCCATGCGCATTGCACGGCCCATGCACTGCTTCATTGCGCGGCGGAATGCGATGCGCTTTTCCAGCTGGGAAGCAATGTTCTCGGCAACCAGCTGTGCGTTGGTGTCCGGGTTCTTGATTTCGATGATGTTGAGAGATACCGGCTTGCCCAGCATCTTCTCCATTTCCTTGCGGAGCTTTTCGATGTCCTCGCCGCCCTTGCCGATGACGATGCCCGGGCGAGCGCAGGAGATGAAGATCTTGACTCTGCCGTTGCTGCGCTCGATCTCGATGGTCGGAACGCCTGCTGCGTACAGGGTCTTCTTCAGATACTTACGGATGTTGTAGTCTTCCACGAGAAGGTCGCCGAACTCATTGTCCTTGGCGAACCAGCGGGAATCCCAATCTTTAATTACGCCGACACGAAGACCGTGCGGATTAACTTTCTGGCCCATAACCTACCTCCTCGTCTTATTCTTTCTCTTTGAGTACCAGAGTGATGTGCGATGTTCTCTTCAGGATGCGGAACGCACGGCCGTGATCACGCAGACGGATGCGCTTGAGAACCGGACCAGGAGAGACAGACACTTCAGCAACGTAGAGCTTTTCCGGATCCATATTGTGGTTGTTCTCTGCGTTTGCTACAGCACTCTTTAAGAGCTTGACTAAGAGCTCGGATGCAGCCTTGGGAGTATTCATCATGATCGCATTTGCCTCTGCTGCGGACTTGCCGCGGATCAGGTCACATACAACCTTTACCTTGCGCGGAGCGATGCGAACATTTCTCAAATATGCTCTTGCTTCCATTTTCTAATTATCCTCCTTCAGCCTTACTTGCCGTTATTGGAGGTCTTGCTGCCAGCATGACCCTTGTAGGTGCGGGTCGGGACGAACTCGCCCAGCTTATGACCTACCATGTCCTCGGTGATGTAAACCGGGACGTGCTTGCGGCCGTCATGCACGGCAATGGTATGACCAACGAATTCCGGGAAAATAGTGGATGCACGGGACCAGGTCTTCAGAACCTTCTTTTCACCGGCCTCATTGAGTGCGATAACCCTTTTGATAAGCTCAGGAGCCACAAAAGGGCCCTTCTTAATGCTTCTGCCCATTCTTTATGTTCTCCTTTCTCACTTACCGTTGCGGCGTCTGACAATCTGCTTGTCAGTACGATTCTTGGTCTTTCTGGTCTTGTAGCCCAGAGCCGGCTTGCCCCACGGGGTTACCGGTCCCGGACGACCTACCGGGCTCTTGCCTTCGCCGCCGCCGTGCGGATGGTCACACGGGTTCATGACGGAACCACGGACGGTCGGGCGGATGCCCAGGTGACGGGTCTTGCCGGCCTTGCCCAGCTTTCTGTTGCTGTAGTCGACGTTGCCGACCTGGCCGATGGTTGCCTTGCAGTTCAGGCGGATATAGCGGTACTCGCCGGACGGCAGACGTACCTGAGCAACGCCGTTCTCCTTTGCCATCAGCTGTGCAGCGCCGCCTGCGGAGCGAACCAGCTGCGCACCCTTGCCCGGGTACAGCTCGATGTTGTGGATGATGGTACCAACCGGGATGTTCTCGATCGGCAGGCAGTTGCCCGGCTTGATGTCAGCCTCTGCGGAAGATGTGACGGTGTCGCCTACGGACAGGCCCTGCGGCGCGATGATATATCTCTTCTCGCCGTCTTCATACTGAACCAGCGCAATGTTTGCGGAGCGGTTCGGATCGTACTCGATGGTCAGGACGGTAGCGTTCATGTCCATCTTGTCGCGCTTGAAGTCAATGATTCTGTACTTCTGCTTGTTGCCGCCGCCCTGGTGGCGTACGGTGATTCTGCCATAGCTGTTTCGGCCTGCGTTCTTCTTCTTCGGTGCGAGAAGGCTCTTTTCAGGCTTGACCTTGGAAAGACCGCTGTAATCGACGACGGTCATGTTGCGTCTCGACGGAGTGGACGCAGTATAGGTCTTTATCGGCATGTTATTCAACTCCTTTAAGTGATATCAAACGTGTGCCGGTTTCGGCACGGTTCGGGTTCCCGCTGACCGGGACTTAGAGCATACCCTCGAAGATCTCGATCGGCTTGGAATCGGCCTTCAGGGTTACGATGGCCTTTTTCATTGCCGGAGTCTTACCGGTGTGAACACCCATTCTCTTCCACTTGCCCGGAAGCTTGACGGTGTTGACGGAAGCGACCTGGACGCCGAAGATCTCTTCGATCGCCTTCTTGATCTCAACCTTGTTTGCGCTCACCAGCACTTCAAAAACGTACTTGTTCTCGCCGATGCCGGACATGGAACGCTCGGTGATGACCGGCTTCTTAATGATGTCGTAAGCCGTCTTCATTATGCGTACACCTCCTCAAGCTTTGCAACCGCTGCCTTGTCGATGATGAACTTGTCAGCGTTCAGGATGTCGTATACATTCAGCGTTGCAACCGGGGTCGTGCGTACGCCCGGGATGTTCGCTGCGGACTTGACAACGTTCTTGCGAACCTCCGGGGTGACAACCAGGCTCTTGCCGGTGCTGTCAACAGCCTTCAGGAAAGCTGCGAACGTCTTGGTCTTGATCTCGCTCATGTCCAGACCGTCGACAACGATGATTTCGCCGGCAGCTGCCTTAGCGGACAGTGCGGAGATCAGCGCCAGGCGGCGGGTCTTCTTATTCAGCGAGTAGTTGTAGGATCTCGGCTTCGGGCCGAGTGCGATGCCACCGTGCGTCCACTGCGGAGCGCGGATGGAACCCTGACGGGCACGGCCGGTGCCCTTCTGGCGCCACGGCTTGATGCCGCCGCCGCGAACCTCGGTACGGGTCAGGGTGGACTGGGTGCCCTGTCTCTGGTTTGCAAGATAATTCTTGACAGCAGCATGAAGGACAACTTCGTTCGGCTCAATGCCGAATACGGAAGCGCTCAGCTCCATCTCGCCGGTCTTTGCACCGGTCATATCATATACTGCTACATTAGGCATGATGTATCCTCCTTTCCCTTTCCTCAGGCGTTCTTAACGGTATTCTTGAGGAACACGATTCCGCCCTTCGGGCCCGGAACAGCGCCGCGGACTGCGATCATGTTCATCTCAGCGTCAACCTTAACAACGTCCAGATTCTGTACGGTAACCTGCTCGTTGCCCATCTGGCCAGGCATCATTTTGCCCTTGAAGATACGGGACGGATCGGAGCAGGAACCCATGGAGCCCTGATGTCTGTGCATCGGGCCAGCACCGTGGCTCATCGGGGAACGATGTGCGCCATAGCGCTTGATGACACCTGCGTAGCCCTTACCCTTGCTGATGCCGGTGATGTCTACGCTGTCGCCCTCGGCGAATACGTCAGCCTTGAGTACATCGCCCAGCTTGTAGGACGACATGTCGTCAAGACGGAATTCCTTGAGGTACTTCTTAACCGCCTCGCCGGCCTTCTTCAGGTGGCCGAGCTGCGGCTTGTTGAGCTTGCGCTCCTGAACGTCGGCGAAACCGAGCTGTACTGCGTTGTAGCCTTCCTTCTCCTCCGTCTTGATCTGGGTGACGGAGCACGGGCCAGCTTCGATCACGGTAACCGGAATTACCTTGCCGTCAGCGTCGAAAATCTGGGTCATGCCAATTTTCTTGCCGATGATTGCCTTTTGCATTTGTTTTTCCTCCTTGTAGGTTATTGGTTGATGCGCGGTTTCCGCCCACCAACTTGACCTTGCCGCTCTGATGCGGCGCAGGCATTAAAGCTTAATCTCGATCTCAACGCCAGCCGGCAGGTCGAGGGTCATGAGGGTCTCAACCGTGTTCTTGCCTGCGTTCATGATGTCGATGAGTCTCTTGTGGGTACGGCGCTCGAACTGCTCGCGGCTGTCCTTATACTTGTGTACCGCACGAAGAATGGTAACAACCTCGCGCTCGGTCGGCAGCGGGATCGGGCCGGATACCTTTGCGCCGGTGCGCTTGGCAGCCTCTACGATCTTCTCAGATGCCTGATCGATCAGCGAATGGTCATAAGCTTTCAGTCTGATTCTGATTTTCTCTGCATTAGCCATTGTGTGTTTTCCTCCTCGAACACTACATTATTAAAATGTGTCCTTGCGTTCGGAGAGATACTGCAACCCGTCCGTGTGTATCACGTCAGGGCATAAGAAAAACCGGGCAAAACGATAGTGTTGTTCAGCGATCCGGCTTGTTTTTGCACCGCAGTGGTTCCGGCTGTCGGCTTTCCAGCGCACGCGCTGGCAGTCCCGAGCTTACGTGGGAACATTCCAGTGATAGGTTAGCAGTTGTCTCAACCGCCCGATTGTCGGACTTACTCCGCCGAAGTTACCTGCGCCTGGCAGCAATCTCCGGCATCATCGCTCACCCGCTCTCGCGAGTGCTTCTATATTCTATACTAGTTTCTCTGTGATGTCAAGAAAATATTTGCTGATTTTTACGAAATTTACGCGGTTCTTTTGTGATTTCAGCACAACGGGCGCGAGCACGCAAGAATCCTCCTCAAAGGCGCACAAAACAGGGCGCCAAAGCGCCCTGTTCCACCTGTCACGAATCCCTGTGGATGACGATAACCAGCCCCTGTGTGGCGCCGGACGAAATGACCAGCTGGTTGTTGTTCACTGTCTCCATTTCATACCCGACCGATTCCATGCCATCGGTCAGCTTCTGCACCAGATTCAGGTCGTTGTCCACCATATAATACTCCACGCCGTCGCCCACATCGCCCGAAAGCAGTGTCGCCGAGGCAGACAGCTCCGGCAGATCGGTGTTGCCCTCTGCGGCAATGACAAACGCATAGCTGTTAGACGCCACCAAATCCGGAATCATAATCTCCTCCTGAAGCACAGGGGCAAGCTGGTCGCTCCGGTCTTCTCCATCGGCTCCCTCCTGCGGGACAGTTGCTCCGCGGTAGGAATTGACAAACAGCCCGCCGAGCGCACCGCTGCTGAGCAGCACAAGCATGATCGCTGTAACGGAAAAAACGAGGATCAGCGGCCAGTGTGCTGCGCGCCTGCGGCGCTGCTGCACGTGCTCAGCCTGTCTGCGCGCCGCAGTGATGATCTTTTCCCGCAGCTCCTGCGGCGGTGCCTCCTCTTCCATATGGGTCAGCGAACGGCCGATCCGCGTGAGGTCTGCCAGATACGCCGCGCATACGGGACACTCCTGAATATGGTCGAGCAGTGCCGCCTTGTCCGAATCGGAAATATATTCATCGACATACTGGCTGCACAGCTCGCGGTAATCCAGACACTCGGCTTTGGGTGCGCTGTTCTCTTCCGGCTGCTCGAGAATTCCCTGCCGCAGCAGCAGCTCGCGCAGATTCTTGCGCGCGCGTGACAGGCGTTGCCGTACGCCGTTTTCATCCAGACCGAGCACCTGCCCGGTCTCCTCATCGTTCAGCCCGCACAGATCGCGCAGCAGCAGTACCTCGCGCTGCTGCCGGGTCAGCCGGAGCAGAATGACCTGAATGCCTTCATTGAGGTCCTGTTCTCCCCGCTCGGAGCTGTCACGCAGGTGGAACATATCTGACAGAACCGAGTTTTTGGAACCACGCCTGCGGTGCGGGTATTCCGCACATACATTCGCCGCGATGCGGAACACCCAGGTTGACAGCTTGGTATCCGTACACGTCTGGATCTTGCGGTAGATCTGGTAAAAAATCTCCTCCGTCGCAATGCAGGCGTCCTCCTGCCGACCGAGAAAGCGCAGGGCATACTGATAAACCCGGTGCTCATACCGGTCAATCAGGCGTTCAAATGCCGAGTCGTCACCACTCAGGATGCGGTCGACAATGCTGTTTTCGTCAAACATGTCACGCCTCCAGTCCGGACGCCTCTGCGAGCAGTGCGTCCAGCTCCGCAAACGACGTCAGCGAGGAAATACGCGCCTTGAGCTTCTTCGTGCCGCGCACACCCTTGAGATACCATGCGAAGTGCTTGCGCGCCTCCAGCAGGGCGATGCGCTCGCCCTTGTGCTCCGCTGCCAGCGTGATCTGGCGGCGCACGGTCTGCATGCGCTCTGCCAGCGGCGGCAGCGGCGGAATCTCGCACCCCTCATCCAGCGCCGCGCACTGTGCAAACAGCCACGGGTTGCCGAGTGCGCCGCGTCCGATCATAACTGCGTCCGCACCCGTCGCCTGTAAAATATCCTGTGCATCCTGCGCGCTGGCCACATCGCCATTTGCAATAACCGGGATAGACACCGCGCGTTTCACTGCCGCAATCGCCTCCCAGTCTGCCTTTCCGGCGTACATCTGCGTGCGGGTGCGCCCATGCAGGGTAACCGCCGCCGCGCCGCATTCCTCCGCCATCTTTGCAAAATCGAGATAGTTCTGATGTTCCTCATCCCAGCCCTTGCGGAACTTGACCGTCACCGGCACGTCAACCGCATCGACCACCGCGCGGATGATCTGCGCCGCCAGCTTCGGATTGTTCATCAGCGCACTGCCGTCGCCGCCTTTGACGATCTTGGGCGCGGGACAGCCCATATTGATATCGACCAGCGCCGCGCCGGAAATGTCCAGCGCCTTCTGTGCGCCCGCCGCCATATACGCCGGATTGCTGCCGAAAATCTGAATCCAGCCCGGCTTTTCATTGGGCGCGAGCGACAGCAGCTCCCGCGTCTTTTTATCCTGGAACAGCAGCGCCTGTGTCGAGATCATCTCGCTGACGGTCATCGCCGCGCCGCACTCACGGCAGATCTGCCGGAATGCACGATCGGTTACGCCTGCCATCGGCGCCATGATAAAGCGCCCCGCTATATTCACATTTCCAATTGTAAAGCCAGACATAAAGTCACTCCTGTGAAAGATAAAATCACTGTTAGTGTAGCATTGTTTGGCGCAAGTTGCAAGATCATGCGGTTTTCTCCGCCCAAACAAAAAGCGGCGGAGCTGTCTGCTCCGCCGCAATTTCCATTTGAACGATATCTTACAGGAACGCATGTCCGAAGTAATACCCCGCACCTACGCACACAATATTATAGCACGCGATGCCGAGTGCGCTGGCCGTCAGGAACGGACAGACCGCCACGCGGAATGCGCCCGCCGGCAGGGGGAAAATCGTGCGCACCACCGGCACAATGCGTCCGACAAATACGGTCAGAAATCCACCCTTTTCCAAAAACTCTTCACAGCGTTCGGAGGCACGCTGCGCGTGCTTGCTGTGTTTTTTCAGCCAGTCCAGCAACGGCTGTCCGCCAATCCGTCCGATGATATACAGAACGACGCTGCCAACCATACCGCCCAGCACGGTCAGGCCGATAATTTCAACTATCGACACGCTGTTGTGCGCAGCGTATATGCCCGCCGCAGGCAAAATAATGCCCGCCGGCATGCCCGGACAGTTCAGCGCCTCCAGAAAGGTGACAACCAGCAGAACCAGCACGCCATATTGAGACAGCAGCCCCAGAACAGTGCCTAATTCCATGCTTCTTTTTCCTCACTTCCTGTCGTATCCGTCTGCGGCGTCGGTCTGTTCGCCCTGCACCGGCTCCGCCGCAGCCTGTTCCGATGCATCGGCGTTCCGTTCTTCGTCCTTCTGATCTTCGTTGTCATCCCAGGTTTCGTTCAGGATCTCATCGAGCATGGAGCCAGGCTTGCGCGGCATATGCCGGATGATACCCCCGCCCAGGCTGAATACAACGAAAAACATGCCAAAGAACAGCACAATCGGCAAAATCTCATCTTTGATCTGTGCGCTCAACTCCAGCGGGAGCAGAGTCGCGGTCAGCAGCTTCATCGGTTTTGTGTCTCCCTGTTATGGTTTCCCTCTTTTGTTTATCATATCGCCTTTCCCTCTGTGTTTCAAGCGAAATCTTAACATTTTACATTCTATTCATGTTGCATTCAAATTTCAGCACAAAAGAAGGCATACCGCAGGCGGACGCTCCGCCCCGGCATGCCTTCCGCTATGTAAACCGCCCGGATTCAGCTGTCCCGGCGGGTCAGATACACCACCGCCGCACTCATGTCGTCCGGTGCCCCGCGCGCGGAACCCTCGAGCACGATGCGCGCCGCAAGCTCACGCGCACTCAGGTGCATGCTGCCAGCAAGCAGCTCCTCCACCCAGCCGGCATTGGAACCGTCTGCATCGACAATGCCGTCGCTGAGCAGCAGCAGCGCGTCGCCGTCTCCCATGCGGAACTGTGTGACATCCATCTCGCCGGATTCCTCCAGCCCGGCAGGTAATGTCGAGGACAGAATTCGCCGCACGCGCACCGTGCCGTCGCCATCCACCGCGCGCACAAAGCTCGGTGCCGCGCCGCACTTGACCGAATCCGCTGCGCCGGTGAACAGATCGATGGTGCTGACATCCAGCGTCACGAACTGCCTGCCCTGTGTGCGCAGCTTGAGCGCAGGCCCGATGGTACGCACGCTGTCCGCTGCGGAAATGCCTGCGCGCAGGAATTGCTCTGCCATGCGAACCGTGCTCTCTGCATCCTCACGCGCCTGTTCCCCCGAACCCATGCCGTCGGACAACAGCACACACGCGATGCCCTCCTCTGTCGTAAAATAGCGGATGCAGTCGCCGGACACCTTCTGCCCCTCGCGCGTGCGCGTCCCGACGCCGACTGTAATGCAATACGGTTCGCGCTCGCGGAACAGCAGGCTCAGTCCGCCCGGCCCGTGTACGCTCTCCGGCCCGACCAACCGGACATTCATCAGCGCACTCAGCCCGGACAGAAACCCCTCCCGGTTGCGTATGATGCGCGTCACACATTCGCCGGACAGCTCAAAATGCAACCGTCCACGCCGGTCTTTCCACGCTGCCGCTGTGCGTACACGGCCAAATGCCTCCGCATAGGTGCGCAGCTCGCGCTCCCGTGACGGCAGCGCCTCCGGCCCCGCGCCCATGCTCTCTCCCACCTGCTTCAGAATCCCGGTCACACCCGCATACTGCTGGGCGATCAGCCTGCGCCCGGCTTCATTCCGGCGCTGCGCCTGCCGCCGCTGATAGAGCGCGTCCATCCCCTCATTGACCGCCACGACAAAATCGGAAAACCGCAGGCACTGTGCGGCAAAATGCCCCGGGAAATCGCTCGCCACGACATGCCCGCTGCGAAGAAGCGGCCCGGAAATGGAATCCAATGTACGCAGTGTCGCCAGCTTGTCCCGTTCCCAGCACGACTGCCGCGCGCTGCACCGGCGGCATACACGGTCTGCTGCACGATCAAATACCGCGCCGAGATCATTTTCCTCCTTGTGGCGGCTCCCGCCTGCCAACGCCTGGTACATCTCGGAAAAGGCATCGGATACCACCGATGCATAATGGTTGGCAATGCGGCATACGCGTGCTGCATAATCGGTCGGTTCCGGATTGGGCGGCAGCAGCCTGTCCTGCACGGTGCGCCAGGTCCGGTCAGGCACAAGCACAAAGCAGACCGATGCGACAAAGCATTCATACAGGCCGGACAGATAGGCCTCCTGCCCGCCAAACAGATTGACTGCCGCATGGGTCAGCACAAACACAATCGCATACACCACACGCCCGGAGCGCTGAAAAAAGCCCGCAATCATGCCGGCAATCGCATAAATTCCCGCGTAATACAGCCCTGCGCCGCCAGCCGCGTCCATCGCAATGCCGATGCCGACGCCGCACGCCGCACCATACGAAAAGCCGCCCATATAGCCGACCGCCATGACGGACAGCAGCGCCGCGATGCGTGCCGGACAGATCAGGTCGACCACCTGAAACGGATAGGCCGCCATGAGCACCGTTGCCGCAAGGACCAGCATACCGCCGAATCGGATAACCTGCGGCCGCCCGCGCACGGTGTCCAGTGCCGCCTCGTAAAAATACGCCGCTCCTGCCGCCAGTGCAATGCGGCAGGCAAACAGAACAACCGCCTGCCAGTCCCACGCCTCACCGATGAGGAAGATACAGCCGGTCACACCCACCGCGCCCGCCGCACACGCCGGGAAAAACCATCGGCTCGCCGCCACGCCGACGCCGGAAAACACCGTCGCCGCTGTCAGCACAATGAGCGCTGCACCCGCATACTGCACGCCCTCCGCGCCAGGATGTGACAGCAGATATCCTGCAAATGTACCGAGCACGGCAGCAAAGCCGTTCCCCGTGCGGCAGGCCGCCGCTGCAAATGCCACACCAAAGGGCGAGCCGACGCCTGCCGCCTCCGCACACGACAGTACACCTGCCGCCGCAAAATATAGAAAGGGCAGTCCGGCTCGGCGCGCACGCGCACCTCCCGCCGTTTTCTGCCGCTGTATGTTCCGCTTTTCCAACATATATCTCTGCGCCTCCTGTTCCATACCTATAGTATAGAGAACCGCAGATAAAAAATTTGCCGAAACCGTAAGGGCAGAAAAGGGGATTTCCTGACGTAAAAAAGAATTCCGCCAAAACGCCTGCTGTGCGTTTTGACGGAATCCCATCCCCCTGTTATTTCCTGCCGTGTTCGTCTTTCCACGCCTTGATCTGCTGCAGCCGTGCCTTGTATTTCGCCTCCACGCCCTGCTCCGTCGGGCGGTAATATTCCCGGCCCAACAGCGAATCCGGCAGGCACTGCATATCGGTCAGCCTGTCCGCGGCATTGTGGGCATACTGATAGCCCTTGCCATATTCCAGTTCTTTCATCAGCTTCGTGGGCGCATTGCGAATGACCAGCGGTACCGGCTCCGCCAGTTGGGTCAGCGCATCCCTTTTGGCCGTTTCATACGCCAGATACAGCGCATTGGACTTGGGCGCCATGGACATGTATACCACGGCCTGTGTCAGATTGACCGAGCACTCCGGCATGCCGATAAAATGGCACGCCTGATATGCCGCCACCGCAATTTCCAGTGCGCGCGGATCCGCCATGCCGATGTCTTCGCTGGCAAACCGAATCACACGCCGCGCGACATACAGCGGATCTTCGCCCGCCTCCAGCATGCGTGCCAGCCAGTACACCGCCGCGTCCGGGTCGGAATTGCGCATGGACTTGTGCAGAGCAGAAATCAAATTGTAATGCTCCTCGCCCTTTTTGTCATACAACAGCGACTTTTTGGACAGGCACTGCGCCAACGTGTCCTCTGTCACCGTGACTGTATCGCCGTCCGTATCGCCGTTGAGCACGACCATCTCCAGCGTGGACAGCGCGCTGCGCGCATCTCCATTCGCAAAATTTGCAATCAGCTCCAGCATATCGGTGGAAATGGCAATCTTCTGCCCGCCGAAACCGCGCGGGTCGCGCAGCGCACGCGACAGCAGTGACATCAGGTCTTCTGCCGTCAATGCCTGCAAGACAAATACCTTGCAGCGGGACAACAGTGCACCGTTGACCTCAAACGATGGATTTTCCGTCGTCGCACCGATGAGCACAATGCTGCCCTTCTCCACAAACGGCAGAAAGGCATCCTGCTGCGCCTTATTGAAGCGGTGAATCTCGTCCACAAAAACAATCGTGCGGTCACCAAAACGGCGGTTGTCCTCCGCACGCTGCATAACCTGCCGAATCTCTTTGATTCCGCTGGTCACGGCGGAAAAGTCAATGAATGCGGCGCGCGTGCGCTGTGCGATAATGCGCGCGAGCGTCGTTTTGCCCACACCCGGCGGTCCCCAGAAAATCATAGAGGAAATGCGGTCGCTTTCAATCAGGCGGCGCAGCACCTTGCCTTCGCCGAGCAAATGTGTCTGCCCAACAAATTCCTCCAGCGTGCGCGGGCGCAGACGCGCCGCCAGCGGCTGCAAATCGTCCCCGCCGAATAACGTCTGCTGCTCCATGGCACTCTCCTCCGTTCTCTGAAATCCCGGCTGTGGAAAAACAGCTGCATGAAAAACAAAAAAGCTGTGGAAAACCCACAGCTTTTTTCTGGTGGAAGTTACAGGGCTCGAACCTGTGACCCTCTGCTTGTAAGGCAGATGCTCTCCCAGCTGAGCTAAACTTCCATTGGTGACCCGTACGAGAATCGAACTCGTGTTACCGCCGTGAAAGGGCGGTGTCTTAACCGCTTGACCAACGGGCCAAAATGGTAGCGGTAATTGGACTTGAACCAATGACCTTCCGGGTATGAACCGGACGCTCTAGCCAACTAAGCTATACCGCCATATCATCGCCGCCCTCTCACGAGGCTTCCGTTTTTCGTCCCTCGTCAGATGACGATGATTATTATATCTTCTAAAGCGCCAAATGTCAACACTTTTTTCAAAAAACTTTTTTGTTTTTTTCCGTATCATCTTTTTGCACGAATTGCGGCTCAAAACCCCATCTTCCGTGCCGGAAACGGCGGAACCACATACGCGTCGATCAGACCTTCAATGCGGCGGCGGCCGTCGACTTCGTCCCAGAGCGCTTCATAGCCGCGACGATACAGCTCCCCGCGCGTCATCGTGATGACATTCCCGTCCTCATCCTCGCTCGTGACCGATTTGGCCAGCGTCGTGCCCAGCTTCTCATTCAGCGCATCCAGCTCCTCCTGTTCCGCAGGGCTGTCGGTATCCGCCGCGCGCAGCGCAGGGTCTGCCAGCATGAGATCCTGCATGCGCTGAATGTATGCAAAATCCTCCGGATAGCGGCTGTCAAGGAATTGCTCATACAGCGCTTCATCCCAGCTGCGTTCCGCACGCATTTCGTCTGCTGTCAACATAAAATACTCCCGGCCGACGCGCTGCCCCTGGTCGGGCACCGGGTCATCATAGGTACAGTCGATAAAATAGGTCTCCCCGTACAGGCGGACAGCGTTCCAGGCATGTGTCATGTCGTCATCTTCGACATAATATACATCGATACCTGCACCGTCGCACATCGCCTGAAACGCGCGCGCATAGCCCGCGCACACGGCACGCCCATCCTCCGCCACACCCGCTGCCATCTGCACGCGGTCGCTGTCATCTTCCGCATAGACGCAGCTGCGAATGAGCGCATCGTGAATCGCTTTGAGCTTGCCTGTAATGCTCTTTTCTCCGGCGGCAGCCTCCGCACCTGCGGCGCGCGCGGCTGCCAGCCCCGCATCCTGTTCGTCCTTTTTCTCGATTTCATAGGTCAGCGACAGGCTGCCGTTTTCATACGCCGCTGTGGACAGCGTGGACAGATACGGATTCTGCGCCTGAAGCAAATGGTACACCTGTTTTTCCTGGATGTCCTGGCTATGGAACAGCAGCGTATCGCGCCCGTCGGCATAGGCCGCCGCCAGCTCGTCCGCTGCTTCCACGCTTGTCTTCGCCAGGGAAACATCCTCCTGTTCCGGCGCCTTGAGCTTCCACATACCCAAAAAGGCCGCGACAATCAGGACAACCAGTATAATCTTTTTGTCTATCGCCTTCATTGCCGCCCCTTTCTTCTGTTGACCCGCTTACGCCTGATGCAGCGTCATCGCCACCCAGTCGCCCGACTGGTCGCGACGGTCGAGCACAAAGCCCGCATCCAGCAGCGATTGCTGTACCTCGTCAGCGCGCGGCGCGATAATGCCGGATACAATCAGCGTGCCTTCCGGCTTCAGCTTGTCCTTTAAAATATACTGCATGCCCATGATGACGTCCGCGACGATGTTCGCCACAATGATGTCATAGCTGCCGCCGATTTCCTCGGACAGCGCCGCGTCACCGATGACATCGCCGACATGGGTGCGCAGCGAAAATTCGTTTTTCTCCGCATTTTCCGCCGCGATTTTGACCGCATTGGGGTCGATATCCACTGCCGCGATGTCCGACGCGCCCAGCATATGTGCCGCGACAGACAAAATACCGCTGCCGCAGCCCATGTCGAGCAGGCGGTCGCCCGGACGCACCAGCCGCTCCAGCTCACAGATGCACAGCTGGGTGGTGTTGTGCGTGCCCGTGCCAAAGCTGGACGACGGGTCGATTTCCAGAATGCGGCGGCCCTCCTCCGGTTCACAGGTCTCCCATGACGGCTTGATGAGGAACGTCTGACCGACGCGGAACGGCTTAAAATACTGCTTCCAGTTGTTTTCCCAGTCCTCCTGCCGAATGGATGCCAGCTCGGTCACGCAACGGCCAAAGGCATGTGCCTCATCGCGTGCGCGCAGCCCTGCCAAACCCGCATTGACCTGCGCGAGCAGCTCCGCTCCCGCCGGGCTGTCCTCGACATAGATTTTCACGTTGGTCTCCGTGTCCTTCTTCTCCTTCGCCAAACTCTCGTCCACATAATCCCAGTATATCTCCGTGTCCTGTAAAAAATCCGCAAAATCCTGCGCATCCTCAATGACAAAGCCATCAATGCCGAGATCCATCAGCATACCGGTTACGGCATCGATGCCTGTGGTCGATGTCCAGATGGTCACTTCTGTCCAGTTGTTCACAAACGTCCTCCTTTGCAAAAAAGAGCGCAGACAGGAGACAAGCCCTCCCCCGCCTGCGCTTTTCCTTCTATCGCGATTACAACGCCACCATGCCATAATGGCGGCGGAAATAATCAATTGTATCTTCGTCCAGCTCCCATGTCCCGTCATATAGTGCTATGCCGTCAAACACGCACAGTGCCTCCTCCAGCAGGTCGGGATTTTCCGCCGCAAGACAGACCGGGCGGTTAATCATATACTGCCCTTCCGCAAGAAGGTGCACATCCTCCGGCGTGTTGATCTCCAGCTTGAGTGCGCCCGACCACTGGTCTTCCAGCTCGAGCAGTGTCTCGCCAAAATGATCCTCCAGATCAATCGGATCGGAAATATCAATGGTGACATCCACAAAATGCGCATGCATGCCAACCGGTGCAAGGATGTAATCGTCGTCTGCATCCGGCTCATTTTTGCTGCTGCTCGGCGGTGCCAGCTTCAGCAGGCGGCGCGCATCATCCGGTTCCGTCGTGTGGTAAAATTCCACGCTCTCCAGCTCACGCATGCCGCCCAGCTCGCCCGGCTCAACCGAAACACCGAGCGCAATGCTCGCGTGCGGCGCCAGCTCCTCAATCGTGTCGTCGAGGTCCTCCGGCTCACCGGTCAGGATAATGCCCGCAACGCCTATGCGCTGTAAAATACCCATGACCGCCATCGCAGACGAACCGTCCACTGTGCGTCCGTCCTCATCCACCGGCATTTCTACGAAAACACCCAGCCCATCCAGCTCCGTCGCCGCCAGCACGGCGGCGCGCAGGACGTGCAGGTTTTGCCGCATGCGGATGTAGACAAAGTCTGCCTCTTCATGCATCGCGCGGCGTGCAATGTTGCGGAACCGCCCGATCAGGCGTTCCGACGGCCATTTTGCGCCGATGTCCTCCTCTGCATTCCAGCCGTCCGCATTGACCAGCATGCCGACCAGCCGGTCTCCGACACAGCTCTTTGCCGTTTCAATGCTCATCGCGTCCGGCACGACGACCGCAGATGCCCGGCAGCTTTTCCAGTCCACCGACATCATCTGCTGCGGCCGTTCCATTGTCAAAATAACTTCCCCTCTGCATAAAGGAACGGGTTCCATAGCTCTCCTTCCGCCTTCGACAGGCTGTTCAATCTTACATATGTTCGGGTGCTTCCACACCGATAATGGTCAGTACATTATAGATGGTCTGACGCGCCGCGCAGCACAGGACAAGGCGTGCATCGCGCACGGCATCCTCCGCCTCCTTGATGCGGCACGCATTGTAGAAACGGTGGAACTGTGCACACAGTGCAACTGCATACTTGTTCAGGCGAGACGGGTCGCGCTCTGCCGCTGCCATGCTGATTTCCTCCGGCAGCAGGCTGATCTGCTTGACCAGTGCCAGCTCTTCTGCCTCGCCCAGGACGGTCAGATCGGCGCTCTCCGGCACGCGGATGCCTTCCTCCTCCATCTTGCGCAGCAGGCTGCAAATACGCGCATGCGCATACTGGCAGTAATACAGCGGGTTCTCGCTGTCCTGCTTGACCGCAAGGTCGAGATCAAATTCCATCTGCGTTTCTGCCGCGCGCGAATTGAAGAAATAACGCGCTGCATCGACCGGAATCTCGTCCAGCAGATCGGACAGTGTCAGCGACTTGCCGGTGCGCTTGGACATGCGGACAACCTCGCCGCCCTGCATCATGCGGACCAGCTGCATGAGCACGATTTCCAGGCGGTTCGAGCCGTCCAGACCGAGCGCGTCCAGCGCGCTCTTGAGGCGCAGCACGTGGCCATGGTGGTCGGCGCCCCAGATATTGATGACACGGTCAAAGCCGCGCACCTCGAACTTGTTGCGGTGATACGCGATATCTGCCGCAAAGTAGGTGTAGAAGCCGTTTGCGCGGCGCAGGACGTCATCCTTGTCGCAACCGAAGTCGGTCGAGCGCAGCCACAGCGCGCCCTCCTTTTCGTAGGTCGCGCCCTTTGCGGTCAGCATATCAACAGTCTCCTTGACGAAGCCGGAGTCATGCAGGCCGCTCTCACGGAACCACACATCATAGTGAATTTTATAGCGCTCCAGATCGCGCTGCATGCGCGCGATGTTGGTCGGCAGGCCGTATTCGACGATGATTTTGCGGCGCTCCTCGCCGTCCATGTCGAGCAGCTTGTCACCGTGGATCTTGACCAGATCAGCTGCCAGCTCGCGGATGTCCGCACCCTGATACCAGCTCTCGTCAAATACAATCGCGTCCTCGCCCTTCAGCTGCTGGATATAGCGGCCCTCGACCGAGTGTGCGAACTTATCAACCTGGTTGCCCGCATCGTTGATATAAAACTCACGGGTGACATCGTGTCCCGCCCAGTCGAGCACCTCGGACAGGCAGTCGCCCAGCACGCCGCCGCGCGCGTTGCCCATATGCATCGGGCCGGTCGGATTTGCGGAGACAAATTCAACCATGATCTTTTCCGGATGCTCCGCCTTGATGCGTCCGTAATCCGCACCCATGTCCGATACCAGCTGAACCGCATCGGCATACCATTTTTTGCCCAGACGGAAATTCAGGAAGCCGGGGCCGGCGATGGAGATTTCCTCAAAATACGTGCCGTCCAGCGCAATATGCGCCACCAGCGCCTCGGCAATCTTGCGCGGCGCCATGTGAAGCGCACGTGCGCACTGCATCGCAAACGACGAAGCATAGTCGCCGTTTTTCGTGTCCTTCGGGATTTCAACGGCAACCGCCGGTACATCGCCCTCCGGCAGCTCTCCTGCGGCAACCGCAGCGTGGTATGCGCCTAGGACTGCCTCTGCCGCCTGCTTCTTCGCCTGTTCGATTAAATTCATGTTATCTAGCCTTTCTTTTTTCCTCATTCGTATGGCGCTGTATAAGCGCCCGAAACGGGCGGAAAAACTTCCGCCCGCATGGTTCCGTATTTATGACAGATGCGGTGCGTCGTTCGACGGCGTGACCGCCATCTCAAACCGATGCGTGCCCGCAAGCGTGGAATCGATTTCCACGGTATAGTCGATGGCAAGGCTGCCGCCGTTTTCCCCGATCGTATTGACCAGATGGGAGGTATGGGTGGAAATCGCCATCGAACCGACGTCGGTCTGGTACAGCCCGACATGCCGCTTGTTCTTGGCGAACAGCATCTGTGTCGGATGTGTTCCTGTGCGCGTCATCGTCACCTGCTGATCCTCCAGCTTGAGTGTGGTGCGTGTGCCCTCCATACCGGTCAGTTCACTCTCTTCATACGAGACAAAATATTTGCCGCCGCGGCGGTACAGCCGCCCTGCTGTAATCAGGTTGATATGGTCGGGCTCGCAGCCCTCAAAATCCTGACTGCTCGCAATGGTGATGATAACGTCCTTCTTCAGTGGTGTTTCCTGCTCCATTGGCGGTCACCCTCTTTCCTTTCCGTAGGATGCGATGTCCTCCACCAGGTTGGCATGTACGCCGGCCGGTTCCCCGAGGAACATTTCCGCATAGGTATCAAAGCTGTCCGGGTCGTCCGAGACAAAATATTCCGTGCGCCCGTTGCCCGGCTCTGCGGGCTCCAGGAAGGTGCGCACATAATCAGCCGCCTCCGCGCCCGGATCAATGAGTGCAACCTCGTCGCCGAGATACGCGCGGATCGCCGCGCGCAGCAGCGGATAATGCGTACAGCCCATAATAAGCGTGTCCACACCGAAGTCGCGGATCTCTGCCAGATACTCCTCTACCACGAGCTGTACGACCGGATCGTCCGGCGAAAACCGTCCGTTTTCCACCAGCGGGACAAACAGCGGGCAGGCACGCGCGATGGTGTGCACCGACGGGTCAAGCGTGTGCAGCATCGCCTCATACGAGCCACTGTGGATCGTGCCCTTCGTGCCGATGATGCCGACGCGGTTGCTCTTTGTCAGCTTCATCGCCGTATAACAGGAGGGCTTGACAACACCGACCATCGGGATGGTGTTTTCCGTCTTGACCGTTCCCAGCGCAACCGAGCTGACCGTGCCGCAGGCGACAACAATCGCCTTGATGTCGTGGCTGCACAAAAATGCGGTGTCCTGTCTGGTGTAATTGATGATGGTCTGGCGGCTGCGCGTGCCATAGGGTACACGCCCCGTGTCGCCAAAATAGATGATATGCTCGTCCGGCATGATGCGGTGCAGCTGCCGCACGGCGGTCAGGCCGCCGAGTCCGGAATCAAAAACGCCAATCGCCCTGTTATCCATCGTACCGCTCCATTGCCAGCGAAACCAGCGCGTCGATGAGTGCAGAATAGCTCAGACCCATGTGCTCCTGTAGCTTCGGATACATGCTGATGCTCGTGAAGCCCGGCAGCGTGTTGATCTCGTTGAACACGATTTCATCATCGGCATAGGTACAGAAGAAATCGACGCGGGACAGTACCTTGCAGCCGAGCGCCGTATAGACGCGGACAGCCGCTTCGCGGACATTTGCCATGGCGCTGTCGCTGATGTGCGCCGGGATGTACAGGCCGGATGTACCGTCGACATATTTTGCCTCGAAGGTGTAAAACTCCTGGCTCGGCGCGATTTCGCCTGCAACGGATGCGGTCGGCGCGTCGTTGCCCAACACAGCGACCTCAATCTCATGGCCGTCGATGAATTCCTCGACCAGTACCTTCGCGTCATAGCGAAAGGCTTCCTCCAGACCCTTTTTCAAGGATGCGCGGTCGGTCGCCTTAGAGACACCGACGGACGAGCCCTCACTGCACGGCTTGACAAAGACCGGATAAGCGCCCAGCTTCTGCTCTGCCTCGGCGCAGACCGCCTCGGCGTCCGCGCGAAATGCGCTGCGGCGCGCCAGATAAAAGGCCGCCTGGCGCACGCCTTCCTGCTCGACGATGATCTTGGTCAGGCTCTTGTCCATGCTGCACGCGGAAGCCGCAACACCCGGGCCGACATACGGGATATGCGCCAGCTCAAGCAGACCCTGCAACGTACCGTCCTCGCCGCCGATGCCGTGCAGCACCGGGAAGACGCAGTCCGCATGGATGACCTCCGCACCGCTCTCGCGCAGCACAAGCAGGCCGTGCGTCCCGCGGTCGGGCGACAGCATCGCCGGGACAGCCTGTTCGCTTGTCTCCCAGCTTCCGTTTTCCACGCTGTCATAATCCGTCGACTCGAACAGCTTCCAGCTGCCGGATTTTGTGATGCCGACCGGATAAATCTCATATTTATCTGCATCCGCATTGCGCAGAATGGAGGCCGCTGAGATGCAGGAGATGTCGTGCTCGGAGGAAACGCCGCCGAACACGACAACCAGATTCATTTTATCCATAAAATAAGATACCTCGCTATTTTCAGGGATGGTCGTGCCATGTCCCGGGCGGGCAGATAAGGCAACTGCCTGCTGCATCGCCCGATACTTATATATCTTCTATTATACGGCAAACCTGCCTCATATGCGAGACAAAAAGAGAACAAATTTTTGGCGATTCGCTCAGTTGTTTTTCACAATTTGCCGATATCCCCGCGCACATCCCGCCGACTGGCTACAAAAGCCCGCACTGAATGCACGCGATGGCGTCCTCCACCGTCTGCGCGCCGAGACAGCGCACACCGAGCGCCTGCATGCGCCGTCCGACCGCATAAACCGAGCAGTCCGCAGGCCCGCAGGCGCACTGCGTCCCGAGATAGACACGCGTGCCCGAGCGGACGACCTGCGCGACCGCGTCCGCGAGTGCTTCCGGCACGCCGCCCACACCATAGCCGTACAGCAGCAGCACATCGCGCCCGCAGCAGGTGAGCACCGTTTCCGCATCCAGCAGCGGCGTCACGGGCAGCACAGCCGCGCGCACCGGCACAGGCAGGCGCAGCGCAGGTGCCTCCGGCTGCGGCATATCCAGAAGAGTGAGCACCCCGTCGTCGATCACGCCGTCCGGCGGACAGCCCGTATTCCCGCCGGAAAAGGCGTCAAACGCCTGCGTATCCGCCTTGGTCACACACGTGCCGCGCCGCAGTTTTCCGGCAAAGCACACCGCCGCGCCGCGGTAGTCCGATGCAGCGCAGACGAGCGCGTCAGACAGATTTTCCGGCGCATCCGAGCCATCCTCTTCCATTGGCAGCTGTGATCCCGTCAGGATCACAGGCCGGTCAAAGCCCGGCAGCACGCGGCATAAAAAAGCGGCTGTGTACGCCATGGTATCCGTTCCATGTGTCAGTACAAAGCCGTCATACGTTTTGCGGTTTTCCCACAGGGCACGCGCCATCGCAAGGCGCTGCGTATCCGTGACATCGGTGGAGTCCACGCACATCAGGTCGCGCACCTCGACGCGCACGCCCTCCGGCACGCGCACCTCGCCCAGCAGCTGTGTCCCGTCCGCCTGCGGTGCAAGGCCGTCCGCGCCCGCGCGGCACGAAATGGTGCCCCCGGTGGACAGCAGCAGAATGTGTTTCATTGCACGTTTCCCGCCTTTCCCTCGGCTGCGAAATAATACAACTCGAAATATATTTTATCAAATTTACTATTTGTATAATCCTGTATATCCCCTAACATTTTTAGTATAGCACACAATGCCCTAAAAAGCAACAAAAGTTACGAATTTAACAATTTTTTCTTTCTTCCCGCCGTATTTTTCAAAAAAAATCGTTACATTTTTCAAAAATGTTATTGACAAAAACACTCCGTTGTGGTAATATATATTCACATTAAAAGAGAGCCAAGACATATCAGACATTCTGATGGCTCCTTTTGAAAGTAGAAGTCTATCGAAAGCGGGTGAGTCCGATGGTAGATGAACAGCATTGGAACGGCAGGACTCGCAGCAGACTGGCCGGATAACCGATCCGAACAGCCTCCGGGTACACTTCCAATTCGTAGCCATTGACAGATTCACGCTCCGGTTTTTCCGGTTGCGTCCTCCAAAATCCGGTGTTCAGCTTTTATCCCGTTGGGTGCCTGACGGCAAGACCGATGGTGGATCATGACAGACATTCCGATGTAGCACGTATCCCCAATCCCCGGCAAAACGCATCGAGGTGGGTCGGATTGATCGTTCCGGTTTCCGAGCAGGAGAACCCCCTTCCGGATACCTGAATTACATTTCGCTTGAACGACAGATAACCGGGCACTGAGCTATCGCTCATCAGCAACATGCTACCGGATGTGCCTCCGTATCGTCAAAACAACCGAACCTGTATGGCACCGAACAGTTCCGAATCTGTAGTGGAGGGATATGATAAACCATCGATCAGCGATCTGGTTTTCCTCTTTTTGTTCCGCATCGGGAGTTGTGTTTCCTCTCCGAATCGTGCGAACGTGCAGATCAGCCAAACGGCAGCTGAATCAAAACGGTATGATATATCTGCTGCGATCCTGTTATTCCAAATCATTCTTAAATTTATTGCATAGAATTCAAATGCAAAGTGTTGGCTACGGCTTCGTGATTACGGAGCCGTTTTTTTGCGCGCAAATCAGTGCCGCTTCCCGTTTTTTCTGCACATACGGTATGCTTTCCGCGGTAAATCTGGTATAATAACAGGAAAGAGAGCTTTTCGAGGAACGGAGGCGTGACGGCAATGACCGCTGAATGCAAAGATACAGTACTGAAGCAATTGATTATAGAAGCCGCTCAGGGCGTCTGCACGCAGGATGATATCATCCGCGCGCTGGACGGGCGCGGCGCACACCCGAAACACAGTGACCTCGTGCGTGTGCTCGCCGAGCTCGTCGACGAAGGCAGCCTGATGCGCGCGCGCAGCAACCGTTACGGCAGGCCGGAAGCGTTCGGCTGCCTTGCAGGCACCTACTGTGCGACCGGGCGCGGCTACGCGTTTGTCCGCCCGGAATCGGGCAAGGGAGAAGACATTTTCATCCCGCCGCACCGCGGCAAAGATGCCTGGCACGGCGACCGCGTGCTCGTCCGCGTCCGGCAGGATGCACACCGCGGTGGACAGAGCGACAAGCCGAACCGCTGCGAGGGAGAAGTGCTGCGCATTCTGTCGCAGACACGCGATGACGTCACCGGCTGCATCGTCATGCGTGGCAAAATGACGATGTTCCGCGACGACAGCGGCAAGCTGCCGGAAATCGTCATCAGCAAAAAACACATTGGAGACGCTCATCCGGGCGACCGCGTCGCCGTCAAGGTGCTGTTCCGCGGCAACGAGAAATTCCTGCCGCAGGGCGTTGTCACGCGCGTATTCGGCTCCGGCCTGACGCGCGATGCCGCTGCCGCCGCCATCCTGTATGAGCACGATATCTCCGCGCCGTTCCCACAGGACGCGATGGAACAGGCGGAACACATCCCCCTGTTCGTGCAGGAAAAGGACTGGGTCGGCAGACTCGATCTGCGCAGTCAGAAGCTGTTCACCATCGATGGCGATACCGCAAAGGATTTTGACGATGCCGTCTCCCTCGAAACACTGCCCAATGGACATTACCGCCTCGGCGTGCACATCGCGGATGTATCATATTATGTCACGCCGGATTCCCCGCTGGATAAGGAAGCATTCAAGCGCGGCACCTCGGTCTATTATGCCGATCAGGTCATCCCGATGCTGCCGCTGCCGCTGTCCAACGGCATTTGTTCGCTCAATCCCGGCGTCAACCGCCTTGCATTTTCCGCATTTATCGAGCTCGGCAAGGACGGCACGCGCTATTCTGCCGATTTCCATCGTTCGGTCATCTGCTCCTATGCACGCCTGACCTATGCACAGGTCAACCGCATGCTCGCGGGCGACTGGAAGGAGCGCAATTTGCGGCAGGATATCGCACCGGTGCTCGACGAGATGAATGCACTTGCCAAAACCCTGCACGATCGCCGCATGCAGCGCGGCGCGCTCGAGCTGAACATCCCGGAGCCGGTCATCCTGTGTGACCGCAACGGCGACCCGACCGGTGTGGAAAAGCGCGGCCGCGGCGATGCCGAGCGCCTGATTGAAGAATTTATGTTGATCGCAAACGAAGCGGTCGCAGAAGCGCTGTTCCGCCATCAGATGCCTGCCGTCTACCGCGTGCACGAAGATCCCGATCTGGATAAGCTGCGCGCCTTTGCGACACAGGCGCGCCTGTTCGGCTACCGTCTGCGCGAAAAGGATCTGACAGATACCCATCAGCTCCAGCGCATCCTTGACCAGACCGCAGGCAATCCGGAGCAGCAGGCGCTGCCGACCATGCTGCTGCGCTCGCTTGCCCGCGCGCGGTATTCGCCCGAATGCCTCGGACATTACGGTCTGGCAGCCAAATATTATCTGCATTTCACCTCACCGATCCGGCGCTATCCCGACCTCGTCGTGCACCGCATGCTGACCCGCATGCTTGCGGGCGATCAGGGCAGCCGCGAACTGACTGCCCTGTGCGAACAGGCGGCACTGCAATCGACCGAGCGCGAGCTTGCCGCCGACGCTGCCGAGCGCGAGATCGAAAAGCTGTATATGGCGGATTATATCTCACAGTATATCGGCCATACGTTTGACGGATATATTTCCAACATCACCAACTTCGGCGTATATGTCCAGCTGGACAACATGATTGAAGGCATGGTGCGGCTGGATACGATGAAAAATGACTGGTTCGAGTTCAATCCCGAGCGCATCACGCTGTTCGGCAAGCACACCGGGCAAAATTACCATCTCGGCATGCCGGTCAACGTCACCCTTGTCAACGCCTCTGCCACCACCGGCTTGATTGATTTCATCTTCACGCCGGATGAAGGCACGGTCGGCTGATCCGCCGAACTGTTCCTACACGAAAAAGATGCACCGCAGAACCGGATTCCGCGATGCATCTTTTTATATTTGTTCAGTCTTCAATGGCCTGTGGAGTGATATCATTGAAGATATAGTCGTGCAGGTGGTGCGCCAGCACATTGTCATTAAACTGGATGACCGACATGCCGTCACTTGTCGTGCCATATTGCCATTCGCCTTCGAGCGGCAGGCGGATATGACCCATCGACGGCATTCCGTGCACAATCGTGCGCAGACCCATATACCAGAAGTCCGCCTTACTCATGGACGAGGTGATATTCGGCATCAGTCCGTGCAGGAATTTGAGCAGTGTAATCGGGTTGCCCGTTGCCTTGGAGAATACCTGATTGAGCACGACGGACTGGCGCTCGGTGCGCTGCCAGTCGCCGCCGGTATTGCCCTTTCGGATGCGGCCATAGGTCATCGCCTGAATGCCGTTGAGCTCCTGCTCGCCGGCGGCTTCAATGCGTTGGGTTGGCATATTATTTTCCCAGCAGTATTCATCGATAAATTTATTTGTCTCCGCCAGCTCATCTTCGGTCAGCGTGACGGTAACACCGCCGACTGCGTCGATAATCGACGCCATCTGTGCAAAATCGACCGTCATATACTCGGTGATGTTCATATCAAACGCATTGTTCAGCGTCTCGAGCATCAGCTGCGGCCCGCCGTCCTCATAGCCGTAGGCATGGCAGAGCTTGGTCTTGCCGTGTTCCGGAACCTCGACATAGCTGTCGCGCATGAGCGACACCAGCTTGACAGAGCTGCGCGCCGGGTCGACGCTCATAATCATAATGGCATCGGCACGTGTGCCGCTGTCGCAGTTTTCGCGCGTGTCCACGCCGAACAGCGCAAGCGTCATAATGCCGTCCTCTGTATTGGCCGACAGGCTGCTCTCATTGGTGTCGTCATAGGTGTATTGGTTCAACAGGTGGTTGATGTCCCACACCACCAGCGCAAGTACGGCGACGAGTGCGATGAGAATGATACGGACAACCGGCAGGCGGCGCTTTTTTTTCTTCTGTGCCCCCGGCTTCTGGGAGTTTGCATTTGGCGACACCCGCCTGCCCGAGGTTCCATCGGTCTGTTTTGCCTGCGGACGGGTTTGCTTCCGCTGTGCGGACGCACCCTTTCGCGGCGGATTTCCATCTTTGTCATATTCGGCATATGGGATGCCATGGCGGTCAACCGGTCTGCCATATTCATCCACCGGCTGGCCATACTGGTCATAATATTTATTTTTTCCGTTTTTTCTGCTGTTATTTGAATCGCGGTTCACAGGTGAACTCCCTTTCTTCCGCTCCGGGAAATCATAATATAGTTTAATCATACACGCCTGTGCGCCCGGATGCAACCGGCACACGGCGATTTTCGAGAAAATTTCACAATTTTGACGCATTTTTGTAAACGACAACCGACAACTATTGTAATAATGCCGAAAATCCCGTATAATAGACGCAGAAAAAATGCCTGCTGCACAGGCATGCAAGGAGGACATTTACCATGGCAAATCCGGTACTCGTCGTTATGGCTGCTGGCATGGGCTCCCGTTACGGCGGTCTCAAGCAGATCGATCCGGTCGGCCCGAACGGTCAGATCATTATGAATTATTCTATTTATGACGCCTGGAAGGCCGGCTTCCGCCGCGTTGTGTTTATCATAAAGGAAGAACTGCTGGATGCCTTCCGCGAGCGCATCGGCAACGCCGCCGAAGCACTCATGCAGGTAGACTATGTATTCCAAAGCCCGGACAAGCTGCCGGAGGGCTGCACCATGCCGGAAGGCCGCATCAAGCCGCTGGGCACCGGCCACGCGGTATACTGCATCCGCGGTGTGGTAAATGAGCCGTTCGCCGTCATCAACGCGGACGATTTCTACGGTGCAGAGGCATTCCAGTGCATGTATGACTACTTAAAGGACGCAAAGGACGACGACAAATACCGGTACTGTATGGTCGGCTACCGCGTTGAAAACACGCTGACCGAAAACGGCACGGTATCGCGCGGCATCTGTGAGGCGGATGAAAACGGATATCTGACCGACATCGTCGAACGCACTGCCATCTCCCGCGGCGCGGACGGCGTCATTTCCGACCCTGAGGCGGGTGAAATCGCAGAGGGCACGCTGGTTTCCATGAACATGTGGGGCTTTACCCCGTCGTTCCTCGACGAACTGGATGCCGGCCTGAAGACCTTTATACAGAATGAGCTGCCGAACAACCCGATGAAGGGAGAATATTATCTCCCGTTTGCGGTTGACAGCCTAATTCAGGCAGGACGCGCGACCGCACAGGTTTTACAGACTGCCGCACAATGGTACGGCGTCACCTATCAGGAGGACAAGCCGGTCGTCGTCGAAGCGCTGCGCCGCATGACCGAGGCCGGATTGTACCCGGCAGAGTGAGGAAGGGTCAATGGATCTCTATACCCGCGCCGCAGCATATCTCGATGCCTTTCAGGCGGATATGAATCGCGATTTTCATCTGATCTCCAACGCGGAATTCGGTGCGCGCCGGTTTCCGCTGTTCGGGTCGTATGTCTGCGAAGACACTTCCACGCTGATTCTAAAAAACGGCAAGTCGGTGCGTTCCTATGAATTCTGCTATTTCGATGTGTGCGAAGCACTGGACGAGACCACTGTGCGCGACTACTGTGCGGTGCTCGACGACATGGCAGCGCGATATGTGCCGTGGTCGGAACCTTCCCATGGATTTTCCATGCTGAGCATGGTGGTGCTGACTGCCGGCGCACCTGACCGCGCGACACAGAAAGCCATCAAAAAATACAAGCACGAGGAAAAACGCAAGCGTCCGGAGGACGGCTATGGCTGGTGCAGCGGTCGGTTGTGCGTGGTCGACCTGTCCGACGGCACTTGCTGGGTCAATGCGCATGGGCGTGCACTCGCCAACCGTGTGAAGCTGACCGTTGGAAAGGTAAAATAATCCGCCTGTTTTCCAAAAAGTATGTCCCGGATGGACAATCCTCCCTTGAAAATCTGTCCGGCGTATGCTATGATAATCTCACTGTTTGATTTTATCGGGAATTTCGGCGTGAAATACGCCGCTGTTTTCATTTTTTCGGAGGTTGATTCTTTCATGGTCGTTACTGTTTTATCTATTATTCAGGTTATTGCCTGCCTGTTCCTGATCGTCACGATTCTGTTGCAGAAGGCGCCGAGTC
Organism: Butyricicoccus porcorum; assembly: GCF_002157465.1. Taxonomy (GTDB): domain Bacteria; phylum Bacillota; class Clostridia; order Oscillospirales; family Butyricicoccaceae; genus Butyricicoccus_A; species Butyricicoccus_A porcorum. The sequence continues at coordinate 65,499 of NZ_NHOC01000019.1, forward strand.
AGGGTATGTCCGGTGCAATCGGCGGCGGACAGGAGACCTTCTTTGGCTCCAACAAGGCAACCGGTATTGAAGCGGTTCTGGCGAACCTGACCAAGATTTTCGCAATTGTATTTGTAGTTGATTCGCTGTTCCTCGTCCTGCTGGGCTGAGGAAGATGTGTATAAGAGACAGCGAAATGGTGCCCCCGGTGGACAGCAGCAGAATGTGTTTCATTGCACGTTTCCCGCCTTTCCCTCGGCTGCGAAATAATCCCTGTCTCTTATACACATCTAGATGTGTATAAGAGACAGCGCACGCGGTGGTAAATTCAAACTCACCGATACACTCCCCTTCCGGCAGCTGTAAATACTGCTCAATCTCGAGGACGCGCGATGCAATGCGGCACAGGTCTTCCCGTGGGATATATGTGCCGTTTATACGCTGTCTCTTATACACATCTTGACTGTGCCGGGAGACAAATCCATTTCCCACCGCGCGGTTATGCTCGGCGCACTCGCGGAGGGTACGACCCACATCACCGGTTTTTTGATGGGTAGATGTGTATAAGAGACAGTCCTTCAGGCGTGCCTCAAAAGCATGTCTGCCGGAATGCTTGCCAAGGACAATGGCATTCTGCGGGATACCGACGGATTCCGGTGTCATGAT
>NZ_NHOC01000029.1 GCF_002157465.1 Butyricicoccus porcorum
TGAAATAGACTAGATGTGTATAAGAGAYAGYAGAACAGCTCCCCGCCATTATGACAGAGAAGCAATACCGGGACGCAAGGGAAGCGGGGCTAAAAAAATGGCTTTACGATGAAGACGGGACAGAGAGAGGAGACAGTTTAGCCGCTCTTATTGAGAGGGGCATAAACTTTTATACTAAGCAACTCCAAACAAACCCGGCAAAGCCTAACCCCTTAAAGGCGATCAGAAAAAAATATATAGCCGAGCCTGTAAAGAGTAGGCTTATCCTTGAGGGCTATAACGAAGTTATGGGAGAGGGCTACTACACCATAGAGGACGGGAGCGGGMSACGTABVNCACYATGAGCGRAGCRARGAMYRSCWAAVSCYATKACWASWCCCGCAAGGGCTTTATATGCCCGATCTGTGGGAGAGATGTGTATAAGAGACAGCGGTGTTGCGGCGCTGCACAATAAGTTCTATAAGATTGAACTGCCGCAGGTGCTGTCCTTCTTCGGCGGCACGCGCTTTGTCCCGATTATTTCCGCAGTTGTCTATCTGGTTGTCGGTATCGTTAWGTATAGATGTGTATAAGASASMGGTCAAGAGGTCGGTGCGGATAAAGTGCGCCGTACAGTCATGGGTGCGTTTCTTGTAGTTGCCGCAGATATAACAGTCCTGCTTGCGCTTCAGGCATCTTGAGTACTTTTTGATAGTGCATAGTAATATCCCTGTCTCTTATACACATCTAGAYGTSTDKAAGWCGACCWKGACGGMGCWGMMTGCTATAWGCCAGCGGAGCCWTTTCGAAGGGSAGKTCAAAMGRGAYWACRAGSWYGCGAYCAAGWGWKKYTGCGATSCGAAGMAGKTGGAKKAMRTGATCAMGCTGTKSWGTMACKWSCWKCMGCTGKCWCWKATRYAMAKYTMAHRTRWGGRTACKCCCAACMTRKATTTTTTSKCKMKGWRWAGMYGTSTMTWWGAGACAKGTTTTAGATGGGGCCATCTTGGTGATCTCCGCTAAAGATGGCGTGCAGGCCCAGACCCGTATTCTGTTCCATGCCCTGCGGAAAATGAACATTCCCACCGTTATCTTTATCAACAAGATCGACCAGGCTGGCGTTGATTTGCAGAGCGTGGTTCAGTCTGTTCGGGATAAGCTCTCCGCCGATATTATCATCAAGCAGACGGTGTCGCTGTCCCCGGAAATAGTCCTGGAGGAAAATACCGACATAGAAGCATGGGATGCGGTCATCGAAAATAACGATGAATTATTGGAAAAGTATATCGCAGGAGAACCAATCAGCCGGGAAAAACTTGCGCGGGAGGAACAGCAGCGGGTTCAAGACGCCTCCCTGTTCCCAGTCTATCATGGCAGCGCTAAAAATGGCCTTGGCATTCAACCGTTGATGGATGCGGTGACAGGGCTGTTCCAACCGATTGGGGAACAGGGGGGCGCCGCCCTATGCGGCAGCGTTTTCAAGGTTGAGTACACCGATTGCGGCCAGCGGCGTGTCTATCTACGGTTATACAGCGGAACGCTGCGCCTGCGGGATACGGTGGCCCTGGCCGGGAGAGAAAAGCTGAAAATCACAGAGATGCGTATTCCATCCAAAGGGGAAATTGTTCGGACAGACACCGCTTATCAGGGTGAAATTGTTATCCTTCCCAGCGACAGCGTGAGGTTAAACGATGTATTAGGGGACCAAACCCGGCTCCCTCGTAAAAGGTGGCGCGAGGACCCCCTCCCCATGCTGCGGACGACGATTGCGCCGAAAACGGCAGCGCAAAGAGAACGGCTGCTGGACGCTCTTACGCAACTTGCGGATACTGACCCGCTTTTGCGTTGCGAAGTGGATTCCATCACCCATGAGATCATTCTTTCTTTTTTGGGCCGGGTGCAGTTGGAGGTTGTTTCCGCTTTGCTGTCGGAAAAATACAAGCTTGAAACAGTGGTAAAGGAACCCTCCGTCATTTATATGGAGCGGCCGCTCAAAGCAGCCAGCCACACCATCCATATCGAGGTGCCGCCCAACCCGTTTTGGGCATCCATAGGACTGTCTGTTACACCACTCTCGCTTGGCTCCGGTGTACAATACGAGAGCCGGGTTTCGCTGGGATACTTGAACCAGAGTTTTCAAAACGCTGTCAGGGATGGTATCCGTTACGGGCTGGAGCAGGGCTTGTTCGGCTGGAACGTAACGGACTGTAAGATTTGCTTTGAATACGGGCTTTATTACAGTCCGGTCAGCACGCCGGCGGACTTCCGCTCATTGGCCCCGATTGTATTGGAACAGGCATTGAAGGAATCGGGGACGCAGCTGCTGGAACCTTATCTCTCCTTCATCCTCTATGCGCCCCAGGAATACCTTTCCAGGGCTTATCATGATGCACCGAAATACTGTGCCACCATCGAAACGGCCCAGGTAAAAAAGGATGAAGTTGTCTTTACTGGCGAGATTCCCGCCCGCTGTATACAGGCATACCGTACTGATCTGGCCTTTTACACCAACGGGCGGAGCGTATGCCTTACAGAGCTGAAAGGATATCAGGCCGCTGTCGGTCAGCCGGTCATCCAGCCCCGCCGTCCAAACAGCCGCCTGGACAAGGTGCGCCATATGTTTCAGAAGGTAATGTAAAGATAAGGGTTTTTATATTACCCCACCGAAAACGAGGCTTGAAAACGCGCGAAATAAGGCTTTTTCACCCCCTAAATGTATATTGATGTGCGATAAAGAAGTAATAGAAGTGTAAAATTTTGCCGTTCCTATCCGGCACTTAGCTCTTGTGTCGGATAGGTCGGGCGGTTATTCGGGCAAGTCCACCTTGCCAACAAAGAATAATAAATCTCAATGTCCTGTCTGCGGGTCTTGTTCTCGTCATAGCTGCACTCATGCACAACGATTTTCTCTACAAACTCCCGCAGCAGAGTAGGGGTAAGTTCTTCAAAGCTGGTATGCCGCCGGACAACATTCATAAACTTTTCTGCGTTCACGGTGGCTTCCTGTGCTTTGGAAAGCTMCGCTTGGATAGCGGCGGCTCWTTCTTTCAGCTCCCGTTGTTCTGCTTCATAGTCTGCCGACAGCTCTGTGAAACGCTCGTCTGATATGCGCCCRGTCACACTGTCCTCATACAGCCGCTTGAAGATAGCGGATAACTCGGCTATGCGTTTCTCGGTGGCTTCCAGCTCCTTTTTCTTGGCGGCGTTCCTGCGCTTGCCCCGTCCTCGTTCTGCTCAATCAGGAGCTTCATAAACCGGGCTTCATGCTTTGCCGCATAGCTGGTCACTTTCCGCAGATTGGAGAGTACACCAGCGGTCAAGAGGTCGGTGCGGATAAAGTGCGCCGTACAGTCATGGGTGCGTTTCTTGTAGTTGCCGCAGATATAACAGTCCTGCTTGCGCTTCAGGCATCTTGAGTACTTTTTGATAGTGCATAGTAATATCCTTTCCGGCAGGCATCCAATTCCAAAGGGTGGATACACAACCTAGCGGCTTATACAGGTATAGCCTGAGGCTTCCAACCAGCCAAAACATAAATCACCACCGAAAGGATTGACAGACTTTCTAAGAGGTATCGCCAGCCAGAAGGCCGGCTCCCAAGGAGGAAACGTCAATGATCCTGCCTTCAGTGATTATACCTCTATATTTTGTCTGGTGCATTAAGGAAACCTCAGACACGGTAATATGTCCTATAACTTCTGATGGAGGGGAACTCCTCCTTCCGTTATATCTATATAGATTTATTAGATTGGACTTTGTAACTATTAACCAGTAGTCGTTCTTGACTACACCATTATTATACTAGGAGAATGTAACTTCATGTTTGCTAAAAATTCAAAGGCATATTCTGTCTACCTGCTGTTCCGATTTGTCTGTTCCTGGCGGTTTCTATGTCCACAGTGCTTTCCATCGTGTACCTGGAGGTGGGCAGCTGGATGCTTTCCAGCTTGTCCTGGTAGGGACGGTTCTGGAGACCTCCTGCTTTCTGTTCGAGATACCCACCGGTGTGGTGGCGGATTTGTATAGCCGTCGGCGCTCGGTGCTGATTGGAATGTTCCTCTACGGGGCTTTCTGATGGAGGGCGCTACCGTGGTTCGCGCCGGTTCTGCTGGCCCAGGTTGTCTGGGGTTGCGGTGATACCTTCATCACGGCGCTCTGGAGGCGTGGATTGCCTCGGAGGAAGAGGACAAACCCATAGACAAGGTGTCCTGCGGGCAGTCAAATGGGGCAAATCGGCGGCGTTCTGGCGTGGTGCTGGCACACTGCTGGGAAA
>NZ_NHOC01000020.1 GCF_002157465.1 Butyricicoccus porcorum
AGTCGGAGATGTGTATAAGAGACAGGTATTCACACATGCAGACGTCGCCGATCATGTACAGCTCCGGGCAGGCTTCCTTTGCCTTGCGGAATGCCTTCTGCACAATGCCATCCTCGGCATAGGCCTGGCTGCCGACTTCATCCTTGTGATCCGGGATGCCGAACAGATGTGTATAAGAGACAGCATCTGGTAGAGCGCCACCTTGCCAAGGTGGAGGTAGCGAGTTCGAGCCTCGTCATCCGCTCCAGCAAAGCAATCGAGAGATTCGGTTGCTTTTTTCGTATGCAGGAACAACGGTGTGAAACGAACACGCTGCCTCCACCCGTCCGCCAAAGGCGGACTTTGAATTGAGGTACGGGTTCCCTGAAAAAACGAAGTTTTTTTAGGGTGTGATAGCGAGTTCGAGCCTCGTCATCCGCTCCAGCAAAGCAACCGAGAGATTCGGTTGCTTTTTTCGTATGCAGGAACAACGGTGTGAAACGAACACGCTGCCTCCACCCGTCCGCCAAAGGCGGACTTTGAATTGAGGTACGGGTTCCCTGAAAAAACGAAGTTTTTTTAGGGTGTGATAGCGAGTTCGAGCCTCGTCGCGTCGCTGCGGGCTGCATATCATTCGGAAGAATTTTGCGAGCAAAATTCTCCCTCATTCCTTCCGCCACAGCTCCTTTCCAAATCCCAACCGCCGTTGCTGGGTTGTGACTTGGTGCTGGCAACCGAGAGATTCGGTTGCTTTTTTTGTGTTTGCATAGTTTGGGAATTTTCTTCACCTTCTTTTTTGTGTGTGGTTCTGGTATACTGTGTACAGCAAAGAAATGGCGGTGAATTGATGATGGAACTGTTGATGGGACGCGCGGGAAGCGGAAAAACGACTGCAATCCTGCGGCGCATTGCGTCGAGGGAATCCAGCGGAAAACGGCAGATTTTGATTGTGCCGGAACTGGCATCACATGAATATGAGCGCATGCTGGCGCAGAGTACGGGAAATACCGGTTCACGGTTTGCTGAGGTGCTGACCTTTCGGCGCATTGCCAACCGCGTGTTTTCTGAAGCGGGCGGACTGGCGGATACGGTACTCACACCGGCGGGTCGGCTGCTGGTGCTATATGAAGCGGCACGGCGCGCTTCTGACGCACTGACAGTGTATGGCGGGGCCACGCGCAAGCCAGATATTCTGCGCGATCTGCTGCGCGTGCTGGATGAGATGAAATGCAGCTGTGTTTCAGCAGAGGATATGCTGCGGGCAGCAGAGGAAGCGGAGGGACATTTGTCCGACAAGCTGCGTGATCTGGGCGAGATTGCCATGGTATATGATACAATGACAGAAGAGCAGTTGCCTGATCCGCGCGATCAGTTGACGCGTGTGGCGGAACGCCTGCCGGACAGCACGCTGTTTGAACATACAGAGGTCTACCTCGACCGCTTTGACAGCTTTAACAAGCAGGAGCTGGAAATTCTGGCGTATTTGCTCCGTCAAAAGATACCTGTGACGGTTGCGCTGACCGGTGATCCAAAGCAGCCGGAGCTGTTTCCGGAGGCACATGCAGCGATGGCACGGCTGCGCGCATTTGCCGGACGATGTGGCGATTCATTTGAGCTGACCATACAGGAGGACAGCGGCATGCCGCGCCCGTCTGATCTGGCGGTACTGGAGCGGTATGCGTTGGAAGCGCCTGCCCGACAGTTTGAGAGTGATGGTGAAAGCGTACAACTGCATGCAGCGGGAGATTTATTTTCCGAGTGTGAATTTGCCGCGGCGTATATCCGGCAGCTGCTGCGCGAAACAGACGCCAGACGGCGTGATATTGTTGTGACGGCGCGCAATTTTGAGCAATATGCGCCCATTCTGGAGCTGGTATTTGACCGCTATGATATTCCGGTGTTTTTGAGCGAAAAGCATGATATTTTGCAAAAACCGGTGCTCGCGCTGGTCGGCGCGGCACTGCGTACCGTTACAGGCGGCTGGCGATATGAGGATATGTTTGCCTATTTGAAGACCGGTTTTGCCGGGCTGACAGCAGATGAATGCGATGAGCTGGAAAATTATGTGCTGTTCTGGCGCATTCGCGGCACGGCATGGCAGCAGCCGTTTACCGGTAATCCGGACGGCTTTGGCGGCGTGATGGATGACAAAGCACAGCAGGTGCTTGTGCATCTCAATGAGCTGCGCGAACGCGCAGTTCAGCCGTTAATCACATTAAAAGATGGACTGAATCAGGCGGAGACTGCGACGCAGTATGTACAGGCACTGTATACGTTTCTGGAACAGCTGGGCGCGGCGGACAGCATTGCGGCGCGCGCACAACTGCATGAGGATGCCGGACGCTTGCAGACGGCTGAGGAATATCGCCAGCTGTGGGAAATTCTGATCCAGGCAATGGAGCAGTTTGCCTGGGTGCAGGGAGAGGGACAGATGGAAACCGATACGTTTGTTTCGCTGTTCACATTAGTGCTCGCAGAGTATGACGTCGGGACAATTCCGGTCGCACTCGACCGTGTGACCTGTGGCTCGATTGACCGCGTGTGCCATACCGGCATACCGCATCTGATCGTACTCGGCGTGAATGACGGTGTGCTGCCGGATGCAGGCGAAAGCGGCGGCATTCTGTCCGACAGTGACCGTGAAACGCTGCTCGGCCTGTCAGTCGAGCTGGAAACCGGAGAGGATCGCATGGTGCGCGAACAGGCGGCAGTTTACCGTGTGTTTGCATCGGCATCCAGGACGCTGCTGCTGTCGTGGTGTACGGTCGGCGGGGATGGCGATATGCGCCCGTCGTATCTGATCGGCACCGTGCGGCATTTGCTGCACGGCGTGCCGGAGACCAATGAGAGCGGGCTGGAACAGCGTTACCGGCTGGAAGCGGAGCGCCCGCGCTTTGATCTGGCGTGCCGCGGTGCGGCGCGCGATGTCTCCCCGGCGGCACAGGCTGCGCTTGCGGCCTCTCCGGTTCCGATTATCCCACAGGAAAAATCCGTGCGCGGCCCGCTGACACAATCCGATACCATCCATGCGCTGTATGGAAACCGGCTGCGCGTTACCGCATCGCGTGTCGATGCGTTTTATCGCTGTGAATACGCCTATTTCCTGCGGTATGGTCTGCGGGCGAAGGAGCGCCGCCGCGCGGCATTCGACGCGCCGGAAACCGGTACCTTCTTGCACTATGTTCTGGAGCATACACTGCATGACCTGCATGAGCAGGGCGGCACAGGTGCGCCTGCGCGTGATGATGTGCATGCCATGGCAAAGAAATGGACACAGGTATATGTCGAGACCGCGCTGGGTGGTCTGGAACAGCATTCCGCACGGTTCCGCCACCTGTTCCGGCGGTTGGTGCGCATGCTGGATGAAATTCTCGACAATCTGCTGTATGAAATGGAGCGTTCGGATTTCGAGCCGATTGACTTCGAGCTGGACTTTTCACGCGGCGGAGATCTGCCGCCGATTGCCATTGACAGCCCGGATGGCAGGCTGGAGCTGAACGGCAAGGTTGACCGCGTTGACGGCTATATCAAGGACGGCACGCTGTATGTGCGCGTCATGGACTATAAGAGCGGACAGAAAAAATTTGAGCTGTCCGATCTGTGGTATGGGCTGAATGTTCAGCTGCTGCTGTATCTGTTTGCCATCCAGAAGCATGGGACGGAGCGCTACCGCGCAAAGCTGGCACAGCAAATCGATGAAATCGTTCCGGCGGGCGCATTGTATATCCCGACGCGCAGTGCACTGGTCAATGCACCGCGCGGCACGGATGAGGAAACCATCGAGCAGCTGCGGCGCAAACAGCTGCGGCGTTCCGGCCTGTTGTTGGATGACCCCGAAGTGATCGAGGCGATGGAACACGGCATCACAAAGGACGGCGAATTTCTGCCGATTGGCTACCTGAAAAAGGGAAGCATGTCGGCGGCGAGCCAGAACAGTCTTGCGAGCATGGAGCAGCTGGGCAAGCTGAGCAAGCATATTCGGCACATCCTGCGCAGCATGGGGCATGAGCTGATGGAAGGCAAAATGGATGCACGCCCGGTGCGGCGCGGCCCGACGGAGGACGCCTGTACCTGGTGTCCGTACCGCGCTGTGTGCCGCTTTGACGCAAAGCTGGGCGATAAGCCACACAACATCGCCAAGATCAAGCCGGAGGACTTCTGGCAGGAGATTGACCGCGAATTGGAAGGAGAGGATGGACATGGGCGTTAACTGGACAGCGGAACAGCAGGCGGCGATTTCCAACCGCGGCGGTACACTGCTGGTTTCGGCGGCAGCCGGTTCGGGCAAGACCGCCGTGCTGGTTGAACGCGTTTTGCAGCGTGTGACCGACCCGGACAACCCGTGTGACATCGATTCATTTCTCATTGTCACATTTACCAAAGCCGCGGCGAGCGAGATGCGCGGCAAAATTGCCGACGCACTGACTGCACTTGCCGCACAGCATCCGCGCGACATCCGCCTGCGGCGCCAGTTGATGCTGGTACACCGCGCGAAAATCACGACAGTGCATGCGTTCTGCATGAGCCTGCTGCGCGAGCATTTCCACGAACTGGGCCTGCCGCCGGATTTCCGCACGGCGGATGAGAGTGAACAGGCGGCGATGCAGGCAGATGTGCTGGAGGATGTACTCGAAGCGCAGTATGCGCGCGAAGAGGACGGCTTTGCCGCACTGGTCGACATTCTCAGCGCGGGGCGCGATGACAAGCGCCTGCAAGATATTGTGCTGGAAACCTTCCGCAATTTGCAGGCATCGCCGCATCCGGCGCGCGTACTGGCGGGCTATCGGGAACAGTTTGTGCGCCCGTTTGACCGGTTGGCAGATACCGACTGGGGACGCGAGCTGCTGGATACCGCAAAAGGGCGCATTCAATATGCGATTGCCGCGTTGGAAAATGCGCTGGATGAAATGCAGGGTGCGGAAGATGTGCGTGTCAAATATGAACCGGCCTTTCAGGACGATGTAAACGCCGCGCGCACGCTGCTCACGCTGGTTGAGGACGGTGCATGGAATGCAGCGGTGCAGCAGTGCCGTGAGGTGCGGCGCAGCCGTGCCCGGCTGGGCGCCGTGCGCGGCTATGAGGACAAGGCATTTCTCGATCGGCTCAAGCAGGCACGCGAAACCTGGAAGGAAATTTCATTTGAGCTGATGGACAGTGTGCTGTGCATGACGGAGGAAGAAGTCCGGCTGGATATGGACATGATGGCACCCGCCGTGTGCGCGCTGTGCGATACGGTACAGGCGTTCATGGATGCCTACCAGCAGGAGAAGCTGCGGCGCGGTGTCGTGGATTTCAACGACCTCGAGCACTTCGCGGTCGAACTGCTGACCGATGCGGACGGTGCGCCGACCCAACTGGCCAACGACATGCATTTTTCCGAAATCATGGTCGACGAATACCAGGATACCAATGCGGTGCAGGACGCGATTTTTCGCGCAGTCAGCGATGAGGAAAAAAACATCTTTATGGTCGGCGATGTCAAACAGAGCATTTACCGCTTCCGTCTCGCCAATCCAGCGATTTTTCTGCAAAAATATCTGGCGTACCGCGATGCGGAGGACGTCACCGATGCCGCGCCGCGCCGTGTCGTGCTCTCCAAAAACTTCCGTTCGCGCCCACAGGTGCTTGACAGCGTCAATTTCCTGTTTTCTGCCCTGATGAGCGAACAGCTGGGCGATCTGGATTACACTGACCGCGAAGCGCTGCATGTCGGCGCGTCGTTCCCGGAAGGCACGGATGATTACCGCACGGAGGTCTGCCTGCTCGAGACACAGACGGACGATGAGGACGCGCCGGAGGCCATCCGACAGGAGGCGGACTACTGTGCCGGGCGCATCCGGGAGATGCTGGAGGGCGGCTTCCGCGTGACCGACAAACAGACGGGAGAACTGCGCCCCTGCCGCCCGGAGGACTTTGTCATCCTGCTGCGCTCTGCAAAAAACAAGGCGCCTGTTTTCCAGAAGGCGCTGAGTGAATGCGGCATTCCGGCGGGCGCGGATGCGCCGGACGACATGCTGGACACACCGGAGGTGCATACGCTGGTGTCGTGGTTGGAAATTGTGGACAACCCGCGGCAGGATGTGCCGCTGCTGGCGGCGCTGACTTCGCCGCTGGCGGGCTTTACCGAGCAGGAACTGGCAGAGATTCGGCTGGCTGACCGCGACAGTGATTTTTATACTGCGATGCGCGCGTCGGCGGAGACAAACGAAAAGGCGCGCGCGTTTCTGGAACAGCTGGAAGAGCTGCGCCTGTTTGCGGCGGATGTGCCGGTGCGCCAGCTGCTGTGGCATATTGTGGACAGCACAGGTGCAATGGGTATTTTTGGCGCGATGCCGGGCGGACGCGCACGACAGCACCACATCACGGCGCTGACTGAGCTGGCGGGCTCGTTTGAGCGCGGCGGCAGCCGCGGCCTGTTTGCCTTTGTGCGTTTTTTGCGGGAGCTGCGCGAGACCGGCGGCACGCTGACTGTGCCGGACAGCGAGGAAGCCGCAGGCATGGTGCGCATCATGACGATTCACAAATCCAAGGGATTGGAATTCCCGATTGTCATTCTGGCGAACTGCGCGAAGCAGTTCAACGAGCTCGACCTGCACAAGCCTGTGCTGCTGCACGAGCGCATGGGGATCAGCATGCGCTGCCGCGACATGGCGCGCGGCATCCAGTACGACGGGCTCGACCGGCGGGCGATGGCGTGTGCGCTGCGCCGCGAAATGGTGAGCGAGGAGCTGCGCGTGCTGTATGTCGCACTGACGCGCGCAAAGGAAAAGCTCATCTGTACGTGCGCAGTGCGTGATACGGCGAAGCAGGCGGAAAAATGGGCGGCGATTGCGTCGCTCGACCCGATTCCGCCGTATGCGCTGGCGGGCGCAAATCAGTATGCGCTGTGGCTGTGCGTGCCGCTGATGCGCCATCCAAATGCCACGCAGCTGCGCGCACTGTGTTCCCAGCCGCCGGAGCTGGATGTGTACGCACCTGACTGCTTTGCCGTGCGCCTGGTGCCGTATCGACGGCAGGAAGGCGTCGAGCTGGCAGAGGTACACGGGACATTTGCGGAGAGCGAACGGTTGGAGGCGCCTGTGCTGCGCCCATATGCCGCCGATGTACTCAGCGATCTGCCGTCCAAGCTGACGGCGACCGCCATCACCGACTCCTTTCGCGCGCAGGAGGCGCAGGAGGATACCCAGCCGCCAAAGTACAGTACCGAATTGCGGCGTCCGTTCTTTGACCGCGACGCGCGCGGGTTGACGCCGTCGGAAATCGGGACGGCGCACCATCTGTTTTTGCAGTTCTGTGATTTTGCCCGCTGCGAGAGTGCGGAAGGGCGTGCCGCCGAGCGCGAACGCCTGCGGGAACGGCATATTCTGAGCGACGCGCAGGCAGATGCCATTCGGATGGACAACATCGCCGCTTTTTTTGAATCTGACCTCTACCGGGAGCTGAAGGGCGCGCAGGCGGTGCACCGCGAGTTTAAATTTTCCGTGCTCGTCCCGGCGGGAGACTACTATCCACAGGCTGTGGATTTCCCGGAGGAGCGCGTGCTCATGCAGGGCGTTATCGACTGCCTGATTGAAACCAAAGACGGTCTTCTGGTGCTCGATTTCAAGACCGACCGCGTGCCGAAGAGCCGGGTGCGTGAACGTGCGGAGCAATACCGTGCCCAGCTGTCCGCCTACCGACGCGCGGCGGAGGAGGTGTTCGGCAGGCCGGTGCAGGCGTGTGCGCTGTTTTTCCTGCACAGTGGGCAGACGGTCTGGCTGCGCGGGACGGAATAAGCCATACGGCGGAAAATCAGAAAAAAACCGCGAAAAAGACCGCGAAAAAGACCGGGTTTTCGGTATAGCCCGCCGATTTCCGAGGAAAACCGCCTCCGTTCAACAAAATATGCTCGAAACAAAAAAAGTTCTTGCATTTCAAAGGCCGTTGTGATATCATAATTTTACGACTGTAAGGCTTATGCGGAAAGAGGTGAATCGAAAATGAAGGAAGGAATCCATCCGGACTACAAGCCGACTACCATTCGTTGTGCTTGTGGCGCTGTATATGAGACCGCTTCCACCAAGGAGAATATCTCGGTAGAAATCTGCTCCAAGTGCCACCCGTTCTTTACCGGTAAGCAGAAGCTCGTTGATACCGGCGGACGTGTTGACCGCTTCAAGAGAAGATTCAATCTTGACAAGTGATTTTATGAACCCGTCCCTCTCTGGGGCGGGTTTTTGCTTGCCGGATTTGTTACAAAATACGAGGATTATGGAGGAATGACAGATGTTAAAGGAACGCGCAACGGAATATTACAACAACGGCTACAACTGTGCGGAGACCATCATCCGTGCGGCAAATGACGAATACCGGCTCGGCCTGACTGAGGAGGCCATGAAGCTGTGCGGCGGCTTTGGCGGCGGCATGGGCTGCGGCAAGGCATGCGGTGCGCTGTGCGGCGGCATCAGCGCCATCAGCGCAAAGCTGATCGATACCAAGGCGCATGAAACACCGGAGCTGCGTGCGGACTGCACCAGGCTGGTCGCGGCATTCAACCGCATTCTCGGCGACACCGAATGTAAGAATCTGAAGGCGAAATATTATTCAGGCTCCGGCTGCCTGGAGACCGTCCTGCTCGGCTGCGAGGCGCTTGAGAGCGTCATGGAGTGAGAACAGTCTGAAATTCGCACGGAAAGGAGTCGCTTTTTGTCAGCGGCTTCTTTTTTTGCCCATTTTGATTGAAAAAGCGGGAAAATCATAGTATGATATAAAATTGATCTGATATACTATTTTTTGACGAAAGAGGGTGTGTCCTGTGGCCGGGAAACACGGGCAGATGTCCGAATCGCTGCTGGTCGGAACGCTGCTGGCGCTCGCCGGCGGATTCATGGATGCCTATACCTATCTGATCCGCGACCAGGTATTTGCCAACGCACAGACCGGCAACATTGTCCTGTTCGGTGTTCACCTGATGAACGGGGAATGGCGGCAGGCTCTGCATTATTTTATCCCGATTGTGTCCTTTTCCGTGGGCGTGCTGCTCGTGCTGGCGATTCGGGCACGTATGCAGGAAAACCGCACGCTGCACTGGCGGCAGCTGGTGCTTGTGCTGGAAATTGTCCTGCTGTTTGTAGTGGCATTTTTGCCGCAGCAGATGAATATGCTGGCAAATGTGCTGGTGTCGTTTACCTGTGCGATGCAGGTCGAGTGCTTTCGCAAGATTCGCGGCGTGACCTGCGCCACGACGATGTGTACGGGCAATCTGCGCTCCGGCACCGAGCTGCTGTGGAATTACCGCAGGTCGGGCGATCCCGACCAGAAGCGGCGCGGAATGCATTATATTATTGTAGACCTCGTGTTTGTCGCCGGGGCAATGCTCGGCGCACTGGTCACGCGGTTTACAGCGGAAAAGGCCATTCTGACGGCATGTGTGCTGCTGGGCGCGGCGTTTATCGCCATGTTTTTGGAGGAAGATATCTTTACCTGACCGGAAGGAGGGACAGGCTGTGGAAGAATGGATGGAAGAAATGGAGCCGGACCGGGCGGTGCTCGTCGGCCTGCATGCGTCGGTGTTTACCGCAGAGGAGGACGCGACCTGGGAGACTCTGGACGAGCTGGAGGCGCTGCTGGAGACCGCGGGCGGCGAATGCGTCGCAAAGATGCTCCAGAGCAGGAATGCACCGGAAGCACGGACTTTTATCGGCGAAGGTAAGTTGCAGGAGTTGACTGAACTGGCGCGCGACAACGATGCGACGCTGATTGTATTCGACAATGAGCTGTCGCCGTCGCAGATGCGTGTGCTGGAGGAAGCAACCGGGCGGCCGGTGCTCGACCGCAGTGCGTTGATTCTGGATATTTTTGCCCAGCGCGCCCGCACAGGCGAGGGCAAGCTACAGGTCGAACTGGCACAGTATCAGTACATTCTGCCGCGTCTGTCCGGTTTGGGCAAGACCATGTCCCGTCTGGGCGGCGGCATTGGCACGCGCGGCCCGGGCGAGAGCAAGCTCGAAAGCGACCGGCGCCATATTCGCCGCCGCATCGACCGCCTGCGCCGCGATCTGGAGGATGTGCGCCGCGTGCGCGCTGTCCAGCGCCGCCAGCGAAAAAAGGCGGAGCTGCCGTTGGTTGCCATTGTCGGCTACACCAATGCGGGCAAATCGACGCTGCTCAACACGCTGACCGATGCGGGCATTGAGGCGAATGACCGCCTGTTTGACACGCTCGACCCCACAACGCGCAAGCTGCGCATTTCCGACACACAGGAGATCCTGCTGTCCGATACCGTTGGATTTATCCGCAAGCTGCCGCATCATCTGGTGTCCGCTTTCAAGGCGACGCTGGAGGAGGTCGCATATGCCGACCTGCTGCTGCATGTCGTAGACATTTCGCGCGAGGACTGGCGCGAGCAGGCGGAAACAGTCGACAAGGTCATTACACAGCTCGGTGCACAGCAGATTCCGCAGATTCTCGTGTGCAACAAGGCGGATCTGTGTGAAAATCCCGACCTGATCCCGTCCGGCGAGGACATTGTGGCGATTTCCGCCAGGCAGGGGCGCGGCATGGAACAGCTGCTGGCGGCGATTGAAAAGGCGCTCGGACGCGGCAAGCACCGCATTACCGTCTGTATCCCGTATGCGGACGGCTATCTGCTCGACGTCATCCATAAGGAAGCAGCGGTGTTTGCCACCGAGTATACCGGCGAGGGCACAAAGCTGGAGATCGAATGCGATGACAAGCTGTATGGTCAGCTGCGCGGATATGAGGTTGCGGCGGATGAATGACAGCTATCTGGTTCCCGCAGGGTACGGCGAGGGGCTGTATGAAGACCGGCGTTCCAAATTCATCGGCGAGATTTTTCCGGTGGAAACGCCGGAGGAGGCCATTGCCAGAATCGCGGAAGTGAAGGCAAAATACCGCGACGCACGCCATCACTGCTATGCCTATATCATCCGCGAGGGCAATTACATGCGCTATTCGGACGATGGCGAGCCGCAGGGCACGGCGGGCATGCCGATGCTCGATGTGCTGCGGCGCGAGAACATCACCAACGTCTGCTGTGTGGTCACGCGCTATTTCGGCGGCGTGCTGCTCGGCACAGGCGGGTTGGTCCGCGCGTATACCAAAAGCGCACAGCTCGGGCTGGAGGCGGCAGGCATCAATCAAATGAGCAGCTATTCCGTCCTGCTCATCACCTGCCCGTATTCACTGCTCGGCGTGGTGCAGAACATCCTGCCAGAGCACGATTGCATGACAGATGACATCGAATATGCCGCCGATGTCACGTTGACCGTCACGCTGCCGGAGGGCGGGGAAGAAGCACTCGCGGCGGCGCTGCGCGACGCGACCAGCGCTGCGGTCGATGTCGAAGTGATGGAAAGCCGCTTCATGGGGCGGCGTCTGCGCTGATCCAACTGTCTACATAAAAATTTTTCAGAAAAATTTGCGAAAAAAAGAGGAGTTTGCGGGAGCAGTACGGTATTTATTTATGTACGGGATTTTTCGCAGACGAAGCAGCGAAAGGGGGGCACGCCGATGCGCGAGGATCAGGAACGGCTGGAACGGCTGACGCTGGCAGATTGGGCGACGTTTGCGGACGAAAGCCGCGGACGGGAAAGCGATACCCCGCCGTGCCCGCGCCGCACCTGCTTTCAGCGCGACCGCGACCGCATTGTGCACTGCAAGGCGTTTCGGCGGCTGGGACACAAAACCCAGGTCTTTATTTCCCCCGAAGGAGACCATTACCGCGATCGGCTGACGCATACGCTGGAGGTCGCGCAGATTGCGCGGACGATTGCGCGCAGCCTGCGGCTCAATGAGGATCTGACCGAGGCAGTGGCGCTGGGGCATGACCTGGGGCACACGCCGTTTGGACATGTCGGCGAGCGCACGCTGGACAGCCTGTGCAGCGAAATCGGCGGCTTTCACCACAACAGGCAGAGTCTGCGCGTGGTGGACTGTCTGGAGCGCGACGGCGATGGGCTGAATCTGACATATGAAGTGCGCAATGGCATCGTCTGTCACACCGGCACGGCGCATGCGGAGACACCGGAGGGGCGCATTGTCCACTTCGCCGACCGCATTGCCTATGTCAACCACGACATCGATGACGCCGTGCGCGCCGGACTGATTGTCCCGGCAGACTTGCCGCGGGAGGCGGTGCGCGTGCTCGGCGCGACGCACGGCGACCGCATTGACACGATGGTGGCAGATATGGTGCGCTATGGCGAGACTGAGCATGACATCGGCATGTCTGCCGAGGTGCACGACGCCATGATGGAGCTGCGCGCTTACCTGTTCCGCGAGGTTTATGCCGGGCAGGCACAGGAAGAAGCACACAAGGTCGACGGATTGCTGCGCACGATGCATGCGTATTTTACGCGGCACACCGATGAGCTGCCCGAATTTTATAAAAAACACATCGAACGTGACGGCGCAGAGCGCGTTGCCTGCGACTATATCGCGGGCATGACCGACCGCTTTGCCGTTGCAAAATACACCGAATTATTTATTCCAAGGAGCTGGAACATCAAGTGATTCCCGCACGGGAGAAGGGAAACGCACATGGCAATTGATGATCGTTTTATCGACGAGCTGTCCGCACGGTGCGACATTGTCGACATTGTTTCCCGCTATGTGGCGCTCAAAAAGAGCGGTAACAACTATTTTGGGCTGTGTCCGTTCCACAACGAAAAAACCGCATCGTTTTCCGTTGCGCCTGACAAGCAGATTTTTCATTGCTTTGGCTGCGGCGCGGGCGGCGGGCCGATCCGGTTTATCATGAACATCGAAGGGCTGGATTTTCCGGATGCTGTCCGGTTTCTGGCCAGACAGTACAATATGGAGGTGCCCGAAACCGGGGAAAATCCCCGGCACCGGCAGGAGCGCAAGCGTGTGCTCGCGGCGCTCAAAGATGCGGCGCGGTTTTTCTATGCACAGCTGCACGGTCCGGCGGGCACGCAGGCACTGCGGTATTTCCAGCAGCGCAGACTGAGCCGACGCACGATGGGCAATTTCGGGCTGGGCTATGCGCCCGATTCGTTCCACGCGCTGCTCGACGCGATGACCGCACAGGGCTATACAAAGGAAGAACTGGCGGCGGCCGGTCTGATTGCGCGCAGTCAGAACGGTACATATTACGACAAGTTCCGCAACCGTGTCATGTTCCCGATCATCGATGTGCGCGGCGATGTCATCGGCTTCGGCGGGCGCGTCATGGATGACAGCAAACCGAAATACCTCAATTCGCCCGAGACTATGGTCTTTAACAAGCGGCGCAACCTGTTTGCAATGAACCTTGCCAAAAAGACCAGGAGCGAGTATTTCCTGCTCGCCGAGGGCTACATGGATGTCATTGCACTGCATCAGGCGGGCTTTGACAGTGCGGTTGCCTCGCTCGGCACGGCACTGACCGACGAGCAGGCGCGCCTGCTCACACGGTATACCAAGACCGTCATTGTCTGCTATGACGCAGACACGGCGGGACAGACCGCTTCTCAGCGCGCGATTGATATTTTGAAAAAAGCCGGGCTGCGTGTGAAAATCCTGCGCATCCCGGGCGCCAAAGATCCGGATGAGTTCATCAAGGCAAAGGGGGCGGAGGCGTTCCGCAAGCTCATTGAGCGCTCGGACAACGACATCCGCTACCGCATTGAGTCCGCACGCGACAAATATGACTTCACGGAGGATGACCAGCGCATTTTGTTCCTGCGCGAGGCGGCGGGGATCATCGCGGCACTGGAAAACCCGGTCGAACGCGATGTCTATACCGCTTCGACCGCGAAGCTCGCGGGTGTGACGCAGGCTGCGTTCCAGCAGGAGGTCAAAAACGCGCAGACACGGCTTCAATATCAACAGAAGCAGCAGTATCATCGGCAGGTGCGCGCACCCGCACAGGCAGCACAGCCAAAGGAGCGCACCATTCATTACGACAACATGCGTTCTGCGCGCGCGGAAGAAGGGCTGCTCGCACTGCTGTTCTCCGACGCATCTCTTTTGCCGGATATGCGGGAAAAAGTTCGCCCGGAGGATTTTTCTTCTCCTGTGCTGGGCAAAATTTATGGACACGCCATTGCGCTGTTCGACAGCGGGCGCGGTATTACCGTTTCGGCGCTGGAGCCTGTGCTCCAGCCGGAGGAAACCGAACTGCTGGTCGCCGCATTGGGCACGGAAATTTCTGCGGATCGGCGGCAGAAAGCAATGGAGGATTATATTGATATTATCGCGGAGCAGAAAGCTGCGCGTGATATACCCGGACAGGATGGCGAGGATCCGCTGCTGCGCAAGGCACAGCTCCAGCGGAAAACCAAGCGGTTCGACGGGACAGAGGGGTAAGGCGTATCGGCATAACATATTGCTGGTATTGCATTTTCAGTTACATTTTTGGAGGCTTAAAGAATGACACAGGACATGGACATGGATGTAAAGAAGCAGGCCGTTATTAAGGATCTGTTGGCGCTGGGTAAGAAAAAGGGCAAGCTCACGCTGAAGGAAATGTCCGATGCGCTGGACTCGATCAGCATGGAGTCGGATGAGCTGGATAAGCTGTATGAGGATTTGGATAAGGCCGGCGTAGAAATCAAGGGCGCCGAGGCGCTGGTCGTTCCGTTGGATAATGAAGAGGAATTCTCCGAAGACGCAGTTGAAGAGGTTCCGAAGGAGGAGCTCGAGGACACCGAGTCGCTCGCAGAGGGCTTTGCGATTGATGACCCGGTGCGCATGTACCTCAAGGAGATCGGTAAGGTTGACCTGTTGACGCCGGAGGAAGAGGTTCAGCTGGCGGAAAAGATGCAGGCGGGCAATGAGGCAAAGGCCCGTCTGGAAGAAATCGAGAAAAATCATGAAAAGGTGGATGAGACCGAGATGCAGGCCATCCGCAAGGCGATCCGCGGCGGTGAAAACGCCAAGAAACGCCTGTCGGAAGCCAACCTGCGACTGGTTGTCTCCATTGCAAAGCGATATGTCGGCCGCGGCATGCTGTTCCTCGACCTGATTCAGGAGGGCAATCTCGGCCTGCTCAAGGCGGTTGAAAAGTTCGACTGCACCAAGGGCTTCAAGTTCTCCACCTATGCGACCTGGTGGATTCGCCAGGCGATTACACGTGCGATTGCCGACCAGGCACGCACCATCCGTATCCCGGTGCATATGGTCGAGACCATCAACAAGGTCATCCGCGTTTCCCGCCAGCTGTTGCAGGAGCTGGGTCATGACCCGCAGCCGGAGGAAATCGCAGAGGAAATGAATATGCCGGTCGAGCGCGT
The DNA here is from genome assembly GCF_002157465.1 of Butyricicoccus porcorum. GTDB lineage: Bacteria > Bacillota > Clostridia > Oscillospirales > Butyricicoccaceae > Butyricicoccus_A > Butyricicoccus_A porcorum. The sequence goes on from NZ_NHOC01000020.1 coordinate 15,216, forward strand.
GCGTGAGATCCTCAAGATTGCACAGGAGCCGGTTTCACTCGAAACCCCGATCGGCGAGGAGGAAGACAGCCATCTGGGCGATTTCATCCCGGATGATGACGCACTGGAGCCGGCAGAGGCCGCTTCGTTTACCCTGCTCAAGGAGCAGCTGGTTGAGGTGCTCAAGACGCTGACGCCGCGTGAAGAAAAGGTTCTGCGCCTGCGCTTCGGCATTGAGGACGGCCGCACCCGCACCCTCGAAGAGGTCGGCAAGGAGTTCAACGTAACCCGTGAGCGCATCCGCCAGATCGAGGCAAAGGCACTGCGCAAGCTGCGCCATCCGAGCCGCTCCAAAAAGCTGAAGGACTTTTTGAACTGAGGCACAGTAATTTATTCCCAGAGAGGAGAACTCAACATGGTTCGGCGCGATAAAGACAACTATTATCTGGATATGGCGGAGGTCGCGCTGGAGCGCGGCACCTGCCTGCGCCGCAATTTCGGCGCGGTCATTGTCAAAAATGACGTCATTATTTCTACCGGCTACAACGGTGCACCCCGCGGGCGCGCCAACTGTATCGACCTGAATGTCTGCATCCGTGAACAGCGCAACATCCCGCGCGGCACGCATTATGAGTTCTGTCGTTCGGTACACGCGGAGGCCAATGCCATCATTGCCGCCTCGCGCGAGGAAATGCTCGGCTCGACGCTGTATCTCGTCGGACGCGATGCACAGACCGGAGAAATCATGCCGGATGCCAATTCCTGCCCTATGTGCAAGCGGCAGATCATCAATGCCGGTATCAGCCGCGTTGTCATCCGCCGCGACCACGACCATTATGACGTCGTGGACGTGCAGGAATGGGTCGATCATGACGAGCTGCTTGACGGCCAGATCGGCTATTGATTCATATAATTTCATTGTTTTGCAGAACAGGAATCTCATCCCCCTGAGGGAAACGGGATTCCTGTTTTTTTATCGATGGATCAAGAACACAAAAGTTCACATATTCAACTGTTGATTTGGTCAACCATTTGTGTTAGACTTATGTCTGTTCATCAATATGGGCGAAAGGAGGTTACACATGAACCAACGGGATAAAGAACGGGAAAACCAGCTGATTGTGGAATATTTCCAGACAATGGATACCTACCGGCGTCTGAACTGGGACAGCTTGCTGAAAGGTGTTTCCGGAAGGGAAGTCCAGTTTCTCAAGACAATCGAGCGGTTTCACTGGACACATCCGGAGGTCCCGGGGGTGTATGTCAACGATCTTGCAGAGAAGCTGGGGGTTACCAAATCCGCAGTTTCCAAAATGCTGCGGCATTTGGAGGAGCGCGGGCTGATTGAGCGGCGCGTTGATCCGGATAACCGCCGCAATACGTTTGTCTGTCTGACAGAAGAGGGCTTTGCCATGGGTGAGCGCCAGCGGGAAAACTATGATGCATTTCTGATGCGCGTTGTGGACTCGCTCGGGGAAACACGGTATCTGGACATTGTCGCCGGAATGCGCGAAATGGCACAGTGCATGGCACGTGAGCTTGAATGGGCAAACGAAAATAAAAAAACAGAGGAGGAAACCTGATGCGAGCAATATTTGGCTATTTAAAGGGATCATGGCGGACCGTCTGCGTGGCTTTTGCGCTGCTGATCGTGCAGGCATATTGTGATCTGACGCTGCCGACCTACATGAGCAATATTGTCGACGTCGGTATCCAGCAGAACGGCATTGAAAGCGCCGTGCCGGAACAGATCCGGGCACAGACGCTGTCCGATCTCGAGCTATTTATGACCGACGATGAGATTGAACGGATCAAAACCGGCTATTGGGAAGGCGAAGACGGAATCTGGACGCGCAAGACCTATCTGGATGACGAACAGATGGATGCGCTGGCAGATGCGTTTTCCGTTCCGATGGCGATGCTTTATCAGATGGAAAACAGTGATACGCAGGCGGACAGCACACAGGCGGTACACAGCATGGACGAACTGCGGCAAGCGCTGGATATGGGCCTGGTGACCAAAGACCAGCTGCTGCAAATGCGTGAGCAGGCACTGGACCAGATGGACGGAATATCAGACAGCACGATACAGCAGATCGCCGTCATGTACATTCAGCAGGAATATGAAGCGATGGGCATTGACATGGGCGAGTACCGCAACCACTATCTGTGGAGCATAGGCGGAAAAATGCTCGGCCTCGCCGCACTCAGTGTCTGTGCGGCAATGATTGTCGGACTGCTTGCCAGCCGCACCGGTGCAGGCATCGGACGCGACCTGCGAAACAACGTGTTCGGCAGGGTGCTGAAATTTTCCAATGCCGAGATGAATCAGTTCTCTACGGCATCGCTCATCACGCGCTGTACCAATGATATTCAACAGGTACAGATGGTCTGTGTTATGCTGCTGCGCATGGTGCTGTATGCACCGATCTGTGCGGTTGGCGGCGTTCTCAAGGTCGCACACACCAAAACCGGTATGGGATGGATTATTGTCGTCGCTGTGGCCGCAGTATTTGCAGTGATTGGCACACTGATGTCACTTTCTCTGCCGAAGTTTAAGAAAATGCAGTCACTGGTTGACCGGCTGAACCTGATTAGCCGTGAGATTCTGACCGGCGTTATGCCGATCCGTGCATTCAGCCGGGAAAAGCATGAGGAGGAGCGCTTTGCGGGCGCGAATACCGATCTGATGCGCACACAGCTGTTTACCAACCGTGTTATGACCTTTATGATGCCGGCGATGATGCTGGTTATGAACGGCATTACTGTCATGATTGTCTGGTTCGGCAGCAAGGGCGTCGATCTGGGCAATTTGCAGGTCGGCGATATGATGGCATTTATCAATTATACGATGATGATTGTCATGTCGTTTATGATGCTGACCATGATTTCTATTATGCTTCCGCGCGCCGGCGTTGCAGCGGAGCGCATCAATGAGGTACTGCACACCGAGCCGACTATTATCGACCAGCCGAAGCTCACCGGAGAAGAAGAACAGCGCGATTGGCAGGGACGCATTTGCTTTGATGACGTTTCGTTCCGGTATCCGGGTGCAGATAACGATGCATTGGAGCACATCAGCTTTACCGCAGAGCCGGGCAAAACAACTGCGATCATCGGCTCGACCGGCTGTGGCAAGACGACATTGCTCAATCTGATTCCACGTCTGTACGATGTCACAGAAGGTCGGGTCACGCTGGACGGCGTGGATGTGCGCGATATTACGCAGAAGACGCTGCGCGACCAGCTGGGCTATGTGCCGCAGAAGGGCATTCTGTTTTCCGGCGACATTGCGTCCAACCTGAAATTTGCCGAAGGCGTCACGGATGACGACATGAAACAGGCTGCGGAGATTGCGCAGGCGACCGAGTTTATCGAAGGCAAGCTCGACCGCTATCACAGCCCCATTGCACAGGGCGGCAGCAACGTATCCGGCGGACAGAAGCAGCGTCTGTCAATTGCGCGTGCCGTCGCCAGACATCCGAAGGTGTTCCTGTTCGATGATTCGTTCTCCGCATTGGACTATAAGACTGACGCCGCGCTGCGCCATGCGCTCAGCGAAAATGTCGGCGATGCAACGGTCATTATCGTTGCACAGAGAATTTCTACCATTCTGCATGCCGATCAGATCATTGTACTCAATGAGGGTAGAATTGACGGCATCGGCACACATGCAGAGCTGCTGCGCTCGTGCCAGACCTACCGGGAGATTGCGGAAAGCCAGCTGAGTGCAAAGGAACTGGAAGGAGGCGCTACCAAGTGAGTGAACCGAGAAGACCGATGCACCGGGGACCGGGCGGCCCTCCGGGAGCAGCCGTAGAAAAGGCAAAGAATTTCCGGGGTACCCTGCGCAAGCTGCTGTCCTATATCGGCAGCTACCGCTTTGGCGTACTTGCCGTTCTGATTTTTGCCGTTGGCAGCACGATTTTCAACATTTCTGGCCCGAAAATTTTGAGTAAATCCATTACCATCCTGTATGAAGGATTGGTGGCAAAGCTGTCCGGCACCGGCGCGATTGACTTTGCGCGGATTGGCAAAATCCTGCTGTTGTTGCTTGGCATCTATCTGCTGAGCGCAGGTTTTGCCTTTATTCAGGGCTGGATTATGACCGGCATCACGCAGAAGGTCTGCTTCCGGATGCGCCGGGAAATCAGTGAGAAAATCAATCGCCTGCCGCTGGGCTATTTTGAGAGCCGCACGGTCGGTGAAGTACTCTCCCGTATTACAAACGATGTCGATACGCTCGGACAGAGCCTGAACCAGAGCGTGACGCAGTTGATTACATCGGTGACAACAATTGTCGGTGTTCTGATTATGATGCTGACCATCAGCCCGCTGATGACACTGATTGCGCTTGTCATCCTGCCTGTTTCGCTGCTGTTTGTCATGCTGGTCGTGCGCATCAGCCAGAAATATTTCCGCGCACAGCAGAAATATCTGGGCGATATCAATGGTCAGATTGAGGAGACCTTTTCCGGTCACAATGTCGTGCGTGTGTTCAATCAGGAGGAACGCACGGAGAACAGCTTCAACAAGACAAATGATAAGCTGTATGAATCCGCATGGAAATCGCAGTTCCTGTCCGGCCTGATGCATCCGCTGATGCAGTTTGTCGGCAATCTGGGCTATGTCGGTGTCGCCGTTGCAGGTTCAATGCTGGCAGTAACCGGTGCGATTACAGTCGGTGACATTCAGGCATTTATCCAGTATGTCCGCAACTTCACGCAGCCAATTACCCAGCTGGCACAGGTTTCCAATATGCTCCAGTCGATGGCGGCGGCAGCGGAGCGCGTGTTTGAATTCCTGGACGAGAAGGAAGAGGATCAGACTGTCGAACATCCGGCATCGATTACAGACATTCAGGGCGCGGTACAGTTCGATCATGTTAAATTCGGTTATGATCCGCGCAAGCCGGTTATTCATGACTTTACGTGTGATGTCAAGCCGGGGCAGATGGTTGCGATTGTCGGTCCGACCGGTGCGGGCAAAACCACGATGGTTAAGCTGCTGATGCGGTTTTATGATGTGGACAGCGGCGCGATCCGGCTGGATGGGCACGATGTGCGCGAATTCAATCGCTCCAATCTGCGCGAAGGCTTCGGCATGGTCTTACAGGATACATGGCTGTTTAAGGGCACCATTATGGAAAATATTCGCTATGGACGTCTGGACGCGACGGATGAAGAAGTTATTGCAGCGGCAAAGGCGGCACATGCCGATCACTTTATTCAGACGCTGCCGGGTGGATATCAGATGGAGCTGAATGAGGAAATCAGCAATGTTTCACAGGGACAGAAGCAGCTGCTGACAATTGCACGCGCCATTCTCGCAGACAATCCGGTGTTGATTCTGGACGAAGCGACATCTTCTGTCGATACCCGAACCGAGGCGTTGATTCAGTCCGCGATGAACCGCCTGATGGAAGGACGCACGAGCTTTGTCATCGCGCACCGCCTGTCCACCATCCGCGAAGCAGACATGATTCTTGTCATGCGCGACGGCGACATCGTCGAGCAGGGCACGCATCACGAGCTGCTTGACCGCGGCGGCTTCTACGCCGAACTGTACAACAGCCAGTTCGCCTCCTGACCGTACTTTTCTTTCTGCATAGAAAGAAAAGTAGGCAAAAGAAAGATGTCTGGCTCGCTCCCGCGAGCGCGAATCTGTCGGACGGACGGTCCGCCAGTTCGCCCCCAACGGGGGGAAAGGATATTTTGGACAGTTCGCGTGGCTTTGGCACGCGCAAACAGGTGAATAAAAATAAGCCAGGGCTGGTGATTCCAGTCCTGGCTTTTGCATGCTTCAAAAAGGTTTGGAGAGATCAGGCGTGCAGTGCGTCCAGAAGTTCCGATATTGTGCGGTGATATACCGGATGCACGAGGTATGGCGCAATCTGCGCGAGTGGTTTCAGCACAAAATCGCGTTTTGGGATTTCCGGGTGCGGCACGTGAAGTGTTTCATCCGCGATAATTTCGTCATCATAAAACAGGATGTCCAGATCGAGGGTGCGCGGACCCCAGTGCACAAGGCGTTCGCGTCCTGCTGCCTGTTCGATTTCATGCAGCCGATCGAGCAGCTCATGCGGCGGCAGCAGTGTATCAACACGCAGCACTGCGTTCAGAAAATCATCCTGCTCCACGCCGCCATACGGTGCGGTCACGAGATAATCCGATACCGCGCCCATGCGCATGTCTTCATCTTCACGCAACGCCTGCACAGCGCCGTCGAGATACGCTTTTTTGTCGCCCAGATTGGAACCGAGCGCGAGATATGCTGTGTGCCAGCCGCGCGTGATGCACACCGATGCGGTGTTCAGCGGCAGGCCGATGGGTGCCCATGGCTTTTCAATTTCCAGCCGGATGCGCCGCAGCAGCGGCAATGTGCGCAGCAGATGCATGCACAACCGTTCCGCTGCCGTTTCCAGCAGCTGGAAGGTGTGGGCAGTCAAATAGTGCTGGATTTCCGCGCATACCGCACCGTAGTCCATCGAGTGATTCAAATCATCGGTCAGCCCGGCGCGGCGCAGGTCGGTATACAGCACGGCACTGACAACAAATTTCTGTCCCAGCCGATTTTCCTCCGGAAATACGCCGTGGTGTGCGAATACCTCCAGCTGCTTGATGCGGATTTCGTCCATTTATGCTTCCTTTCCGGCGCGCAGAATCGCCTCCGTCATATCGACTGCGCGGCGGTTCGCCTTTACGTTGTGTACGCGCACAAACGAACAGCCCTTCATCATGCCGATGACGGTTGTGGCAAGTGTACCCTCTTCGCGCTGGTCGGCGGGCAGGTCGAGCGTTTTGCCGATCATCGACTTGCGCGAAGTGCCCAGCAGAACCGGATAACCCAGCTCATTCAGAAGCTCCAGATGGTTCATCAGAATCAGGTTGTGTTCGAGCGTCTTGCCAAAGCCGATGCCCGGATCCAGGATGATGGCATCGTCGGCAATGCCTGCGTCCTTTGCGAGCTGGACACAGCCGCGCAGGTCGTCCAGCACGTTCGGCAGATAATTCGTATAAATGGCTTCCTTGCGGTTGTGCATCAGGCAGCACGGCACACCGGCCTGTGCAATGACACCCGCCATCTCCGGGTCATATTTCAGACCCCAGATGTCGTTGATGAGATCGGCACCTGCGTCCAATGCCGCGCGCGCGACCGCACTTTTATACGTATCGACCGATACCGGAATGTCAAATTCGCGCTTGACTGCCTCGATAACCGGTACGACACGGGAAATTTCCTCCTCGTCCGGCAGCAGCGTATAGCCCGGGCGGGTGGATTCGCCGCCGATATCCAGAAGATCTGCACCGTCCGCAATCATTTCCTCCGCATGGCGCAGGGCTGCGTCCATACTGTTCCATTTTCCGCCGTCGGAAAACGAGTCCGGCGTCACGTTCAAAATACCCATCACATAGGTGTGATGTGCAGTATCAAAATTTTTTTCGCCAATAATCATAAAAATACCTTCTTTCAAAACAGAACGGTTGTGTTGCGCCGTTCCTCCGGCCAGTAGCAGGTATCCGCCGCCTTGCATGCAAAGCACATGCGGCTGGCGTGATCTGCCTCAAAAATGATCTGTGCCAGGCTGTCCGGTGCATCACCTGTGCGGTGGCGGCTGACAGCCCGCAAGATTTCCTCCTGTTCCTGTGCGGTAAATGCCGTCTCGTGCAGCAGCTCCTGTGCCATCGGCACACCTGCCTGTGCGTGCGGCGCGCCGGTTGTATACTGTGCCAGTCGACCCAGATCATGCAGCAGTGCTGCCGCATAGATCATATCGCGTGGGTAGGGCGCATGCCGTTCCGCTGCCAGCAGTGCGGCGATGCGTGCCACATCCAGCAGGTGCGGCAGCCCGTGCCGGCAGTAAATGCGTCCGGCTTCCAGCTCATCCATCTGCCGCAGCCAGTCTTGATAGCGCGGGCTGTGTAAAATCGGCTGGATGCGTTCCATTGCCTGTATCATGTCAAGTCCTCCACCGCCTGCCGCAGCGCATGCAGCCACGAGAGTGAGCCGAATGCGACAATGGCGCCGTCGTTCCCCGCCGCATCGAATGCGGCCTTCAGTGCCTGCGGCACGCTGTCCGCGGGCGTCACACTGTCACAGAACTGACGCAGGCAGTCCGCGAGTGCATCCGCCGCGAGTGCGCGCGGGTTATCCGGCGTCACTGTGATGATATGCCGCGCGAGCGGCGCCATCAGCCGTCCGACTTCGGAAAAATCCTTGTCGGCGAGCACACCAACGATTTCCACCACGTTGCCCTCCGGCCAGCGATGCAGCACCTCTTCGCGCAGGCGCGCCGCTGCGTTCGGGTTGTGTGCGCCGTCGATCAGGAGCACCGGGTGGTCACACAGCTGCTGCATGCGCCCGTTCCACTGTACGGCCCGCAGGCCGCGCCGGATGGCGTCCTCCGAAACGGGGAATTGCTCCAGCTGCCGCACGGCGGTGATGGCAGTCGCCGCGTTGCGCGCCTGAACCAGTCCGGGCAGGGAAAGCGCAATGCGTTTGTCAGCCAGATAGTCGAACACAATGCCGTGCGCGTCTGTGTGTGTGACAATACAGTCCTCCGGGTGCACGACGGTCAACGGGCAGTCGGTTTCCCGGCAGAGCACTTCGATTTCATGCATAACCTGCGCATCCTGTCCCTGGAGGACGACGGGGATGCCAGGCTTGCAGATGCCGCCTTTGGCGCGCGCGATTTCTTCGATGGTTGTGCCGAGGAATTTCATGTGATCCATGCCGATGGAGGTCAGCACGCTGACGGCGGTCGTTCGTATGACGTTGGTCGCGTCGTCGCGCCCACCCATGCCGCACTCGATGACAGCGATGTCACAGCCCTGCTGTGCCAGCCAGCAGAAGGCAAGCACGGTTTCCAGTTCAAAGGCGGTCGGCGTTGCCTGTCCGTCCGCCTGCATCGCGTCACACAGCGCGCACAGGCGCGTCATCCACGCGGCATAGTCCGCTTCGGAGATCATTTCACCGTTTACCTGCCAGCATTCGCGTTCATGGAACACGGCTGGGGAGGCATAGGTTCCAACGCGATAGCCCGCTGCGCGCAGCATGGCGGCAGTCATGGCGAGCGTCGATCCCTTGCCGTTGGTGCCCGCAATGTGGACAAATGGAAGTCTGTCCTGTGGATTGCCCAGCCGCGCCAGCAGGGTGCGCATCGGCCCGAGACCGGGGACAATGCCCTTCTGCGCGGTCAGCCGGGCGATAGAATCCCGCGCCTGTGCGTAATTCATCGCGCGGCGCCGACAGGTCACGAAGGTATAAGGGATGTCTCCAGCCACATCCGTGCGTTCGGTCTCCACAAACGCGGCGCGGTCGAACGGTGGGAACTGGGTATCCCCGTCGAAGTGCGCGTGGATTTCAGTCAGATACAGGATATCCGCCAGCGGCAGTGCCTCGCGGTACAGCTGTGCGCCGCCGCAGATAAAGACATCCTGTGCGCCCGCCAGCGCCAACGCCTGCGGCAGATTGGACACGGTGGTACAGTGCGGCTCATTGAACTTTTTGGTGCGGGAAACGACGATGGTCTCCCGTCCGGGCAGCGGCCGGCCGATTTCCTCATAGGTTTTCCGTCCCATCACCATGACATGCCCCATGGTCAGGTCGCGGAACCGGTGCTTTTCCGCCGGGATATCCCACGGAATGCGGCCATCTTTTCCGATGACCCGGTTTTCCGCATACGCGGCGATCAGTGCAATCATAGTGTTCCTCCACAGACGTTTTTTCTCGCATAATAGGATACCACATTTTGCACGGCGTGACAAATGCCATCATATCACCAGAATGCGCCAATTTTCACCAAATGTTCACGGGTGAAGTATAGACCTTTCTGTCCGGTTGAGCTATAATAGAACATGTTTCCGCAAAACTGTACGGTTTTGCGGGTATTTGGAGTTGTTGGAGTATCAAATTGAAGGAGAAGTGAAACAAATGAAAAGCAAACGCAACAGCAGTGCGGAGCTGACCGCACTCTGCGTGCTGTCTGCCGCAGGTCTGCTGCTCTCTCTCATGGGGATTTCCGTGGTGGGCATCGATGCGGCCTGGATTGCCATCCTGCTGTCCGGTGTGCCGTTTACAGTGGAAACAATCCGCAGTATGGCGGAGCAGAAACGGCTGCGCTCCGGCTTCCTCGTCCCGGTGACGATGGTGCTGGCGATTGTGCTCGGCGAATATTTTGCCGCAGGCATGGTTGCATTTATCATGCTGGTGGCACACCGCGTCGAGCTGATGACAGAACGCCATGCGCATGAGGGCGTTGCGCGCCTGACTTCGCTGACACCGCAGACCGCGCATGTCCTACGCGGCGGAAAAACCGTCGATATCCCGATTGAGGAGATTACAGTCGGCGATACGCTTTCTGTTCTTGCGGGAGAGACCATTCCGGTGGACGGCGTGATTCTGGAGGGTCAGACTTCGGTCGACCAGTCGGTTATGACCGGTGAATCCATGCCGGTGGACAAAAAGGAGGGCGATGCGGTCATCAGCGGCACGCTCAACCAGTTCGCTGTGTTTACCATGCGCGCCGAGCATGTCGGACAGGACAGCGCCATGCAGCGCATGGTGCAGCTCGCCGAACAGATCGACGCGGAAAAGGCGCCGATCATTGGACAGGCAGACCGCTGGGCGACCTGGCTTTCGATTGCAGCGCTTGTGGTTGCAGTGGCTGTGTATGCGATCACCGGTGACCCGTCACGCGCCGTAACGGTACTCGTTGTATTCTGCCCATGTGCATTTACGATGGCGACGCCGACCGCGATTCTTGCGGGCATGGCAAATGCGTCGAAATATGGCATTATCATCCGCTCCGGGGACGCACTGGAGCGCCTGTCGCATGTCACAAAAGCCGCGTTCGACAAAACCGGCACGCTGACCTATGGCAAGCCGGAGCTGATTGATGTACGCTGTGAAGGGGCATATTCCCGTGAGCAGCTGATCGCACTCGCGGCGTCTGCCGAGCAGAGCTCGGAGCATCCACTCGGGAAAGCGCTGCTGCGCCACGCGCAGGAGAAAAATATTCCGTTGTCCGATTGTACCGATTTTGTCGTTTCTGCGGGTTTGGGTGTTTCTGCGACGGTGGACGGGCATGCCGTTCGCCTCGGTAAGCCGGAACTGATGGAGGGCGTGGACATTCCCGACGCCGCGCGCCGGGAGAGCGATGCCTTTGGCACAGAAAAGGGTGCCAGCTGTATCTTTGTGCTGGTTGACGGCACTTATGCGGGCTTCCTCGTGTTTGCAGATACACTGCGCGTGCATGCACGCCAGATGATTATCCGCCTGAAGGAGCTGCACGTGCATTCTGTCCTGCTGACCGGTGACCGTGCATCTACAGCTAACACCATTGCCGGACAGCTGACGATCCCGGAGGTCTATGCCGACCTGCTGCCGGAGGACAAAATGAACCGTCTGGCACAGCTGGAAACCGGAAAAGACCATGTCTGCATGGTCGGCGACGGCGTGAACGATTCACTCGCGCTGAAATCCGCCTATGTCAGCATGGCGATGGGCGGCATCGGCAGCGATATCGCAACCAATTCCGCCGATATCGTTCTGGTCGACGACGAGGTGCGCAAGGTGTCCTATCTGTTCCAGCTGTCCCAGAAGGTCATGAAAAAGATAAAATCCAATGTCTTTATCACCATGTCCATCAATTTCTGGTTTATTCTGCTGGCGGCGTTCGGACTGCTCAGCGCCGCAGAGGGTTCCATTGTCCACATCATTTCCGCTCTGTTTGTCGTCTTGAATTCTTCCGCGCTTTCCACTGCGTGGGGGTTGGACTGACCGGAACAGATACATGCAAAATGCCGCGGGACGTGCAGTTCGGCGGCATTGTTTGCTTTTTTGCGTGCAGCTATGATATACTGCTGTCAGAAAACATGTTTGCTTTGCGCAGGAGTTGATTGGATGTATCAGAATTTTATCCCCGGGCAGTATCCCAGCTGCTTTCGCGGCGATCCACCCGTGCTTTCCTATATCTGGAAAAAGAGAGTTGGGGAATCCTTTTCCCCGCCGCGCATCATGCACAGTCATGATGAGATCTCTGAGCTGCTGCTCGTCATCGAGGGCTCTGCCAATTATACCGTCGGCGAGTCGCAGTATATCATTCAGGAAGGCGATATCGTCGCAATTGGCGCGGGCGTTCTGCATGATGAGGATGCACGGCTCACCGCAGATACGACCATGGTCGCCGTCGGGCTCCGGCAGGTGCGGCTGATTGGGCTGCCGGATGGCGCGCTCGTCGATGCGGCTACCTGTCCGGTGCTGTCGCTGGGGGATTCCTTCCCTGTGTTCCGCAGCGTGCTGGATACAATCCACAGTCTGTTGAATGACAACGGGGAGCAGTATGCCGAAACCTGCCAGTTCCTGATGGCCGGGTTGGTCTCGCTGTTTGTCCGCCTGTATCAGCACAATGCGGAGAGTGATGCGCCGTCCGGCAAAGGCGAGCAGTTTGTCGGGCGGATCCGTCAGTATATCGAGGCGCATTACAGCGAAACTATCTCACTTCCGTCCGTCAGCCGCGCCCTGCACATCAATCCCTATTATCTCGCGCATATCTTTAAGGAGCATACCGGGTATTCCCCGATGCAGTATGTCATTCGGCTGCGCATCGGCAAGGCGCAGGGGCTGCTCATGTATACCGATTATCCCATTACCCAGATTGCCGGAATGGTCGGCTACGACAATTCCAGCCATTTTAATGCGATGTTTACCAAATATATCGGCATGTCACCCGGAAAATACCGCAAAAAATTTCGATCATCCAAGGGTGGAAAATAAATCTGTTTTCTGTTGCATTTTCCCAAATGATGGAGTACACTGGGAAAAGATCAAAAATTCATCAGGGAGGAACCAAAATGAATACAACAGAATGTATCATGACCCGTCGCAGCGTCCGCAAGTTCACCGAACAGCCGGTGCCGCACGGGGTTCTGGAGGATATCATTGCGGCGGCTGCCTATGCTCCGTCGTGGAAAAACACGCAGATTTCCCGCTATATTGCCATTGAGGGCCGCGAAGCCATTGCGGAGATTGCAGACAACTATGCGGCGTTCAACAGGCACACGCTGTCCACTGCGCCGATGCTCATCGCACAGTGCTGTGTCAAAAAGCGCAGCGGCTATGAACGCGACGGTTCGTTCACAACCGACCGCGGCGATGGCTGGCAGATGTATGACTGCGGCATCGCAGCGCAGACATTCTGTCTGTCCGCACATGAGCACGGTCTCGGCACCGTCATTATGGGCATCTTCGACCGCCCGGCGCTGGAAAAGCACTTAAACGTGCCGGAGGATCAGGAGTTGGTCGCACTGATTGCAGTCGGCTATCCGGACGAAACCCCGAATGCGCCGAGACGCAAGGGTGTCGCCGACCTGCTGACTTACGCGGAATAATCACATACTGTAAAGACCTGCCCGACCCGGCAGGTCTTTTTTGTCAGAGATATGTGACATAATGATGGTTTTGGTTGCCGAGCAGAGCAAAGCAGGGTATAATAAAAATAAGGGGAACCATTGGGGATGATAGAACTTTGGAGGTAATGGGATGAAACAAAAACTTGTGTCGCTGCTGCTTCTGCTGGCACTTCTGGCAGGACAGCTTCCGGCGGCTGCTACATATACCGGGTCGGATAAGACCATACCGCTCACCGGATCTGTGACTGTTGTCAATCCCCTGTACGGCGGGACAGCGGACGAGGAATCACCGTCGGATTCGACAGATTTCATCATAGAAAACCCGCCGAACTTTCGCAAAAAACAGGCGGAGCGGGGCGAACACGGCGCGTCTGCGACGGCGTATTATACAGACATTGCCGATGCAGCGGGGTTCGTGCGCAGCCAGATGGCAAACCGTCAGCATGTGATTACGCTTGCCTACCGCACAACGGTGCGCTCGAACAGTGAAGACCCCAAGGTCAGCATTGTCAAGAGCATTGTCGCAAATGCGCTGGGGGAAACCGGGAACGAAAATGAAGGCGATTACCTGCGCTGGCAGTATGGACGCTATGTCTGCAACATTCAGGGTGAGTCGGTCGTAAACGGCGACGGCACGAGCACCTATTCGTATAAATTTATTTATTCAGTTGTCTATTACACAACGGCGGAACAGGAACGCGAGCTGAATGACAAACTGACGGAAGTACTGCGGTCATTACATCTTGAGCAGGCGACCGATTACCAGAAGATCGAACGGATTTATTCGTATATCTGTGACCATGTGAGCTATGACAGCGACGACACCACCACGCAGAAATATACCGCCTACAGTGCGCTGACGCGCGGCACCGCTGTCTGTCAGGGCTATGCGCTGCTGCTGTACCGCATGCTGCGCGAAGCGGGCTTTTCCACACGCATCATTGCCGGAACTGCAACCGCGAGCGGTGAAAACCATGCCTGGAACATCGTAAAGCTCGGAGAGCAGTATTATTATCTGGACAGTACGTGGGATGCAGGGGCGTCCTGGCGCGACTATTTTTTGCGCGGCAAGGACAGCTTCCTCGGACATGAGGCGTGGTCGGATTATACAAGCGATGAATTTATTGCCGCGTATCCGATTGCCGAGACCAGCTATGAGCCGGGTCCCGCGGACGATCCGCAGAGCAGTTTGCTCGGACAGGGTACCTGTGGAAATGATATCACGTGGAGTCTGGCAGAGGACGGCGTGCTGACGCTGCGCGGCAGCGGCAGGATGAACGATTATGAGGAAGGCAAGGCGCCGTGGGCGGAGCTGGCTGAGCGGATTACGGCGCTGGATATCGGCTGCGGCATCACCTCGGTGGGTAGCTATGCGTTCAGCGGTTGTACCGCCCTGAACACGGCGGTTGTGCTGCCGGACGGCATCAAACGCATTGGAAGCGGTGCGTTTTCGGGCTGTACAGCGCTGCTGTCCATCGATATTCTTCCGTCGGTGGCAGACATCCAGACGAATAGCATTCCGTCGGGCACTGTGATCCGCGGCTGTACAGGAAGTACAGCGGAAACGGTCGCGTCCCTGCTGGGGCTTACCTTTGAGACCATCCAGAGCATTGCGGATGCGGAAATTCAGCTGTCCCAGACGGTGTATTCATTTACCGGGGAAGCCTGTACGCCGACGGTGACGGCGACAACGGCAGACGGAGCTGAGGTGCCGTGCACGGTGGTCTATAGTAACAACATTGGCGCAGGAACAGCACAGGTGATGGTATCCGGTACGGACACATACGGCGGAAAGACCGAGGTGCAGTTTACCATTGAAAAAGCTGTGCCCCAGGTCGAAGTGCCACAGGGACTGTCGGCGCTCTGCGGACAGTCCCTGCGCGATGTGCTGCACAGCAGCTGCTTTGCATGGCAGGAGCCAGAGCAGTCGGTCGGCATGGAGAAGGGCGAAAAAACCTTCTATCTGACCTATACACCGATTGATACGCAGAATTATACGGCTGTGACCGATATTCCGGTAACGGTTTCCGTGCACGATACCATCGGGCTGAGCAGTACGGCTGCGACAACCCATGTGGGCGCAGAGCTGCGCCTGATCCCGTCTGCGATTCCGAACAATGCCCCGGAGGATATCCTGTTCTGGAACAGCGATACCCCGGAGGTGGCGTCGGTTTCCAGCGAGGGCATTGTAACGGCGAACGCCGAGGGCACGGCGGTTATTTCTGTCCACAGTGTCAACGGCGAGTATGCGCAGTGCACTGTGACAGTGGAAACCCTGCCGTTCACGGATGTGGCGCAGAAGGCATGGTATTACAATGCCGTGTCGTATGCCCGCGGCAACGGTCTGTTTGCCGGCATTACGCCGACAACATTCGGACCCAACAAAACCATGACACGTGCTATGCTGGTACAGGTACTGTACAGCATGTCCGGCTTACCCACAGTGACTGGGAAATCCCCGTTCAGCGATGTTGAGGAGGGGAAATGGTATACCAGTGCGGTTATCTGGGCAGCGGAAAACGGTGTTGCCGCAGGTACGGGAAATGGGACATTTTCCCCCAATAAGCATGTTACCCGCGAACAGACAGCCACGATTCTGTACAAATACGCCGATCTCAACGGCCATTCAACGACATCGTATGTCAGCATCAGCAGCTATGACGACGATCAGGATGTATCCAACTGGGCGATTCATGCGATGCAGTGGGCAGTCGGCAACGGTCTGATTTCGGGCACGGACGGCAACCTGCTACAGCCGCGCGGCAACGCAACACGCGCGCAGCTCGCACAGATTATGATGAAGTTCCGATACAATATTGTATATGGGTAAACAAAACCCGGCACGCCTGCGCGTGCCGGGTTTGCTGTATTTTGCGCTATTCGCGGCGCTTTTCTGAACCGGATTTTTGGTCCTTTTTCTGCGGCTTTTCCGGAATCGGATTGCCGAAGTTATCGACGCCATAGCCGTCACCGTGGTTGATGATCGGGATGAATTTGGGGGCAAAGCGCCCGCGCCCGCGGTGCTTGACGTAGAAATAGCCGATGACCGAAAAGACCACCGCACCGATGAAGTTGACAAATAAATCTTTCATCGTGTCAATCAGGCCGATGTCGAGATAACCGCCATATTTAGCGATCCAGTCCTCGCCGTTGACCAGCAGAGAATCCACCTGGAGATGGATTGGCACATTTGCACCGGTGGGATTGAGTGCCACAGAGTTGATGCTGGTCACAAAAAAGTCCTTCTGCATGTCCATGGCGAATGTTCTGTCCATGAAAAATTCAAAAAATTCCCACAGAACACCGATGGTCATGGAAAAGCAGAATGCGACAATGGCGACAAATACAGGCGACAGCTTGACCAGAAAGCGTTCGCTGCGGTTGAAAATATCGACGAGCGAAAAACCGATGGCAGCCATCAGAAAACCGTTGATGGTATGCAGCATCGTGTCCCACATCGGGATTTTCTCGTAATATGCGTTGATTTCGCCCATGATTTCCGCTGAAAAGATGAACAGCATGATGATGACCTCCAGAAACGGCGGGAGATCCAGATCGAGCTTCTTTTCAATAAAGCGGGGCAGACCGAGCAGAAACAGTGACAGAAAACAGATGAATACATTTTGATAATCGTCGTTGATGAACTGGCGCACCGCACAGATGACGATGAGAATCGTCAAAATGGTGCGTACGCGGAGTTCATTGCTGGTTTTTGGTTTTTCCTTTTGCATGCAGCAATCCTTTCCTCAGTCCAGCTCGCGCCCGTCAAGCGCGGCAAGGGCATATTCCAGTGCAAGCGTCAGCTTGGCGCAGGATTTTTCATCTTGACTGCATTTTTCCATGCGGGACAGGAAATCACGCGTCACCGTCCCGCGCAGGCCGTCGTCCTTCTGGTAGCGGTACAGATCCTGCATGGCGGAGGATTCGTCGATGACCTGTGCATGGAAAAACGAATGGCGCAGCGATCGTGACAGGGCAGTGAGATTCGGCTCATACATGCGCGTGCCGGTCAGATGGACGATGCAGCAGATGCGTGCGGGCGGCTGCGGCAGCAGCGGCAGCAGTGCTTCCGCGAGCATGGCGTCGCTTTGCAGACCGGTCATGGGCAGGGAGACTGTCGCAAATTCCAACGCACCGGACGGGCGCAGAGTCAGGGAGACATCCCCTTTTTCAATGCGTCCGGTGAGATAGCCCTTGACACCGGTTTCATCCGATGCTGTGGCGGAGAAGCAGCCCGGGCAGCTGAGTGCGGTCTGGCCGATGCGGAATACACCGCTGAACCGGTGGTTGTGGCCGAGCGCGATATAGTCGAAGCGGCTGCCGATGACGGCGCTCTCAGAAATCGAGTTGTAGCCGCCTGTGCCGCCCAGCTCGCCGTGCATCAGGCAGATATTGCATTTGGACGGGTCGAGCGGTGCTTCCAGCGAGATGACCGCCTTGTTGTCCTGAAAGGCGGCGCCCCAGATGACGGTTTTTCCGTCGTTCAATGCGACCGGCTCCAGTGTGCGCCCGGTGAAAACATGCAGGTTCTGCGGCAGCGGCTGTGTGGCATATGGGCTGCCCGCATGATAATAATCGTGGTTGCCGGGCGAAAGGAACACGGGACACGGGCACTTGGCGAGCAGCGCGAACACGGCAGAGGAAATCTGCGGGCGCACATCCGGTGTATCGAACAGGTCTCCCGCGATGAGCACGGCATCCGCCGCGGATGCGCCGGCATATGTCACAAACGACTGAAGTGCGGACAGCTGTAGGCTGACGGCTTCTGCGGCGCGGTCGGGCGGAAGAAAATCAAATTTTGCACCGATGTGGAAATCGGCGGCATGGATAATATTTGGCATAAAGAAAAACCTCCTCCGAAACATCGGGCGGGATATATTCTGATGCTTTCTATTATAGCAGTTTTGACGCGGCTTGCAAAGCGCCGCGCGCGCCGTTCGGTGCAGAAAAAGAGAAAAAACACGACAAAGCGGCCGCCCTGACGGGCGGCCGCTTCGTTCGCATACGTTTCACAAAATAAAAAGGGGGGTAAGAGAAATTCAAAGATACCGGCATATCTTTTAGGAAGAGGTTTCGTCGTTCCCTCGTTCCATGCTCATAGTATAACGCATTTATCCGAGGAAGTTGTGAACAAATCGTAAAACGACTGTTACAATTCTATGTTGTTTTTGAAGATAGACAGTAAAGACGCAGATATTTGCGAAAACGGCGGAAAAAGTACCCGATTATCAGGTCAAAAACGCTGTTTTTTCCGGATTTTGCGAATGTCATCGCCGATAAAACGCAGCTGGGTAAACTCGCCGAGGATGCGCGAGGCAATCGCCGCGGAGTACCGACCCTCCAGCTCACCCGGCAGCAGATTGGTGCTGAGGATGGTCGGCAGCCGTGCCATCAGGCGGCGACTGAGCAGGTCATACAGGCAGGAGGTGTGGAAGGCGCCGGGCAGTTCCGTGCCGAGATCGTCGACAATCAGCAAATCGGCATTGCGAAAACGCGCAAGTGCCTGCGAGGCGGCAGAAAAATCGCCGCTTTTGAATTTTGCGTTGTTGTACTGGTCAAAAATAGAAATGGCAGTATCATATGTCACGGAAAAGCCCCGCTCGGTGACGCGCCGCGCGATGCACGACGACAGGAAGGTTTTGCCGAGGCCTGCTGCGCCGTACAGCAGCAGGTTTTCATAGGATGCACCGAAGGTTTCGGCAAAGCTGCTGCACTTCTGGTAGTTGAATTTCGCCATTTCGCGCGGGGAAATACCGGAACGGCTGTCGGGCTGGGTGCTGTAGTAGTCCAACCGGAATGTGTCAAAGGTCTCCCGGTCGACCGGGAGCAGGGAGGACAGGTCCTTTTTCTGCTCGGCTGCGGCGCGGCGGCGCACACAGTCGCACAGCCCGCTCTCGACATAGCCGGTGTCCCGGCAGGCGGGACAGTCGCAGGCGACGGCGAGATAATCCGCCGGATAGCCGTTTTCCAGCAGGATGTGGCGTTTTTCGTCCTGTAAAGCCAGATTTCGGTCGCGCAGCGCAGCAATGGCGCTGTCGGTATTGTTTGATTCAAACGCAATCCGCATGGCTTTCGCCGATGTCGCGCGCAGCTCGCGGTCAATTTCACCCAGACGCGGGATGGTATGCGTCAGGCGGTAACGGCGTTCCTCTGCTTCGGCTTCATGCTGCTGTCGCTGCTGTTCCATCTGCCGGAGAATCCGGGAGATCAGTGCCCTGTCATACGCCATGGCTGTTGCCCTCCTTTCGGTTCATTGCGTTGAATTCCTCCAGCCAGTCGCGCTCCCAGTCGGAGAGATTGGCACCATCGGACGGCGGTGTGAGTTTGGCCTGCGGTGCGGGCTGCGGCTGGTGCAGACCCGGCTCCACCGCGGTGATTTCCGCTGCCGTGTGGACACCCTTCTGATGCCAGCTGTCCAGAATCCCCTTGAGATATTTCCAGCTGAATTTGCCCAGACGGGCGTACATGCGCTCCTTCGCCAGCTCGACTGCCTCCGCATCGAAGCCCTGTCGGATAAAGCCGGACAGGTAACGGTATTCCTCCGGTGCAGGGTCGCGTCCCGCCATGTCCAGCGCGCGCAGCATGCTGTCCATCAGCGGCTTTTCCGCCTCGCGCCGCGCGAGAAATTCCGATGCGGCTTCTGCGGTAAAAATGCCCATATCTGCCCAGAGGTACGCCTGTTCCTCGATATCGCGGCGGCTGACGACGCCTTTTTCCCGGTGCAGCCAGGTCAGCAGGTCGATGAGCACATCGGCGGGCAGGCCGAGATGCTCATAGGCGTTCATCAGCGTGCGCAGCTGGGCTTCGGTCAGCGTGCGGCCGAGCACCATCTCTGCCGTCTGGCAGACCGATGCAAAGCGATGATCGCCTTCGCGGCGCGCGCGCATTTCCGCCGCCGTGTAGCGCGGCGGGTGTGCAGACCGGTCTGGATGCTTCTGCTGCGTTTCGGTCGGCGTGGAGACCAGGTGCAGGCTGGTCAGCGTGTGCACGGCGCGGTCATACCGGTCGCGCGTCATGCCGAGCGCGCGCAGCGCTTCGCGCTCGTCGAACGACGAGCCCTTCCGCACAAGATACAGGTACAGCAGTGCACTGTCGCCGTCACAGCAGGCGAGCAGGCTGTCCACAACCTGTGCGCGCAGCACGCAGAACTCCCCGCCGGTCGGAATGAGTGATGTGAGTGACATGAATATGCCTCCGGGAAAACGGGTTTTCCGTCGCAAAACGGAAAATATCGGTTACATTTGTGCAAAATTACGGGAAGTCATCCGGTACTTTGTGCCAGATGACGGTTATTTTATTATATCGTGACAAAAGTAATAGTGCAAGCGAAAAGGAGCGCGTAAAATTTTATATATTTACTGATGTTTTTTTGCGAAAAAAATAGTATAATAAATTTACGTATTTTTCCTGAGGGCAGTTTGCGCCTTTTGCAGCTGCTCCAGTGGCGGAAAGGATATCTTAAATGTCTTATAATAAGTTGAATACGATTTTGCTCGGCGGTAAGAAGGGCGCGGACGGAAAATATCCGGTACAGCGCGAGATTCTGTTCACCCCGACCGGACGTCTGGTTGCGGATGCACTGCCGGAACAGTGCCGGCTGTTCTATGCGCGCCAGCAGAGCGAGCCGGAGCTGGAAGGGATTGAATCCATTGTCTGTCCGGATGACGCGGATTTCACGGAAATGGTATCGACAGCAATCGAAGGCATGGAGGGCGATGTTATGCTGCTCTCCACTCCGATGCCGGAGGTTGTTTCAGAGGAATACCAGATGGTAATGGATCAGCATGTCGAGGCGCAGACCGCTGTCACAACGCTGACCTGCGGCGCGCTGGATGATACCTGGCACATTGCCGTGTACAACGTCGATGTGCTGCGCGACATTCTGACCTGCCACCCGCTGTCGCTGACGCATTCCATTCAGATTGCGGGCGAAATCAGCGCAAAGACCGGTGCCTGCCGCACGCATTCGCACATCGATGTGCGCTCCGCCTGCGATGCCTACCACGCACAGAAGACGCTCCAGCACCGCGTCAACAGCGCACTGATGGAGCGCGGCGTCAGCATCCTCGACCCCGAATACACGTATATTTCCCCGTACTGTGAAATCGGAAGTGGTACTACCATCCTGCCGGGCACGATGATCCGCCCGGGCAGCAAGATCGGCTGCGGCTGCACCATCGGCCCGAACACGATCCTTGACCGCGCGGAAATCGGAGACCGGACAAGCGTCAATTCCTCGCAGGTTTATGAGAGCTGTGTGGGAGCCGACGCGACCGTCGGCCCGTTTGCGTACATCCGTCCGGGCTGCCGGGTCGGTGATGAGACCAGAATCGGCGACTTCGTCGAGCTGAAAAAGGCATCCATCGGCAACGGCACGAAGGTTTCCCATCTGACCTACATCGGCGATGCCACGGTCGGCGAGCGCGTCAACTTCGGCTGCGGCACGGTTGTCGTCAATTATGACGGCTATGTCAAGAGCCAGACCGTGATCGGCGACGACTGCTTTATCGGCTGCAATACCAACCTCGTCGCGCCGGTTGAGCTGGGGGATCGTGTCCTCACAGCGGCCGGTACCACCGTCACGAAAAACGTGCCGGAAGGCGCGCTGGCAGTTGCCCGCGCACGGCAGGAGAACAAGGAAGGCTGGAATGATCGCCGCCGCCGCATGCACGGACAGGATAAATAATCCGCGAAATTTGAATAGAATATATCGTTTCGGAACATGATTAGGGAAACGCCTGGCGTTTCACGGACTGAAAAAGATGCAGGAGGACCTAAAAATTATGATATCTCACGGCAAGAATATTAAAATCCTCGCGGGCAATTCGCATCCCGCGCTGGCGATGCAGATTGCATCCGCTCTTGGCCTGTCGCTCGGCAAATGTACCGTCGGCCACTTTTCTGACGGCGAAGTTTCGGTTTCCATCGGCGAGACTGTCCGCGGCTCGGATGTATTTCTCGTACAGTCTACCTGTGAGCCGGTCAACGACAACGTGATGGAACTGCTCATTATGATCGACGCATGCAAGCGCGCGTCCGCAGGCCGCATCACTGCCGTTATCCCGTACTTTGGCTATGCCCGCCAGGACAGAAAGTCCAAGGCGCGCGATCCGATTTCCGCCAAGCTGGTTGCGGATATCCTCACGACCGCAGGCGCAAACCGCGTGCTCACCATGGATCTGCATGCACATCAGTTGCAGGGCTTCTTCAACATCCCGGTGGACAACCTGATGGGTGCGTCTGTACTCATCCCGCACATTGCAGGCAAGTTTGGCCGCAGCCGCGACGACATGATGATCGTTTCTCCGGATCTTGGCTCGGTTACCCGTGCAAGAAAGTTCTGTGAGAAGCTGGATTACCGTCTGGCGATCATTGACAAGCGCCGCCCACGCGCCAATGTCTCCGAAGTCATGAACATCATCGGCGACGTAAAGGGCAAGACCTGCATCCTGTGCGACGACCTGATTGACACCGCCGGTACGCTGTGCCATGCGGCGGAAGCGCTCATCGAGGTCGGCGGCGCAAAGGAAGTGTATGCCTGCGCAACACATGGCGTACTGTCCGGCCCGGCGATTGAGCGTCTCGAAAACAGCCCGATCAAGAACCTTGCGCTGCTCGACACCATCCCGCTGCCGACCAGCAAGCAAAGCGACAAGATTGAGCTGTTGCAGGTCGCTCCGGTCTTTACCGAGGCAATTGCACGCATCTACGAGGAATCTTCGGTTTCCCCGCTGTTTGACTGAGTTTGACAGGATACATAAGCGGCACGGTCAGCTGTGCCGCTTTTTGTACTTTTTTGAGGAGGGGTCTGTATGAAAATACTGGCAATCGGTGACGTTGTGTCCAATCCGGGGTTGAAAACCGTGTCCCATCTGCTGCGCTGCGTGAAAAAGGAAACCGGCGCGGCGTTTACCATCGTCAACGGCGAAAACGCCAGCGGCGTCGGCATCACGCCCAAACAGGCGGACAGCATTTTTGCCGCCGGGGCAGACCTCATCACGCTCGGCAACCATTCTTACCGCAAACAGAACATTGTCCCGTATCTCGAGGACAACCGCTATATCATCCGTCCGGCAAACCTCGCGCCGCAGTCGCCCGGCGAAGGCTTCGGCATCTACGAGACCAGTGCAGGCTGGCGCGTACTGGTGTTCGAGCTGATCGGCCGGTGTGACATGCAGTACGGCCCGGACAATCCGTTTCTGCGCGCTGACCGCATCCTGCGTGAGCAGGAGGGACGGTATGACGTCGCGCTGTGCGAAATGCACGCGTCGGCAACGTCGGAAAAGCTCGCGATGGGCTATTACCTCGACGGACGGGTGTCCGCAGTCTATGGTACGCATACTCATGTGCCGACAGCAGATGCGCGCGTCAATCCCAAAGGAACAGGCTATATCACGGACATCGGCATGACCGGACCGAAGTGGTCGGTGCTCGGCGTCCGCGCGGAGCAGTCGATTGCGATGTTCCGCGGCGATCTGACCAGCCGGTTCGAGCCGGCGGAAGGCGTCTGCGTCATGCAGGGCGTGCTGTTCGACATTGACGAGAACACCGGACGGTGCCGGAGCGTCGAACGAATCGAAAAAGAACATACACCGGAAGCATAACACGAAAGACAGACAAAAGCGCTCGAACCGCGTGGTACGGGCGCTTTTTTTGTGCATTCAGGTGGATTGGGAAACCGGCATGGCGGGCGCTTCACTCTGGTCAATCCGTGTCAGCGTGAAAAATTCATCGCTCTCCCAGTCGAAGCAGCCGAAGGAGGTGACGTCCTCCGGGGCGGTGTCGTTTGGCACATAGATGTACAGGTCATAGTCCGGCAGATTGCTGGAGGAATCGGAAAAATAGAGTGTGTAGTGCGTGTAATCTTCGACCGGGTATTGCTCCAGTTCTTCGCGGGAACAGGATTCCGATGCGGTATCCTCTGTGAGGAGCATCCGCTCGAAAGACGGCGCTGGATCTTGCGCGGTGCGGATGCCGTCTGTCCATGCAATCGAGCCATCATCATAGACGGTAATGCGCAGGCTGCCGTCATCGTTTGTCCAGGTGCCGGCGGACAGTACCTCATCCAGCGCACACGGTTCGTAGAGCTCGGAATCGTCGTCCACAAAGGTGACTGCGCCGGAGAAATCGGAGAAGGTCACATACGACATCACCGCAGGAACGATGGTCAGCAGGATCAGAATGATTGCGACAATCAGGCAGCCGGGCGCACAGCCGGATGTTCGGGCTTCGCCGGGCTGCTTTGGAGAAGCACCGCTATTCTGCGCGGCAGCCCGCTGCCAGGCCGCATCCGATGACGCCGGCTGATGGAGTATTTTCTTCGCGGAGGAATTTTTCTCCCGTGCCGGCTGGTCGGAGCTGTCCTGTGCGGTGAATTTGGATTTCTTTTTCGGCGCGCCGATGCCGGGACGATTGCCGCAGACCGGGCATTCGTGTTCGCTGTCCAGATAGTGTACGCCGCAGTACGGGCATTTCATATCCATTCCCTCCCTTGTTGCTTTGCTGTCTTTATCTTACCATATGCGGCGGGGAGATGTACAGCAATCCGACAAAGTTCAACACAAAAGCGCACCGCTTTCCAGCGGTGCGCTCTGCGTTTGCGGGTTTATTGCAGGTTCAGGTGCTTGCTCAGAATGTAGTTTGTGATGACAAAGTTGACGGCGATGCATACCGCGATGAACAGCAGACAGCCCAGCAGGACAATGTGCATCTGCGCCGCTGTGTTCAGTGTCAGGTTGAAATCCAGATTCAGACCGGTCAGATCGAAAATCCACGAGGAGATAAACTGCAGGATTTCCTTTGCCACGCCAAAGCCCAGATATGCGAGAAACGCGAAGCCGAGGCGGTGCTTGTTGGCCAGAGAACCGAGCGACAGGCAGGCATAGATATGCATGCAGAAATTGATGACGCCGGCGATGCTGATGACAGTAAATTCGATCGGGACAAGGAACAGATTTGCGCCGAACTCGTGCAGCAGCTCGGAGAACCCGTACTGTATCAGATGCCAGAAGTCCGAAAAGGCGATCTCAGGCTCAAAGCTGGCAGAAAGGAGCGCAGGTGTGGCGAGGAGGAACAGCGAGATGCAGCACAGGATGACCGTGACTACCATCCAGATGGTAGAGGTGATGCATTTCGCCCAGATCAGCTGCGACGGACGCGCGGGCAGTGTGAACATCAGATAGCCTTCGTCGCCCAGCAGGTTTTTGTAAAATCGGTTAATCATGTACGCGAATGCCAGCACACAGACCGCGAACATCGCAAGGACATAGACGGTCATCAGTACGCCGAACGGGGCGGAGACCGGCAGGGCAATAAAAATCGAATTTGCCAGCGAGAGCAGCAGGAGGACGCCGAATGCCGGAAGGAAAATCCGACGGGTGGATTTGAATTCATAGCCAATCAGCTTGCTCAGCATGCGAACACCTCCCGGAACAGTGCGTCGACGGATTTTCCGTATTCCGAACGGATGTCATCGACCGATTTGTGCAGCGTGATCTGACCTCTATTGAGGAAAATCACATCGTCCAGCACCTTCTCAATGTCGGAAATCAGGTGAGTCGAAATGACCACCGTGCTGTTTTCATTGTAATTGGTGAGAATTGTGTTCAGGATATAGTCGCGGGCAGCCGGGTCGACGCCGCCAATCGGCTCGTCGAGCAGGTACAGGTCGGCTTCGCGGCTCATGACGACGACAAGCTGGATTTTTTCCTTGGTACCCTTGGACATCGTCTTGAGGGAATCCTTCGGCTGGATGCCGAGATGCGTCAGCATCTGCGCTGCCTTGTCGAGGTTGAAGTCCTCATAGAACGTCGCAAAAAATTTCAGCAGATC
This sequence comes from Butyricicoccus porcorum, assembly GCF_002157465.1. Classification (GTDB taxonomy): domain Bacteria; phylum Bacillota; class Clostridia; order Oscillospirales; family Butyricicoccaceae; genus Butyricicoccus_A; species Butyricicoccus_A porcorum. The sequence continues at coordinate 41,438 of NZ_NHOC01000020.1, forward strand.
ATCTGCCGTCATCCAGTCACTCAGATAGGTGCGTTCCGGCAGATACGATACCTTTGCGTGCGTTTCCGCGCCCGGCAGGTTTCCGGCGATGCGGATTTCTCCGGCAGTCGGTGTCAGCAGGCCGTTTGCCAGCTTGATGAGTGTGGATTTGCCGCTGCCATTCGGCCCCAGCAGGCCCACGATGCGGCCGCGCTCCAGCGCGAGTGTGACGTTGTCCAGTGCTGTTTTATTGCCGTAGCGTTTGCACAGCCCGGTGCACTGTAAAATAGGCTCGTTTGCCATCTGTTACCCCTCCTTGATTGCCTGGCGAATCAGTTCCACGGTCTCTTCCGCGGTATAACCCATGTCTTTCATTGAAGACAGAAAGATGTGTATCTGTTCCATAGCCAGTTCCTTTCTCTTTTTCGTGATCTGTTCCGTGTGGTCGGTGACAAACCGTCCGGCGGTGCGCTGCGAATACAGCAGGCCGGTGTGTTCCAGCTCGGCAAGCGCGCGCTGCATGGTGTTTGGATTGACGCCCGCTTCCGCTGCGAGATCGCGCACCGACGGCAGGCGGCTGCCCGCGGGGAGCGCGCCGGATGCGATGGCCAGAGTAATGGTCTCCATCAGCTGCAAATAGATCGGGCGGTCATCGGAAAGATTCCATTGCATGTACATCCTCCCTTTCAGTGTCATTGTACTAATTGATTGATACAATCATACAACGGGTGCACAAAAATTGCAAGAGGTTTTTGAAAAAAATCCGAATTTTTTTTCTGTGCGCACAGGTTATGCACAAAAACGAAACAAATTGCCGTAGACAATGGGAAAAAGCGACGTATTATGGAGACCGTGAGCTGTTAAAATAATCCATTTGAGAGGAGGAATGCCGTTGGCGCAAACAAAAAGCAGCCGCAGCCGGAAGAAAAAAACGCATGGGGATCAGGTACGCGACATCCTGTGCGATCATTCGCCGGAGGCGGCACAGTGCCTGTGCGACATGCTGGAGGACGATTCACTCACCGGGACGGCGCGTGTCGGCGTTGCCAAGGAAATTCTGGAACGCACGGTGGGCAAGGGCCAGCTGCCCGATTCCCGGCAGGACACACAGGAGAAATTTGAGCTGGTACTCAAGGTGGTGGAATAATGGAGCTTTCCGTCACCCGGCGTCAGCTGGAATTCATCCGCTCAACTGCGTTTGAAACGCTGTTCGGCGGCGCAGCGGGCGGCGGCAAGAGCTATGCGCAGCTGATTGACGCGCTGATTTTTGCTCTCCAATATCCCGGCTCCAAACAGCTGGTGCTGCGGCGCACATTCCCGGAGCTCAAGCGTTCGCTCATTCAGGTTTCGCTGTCGCTGTATCCGACAAGCATTGCCACGTATGGCGAGACCAGTCACAGGTGGAAATTTGTCAACGGGTCAGTCATTGAGTTTGGCTCGTGCGACAGTGAAAACGACGTCACCAAGTACCAGAGCGCCGAATATGACGTCATCCGGTTCGACGAGCTGACGCATTTCACAAAATTCCAGTTTACTTATCTGCTCTCGCGCGTGCGCGGCGTCAACGGGTATCCCAAACAGGTCAAATCGTCGACCAATCCGGGCGGCGTCGGACACGGCTGGGTCAAGGCGCGCTATATCGACTGCCTGGTTCCGGGCGAGGAGAAGGACGGCAGGCTGTTCCTGCCTGCCCGCGTGCAGGACAATGCCTTCCTGATGAAAAACGACCCGGATTATGTGCACCGCCTGGAGCTGCTCGACGAGCGCAGCCGCAAGGCACTGCTCTACGGGCGATGGGATTTGTTCGAGGGGCAGTATTTTGGCGAGTTTTCCACGGAACTGCATGTCTGTGTGCCGCCGGATCCGCTTCCCAGCTGGTGGAAACGGTATCTTGCGATCGACTACGGACTGGATATGCTGGCGGCGCTCTGGATTGCGCTCGCACCGGACGGCACGGCATGGGTCTACCGGGAGGTATACCGCTCCGGGTTGATTATCTCCGAGGCAGCGGAGGCCATCCGCACTGCCGAGGTGGGCGAACACATCGACCAGCGGCTTGCACCGCCCGATCTGTTTAACCGCAGGCAGGAAACCGGTCGCTCCGCCATCGATATTTTCGCAGATGCCGGGCTGTATTTTGACCGGGCAATGGGGGAACGCGTGGCGGGCTGGTATGCCGTCAAGGAATACCTGCGCCCGTTCGACGATGAGCAGGGGATCTGCACCGCAAAGCTGAAAATCAGCCCGGTGTGCAAAAACCTCATCCGCACGCTGCCGCTGCTGACCACCGATCCCGCCAACCCGAACGACACGGCGAATACGCCGCACGAATACACGCATGCGCCGGATGCGCTGCGCTATTTCGCCGCGACCGTGCAGCCGGACGGGGATGCATGGCGGCCTGACCGCTATGACGGCGATGTTGGCGCATTTCTCGCCTACGAAGGGTGAATCTGCAAGGAGGAAGTTATGGAATATATCATTTGCTGCCTGTGCAGCCTGCTTTGCTTTGCCTGCGGCGTGTGGGCGGCGCGCGGCCTGCCGCAGCTGCCGCGGCGCAAACAGCCGCAGGAGGACTGGAGTGAGGCGGACGATGCGCTGAGCCGCGATATCGCTGCGCTGCTCGCCTATACCGGCCCGAAAAAGGAGGAGGATGCCGATGAGGACACCTGAGTCGGTCTGGCAGGAATATCAGCGCGGCGTGGATTACAACAACCGCATTGACCTGTATGACCGCGTCAAGACCAATGAAAATTTTTTTGTCGGACGGCAGTGGGAGGGGCTGAACGTCACGACGCTCGACCCGCTGATTTTTAACGTGCTGCGCCGTGTCGTCAACCTGTTCATTTCCATGCTGGTTTCGGACGACATTGCGGTGACTGCACAGCCGTACCAGAACGCGCCGGATGCGGATACGATGCAGAAGGTCATCGACCGCGCGGTGTCATCCGTCATCGAACGCGCAGGCGTCAAGAGCAAAAACCGCTACATGCTGCGCAATGCCTGCGTTGACGGCGACGGCTGCTTTTACATCCGGTTCGATCCGGATAAGGACAGCGGACAGGGCGTTCAGGGCGATATTGAAGTCGATGTCATTGAAAATACCGATGTCTTCTTTGGCAATCCCGCTGTGGACGATGTGCAGCGGCAGCCTTATCTCATCCTGTCCATGCGGCGTTCGGTGGAAGATGTGCGCCGTGAGGCGATGCAGCGCGGCATGAGCCGCAGCGATGCGAAAGGCATCCAGCCGGACAGCGTGCTCGAACCGCAGTATGATCCACAAACCGAGGACACCGACAATATGGTGACTGTGCTGCTGCGCATGCAGCGCACAGAGGACGGCATTGCCTTTTTCAAATGCACCCAGCATGCTGTTATCATGCCGGAAATCATCACACCATACCGCCGGTATCCGGTCGCCTATATGAGCTGGGAGCGTGTCAAGCATTGCTATCACGGCGCGTCCCCTGTCACTGAGGCCATCCCCAACCAGATTGCCATCAACAAGCTGTATTCGATGTATGTCCAGTGTATCAAGCATGTCGCCTTCCCGAAAATCATTTACGACATGACGCGCTTTCCAAATGGGTATTCCTCGGATGTCGGCAGGGCAATCGGCATGCGGGGCAACCCGAATGAAGCGATCCTCAGTGCCTTCCGCGCGCCGGATATTTCCACGCAGGTCATGGCACTGCTGTCACAGATGATGAAGGACACAATGGAGCTGATGGGTGCGTCAGATGCGACCCTCGGCAATGTCAAGCCGGACAACACCTCCGCTATCGTCACCGTGCAGCAGGCGACCATTGCGCCGTTGGAGCTGGTGCGCATGGAGTTTTATCGCTTTGTCGAGGATACCGTGCGCATTTTTGTCGACCTGATGCGTGTGCATTACGGCTGCCGGAATGTATATCTTGTCGATGACGGAGGCGAGGAGACAACGCTGCGCTTTGATTTTGACACACTCGAAACGACAGCGCTCGAGCTCAACGTGGAAGTCGGTTCGAGTGCCTACTGGTCGGAAACCATGCAGACGACGACAAATGACAACCTGCTGGAGCGCGGCATTATCACCGACCCGGTGCTGTATGTCGAGAATATCCCGGACAGCCAGATCCGCGGCAAATCCCGCCTGCTTCGCGCTCTGCGCGAACAGCGGGAAAACGGACAGATGCAGGCTGTATCAAACCAGACTACACAGTCAGGTGCGGCGCAGACCGCACCGCAATAAAAGGAGGCTGATTGTATGCAGAACAAAAGAAAAAATATGGTGCCGGCCGGTGTACCAGAGCAGGCCGGCACACCGGAGCAGACCGCCGCAGATCTGCCGCTGACTGACAGCGATGAGCAGCTGTATACGGTGACCGTTGACGGGCAGACCGTTGAGCTGACGCTGGAACAGTTGATTGCCGCCGCCGAACAGGGGCTTTCCAAAGCCAACCGTGCGGCGCGCCGCGAACAGGTCGCCGGGGAACAGCCGGGCGGCAATGCCTATCAGGCATTTCTGGATGAATATCCCGACATCCGCCCGAATGAAATTCCGCCGGAGGTGTGGGACAGCGCAAACCAGTCCGGCGACCTGCTGGGCGCGTACCGCGTGTATGAAATCCGGAAGCTGCGCGAGGAGCTGGAAGACCTGCGGAAAAATGCGGACAATCGCCGCATGGACGTCGGTTCTGCGCGCTCGGACGGCGAAGCTACCATCACAGACCCCATCATCCTCGCGCTGATGGGAAAAGGCTAAGGAGGAAACACCATGGCAGTAAATTTAGCGACCAAATATTCCAGCCAGATTGCGGAGGTTTTTACCGCAGGCTCATTCATCAAGGGAAAGACATCCAGCTCGTTTGACCTGACCGGCGTCAAGACGCTCAAGGTCTATACCCCGGTGACCGTGCCGGAGGTGGATTATACTCGCGACGGCCTCAACCGCTACGGCACTGTGACCGAAATGCAGGATATCGTGCAGGAGCTCAAGATGACGCAGGACAAGGCATTCACGCTGACCATCGATAAGGGCAATAACCTCGACCAGAACATGACCAAGAAGGCCGCCGATATGCTGCGTTTACAGATCAATGAACAGTCGACTCCGGCAGCAGACAAATATGCGTTGAGCCGCTTTGCCATGATGGCGGGCACCATTGATACCGTCAGCGAGGCGCCGACCAAGGACACGATTGTCGAACTGATTTCTACCGGTGCACAGACGCTGGACGACAATCTGGTTCCGGATGGCGACCGCTATGTCTATGTCACCAGCGAGGTGTACAAGATCTGTCTCTTATACACATCTGGTGAATGCACAGACGGCAGAGCAGCTCGGGCTGATCTGTGAGAGGTATCTGCTGTACCATCTGGACGTCCACTGCACAACACTGGATTTTTATCACTCTCTGTTCCAGATGCAGTGAGGACAAAAGAAGGGAAAGGTGAAAAAGGATGAAGACAGGGCTGTCTCTTATACACATCTAGGCAGACTGGGAGGCGATTGCGGCAGTGAAACGCGCGGTGTCTATCCCGGTTATTGCAAATGGCGATGTGGCCAGCGCGCAGGATGCACAGGATATTTTACAGGCGACGGGTGCGGACGCAGTTATGATCGGACGCGGCGCACTCGGCAACCCGTGGCTGTTTGCCCAGTGCGCGGCGCTGGATGAGGGGTGCGAGATTCCGCCGCTGCCGCCGCTGGCAGAGCGCATGCAGACCGTGCGCCGCCAGATCTGTCTCTTATACACATCTCCGCTACCATTTTGGCCCGTTGGTCAAGCGGTTAAGACACCGCCCTTTCACGGCGGBAACACGAGTTCGATTYTCGYACGGGVGATGTGTATAAGAGACAGCATCCACCGCGCGCACAAAGCTCGGTGCCGCGCCGCACTTGACCGAATCCGCTGCGCCGGTGAACAGATCGATGGTGCTGACATCCAGCGTCACGAACTGCCTGCCCTGTGTGCGCAGCTTGAGCGCTGTCTCTTATACACATCTCGCAGGAG
>NZ_NHOC01000021.1 GCF_002157465.1 Butyricicoccus porcorum
AATCAAAGTAAACCATGCGGCWYMCTTACVGAGTTTAGGGAGCTTGCAGACGCTATTATAGCCGATATAGAGAAGCTTTACCTTACAGGAAAGAAACAGCTCCAGCCGCTCCCCGTAAAAGGACACAAGCCGCTAAAGGATATAGCAAGCTTGCCGCTGGAAGACTGGAGTAGCACCGTCTTTAGCTGGGGAGACCTGTATAAGCTCGATGTATACGGCTTTAAGGAAGAAGCAGAAGAAGACACTACTATTTTTGACGGTAACAGGAGAGCTATAATAAACGGCATAGCTATATTACGGGCAAGCGATCTTTTAGGAAGAAGCCCCCGCATAAATGAGAGGSRCKACTATGTGGAGCCGGATATAAGCAACACGCTTTCTAACTTCACGCTGGMAGCTTWCTKKACRGMRGCGGAAGAMTRTGCGRASARTGWGGAMVTAGTASMGVCCGYCVGCNACCGCTTATAGAGAGCTACTACCACCTTAAAGGCTATAACTTGTCTCTGGAGCTTATAGCCCGCTATTACGATGTCCCAGACATGACCGTTTTTCAGATGGACATWAGCGGGAATAGAGGACRAAATACGGGCTTTTAATGAGCTTGTCCCTATCCTGTATAAGAAGATTACAGACACAGACTATGCAGACGGGGAGCTGAAAGCTAAAAAGCTCCAAGTGCTAAAGGACTTCTTCCAGCCGATAGACTACGAAGCTATAGCTATCCCAGCGGAGAACGTAGAGCAAGCCGAGGAGCTTCTAAAGGATTTCGCCGCTTTCAAACCGGAGAACTCAGACCGCTTTAATAGCTTGCTTTGCGTCTTGCCAGAGGGAGCCGCCGAGAGCGAGGACGGAGAGGGGGCTTACTAATGGCAAAGAAAAATCAGCAAGCCCTAACAATCCAGCCCGTAGCCCCGCTCAAGCCTGTAGAGCAAAGGGACTTTTACAACGTGCCAGACAGCACCGCCAGCAACCTTATTTTAGAGACGCTGGGAGCGGGAGCGGATATAGCGGACTTGCCCGCCCGCAAGCGGCAAGTAAACCACTCTACCACGCTGGAAGTATACGAAGACGGACAGCGGAGACAGGTACAGCTAAAGACCCAGAAAGCCAGCGTTACTATAGAGCTTGCGGACATTGACAAGCTTACGGGGAGCAACAAACCCGCTAAAAAGCTCTTTGTTCTTGCTCTCATAAAGGCAAATGAGCAAGCTATACATGACGGACAGCTTACGAAGAACTACGTTAGCTTCCCGCTCCAAGAGCTTATAGACACGGGCTTTTACTCAACCCCACAGAGCGCAAGAAAAGGCTTTAATACTGGAATGGACACGCTCACAAGCCTTAAAATCAAGGGGCATATACAGCAGACCAAGAAAAAGGGAAGCTCTATAGACGCTCTGGAAGTGCTATTTACGGGGGCAAGGATAGAGCGGGGACAATGCACGATCTACTTTAATGAGCGGATAAGCTGGAGCTTCATAGCCCAATACTTTACGATACTCCCCCGCTACTACTTCCGTCTCCCCAATCGGGCAAGCGATCTACTCTATTATATCTTCTATCTTGCCCGCCAGCATACACGGGACATAGAGGAGCGGGGCTACTTTACTATAGGCTTTAGGGCAATACAGCACCGCTTACAGCTCCCCAGCGAAGTAGGCAATAATAACCCCTACAAGACCATTAAGAAGCCTATAGAAGAAGCTATAGAGGAGCTGGAGACGGAGCATAGCAACCTTTACAGGAACACGGAGTTTAGCTTGCTTCCTGTATGTGATGATACAGCCCCAATAGCGGAATATCTGGACAACGGCTATTTGAAAGTAGGGCTTACTGGAGCTTTTGCGGAGACCTTTATAGCTATCAGCAAGGACACGGCAAAGCAAATAGAGACCGCCCAGAAGCGGCAAGCCCGCATAACAGAGAAAGCCGTAGCCATAAACACGGCTAAGAAGCTGGAAGCCGAGGAGAAAGCCCAGAGCGAGGAGAGGAGCGGGACGGAATGAGGAGAGTAGACAGGCTATTACTTAGAGTACGGGAAGCGGAACGGCTGGACGCTATGCAAGTCTCCGTCTGTTTCGTAGAGCCGAGCGGGGACAAATGGCGGGCTATTGTCGATCTGTGGGACGGAGTAGAAGCCCCAAACGGGCATACACAGCGGCTTATACTGGAAGCGGAGACGGAAGAAGAAGCCGTAGCCGCCATAGAGGAAGTAGAAGCCGCCCACGCTCCCACGGGCTACAGGGCTAAGACGCTGGGGAGCGTTATTATAGTGGACGATCTACCCAGAGACTAAACAGACAGAGGGCGGGGGCATAGTCTCCCGCTCTATATCTTGTGTTTCAGCCTATAGAGAGGAAGCCCCCGCCGCCGCAAGAGTGGAACATTCCACTCCGGAAAAGGAACATTTTACTCCGGAATAAGAACATTCCACTCCGGAAAAGGAACATTTTACTCCGGAGAAAAATTTTTCACGAAGCCCCAAAACCCCAGTAAAATCAAGGCTTTTCGGGCTTTTCGCTCCCGCCGAAAAAATCCTAATATATAATCAATAGACTATTGATTGATTATCAAGCCGCATAGCCCGCCAGCCCTTGCGGGGCGGGCAATGCTATAATAGAGCCTGTAAAAGAAGAAGCCCCAGCTCCCAGCGGGCGGGCTTACTTCCCTAAAGGCATGAGAGAGGAGCCGAGCGGAGACCATGACGGACAGAGTAGCGGAGTGCATTTATCCAGAGCGTAAGAGCTGTAGGGGCTGTAGCCAGAGCTATAACCCCGCACGTTATGACGGGGGCTGTATGCTCCATTATGAGGGGGGCGGGGCTAAATCTCTGGAAGCTCTGGAGCTGGAGACCGCCGCCCAGCCCCGCACGAATTACCGCAAATTAGACAAGGGGGGCTATAGAGCCGAAAACCCTTGATATAGCTTGCTTCTTCCCGCTCCAAAGCCCTTATTTTATAGGCGTTTCTGGGGCTAAAAGGGGATCTGTAGCGGCTATTTCGTTACAACATGGAGCGGGCAAGACCCCCAGAGGGGCGGGGGCTATAAAATCTCTACGGGAAGCAAGAGCGGAGACCGTCGGACAGCCCAACGCACAAAAAGAGCATATTCAAACGGGGGATTAACCCCCAGCCAGAGAGGAGCGTAGAGCATGGACAGAGAGCAAGCCCGCCAGTATATCATAGAGCGGAGCAAAGACCACCTAACCCCAGACAAGACCCGCAAGGGCTTTATATGCCCGATCTGTGGGAGCGGGAGCGGGAGCCACGGGACAGGCATAACCACAAAGGACGGAGTACATTTTACTTGCTGGGCGGGCTGTTTCACAAACGCCGATATTATAGACATTATCGGCTTAGAGGCGGGAGCCACGGACTATAATAGCAAGCTCCAAGCCGCCGCCGCCGAGTACGGCATAACCATAGACAGCTACCACAGAAGCACCCCGCAAGAGGACTTTGCACCCGTAGCCGAGGAGTACCAAAAGCAAGCCAAAAGTAAACAGAATACACAAGACGCTATACACAATACAGCATACACAAGCCAGCAAGAGGAGACGGAGCCAGACTATACGGACTTCTTCTTACAGGCTAACAAGGATATAGGCAAGACGGACTACCACAGGGGACTAAGCCGCTCCACCCTTGACCGCTTCAAAGTGGGCTTTACGGAGAGCTGGAGACACCCAAAAGCCCCCAAAATGGAAGCCAGCCCCCGCTTGATTATTCCCACAAGTGAACACAGCTACTTAGCCCGCTATGCTGGAGCGGGGGACTTCATCAACTACAGGGGGCAAGTGGAGAACAAGAGCAAAGTAGGCAAAGTAAGAGTATTCAATAGCCGAGCTTTGCGGGAAGCTACAAGCCCGATCTTCATAGTAGAGGGAGAGCTTGACGCTATGAGCTTCTACGAAGTGGGAGCGGAAGCTATAGGGCTGGGGAGCTTGAGCAATACCAGACTACTATTAGCGGAGCTGGAGAAGCGTAAGCCCGCCGAGCCGCTTATTATCGCTCTGGACAATGAGAGCAAGCCAGAGATACAAGCCAAAGTAGAGAGAGCCGTAGCCGAGCTTACAGAGGGCTTACAGCGGCTTGATATTCCTTGCTATAGGATAGACGTAGCCCAGCCCCACAAGGACGCTAACGAAGCTCTGAACGCCGATAGAGAAGCGTTTAGGGCGGCTGTAGACAGGGCTTTAGCCCAAGTAGAGGACGCAGAAGCCGCCGCTCTGGAAGCGGAGCGGGAAGCCCTTAGAAGGGAAGCCGTAGCCTATACGCTTCCCAGCTTCCTAAAGAGCATAGAGGAGAGCAAGCGGGCGGCTTTCATTCCTACAGGCTATAGCCCGCTGGACAACCTTTTAGACGGGGGCTTATACGCTGGGCTGTATATCGTGGGGGCTATTTCGTCTCTGGGCAAGACTACTTTTTGCTTAAACGTAGCCGATAACATAGCGCAAGCGGGGCATGATGTTATTATCTTCTCTCTTGAAATGGCAAGGAATGAGCTTATAGCCAAGAGCATAAGCCGCTTGACGCTTATCAAGGACTTAGCCGAGAACGCCAGCACCGCCCACGCCAAGACCACAAGGGGCATACTCACGGGGACACGATACGCCGATTATAGCCAGACGGAGCGGGAGCTTATCCAGCGATCTATAGCCAGCTATGGGGAGTATGCAAGGAATATCTATATCACAGAGGGAATAGGCAATGTAGGCGTAGAGGAGATAAGGGAGAAAGTACGGAAGCATATCAAGCTTACGGGGAAAGCTCCCGTAGTGATTATAGACTATCTCCAGATTATAGCTCCCGCCGATATGAGAGCCACGGACAAACAGAACACGGATAAAGCCGTACTGGAGCTTAAACGCTTGAGCCGAGACTACAGTATTCCTATTATCGGCATATCCAGCTTTAACAGGGACAACTATACAGCCCCCGTCAATATGGCAAGCTTCAAAGAGAGCGGAGCTATAGAGTATTCTTCCGATGTTCTTATAGGGCTACAGTATGAGGGCATGGACTACCAAGAGGGGGAAGCGGACAAAGCCAGAGAGAAGCGTATACGGGAGCTTATGAAAGAAGCCGTAGACGCTGGAAAAGCTGGGAAGCCCCAGCGTATACAAGTCAAAATCCTAAAGCACCGCAACGGGAGCAAGGGGGACGCTTACTTAGACTTCTACCCAATGTTCAACTACTTCACGGACAAGACAAGCGGAGCGGGAGCCGCTGGGGGGAGTAGCGGGGGCTGGAGTAAGAGCGAGGGCGGCTATAGCTCCAGCTCCAAGCCGAAAAAGAGCAAGCGGGAAGCCGAGCGGGAGAAGCTTAACGAAGCTTTCTACAGAGTACAGCGGGACGATTTTACAGCCGATCTAACAGACCTTGCGGACGCTCTGGACAAGAGCAAGAAGCAAGTACAGAACCTTATAGCGGAGTATGGCGGCTATACCGTAGCCGGGGAAGTGGTAAGCCTTGCCCGTAACGAAGAGGACAGCCGGGGCTTTACGGAGCTGGGAGAACAGGAAGAAATACCTTTTAACTAAGGGGGCTTGTGAATGACGGAAGCCAAAGTAGCAATAACAGACGATCTTATATTAGACTTTACGGGGCTATTCAGTGAAAGCCCGCCAGAAGCCCCAGAAAGCCACGTAGAGCCGCTTTTAGGGGCAGAGTGGACAGGAGACCGAGAAGCCGCACAAAAGCCCGTAGAGGGGCAAATAAACGGCTTAGAGACGCAACAGGCTGTAGGGCTTTACTTGAAGACCCAGCGGGAGCGGGAAGCGGAACAGCGGAGCCTTGAAGTATACAGGCGATACCAAGAGAATACGAAGACAAGCGAACAGCTCCAGACCGCCATACTCAAGGGGCTAAAGGCTGGGGAAGACGTTTATAGCCTATTCCTACAGGCGGCTAAAGCTATCTCTCTTATGACTTCTAACAGCCTGTTTTACAGCCAAGCGGAAGCCGATCTAATAGCGATCTACGGGAGAGGGCTACAACAGAAGCCCCCGCTCCAGAGAGAGCGAGAGGAAGCCCAGAAGCGGCTACAGCGGCTTTTAGAAGCGGAGCAAAGGGAACAGCCCCCAGACAGCAAAGAACGCATACACAGAGCCGTAGAAGCCCACAGGAAGACTATAGCGGAGCTGGGAGCCATGATAGACAGAGCGGAGCAATAGAGAGAGGAGCGGAGCGTAAAGCCCGCTCTTTTCTTATAGGCTTTACCGATCTGGGAGCCACGTTAGCCCCAGCCTTTAGGGGAAATAGCCGCCCAGAACATGGAGAGAAGACCGGGGAGCGGATGCCCAGAGACATAACCGCAACTATGAAAAGATATGAAATAGACTATTGACATATAGCGGACAATCGGCTATAATTGATACTGTAATAATGATACACAAAAAGGTATACACAATACAGTATACACAATAGCGCAGACAGAGAGGAGCGGGAAACATGAACGGCTTAACAGTGATAGAGAATACCGCCATAGTAGAACAGCGGACTATTAACGCCGATCTTTTTAGCCGCTGGACTTCCTATATTGACGCAAGCCCCAAGACTATAGAGACGTATAGCAAGGCTATTAGACGCTTTTTTGTCTACCTTATGGAGAACGGCATAACCCAGCCCCAGCGGGAAGACATTGTAGCATATCGGGACTATTTGAAGCTGGAGCATAAGCCTACTACGGTACAAGGCTACTTATCCGCTGTAAAGCTCTTTTTCCAGTGGACAGCGCAAGAGGGGCTTTATCCCAATGTAGCAGACAGAGTAAAAGGGGCGAAGCTGGATACGGAGCATAAAAAGGACTACTTGACCACGAAGCAAGTAGCCCGCTTGCTGGGGGCTATTGACCGCTCCACCCTTAAAGGCTTGAGAGACTACGCTATGCTTTCTGTAATGGTAACTACGGGACTTAGAGAAATCTCAATAGTAAGAGCCGATATAGGCGATATTAGAACCGCTGGAGACGCTGTAGCCCTTTTCTATCAGGGCAAAGGGCACGAAGAAAAAGCGGACTATGTAAAGCTTGCCGAGCCTGTAGAAGAAGCTGTAAGAGCCTACCTTAAAGCCAGAGGGGGCGCAGACCCCAAAGCCCCGCTTTTTAGCTCTATAGCAAACCGTAACAGCGGGGAGCGCATGACTACCAGAAGCGTAAGCCGAGTAGCCAAAGAGCGGCTTATAGCTGTAGGGCTTGAGAGTGACCGCTTGACCGGGCATAGCATGAGACATACCGCCGCCACGCTTAACCTTTTGAACGGCGGCACAGTAGAGGAGACCCGCCAGCTCTTAGGGCATACCAACATAAACACAACCCTTATTTATTCCCACGCTCTGGAGCGGGCAAAGAATAACAGCGAGGAGCGCATAGCTAAAGCAATCTTTGGATAAGAGTATACACAATAACACATACACAACTACCAGGCAGAGAAGACCATATAACAGCCTTGAGCGGGCGGGGGAGACCCTACCCGCTACAAGCGCATTTATAGAGAGGAGCGCAGAATATGCCCAGCACAGCCTTTAATTATGAAATCGTAGAGAAAGTAGCCGTATTAAGCCAGAGCGGGGACACCGCAAAAGAGCTTAACAGGGTAAGCTACAACGGAAGCCCCGCAAAGTATGACTTGCGGAGCTGGAGACGGACGGACGGAGAGGAGAAGCTTCTAAAGGGGCTTACTCTTACCGATGAAGAAGCCAGAGCATTAAAAGAAGCCCTAAACAGCCGGGGCGATCTATGAGAGGGGCGGGGAATATGGACAAGGATATTTACCAGCTTGCAGACGAAGCCGCCGAGGAGATTAACCACCAAGCCGAGGAGACCCAGCGGGAGCTACAGCGGATAGCAGACGAAGCGGACGAAGCCATAAGGGGGACACTATGAGCAAGGTATACACGATCACAAACCAAAAAGGGGGAGCGGGCAAGACCACTACAGCCCTTGCCGTAGCCGCTGGGCTTTCCCTTAAAGGCTACTCTGTACTTTCCATAGACTTAGACGCTCAAAGCAATATGACATACACGGCGGGAGCCAAAGCGGACGGAGCTACAGCTTTAGGAGTGCTTACGGGGGAGATCAGAGCCGGGGACGCTATACAGAAGACGGGGAGCGGGGGCATTATTCCAGCCAGTAAAGCCCTTGCCGGAGCGGACGCTTTTATAACAGACACGGGGAAAGAGTACAGGCTAAAGGAAGCTCTGGAGCCGATAAGGGGAGAGTATGACTATATCATAATCGACACCCCGCCCGCTCTGGGCATACTTACTATTAACGCTCTTACCGCTTGCGACAGCGTTATAATACCCGCTCAAGCCGATATTTACAGCTTACAGGGCATAGAACAGCTTGCGGAGACTATGAAGCCCGTAAAGAAGTATACAAACCCCGATCTAACCATAGAGGGCATACTTTTAACCCGCTATAGCCCCCGCTCTGTATTGAGTAGAGAAGTAGCGGAGCTTGCCCAGCAGATAGCCGGGAAGCTGGGAACTAAGTTATTCCGGGCTACTATCCGGGAAGCCGTAGCCGTAAAGGAAGCCCAGATAAGCCAGCAGAGCCTTTATAGCTATGCTCCCAAAGCTAAAGTAACAGAAGACTACAGCCGCTTCATAGCGGAGCTTTTAGGAGAGGAGTAAAGACAATGGCAAAGAAGAAAAGCTTTATAGACAACCCCGCTTTACAGTTTATCAGCACAGCGGAGCCAGAGGAGACCCGGCAAGAGGAGCGGGAGCTTCCCGCTTCACAAGCAAAGCCAGCCGAGAAGCCGCCAGAGGGCTATAAGCTTAACCCGCTCTATGTGGAGACTAAGAGCCGCCGCTTACAGCTTGTCTTACAGCCCAGCCTTTACGACAGAGTAAAAGCGGGAGCCGCCGCCGCTGGGCTTTCTGTAAATGAGTATGTACACCAGATTTTAGACACCGCCACAAGAGAGGAGTAAAAGCTATGGGAGTAAGCCTTGACAGCAAACAGAGAACGGAAGCCAGAGCGGAAGCAAACGCCGCCAAGCTAGATACTATCCGGCTATACACCCTTACGGAGCTGGAGCCGATCTTAGGAGTAACCCACAGGACGCTACAGAGCTATATAAAGGACGGGCGGCTAAAGGGCGTTAAAATCGGCGGCAAGTGGAAAGTATCAGAGGAGACACTAAGAAAGTTTATTAACGGGGAGAGCTAAGAGCTTTCTTCTTACAGGCATAACCAGAGAGGAGCGGGACAATATGAACGGCTACCAAATGACAGCGGACAGCTACAGGACGCTTTTAGAGAGAGAAAAGGACATAGACAGAGCCAGCATAGAGAGCAAAATAAAAGCTCTGGACTTCTTAGCAACAGCCACAGAAGAGGAACGGCTGGAGCTGTTTAACAGTAGTGCTTTTAATGATGTGGTAAAAGGCTATATGGAAATGGCTGTAGATAATATGGAGCTGGAAGACGAAGTAAGACAGGGGCTACTTAATGAGCTACACTACCTTTTTGACACAGTAGGAGCAAAGCAAGCGGAAGACTACTATAACAACCACTAAAATAGCTCCATTGTCCGAAAATTACTATTAGCGGACAATAAAACTATGAAGCAACAGACACCCTTTTAGCTACTTCCTGTATGGGAAGATACAGCTACCAGCATACACAATTACACAATAGCTATACTGTAGAGAGGGGGCTTGAGCATGAAGCCAGCCGAGCTTAAAAAGGAATATATACGGCTAAGAGCCGAGGGAAAGAGCTATAGCTTTATCTGTGAACAGCTCCATATCTCTAAAAGCACCTGTACGAAGTGGGAGAGAGCTTTAGCCGCCGAGATAGACGAACTCAAGAGAGCCGAGCTTGCGGAGCTGTGCGAGAGCTACGGCATGACAAAGGAAGCCCGTATAAAGCGGCTGGGCGGGACGCTGGAGAAGATTAACGCCGCTCTGGAGCAAGCGGACTTTACCACCGTAGACCCCGCCAAGCTATTAGACTTCAAACTAAAGTATACGGAAGCCCTTAAAGGGGAGTATATCGGAACTAAGCCCGCTCTGGAGCTGGACAGCGTAGACGCAAAGGGCATAGTAACCGCTTTAGCCGATCTATTGAACAGAGTACGGGCGGGGGACATTACCACGGAGCAAGCCCAGAAAGAGAGCGGCATACTTGCCCAGCTCTTAAAGGCTTATGACACCGTAGAAGTCAAAGCAAAGCTTGACGAGCTGGAAGCAATTATAGGGGGGAGAACGTAAGCAATGGCAGATATAAAGCGGCTACTCAATAAAAAAGGCTGGGCGGGGCGGGAGCTGGGCATATTAGAGCTTACTAATATGGCTGTCATGTTCCGACAGGCTTTAGAGGGCAAAGAGCCGAAACCTTTAGTAGAGCAAGCCCAACTCCGCAAGATGATAAACACCATTACAGACCGCCAGCAAGGGCAAATCTATAACGGCTATATCTCTATTCACGAATGGCTTTCTATCCGCTATAACATAGCCCAGACCCAGCTACAGCAAGCCCAGCTCCAGTATAGGACGCTTGCCGCTTATGTTACGGATGCTATTTTTGCCGAGAACGTATACCGCTATATAGAACAGCTCCCCGCCATTATGACAGAGAAGCAATACCGGGACGCAAGGGAAGCGGGGCTAAAAAAATGGCTTTACGATGAAGACGGGACAGAGAGAGGAGACAGTTTAGCCGCTCTTATTGAGAGGGGCATAAACTTTTATACTAAGCAACTCCAAACAAACCCGGCAAAGCCTAACCCCTTAAAGGCGATCAGAAAAAAATATATAGCCGAGCCTGTAAAGAGTAGGCTTATCCTTGAGGGCTATAACGAAGTTATGGGAGAGGGCTACTACACCATAGAGGACGGGAGCGGGAGACGTAGCGACACCATGACAAGCGAGGAATGGCAAGAAGCTATTACTACTCCCGCCATGAAGAAAGCCCTTAGAGATATGAGAGCCACGGACGGGAGCGGGACGGAATACACCCAGCAAATAGCCACCAGAAGACTATTAGACCGGGCTAAAGTGATTTTTGAGGGCGGGACAGAGCGAGACGCAGACGAAGCCCAGCATAAAGCGGACTACGAAGCGGGGCTTGCTACTCCCGTCAAATGGCACTACTACGAAGAAGCCCCCGCCGATCTTACCAAATGGGACATTGTAGAAGCTGGGCTTATGGACTTCTACGGCGGCTTGTTTTGTGGTATGGACGTAAGCGAGGGAGAATACCTTGCGGAGCTGGAAGACTTCCTTACAGAGTTTAGGGAGCTTGCAGACGCTATTATAGCCGATATAGAGAAGCTTTACCTTACAGGAAAGAAACAGCTCCAGCCGCTCCCCGTAAAAGGACACAAGCCGCTAAAGGATATAGCAAGCTTGCCGCTGGAAGACTGGAGTAGCACCGTCTTTAGCTGGGGAGACCTGTATAAGCTCGATGTATACGGCTTTAAGGAAGAAGCAGAAGAAGACACTACTATTTTTGACGGTAACAGGAGAGCTATAATAAACGGCATAGCTATATTACGGGCAAGCGATCTTTTAGGAAGAAGCCCCCGCATAAATGAGAGGGGCTACTATGTGGAGCCGGATATAAGCAACACGCTTTCTAACTTCACGCTGGAAGCTTTCTTTACGGAAGCGGAAGACTATGCGGACAATGTGGACATAGTAGAGACCGCCCGCCAGACGCTTATAGAGAGCTACTACCACCTTAAAGGCTATAACTTGTCTCTGGAGCTTATAGCCCGCTATTACGATGTCCCAGACATGACCGTTTTTCAGATGGACATAGCGGGAATAGAGGACAAAATACGGGCTTTTAATGAGCTTGTCCCTATCCTGTATAAGAAGATTACAGACACAGACTATGCAGACGGGGAGCTGAAAGCTAAAAAGCTCCAAGTGCTAAAGGACTTCTTCCAGCCGATAGACTACGAAGCTATAGCTATCCCAGCGGAGAACGTAGAGCAAGCCGAGGAGCTTCTAAAGGATTTCGCCGCTTTCAAACCGGAGAACTCAGACCGCTTTAATAGCTTGCTTTGCGTCTTGCCAGAGGGAGCCGCCGAGAGCGAGGACGGAGAGGGGGCTTACTAATGGCAAAGAAAAATCAGCAAGCCCTAACAATCCAGCCCGTAGCCCCGCTCAAGCCTGTAGAGCAAAGGGACTTTTACAACGTGCCAGACAGCACCGCCAGCAACCTTATTTTAGAGACGCTGGGAGCGGGAGCGGATATAGCGGACTTGCCCGCCCGCAAGCGGCAAGTAAACCACTCTACCACGCTGGAAGTATACGAAAGACGGACAGCGGAGACAGGTACAGCTAAAGACCCAGAAAGCCAGCGTTACTATAGAGCTTGCGGACATTGACAAGCTTACGGGGAGCAACAAACCCGCTAAAAAGCTCTTTGTTCTTGCTCTCATAAAGGCAAATGAGCAAGCTATACATGACGGACAGCTTACGAAGAACTACGTTAGCTTCCCGCTCCAAGAGCTTATAGACACGGGCTTTTACTCAACCCCACAGAGCGCAAGAAAAGGCTTTAATACTGGAATGGACACGCTCACAAGCCTTAAAATCAAGGGGCATATACAGCAGACCAAGAAAAAGGGAAGCTCTATAGACGCTCTGGAAGTGCTATTTACGGGGGCAAGGATAGAGCGGGGACAATGCACGATCTACTTTAATGAGCGGATAAGCTGGAGCTTCATAGCCCAATACTTTACGATACTCCCCCGCTACTACTTCCGTCTCCCCAATCGGGCAAGCGATCTACTCTATTATATCTTCTATCTTGCCCGCCAGCATACACGGGACATAGAGGAGCGGGGCTACTTTACTATAGGCTTTAGGGCAATACAGCACCGCTTACAGCTCCCCAGCGAAGTAGGCAATAATAACCCCTACAAGACCATTAAGAAGCCTATAGAAGAAGCTATAGAGGAGCTGGAGACGGAGCATAGCAACCTTTACAGGAACACGGAGTTTAGCTTGCTTCCTGTATGTGATGATACAGCCCCAATAGCGGAATATCTGGACAACGGCTATTTGAAAGTAGGGCTTACTGGAGCTTTTGCGGAGACCTTTATAGCTATCAGCAAGGACACGGCAAAGCAAATAGAGACCGCCCAGAAGCGGCAAGCCCGCATAACAGAGAAAGCCGTAGCCATAAACACGGCTAAGAAGCTGGAAGCCGAGGAGAAAGCCCAGAGCGAGGAGAGGAGCGGGACGGAATGAGGAGAGTAGACAGGCTATTACTTAGAGTACGGGAAGCGGAACGGCTGGACGCTATGCAAGTCTCCGTCTGTTTCGTAGAGCCGAGCGGGGACAAATGGCGGGCTATTGTCGATCTGTGGGACGGAGTAGAAGCCCCAAACGGGCATACACAGCGGCTTATACTGGAAGCGGAGACGGAAGAAGAAGCCGTAGCCGCCATAGAGGAAGTAGAAGCCGCCCACGCTCCCACGGGCTACAGGGCTAAGACGCTGGGGAGCGTTATTATAGTGGACGATCTACCCAGAGACTAAACAGACAGAGGGCGGGGGCATAGTCTCCCGCTCTATATCTTGTGTTTCAGCCTATAGAGAGGAAGCCCCCGCCGCCGCAAGAGTGGAACATTCCACTCCGGAAAAGGAACATTTTACTCCGGAATAAGAACATTCCACTCCGGAAAAGGAACATTTTACTCCGGAGAAAAATTTTTCACGAAGCCCCAAAACCCCAGTAAAATCAAGGCTTTTCGGGCTTTTCGCTCCCGCCGAAAAAATCCTAATATATAATCAATAGACTATTGATTGATTATCAAGCCGCATAGCCCGCCAGCCCTTGCGGGGCGGGCAATGCTATAATAGAGCCTGTAAAAGAAGAAGCCCCAGCTCCCAGCGGGCGGGCTTACTTCCCTAAAGGCATGAGAGAGGAGCCGAGCGGAGACCATGACGGACAGAGTAGCGGAGTGCATTTATCCAGAGCGTAAGAGCTGTAGGGGCTGTAGCCAGAGCTATAACCCCGCACGTTATGACGGGGGCTGTATGCTCCATTATGAGGGGGGCGGGGCTAAATCTCTGGAAGCTCTGGAGCTGGAGACCGCCGCCCAGCCCCGCACGAATTACCGCAAATTAGACAAGGGGGGCTATAGAGCCGAAAACCCTTGATATAGCTTGCTTCTTCCCGCTCCAAAGCCCTTATTTTATAGGCGTTTCTGGGGCTAAAAGGGGATCTGTAGCGGCTATTTCGTTACAACATGGAGCGGGCAAGACCCCCAGAGGGGCGGGGGCTATAAAATCTCTACGGGAAGCAAGAGCGGAGACCGTCGGACAGCCCAACGCACAAAAAGAGCATATTCAAACGGGGGATTAACCCCCAGCCAGAGAGGAGCGTAGAGCATGGACAGAGAGCAAGCCCGCCAGTATATCATAGAGCGGAGCAAAGACCACCTAACCCCAGACAAGACCCGCAAGGGCTTTATATGCCCGATCTGTGGGAGCGGGAGCGGGAGCCACGGGACAGGCATAACCACAAAGGACGGAGTACATTTTACTTGCTGGGCGGGCTGTTTCACAAACGCCGATATTATAGACATTATCGGCTTAGAGGCGGGAGCCACGGACTATAATAGCAAGCTCCAAGCCGCCGCCGCCGAGTACGGCATAACCATAGACAGCTACCACAGAAGCACCCCGCAAGAGGACTTTGCACCCGTAGCCGAGGAGTACCAAAAGCAAGCCAAAAGTAAACAGAATACACAAGACGCTATACACAATACAGCATACACAAGCCAGCAAGAGGAGACGGAGCCAGACTATACGGACTTCTTCTTACAGGCTAACAAGGATATAGGCAAGACGGACTACCACAGGGGACTAAGCCGCTCCACCCTTGACCGCTTCAAAGTGGGCTTTACGGAGAGCTGGAGACACCCAAAAGCCCCCAAAATGGAAGCCAGCCCCCGCTTGATTATTCCCACAAGTGAACACAGCTACTTAGCCCGCTATGCTGGAGCGGGGGACTTCATCAACTACAGGGGGCAAGTGGAGAACAAGAGCAAAGTAGGCAAAGTAAGAGTATTCAATAGCCGAGCTTTGCGGGAAGCTACAAGCCCGATCTTCATAGTAGAGGGAGAGCTTGACGCTATGAGCTTCTACGAAGTGGGAGCGGAAGCTATAGGGCTGGGGAGCTTGAGCAATACCAGACTACTATTAGCGGAGCTGGAGAAGCGTAAGCCCGCCGAGCCGCTTATTATCGCTCTGGACAATGAGAGCAAGCCAGAGATACAAGCCAAAGTAGAGAGAGCCGTAGCCGAGCTTACAGAGGGCTTACAGCGGCTTGATATTCCTTGCTATAGGATAGACGTAGCCCAGCCCCACAAGGACGCTAACGAAGCTCTGAACGCCGATAGAGAAGCGTTTAGGGCGGCTGTAGACAGGGCTTTAGCCCAAGTAGAGGACGCAGAAGCCGCCGCTCTGGAAGCGGAGCGGGAAGCCCTTAGAAGGGAAGCCGTAGCCTATACGCTTCCCAGCTTCCTAAAGAGCATAGAGGAGAGCAAGCGGGCGGCTTTCATTCCTACAGGCTATAGCCCGCTGGACAACCTTTTAGACGGGGGCTTATACGCTGGGCTGTATATCGTGGGGGCTATTTCGTCTCTGGGCAAGACTACTTTTTGCTTAAACGTAGCCGATAACATAGCGCAAGCGGGGCATGATGTTATTATCTTCTCTCTTGAAATGGCAAGGAATGAGCTTATAGCCAAGAGCATAAGCCGCTTGACGCTTATCAAGGACTTAGCCGAGAACGCCAGCACCGCCCACGCCAAGACCACAAGGGGCATACTCACGGGGACACGATACGCCGATTATAGCCAGACGGAGCGGGAGCTTATCCAGCGATCTATAGCCAGCTATGGGGAGTATGCAAGGAATATCTATATCACAGAGGGAATAGGCAATGTAGGCGTAGAGGAGATAAGGGAGAAAGTACGGAAGCATATCAAGCTTACGGGGAAAGCTCCCGTAGTGATTATAGACTATCTCCAGATTATAGCTCCCGCCGATATGAGAGCCACGGACAAACAGAACACGGATAAAGCCGTACTGGAGCTTAAACGCTTGAGCCGAGACTACAGTATTCCTATTATCGGCATATCCAGCTTTAACAGGGACAACTATACAGCCCCCGTCAATATGGCAAGCTTCAAAGAGAGCGGAGCTATAGAGTATTCTTCCGATGTTCTTATAGGGCTACAGTATGAGGGCATGGACTACCAAGAGGGGGAAGCGGACAAAGCCAGAGAGAAGCGTATACGGGAGCTTATGAAAGAAGCCGTAGACGCTGGAAAAGCTGGGAAGCCCCAGCGTATACAAGTCAAAATCCTAAAGCACCGCAACGGGAGCAAGGGGGACGCTTACTTAGACTTCTACCCAATGTTCAACTACTTCACGGACAAGACAAGCGGAGCGGGAGCCGCTGGGGGAGTAGCGGGGGCTGGAGTAAGAGCGAGGGCGGCTATAGCTCCAGCTCCAAGCCGAAAAAGAGCAAGCGGGAAGCCGAGCGGGAGAAGCTTAACGAAGCTTTCTACAGAGTACAGCGGGACGATTTTACAGCCGATCTAACAGACCTTGCGGACGCTCTGGACAAGAGCAAGAAGCAAGTACAGAACCTTATAGCGGAGTATGGCGGCTATACCGTAGCCGGGGAAGTGGTAAGCCTTGCCCGTAACGAAGAGGACAGCCGGGGCTTTACGGAGCTGGGAGAACAGGAAGAAATACCTTTTAACTAAGGGGGCTTGTGAATGACGGAAGCCAAAGTAGCAATAACAGACGATCTTATATTAGACTTTACGGGGCTATTCAGTGAAAGCCCGCCAGAAGCCCCAGAAAGCCACGTAGAGCCGCTTTTAGGGGCAGAGTGGACAGGAGACCGAGAAGCCGCACAAAAGCCCGTAGAGGGGCAAATAAACGGCTTAGAGACGCAACAGGCTGTAGGGCTTTACTTGAAGACCCAGCGGGAGCGGGAAGCGGAACAGCGGAGCCTTGAAGTATACAGGCGATACCAAGAGAATACGAAGACAAGCGAACAGCTCCAGACCGCCATACTCAAGGGGCTAAAGGCTGGGGAAGACGTTTATAGCCTATTCCTACAGGCGGCTAAAGCTATCTCTCTTATGACTTCTAACAGCCTGTTTTACAGCCAAGCGGAAGCCGATCTAATAGCGATCTACGGGAGAGGGCTACAACAGAAGCCCCCGCTCCAGAGAGAGCGAGAGGAAGCCCAGAAGCGGCTACAGCGGCTTTTAGAAGCGGAGCAAAGGGAACAGCCCCCAGACAGCAAAGAACGCATACACAGAGCCGTAGAAGCCCACAGGAAGACTATAGCGGAGCTGGGAGCCATGATAGACAGAGCGGAGCAATAGAGAGAGGAGCGGAGCGTAAAGCCCGCTCTTTTCTTATAGGCTTTACCGATCTGGGAGCCACGTTAGCCCCAGCCTTTAGGGGAAATAGCCGCCCAGAACATGGAGAGAAGACCGGGGAGCGGATGCCCAGAGACATAACCGCAACTATGAAAAGATATGAAATAGACTATTGACATATAGCGGACAATCGGCTATAATTGATACTGTAATAATGATACACAAAAAGGTATACACAATACAGTATACACAATAGCGCAGACAGAGAGGAGCGGGAAACATGAACGGCTTAACAGTGATAGAGAATACCGCCATAGTAGAACAGCGGACTATTAACGCCGATCTTTTTAGCCGCTGGACTTCCTATATTGACGCAAGCCCCAAGACTATAGAGACGTATAGCAAGGCTATTAGACGCTTTTTTGTCTACCTTATGGAGAACGGCATAACCCAGCCCCAGCGGGAAGACATTGTAGCATATCGGGACTATTTGAAGCTGGAGCATAAGCCTACTACGGTACAAGGCTACTTATCCGCTGTAAAGCTCTTTTTCCAGTGGACAGCGCAAGAGGGGCTTTATCCCAATGTAGCAGACAGAGTAAAAGGGGCGAAGCTGGATACGGAGCATAAAAAGGACTACTTGACCACGAAGCAAGTAKSCCBVTTDSHGGGGGCTATTGACCGCTCCACCCTTAAAGGCTTGAGAGACTACGCTATGCTTTCTGTAATGGTAACTACGGGACTTAGAGAAATCTCAATAGTAAGAGCCGATATAGGCGATATTAGAACCGCTGGAGACGCTGTAGCCCTTTTCTATCAGGGCAAAGGGCACGAAGAAAAAGCGGACTATGTAAAGCTTGCCGAGCCTGTAGAAGAAGCTGTAAGAGCCTACCTTAAAGCCAGAGGGGGCGCAGACCCCAAAGCCCCGCTTTTTAGCTCTATAGCAAACCGTAACAGCGGGAGCGCATGACTACCAGAAGCGTAAGCCGAGTAGCCAAAGAGCGGCTTATAGCTGTAGGGCTTGAGAGTGACCGCTTGACCGGGCATAGCATGAGACATACCGCCGCCACGCTTAACCTTTTGAACGGCGGCACAGTAGAGGAGACCCGCCAGCTCTTAGGGCATACCAACATAAACACAACCCTTATTTATTCCCACGCTCTGGAGCGGGCAAAGAATAACAGCGAGGAGCGCATAGCTAAAGCAATCTTTGGATAAGAGTATACACAATAACACATACACAACTACCAGGCAGAGAAGACCATATAACAGCCTTGAGCGGGCGGGGGAGACCCTACCCGCTACAAGCGCATTTATAGAGAGGAGCGCAGAATATGCCCAGCACAGCCTTTAATTATGAAATCGTAGAGAAAGTAGCCGTATTAAGCCAGAGCGGGGACACCGCAAAAGAGCTTAACAGGGTAAGCTACAACGGAAGCCCGCAAAGTATGACTTGCGGAGCTGGAGACGGACGGACGGAGAGGAGAAGCTTCTAAAGGGGCTTACTCTTACCGATGAAGAAGCCAGAGCATTAAAAGAAGCCCTAAACAGCCGGGGCGATCTATGAGAGGGGCGGGAATATGGACAAGGATATTTACCAGCTTGCAGACGAAGCCGCCGAGGAGATTAACCACCAAGCCGAGGAGACCCAGCGGGAGCTACAGCGGATAGCAGACGAAGCGGACGAAGCCATAAGGGGGACACTATGAGCAAGGTATACACGATCACAAACCAAAAAGGGGGAGCGGGCAAGACCACTACAGCCCTTGCCGTAGCCGCTGGCTTTCCCTTAAAGGCTACTCTGTACTTTCCATAGACTTAGACGCTCAAAGCAATATGACATACACGGCGGGAGCCAAAGCGGACGGAGCTACAGCTTTAGGAGTGCTTACGGGGGAGATCAGAGCCGGGGACGCTATACAGAAGACGGGGAGCGGGGGCATTATTCCAGCCAGTAAAGCCCTTGCCGGAGCGGACGCTTTTATAACAGACACGGGGAAAGAGTACAGGCTAAAGGAAGCTCTGGAGCCGATAAGGGGAGAGTATGACTATATCATAATCGACACCCCGCCCGCTCTGGGCATACTTACTATTAACGCTCTTACCGCTTGCGACAGCGTTATAATACCCGCTCAAGCCGATATTTACAGCTTACAGGGCATAGAACAGCTTGCGGAGACTATGAAGCCCGTAAAGAAGTATACAAACCCCGATCTAACCATAGAGGGCATACTTTTAACCCGCTATAGCCCCCGCTCTGTATTGAGTAGAGAAGTAGCGGAGCTTGCCCAGCAGATAGCCGGGAAGCTGGGAACTAAGTTATTCCGGGCTACTATCCGGGAAGCCGTAGCCGTAAAGGAAGCCCAGATAAGCCAGCAGAGCCTTTATAGCTATGCTCCAAAGCTAAAGTAACAGAAGACTACAGCCGCTTCATAGCGGAGCTTTTAGGAGAGGAGTAAAGACAATGGCAAAGAAGAAAAGCTTTATAGACAACCCCGCTTTACAGTTTATCAGCACAGCGGAGCCAGAGGAGACCCGGCAAGAGGAGCGGGAGCTTCCCGCTTCACAAGCAAAGCCAGCCGAGAAGCCGCCAGAGGGCTATAAGCTTAACCCGCTCTATGTGGAGACTAAGAGCCGCCGCTTACAGCTTGTCTTACAGCCCAGCCTTTACGACAGAGTAAAAGCGGGAGCCGCCGCCGCTGGGCTTTCTGTAAATGAGTATGTACACCAGATTTTAGACACCGCCACAAGAGAGGAGTAAAAGCTATGGGAGTAAGCCTTGACAGCAAACAGAGAACGGAAGCCAGAGCGGAAGCAAACGCCGCCAAGCTAGATACTATCCGGCTATACACCCTTACGGAGCTGGAGCCGATCTTAGGAGTAACCCACAGGACGCTACAGAGCTATATAAAGGACGGGCGGCTAAAGGGCGTTAAAATCGGCGGCAAGTGGAAAGTATCAGAGGAGACACTAAGAAAGTTTATTAACGGGGAGAGCTAAGAGCTTTCTTCTTACAGGCATAACCAGAGAGGAGCGGACAATATGAACGGCTACCAAATGACAGCGGACAGCTACAGGACGCTTTTAGAGAGAGAAAAGGACATAGACAGAGCCAGCATAGAGAGCAAAATAAAAGCTCTGGACTTCTTAGCAACAGCCACAGAAGAGGAACGGCTGGAGCTGTTTAACAGTAGTGCTTTTAATGATGTGGTAAAAGGCTATATGGAAATGGCTGTAGATAATATGGAGCTGGAAGACGAAGTAAGACAGGGGCTACTTAATGAGCTACACTACCTTTTTGACACAGTAGGAGCAAAGCAAGCGGAAGACTACTATAACAACCACTAAAATAGCTCCATTGTCCGAAAATTACTATTAGCGGACAATAAAACTATGAAGCAACAGACACCCTTTTAGCTACTTCCTGTATGGGAAGATACAGCTACCAGCATACACAATTACACAATAGCTATACTGTAGAGAGGGGCTTGAGCATGAAGCCAGCCGAGCTTAAAAAGGAATATATACGGCTAAGAGCCGAGGGAAAGAGCTATAGCTTTATCTGTGAACAGCTCCATATCTCTAAAAGCACCTGTACGAAGTGGGAGAGAGCTTTAGCCGCCGAGATAGACGAACTCAAGAGAGCCGAGCTTGCGGAGCTGTGCGAGAGCTACGGCATGACAAAGGAAGCCCGTATAAAGCGGCTGGGCGGGACGCTGGAGAAGATTAACGCCGCTCTGGAGCAAGCGGACTTTACCACCGTAGACCCCGCCAAGCTATTAGACTTCAAACTAAAGTATACGGAAGCCCTTAAAGGSGAGTATATCGGAACTAAGCCCGCTCTGGAGCTGGACAGCGTAGACGCAAAGGGCATAGTMACCGCTTTAGCCGATCTATTGAACAGCWGTACKGGCGGGGGACATTACCACGGAGCAAGCCCAGAAAGAGAGCGGCATACTTGCCCAGCTCTTAAAGGCTTATGACACCGTAGAAGTCAAAGCAAAGCTTGACGAGCTGGAAGCAATTATAGGGGGGAGAACGTAAGCAATGGCAGATATAAAGCGGCTACTCAATAAAAAAGGCTGGGCGGGGCGGGAGCTGGGCATATTAGAGCTTACTAATATGGCTGTCATGTTCCGACAGGCTTTAGAGGGCAAAGAGCCGAAACCKTTAGTAGAGCAAGCCCAACTCCGCAAGATGATAAACACCATTACAGACCGCCAGCAAGGGCAAATCTATAACGGCTATATCTCTATTCACGAATGGCTTTCTATCCGCTATAACATAGCCCAGACCCAGCTACAGCAAGCCCAGCTCCAGTATAGGACGCTTGCCGCTTATGTTACGGATGCTATTTTTGCCGAGAACGTATACCGCTATATAGAACAGCTCCCCGCCATTATGACAGAGAAGCMAATACCGGGACGCAAGGGAAGCGGGGCTMAAAAAATGGCTTTACGATGAAGACSGGACAGAGAGAGGAGACAGTTTAGCCGCTCTTATTGAGASGGGCATAAACTTTTATACTAAGCAACTCCAAACAAACCCGGCAAAGCCTAACCCCTTAAAGGCGATCAGMAAAAAATATATAGCCGAGCCTGTAAAGAGTAGGCTTATCCTTGAGGGCTATAACGAAGTTATGGGAGASGGCTACTACACCATAGAGGACGGGAGCGGGAGACGTAGCGACACCATGACAAGCGAGGAATGGCAAGAAGCTATTACTACTCCCGCCATGAAGAAAGCCCTTAGAGATATGAGAGCCACGGACGGGAGCGGGACGGAATACACCCAGCAAATAGCCACCAGAAGACTATTAGACCGGGCTAAAGTGATTTTTGAGGGCGGGACAGAGCGAGACGCAGACGAAGCCCAGCATAAAGCGGACTACGAAGCGGGGCTTGCTACTCCCGTCAAATGGCACTACTACGAAGAAGCCCCGCCGATCTTACCAAATSGGACATTGTAGAAGCTGGGCTTATGGACTTCTACGGCGGCTTGTTTTGTGGTATGGACGTAAGCGAGGGASAATACCTTGCGGAGCTGGAAGACTTCCTTACAGAGTTTAGGGAGCTTGCAGACGCTATTATAGCCGATATAGAGAAGCTTTACCTTACAGGAAAGAAACAGCTCCAGCCGCTCCCCGTAAAAGGACACAAGCCGCTAAAGGATATAGCAAGCTTGCCGCTGGAAGACTGGAGTAGCACCGTCTTTAGCTGGGGAGACCTGTATAAGCTCGATGTATACGGCTTTAAGGAAGAAGCAGAAGAAGACACTACTATTTTTGACGGTAACAGGAGAGCTATAATAAACGGCATAGCTATATTACGGGCAAGCGATCTTTTAGGAAGAAGSCCCCGCATAAATGAGAGGGGCTACTATGTGGAGCCGGATATAAGCAACACGCTTTCTAACTTCACGCTGGAAGCTTTCTTTACGGAAGCGGAAGACTATGCGGACAATGTGGACATAGTAGAGACCGCCCGCCAGACGCTTATAGAGAGCTACTACCACCTTAAAGGCTATAACTTGTCTCTGGAGCTTATAGCCCGCTATTACGATGTCCCAGACATGACCGTTTTTCAGATGGACATAGCGGGAATAGAGGACAAAATACGGGCTTTTAATGAGCTTGTCCCTATCCTGTATAAGAAGATTACAGACACAGACTATGCAGACGGGGAGCTGAAAGCTAAAAAGCTCCAAGTGCTAAAGGACTTCTTCCAGCCGATAGACTACGAAGCTATAGCTATCCCAGCGGAGAACGTAGAGCAAGCCGAGGAGCTTCTAAAGGATTTCGCCGCTTTCAAACCGGAGAACTCAGACCGCTTTAATAGCTTGCTTTGCGTCTTGCCAGAGGGAGCCGCCGAGAGCGAGGACGGAGAGGGGGCTTACTAATGGCAAAGAAAAATCAGCAAGCCCTAACAATCCAGCCCGTAGCCCCGCTCAAGCCTGTAGAGCAAAGGGACTTTTACAACGTGCCAGACAGCACCGCCAGCAACCTTATTTTAGAGACGCTGGGAGCGGGAGCGGATATAGCGGACTTGCCCGCCCGCAAGCGGCAAGTAAACCACTCTACCACGCTGGAAGTATACGAAGACGGACAGCGGAGACAGGTACAGCTAAAGACCCAGAAAGCCAGCGTTACTATAGAGCTTGCGGACATTGACAAGCTTACGGGGAGCAACAAACCCGCTAAAAAGCTCTTTGTTCTTGCTCTCATAAAGGCAAATGAGCAAGCTATACATGACGGACAGCTTACGAAGAACTACGTTAGCTTCCCGCTCCAAGAGCTTATAGACACGGGCTTTTACTCAACCCCACAGAGCGCAAGAAAAGGCTTTAATACTGGAATGGACACGCTCACAAGCCTTAAAATCAAGGGGCATATACAGCAGACCAAGAAAAAGGGAAGCTCTATAGACGCTCTGGAAGTGCTATTTACGGGGCAAGGATAGAGCGGGGACAATGCACGATCTACTTTAATGAGCGGATAAGCTGGAGCTTCATAGCCCAATACTTTACGATACTCCCCGCTACTACTTCCGTCTCCCCAATCGGGCAAGCGATCTACTCTATTATATCTTCTATCTTGCCCGCCAGCATACACGGGACATAGAGGAGCGGGGCTACTTTACTATAGGCTTTAGGGCAATACAGCACCGCTTACAGCTCCCCAGCGAAGTAGGCAATAATAACCCCTACAAGACCATTAAGAAGCCTATAGAAGAAGCTATAGAGGAGCTGGAGACGGAGCATAGCAACCTTTACAGGAACACGGAGTTTAGCTTGCTTCCTGTATGTGATGATACAGCCCCAATAGCGGAATATCTGGACAACGGCTATTTGAAAGTAGGGCTTACTGGAGCTTTTGCGGAGACCTTTATAGCTATCAGCAAGGACACGGCAAAGCAAATAGAGACCGCCCAGAAGCGGCAAGCCCGCATAACAGAGAAAGCCGTAGCCATAAACACGGCTAAGAAGCTGGAAGCCGAGGAGAAAGCCCAGAGCGAGGAGAGGAGCGGGACGGAATGAGGAGAGTAGACAGGCTATTACTTAGAGTACGGGAAGCGGAACGGCTGGACGCTATGCAAGTCTCCGTCTGTTTCGTAGAGCCGAGCGGGGACAAATGGCGGGCTATTGTCGATCTGTGGGACGGAGTAGAAGCCCCAAACGGGCATACACAGCGGCTTATACTGGAAGCGGAGACGGAAGAAGAAGCCGTAGCCGCCATAGAGGAAGTAGAAGCCGCCCACGCTCCCACGGGCTACAGGGCTAAGACGCTGGGGAGCGTTATTATAGTGGACGATCTACCCAGAGACTAAACAGACAGAGGGCGGGGGCATAGTCTCCCGCTCTATATCTTGTGTTTCAGCCTATAGAGAGGAAGCCCCCGCCGCCGCAAGAGTGGAACATTCCACTCCGGAAAAGGAACATTTTACTCCGGAATAAGAACATTCCACTCCGGAAAAGGAACATTTTACTCCGGAGAAAAATTTTTCACGAAGCCCCAAAACCCCAGTAAAATCAAGGCTTTTCGGGCTTTTCGCTCCCGCCGAAAAAATCCTAATATATAATCAATAGACTATTGATTGATTATCAAGCCGCATAGCCCGCCAGCCCTTGCGGGGCGGGCAATGCTATAATAGAGCCTGTAAAAGAAGAAGCCCCAGCTCCCAGCGGGCGGGCTTACTTCCCTAAAGGCATGAGAGAGGAGCCGAGCGGAGACCATGACGGACAGAGTAGCGGAGTGCATTTATCCAGAGCGTAAGAGCTGTAGGGGCTGTAGCCAGAGCTATAACCCCGCACGTTATGACGGGGGCTGTATGCTCCATTATGAGGGGGSGCGGGCTAAATCTCTGGAAGCTCTGGAGCTGGAGACCGCCGCCCAGCCCCGCACGAATTACCGCAAATTAGACAAGGGGGCTATAGAGCCGAAAACCCTTGATATAGCTTGCTTCTTCCCGCTCCAAAGCCCTTATTTTATAGGCGTTTCTSGGGCTAAAAGGGGATCTGTAGCGGCTATTTCGTTACAACATGGAGCGGGCAAGACCCCCAGAGGGGCGGGGGCTATAAAATCTCTACGGGAAGCAAGAGCGGAGACCGTCGGACAGCCCAACGCACAAAAMSAGCATATTCAAACGGGGGATTAACCCCCAGCCAGAGAGGAGCGTAGAGCATGGACAGAGAGCAAGCCCGCCAGTATATCATAGAGCGGAGCAAAGACCACCTAACCCCAGACAAGACCCGCAAGGGCTTTATATGCCCGATCTGTGGGAGCGGGAGCGGGAGCCACGGGACAGGCATAACCACAAAGGACGGAGTACATTTTACYTGCTSGGCGGGCTGTTTCACAAACGCCGATATTATAGACATTATCSGCTTAGAGGCGGGAGCCACGGACTATAATAGCAAGCTCCAAGCCGCCGCCGCCGAGTACGGCATAACCATAGACAGCTACCACAGAAGCACCCCGCAAGAGGACTTTGCACCCGTAGCCGAGGAGTACCAAAAGCAAGCCAAAAGTAAACAGAATACACAAGACGCTATACACAATACAGCATACACAAGCCAGCAAGAGGAGACGGAGCCAGACTATACGGACTTCTTCTTACAGGCTAACAAGGATATAGGCAAGACGGACTACCACAGGGGACTAAGCCGCTCCACCCTTGACCGCTTCAAAGTGGGCTTTACGGAGAGCTGGAGACACCCAAAAGCCCCAAAATGGAAGCCAGCCCCGCTTGATTATTCCCACAAGTGAACACAGCTACTTAGCCCGCTATGCTGGAGCGGGGGACTTCATSAACTACAGGGGGCAAGTGGAGAACAAGAGCAAAGKAGGCAAAGTAAGAGTATTCAATAGCCGAGCTTTGCGGGAAGCTACAAGCCCGATCTTCATAGTAGAGGGAGAGCTTGACGCTATGAGCTTCTACGAAGTGGGAGCGGAAGCTATAGGGCTGGGGAGCTTGAGCAATACCAGACTACTATTAGCGGAGCTGGAGAAGCGTAAGCCGCCGAGCCGCTTATTATCGCTCTGGACAATGAGAGCAGCCAGAGATACAAGCCAAAGTAGAGAGAGCCGTAGCCGAGCTTACAGAGGGCTTACAGCGGCTTGATATTCCTTGCTATAGGATAGACGTAGCCCAGCCCCACAAGGACGCTAACGAA
>NZ_NHOC01000022.1 GCF_002157465.1 Butyricicoccus porcorum
CCGTACTGATCTGGCCTTTTACACCAACGGGCGGAGCGTATGCCTTACAGAGCTGAAAGGATATCAGGCCGCTGTCGGTCAGCCGGTCATCCAGCCCCGCCGTCCAAACAGCCGCCTGGACAAGGTGCGCCATATGTTTCAGAAGGTAATGTAAAGATAAGGGTTTTTATATTACCCCACCGAAAACGAGGCTTGAAAACCGCGCGAAATAAGGCTTTTTCACCCCCTAAATGTATATTGATGTGCGATAAAGAAGTAATAGAAGTGTAAAAAATTTTGCCGTTCCTATCCGGCACTTAGCTCTTGTGTCGGATAGGTCGGGCGGTTATTCGGGCAAGTCCACCTTGCCAACAAAAGAATAATAAATCTCAATGTCCTGTCTGCGGGTCTTGTTCTCGTCATAGCTGCACTCATGCACAACGATTTTCTCTACAAACTCCCGCAGCAGAGTAGGGGTAAGTTCTTCAAAGCTGGTATGCCGCCGGACAACATTCATAAACTTTTCTGCGTTCACGGTGGCTTCCTGTGCTTTGGAAAGCTCCGCTTGGATAGCGGCGGCTCTTTCTTTCAGCTCCCGTTGTTCTGCTTCATAGTCTGCCGACAGCTCTGTGAAACGCTCGTCTGATATGCGCCCGGTCACACTGTCCTCATACAGCCGCTTGAAGATAGCGGATAAACTCGGCTATGCGTTTCTCGGTGGCTTCCAGCTCCTTTTTCTTGGCGGCGTTCCTGCGCTTGCCCCCGTCCTCGTTCTGCTCAATCAGGAGCTTCATAAACCGGGCTTCATGCTTTGCCGCATAGCTGGTCACTTTCCGCAGATTGGAGAGTACACCAGCGGTCAAGAGGTCGGTGCGGATAAAGTGCGCCGTACAGTCATGGGTGCGTTTCTTGTAGTTGCCGCAGATATAACAGTCCTGCTTGCGCTTCAGGCATCTTGAGTACTTTTTGATAGTGCATAGTAATATCCTTTCCGGCAGGCATCCAATTCCAAAGGGKGGATACACAACCTAGCGGCTTATACAGGTATAGCCTGAGGCTTCCCAACCAGCCAAAACATAAATCACCACCGAAAGGATTGACAGACTTTCTAAGAGGTATCGCCAGCCAGAAGGCCGGCTCCCAAGGAGGAAACGTCAATGATCCTGCCTTCAGTGATTATACCTCTATATTTTGTCTGGTGCATTAAGGAAACCTCAGACACGGTAAATATGTCCTATAACTTCTGATGGAGGGGGAACTCCTCCTTCCGTTATATCTATATAGATTTATTAGATTGGACTTTGTAACTATTAACCAGTAGTCGTTCTTGACTACACCATTATTATACTAGGAGAATGTAACTTCATGTTTGCTAAAAATTCAAAGGCATATTCTGTCTACCTGCTGTTCCGATTTGTCTGTTCCCTGGCGGTTTCTATGTCCACAGTGCTTTCCATCGTGTACCACCTGGAGGTGGTGCAGCTGGATGCTTTCCAGCTTGTCCTGGTAGGGACGGTTCTGGAGMCCTCCTGCTTTCTGTTCGAGATACCCACCGGTGTGGTGGCGGATTTGTATAGCCGTCGGCGCTCGGTGCTGATTGGAATGTTCCTCTACGGCCTGGGCTTTCTGATGGAGGGTGCGCTACCGTGGTTCGCGCCGGTTCTGCTGGCCCAGGTTGTCTGGGGTTGCGGTGATACCTTCATCACCGGCGCTCTGGAGGCGTGGATTGCCTCGGAGGAAGAGGACAAACCCATAGACAAGGTGTTCCTGCGGGGCAGTCAAATGGGGCAAATCGGCGGCGTTCTGGGCGTGGTGCTGGGCACACTGCTGGGAAACATAAACCTGCAAATGCCTGTCATCTTGGGGGGCAGTTTGTGCTTGTTGTTGGGGCTGGTGATGGTTCGCATCATGCCAGAAACCAACTTCTCCCCTGCTATTGAGGAACGGCAGGGCTTGCTTAAAGACTTTGTCTGCCTGTTCAAGCTCAACCTGGGCTTTGTGAAAGGCGCACCTGTGTTGCTGGCGCTCTTAGCAATCACACTATGCGGGGGACTTGCCAGTGAAGGCTTTGACCGGCTCTCCACCGCTCATTTTCTGGATGACACGGTAATACCCGTTATCGGGCCGCTGAACAGCGTCACTTGGTTCGGTGTTATCAGTCTTATCGGCAACGGCTTAGGTATTCTGGCTTCTCAGTTGCTCATCGCCCGCATGGAGAAAAAAGGGACTGTCAGCCGAACCAGTGTGGTCATGTCCACCAGCGCCGGGTATATCCTGTGCCTGGTTCTCTTCGCGGTGGGGCGGAGCTTTTGGTTCATGTTGTTGGTGTTCCTGCTGGCGGGGCTTATGCGCACCATCAAGGAGCCTGTGCTGGCCGCCTGGATGAACGACCATGTGGATGAGAAAATGCGCGCCACAGTCTTTTCCACCAGCGGACAGCTGGACTCTTTCGGGCAGATCATCGGCGGGCCTATTGTGGGGCTGGTAGCCCAGCAGGKGTCCATACCCTGGGGGCTGGTCTGTACCGCTTTCCTGCTGTTGCCCGCGCTGTTCTTAGTGCCGGTGGCGGGAAAGAAGCGGGATTGATATGGCATAGTTAAGTTTACTGACGAGCGGGAGATTACTTCCGCTCGTCTTCATTTAGTAGCGCAAAATTTGAGGACTCTTTATTTCCTTATTCGGTATAGCGGAGGCGGCTGTCAATTCGACATAATTTTCTTGTGATACTTTACCGTACATGAGCATTCACGCTGCGGTGTTAGCATATAGAAAGCACTGTTCATAGAAAAGTTGCAAAAAAACATTTGCAATGCACTTGCAAATGTCACGAATATTGAATATAATATTAGTGCAAGCTAAAAATGACGAGGAAAGGAGTGCTATTATGGCTAAAGGAAATATGACGATAAGAATGGAGCCGGAGCTGAAAGCACAGGCGGCAGCTCTCTTTAAGTCCCTCGGAATGGATTTGAGTACGGCAACGGGTATTTTTTATCGACAGGCACTTAGGTGTCATGGACTTCCCTTTGAAGTCAAGGTTGACGAGCCGAATGCTGTTACCTATGCGGCGATGGAGGCGGCAGAAAAGGGAGAGGATATGTATGGTCCGTTTGATAGCGTTGCAGATCTGATGGAGGCGCTGAATGCTTAAGCCGGAGTTTTCGGGGCAGTTCAAACGAGATTACAAGCTTGCGATCAAGAGAGGCTGCGATCCGAAGAAGTTGGAGGAAGTGATCACGCTGTTGTGTAACGAGCAGCCGTTGCCGGAGGCGTATCGAGATCATGCTCTCACTAATTCCAGAAATTATAAGGACATGAGAGAATGTCACATCGAGCCGGACTGGCTGTTGGTCTATAAAGTTGTTCGGCAGACTTTGATTTTGAAATTGATAAGGACGGGATCTCATAGCGATTTGTTTTGAGATTAACTCCGGATGAAAGAGTGGTGATGATATTTGGCGGGTGTAATAACGGAAATTGCAATAGAATGTGGCGTGTCGGAACAGGCAGTTCGTGCATGGTGTAGGCGAAACCATGTTGCGAAAGATGCGAAAGGAAGTTTCGCAATCAGCGAAAGTCAAAAAACCGCCATATATCAGCATTATTTAGGTGTTGAACGAAAGCAAGTTTCGCAACAGGCGAAAGCAAGTTGCGAAACTTGCGAAACCACTTTGATCGCTATGCTGCAGGGAGAATTAGACCGGAAAAGCGAGCAACTTGCTGTAAAGGACAAGCAGATCGAGGAACTGAACGCAAGGTTGGCGGAGGTCAGCTCGGCGTTGGTGACGGCACAGCAGACTGCGGCAGCGGCCCAGGCTCTCCATGCTGGGACAATGCATCAGCAGCTTCTTTCCGGCAAGTCCGGAGCCGATCAGCCGGAGCGTGAGACAGAACCGGTTCAAAAGCGTAGCTGGTTTAGTAGGTTCTTTGGGGACTAAACAGAACGACAAATCGGGAATTTGTAGGGGTGATTAAAATGAAATGTCCGTATTGTGGTGAAGAAATGCAACTTGGTTGTATTCAATGCAGAGATGGTGTCTATTGGAGCGAAAAAGAACGAGTTATTGCGGCCCTCAACATTGGTGGGGGCAAGTCAATCAAACTCAATGAAAAGTCAATCGGTGGACCTTTTGGTGGAGCGTCTGCGGAGGCTTGGCTCTGCGAGAAGTGCAAGAAAATTGTCATTGAGTATTAAATTTCAGTTTATCGGTGGGATGAAGGTCGGGGAGCCGTCCGCAGACGGCAGGGGCAGCGCCCCTCCGGAGCTGGCAGAGCAGCAGGCACGAGCCGGCAGTGAAGCAGCTCCGGCAACCCCTCCCCTTTAGGGGCGCAAAGCACTTTCACACCGCTGCACCGATGGGGTGGCGGTGTGAAAGTGCTTTTGCGTTACTTTCTCACCAGAAAGTAACAAAGAGGTTGTTTTTAGCGGAAATTTATGATAAAATAGAGGACGGAAGAATAAGCGGAAAGGGGGCGATTTTATGGGAGTTACGATTTCGGGTATGACAGGTGCAGGGAGCATCCGGCACAACAACCGCAGCTTCTCAGCGGCGAATGTAGACCGGAGCCGGACGGAGCAGAACATTGTTTTCTGCAACGAGGATCTGAAGCAGGTCTATCATATGGTCTTTGATGAAGCTCTCGCAGCCTACAACGCAAAGAAAACCAAAACGGAGAGATAAGATACCGGACTACTATGAGCATATCCGGCAGAGTAAACAGGAAAAGCTGTTCCATGAAGCGATCTTCCAGATCGGCAACATGAGCGACTGTGGGTGCGGTACGCCGGACGGAGAACGGGCGGCGGCAGCTCTGAAAGATTTTGCGGAGTCTTTTGCAGAACGCAACCCCCATCTGCGGGTGTTCAATATGGTGCTGCACATGGACGAGGCAACGCCCCATCTCCATGTCGATTTTATCCCTGTGGCAACGGAGCAGTCAAGAGGACTTTCTACAAGGGTATCTATGAAACAGGCATTGAAGCAGCAGGGGTTTGTCGGTGTCGGCAGAAAGCAGACCGAATGGGCGGCGTGGATGGAACGGGAGAAAGAAGCTCTGACGGAGATCGCCCAGCGGCACGATTTTGAAATTATCTCTCTCGGCACGAACAGACCGCACATGGACTTGCCGCAGTTCAAGGAAGCGGCTGCGAGGCTGGAAGCGGTGCAGCAGCAGACAGCGGCAGTAGAGCGGGAGGTTGCTGAGCTGGAACGGCAGCGGGACGCTCTGAAAGGCACTGTGCGGCTCTTAAAGGAGGCTGACAGGGTAAATGCACCCCTGCATGATATTCAGCCGGAAAAGACGCTCACAGGGGCAGTAAAGGGCGTGACGGTGGATCAGGTCGAGCAGCTAAAGAAAATGGCACTGCGCAGCGTGACGGATCGGCACAAGGTACAGGAGCTGACGGAGGAAAACACCCGTCTGCGGTCACAGGTGCCGTCCATGAAGAAGCGGCTGGAAGAAGCGCAGCGGCAGCAGAGGCTTGAACAGGAAAACCGGAGGCTGCGCGATGAAAACTATTATCTGCAATCCGAGCTGCAGGAGGAACGCAGCTTCACCGAGCGTCTGACGGACGGCATCGGTCGGATGCTGGACTTCTTGGAAGAACACTTGCCGGAGCGTCTGCGTCCTCTGCTTGAAAAGGCGAGGGAGCTGCTGCCCGATCCGGAGATTGGACAGCAGCAGGAGCAACAGCAGCACCAGCGAGGAATGGGCGGCATGGAGCTGTAAAAGAAGCCTGTCCGGAGGGCTTGAAAATCTCTTTCGGACAGGCTATAATAACAACTGAAAATAGGGAATTGCTGTATTGATAATCTAAGCCCCCTGTAAGGGTACTCCCAACCTATATTTTTTCTCTCTGAAAGGGAGAAAGTCGGAGGGGAAAAGGGGGGTGAGCGGAGGGGTGTTGGAAGTGTGGTAAACCTCGTTAGAGGTTTTCCAAGCCACTGTGGTAAACCCATCGGGTTTTCCATAGTGGCGGCACTTTCAATGCCCCTCCGCGAGGGGGAAAAGGGGGAGGTGACTTTCTCTTTAAGGCGGCGTAGCCGCCGCTCTTTTGCTCCCCCTTTTCCCCCTTCCCGCCCGCAGGCGATCCCCGCCGCAGCGGATTTTCTTTTTGGTACTTTTTCTTTTGTGAGGTGGTAATATGACCGAGAATTATCGAGGCTGCTACGAGTATTTGAGCGCACAATATCCGGAGGTCGGAGGCTATGAGTTTTATAAAGAGCTGTTTCCGGACAATGAGAACTCCGGAGAACGGCACACGGATTTTTCCCATCCGAACGCTGTGTATCTGTATCGGGACGAACAGAGCGAGGATAAGAAGCTCCGGCGCAGGAAGATGTATAACGACACATGGGAACAGGATTACATGGAGTTTGTCGAGGGGAACAGCCTTACTTTGTGCAGCGGTCTTGCATATCGCAGAAAGGAGAACAGGCTGGAGAACGCCCAGCGGATGTATGCTCTGATCTTCGATCTGGATGGCGTAGGTCTTGCCGAGCTGCGCAACCTCTTTCTGCGCTTTGGCGGCGATCCGGAGCGAGTGCGCCGGTTGCCGATGCCGACTTTCCTTGTTCTGTCGGGGACAGGGCTGCATATCTACTATGTTTTCCAGCAGCCGATTGACCTATACCCGAATATAAAAATTCAGCTTAAAAGTCTGAAATATGACCTCACTTTCCGGCTATGGGAGTATGGCAGCACTTCGCAGGTCAAGGCGATCCAGTATCAATCCATCAATCAGAGCTTCCGCATGGTGGGCAGCATCAATGACAAGCATGGGACGGAGCTGGTCGCTTTCCGTACCGGAGAACGGGTAACGCTGGATTATCTGAACGCCTACGCAAAGCCAGAAAACAGGGTGGATGTCAATAAGCCTTTCAGCCCATCCAAAATGACACGAGCTGAGGCGAGGGAGGCATATCCGGAGTGGTATGAGCGTGTTGTTGTTAGAGGCGAGAAAGGACGCAAGAAGTGGGATATTGCCGGAAAGGTGCATGGTGATGATCCGTATGCGCTCTACCATTGGTGGCTGCGGCAGATCGGAGAGATAAAGGGCGGGCATCGGTATTTCTTTTTGATGTGCCTTGCTATCTATGCTTACAAATGCGGTGTGTCGAAGCAGCAGCTCCGGCAGGATATGAAAGAGGCTTTTGATGATCTGCAGATGGTGAAGCATGAGAACGCATTGACCGAGGAAGATATACGGAGTGCGCTGGAAGCCTACGACAAGGAGTATTACAATTTCACGATTTCCGATATTGAAGCTCTGACCGATGTTCGCATCGAGCGCAACAAGAGGAATGGTAGATCACAGAAAGAGCATTTGAAAAGAGCAAGGGCGGTGCAGGAAGTGGATTATCCTGGCGGCACATGGAGAAGAAAAGGGGCAGAAGAAAAGAAAGCGCAAGTCTATGCGTGGCGGCAGGAGCATCCAGAGGGACGCAAGGCCGATTGTCATAGGGACACCGGACTTGATCCGAAAACGATCCGCAAATGGTGGGACACCGTACCGGAGGGGCATATAACGGTCAAAATACGCCCATCACAGGCTTTGAGCGATCTGTTGGTGGAGGAATTTAAGAAAGGGCTGTAAACGCCCCAGAAACGCCCTACAAGGCGTTTTCGGGGCGGGTAAGGGGAAGAAAAATTTCTTTTAGGTACTTGCTTTCCTAAAACTGATGTGATACAATGATTTAATCCAGAAAAGGAGTAAAAAATATGCGGCAAGGTATTCTTAAATAAAACTATAATCAAATAGTGGGAACAAAGGATTATGATAGCTCCTTTTGTAGGGGCTTAGTTTTTTGTACCCAATTTAAGAATACTTTTGCCTTATCAATTTTGACATATCCCCAAAAACAGCAATCACAAACAGGTGTATGCTGTATATGTGTATGTCCGCAACTTATAATCCCCAGTGGTAAAAGTATTTTACTGCTGGGGATTTTTATGCCCTTTGGGGCTGTAAAGGGAGGACAATCACATGAAAATAATCAATATTGGAATTCTTGCCCATGTAGACGCTGGAAAGACGACCTTGACGGAGAGCCTGCTATATGCCAGCGGAGCCATTTCAGAACCGGGGAGCGTCGAAAAAGGGACAACGAGGACGGACACCATGTTTTTGGAGCGGCAGCGTGGGATTACCATTCAAGCGGCAGTCACTTCCTTCCAGTGGCACAGATGTAAAGTTAACATTGTGGATACGCCCGGCCACATGGATTTTTTGGCGGAGGTGTACCGCTCTTTGGCTGTTTTAGATGGGGCCATCTTGGTGATCTCCGCTAAAGATGGCGTGCAGGCCCAGACCCGTATTCTGTTCCATGCCCTGCGGAAAATGAACATTCCCACCGTTATCTTTATCAACAAGATCGACCAGGCTGGCGTTGATTTGCAGAGCGTGGTTCAGTCTGTTCGGGATAAGCTCTCCGCCGATATTATCATCAAGCAGACGGTGTCGCTGTCCCCGGAAATAGTCCTGGAGGAAAATACCGACATAGAAGCATGGGATGCGGTCATCGAAAATAACGATGAATTATTGGAAAAGTATATCGCAGGAGAACCAATCAGCCGGGAAAAACTTGCGCGGGAGGAACAGCAGCGGGTTCAAGACGCCTCCCTGTTCCCAGTCTATCATGGCAGCGCTAAAAATGGCCTTGGCATTCAACCGTTGATGGATGCGGTGACAGGGCTGTTCCAACCGATTGGGGAACAGGGGGGCGCCGCCCTATGCGGCAGCGTTTTCAAGGTTGAGTACACCGATTGCGGCCAGCGGCGTGTCTATCTACGGTTATACAGCGGAACGCTGCGCCTGCGGGATACGGTGGCCCTGGCCGGGAGAGAAAAGCTGAAAATCACAGAGATGCGTATTCCATCCAAAGGGGAAATTGTTCGGACAGACACCGCTTATCAGGGTGAAATTGTTATCCTTCCCAGCGACAGCGTGAGGTTAAACGATGTATTAGGGGACCAAACCCGGCTCCCTCGTAAAAGGTGGCGCGAGGACCCCCTCCCCATGCTGCGGACGACGATTGCGCCGAAAACGGCAGCGCAAAGAGAACGGCTGCTGGACGCTCTTACGCAACTTGCGGATACTGACCCGCTTTTGCGTTGCGAAGTGGATTCCATCACCCATGAGATCATTCTTTCTTTTTTGGGCCGGGTGCAGTTGGAGGTTGTTTCCGCTTTGCTGTCGGAAAAATACAAGCTTGAAACAGTGGTAAAGGAACCCTCCGTCATTTATATGGAGCGGCCGCTCAAAGCAGCCAGCCACACCATCCATATCGAGGTGCCGCCCAACCCGTTTTGGGCATCCATAGGACTGTCTGTTACACCACTCTCGCTTGGCTCCGGTGTACAATACGAGAGCCGGGTTTCGCTGGGATACTTGAACCAGAGTTTTCAAAACGCTGTCAGGGATGGTATCCGTTACGGGCTGGAGCAGGGCTTGTTCGGCTGGAACGTAACGGACTGTAAGATTTGCTTTGAATACGGGCTTTATTACAGTCCGGTCAGCACGCCGGCGGACTTCCGCTCATTGGCCCCGATTGTATTGGAACAGGCATTGAAGGAATCGGGGACGCAGCTGCTGGAACCTTATCTCTCCTTCATCCTCTATGCGCCCCAGGAATACCTTTCCAGGGCTTATCATGATGCACCGAAATACTGTGCCACCATCGAAACGGCCCAGGTAAAAAAGGATGAAGTTGTCTTTACTGGCGAGATTCCCGCCCGCTGTATACAGGCATACCGTACTGATCTGGCCTTTTACACCAACGGGCGGAGCGTATGCCTTACAGAGCTGAAAGGATATCAGGCCGCTGTCGGTCAGCCGGTCATCCAGCCCCGCCGTCCAAACAGCCGCCTGGACAAGGTGCGCCATATGTTTCAGAAGGTAATGTAAAGATAAGGGTTTTTATATTACCCCACCGAAAACGAGGCTTGAAAACCGCGCGAAATAAGGCTTTTTCACCCCCTAAATGTATATTGATGMTGTGCGATAAAGAAGTAATAGAAGTGTAAAAAATTTTGCCGTTCCTATCCGGCACTTAGCTCTTGTGTCGGATAGGTCGGGCGGTTATTCGGGCAAGTCCACCTTGCCAACAAAAGAATAATAAATCTCAATGTCCTGTCTGCGGGTCTTGTTCTCGTCATAGCTGCACTCATGCACAACGATTTTCTCTACAAACTCCCGCAGCAGAGTC
>NZ_NHOC01000023.1 GCF_002157465.1 Butyricicoccus porcorum
GGGTAACAGCATTCGGCTCGTCAACCTTGACTTCAAAGGGAAGTCCATGACACCTAAGTGCCTGTCGATAAAAAATACCCGTTGCCGTACTCAAATCCATTCCGAGGGAAGATGTGTATAAGAGACAGGGCTATACCTGTATAAGCCGCTAGGTTGTGTATCCACCCTTTGGAATTGGATGCCTGCCGGAAAGGATATTACTATGCACTATCAAAAAGTACTCAAGAGGTCGGTGCGGATAAAGTGCGCCGTACAGTCATGGGTGCGTTTCTTGTAGTTGCCGCAGATATAACAGTCCTGCTTGCGCTTCAGGCATCTTGAGTACTTTTTGATAGTGCATAGTAATATCNAGATGTGTATAAGAGACAGGTGTAGGCGAAACCATGTTGCGAAAGATGCGAAAGGAAGTTTCGCAATCAGCGAAAGTCAAAAAACCGCCATATATCAGCATTATTTAGGTGTTGAACGAAAGCAAGTTTCGCAACAGGCGAAAGCAAGTTGCGAAACTTGCGAAACTTTGATCGCTATGCTGCAGGGAGAATTAGACCGGAAAAGCGAGCAACTTGCTGTAAAGGACAAGCAGATCGAGGAACTGAACGCAAGGTTGGCGGAGGTCAGCT
This sequence comes from Butyricicoccus porcorum, assembly GCF_002157465.1. Classification (GTDB taxonomy): domain Bacteria; phylum Bacillota; class Clostridia; order Oscillospirales; family Butyricicoccaceae; genus Butyricicoccus_A; species Butyricicoccus_A porcorum. The sequence goes on from NZ_NHOC01000023.1 coordinate 621, forward strand.
CGGCGTTGGTGACGGCACAGCAGACTGCGGCAGCGGCCCAGGCTCTCCATGCTGGGACAATGCATCAGCAGCAGCTTCTTCCGGCAAGTCCGGAGCCGATCAGCCGGAGCGTGAGACAGAACCGGTTCAAAAGCGTAGCTGGTTTAGTAGGTTCTTTGGGACTAAACAGAACGACAAATCGGGAATTTGTAGGGGTGATTAAAATGAAATGTCCGTATTGTGGTGAAGAAATGCAACTTGGTTGTATTCAATGCAGAGATGGTGTCTATTGGAGCGAAAAAGAACGAGTTATTGCGGCCTCAACATTGGTGGGGCAAGTCAATCAAACTCAATGAAAAGTCAATCGGTGGACCTTTTGGTGGAGCGTCTGCGGAGGCTTGGCTCTGCGAGAAGTGCAAGAAAATTGTCATTGAGTATTAAATTTCAGTTTATCGGTGGGATGAAGGTCGGGGAGCCGTCCGCAGRCRGSRGCAGCGCCCCTCCGGAGCTGGCAGAGCAGCAGGCACGAGCCGGCAGTGAAGCAGCTCCGGCAACCCCTCCCCTTTAGGGGCGCAAAGCACTTTCACACCGCTGCACCGATGGGGTGGCGGTGTGAAAGTGCTTTTGCGTTACTTTCTCACCAGAAAGTAACAAAGAGGTTGTTTTTAGCGGAAATTTATGATAAAATAGAGGACGGAAGAATAAGCGGAAAGGGGGCGATTTTATGGGAGTTACGATTTCGGGTATGACAGGTGCAGGGAGCATCCGGCACAACAACCGCAGCTTCTCAGCGGCGAATGTAGACCGGAGCCGGACGGAGCAGAACATTGTTTTCTGCAACGAGGATCTGAAGCAGGTCTATCATATGGTCTTTGATGAAGCTCTCKCGCAGCCTACAACGCAAAGAAAACCAAAACGAGAGATAAGATACCGGACTACTATGAGCATATCCGGCAGAGTAAACAGGAAAAGCTGTTCCATGAAGCGATCTTCCAGATCGGCAACATGAGCGACTGTGGGTGCGGTACGCCGGACGGAGAACGGGCGGCGGCAGCTCTGAAAGATTTTGCGGAGTCTTTTGCAGAACGCAACCCCCATCTGCGGGTGTTCAATATGGTGCTGCACATGGACGAGGCAACGCCCCATCTCCATGTCGATTTTATCCCTGTGGCAACGGAGCAGTCAAGAGGACTTTCTACAAGGGTATCTATGAAACAGGCATTGAAGCAGCAGGGGTTTGTCGGTGTCGGCAGAAAGCAGACCGAATGGGCGGCGTGGATGGAACGGGAGAAAGAAGCTCTGACGGAGATCGCCCAGCGGCACGATTTTGAAATTATCTCTCTCGGCACGAACAGACCGCACATGGACTTGCCGCAGTTCAAGGAAGCGGCTGCGAGGCTGGAAGCGGTGCAGCAGCAGACAGCGGCAGTAGAGCGGGAGGTTGCTGAGCTGGAACGGCAGCGGGACGCTCTGAAAGGCACTGTGCGGCTCTTAAAGGAGGCTGACAGGGTAAATGCACCCCTGCATGATATTCAGCCGGAAAAGACGCTCACAGGGGCAGTAAAGGGCGTGACGGTGGATCAGGTCGAGCAGCTAAAGAAAATGGCACTGCGCAGCGTGACGGATCGGCACAAGGTACAGGAGCTGACGGAGGAAAACACCGTCTGCGGTCACAGGTGCCGTCCATGAAGAAGCGGCTGGAAGAAGCGCAGCGGCAGCAGAGGCTTGAACAGGAAAACCGGAGGCTGCGCGATGAAAACTATTATCTGCAATCCGAGCTGCAGGAGGAACGCAGCTTCACCGAGCGTCTGACGGACGGCATCGGTCGGATGCTGGACTTCTTGGAAGAACACTTGCCGGAGCGTCTGCGTCCTCTGCTTGAAAAGGCGAGGGAGCTGCTGCCCGATCCGGAGATTGGACAGCAGCAGGAGCAACAGCAGCACCAGCGAGGAATGGGCGGCATGGAGCTGTAAAAGAAGCCTGTCCGGAGGGCTTGAAAATCTCTTTCGGACAGGCTATAATAACAACTGAAAATAGGGAATTGCTGTATTGATAATCTAAGCCCCCTGTAAGGGTACTCCCAACCTATATTTTTTCTCTCTGAAAGGGAGAAAGTCGGAGGGGAAAAGGGGGTGAGCGGAGGGGTGTTGGAAGTGTGGTAAACCTCGTTAGAGGTTTTCCAAGCCACTGTGGTAAACCCATCGGGTTTTCCATAGTGGCGGCACTTTCAATGCCCCTCCGCGAGGGGGAAAAGGGGAGGTGACTTTCTCTTTAAGGCGGCGTAGCCGCCGCTCTTTTGCTCCCCCTTTTCCCCCTTCCCGCCCGCAGGCGATCCCCGCCGCAGCGGATTTTCTTTTTGGTACTTTTTCTTTTGTGAGGTGGTAATATGACCGAGAATTATCGAGGCTGCTACGAGTATTTGAGCGCACAATATCCGGAGGTCGGAGGCTATGAGTTTTATAAAGAGCTGTTTCCGGACAATGAGAACTCCGGAGAACGGCACACGGATTTTTCCCATCCGAACGCTGTGTATCTGTATCGGGACGAACAGAGCGAGGATAAGAAGCTCCGGCGCAGGAAGATGTATAACGACACATGGGAACAGGATTACATGGAGTTTGTCGAGGGGAACAGCCTTACTTTGTGCAGCGGTCTTGCATATCGCAGAAAGGAGAACAGGCTGGAGAACGCCCAGCGGATGTATGCTCTGATCTTCGATCTGGATGGCGTAGGTCTTGCCGAGCTGCGCAACCTCTTTCTGCGCTTTGGCGGCGATCCGGAGCGAGTGCGCCGGTTGCCGATGCCGACTTTCCTTGTTCTGTCGGGGACAGGGCTGCATATCTACTATGTTTTCCAGCAGCCGATTGACCTATACCCGAATATAAAAATTCAGCTTAAAAGTCTGAAATATGACCTCACTTTCCGGCTATGGGAGTATGGCAGCACTTCGCAGGTCAAGGCGATCCAGTATCAATCCATCAATCAGAGCTTCCGCATGGTGGGCAGCATCAATGACAAGCATGGGACGGAGCTGGTCGCTTTCCGTACCGGAGAACGGGTAACGCTGGATTATCTGAACGCCTACGCAAAGCCAGAAAACAGGGTGGATGTCAATAAGCCTTTCAGCCCATCCAAAATGACACGAGCTGAGGCGAGGGAGGCATATCCGGAGTGGTATGAGCGTGTTGTTGTTAGAGGCGAGAAAGGACGCAAGAAGTGGGATATTGCCGGAAAGGTGCATGGTGATGATCCGTATGCGCTCTACCATTGGTGGCTGCGGCAGATCGGAGAGATAAAGGGCGGGCATCGGTATTTCTTTTTGATGTGCCTTGCTATCTATGCTTACAAATGCGGTGTGTCGAAGCAGCAGCTCCGGCAGGATATGAAAGAGGCTTTTGATGATCTGCAGATGGTGAAGCATGAGAACGCATTGACCGAGGAAGATATACGGAGTGCGCTGGAAGCCTACGACAAGGAGTATTACAATTTCACGATTTCCGATATTGAAGCTCTGACCGATGTTCGCATCGAGCGCAACAAGAGGAATGGTAGATCACAGAAAGAGCATTTGAAAAGAGCAAGGGCGGTGCAGGAAGTGGATTATCCTGGCGGCACATGGAGAAGAAAAGGGGCAGAAGAAAAGAAAGCGCAAGTCTATGCGTGGCGGCAGGAGCATCCAGAGGGACGCAAGGCCGATTGTCATAGGGACACCGGACTTGATCCGAAAACGATCCGCAAATGGTGGGACACCGTACCGGAGGGGCATATAACGGTCAAAATACGCCCATCACAGGCTTTGAGCGATCTGTTGGTGGAGGAATTTAAGAAAGGGCTGTAAACGCCCCAGAAACGCCCTACAAGGCGTTTTCGGGGCGGGTAAGGGGAAGAAAAATTTCTTTTAGGTACTTGCTTTCCTAAAACTGATGTGATACAATGATTTAATCCAGAAAAGGAGTAAAAAATATGCGGCAAGGTATTCTTAAATAAAACTATAATCAAATAGTGGGAACAAAGGATTATGATAGCTCCTTTTGTAGGGGCTTAGTTTTTTGTACCCAATTTAAGAATACTTTTGCCTTATCAATTTTGACATATCCCCAAAAACAGCAATCACAAACAGGTGTATGCTGTATATGTGTATGTCCGCAACTTATAATCCCCAGTGGTAAAAGTATTTTACTGCTGGGGATTTTTATGCCCTTTGGGGCTGTAAAGGGAGGACAATCACATGAAAATAATCAATATTGGAATTCTTGCCCATGTAGACGCTGGAAAGACGACCTTGACGGAGAGCCTGCTATATGCCAGCGGAGCCATTTCAGAACCGGGGAGCGTCGAAAAAGGGACAACGAGGACGGACACCATGTTTTTGGAGCGGCAGCGTGGGATTACCATTCAAGCGGCAGTCACTTCCTTCCAGTGGCACAGATGTAAAGTTAACATTGTGGATACGCCCGGCCACATGGATTTTTTGGCGCGGAGGTGTACCGCTCTTTGGCTGTTTTAGATGGGGCCATCTTGGTGATCTCCGCTAAAGATGGCGTGCAGGCCCAGACCCGTATTCTGTTCCATGCCCTGCGGAAAATGAACATTCCCACCGTTATCTTTATCAACAAGATCGACCAGGCTGGCGTTGATTTGCAGAGCGTGGTTCAGTCTGTTCGGGATAAGCTCTCCGCCGATATTATCATCAAGCAGACGGTGTCGCTGTCCCCGGAAATAGTCCTGGAGGAAAATACCGACATAGAAGCATGGGATGCGGTCATCGAAAATAACGATGAATTATTGGAAAAGTATATCGCAGGAGAACCAATCAGCCGGGAAAAACTTGCGCGGGAGGAACAGCAGCGGGTTCAAGACGCCTCCCTGTTCCCAGTCTATCATGGCAGCGCTAAAAATGGCCTTGGCATTCAACCGTTGATGGATGCGGTGACAGGGCTGTTCCAACCGATTGGGGAACAGGGGGGCGCCGCCCTATGCGGCAGCGTTTTCAAGGTTGAGTACACCGATTGCGGCCAGCGGCGTGTCTATCTACGGTTATACAGCGGAACGCTGCGCCTGCGGGATACGGTGGCCCTGGCCGGGAGAGAAAAGCTGAAAATCACAGAGATGCGTATTCCATCCAAAGGGGAAATTGTTCGGACAGACACCGCTTATCAGGGTGAAATTGTTATCCTTCCCAGCGACAGCGTGAGGTTAAACGATGTATTAGGGGACCAAACCCGGCTCCCTCGTAAAAGGTGGCGCGAGGACCCCCTCCCCATGCTGCGGACGACGATTGCGCCGAAAACGGCAGCGCAAAGAGAACGGCTGCTGGACGCTCTTACGCAACTTGCGGATACTGACCCGCTTTTGCGTTGCGAAGTGGATTCCATCACCCATGAGATCATTCTTTCTTTTTTGGGCCGGGTGCAGTTGGAGGTTGTTTCCGCTTTGCTGTCGGAAAAATACAAGCTTGAAACAGTGGTAAAGGAACCCTCCGTCATTTATATGGAGCGGCCGCTCAAAGCAGCCAGCCACACCATCCATATCGAGGTGCCGCCCAACCCGTTTTGGGCATCCATAGGACTGTCTGTTACACCACTCTCGCTTGGCTCCGGTGTACAATACGAGAGCCGGGTTTCGCTGGGATACTTGAACCAGAGTTTTCAAAACGCTGTCAGGGATGGTATCCGTTACGGGCTGGAGCAGGGCTTGTTCGGCTGGAACGTAACGGACTGTAAGATTTGCTTTGAATACGGGCTTTATTACAGTCCGGTCAGCACGCCGGCGGACTTCCGCTCATTGGCCCCGATTGTATTGGAACAGGCATTGAAGGAATCGGGGACGCAGCTGCTGGAACCTTATCTCTCCTTCATCCTCTATGCGCCCCAGGAATACCTTTCCAGGGCTTATCATGATGCACCGAAATACTGTGCCACCATCGAAACGGCCCAGGTAAAAAAGGATGAAGTTGTCTTTACTGGCGAGATTCCCGCCCGCTGTATACAGGCATACCGTACTGATCTGGCCTTTTACACCAACGGGCGGAGCGTATGCCTTACAGAGCTGAAAGGATATCAGGCCGCTGTCGGTCAGCCGGTCATCCAGCCCCGCCGTCCAAACAGCCGCCTGGACAAGGTGCGCCATATGTTTCAGAAGGTAATGTAAAGATAAGGGTTTTTATATTACCCCACCGAAAACGAGGCTTGAAAACCGCGCGAAATAAGGCTTTTTCACCCCCTAAATGTATATTGATGTGCGATAAAGAAGTAATAGAAGTGTAAAAAATTTTGCCGTTCCTATCCGGCACTTAGCTCTTGTGTCGGATAGGTCGGGCGGTTATTCGGGCAAGTCCACCTTGCCAACAAAAGAATAATAAATCTCAATGTCCTGTCTGCGGGTCTTGTTCTCGTCATAGCTGCACTCATGCACAACGATTTTCTCTACAAACTCCCGCAGCAGAGTAGGGGTAAGTTCTTCAAAGCTGGTATGCCGCCGGACAACATTCATAAACTTTTCTGCGTTCACGGTGGCTTCCTGTGCTTTGGAAAGCTCCGCTTGGATAGCGGCGGCTCTTTCTTTCAGCTCCCGTTGTTCTGCTTCATAGTCTGCCGACAGCTCTGTGAAACGCTCGTCTGATATGCGCCCGGTCACACTGTCCTCATACAGCCGCTTGAAGATAGCGGATAACTCGGCTATGCGTTTCTCGGTGGCTTCCAGCTCCTTTTTCTTGGCGGCGTTCCTGCGCTTGCCCCCGTCCTCGTTCTGCTCAATCAGGAGCTTCATAAACCGGGCTTCATGCTTTGCCGCATAGCTGGTCACTTTCCGCAGATTGGAGAGTACACCAGCGGTCAAGAGGTCGGTGCGGATAAAGTGCGCCGTACAGTCATGGGTGCGTTTCTTGTAGTTGCCGCAGATATAACAGTCCTGCTTGCGCTTCAGGCATCTTGAGTACTTTTTGATAGTGCATAGTAATATCCTTTCCGGCAGGCATCCAATTCCAAAGGGTGGATACACAACCTAGCGGCTTATACAGGTATAGCCTGAGGCTTCCCAACCAGCCAAAACATAAATCACCACCGAAAGGATTGACAGACTTTCTAAGAGGTATCGCCAGCCAGAAGGCCGGCTCCCAAGGAGGAAACGTCAATGATCCTGCCTTCAGTGATTATACCTCTATATTTTGTCTGGTGCATTAAGGAAACCTCAGACACGGTAAATATGTCCTATAACTTCTGATGGAGGGGAACTCCTCCTTCCGTTATATCTATATAGATTTATTAGATTGGACTTTGTAACTATTAACCAGTAGTCGTTCTTGACTACACCATTATTATACTAGGAGAATGTAACTTCATGTTTGCTAAAAATTCAAAGGCATATTCTGTCTACCTGCTGTTCCGATTTGTCTGTTCCCTGGCGGTTTCTATGTCCACAGTGCTTTCCATCGTGTACCACCTGGAGGTGGTGCAGCTGGATGCTTTCCAGCTTGTCCTGGTAGGGACGGTTCTGGAGACCTCCTGCTTTCTGTTCGAGATACCCACCGGTGTGGTGGCGGATTTGTATAGCCGTCGGCGCTCGGTGCTGATTGGAATGTTCCTCTACGGCCTGGGCTTTCTGATGGAGGGTGCGCTACCGTGGTTCGCGCCGGTTCTGCTGGCCCAGGTTGTCTGGGGTTGCGGTGATACCTTCATCACCGGCGCTCTGGAGGCGTGGATTGCCTCGGAGGAAGAGGACAAACCCATAGACAAGGTGTTCCTGCGGGGCAGTCAAATGGGGCAAATCGGCGGCGTTCTGGGCGTGGTGCTGGGCACACTGCTGGGAAACATAAACCTGCAAATGCCTGTCATCTTGGGGGCAGTTTGTGCTTGTTGTTGGGGCTGGTGATGGTTCGCATCATGCCAGAAACCAACTTCTCCCCTGCTATTGAGGAACGGCAGGGCTTGCTTAAAGACTTTGTCTGCCTGTTCAAGCTCAACCTGGGCTTTGTGAAAGGCGCACCTGTGTTGCTGGCGCTCTTAGCAATCACACTATGCGGGGGACTTGCCAGTGAAGGCTTTGACCGGCTCTCCACCGCTCATTTTCTGGATGACACGGTAATACCCGTTATCGGGCCGCTGAACAGCGTCACTTGGTTCGGTGTTATCAGTCTTATCGGCAACGGCTTAGGTATTCTGGCTTCTCAGTTGCTCATCGCCCGCATGGAGAAAAAAGGGACTGTCAGCCGAACCAGTGTGGTCATGTCCACCAGCGCCGGGTATATCCTGTGCCTGGTTCTCTTCGCGGTGGGGCGGAGCTTTTGGTTCATGTTGTTGGTGTTCCTGCTGGCGGGGCTTATGCGCACCATCAAGGAGCCTGTGCTGGCCGCCTGGATGAACGACCATGTGGATGAGAAAATGCGCGCCACAGTCTTTTCCACCAGCGGACAGCTGGACTCTTTCGGGCAGATCATCGGCGGGCCTATTGTGGGGCTGGTAGCCCAGCAGGTGTCCATACCCTGGGGGCTGGTCTGTACCGCTTTCCTGCTGTTGCCCGCGCTGTTCTTAGTGCCGGTGGSGGGAAAGAAGCGGGATTGATATGGCATAGTTAAGTTTACTGACGAGCGGGAGATTACTTCCGCTCGTCTTCATTTAGTAGCGCAAAATTTGAGGACTCTTTATTTCCTTATTCGGTATAGCGGAGGCGGCTGTCAATTCGACATAATTTTCTTGTGATACTTTACCGTACATGAGCATTCACGCTGCGGTGTTAGCATATAGAAAGCACTGTTCATAGAAAAGTTGCAAAAAAACATTTGCAATGCACTTGCAAATGTCACGAATATTGAATATAATATTAGTGCAAGCTAAAAATGACGAGGAAAGGAGTGCTATTATGGCTAAAGGAAATATGACGATAAGAATGGAGCCGGAGCTGAAAGCACAGGCGGCAGCTCTCTTTAAGTCCCTCGGAATGGATTTGAGTACGGCAACGGGTATTTTTTATCGACAGGCACTTAGGTGTCATGGACTTCCCTTTGAAGTCAAGGTTGACGAGCCGAATGCTGTTACCTATGCGGCGATGGAGGCGGCAGAAAAGGGAGAGGATATGTATGGTCCGTTTGATAGCGTTGCAGATCTGATGGAGGCGCTGAATGCTTAAGCCGGAGTTTTCGGGGCAGTTCAAACGAGATTACAAGCTTGCGATCAAGAGAGGCTGCGATCCGAAGAAGTTGGAGGAAGTGATCACGCTGTTGTGTAACGAGCAGCCGTTGCCGGAGGCGTATCGAGATCATGCTCTCACTAATTCCAGAAATTATAAGGACATGAGAGAATGTCACATCGAGCCGGACTGGCTGTTGGTCTATAAAGTTGTTCGGCAGACTTTGATTTTGAAATTGATAAGGACGGGATCTCATAGCGATTTGTTTTGAGATTAACTCCGGATGAAAGAGTGGTGATGATATTTGGCGGGTGTAATAACGGAAATTGCAATAGAATGTGGCGTGTCGGAACAGGCAGTTCGTGCATGGTGTAGGCGAAACCATGTTGCGAAAGATGCGAAAGGAAGTTTCGCAATCAGCGAAAGTCAAAAAACCGCCATATATCAGCATTATTTAGGTGTTGAACGAAAGCAAGTTTCGCAACAGGCGAAAGCAAGTTGCGAAACTTGCGAAACCACTTTGATCGCTATGCTGCAGGGAGAATTAGACCGGAAAAGCGAGCAACTTGCTGTAAAGGACAAGCAGATCGAGGAACTGAACGCAAGGTTGGCGGAGGTCAGCTCGGCGTTGGTGACGGCACAGCAGACTGCGGCAGCGGCCCAGGCTCTCCATGCTGGGACAATGCATCAGCAGCTTCTTTCCGGCAAGTCCGGAGCCGATCAGCCGGAGCGTGAGACAGAACCGGTTCAAAAGCGTAGCTGGTTTAGTAGGTTCTTTGGGGACTAAACAGAACGACAAATCGGGAATTTGTAGGGGTGATTAAAATGAAATGTCCGTATTGTGGTGAAGAAATGCAACTTGGTTGTATTCAATGCAGAGATGGTGTCTATTGGAGCGAAAAAGAACGAGTTATTGCGGCCCTCAACATTGGTGGGGGCAAGTCAATCAAACTCAATGAAAAGTCAATCGGTGGACCTTTTGGTGGAGCGTCTGCGGAGGCTTGGCTCTGCGAGAAGTGCAAGAAAATTGTCATTGAGTATTAAATTTCAGTTTATCGGTGGGATGAAGGTCGGGGAGCCGTCCGCAGACGGCAGGGGCAGCGCCCCTCCGGAGCTGGCAGAGCAGCAGGCACGAGCCGGCAGTGAAGCAGCTCCGGCAACCCCTCCCCTTTAGGGGCGCAAAGCACTTTCACACCGCTGCACCGATGGGGTGGCGGTGTGAAAGTGCTTTTGCGTTACTTTCTCACCAGAAAGTAACAAAGAGGTTGTTTTTAGCGGAAATTTATGATAAAATAGAGGACGGAAGAATAAGCGGAAAGGGGGCGATTTTATGGGAGTTACGATTTCGGGTATGACAGGTGCAGGGAGCATCCGGCACAACAACCGCAGCTTCTCAGCGGCGAATGTAGACCGGAGCCGGACGGAGCAGAACATTGTTTTCTGCAACGAGGATCTGAAGCRGGTCTATCATATGGTCTTTGATGAAGCTCTCGCAGCCTACAACGCAAAGAAAACCAAAACGAGAGATAAGATACCGGACTACTATGAGCATATCCGGCAGAGTAAACAGGAAAAGCTGTTCCATGAAGCGATCTTCCAGATCGGCAACATGAGCGACTGTGGGTGCGGTACGCCGGACGGAGAACGGGCGGCGGCAGCTCTGAAAGATTTTGCGGAGTCTTTTGCAGAACGCAACCCCCATCTGCGGGTGTTCAATATGGTGCTGCACATGGACGAGGCAACGCCCCATCTCCATGTCGATTTTATCCCTGTGGCAACGGAGCAGTCAAGAGGACTTTCTACAAGGGTATCTATGAAACAGGCATTGAAGCAGCAGGGGTTTGTCGGTGTCGGCAGAAAGCAGACCGAATGGGCGGCGTGGATGGAACGGGAGAAAGAAGCTCTGACGGAGATCGCCCAGCGGCACGATTTTGAAATTATCTCTCTCGGCACGAACAGACCGCACATGGACTTGCCGCAGTTCAAGGAAGCGGCTGCGAGGCTGGAAGCGGTGCAGCAGCAGACAGCGGCAGTAGAGCGGGAGGTTGCTGAGCTGGAACGGCAGCGGGACGCTCTGAAAGGCACTGTGCGGCTCTTAAAGGAGGCTGACAGGGTAAATGCACCCCTGCATGATATTCAGCCGGAAAAGACGCTCACAGGGGCAGTAAAGGGCGTGACGGTGGATCAGGTCGAGCAGCTAAAGAAAATGGCACTGCGCAGCGTGACGGATCGGCACAAGGTACAGGAGCTGACGGAGGAAAACACCCGTCTGCGGTCACAGGTGCCGTCCATGAAGAAGCGGCTGGAAGAAGCGCAGCGGCAGCAGAGGCTTGAACAGGAAAACCGGAGGCTGCGCGATGAAAACTATTATCTGCAATCCGAGCTGCAGGAGGAACGCAGCTTCACCGAGCGTCTGACGGACGGCATCGGTCGGATGCTGGACTTCTTGGAAGAACACTTGCCGGAGCGTCTGCGTCCTCTGCTTGAAAAGGCGAGGGAGCTGCTGCCCGATCCGGAGATTGGACAGCAGCAGGAGCAACAGCAGCACCAGCGAGGAATGGGCGGCATGGAGCTGTAAAAGAAGCCTGTCCGGAGGGCTTGAAAATCTCTTTCGGACAGGCTATAATAACAACTGAAAATAGGGAATTGCTGTATTGATAATCTAAGCCCCCTGTAAGGGTACTCCCAACCTATATTTTTTCTCTCTGAAAGGGAGAAAGTCGGAGGGGAAAAGGGGGGTGAGCGGAGGGGTGTTGGAAGTGTGGTAAACCTCGTTAGAGGTTTTCCAAGCCACTGTGGTAAACCCATCGGGTTTTCCATAGTGGCGGCACTTTCAATGCCCCTCCGCGAGGGGGAAAAGGGGGAGGTGACTTTCTCTTTAAGGCGGCGTAGCCGCCGCTCTTTTGCTCCCCCTTTTCCCCCTTCCCGCCCGCAGGCGATCCCCGCCGCAGCGGATTTTCTTTTTGGTACTTTTTCTTTTGTGAGGTGGTAATATGACCGAGAATTATCGAGGCTGCTACGAGTATTTGAGCGCACAATATCCGGAGGTCGGAGGCTATGAGTTTTATAAAGAGCTGTTTCCGGACAATGAGAACTCCGGAGAACGGCACACGGATTTTTCCCATCCGAACGCTGTGTATCTGTATCGGGACGAACAGAGCGAGGATAAGAAGCTCCGGCGCAGGAAGATGTATAACGACACATGGGAACAGGATTACATGGAGTTTGTCGAGGGGAACAGCCTTACTTTGTGCAGCGGTCTTGCATATCGCAGAAAGGAGAACAGGCTGGAGAACGCCCAGCGGATGTATGCTCTGATCTTCGATCTGGATGGCGTAGGTCTTGCCGAGCTGCGCAACCTCTTTCTGCGCTTTGGCGGCGATCCGGAGCGAGTGCGCCGGTTGCCGATGCCGACTTTCCTTGTTCTGTCGGGGACAGGGCTGCATATCTACTATGTTTTCCAGCAGCCGATTGACCTATACCCGAATATAAAAATTCAGCTTAAAAGTCTGAAATATGACCTCACTTTCCGGCTATGGGAGTATGGCAGCACTTCGCAGGTCAAGGCGATCCAGTATCAATCCATCAATCAGAGCTTCCGCATGGTGGGCAGCATCAATGACAAGCATGGGACGGAGCTGGTCGCTTTCCGTACCGGAGAACGGGTAACGCTGGATTATCTGAACGCCTACGCAAAGCCAGAAAACAGGGTGGATGTCAATAAGCCTTTCAGCCCATCCAAAATGACACGAGCTGAGGCGAGGGAGGCATATCCGGAGTGGTATGAGCGTGTTGTTGTTAGAGGCGAGAAAGGACGCAAGAAGTGGGATATTGCCGGAAAGGTGCATGGTGATGATCCGTATGCGCTCTACCATTGGTGGCTGCGGCAGATCGGAGAGATAAAGGGCGGGCATCGGTATTTCTTTTTGATGTGCCTTGCTATCTATGCTTACAAATGCGGTGTGTCGAAGCAGCAGCTCCGGCAGGATATGAAAGAGGCTTTTGATGATCTGCAGATGGTGAAGCATGAGAACGCATTGACCGAGGAAGATATACGGAGTGCGCTGGAAGCCTACGACAAGGAGTATTACAATTTCACGATTTCCGATATTGAAGCTCTGACCGATGTTCGCATCGAGCGCAACAAGAGGAATGGTAGATCACAGAAAGAGCATTTGAAAAGAGCAAGGGCGGTGCAGGAAGTGGATTATCCTGGCGGCACATGGAGAAGAAAAGGGGCAGAAGAAAAGAAAGCGCAAGTCTATGCGTGGCGGCAGGAGCATCCAGAGGGACGCAAGGCCGATTGTCATAGGRCTGTSTMTDAKAGTATSMSTTACAGAGCTGAAAGGATATCAGGCCGCTGTCGGTCAGCCGGTCATCCAGCCCCGCCGTCCAAACAGCCGCCTGGACAAGGTGCGCCATATGTTTCAGAAGGTAATGTAAAGATAAGGGTTTTTATATTACCCCACCGAAAACGAGGCTTGAAAACCGCGCGAAATAAGGCTTTTTCACCCCCTAAATGTATATTGATGTGCGATAAAGAAGTAATAGAAGTGTAAAAAATTTTGCCGTTCCTATCCGGCACTTAGCTCTTGTGTCGGATAGGTCGGGCGGTTATTCGGGCAAGTCCACCTTGCCAACAAAAGAATAATAAATCTCAATGTCCTGTCTGCGGGTCTTGTTCTCGTCATAGCTGCACTCATGCACAACGATTTTCTCTACAAACTCCCGCAGCAGAGTAGGGGTAAGTTCTTCAAAGCTGGTATGCCGCCGGACAACATTCATAAACTTTTCTGCGTTCACGGTGGCTTCCTGTGCTTTGGAAAGCTCCGCTTGGATAGCGGCGGCTCTTTCTTTCAGCTCCCGTTGTTCTGCTTCATAGTCTGCCGACAGCTCTGTGAAACGCTCGTCTGATATGCGCCCGGTCACACTGTCCTCATACAGCCGCTTGAAGATAGCGGATAACTCGGCTATGCGTTTCTCGGTGGCTTCCAGCTCCTTTTTCTTGGCGGCGTTCCTGCGCTTGCCCCCGTCCTCGTTCTGCTCAATCAGGAGCTTCATAAACCGGGCTTCATGCTTTGCCGCATAGCTGGTCACTTTCCGCAGATTGGAGAGTACACCAGCGGTCAAGAGGTCGGTGCGGATAAAGTGCGCCGTACAGTCATGGGTGCGTTTCTTGTAGTTGCCGCAGATATAACAGTCCTGCTTGCGCTTCAGGCATCTTGAGTACTTTTTGATAGTGCATAGTAATATCCTTTCCGGCAGGCATCCAATTCCAAAGGGTGGATACACAACCTAGCGGCTTATACAGGTATAGCCTGAGGCTTCCCAACCAGCCAAAACATAAATCACCACCGAAAGGATTGACAGACTTTCTAAGAGGTATCGCCAGCCAGAAGGCCGGCTCCCAAGGAGGAAACGTCAATGATCCTGCCTTCAGTGATTATACCTCTATATTTTGTCTGGTGCATTAAGGAAACCTCAGACACGGTAAATACTGTCCTATAACTTCTGATGGAGGGGGAACTCCTCCTTCCGTTATATCTATATAGATTTATTAGATTGGACTTTGTAACTATTAACCAGTAGTCGTTCTTGACTACACCATTATTATACTAGGAGAATGTAACTTCATGTTTGCTAAAAATTCAAAGGCATATTCTGTCTACCTGCTGTTCCGATTTGTCTGTTCCCTGGCGGTTTCTATGTCCACAGTGCTTTCCATCGTGTACCACCTGGAGGTGGTGCAGCTGGATGCTTTCCAGCTTGTCCTGGTAGGGACGGTTCTGGAGACCTCCTGCTTTCTGTTCGAGATACCCACCGGTGTGGTGGCGGATTTGTATAGCCGTCGGCGCTCGGTGCTGATTGGAATGTTCCTCTACGGCCTGGGCTTTCTGATGGAGGGKGCGCTACCGTGGTTCGCGCCGGTTCTGCTGGCCCAGGTTGTCTGGGGTTGCGGTGATACCTTCATCACCGGCGCTCTGGAGGCGTGGATTGCCTCGGAGGAAGAGGACAAACCCATAGACAAGGTGTTCCTGCGGGGCAGTCAAATGGGGCAAATCGGCGGCGTTCTGGGCGTGGTGCTGGGCACACTGCTGGGAAACATAAACCTGCAAATGCCTGTCATCTTGGGGGGCAGTTTGTGCTTGTTGTTGGGGCTGGTGATGGTTCGCATCATGCCAGAAACCAACTTCTCCCCTGCTATTGAGGAACGGCAGGGCTTGCTTAAAGACTTTGTCTGCCTGTTCAAGCTCAACCTGGGCTTTGTGAAAGGCGCACCTGTGTTGCTGGCGCTCTTAGCAATCACACTATGCGGGGGACTTGCCAGTGAAGGCTTTGACCGGCTCTCCACCGCTCATTTTCTGGATGACACGGTAATACCCGTTATCGGGCCGCTGAACAGCGTCACTTGGTTCGGTGTTATCAGTCTTATCGGCAACGGCTTAGGTATTCTGGCTTCTCAGTTGCTCATCGCCCGCATGGAGAAAAAAGGGACTGTCAGCCGAACCAGTGTGGTCATGTCCACCAGCGCCGGGTATATCCTGTGCCTGGTTCTCTTCGCGGTGGGGCGGAGCTTTTGGTTCATGTTGTTGGTGTTCCTGCTGGCGGGGCTTATGCGCACCATCAAGGAGCCTGTGCTGGCCGCCTGGATGAACGACCATGTGGATGAGAAAATGCGCGCCACAGTCTTTTCCACCAGCGGACAGCTGGACTCTTTCGGGCAGATCATCGGCGGGCCTATTGTGGGGSTGGTAGCCCAGCAGGTGTCCATACCCTGGGGGCTGGTCTGTACCGCTTTCCTGCTGTTGCCCGCGCTGTTCTTAGTGCCGGTGGCGGGAAAGAAGCGGGATTGATATGGCATAGTTAAGTTTACTGACGAGCGGGAGATTACTTCCGCTCGTCTTCATTTAGTAGCGCAAAATTTGAGGACTCTTTATTTCCTTATTCGGTATAGCGGAGGCGGCTGTCAATTCGACATAATTTTCTTGTGATACTTTACCGTACATGAGCATTCACGCTGCGGTGTTAGCATATAGAAAGCACTGTTCATAGAAAAGTTGCAAAAAAACATTTGCAATGCACTTGCAAATGTCACGAATATTGAATATAATATTAGTGCAAGCTAAAAATGACGAGGAAAGGAGTGCTATTATGGCTAAAGGAAATATGACGATAAGAATGGAGCCGGAGCTGAAAGCACAGGCGGCAGCTCTCTTTAAGTCCCTCGGAATGGATTTGAGTACGGCAACGGGTATTTTTTATCGACAGGCACTTAGGTGTCATGGACTTCCCTTTGAAGTCAAGGTTGACGAGCCGAATGCTGTTACCTATGCGGCGATGGAGGCGGCAGAAAAGGGAGAGGATATGTACKGTCGTYTKATASMSWTSYAGATCTGATGGAGGCGCTGAATGCTTAAGCCKGAGTTTTCRGGGCAGTTCAAACGAGATTACAAGCTTGCGATCAAGAGAGGCTGCGATCCGAAVAAGTTGGAGGWAGTGATCACGCKGTTGTGTAACGAGCAGCCGTTGCCGGAGGCGTATCGAGATCATGCTCTCACTAATTCCAGAAATTATAAGGACATGAGAGAATGTCACATCGAGCCGGACTGGCTGTTGGTCTATAAAGTTGTTCGGCAGACTTTGATTTTGAAATTGATAAGGACGGGATCTCATAGCGATTTGTTTTGAGATTAACTCCGGATGAAAGAGTGGTGATGATATTTGGCGGGTGTAATAACGGAAATTGCAATAGAATGTGGCGTGTCGGAACAGGCAGTTCGTGCATGGTGTAGGCGAAACCATGTTGCGAAAGATGCGAAAGGAAGTTTCGCAATCAGCGAAAGTCAAAAAACCGCCATATATCAGCATTATTTAGGTGTTGAACGAAAGCAAGTTTCGCAACAGGCGAAAGCAAGTTGCGAAACTTGCGAAACCACTTTGATCGCTATGCTGCAGGGAGAATTAGACCGGAAAAGCGAGCAACTTGCTGTAAAGGACAAGCAGATCGAGGAACTGAACGCAAGGTTGGCGGAGGTCAGCTCGGCGTTGGTGACGGCACAGCAGACTGCGGCAGCGGCCCAGGCTCTCCATGCTGGGACAATGCATCAGCAGCTTCTTTCCGGCAAGTCCGGAGCCGATCAGCCGGAGCGTGAGACAGAACCGGTTCAAAAGCGTAGCTGGTTTAGTAGSTGTCTYTGKRKACWMAWCTAGAACGACAAATCGGGAATTTGTAGGGGTGATTAAAATGAAATGTCCGTATTGTGGTGAAGAAATGCAACTTGGTTGTATTCAATGCAGAGATGGTGTCTATTGGAGCGAAAAAGAACGAGTTATTGCGGCCCTCAACATTGGTGGGGCAAGTCAATCAAACTCAATGAAAAGTCAATCGGTGGACCTTTTGGTGGAGCGTCTGCGGAGGCTTGGCTCTGCGAGAAGTGCAAGAAAATTGTCATTGAGTATTAAATTTCAGTTTATCGGTGGGATGAAGGTCGGGGAGCCGTCCGCAGACGGCAGGGGCAGCGCGCCCTCCGGAGCTGGCAGAGCAGCAGGCACGAGCCGGCAGTGAAGCAGCTCCGGCAACCCCTCCCCTTTAGGGGCGCAAAGCACTTTCACACCGCTGCACCGATGGGGTGGCGGTGTGAAAGTGCTTTTGCGTTACTTTCTCACCAGAAAGTAACAAAGAGGTTGTTTTTAGCGGAAATTTATGATAAAATAGAGGACGGAAGAATAAGCGGAAAGGGGGCGATTTTATGGAGTTACGATTTCGGGTATGACAGGTGCAGGGAGCATCCGGCACAACAACCGCAGCTTCTCAGCGGCGAATGTAGACCGGAGCCGGACGGAGCAGAACATTGTTTTCTGCAACGAGGATCTGAAGCAGGTCTATCATATGGTCTTTGATGAAGCTCTCGCAGCCTACAACGCAAAGAAAACCAAAACGAGATAAGATACCGGACTACTATGAGCATATCCGGCAGAGTAAACAGGAAAAGCTGTTCCATGAAGCGATCTTCCAGATCGGCAACATGAGCGACTGTGGGTGCGGTACGCCGGACGGAGAACGGGCGGCGGCAGCTCTGAAAGATTTTGCGGAGTCTTTTGCAGAACGCAACCCCCATCTGCGGTGTTCAATATGGTGCTGCACATGGACGAGGCAACGCCCCATCTCCATGTCGATTTTATCCCTGTGGCAACGGAGCAGTCAAGAGGACTTTCTACAAGGGTATCTATGAAACAGGCATTGAAGCAGCAGGGGTTTGTCGGTGTCGGCAGAAGCAGACCGAATGGGCGGCGTGGATGGAACGGGAGAAAGAAGCTCTGACGGAGATCGCCCAGCGGCACGATTTTGAAATTATCTCTCTCGCACGAACAGACCGCACATGGACTTGCCGCAGTTCAAGGAAGCGGCTGCGAGGCTGGAAGCGGTGCAGCAGCAGACAGCGCAGTAGAGCGGGAGGTTGCTGAGCTGGAACGGCAGCGGGACGCTCTGAAAGGCACTGTGCGGCTCTTAAAGGAGGCTGACAGGGTAAATGCACCCCTGCATGATATTCAGCCGGAAAAGACGCTCACAGGGGCAGTAAAGGGCGTGACGGTGGATCAGGTCGAGCAGCTAAAGAAAATGGCACTGCGCAGCGTGACGGATCGGCACAAGGTACAGGAGCTGACGGAGGAAAACACCCGTCTGCGGTCACAGGTGCCGTCCATGAAGAAGCGGCTGGAAGAAGCGCAGCGGCAGCAGAGGCTTGAACAGGAAAACCGGAGGCTGCGCGATGAAAACTATTATCTGCAATCCGAGCTGCAGGAGGAACGCAGCTTCACCGAGCGTCTGACGGACGGCATCGGTCGGATGCTGGACTTCTTGGAAGAACACTTGCCGGAGCGTCTGCGTCCTCTGCTTGAAAAGGCGAGGGAGCTGCTGCCCGATCCGGAGATTGGACAGCAGCAGGAGCAACAGCAGCACCAGCGAGGAATGGGCGGCATGGAGCTGTAAAAGAAGCCTGTCCGGAGGGCTTGAAAATCTCTTTCGGACAGGCTATAATAACAACTGAAAATAGGGAATTGCTGTATTGATAATCTAAGCCCCTGTAAGGGTACTCCCAACCTATATTTTTTCTCTCTGAAAGGGAGAAAGTCGGAGGGAAAAGGGGGGTGAGCGGAGGGGTGTTGGAAGTGTGGTAAACCTCGTTAGAGGTTTTCCAAGCCACTGTGGTAAACCCATCGGGTTTTCCATAGTGGCGGCACTTTCAATGCCCCTCCGCGAGGGGGAAAAGGGGGAGGTGACTTTCTCTTAAGGCGGCGTAGCCGCCGCTCTTTTGCTCCCCCTTTTCCCCCTTCCGCCCGCAGGCGATCCCCGCCGCAGCGGATTTTCTTTTTGGTACTTTTCTTTTGTGAGGTGGTAATATGACCGAGAATTATCGAGGCTGCTACGAGTATTTGAGCGCACAATATCCGGAGGTCGGAGGCTATGAGTTTTATAAAGAGCTGTTTCCGGACAATGAGAACTCCGGAGAACGGCACACGGATTTTTCCCATCCGAACGCTGTGTATCTGTATCGGGACGAACAGAGCGAGGATAAGAAGCTCCGGCGCAGGAAGATGTATAACGACACATGGGAACAGGATTACATGGAGTTTGTCGAGGGAACAGCCTTACTTTGTGCAGCGGTCTTGCATATCGCAGAAAGGAGAACAGGCTGGAGAACGCCCAGCGGATGTATGCTCTGATCTTCGATCTGGATGGCGTAGGTCTTGCCGAGCTGCGCAACCTCTTTCTGCGCTTTGGCGGCGATCCGGAGCGAGTGCGCCGGTTGCCGATGCCGACTTTCCTTGTTCTGTCGGGGACAGGGCTGCATATCTACTATGTTTTCCAGCAGCCGATTGACCTATACCCGAATATAAAAATTCAGCTTAAAAGTCTGAAATATGACCTCACTTTCCGGCTATGGGAGTATGGCAGCACTTCGCAGGTCAAGGCGATCCAGTATCAATCCATCAATCAGAGCTTCCGCATGGTGGGCAGCATCAATGACAAGCATGGGACGGAGCTGGTCGCTTTCCGTACCGGAGAACGGGTAACGCTGGATTATCTGAACGCCTACGCAAAGCCAGAAAACAGGGTGGATGTCAATAAGCCTTTCAGCCCATCCAAAATGACACGAGCTGAGGCGAGGGAGGCATATCCGGAGTGGTATGAGCGTGTTGTTGTTAGAGGCGAGAAAGGACGCAAGAAGTGGGATATTGCCGGAAAGGTGCATGGTGATGATCCGTATGCGCTCTACCATTGGTGGCTGCGGCAGATCGGAGAGATAAAGGGCGGGCATCGGTATTTCTTTTTGATGTGCCTTGCTATCTATGCTTACAAATGCGGTGTGTCGAAGCAGCAGCTCCGGCAGGATATGAAAGAGGCTTTTGATGATCTGCAGATGGTGAAGCATGAGAACGCATTGACCGAGGAAGATATACGGAGTGCGCTGGAAGCCTACGACAAGGAGTATTACAATTTCACGATTTCCGATATTGAAGCTCTGACCGATGTTCGCATCGAGCGCAACAAGAGGAATGGTAGATCACAGAAAGAGCATTTGAAAAGAGCAAGGGCGGTGCAGGAAGTGGATTATCCTGGCGGCACATGGAGAAGAAAAGGGGCAGAAGAAAAGAAAGCGCAAGTCTATGCGTGGCGGCAGGAGCATCCAGAGGGACGCAAGGCCGATTGTCATAGGGACACCGGACTTGATCCGAAAACGATCCGCAAATGGTGGGACACCGTACCGGAGGGGCATATAACGGTCAAAATACGCCCATCACAGGCTTTGAGCGATCTGTTGGTGGAGGAATTTAAGAAAGGGCTGTAAACGCCCCAGAAACGCCCTACAAGGCGTTTTCGGGGCGGGTAAGGGGAAGAAAAATTTCTTTTAGGTACTTGCTTTCCTAAAACTGATGTGATACAATGATTTAATCCAGAAAAGGAGTAAAAAATATGCGGCAAGGTATTCTTAAATAAAACTATAATCAAATAGTGGGAACAAAGGATTATGATAGCTCCTTTTGTAGGGGCTTAGTTTTTTGTACCCAATTTAAGAATACTTTTGCCTTATCAATTTTGACATATCCCCAAAAACAGCAATCACAAACAGGTGTATGCTGTATATGTGTATGTCCGCAACTTATAATCCCCAGTGGTAAAAGTATTTTACTGCTGGGGATTTTTATGCCCTTTGGGGCTGTAAAGGGAGGACAATCACATGAAAATAATCAATATTGGAATTCTTGCCCATGTAGACGCTGGAAAGACGACCTTGACGGAGAGCCTGCTATATGCCAGCGGAGCCATTTCAGAACCGGGGAGCGTCGAAAAAGGGACAACGAGGACGGACACCATGTTTTTGGAGCGGCAGCGTGGGATTACCATTCAAGCGGCAGTCACTTCCTTCCAGTGGCACAGATGTAAAGTTAACATTGTGGATACGCCCGGCCACATGGATTTTTTGGCGGAGGTGTACCGCTCTTTGGCTGTTTTAGATGGGGCCATCTTGGTGATCTCCGCTAAAGATGGCGTGCAGGCCCAGACCCGTATTCTGTTCCATGCCCTGCGGAAAATGAACATTCCCACCGTTATCTTTATCAACAAGATCGACCAGGCTGGCGTTGATTTGCAGAGCGTGGTTCAGTCTGTTCGGGATAAGCTCTCCGCCGATATTATCATCAAGCAGACGGTGTCGCTGTCCCCGGAAATAGTCCTGGAGGAAAATACCGACATAGAAGCATGGGATGCGGTCATCGAAAATAACGATGAATTATTGGAAAAGTATATCGCAGGAGAACCAATCAGCCGGGAAAAACTTGCGCGGGAGGAACAGCAGCGGGTTCAAGACGCCTCCCTGTTCCCAGTCTATCATGGCAGCGCTAAAAATGGCCTTGGCATTCAACCGTTGATGGATGCGGTGACAGGGCTGTTCCAACCGATTGGGGAACAGGGGGGCGCCGCCCTATGCGGCAGCGTTTTCAAGGTTGAGTACACCGATTGCGGCCAGCGGCGTGTCTATCTACGGTTATACAGCGGAACGCTGCGCCTGCGGGATACGGTGGCCCTGGCCGGGAGAGAAAAGCTGAAAATCACAGAGATGCGTATTCCATCCAAAGGGGAAATTGTTCGGACAGACACCGCTTATCAGGGTGAAATTGTTATCCTTCCCAGCGACAGCGTGAGGTTAAACGATGTATTAGGGGACCAAACCCGGCTCCCTCGTAAAAGGTGGCGCGAGGACCCCCCTCCCCATGCTGCGGACGACGATTGCGCCGAAAACGGCAGCGCAAAGAGAACGGCTGCTGGACGCTCTTACGCAACTTGCGGATACTGACCCGCTTTTGCGTTGCGAAGTGGATTCCATCACCCATGAGATCATTCTTTCTTTTTTGGGCCGGGTGCAGTTGGAGGTTGTTTCCGCTTTGCTGTCGGAAAAATACAAGCTTGAAACAGTGGTAAAGGAACCCTCCGTCATTTATATGGAGCGGCCGCTCAAAGCAGCCAGCCACACCATCCATATCGAGGTGCCGCCCAACCCGTTTTGGGCATCCATAGGACTGTCTGTTACACCACTCTCGCTTGGCTCCGGTGTACAATACGAGAGCCGGGTTTCGCTGGGATACTTGAACCAGAGTTTTCAAAACGCTGTCAGGGATGGTATCCGTTACGGGCTGGAGCAGGGCTTGTTCGGCTGGAACGTAACGGACTGTAAGATTTGCTTTGAATACGGGCTTTATTACAGTCCGGTCAGCACGCCGGCGGACTTCCGCTCATTGGCCCCGATTGTATTGGAACAGGCATTGAAGGAATCGGGGACGCAGCTGCTGGAACCTTATCTCTCCTTCATCCTCTATGCGCCCCAGGAATACCTTTCCAGGGCTTATCATGATGCACCGAAATACTGTGCCACCATCGAAACGGCCCAGGTAAAAAAGGATGAAGTTGTCTTTACTGGCGAGATTCCCGCCCGCTGTATACAGGCATACCGTACTGATCTGGCCTTTTACACCAACGGGCGGAGCGTATGCCTTACAGAGCTGAAAGGATATCAGGCCGCTGTCGGTCAGCCGGTCATCCAGCCCCGCCGTCCAAACAGCCGCCTGGACAAGGTGCGCCATATGTTTCAGAAGGTAATGTAAAGATAAGGGTTTTTATATTACCCCACCGAAAACGAGGCTTGAAAACCGCGCGAAATAAGGCTTTTTCACCCCCTAAATGTATATTGATGTGCGATAAAGAAGTAATAGAAGTGTAAAAAATTTTGCCGTTCCTATCCGGCACTTAGCTCTTGTGTCGGATAGGTCGGGCGGTTATTCGGGCAAGTCCACCTTGCCAACAAAAGAATAATAAATCTCAATGTCCTGTCTGCGGGTCTTGTTCTCGTCATAGCTGCACTCATGCACAACGATTTTCTCTACAAACTCCCGCAGCAGAGTAGGGGTAAGTTCTTCAAAGCTGGTATGCCGCCGGACAACATTCATAAACTTTTCTGCGTTCACGGTGGCTTCCTGTGCTTTGGAAAGCTCCGCTTGGATAGCGGCGGCTCTTTCTTTCAGCTCCCGTTGTTCTGCTTCATAGTCTGCCGACAGCTCTGTGAAACGCTCGTCTGATATGCGCCCGGTCACACTGTCCTCATACAGCCGCTTGAAGATAGCGGATAACTCGGCTATGCGTTTCTCGGTGGCTTCCAGCTCCTTTTTCTTGGCGGCGTTCCTGCGCTTGCCCCCGTCCTCGTTCTGCTCAATCAGGAGCTTCATAAACCGGGCTTCATGCTTTGCCGCATAGCTGGTCACTTTCCGCAGATTGGAGAGTACACCAGCGGTCAAGAGGTCGGTGCGGATAAAGTGCGCCGTACAGTCATGGGTGCGTTTCTTGTAGTTGCCGCAGATATAACAGTCCTGCTTGCGCTTCAGGCATCTTGAGTACTTTTTGATAGTGCATAGTAATATCCTTTCCGGCAGGCATCCAATTCCAAAGGGTGGATACACAACCTAGCGGCTTATACAGGTATAGCCTGAGGCTTCCCAACCAGCCAAAACATAAATCACCACCGAAAGGATTGACAGACTTTCTAAGAGGTATCGCCAGCCAGAAGGCCGGCTCCCAAGGAGGAAACGTCAATGATCCTGCCTTCAGTGATTATACCTCTATATTTTGTCTGGTGCATTAAGGAAACCTCAGACACGGTAAATATGTCCTATAACTTCTGATGGAGGGGGAACTCCTCCTTCCGTTATATCTATATAGATTTATTAGATTGGACTTTGTAACTATTAACCAGTAGTCGTTCTTGACTACACCATTATTATACTAGGAGAATGTAACTTCATGTTTGCTAAAAATTCAAAGGCATATTCTGTCTACCTGCTGTTCCGATTTGTCTGTTCCCTGGCGGTTTCTATGTCCACAGTGCTTTCCATCGTGTACCACCTGGAGGTGGTGCAGCTGGATGCTTTCCAGCTTGTCCTGGTAGGGACGGTTCTGGAGACCTCCTGCTTTCTGTTCGAGATACCCACCGGTGTGGTGGCGGATTTGTATAGCCGTCGGCGCTCGGTGCTGATTGGAATGTTCCTCTACGGCCTGGGCTTTCTGATGGAGGGTGCGCTACCGTGGTTCGCGCCGGTTCTGCTGGCCCAGGTTGTCTGGGGTTGCGGTGATACCTTCATCACCGGCGCTCTGGAGGCGTGGATTGCCTCGGAGGAAGAGGACAAACCCATAGACAAGGTGTTCCTGCGGGCAGTCAAATGGGGCAAATCGGCGGCGTTCTGGGCGTGGTGCTGGGCACACTGCTGGGAAACATAAACCTGCAAATGCCTGTCATCTTGGGGGCAGTTTGTGCTTGTTGTTGGGGCTGGTGATGGTTCGCATCATGCCAGAAACCAACTTCTCCCCTGCTATTGAGGAACGGCAGGGCTTGCTTAAAGACTTTGTCTGCCTGTTCAAGCTCAACCTGGGCTTTGTGAAAGGCGCACCTGTGTTGCTGGCGCTCTTAGCAATCACACTATGCGGGGGACTTGCCAGTGAAGGCTTTGACCGGCTCTCCACCGCTCATTTTCTGGATGACACGGTAATACCCGTTATCGGGCCGCTGAACAGCGTCACTTGGTTCGGTGTTATCAGTCTTATCGGCAACGGCTTAGGTATTCTGGCTTCTCAGTTGCTCATCGCCCGCATGGAGAAAAAAGGGACTGTCAGCCGAACCAGTGTGGTCATGTCCACCAGCGCCGGGTATCCTGTGCCTGGTTCTCTTCGCGGTGGGGCGGAGCTTTTGGTTCATGTTGTTGGTGTTCCTGCTGGCGGGGCTTATGCGCACCATCAAGGAGCCTGTGCTGGCCGCCTGGATGAACGACCATGTGGATGAGAAAATGCGCGCCACAGTCTTTTCCACAGCGGACAGCTGGACTCTTTCGGGCAGATCATCGGCGGGCCTATTGTGGGCTGGTAGCCCAGCAGGTGTCCATACCCTGGGGGCTGGTCTGTACCGCTTTCCTGCTGTTGCCCGCGCTGTTCTTAGTGCCGGTGGCGGGAAAGAAGCGGATTGATATGGCATAGTTAAGTTTACTGACGAGCGGGAGATTACTTCCCTCGTCTTCATTTAGTAGCGCAAATTTGAGGACTCTTTATTTCCTTATTCGGTATAGCGGAGGCGGCTGTCAATTCGACATAATTTTCTTGTGATACTTTACCGACATGAGCATTCACGCTGCGGTGTTAGCATATAGAAAGCACTGTTCATAGAAAAGTTGCAAAAAAACATTTGCAATGCACTTGCAAATGTCACGAATATTGAATATAATATTAGTGCAAGCTAAAAATGACGAGGAAAGGAGTGCTATTATGGCTAAAGGAAATATGACGATAAGAATGGAGCCGGAGCTGAAAGCACAGGCGGCAGCTCTCTTTAAGTCCCTCGGAATGGATTTGAGTACGGCAACGGGTATTTTTTATCGACAGGCACTTAGGTGTCATGGACTTCCCTTTGAAGTCAAGGTTGACGAGCCGAATGCTGTTACCTATGCGGCGATGGAGGCGGCAGAAAAGGGAGAGGATATGTATGGTCCGTTTGATAGCGTTGCAGATCTGATGGAGGCGCTGAATGCTTAAGCCGGAGTTTTCGGGCAGTTCAAACGAGATTACAAGCTTGCGATCAAGAGAGGCTGCGATCCGAAGAAGTTGGAGGAAGTGATCACGCTGTTGTGTAACGAGCAGCCGTTGCCGGAGGCGTATCGAGATCATGCTCTCACTAATTCCAGAAATTATAAGGACATGAGAATGTCACATCGAGCCGGACTGGCTGTTGGTCTATAAAGTTGTTCGGCAGACTTTGATTTTGAAATTGATAAGGACGGGATCTCATAGCGATTTTGTTTTGAGATTAACTCGGATGAAAGAGTGGTGA
>NZ_NHOC01000024.1 GCF_002157465.1 Butyricicoccus porcorum
CGAACGGCATGCATTACACCGTCTGCAAGGCTGCCCTGCTGTCTCTTATACACATCTAGATGTGTATAAGAGACAGCGATATAATAAAACCGAAACAGAAACAAAAATCGGAGGGAATCCACGTATGGATCAGCAGAAAATCAGCCGCATCAATGCGCTCGCCAGAAAATCCAAGGCAGAGGGCCTGACCCCGGAGGAAAAAGCGGAGCAGAAGCAGCTGCGGGACGAATATATTGCAGAATACCGTGCCAATCTCAAGGCGCAGCTGGACAACACCGTTATTGTAGACGAAAATGGCAACAAGCGGAAGCTGAAGCAGAAAAAGCCGTACAACGGGCTGCGGCATTGACGATGGAACAGGTGGAATTTGACCTGCCTGCATCGATCCGCATGGCGCTGGACAGGCTGGAAGCGGCGGGATATCCGTCGTATGTGGTCGGCGGCGCCGTGCGCGACCAGCTGGCGGGAAAGCAGCCGCACGATTATGATGTGTGCACGGCGGCGCGGCCGGAGCAGGTGGAGCAGCTGTTTGCAGACCAGACGGTGATTGAAACAGGGCTCAAGCATGGCACTGTGACCGTCCTTTTGGACGGCATGCCGGTCGAGATCACGACCTTCCGCACGGAGGGCGCGTATTCCGACGGCAGGCGTCCGGACAGTGTGTCGTTTGTGGATGACATTGAACGGGATCTTGCGCGGCGGGATTTTACCATCAATGCGATGGCGTGGAGTCCGGTGCGCGGCCTGTGTGACCCGTTCGGCGGACAGGCGGATTTGCAGCGTCGGTGTATCCGCTGTGTTGGCGATCCGGACACGCGCCTGAAAGAGGATGCGCTGCGCATCCTGCGCGCGCTGCGGTTTGCGGCTCAGCGGGGGTTTGTCGTCGAGCCGGTTACAGCTGCGGCGCTGCACCGCAACCGGGAACGGCTGGCACAGGTCTCCGCCGAGCGCATCACCGCCGAGCTGCTGCAATTGCTGTGCGGCGCGCATGTCGGCGCAGTGCTGATGGAATTTTCTGACATTATCGCGCAGATTTTGCCGGAAATTCAGCCGATGATCGGGTTTGACCAACACAATGCATATCATAAATATACGGTGTGGGAGCATTCCGTGCGCGCGGTGGAGGGCATCCGCCCTGACCCGCTGCTGCGTCTGGCAGCGCTGCTGCATGACGTCGGCAAGCCGGACACATTCAGCCGCGATGAGCGCGGCGTCGGGCATTTTTACGGACATCCCGCCCGCTCGCGCGAGTTGGCGGAACAGATGGTGCAGCGCCTGCGTCTGCCGGTACAGATGGAACGGCAGCTGTTGTATCTGGTGCGGCATCATGACACGCCGCTTGGAAGCAACACGCGCCATGTGCGGCGCAAGCTGGCAGTGCACGGAGAAGAGACCTTCCGCGCGCTGCTCGCCATCAAAAAGGCGGATGGCATCGGACAGGGAACGACGCCGCAGAATCTGACGGAACTGCTGGAAACAGAACGGTTGTTAGAGCAGGTGCTCACAGAGGACAGCTGCCTGACGCGCCGCGATCTTGCGGTGAACGGGAACGACCTGATTGCATGGGGTGCCCGCGGGCGCGCGGTGGGGTATTACCTGTCCGCTATGCTCAATCGCGTGCTGGATGACCCGTCATGCAACACACGTGAACGGCTGCATGCGGTTTATGATGGACTGCGGGCACAGGAGAGCTATGTCGAGCTGACCGTCAACGGCATGAGTGCGCGCTGCTGTGTCAGGCAGGTTCGGCAGCTGCTGGCAGGCATTCCCGATATTACACGGACGGATATCACGCTGGACAGCGGACGCATTGTCGTATACGGCCGGCATTTGCCGCTGGAGCAGATCCGCGAGGTTCTGGCAGCGGCCGGATATGAGGTGGCAATATGAGCTTGGATTACAGACAGATTTTTATTGACCAGTACAAGGCAAATATCACGCGGCGCGGCGCAGACCGCCTGCTTGAATGGCTGCTGAGCACGGACTTTTTCACCGCGCCCGCATCCACGCGTTTCCATGCCGCCTACGAGGGCGGATTGGTGGAGCACAGCCTGAATGTCTACCGCATCATGATGAAGAAGCACTTTGTCGAAGGGGAGGACGACCCGGAGAGCGCTGCGATCTGCACGCTGCTGCACGACATCTGCAAGGCAGGGTTTTATGAGGTCTCGTTCCGCAACCGAAAAAATGATGCGGGAGTATGGGAAAAGGTGCCGTATTATACGATCAACGACAAATTTCCGTATGGACACGGTGAAAAATCCGTGTTTCTGATTGAGCGTTTTATGCGCCTGAAAAATGAAGAGGCAGTTGCGATCCGCTGGCACATGGGAGGCTTTGACGACGCGGCGAAATCCGGTTCATTTGCCATCGCGCATGCGTATGAGAACTATCCGCTTGCGGTCAAGCTGCACCTGTCCGATCTCGAGGCAACCTATCTGTGCGAGAACCGCAATCCGGAGGAGGAAGAGTCATGAAAGCGAAGAAATTTACCCTGAAAACCCCGCGAGAGGGCTTTTTGAACATCACGCAGAGCGTGCGTGAGACCATCCGCGAGAGCGGCGCAAAAAGCGGTGTTGTCGTCGTCTGGTGCGCGCACACAACGGCAGGCATCACAATCAACGAAAATGCCGACCCGGATGTTGTGCGCGACATGCTGCTCGGACTGGACAGGGCATATCCGGATCGCCCGGAGTTCCGCCATGCGGAGGGCAATTCCGCGGCACACCTCAAATGCTCTGCGATGGGCGTGTCCAAGACCATCCCGTTCGAGGACGGCAATATGCTGCTCGGTATTTGGCAGGGCATCTATTTTTGTGAGTTCGACGGACCGCGCACCAGAAATTATTACGTAAAGGTCATCGAGGGATAAACAGATTAAGACGAAAACGGCAGCAGCGAACTCGCTGCTGCCTTATGTTGTCTCACCGGATAGGAGAGCGTTATTTCCCAAGCTGATGCTCCCGGACATAATAGAAAAAATACTGCTGGTACACGCCCGCGAACGGGCTGTCGATGAATTGCTTCATGTCGCCGCTGTAAGATGCGGCGGCTTTTTTCATCCAGGTATCCACCGGAAATGCGTCCAGCCTGTGCAGGCCGAACAGCAGGAAGCAGTCTGCAACCTTTCGTCCCACCCCGCGCAGCTGCATGATGTACCGGCGGGCATCTTCCGTCGGCAGACCGCGCAGCGTGTCGAAGGAAAGTGCACCGGATTCGATCGCCTGCGCGGCGGCAATCAGATATGGGGCACGGTAGCCTGCGCGCAGCGGCGCAAGGTCATCCGGTGACAGGTCTGCCAGCGCGTCCGGAGTCGGAAACGCATGCAGCGTCTGCCCCTCGAACGAAATCGGCTGGCCCCAGCCCGTGCACAGCCGCTGGACGATCGCCGCGATGCGCGGAATGTTATTGCACTGTGAGATCAGGAATGTGCACAGCGCCTCCCATGGCTCCTGGTTCAGGATGCGGATCCCTGCGCCGAATTCCGCCGCTGCTGCCGTAAATTCGTCTACCGCAAATGACTGGCAGATGGATGCATAATCCGTATCGCAGTCGAAATAGCCGCGCCACAGTGCGTCAAACTGCGCGCGCGTGCCGGTGATGCACAGCGCGCCGCCGTCATCCCAGACACGGGCTGCCCTGCCGCGTACCACGCCGCGCCAACTGCCGTCTGCCTGCTCCTGCCAGCGGAAGCACTGCCCGCAGGTAAACGTCTGCCGCGCGGAAAACCGGCTGTCACTGCGGATTTCGATGTAGGTTTCGTGTTCGGTGATCTGCATGATGGAACCTCCTGTTTTGTGCCAAGTATAGCATAGATTTGGGCGCGGACACAAGAAAAACACATGGGTTTGTGTAGTTTGCCGTAGGATATGGCGGAAAACTGTGCTATAATAAGACACCAACAGTATGCGAGGGGTGAACCAGTGAACGGGGAGCAAAACCGGAATGATTCCGGCTGGGTGTGTCTGGAAGAAAAGACGGCAGGCGCGCCCGCAACAAAAAAACGGCGGATCTCTGCGCCGAAAAAACAGAAAAAGCTGCGCCGAGGCAGGCGGAAAGCGCGGAACAAACGCCACATCCTGCGCGGGACGGCAATAACCCTTGCGGGACTCGCCGCGCTGTACTGCGTGCTTGTATTCTCACATATCCCGTTGATCGAGAAGTGGCGCACGATTTATATCGAGACTGCAATGGGCACGATGAACCACCAGTGGCTGGCGACGATGTTCCTGCCGCAGTCGGTCATTGAYGATGTTATGAGCGGACGCATGACGATTGAACTCCGGCAGGAAGAGTATAACAGCAGCTGGGACACCGGAACGGACACCTCATTCGATGACACGGGCGAAGAAGCGGTCGATACCTGGGATGATATCCGCGAGCAGTTCTCTGAGGCATATGCGGAAATTGACCAGAAGTCGTTCTGGGCATATATGGCAGCACATAAGAAGAGCGATGTGCTGGATGAAGACGGCTATCTGATGATCGACCAGGCGGATTATGATGAAGAGGAGACCGGGATTCAGACAATATATGGCGACCCGGTGTGTGCCATTGATACGCGCAACGGCATTGTGATTGTCGGACTGAAGGGCGACGGCTATTCCGGCCGCATGGCGATTGTCAAAAATCCCGGGCAGGTACGGCTTGCTGTGTCGGATACGCTGGGCAGCTCGGGCAGCTATCTGAAGCAGATCTGTCGCAGCACCAATGCCGTGCTCGGCATCAATGCGAGCGGTTTTTCTGACCCGGAAGGTACAGGCAACGGCGGCGATGTGTTTGGCATGGTTGTTTCCGGCGGGCGCACGGTGATTGACACGCTGGATACAAAGATGAAGGTCATCGGCATGGACAGCGGCAATCGGTTGAATATTTCCAGTACGTTGCCACGCGGCACGCGTGATGCCATGCAGTTCAGTCCGGCACTGATCGTCAACGGGAAACAACTCATCAGCGGTTCTTCCGGCTGGGGCTTGCAGCCGCGCTCGGTCATCGGGCAGACGAAGGACGGTCAGATGCTGCTGACCGTGATCGACGGGCGGCAGCCGGGATATTCCATCGGCATTACACTGGGCGATCTGACCGATATTCTGTATCAGTACGGCGCGTATCAGGCGTGCAATCTGGACGGCGGTTCGTCCGCTGTCATGTATTACCGCGGGCGCAACATCACGCGTTCTTCGGCGGTTACGCCGGACAAGGGGCGACACATTCCGAATGCATGGATTGTTGACGCAAATTGAACATCGGGCGATCAGGCAGCCTCTCGCGTTTGCGGGGGGCTGTTTTGTGTCATGTGCGCGAGGATGACGCGACGCAGCGGCAGGAAGATGCCTGCGGCGGCGAGGTTGCACGCGAGATGTACCCATGCAATTGCCGCGCTGTCGGCGGGGATGCTCAGCCATGCAGGGCATATCTGCCGGATGATGAGCAGCAGAGGGAATACGGCTGCTGCGCCGATGACATTGAACAGCAGGTGCAGCAGGGCGGTCTGTCGGGCGGCGCGTCCGGCGCGCAGGCTGGCGAGCAGAGCGGTGACGCAGGTGCCGATGTTCTGTCCCAGAATGACCGGCACAACGCTGCCGAGCGAGAGCATGCCGGAGGAGGAGATGGTTTGCAGCAGCGCGATACAGGCGGACGAGCTTTGCAGGATGGCTGTGATGATTGTGCCCGCGAGAAGCCCCGACAGCGGGGAAGCGCACTGCGCGAGCAGACGCGCAAACAGCGGGGAATCGGAGAGCGGTGCGAGCGCATCCTGCATGTGCGCCATGCCGGTCAGGAGTGCAGCCAGTCCTGCGCCGATGGACAGAATCGGAGGACAATGCCTGCGCAGCAGGACGGGGAGCAGCACAGCGAGCGCAAGCAGCGGCTCGATGCCGTGGAATACGCCCATCCATCCGGCATGCAGCCCGATGTGGATGAAAAATGCGGTGGTACAGGTGCCGATGTTGGCACCCGCAATCAGGCCGGCGGCCTGCTCCGGCGTCAGCGCCCCACCCGCGGCGAGCCCGACGAGGACAACCGTCACGGCGGAAGAACTCTGCACCAGTGCGGTGACCGCTGCGCCGAGAGCCGTGGCGTGCCAAACCGAGGGCGCTGCCTGCATGAGGCAATGCCGCAGGCGGTCGCGCGACAGCGCGCCCAGCCCTGTGCACAGCAGCTCCATACCAAACAGGAAGACGGCGACCGCCCCGGCGAGCGCCAGCAGATGAAACCGTTCCATCTTTCCCACCTCCTGGAAAAATTTTACACTGCCAACCGGATTCGCGCGTGCTCGCGGACAATCCATGGCATGCTTATGGATAGAGTAAGGCAGCGCTGTTGCATCGGGAACAGTGTTGCCTTCCGCATCTTTGAAATATTTATGATGCAGGAGGTGAAAAATACGGCAAATACTGTTATACTGGTATCATCCGGTACAATCTCCGGCAGGCGGAGCCGACAGGTCGCGCAGAGTGAGCTGTATGCGCGTTCACTCGCGCGCTTTGGCGGCATTATGCTGCTGGACGGCGGCTTTGGCAGCGTGGAAACGCTGGCAGACCGTGCGGATGCGCTGCTGCTGTCCGGCGGTGGGGACATCCATCCGTCGTATTATGGGAGGCATATGACGGGCAAGGACGCGAGTGTAGACCAGAGGCGCGATGAGCGCGAATGGGAGCTGCTGCGGCAGTTCTGTGCGCGCAAAAAGCCGGTGTTCGGCATCTGCCGCGGGCTTCAGGTCATCGATGTCTTTTTCGGCGGGACACTGTTTCAGCACCTCGCCACCGCCTATGTGCATGAAAATACAATCCATACCGTCATCACATCAGAGGATGGCTGGCTGCGCCCGCTGCTCGGTGAGACCGTGCCGGTCAACAGCTATCATCATCAGGCGATCCGCACGCTCGGTGCGGGGCTGCATGTCTCGGCGGTCAGCGATGCGGACGGCGTGATTGAGGCGGTCGCGCACGATACGCTCCCGGTGCGGGCGGTACAGTGGCACCCGGAGCGCATGGTCGATGGTCTGTGCCGTGATACCGATGCGGAAATGGGGCCGCTGTTTGCGGACTTTCTGGCGTGCATTCCGCAGGACGGTACAGGATGAAAGGAACATAGAACAACATGGAACAGCAAATTCGTCAGATCAATCTGGAGGACGGCATGCCAACCGTCCAGCAGGCGCTCGCGCGGCTGCAACTGGAGGTACGGCTTGCCCGGAGGCAGGGCGTATGGGTGCTCAAAATCATCCATGGCTTCGGCTCAACCGGCAATGGCGGAAAGATCCGCGTGGCTGTGCGCCGGGAGCTGCCGGTCCTACAGCGCCGGGGACAGATTCGGTTTTTCGTTCCCGGAGAGAAGCTGACGATATTTGAGGAAGATACACGCAGGCTGCTGCAAATCTGCCCTGCTTTTCGCAGGGACCGCGACATTGACCGGCACAACAACGGCATTACAGTCGTCGTGCTGAGAGACAGGAAAGGATGAAGAAAACATGTTGAATCGGGCAAAGGAACAGAAGACAGACATCATCGAGCATCTGCGCGGCGGTGAGGGAACTGTCATCCGCAAGACGCTGCTTGCGCCGGGGGATTCCTTCGGCAAGTTTAAGATGTGCGCCGTGCTGACGCTGGAGCCGGGATGCACCATCGGCGAGCATGCGCATATGCCGGATGCGGAGTTCTGCTGGCTGCTGGAGGGCGAGCTGGTCATTGCGGACGGCGGTGCCGAGCACACCGTGTATCCGGGTGACGCCTGGATCTGCGGCGGCGGTGATTCGCATTACACAAAGAACTGTTCGGACAAAAACGCAGTCTTTCTGGCGATTGTCACAGAGTAAACTGCGCGGCGGCGCGGGAGCATTCCCGCGCCGCTTTTTCGCGCATGAAAAAACCGGCTCGGACATGTCCGAACCGGTTTGCTGTTTCTGTGATTATTTTACAAGATATACATCTGCATACTTGATGCCGTACTGGTTGGCGATTTTGTTGTTGGCAACGAAGATGTCGATGCGCTTGCCCTTGATGGCGCCGCCGCGATCCTCGACCGTGTAGGTGCCCCAGCCTTCAATGTAAACCTTGGAGTACATCGGGAGGATGGAGGTGTCAGCCGCAATGGTGTGGTTGACGCGCGGGGTTCTGCCGGAAGCTGTGGTGGAATCGCCTGCGTAGAACGTCAGCTTGTAGTTGCCCATGTAGGTTTTGCTGCCGGTGCTCGAGGTCGAAGCGCTCGGCTTCTTGGAAGCGTTGGTGGTGGTGCTGCCGCCGCTGGTCAGGTACTTATTGTAGACATAACCGGTCTTGCCGTTTGCGGTGACCTTGGTCCAGTTGCCGGAAGAGCCGGTCTTGGCGACGACCTGTCCCTTCTTGAGGACGGTGACGACTTTATAGCCGTTGCCCGCACCTGCGCGCACATTGACGCTGGTCGTTGCGGTAACGTTAGCAGCCAGAGCGCCTGCGGTGACGCTGGCCGTGAGCACGATGCCGGTGACGGCAACCATGATGCATTTCTTTAATTTCTGAAACATATGTAACTCCTTTTCAATCGGGGATGTGGTGAACACTCGGTATCAATTTGTTACGGTGATGTAACTGAACTGTAACCTATCTTACAGGACAGAGGCGGATTTGTCAAACCAAAATTGGAGATTTTCGAGAATTTCAGAGACCTTGCACAAGAAAAAACACAATAAATTGGCACATTTGGCGAAAAAACCGGCGATTTTGCCGAAAAAATAACAGCCCCCTGCGCGCCCGGAATTGTAACCAAAGCGTGCGGGGAGCTGTAACTGTTTTGTAATTTTAGCCGGATGGCACGGCGGTCAGCCGAACACGGTGCGGGCCGCATCGACGGATGCTTTTGCATCGCGGCAGTAAAAATCCGCGCCGATAGAGGCGGCATAGTCGGGGGTCAGCACGGCACCGCCGACCATAATTTTACCGGTATAGCCGCGGTCGCGCAGCAGCGAAATCGTGTCCGACATCGCGCCGAGCGTTGTGGTCATCAGCGCACTCAGACCGACCAGACGGACATCCTGCTCCAGCGCACAGTCCACCACAGTCTCCGGCGGCACATCGCGGCCGAGGTCGAGAATCTGGTAACCGTAGTTCTCCATGACGACCTTGACGATGTTTTTGCCGATGTCGTGGATATCGCCCTTGACGGTCGCAAGGATAACCTTGTCCGCTTTCGGCGTTTCGCCGCCCTGCTGTGCCATGTGCTGGCGCACGACCTCGAAGCCGGCCTTTGCACATTCGGCGGAGCGGATGAGCTGCGGCAGGAACAGCTTGTTCTGTTCAAACAGGTCGCCGACGGTGTCGAGCGCAGGAATCAGGTACTTTGCGACGACGTCGAGAGGGTCGTTGGTTTCCAGCAGCGTGCGTGTTGCGGCGGCGCAGTCGTCGCCGAGCCCCTTGAGGATGGCGGTCTGTACGTCGGGCGCATTGGAAGCGGCGGCCTTGGGCGCCGCGGGCACTTCCGCGGGGGCGCTGTAGGTTTCAATATAGTGTACGCTGCCCGGGTCGCGCTGGTGCAGCAGATTGTGCACATCGACCGCCTCCATCATCTCCGGGATGTTCGGATTGATGATCGGGAAGTCAAGACCGTTTTCCAGCGCGATGGCGAGAAAATGCGAATTGACCTTGACGCGCTGCGGCAGGCCGAACGAAATATTGGACACGCCGAGGCAGGTTTTGACCCCCAGCTCCTGCTTGACGGTGCGCAGGGCAGACAGCGTGTTCATCGCGCCGGCAGGCTCTGCGGAAACGGTCAGCGTCAGGCAGTCGATGGCAATGCGCTCCGGCCCGATGCCATATTCCGCCGCGCGCGCGACAATTTTGCGCGCAATGGCAACGCGGCCTTCTGCCGTGGGCGGAATGCCATTTTCATCCAGCGTCAGGCCGACAACCATTGTACCGTATTTTGCGACAAGCGGCAGGATGGCATTCAGGCTTGCATCCTCGCCGTTGACCGAGTTAATCATGGGCGTGCCGTTATAACGGCGCAGGGCAGGCTCCAGAACCTCCGGATTGTTGGAATCGAGCTGGAGCGGAAGGTCAATACAGCTTTGCAGCTCTTCGATGACCTCGAGCATCATCTCGCGCTCGTCGATGCCGGGCAGGCCGACATTGACATCGAGCACATGCGCGCCCGCGTCCGCCTGTTCAATGCCCTGCTCCACGATATAGTCGATGTCGTGTTCCTGGAGCGCCTGCTTAAAGCGCTTTTTGCCGGTCGGATTGATGCGCTCACCGATGACACATACGCCATCTACCGGGACATAGCGCGTGCCGGAGCACAGCGCGGAGAGATGCTTTGCCTCCGGCGCATGGAATGCCGCCTCGTTCAGTACGGCGCGAATGCGGCGGATATAGTCCGGCGTGGTGCCGCAGCAGCCGCCGAAAATGGTGAAGCCGAGGGCAAGATATTTTGGAACATACTGTGCAAACTGTTCCGGTGTGATGTCGTACGACAGAGTGCCGGACGCAGCGTCGGGCAGTCCTGCATTCGGCTTGATAATCAGCGGGACGGACGCGACCGCGGCGAGCCGTTCGGCAATCGGAAGAATTTCCTTCGGGCCGAGAGAACAGTTGATGCCGATCGCGCTTACACCGAGTCCCTGGAGCGTCAGCGCAGCTGCCTCCGGCGGCACGCCGAGGAAGGTGCGCCCGGAGGCCTCAAATGTCATCGTTGTGAACACCGGCAGATCGCAGATTTCACGCGCGGCGAGCACGGCGGCCTTTGTTTCCAGCAGGTCGGTCATGGTTTCAATATAAATCGCATCCACGCCGCAGGCTGCACCACAGCGCACCTGCCGGGCGAAGATCGCATAGGCGTCGTCGAAGTTCAGCGTACCGGTCGGGGCAAGCAGCTCACCGATGGGGCCGATGTCCAGCGCGACATATTTCGCGCCGGAGGCACGCGCGTTGGCA
>NZ_NHOC01000025.1 GCF_002157465.1 Butyricicoccus porcorum
GTCTGGCCGTATTCATCTACGGCATGAACCTGATGAGCGAGGGTCTGCAAAAGGCAGCCGGTGAGAAAATGAAGAAAGTGCTTGGCATTCTAACCAAGAATCCGATTGTCGGCATGCTGGCGGGCGCACTGGTTACAGCAGTTTTACAGAGCAGCTCGGCGACGACTGTTATGGCAATCGGCTTTGTCAGTGCGGGACTGATGACTCTGCCACAAGCAATTTCTGTTATTTTTGGTGCCAACATCGGTACAACGATGACCGCTCAGATCATTGCATTTAAAATTGATGACTTTATCTGGCCGATTGTCTTCATCGGCTTTGTACTCTACTTCTTCCCGAAAAAGGAATCCATTAAGAATATCGGTCAGTCTGTTTTTGCGTTTGGCCTGTTGTTCGTTGGCATCACGACGATGAGCAATGTCATGAAGCCGCTTGCGGACAGCCCGGTATTCCTGAGTATGATTGAACAGGTTGCACATATCCCGATTCTTGGTGTCTGTGTCGGTGCGCTGATGACGCTGGTTGTGCAGTCCAGTTCCGCGACAATTGCTGTGCTGCAAAACTTTGCGTCCCAGCCCATGGCGGATGGTGTAACCAGTATCCTTGGCCTGACCGGAGCGATCCCGATTCTGTTGGGTGATAATATCGGTACAACCATCACTGCACTGCTGGCATCTGTCGGCCAACCTAAAAATGCGTACAGCTGCGGCACATTGTGTCTTTAATGTTACAGGTACGTTTGTATTCATGTGGTTTGTCCCGTTGTATGCAAAGTTTATCCAGTTTATCTCGCCGAAGGGTCCGGAAATTGAGGTCATTTCACGCCAGATTGCAAACGCACATACTTTCTTTAATATAACCAATACGATTATCTGGCTGCCGCTTATTCCACTTATGGTTAAGATCGTTATGAAGCTGATCCCGGATGGCAAGCAGCAGGCCGCAGAGCAGCCGTTGTATCAGACACGGTTTCTGGATACCAATGTCCTGAAGCAGCCGGAGGCTGCCATACGCCTTGCCATGCTTGAGCTGACCCGCATCACCGAGTATGTCACCGAAATGGCGGGTCATGCAAAGAAGGCATTCCTGCGCGGAGATACCGATGCAATCGGTGCCGTGGACAGCCTTGAGGATGTGGTAGATATTTTGCAGGACAGCATCACGAATTATCTGTCCAGCCTGTGTAAGACAGGTAAGCTGACGCAGGGACAGTCGCAGCGTGTCGCGGGAATGATCCGCGCTGCCAGCGATATTGAACGCATCGGCGACCAGTACACCAGCATCACCAATTTCGCAAAGCTCAAGCGCGAGAAGGAGTATACCTTTACGGAGGAGGCAATGGGCGAGCTGGAGGAAGGTTTTAATCATGTACAGGAAATGCTGCGCCTGACGATCCGCACACTGCATGACAGTGATCTCGAAACTGCCCGGCAGGTTGTCCACCAGCAGGAGAGCGTTGAAGATCTGGAGCGTCGCCTGAGCCGCAAGCATATGGAACGCCTGAACCTCGGCTCGTGCTCTCCGGAAAATACCGTTGCGTTTACTGATGTTCTGCATGATTTGGAGTGCATTGGCGAATACTGCTCGGATATCGCGGAAATGCTGTTGAATGAGAAGGACAGTGTGATTAAAATGGAAAAAATCGATCAGAGAATGAACGAAGCATAAGAATAAACACATGGACAGCCGTCGGACAGAGCAAGAAGTTTCTGTGCCTGACGGCTGTTTTGCATCGCCAGAATGTTACGGTAAAAAGGTTTTTAAGAAAAACATCAAATTTTCTGAAAGTTTTTGTTGACATCGCGTGCTCAGGGTGGTATTATATACAGGCACTCAACGAGAGCGACACGAAAAACCGAAGAATTTGTTGAGATTACTGGCCGGGAGGCAAAAAAGTGCTTGACAAAGTGGTTTGAATGTGTTAAACTAAATGAGTTGCCGCTGAGAGATCGGCGAAACAATCGAATCAAGTTTGAAAAAAGAAATGAAAAAAGTTCTTGACAAACCTCTGGTGAGATGATATAATAAATAAGCTGCTACGCTGAAAGGCGAACAGCGGAAAGCATTGTACCTTGTAAATTAAACAACGCAAGTTTGAACGAATTACAAACCTGAAATTCTTTTGAAGTTTATACTCAGAAGACCACCGGAAGCTGTAACTCCGGTATAAAAAACAACAGCAAGCCAGCTTAAAGCTGAAATTTGATTATAACGGGCTTTGCTCGTGATAATACAATTTTTAGAGAGTTTGATCCTGGCTCAGGATGAACGCTGGCGGCGTGCCTAACACATGCAAGTCGAACGGAGCACTGAGACTTCGGTTTTTGTGCTTAGTGGCGGACGGGTGAGTAACGCGTGAGCAATCTGCCTTTCAGAGGGGGATAACGACTGGAAACGGTCGCTAATACCGCATAACGTATTTTGCAGGCA
This sequence comes from Butyricicoccus porcorum, assembly GCF_002157465.1. GTDB lineage: Bacteria > Bacillota > Clostridia > Oscillospirales > Butyricicoccaceae > Butyricicoccus_A > Butyricicoccus_A porcorum. The sequence continues at coordinate 2,431 of NZ_NHOC01000025.1, forward strand.
TCTGCGAGATACCAAAGGAGCAATCCACTGAAAGATGAGCTCGCGTCTGATTAGATAGTTGGTGAGGTAACGGCCCACCAAGTCGACGATCAGTAGCCGGACTGAGAGGTTGAACGGCCACATTGGGACTGAGACACGGCCCAGACTCCTACGGGAGGCAGCAGTGGGGAATATTGCGCAATGGGGGAAACCCTGACGCAGCAACGCCGCGTGATCGAAGAAGGTCTTCGGATTGTAAAGATCTTTTATCAGGGACGAAGAAAGTGACGGTACCTGATGAATAAGCTCCGGCTAACTACGTGCCAGCAGCCGCGGTAATACGTAGGGAGCGAGCGTTATCCGGATTTACTGGGTGTAAAGGGCGAGTAGGCGGGCTGGTAAGTTGGAAGTGAAATGTCGGGGCTTAACCCCGCTTTCAAAACTGCTGGTCTTGAGTGATGGAGAGGCAGGCGGAATTCCTAGTGTAGCGGTGAAATGCGTAGATATTAGGAGGAACACCAGTGGCGAAGGCGGCCTGCTGGACATTAACTGACGCTGAGGAGCGAAAGCGTGGGGAGCAAACAGGATTAGATACCCTGGTAGTCCACGCCGTAAACGATGGATACTAGGTGTGGGAGGTATTGACCCCTTCCGTGCCGCAGTTAACACAATAAGTATCCCACCTGGGGAGTACGACCGCAAGGTTGAAACTCAAAGGAATTGACGGGGGCCCGCACAAGCAGTGGAGTATGTGGTTTAATTCGAAGCAACGCGAAGAACCTTACCTGGTCTTGACATCCCGGTGACCGGCATAGAGATATGCCTTTCCCTTCGGGGACAGCGGTGACAGGTGGTGCATGGTTGTCGTCAGCTCGTGTCGTGAGATGTTGGGTTAAGTCCCGCAACGAGCGCAACCCTTATTGTTAGTTGATACATTTAGTTGATCACTCTAGCGAGACTGCCGTTGACAAAACGGAGGAAGGTGGGGACGACGTCAAATCATCATGCCCCTTATGACCAGGGCTACACACGTACTACAATGGCAGACATACAGAGGGAAGCAAAGCTGTGAGGCAGAGCAAATCCCTAAAAGCTGTCCCAGTTCAGATTGCAGGCTGCAACCCGCCTGCATGAAGTCGGAATTGCTAGTAATCGCGGATCAGCATGCCGCGGTGAATACGTTCCCGGGCCTTGTACACACCGCCCGTCACACCATGAGAGCCGGTAATGCCCGAAGTCCGTAGTCTAACCGCAAGGAGGACGCGGCCGAAGGCAGGACTGGTAATTAGGGTGAAGTCGTAACAAGGTAGCCGTATCGGAAGGTGCGGCTGGATCACCTCCTTTCTAAGGAGACCATGAAGCTTGAAACAGAGCTTTGTAAATTCCTAGGTCAATTCAGGAATGAGTCATTCAAACGAACGTTGTTTAATTTAGAGGGCATAATGCCTTCTACTCTGCACCTTGAAAACTGAACAGCGAGAAAACGACAAAGCAACAATAGGAAATTAAAATTGTTATTCTGGGAAATTGCGAAAAGCAAACTGAAATAAAAGGTTTTAACGATCCAATTGTGGCGAAAGTACGAAAGTACTACTACAAATTAGCTATAACAAAAGATAACCGAGATTACTCACAATCTTAAGTTACTAAAATAATTCCTGATCTGACCGGATCAGGTCTTACAGCTGGTCAAGCTGTAAAGGGCGCAAGGGGAATGCCTTGGCACCAGGAGCCGATGAAGGACGTGACAAGCTGCGATAAGCTTGGGGGAGCTGCAAATAAGCATTGATCCCAAGATTTCCGAATGGGGAAACCCGCATGAGAGAAGCTCATGCAGCTCATACTGAATCAAATAGGTATGAGTGGGGAACCGCCTGAACTGAAACATCTAAGTAGGGCGAGGAAGAGACATCAACAGAGATTCCGCTAGTAGTGGCGAGCGAACGCGGAAGAGGCCAAACCTGAGGTAGCAATATCTCAGGGGTTCGGACTGCAATATGTAGTGTGAAAGATAGCTGAACGCTTTGGGAAGAGCGGCGAAACAGGGTGACAGCCCCGTAAGCGACATCGGAAGCACGCTAGCAGTATCCAGAGTACCACAGGACACGAGGAACCCTGTGGGAAGACGGGTGGACCATCATCCAAGCCTAAATACTACCTGGTGACCGATAGCGAAGCAGTACCGTGAGGGAAAGGTGAAAAGGACCCCGGGAGGGGAGTGAAAGAGAACCTGAAACCTTGTGCCTACAAGCACCGAGAGCACGTTCATGTGTGATCGGGTACTTTTTGTAGAACGGTCCGGCGAGTTAATGTATGTAGCAAGGTTAAGTGACTGGAGTCACGGAGCCGCAGCGAGAGCGAGTCTGAACAGGGCGAATTAGTTACATGTATTAGACCCGAAACCGGGTGACCTATCCATGAGCAGGCTGAAGTTGCGGTAAGACGCAATGGAGGGCCGCACCCACGTCCGTTGAAAAGGCCGGGGATGACTTGTGGATAGCGGAGAAATTCTAATCGAACTCGGATATAGCTGGTTCTCCCCGAAATAGCTTTAGGGCTAGCGTTATGATAGATTACCGGAGGTAGAGCACTGAATGGGCTAGGGGCCGCGAGGTTACTGAACCCTATCAAACTTCGAATGCCGGATAATTGGTTCATGGCAGTCAGACCATGTGAGATAAGTCGCATGGTCAAAAGGGAAACAGCCCAGATCCGCAGCTAAGGTCCCAAATGAATACTAAGTGGAAAATGATGTGAAATTGCTAAGACAACCAGGATGTTGGCTTAGAAGCAGCCACTCATTCAAAGAGTGCGTAATAGCTCACTGGTCGAGTGATTTTGCGCAGAAAATTTAACGGGGCTAAGTATTCAACCGAAGCTCGGGCAATGTTTGAAACATTGGGTAGGGGAGCGTCGTATGCGGGGTGAAGCGTGATCGGAAGGACACGTGGACTTCATACGAGTGAGAATGCCGGAATAAGTAGCGAGAATTATGTGAGAATCATAATGGCCGAAAATCTAAGGTTTCTTGGGGAAGGTTCGTCCGCCCAAGGTTAGTCGGGAGCTAAGGCGAGGCCTAACGGCGTAGTCGATGCACATACGGTTGATATTCCGTAACCACCGAAGATGTTAAGCTGAGGGACACTTTCATTAAGTCTGACCCGGGCGATGGTTGCCCCGGGCGTAAGGGACCGAAATATAGTAGGGAAGCAGATGGCGTGAGAGGCGAGAAAAGCTCAGTGTATTGTCCAGGTGCCCGTACCGCAAACCGACACAGGTAGATGGGATGAGTATTCTAAGGCCAACGGGAGAATGGTTGTTAAGGAACTCGGCAAATTGGCCCCGTAACTTCGGAATAAGGGGCGCCTCTGAGAAGAGGCCGCAGTGAAAAGGCCCAAGCGACTGTTTAGCAAAAACACAGCTCTCTGCTAAATCGAAAGATGACGTATAGGGGGTGACGCCTGCCCGGTGCTGGAAGGTTAAGAGGAGATGTTAGAGCAATCGAAGCATTGAATTTAAGCCCCAGTAAACGGCGGCCGTAACTATAACGGTCCTAAGGTAGCGAAATTCCTTGTCAGGTAAGTTCTGACCCGCACGAATGGCGTAACGATTTGGGCACTGTCTCAACAGCCAGCCCGGCGAAATTGTAGTACCGGTGAAGATGCCGGTTTCCCGCAACTAGACGGAAAGACCCCATGGAGCTTCACTGTAGCTTGATATTGGATTTCGATATTTCATGTACAGGATAGGTGGGAGGCTTGGAAGCAAGTGCGCCAGCATTTGTGGAGCCAACCTTGGGATACCACTCTTGGAATATTGGAATTCTAACCTGCGGCCATGAATCTGGTCGGGGGACACTGTCAGGTGGGCAGTTTGACTGGGGCGGTCGCCTCCTAAAGAGTAACGGAGGCGCTCAAAGGTTCGTTCAGCACGGATGGAAATCGTGCAGTGAGTGTAAACGCAAAAACGAGCCTGACTGCGAGACTGACGGGTCGAGCAGGAACGAAAGTTGGAGTTAGTGATCCGGCGGTATGTGAATGGAAATGCCGTCGCTCAACGGATAAAAGCTACCCTGGGGATAACAGGCTGATCTCCCCCAAGAGTCCACATCGACGGGGAGGTTTGGCACCTCGATGTCGGCTCATCGCATCCTGGGGCTGAATTCGGTCCCAAGGGTTTGGCTGTTCGCCAATTAAAGCGGTACGCGAGCTGGGTTCAGAACGTCGTGAGACAGTTCGGTCCCTATCTGTTGCGGGCGTAGGAAATTTGAACGGAGCTGTCCTTAGTACGAGAGGACCGGGATGGACATACCTCTGGTGCACCAGTTGTTCTGCCAAGGGCATAGCTGGGTAGCTAAGTATGGACGAGATAAACGCTGAAGGCATCTAAGCGTGAAACTCCCCGTAAGATAAGATTTCCCATTCTTCGGAAGTAAGACCCCACGTAGACGATGTGGTTGATAGGTCAGGAGTGGAAGTACAGTAATGTATGCAGCGGACTGATACTAATAGGTCGAGGGCTTGACCTGAATTATGATTTGGGTAAACTCGGAAAAAGCTTCTGTCACGAGTATTGCTGTTCAGTTTTGAGGGCGCAGATAATGCAAAACTCACGAGAAAAAGTTGACGAAATGCACCATTAGCTCAGATGGTAGAGCAACTGACTCTTAATCAGTGGGTCCTGGGTTCGAGTCCCCGATGGTGTACCACTTCTTTCTGGACACCGATAAATACGGTGTGTGGAAATGGCCCGTTGGTCAAGCGGCTAAGACGACGGCCTCTCACGCCGTAAACGGGAGTTCGATTCTCCCACGGGTCACCAATTTTTTCTTGACATAACGCAGATAATGTGTTATAGTAACAAAGGTCTTTTCTGAAAAGAAAAGGTAGTAGGTGTTTTTTGTGATGAGGGTACACCCGTTCCCATTCCGAACACGGTAGTTAAGCTCATTTACGCCGACAATACTTGGCTGGCGACGGCCTGGGAAGATAGGTCGATGCCTACACAAAAGCGATCTGAGAAATCAGATCGCTTCGATATTCCTCAATAGCTCAGTTGGTAGAGCATGCGGCTGTTAACCGCAGGGTCGTTGGTTCGAGTCCAACTTGAGGAGCCATTAAGATTGTTCGCCGTCATATAATAGAGTTATGTGACGGCGAAAATCATATACAGACCATTTTGATTATGGGCCTTTAGCTCAGTTGGTTAGAGCAACCGGCTCATAACCGGTCGGTCCCGGGTTCGAGTCCCCGAAGGCCCACCACTTATTTTTCTTTTATTGCAAAAGGGAAAGAGAGCAAAAGGAAGCGGTTGGCTGCAAAACTCGGCTTGCTTATACAGGGGTATAGCTCAGCTGGTAGAGCAGCGGTCTCCAAAACCGCGTGCCGAGGGTTCGATCCCTTCTGCCCCTGCCATTTTGGCCCAGTAGTTCAGTTGGTTAGAACGCTAGCCTGTCACGCTAGAGGTCGACGGTTCGAGCCCGTTCTGGGTCGCCAATGCTGCTATAGCTCAGTCGGTAGAGCGCATCCTTGGTAAGGATGAGGTCAGCAGTTCAAATCTGCTTAGCAGCTCCATTAAGAGCCTGATTTCGTACGAAATCAGGCTCTTTTCGTAACTTTTGGAGCAATTTGAATTGGAAAAAATGTTGATTTCAAACATTTTCAAACAAAGTAGGTTTGCAAGAATACTTGCAAGTTCATTTTGAACTTAATAACTGTGACATTTGAAGAAGCGGTTCAATAATTTCAGGAGAACTCTTTAGCAGCTGTATGAGCTGTTCCATGGATTCAGTCATGGGCGGCTCGTCAACTGCTTTTTCTTTTGCTTCAGTATGGAGAGGGGAGAAAACTGGTCATTCATTTTCTTTGCCAGGCGCTTGCGGTCATCGTTCATGATATGTGAGTATACATCCGTGACCATATTCGCCTGTGCGTGCCCTGTATCGCCCTGTACAGCCTTGATATCGCCTCCGCTGATTTTCAGCTTCATACTCGTGCTGTGGCGCAGAGAGTGAAATACGACAGGCTTCAGATTATGCTCTGTAATCAGTGCCTTGAACTTTTGGCAAATCTGATGCTCTTCAAAAGGTCTGCCGTTGGGCTGCGCGATTACGATATTGTAATCCTGATATTCAGGGCCAAGGTCAGACTTCATCATTTCCTGCAACATGAAAGAAAGGGCCGAACGAAATAAATATATATATTCAAGTTTGAAATTTTACAAAATTGGCGAATATAAGAAGTATAAAACGATAAAAAGTTGCATTATCGCTGTATCGAGGGCATAATCCTATATTCGCAGATAATGCCCAGCGACTACACTGATTCGATTGTGTCCCAAAGCCTGTGAGGCTTTCTTCATGGCAGTCCGGTCAAATTTTTCACCTTTCCGATCTCCGCGACAATAGTAAATTTCATGCCGTTCCAGGTGTTCCAGAGGACGTACATACTGTTTATAAATTTGTGTGGCATACTCTGCACGGTAACTGTGAACATCGGCAGCAGAGGGGATAGACGGAAACACCTTGTTTTTACCGGCATCACGGCATAGCTTGCAGACAAGCTCTATGTCGCCGATAACAGGCGCATAGCGTTCCCGGCCGCCTTTACTGCCGCTGGTGACATGGATGTAATAGGTACCGGATGGATCTTGATAAAGCGCAGTACCACGGAGCACTTTTAACTCCCCACGGCGGAGGCCGGTGGAGCGGCAGAATGCAACGAAGTCAGCATGTTTCTGTTCGCTGAAATGCCGGTCACGGGAAACCTCGTTCCTGCTCCGTTTAATATCCTTCCGGCAGCGGCTGGCAGTATTTATGTCAAGTTCTCCGGTGCGATATCCGTACAGTTTTGCCAGAGCACTGACTTCCAGCTTTTGTGTATATGGAGATAATGATTTACGCGTTTTCATCCATTCCTGCATATACGGATGACATTCTTCTAGGGTTTTACATCCATGTGTTTTGCTGCACCATTTCACAAAATAGCAGCAGTGCTTTAAGTAACTGCGATAGGTCTCCCAACTGTAAATATATTTATAAGTGATGTCAGCAGCCTTATGTGCGTTCTTTTTTCGTCCGATAGCAAGACGATCGTTTAATGTCATCTCGACTTGTCTGACGAGGGAACCTTTTTTGTTTTGATTGCAATGACCAATGATTGATTCCTTTCTCCAAGAGGGCATAGTATGCCCATATGGTGTAGCTCGATATGATCGTTCTGAACTAGATGTGTATAAGAGACAGGTTTGATCCTGGCTCAGGATGAACGCTGGCGGCGTGCCTAACACATGCAAGTCGAACGGAGCACTGAGACTTCGGTTTTTGTGCTTAGTGGCGGAAGATGTGTATAAGAGACAGGTACCGACGCGCTCGCCCATCGGTGTCATGCTCATCTCCGCAC
>NZ_NHOC01000027.1 GCF_002157465.1 Butyricicoccus porcorum
CTGCGAATCGGATTCGGGTCATTGCAGTTCGTTTCATAGCATTCCCTTCTTCCGGGTCTTTATACGTCTTACAGGCGGTTTGTCTGCCGGATGGATGACCGGCAAATGCAATCAGTGCTCGCTGTGTGCGCGGCGCTCGTTCATCATATCGTTGAACTCAGCGCGGGTAACGCTTCCGCCGTACATCATACGCATGCCAAGCATCATCGTTCTGTCAACATTATCAAAAAACTTCATATGTCATTGCTCCTTCGTTGTCAATCAGTTGGGTGTGAATGCAATCAAATGTGATTCTGTGTGCGATGTGCGCGAACCATATCGCCGAATTCCTGACGCGATACATATTCACCATTCATCATTCTTGTGCCGAGCATCACGCTGAGCATCATTGTTTTGTCAACGTTATCAAAAAACTTCATACGTCATCGTTCCTTTGTTATCAATCACTTGTGTGTGAATAAGATCAGATCTTGTACTGAGCGCGATGTTCGTGAATCATATCATCGAATTCCTGACGCGATACGTATCCATCAGTCAGCATTCTCATACCGAGAATTGCGCTCTTGCTCATTTTGTCAAACCACAGGGCAGTTTCACCTCAGATGTCAGTTGTTGTAATTGTCAGTGCTTGTTTGCGCGGACATGAGCCATGCAGGAAACTCTTTCATTTTCCATTGCCATCATGCGTGCGCGGATCAGTTCAGAGAAGAACTTCATTTTTGTCACTCCTATATGTTATCCATCGGGTTATTTCTGTGTGATCGAAGCTCAATGCTTCTTTGCATGAACCAGGTAGGAAACCTTTTCGTTTTCCAGTTCCATCATGCGTGCTCTTGCCAGTTCAGAGAAGAACTTCATGTTTGTCACTCCTATATGTTATCCATTGGGTTGTTTCTGTGTGATCGAAGCTCAGTGCTTCTTTGCATGAACCAGGTAGGAAACCTTTTCGTTTTCCAGTTCCATCATGCGTGCTCTTGCCAGTTCAGAGAAGAACTTCATGTTTGTCACTCCTATATGTTATCCATCGGGTTATTTCTGTGTGATCGAAGCTCAGTGCTTCTTTGCGCGGGTCACGTCGGAAATGTTTTCGCCTTGCAGCTCCACCATGTGTTCCCTGGCCAGTTCCATGACGCGTGCTCTTGTCAACTCATCAAACCATCGAATCATAATTGGTTCAACTCCTTTATCTTTTTTTGCAGGCGACTTACTTGCCGGAATAAGCAGTTATCGTCTCTTCTATTTTCCGGCTGCACAGCGTCTTATGATACCTGCTAACCATCTGATCGAATAAACGATTCATGATAGTCTCACCTCCAAAAATTTCATGAAGCGGATTTTCGATTTCTGTGTGCCCGGAGCCTCTGCTCTGCGCTTCACAGCACGGATTCCGTTTCAATCGAAGTTCCGAAAGCCGGAGCTTTGGCTTTTCCTTCGGAACTGCTTCAGACAACTTTTTGTTGTCTGCCGCCTTGGTTTTCCTTCCCTCAGCTTGGCTATATCATACACACTTCCAACTTTTTCTGCAAGCGCAATCATCCATAATGTTTCACAGTTTATTCAGAAACTTTTTGTGCATGTTGCTTCATTTCACCTTTTCACGCTATTTATTCCCTACAATTCAAACGTAAAGTTTTTGTATAGGTTGACGAATGTGAAAATCGTAACAATCTCGCCTGTCAGAGTCCCAAACATACAAAAAATCCCCGTCCCGCGCACATGCGCCGGACAGGGAGAGATACCGCAGTTTCTTATTTTGTTATCGTGATATGCGGATAGGCAAATTCAATTCCTTCCGCGTCAAAGCGGGCTTTTACTGCGCGATTGAGCGAAAATTTTAATTTCATGGCGCTGCTCAGGTCAGCCGCCCACAGCCATGCGCGCAGCACAACAGCAGAATCTGCAAGTTCCACAACTTCAACTTGCACTTCCGGCTCATCGTCCTGTGTCTCTGGGTCACGTACATCCAAATGCAGGGGCTGCTTCATTACCTCCGCCCGCAGGATGCCAATTGCCTTCTCCAGATTGCTCTCATAGGTAATGCTGACGTTAAAGAATTCACAAACTCGGCTGTCTGCATAGTTCGCGTTTTCAATGACGCCCTGATTGATTTTCCCGTTTGGAATGATGAGCCTCTTGTTTTCCGGCGTACGGATTGCCGTATGCCGCAGCGAGATGTCTTCCACCGTGCCGGACACGCCAACATCGATATAACGCACAAAATCACCGATGACAAACGGCTTGAACGTCAGGATCATAATGCCGCCGGCGATATTACTCAGCGCATCCTGTGAGGCAAAGCCGAGAATGACTGCGACTATACCGCCGGATGCCAGCAGCGCATTAAGTGAATCGCTCGCGCCCGGAATGCTGGACACGATGACCACGCCGCCCGCAAAGTAAACAATTGCCAGCACGACGTATCGTACGAATGACAGCAGCGTGGCGTCCTGATTGTTGTCCTGCATCGCATCCATGGTGCGCCGGAAGCCCTTATTGATCAGCTTAACCAGCCACAGCATGACGACAACAACCAGCACAATAAAGATCGCCCGCCCCACCCAGGTCGGCAGATGAAACAGGCTGGTAATCGACTGTACGCCCTCAATTGCGGTATTTGTCGCCTGTGCCGCGTCCTCCGCGCTCACAGGGACATCTGCCGAGCCTGCGGCGGTTTTGGTCAGGCTCCAGATCATTGTTCCCATTGGCAGCTCCTTTCCAAATAAAATACGGCAGGCTGAGGGAAAGGCTCCCCCGGCCTGCCGTCCATTTTCATTATTCTGTTTATTTAAACTCGTCCAGCATCGTCTGAACCAGCTTTTCGACGTACTCCACTGCATTTTCCGGTGCGACATCCTCGCGCAGCGACTTGTCGCGCTTGGATACCTCGACAGCGCCGCGCTTGACCGTCTTCGGGCTGACGATGACACGAACCGGTACACCCAGCAGATCTGCATCGGAGAACATATTTCCCGCGCTGACCTTGCGGTCATCGTAAATGACCTCAACACCTGCATCCTGGAGCTTCTGATACAGCTCGTCGGCAACCGCACGAACCTCCGGGTCTGTTGCCTTGATCGCGCAGATGTGAACCTGCCACGGTGCGATGGACATCGGCCAGATCGGGCCGTAATCGTCGTGCTTGACCTCGCAGACTGAAGCGGCAAGACGGCCGACACCGATGCCGTAACAGCCCATAATCGGATAGTGCGGCTTGCCATCCTGTCCGATGTAGGTCATCTCCATCGACTTGGTATACTTGGTGCCGAGCTGGAAGATATTGCCAACCTCAATGCCGCGGCTGATGCGGATATGCGGCTTGCCGCAAACCGGGCAGATTGCGCCTTCATAGGTCTTTGCGAAATCCGCAATCTGCGCGTCCGGCGTGTCGCGCTTGACGTTATAGCCGGTGTAATGGTAATTTTCTTCGTTTGCGCCGCAGACCGAACTGTTGAGTGCGGCAACCGACTTGTCGATGACATAGGTCACGCCTTCCGGCAGGCCAACCGGGCCGATAAAGCCCGCAACAATGCCGCTCTCCTGCGTGATCTCTGCCGGATGGATCTCCTCGCCCAGGAAATTGCGCAACTTGGTCTCGTTGACCTCCAGATCGCCGCGGATAAATGCAATGACATATTCATCGGTCAGATTCTTCTGATAGACAACCGCCTTGCACGAAGCGTTTGCCGGTGCATGCAGGTATTCACAAACTGCCTCAATGGTCTTGGTCTCCGGGGTGAGCACCTTGGTGAGCGGTGCTTCCTCGGTCTCCGGTGCCTCGACGATGCAGTCCGCTGCCTCCATATTGGAGCGGTACCCGCAGTCACACAGGACAATGGTATCTTCGCCGCAGTCGGTCAGCAGCATAAATTCATGCGACACGCTGCCGCCCATCATGCCGGAATCCGACTTGACCGCGACAACCTCCGGAATACCTGCGCGGCGGAAGATATTCTCATACGCCGTGTAGCACTTCTCATAATACTGCTCCAGATCCTCCTGCGAGGTGTGGAAAGAATAGGCATCCTTCATCGTAAACTCGCGGACACGGATCAGACCGCCACGTGCGCGCGGCTCATCGCGGAACTTGGTCTGAATCTGATAGATCATGAACGGATAGTTGGTGTACGACTGTGCCGCGCCGCGCGCCAGATGCACAGCGGCCTCCTCATGCGTCATGCCCAGAACAACCGGCTGGCCGCTTCTGTCCTTGAAGCGCGCCATCTCGCTGCCGATGGAGTCATACCGGCCGGATTCCTGCCACAGCGATGCCGGCATAACAACCGGGAACATGACCTCCTGGCCGTCAATCTTATCCATTTCCTCGCGAATGATATTCTCAATTTTTTTGGTGATGCGCTTGGTCGGCATATACAGCGAGTAAATACCCGTTGTCATCTGCTTGATATAGCCGCCGCGCACCATGAGCTTATGGCTGTCCAGCTGACAGTCCGCCGGAGTCTCTTTAAAGCGGCTGCCGAGCATACTGCTCATTTTCATAGTGTTACGTTCCTTTCTGCCCCGCAGCTACAGAAAAACCTGCGGGATTTTTTCCTGCACCTTTTGCGGCCGCAGTCATACGCTGAAAACAGAGTTGATCCGCTGCCACAGGAGGTGCTGATGATGTATACCAGTTTTTATGTGCGCCCGTCAGCCGGGGAACAGGTAGAAACCACCGTAGCCCTGCGCCCGGACACGCGTCCGGCGCTGCTCGGCACTGCCGTCGACCAGAGCGGCAAGCCTGTCGCCGGGGCGCTCGCAGTCCTGACCATTTCCGGAAAGACCGAACCGGATCGCGTCGTCCATGTGACCTATACCGATGAGCTTGGACGGTTTGCCTTCGGACCGCTCGAGCCGGGCGCATTGTATCAGGTCAGCCTGCATGCCGACGCGATGCTGCGCCGCTCGCTCGAGCAGCCGGAGGAGTAAAATCAGATCAGTTCTTCGCGGCTCTTGGTGCTGACCTCTTCGCGCAGCGTGGAGATGAACTCGTCCAGCGGCATGGCAGTCGTCTTGCCCTTGCGGTCACGGACGGAAACTGTGCCGTTTTCCTGTTCCTTGTCGCCGAGAACCAGCATATACGGAACCTTCTGCGACTGTGCCTCGCGGATCTTGTAGCCCAGCTTCTCGCTGCGGTGATCGACCTCGGCGCGGAAGCCTGCGGCGGTCAGTGCCTTTTCAACCTCATCCGCATACGCTGCGGTGCGGTCGGTAACCGGCAGGGCCTTGACCTGAACCGGAGCCAGCCAGGTCGGGAATGCACCGGCAAAATGCTCGGTGATGACGCCGATGAAGCGTTCAATGGAGCCGAGGACAACGCGGTGAATCATAACCGGGCGGTGCTTCTCGCCGTCTGCACCGGTGTATTCCAGCTCAAAGCGCTCCGGCAGCTGCATATCCAGCTGGATCGTGCCGCACTGCCAGGTACGTCCCAGCGAATCCGCCAGATGGAAGTCCAGCTTCGGGCCATAGAACGCGCCGTCGCCCTCATTGATGACATAGCTCTTGCCCATCTCAGAGACAGCAGCCTTCAGTGTCTCCGTGGCGAAATCCCAGTCCTTCTCATCGCCCATGTGGTCTTCCGGCATGGTGGAAACCTCGATCTCATATTCCAGGCCAAAGACAGAATAGACCTCATCAAACAGCTTGACGACATTCTTGATCTCGTCCTTCATCTGATCCCAGGTCATAAAGATATGGGCATCGTCCTGCGTGAAACAGCGGACACGGAACAGGCCGTGCAGCGCGCCGGACAGCTCATGGCGGTGAACCAGACCCAGCTCGCCGACACGCAGCGGCAGGTCACGGTAGGAATGCGGTTCGGACTTGTAGACCAGCATGCCGCCCGGGCAGTTCATCGGCTTGATGGCGAAATCGACATCATCGATGACGGTCGTGTACATGTTTTCCTTATAATGATCCCAATGGCCGGAACGCTCCCACAGGCCGCGGTTCAGCATCATCGGGGTGGAAATTTCCACATAGCCATAGCGCTTATGCACCTCGCGCCAGTAATCGATCAGCGTGTTGCGCAGTACCATGCCCTTCGGCAGGAAGAACGGGAAGCCGGGGCCTTCCTCCATCAGGGTAAACAGGCCAAGCTCCTTGCCCAGCTTGCGGTGGTCGCGGCGCTTTGCCTCTTCGATCTTTGCAAGATACTCGTCCAGCTCCGCCTTCTTCGGGAACGCAATGCCGTAAATGCGCTGGAGGGTCTCGCGGTTGGAATCACCGCGCCAATATGCCGCATTGCAGGCAGTCAGCTTGATGCCATTGCCCTTGACGCGGCCGGTGGAATCCAGATGCGGACCGGCGCACAGGTCGGTAAATTCGCCCTGCTTGTAGAACGAAATGACAGCGTCCTCCGGCAGGTCATTGATGAGCTCGACCTTGTACGGCTCGTCCTTCATAAATTCCAGCGCTTCCGCACGCGGCAGTTCAAAGCGCTCCAGCTTGAGCTTTTCCTTGCAGATCTTGCGCATCTCTGCCTCGATCTTTTCCATGATTTCCGGTGTGAACGCAA